>CAWAQQ010000001.1:0-97684 GCA_963784265.1 uncultured Actinomycetota bacterium
GTGGGTGTGGTGGTGGTTGTGGGGTTGGGGTGTGGTTGTGTGTTGAGTGTTGCATAGTGGATGCGAGCATCTTGTTGTGATCAAGTGTGTAAGGGCACATGGTGGATGTCTAGGCATCAGGAGCCGATGAAGGACGTGGGAGACCGCGATAGTCCTCGGGGAGTTGTCAACCGAGCTGTGATCCGAGGGTGTCCGAATGGGGAAACCCAGCACCCGTCATGGGGTGTTACCCACTGCTGAATACATAGGTGGTGGGGGGGAACGTGGGGAAGTGAAACATCTCAGTACCCACAGGAAGAGAAAACAACCGTGATTCCGTGAGTAGTGGCGAGCGAAAGCGGATGAGGCTAAACCTATGCTCGTGTCAAGCCGGCAGGCGTTGCGGTGTGGGTGTTGTGGGATGTGGTCGTGTGGGGACTGCCGTCTCTGCGGCATTGTTGCGTGGTGTTAGCGGAAGATTTCTGGAAAGGGTCGCCGTAGTGGGTGAGAGCCCCGTACGCGAAAACACTGCGTGTGGTGTGGACTGTATTCCCGAGTAGCAGCGAGCTCGTGGAATTTGCTGTGAATCTGCCGGGACCACCCGGTAAGCCTAAATACTCCCTGGTGACCGATAGCGGACTAGTACCGTGAGGGAAAGATGAAAAGTACCCCGGGAGGGGAGTGAAATAGTACCTGAAACCGTGTGCCTACAAGCCGTCAGAGCCTGGACTTGTTTGGGTGATGGCGTGCCTTTTGAAGAATGAGCCTGCGAGTTATGCTTCGTGGCGAGGTTAACCCGTGTGGGGTAGCCGTAGCGAAAGCGAGTCCGAATAGGGCGGTGGAGTCGCGGGGTGTAGACCCGAAGCGGAGTGATCTACCCATGGCCAGGGTGAAGCGACGGTAAGACGTCGTGGAGGCCCGAACCCACCAGGGTTGAAAACCTGGGGGATGAGCTGTGGGTAGGGGTGAAAGGCCAATCAAACTCCGTGATAGCTGGTTCTCCCCGAAATGCATTTAGGTGCAGCGTCGTGTGGTGGATGCCGGAGGTAGAGCACTGGATGGGCTAGGGGGCCGACAAGCTTACTGAACTCAACCAAACTCCGAATGCCGGTATTTCTAGCGCGGCAGTGAGACTGCGGGGGATAAGCTTCGTAGTCGAGAGGGAAACAGCCCAGATCACCGGCTAAGGCCCCTAAGCGTGCGCTAAGTGGGAAAGGATGTGGGATCGCCCAGACAACCAGGAGGTTGGCTTAGAAGCAGCCACCCTTTAAAGAGTGCGTAATAGCTCACTGGTCAAGTGGTCCTGCGCCGACAATGTAGCGGGGCTCAAGCGCACCGCCGAAGCCGTGGCAATGCCGCATGTGATCCGCCGGCTGGTTTCGTGTGGTTGGTGTAGTCGTGGTGTTGGGTAGGGGAGCGTCGTGCATCCGGTGAAGCGGCTCGGGGTGACCGAGGGGTGGAGGGTGTGCGAGTGAGAATGCAGGCATGAGTAGCGAATGCAGAGTGAGAACCTCTGCCGCCGAATGACCAAGGGTTCCTGGGCCAGGTTAATCCGCCCAGGGTGAGCCGGGACCTAAGGCGAGGCCGACAGGCGTAGTCGATGGACAACGGGTTGATATTCCCGTGCCCGTGATAGTGCGTCCGTGGCGAGGCCGGTGATGCTAACCATCCGAACCCGTTGACCGCCCTTCGGGGTGGTTTGTCGGGGGAGCGTGGGACCCGATCCGGTAGTAGGCAAGCGATGGGGTGACGCAGGAGGGTAGTCCCGCCAGGCGGTGGTTGTCCTGGTGTAAGCCCGTAGCCCGACATCTAGGTAAATCCGGGTGTCTGCATTTGATGCGGGGGTGAGAGGTGATGCGTAGCCGATTGAGGCGAAGTAGGGTGATCCCATGCTGCCGAGAAAAGCCTCTAGCGAGTGCTGTTGCGGCCCGTACCCCAAACCGACACAGGTGGTCAGGTAGAGAATACCGAGGCGATCGAGTGAACTGTGGTTAAGGAACTCGGCAAAATACCCCCGTAACTTCGGGAGAAGGAGGGCCGTCTGCTCTGAAGCTCCTTGCGGGCTAGGGGTGGGCGGTCGCAGAGACCAGGCCCAAGCGACTGTTTACTAAAAACACAGGTCCGTGCGAAGTCGCAAGACGATGTATACGGACTGACGCCTGCCCGGTGCTGGAACGTTAAGAGGACCTGTTAGTCCTTCGGGGCGAAGCGGAGAATTTAAGCGCCAGTAAACGGCGGTGGTAACTATAACCATCCTAAGGTAGCGAAATTCCTTGTCGGGTAAGTTCCGACCTGCACGAATGGCGTAACGACTTGGGCGCTGTCTCGACCACAGACTCGGCGAAATTGCACTACGAGTAAAGATGCTCGTTACGCGCGGCAGGACGGAAAGACCCCGGGACCTTTACTACAGCTTGGTATTGGTGCTCGGTTCGGCTTGTGTAGGATAGGTGGGAGACTGTGAAGCGGCCACGCCAGTGGTTGTGGAGTCGTTGTTGAAATACCACTCTGGTCGAATTGGGTGTCTCAACCTCGGGCCATGATCTGGTTCAGGGACAGTGCCTGGTGGGTAGTTTAACTGGGGCGGTTGCCTCCCAAAATGTAACGGAGGCGCCCAAAGGTTCCCTCAGCCTGGTTGGCAATCAGGTGTTGAGTGTAAGTGCACAAGGGAGCTTGACTGTGAGACTGACAGGTCGAGCAGGGACGAAAGTCGGGACTAGTGATCCGGCACCACCTGGTGGAAGGGGTGTCGCTCAACGGATAAAAGGTACCCCGGGGATAACAGGCTGATCTTGCCCAAGAGTCCATATCGACGGCATGGTTTGGCACCTCGATGTCGGCTCGTCGCATCCTGGGGCTGGAGTAGGTCCCAAGGGTTGGGCTGTTCGCCCATTAAAGCGGTACGCGAGCTGGGTTTAGAACGTCGTGAGACAGTTCGGTCCCTATCCGCCGCGCGCGCAGGAGACTTGAGGAAGGCTGTCCCTAGTACGAGAGGACCGGGACGGACGAACCTCTGGTGTGCCAGTTGTCCCGCCAGGGGCATGGCTGGTTGGCTATGTTCGGAAGGGATAACCGCTGAAGGCATCTAAGCGGGAAGCTCGTTCCAAGATGAGGTCTCCCACCACCTTGCGTGGTTAAGGCCCCCCACAGACCATGGGGTTGATAGGCCAGAGATGGAAGCCCGGTGAGGGGTGGAGTTGACTGGTACTAATAGGCCGAGGGCTTGTTCACAACAAGTTGTTTGCATCCACTGTGCGACCCTGAACACACAAACACAATTGTGTGCATCGGGGCCCGGACTCAGTCCGGGTCCGGTGCACGATCAGATAATTGGATAGTGTTGTCGGTGGTTATGGCGGAGGGGAAACGCCCGGTCCCATCCCGAACCCGGAAGCTAAGCCCTCCAGCGCCGATGGTACTGCACTCGCCAGGGTGTGGGAGAGTAGGTCGCCGCCGACATCAAACCAATACAGTGGGCCCCCGCCGCCAGGCAGGGGCCCACTTTTTTGCGTTCTCACAGTCGCCCGCTACCAGCTCGTACCGACAGTTTCGGCGCGCCGGCCGGCGACGACGGCCGGTTGTCCACAGTGCGGTGCCGGCTGTCCACAGGCCGGCGCCTGCCATTTGGCTGCACGTCGCGGCCCGCGCCAGTCTTGATCTCGCGAGACCAGTCATCGAGCGAAGGAGAGACACGATGTACGAGACGTACACGACCGTGATCGGCAACGCTGATCACGCCGGTCAACAAGCGCCGGCTCGCCGACGGCACGACCGTCGTGAACTTCCGCGTCGCGAGCAACGAGCGGCGCTTCGACCGGGCCACCGAGGGCTGGGTGGACGGTGACACGCTCTACACGCCCGTCAGCTGCTGGCGGAAGCTGGCCGAGAACGTGCACGCGTCGTTCGTCGTGGGGGATCCGATCGTCGTGCACGGGCGGGTCTACAGCCGCTCCTACGACAAGGAGGGCCAGCGGCACTCCGTGACCGAGATGGAGGCGCTGGCGGTCGGTCCGGACCTCACCCGCTGCACGGCGGCGGTCACCCGCACCAAGCGGGCCGACGGCGCCCGAGCCCGGTCGTCGGCGCCCGGCATCCCGGAGCAGCGCTCCGCCGGCGCGCCGGACGGGGACGCCGAGCCGCCGGGACGGGGCGCGCCGGCGGACGGCGCAGCCGCCGCGACGGCGACCGACGGTCCCCGTGGAGCCGGGCAACGCCCGGCCGTCGAGGCGGCCGTCCGGGTCTGACGGGCACGGAACTACCATCGTGGGCGTGGCGGAGTTCATCTACACCATGCAGAAGGTCCGTAAGGCACACGGCGACAAGGTCATCCTGGACGACGTGACGCTCGAAGTTCCTCCCGGGCGCGAAGATCGGGGTGGTCGGGCCGAACGGCGCCGGCAAGTCGACGGTCCTCAAGATCATGGCCGGTCTGGAACATCCCAACAACGGCGACGGCCTGCTGGCCCCGGGGGCCACGGTCGGCATCCTCCAGCAGGAGCCGCCGCTGAACGAGGACAAGACCGTACTCGGCAACGTCGAGGAGGGGCTGGGCGAGATCAAGTCCCAGCTCGACCGGTTCAACGAGATCGCCGAGAAGATGGCCACCGACTACTCCGACGAGCTGATGGAGGAGATGGGGCAGCTGCAGGAGGTCCTCGACCACGCCGACGCGTGGGAGCTCGACTCGCAGCTGGACCAGGCGATGGACGCCCTGCGGTGCCCGCCGCCCGACGCGCCGGTCTCGCATGCTCTCCGGCGGTGAACGCCGCCGGGTGGCGCTGTGCAAGCTGCTGCTCAGCAAGCCGGACCTGCTGTTGCTCGACGAGCCGACGAACCATCTCGACGCGGAGAGCGTGCTCTGGCTGGAGCAGCATCTCGCCGGCTACCCCGGTGCCGTCCTCGCCGTCACCCACGACCGCTACTTCCTCGACAACGTGGCGCAGTGGATCCTGGAGCTCGACCGCGGCCGCGCCTTCCCGTACGAGGGCAACTACTCGACCTACCTCGAGAAGAAGGCCGCGCGCCTCGCGGTCCAGGGCCGCAAGGACGCCAAGCTGCAGAAGCGCCTCACCGACGAGCTGGCGTGGGTGCGGTCCGGGGCGAAGGCGAGGCAGGCGAAGAGCAGGGCGCGCCTGCAGCGGTACGAGGAGATGGCCACCGAGGCGGAGAAGCACCGCAAGCTCGACTTCGAGGAGATCCAGATCCCGGCCGGGCCGCGGCTGGGCAACGTCGTGGTGGAGGTCGACCACCTCGACAAGGGGTTCGACGGGCGCGTCCTCATCAAGGACCTGTCGTTCTCCCTGCCCCGCAACGGCATCGTCGGGGTGATCGGACCCAACGGCGTCGGGAAGACCACGCTGTTCAAGACGATCGTCGGGCTGGAGCACGCCGATTCGGGCACGGTGCGGGTCGGTGACACGGTCCGGCTGTCCTACGTCGACCAGAACCGCTGCGGGATCGACCCGAAGAAGAACGTGTGGGAGGTGGTCTCCGACGGGCTCGACCACATCCAGGTCGGCCAGATCGAGATGCCGTCGCGGGCCTACGTCGCGGCGTTCGGGTTCAAGGGACCGGACCAGCAGAAACCGGCGGGGGTGCTGTCCGGCGGTGAGCGCAACCGGCTGAACCTGGCGCTCACCCTCAAGCAGGGCGGCAACCTGATCCTGCTCGACGAGCCGACCAACGACCTCGACGTCGAGACGCTCTCGTCGCTGGAGAACGCGCTCGAGCAGTTCCCGGGATGCGCCGTGGTCATCTCCCACGACCGGTGGTTCCTCGACCGCGTCGTCACCCACATCCTGGCGTGGGAGGGCACCGACGAGAACCCGGCGGCCTGGTTCTGGTTCGAGGGCAACTTCGAGTCGTACGAGAAGAACAAGATCGAACGGCTCGGCGTGGAGGCGGCCCGGCCGCACCGGGTGACCCACCGCAAGCTCACGCGCGACTGAGCCGGCGGGCGCAGGACGGTCGGGTTCGCGGTGCCGGATGCGAGGCGGCCGCCGCCGAGGACGGGCCGGGAACGGGACTAGGGTGGCGAGGCCGACGACGTCCACGAGCGGGGAGCTGCTGTGATGACCCGCACCGGTGAGCCTGCGGCAGCGGCCGCGA
The DNA here is from genome assembly GCA_963784265.1 of uncultured Actinomycetota bacterium. Lineage (GTDB taxonomy): Bacteria > Actinomycetota > Actinomycetes > Mycobacteriales > Pseudonocardiaceae > Pseudonocardia. Next base: position 6,088 of record CAWAQQ010000001.1, read on the forward strand.
GCGATCCCGAGCTGGTCGAGCTGGGTGCGCTCTACGCGCGCCACTCCCCCGACCTGGAGCGGATCACCGGCGACCACATGCCGCTGCTGCTCGCCGCGGCCCGCTCCCACCGCCGGCTGGCGGCGCGCCAGACGCCGGGCGAGACCCTGATCCGCGTCCGCGACGGCGATCCCGGCGCGGGTGACCCGGAGGCCGGCGGGCGGGCCGGTGGTCGGAGATCGTCACCGACGACATGCCGTTCCTCGTCGAGTCCGTGCTGGCCGGGGTGGCCCGGGCCGGCGGCGACGTGCAGCGGGTGATCCACCCGATCGTCGTCGTCCGCCGCGACGCGGACGGCGAGCTGGCCGAGGTGCTCACCGGAGCCGACCCGGGCGCCCCGCCGCCCGGATGCGCTCGTCGAGTCCTGGATCCACCTCGACCTGGCACCGCTCACGGCCACCCCGGCCGAGCTCGAGGGCGAGCTGCGCGGCGTGCTGCGCGACGTCCGCGAGGTCGTGGGCGATGCGGAGGCGATGGTCGCGCGGGCCCGCGAGCTCGCCGACGAGCTGCCGACCGGGAGCCGGCGGGCAGCCGCCGAGGCACGAGGCCGGCCGACGTGGCCGAGCTGCTGCGCTGGCTCGCCGACGGCCACTTCACCTTCCTCGGCTACCGCTACTACGCGGTCTCCGGCGAGGGCGCCGACGGGCGCCTCGCGATGCGGTCCGACCCGGCGTCCGCGCTGGGGGTCCTGCGCCGGGACACCGAGCTCACCCGGGAGTTCGCCCCGGGCGCCGACACGGTGCCGGCGGCGTGCGCGACGCTGCTGGTGATCACCCGCGCGAACGCTGCCCGGCCCGCTGCGCCCGGTGCACCCCTACTACCTCGCGGTGCGCACCTTCGACGGCGACGGCCGCCTCACCGGCGAGCACCGCTTCCTCGGCACGCTCACCGTCTCCGCGCTGTACGAGAGCGTGCTCGACATCCCGGTGGTCGATGCCGGGTGCGCGGGGCGATCCGCCGCGCCGGGTTCCCGCTGGACTCCTACTCCGGCCAGCGGATGCTGGAGGTGATCTCCGGGCTGCCGCGCGAGGAGCTGTTCAGCGCGAGCGAGCAGGTCCTGCACGACACCGCGGTCGGCGTGCTCGCCGTGGCCGGGCGGCGCGCGGTGCGCCTGTTCCTGCGCCCCGACCCGTACCGCCGGTTCGTCTCTGCGCTGGTCTACCTGCCGCGCGACCGGTACACCACGTCGTCGCGGCTGGCGATGGCCGACGTGCTGCAGCGCCGGCTCGGCGGGCGCTCGGTCGACCACACCGCGCGGGTGTCGGAGTCCAGCCTGGCGCTGGTGCACTTCACCGTGCAGGCCGACGCCGACGCCGCCGGCTTCGGCGAGATCGACGTCGCCGCGCTGCAGGACGAGCTGACCGAGGCGGTCCGCACCTGGGACGACCGGCTGCTGTCGCGGCCGGAGTGCACCGGAGACGCCGCCGCGCTGCTGCCCGGCGTCCCGGAGGCCTACAAGGCGGCCGTCGACCCGGAGCGGGCGGTCGAGGACCTGCGCCGCATCGCGGCGCTGAGCGGCCCCGGCGACTTCGACGTGCGGCTCTACCGGCTCGCCGACGGCCGGAGGACCGCCGGTTCACCCTCTACCTGGCCGGCGCCCCGGCCACGCTCACCGCCGTGCTGCCGCTGCTGCAGCAGCTCGGCGTGGACGTGCTCGACGAGCATCCGGCGGAGTTCGTGCGGCCCGACGGCCTGCGCTGCTGGCTCTACGACTTCGGCCTGCGGCTGGACGACGCCACGCGTGCCGCCGTCGCCGAGCAACGCCGACGCCGAGGACGGGTTCTGCGCGGCGTTCAGCGCGGCCTGGCGCGGCGACGCGGAGACCGACCGGTTCTCCGCGCTGGTGCTGCGCGCCGGCCTGCCGTGGCGCGAGGTCGCGGTGCTGCGCGCCTACGCCCGCTACGCCCGCCAGCTCGGCGTGACCTACGGCCCGCAGTACATCGCGGACACGCTGCTCGCCCACCCGGACGTCGCCCGCGCCCTGCTCGCGCTGTTCCGGGCCCGGTTCGACCCGGCCGTCGACGGCAGGGACGCGGCGGTCGAGGCCGCGCTGGCCGAGGTGCACCGCCCGGATCGACGCCGTCACCGGCCTGGACGCCGACCGCATCCTGCGCGCTACCTGGCGATGATCACCGCGACCCTGCGCACCAACTGGTTCCGCGAGCGGCCGTTCTTCTCGTTCAAGATCGACCCGTCGGCGGTGCCGGACATGCCGGCGCCGCGGCCGAGGTTCGAGATCTTCGTCTACTCGCCGCGGGTGGAGGGCGTGCACCTGCGCTTCGGGCCGGTCGCCCGCGGCGGTCTGCGCTGGTCGGACCGCCCGCAGGACTACCGCACCGAGATCCTCGGCCTGGTCAAGGCGCAGGCGGTGAAGAACGCGGTGATCGTGCCGGTCGGGGCGAAGGGCGGGTTCGTCGTGCGCGGCGACGACGCCGGCCCGGACGAGGTCGAGGCCTGCTACCGCATCTTCATCTCCGGGCTGCTCGACGTCACCGACAACCTCGTGGCCCGACGGGGCGACACCACCACGTGCCGCCGCCGGACGTGGTGCGCCACGACGGCGACGACTCCTACCTGGTGGTGGCGGCCGACAAGGGCACCGCGAAGTTCTCCGACACCGCCAACGAGGTCGCCGCCTCCTACGGGTTCTGGCTCGGCGACGCGTTCGCCTCCGGCGGCTCGGTCGGCTACGACCACAAGGCGATGGGGATCACCGCCCGGGGCGCGTGGGAGAGCGTCAAGCGGCACTTCCGCGAGCTCGGCGTGGACACCCAGACCGAGGAGTTCACCGTGGTCGGCGTCGGCGACATGTCCGGCGACGTCTTCGGCAACGGGATGCTGCTCTCGCCGCACATCCGGCTGCTCGCGGCGTTCGACCACCGGCACGTCTTCGTCGACCCCGACCCGGACGCCGCACGCTCCTTCGCCGAGCGGGAGCGCATGTTCGCGCTGCCCCGCTCCTCGTGGGACGACTACGACCGGGCCGCGATCAGCGCGGGCGGCGGGGTGTGGCCGCGCACGGCGAAGTCGGTGCCGGTCGGGCCGGAGATGCGGGCCGCGCTCGGGCTGGCCGACGACGTGGAGAAGCTGAGCCCGCCCGAGCTGATCGCGGCGATCCTGCGCGCCCCGGCCGACCTGCTGTGGAACGGCGGCATCGGCACCTACGTCAAGGCGTCCACCGAGACGCACGCCGACGCGGGCGACAAGGCCAACGACGCCGTCCGCGCCGACGGCAACGAGCTGCGGGTCAAGGTCGTCGGCGAGGGCGGCAACCTGGGGCTCACCCAGCGCGGCCGCATCGAGTTCGCCCGCACCGGCGGGCAAGATCAACACCGACGCGATCGACAACTCGGCGGGCGTGGACTGCTCCGACCACGAGGTCAACATCAAGATCCTGCTGGACCGGCTGGTCGACGCGGGCGAGCTGGACCGCGAGGCGCGCAACGCGGTGCTCGCCGAGATGACCGACGAGGTCGCCGAGCTGGTGCTCGCCGACAACCGCGACCAGAACGAGGTGCTCGGCGTCGGCCGCGCGCACGCCCGCGCGATGGTCAGCGTGCACGCCCGCCTGATCACCGACCTGGCGGCGCGCACCGGCTGGACCGCGAGCTCGAGGTGCTGCCCGACGACGCCGGCTTCGCCGCGCTGGAGGCCGCGGGCAAGGGGCTGTCCAGCCCGGAGCTGGCCACGCTGCTCGCGCACACGAAGCTCGACCTCACCGCGCAGGTGCTCGCCACCGACCTGCCCGACGTCCCCGCGTTCGCGGCGCGGCTGCCGGAGTACTTCCCGCAGGCGCTGCGCGAGCGGTTCCCGGCGGCGATGACCGGACACCCGCTGCGCCGGGAGATCGTCACCACGCTGCTGGTCAACGAGATGGTCGACGGCGCGCGGCATGACCTACGCGTTCCGGCTGGGCGAGGAGATGTCCGCCGGCGTCGGCGACGCCGTGCGCGCCTACGCGGTGACCACCGCGGTGTTCGACCTGCCCGCGCTGTGGGCGGAGCTGCGCGGGGCCGGGGATCCCGACCGCCGTCTCGGACGCCATCGTGCTGGACTCGCGCCGGCTGCTGGACCGCGCCTCGCGCTGGTTCCTCACCAACCGGCCGCAGCCGCTGGCGGTCGGGGCGGAGACCGCCCGGTTCGGCGTCACCGTGCGCGCGCTCCTGGCGGAGGCTGCCCGGGCTGCTGCGCGGGCGGGAGCTCGAGGTGGTGGAGGAGGCACGCGGCCGAGCTGCGCGGCCGGGGTGCCGGCGAGCTGCGCCGCAGCGGTCCGCCGCGCTGATCTACGGCTACGGGCTGCTCGACGTCGTCGAGCTGACCGAGCTGTCCGAGCGGGACCGCGAGCCCCGCGACCCGGCGGAGGTGGCCGAGCTCTACTACGCGCTGTCCGAGCACCTCGGGCATCGACCTGGCGCTGACCTCGGTCAGCGCGCTGGAGCGCGGCGACCGGTGGCACGCGCTGGCCCGGCTCGCCCTGCGCGACGACCTGTACGGCTCGTTGCGGGCGATCACCCTGGACGCGCTGCGCGAGGCCGCGCCCGGGCACCCGGTGTCGAGGCCGATCGCGCAGTGGGAGCAGGCCAACGCGTCGCGGCTGGTGCGGGCCCGCGCCGCGCTGCACGAGGTCGGAACGGCGGGCCAGCTCGATCTGGCCACGCTGTCGGTGGTGTCCCGGCAGCTGCGCGGGCTGGCCCGCTGAAGCCTCCCCGCCGGCGCACGTCCGTCCGTTTGAGAGGGTGTGCGGCGTGGCTCGCTTCGTCGCGCAGGTCCCGCTGCGCTGGACCGACCAGGACTCCTACCGGCACCTCAACCACGCCAGCGCGGTGACGCTGCTGGAGGAGGCGCGGATCGGGCTGTTGTTCGACGCCGCGGGCGACGACGGGATCGCCGGATTCGCCGCCGGGCTGCTGGTCGCCGGGCTGAACGTGGACTACCGGCGCCAGGTCGCCTACCGCGGCGCGGCCGGCTGCGGGTGGCGATGTGGGTCGACGAGCTGCGCGCCGCGTCGTTCCGGATCTCCTACGAGCTGCACGACGGGCCGGCCGAGGACGACCCGGTCGCGGTCATGGCGTGGACCCGGATGGCCACCTTCGACCTCGACGCCCAGCGCCCGCGCCGGCTGACCACCGACGAGCGGGCGTTCCTCGGCCCGGTGGGCGGACGGTGCCGTGACCTCGCTGCACCTGCCCGACCCCGGGGAGCGCGCCGACCTCGGCGCGTTCGTCGCCCGGGTGGTGCGGCTGGACACGACGGCGGCGGTGCGGCTGCGCGCGCGTCGGGCCGGGACCGTCACGGCGTGGGCGCCGACGCCGTTCGACGTGCTCGCCACCCGGACCGTGCGCGGCGAGCTGGAGCCCGGCCGACGTCACGGTGCCGGCGATCGGGCTGCTCACCGCGCTGGCCGTCGAGCGGGCGGCGACGGTCGACCCCGGCGTCGGGCGCGCTGTGGCAGGGCGAGCTGCCGCCCGACGACGGGTGGTCGCGGGTCGACGACGTGCCCGCCGCCGAGCTCGACGGCCTCACCGAGCGCGGGCTCGCGCTGGCGCGGGAGAACGCCGGGCCGCTCGGCCCGCCGGCGTCGCTGCTGGACCAGACCGTCCTGACCGTCACGGCCGCGGCCGGCCCGGCGGTCCGGGTGCCGCTGCGGTGCCTGTTCGCGCTGTCGGGCATGGGTTTCCTCGGAGCCGAGGCCGACGCCGACCGGTGCGGGTCTCGGCCACCGGCTCCTGGCTGCGGCTCGACGCCCGCTACGGCGCCGTGGTGCGCCGCCGGGTCACGTCGCTGCCCCTGCTCCGGTCTGAGGGCGTCGGGCCGCCGGGTGTCAGGAAAGCCACTTTCCTGACACGCTGGTGACCTGAACGTGGCTTTCCTGACATCCCGGGACGGCGTCAGGCGAGCCAGGCGGCGGTGTCCGGCGGGAGCAGGCCGTCGGTGAGCGGGCCGCTGGCCAGCAGCACGTCGCCGGGCGGCAGCGGCACCGCGGCCGTCGGAGGTGTTCAGCGCGCAGACCAGCGTCGATCCCGTCCGGCGGAACGCCAGGCAGCCCGCCGGGGCGCCGAACCACTCCACGTCGCCGCCCGTCGAAGCCCGGGTGCGCGCTTGCGCAGCTCCAGCGCGCGGCGGAACAGCGACAGCGTCGAGTCGGTGTCCTCGAGCTGCTCGGCCACGGTCAGCGCGCCTACTCCGGCGGCATCGGCAGCCACGGGGTGCCGGTGGTGAACCCGAACCCGGGCGGCCCGCCCTCCCACGGGATCGGCACCCGGCAGCCGTCGCGGCCGCGCTCGGTGCGGCCCGAGCGCTCCCACACCGGGTCCTGCAGCGCGTCGTCGGGCAGGTCGACGTCGGGCAGCCCGAGCTCCTCGCCGTTGTAGAGGTACACCGCGCCGGGCAGCGCCAGCTCGACCAGCGCCATCGCCCGGGCCCGGGCCGGCCGACGGCGCCGCCGCCGTAGCGGGTGACCGGCCGCGACACGTCGTGGTTGGACAGGGTCCACGTCGGCGGCGCGCCGACCGCCTCGGCCGCCGCGAGCGAGTGCTCGATGGCCTCCCGGACCGCGGCGCGTCGAACGCGGCGCGCAGCAGCCGGGAGTTGAAGCCCAGGTGCAGCTCGTCGGGGCGCACGTAGCGGGCGAACCGGTCGTCGTCGGCCACCCGGACCTCGCCGACCGCCATCCGGCGCGGGTAGTGGTCGATCACCGCCCGGATCATCCGGTGCACGTCGTGCACGTCGTCGTGGTCGAAGCGCGGGTCGTCGTCGGTGTTGGCGAGCAGCGCCAGGTCGACGCCGTCGTGGTCGGGCAGGCCGGCGGGCTTGCTCATGCCGTGCGCGACGTCGATGCGGAACCCGTCGACGCCGCGGTCCAGCCAGAACCGCAGCGTCTTCTCCAGGTCGGCCCAGACCTCGGGGTTGGTCCAGTTCAGGTCGGGCTGGTCGGCGGCGAACAGGTGCAGGTACCACTCGCCGCCGGCACCGGGCGCCGGTCCCGGACGGCCTGGGTCGTCACGCGGCCGGGCCGCCGAAGACGCTGGTCCAGTTGTTCGGCGGCTCGCTGCCGTCCTCGCCGCGGCCCGGCCGGAAGTGGAACCGCGCCCGCTCCGGGCTGCCCGGCGCCGAGTCGAGCGCCGCCTGGAACCACTCGTGCGCGCTGGAGGTGTGGTTCGGCACCAGGTCGACGGTGACCCGGATCCCGTGCCGGTGGGCGTCCTCGACGAGCGCGTCGAACGCGGCCAGGTCGCCGAAGAGCGGGTCGACGTCGCGCGGGTCGGCGACGTCGTAGCCGTGGTCGGCCATCGGGGAGGGGTAGAACGGGGTGAGCCAGAGCGCGTCGACCCCGAGCAGCTCCAGGTAGCCCAGCCGGGCCCGGATGCCCTCGAGGTCACCGATGCCGTCGCCGTCGGCGTCGGAGAAGCTCCGGACGTAGACCTGGTAGATCACGGCGTCCCGCCACCACTGCACGGAGGCGATCCTGCCAAATTCGCACGTCCCGGCGTCAGAAGTCCGAGTTGACCATGCTCGCGGCCGCGTACTGCAGGTACTGCCACAGCTGCGCGCGGTGCTCGTCGTCCAGACCGGCCTCGTCGACGGCGATCCGCATGCAGCGCAGCCAGGCGTCGCGCTCGATCGGGCCGACCCGGAACGGCGCGTGCCGCATCCGCAGCCGGGGGTGCCCGCGCTGGTCGGAGTAGGTGCGCGGGCCGCCCCAGTACTGCTCGAGGAACATCCGCAGCCGCACCTCGGCCGGGCCGAGGTCCTCCTCCGGGTAGAGCGGGCGCAGCACCTCGTCGTCGCGCACCTGCTCGTAGAAGCGGGCGACGATCTTCTCGAAGACCGGCGCGCCGCCGACCTCGGCGTAGAAGTTCTGAGGACTCTCTGGTCCCACGGTCATCCACTCAGTCCGGCACGGCGCGCCGCGAGCCGGCGGGGGGACCGTCGGCCGGGGGCCGCGGCTGGAGGCCCGGCGTCGTCGAAGGCGTCGGTGATCGCGGCGTTCAGCGCGCGCTGCACGGCGAACTGGCTGGCCCGGGCTGCACCCGCACGGTCAGCCGCAACGTGACGCCCTCCGGGGCCGACCCGCTCGACGCCGAGCACCTCGGGGGCCTCCAGCACGTCCTCGGCGATGTCGGGCTCGGCCACCCGCTCCGCGCGCCACCCGGCCGGCGGCTCGGTGGCCTGCGGCGATGTCGGCGCTGTGCGCCACCGGCACGTCGACCACCGCGACGGCGTAGCCCTGGCTCTTGTTGCCCACCCGCAGGATCTCGCCGTTGCGCACGTACCAGACGGTGCCGTTGACGTCGCGCAGCGTCGTGATCCGCAGCCCGACGGCCTCGACCGTCGCCGCTGGCCTCGCCGACGTCGACGATGTCGCCCACCCCGTACTGGTCCTCGAGCAGCATGAACATGCCGGAGAGGAAGTCGCGGACGAGGTTCTGCGCGCCGAACCCGACCGCGAGGCCGACGATGCCCGCCGAGGCCAGGATCGGCGCGAGGTCGACGCCGAACTCGGCCAGCACCATGATCATGGCGACGATCCCGATGACGGCCGAGCTGATCGAGCGCAGCACCGAGCCGATCGTGCGGGCCCGCTGGGCGCTGCGCTGCGACGCCGCCGCCGCCGCCACGTCGGGCTCACCTGCGGGGCGCCCGGTTCACCAGCTGGGAGACCCGGTTGCTCGTGGCACCCTCGACGACCCGGTTGATCAGCCCGGTGCAGCGAAGTACCGGGCCGAGCAGCGCGAGCACGACGATCAACGAGGATCCGCAGCGCCTGTGGCGACGATGGTGTCGGCCGAGCGGGCGAGGAAGTCGTTGTCGGTCAACTCGTAGAACCGGGCGCACCAGGAGCCGGCGTCGTCGGCGCAGGCGGGGCTGAGCGGAGAACGTGTCGCGGCATCAGGTCAGCTCCAGTCCGGTGTGCGCGGCCAGGAACGCGAGCTGGTCGACGCGCGAGCGCCGACGCGTGCGCGAGACCGAGCGGGCGCCGTGCCCGACGTCGGTCTCGCGGCGCAGCAGGATCGGCCGGGTTCCGGGTCGCCGGTGGTGGCGTGCTGCAGCGCGGCGCACATCTTGCGGGCGTGCAGCGGGTCGACCCGGGTGTCGGACTCGAACACGGTGAACAGCACCGCCGGGTACTCGGTGCCGGGTCGCACGTGGTGGTAGGGCGAGTAGGACAGGAGCCAGCCGAGCTCCTCGGGGTCGGCGGCGGTGCCGTACTCGTCGTTCCAGGTGCGGCCGAGCGAGAACTCCTCGTAGCGCACCATGTCCAGCAGCGGCGCCGAGCAGACCACGGCCCGGTAGAGCGTCGGGGCGCTGGGTGAGCGCGGCGCCGACGAGCAGCCCGCCGTTGCGACCCGCCCATGATCGCCAGCCGGTCGGTGGTGGTGTCACCGGCGTCGACCAGCGCGTCGCCGCGGCGTGCAGGTCGTCGAACACGTTCTGCTTGTTCGCGCGGTTGCCCGCGAGGTGCCACTCCTCGCCCTCCTCGCCGCCGCCGCGCAGCGAGACGAGCGCGTAGCTGCCGCCCGCCGCCACCCAGGCCAGCGCGGACGGCGTGTAGCGGGCTCGCGGCTGATCCCGAACCCGCCGTAGCCGGTGACCAGCGTCGGCCGCGGGCCGCTGGTCGCGCCGGCCGGGGTGATCACGAACATGCGGACGGTCGTGCCGTCGGCCGAGGTGAACTCGCGCTGCTCGGTGCGCACGGCGGGCACGGTGACCGCCCCGGGGGCGGCCGCCTCCAGCACGGTCGTGCCTGCGCCGTTCGCCGGGGGAGCTCGAAGCGGTGCACCTGGCGGCGGGGTGACGAAGTCGGTCCAGCCGATCCACAGCCGGCCCGGCCTGCTCCGGGGTGTGCCGCGGTCGGCCACGGACAGGCCGGTCAGCGAGCCGGGCCCGGGCAGCGGCACGGTGCCGCAGCGGGGCGCCGTCGGCGGCCGTGCAGCGCCAGCTCGGCGACCGCGTGGCGGCTGCGGGCCAGCACCAGCAGCGCGTCCGTGGTGTCGTCGGGCCGGCGGCTGCAGCCGGCGCACGCCGTCGAGCACCGAGTCGGGGTCCTCGGCGACCAGCTCGCGCCAGTGCTCCCGCCCGGCGTGCGCGGGTCGGTGACGGCGAGGCGCCAGCGCGGCGCGCCGTCGGTGGTGAGCAGGTAGAGCCGGCCGTCGCGCTCGACCCAGGCGACGCACTGCACGTCGTCGGCCTGGGTGAGGAGCGGGCGCAGGGCCGGCGTCGGGCCGTCCAGGTCGAGCGGCGCGATCCAGACGCTGTCCCGGCGCGCGGTGCCGACGTTGCCGGTGACCAGCAGCCAGCGCCCGTCGCGGGAGACGCGCACGCCCGTAGTAGGTGTGCTCGACGTAGAGGCCGGGGCCGTCGATCAGCTCGTCGGCTCCGTCGGGGTGCCGACGCGGTGCCGCCACACCCGGCGGTGGAAGGTCGTGCTCGCCGGGGCCGGCCTCGTCGGCGGCGACCATGCGGACGTAGACGAACTCGCTCGCCGCCGGGCAGCCACGCCACCGCGGAGTAGCGGCACCGGTCGATCGGCGCCTCGACGCGCTCGCCGGTGGCGACGTCGAGCACGTGCAGCACCGAGTGCTCGTCGCCGCCGACGGAGAGCTGGTAGGCCAGCCGCCTGCCCTCCAGGTCGGGCACCCAGGCGTCGAGGGTGGTGAGGCCGGTCGGGTCGAGGGCCATCGGGTCGAGCAGCACGCGCTCGGCGCCGCCGGGCTCGCGGACGTAGCAGCACGGCGTGCTCCTGCCCCGGCTCGCGGCGGGTGCAGAACCGGCGGCCCGCCCGCCACAGCGGCGCGGACACCGAGCCGGCGGCCAGCAGGTCGCGCAGGCGGGCGGCGAGCGCGTCGCGGCCGGGCAGCGCGTCGAGGTGGGCGCGCGCCAGCCGGTCCTGCGCCGCCGACCAGGCGACCGGTGCGCGGGTCCTCGGGATCCTCCAGCCAGCGGTAGGGGTCGGCGACGCGGTGGCCGTGCAGGACCTCGACCAGGTCGAGCCGCTCGGCGTCGGGGTAGGGCTGGTGCTCGCTCACGCGGGCCGAGGTTACGTGACCCCGCGGAACGACCCCGCGCCCCCACATCCCCGCCCCTCGCCCTTGACCGCAGGCCCCCTTGTCCGCACTCTGGATGCACTACGCGGTTCTGCCGCCGTGACCGCGAAGCGCGTTCTGCATCCAGAGTGCACTCCGGATGCAAAATCCGCGTGTCGGAAGCGCGTTCTGCATCCAGAGTGCGAAGGGGGCCGGCGTGCTCAGCTGCGGCCGGTGATGTGGGCGGGGGTCGGCAGGTCGACGTCCGGAGCGGCTCGGGGGCGCCGAGGACCGTGCGCACCGGCAGCACGCCGGCCCACGCCGTCCCCGCCTCGATGTCGGCGCTGGTCGTCGCCGGGCGGACCCGTGCGGACCTTGACGCTGGCCTCGGCGAGGTCGAGGGCGAGCACCGCGGTGGCGGCCAGCTCCTTCGCGGTCGGCCCCCGGGCGTGGTCCCACGAGCCGGGGGCCAGCTGCTCGACGATCGCCCGCAGGCCCGCGCGGATCTCGTCGGGGTCGGTGACGGCGCGGGCGGTGCCGTGGACCACCGCGCTGCGGTAGTTCATCGAGTGGTGGAAGACCGACCGGGCGTAGACGATCCCGTCCACGTGGGTGACGGTCAGGCAGACGGGCACGCCGGCGCGGGCCGCGCGCAGGTAGGCCGCTCCGGACGAGCCGTGGACGTAGACGGTGTCGCCGATCCGGCCGTAGCCCGGTGGGCAGCACGAGCGGCGCGCCGTCGCGGACGATCCCCAGGTGGCAGACGATGCCGGCGTCGAGGACGGCGTACAGCTCGGACCGGTCGGTGCGGGCCCGCTCGCGCAGGCGGCCGACGGTGCTGCGGGCGGTGGGGGACAGGGTCTCGGTCGTCACCCGACCAGTCTCGCCGGACGACTGGCATCGTAGAATAGCCAATTTCTCACACATTTCGGAGGCCACTTCGATGGACGTCCCACCGATCGTGCTCCGCCGCGACGCCGACGAGCCGCTGGCCGTCCAGCTGGCCGGCGCGCTGCGGGCAGCGGCGTCCGACGGAACGCTGCGCTCCGGGGACCGGCTGCCGTCGACCCGCTCGCTCGCCGCGACGCTCGGGGTCAGCCGCACCGTGGCCGCGGCCGCCTACGACCAGCTCCTCGCCGAGGGCTGGGTGGCCGGCCGCCGCGGCTCGGGCACCTACCTGACGGCGGTGCCGACCCGCCCGGCCGCGCCCGCGCGCGAGGGCGTGACCGTCGACGAGCGGCGCGGCCCGAAGCCGTCGATCGACCTCTGGCCGGGCGTGCCGTGCACGGAGGTGCTCGACCGCGCCGCCTGGCGACGGGCCTGGCGAGCCGCCGCCGACGCGGCGCCGGACATGGTGCCGCACTACGCCGGGCTCCCGGCGTTCGCCGACGCCGTGGTCGAGCACCTGCTGCGCCACCGCGGGCTGCCCGCCGCTCCGGGCAGCGGTGCTGGCCACCGGCGGGAGCACCGCGGCCGTCGCCGAGCTCGCGCGGACGTTCCCGGCCGGCGCCCGCGTGGCCGTCGAGGAGCCGGGGTACCAGCGCGCGGTGCGGGCCCTGACCGCGGTCGGCGCGACCGTCGTTCCCGTCCCGGTCGACGCGTCCGGACTGGTCGTCGACGCGCTGCCGCCCGGCCTCGCGGCCGTGTACTGCACCCCGGCCCACCAGTTCCCGCTGGGTGCGCGCCTCTCCGCGGCCCGCCGGGTGGCGCTGGTCGACCGGGCCAGGGCCGAGGGGTTCCTGGTGATCGAGGACGACTACGACGGCGAGCTGCGCTACGACGTCGCCCCGTTGCCGCTGCTCGCCGCGCTCGGTCCGGACGTGGTGGCGCACCTGGGCACCGCCAGCAAGCTGCTCACCCCCACGCTGGGTGTGGGCTGGCTGGTCGCCCCGCCCGCGGTCGGGGCGGCCGTGCTCGCCCACCGCGACGGCACGGGCAGCAGGCCGTCGCCCGCCGGGCAGCGGGTGTTCGCCGCGCTCGCGGCGAGCGGCGACCTGGCCCGGCACCTGCGCAGGCTGCGGCGCGAGCTGGCCGGCAGGCGCGCCGCCGTCGTCGCGACGTTGACGGCGGCCGGGATCGAGCCGCGCGGCGACCAGGCGGGTGCGCACGTCGTCGCCGTGCTGCCCTCGGCCGCGGCCGAGCGCGATGCGGTCGCGGAGGCCGCCGCCCGCGGCGTGGTGATCGACGGGCTGGCCCGCCACCACCGGCCGTGCGCGGAAACGAGGGCCCCAGCCCTCGTTTCCGCGCACGGGCTGGTGCTCGGTTACGCCGGTCCGACCCGCGCCGACCTGGACAGGGCACTGCCGGTCGTCGCAGCGGTGCTCGCTCAGCCGGGCCCGGGGCGCAGCGCGCAGAGCAGCGCGTCGGCCAGCTCGCGGCCCAGCTCGGCCGGTGTACGCGGACCTTCGGGTGAGTACCACTTGTAGGTCCAGTTGACCGCGCCCAGGCACATGTTGGCGTACACGGTGGGCGTCATCCCCAGCTCGACGCCGGGGTGCGCGCTCAGGTGCCTCGTGAGCGCCGAGGTGAACAGCGCGTCGAACGCCCGGCGGCGGCGCAGCAGCTCCTCGGCAAGGTCCGGCCGCAGCTCGTCCTCCTCCTCGAAGCAGATCTTCAGGAGCTGCCGGTTCTCGCAGGTGTAGACGACGCGCGAGACGAGCAGGTCGCGGACGGCGTCGAACGCGGTGGGCGCGGCCTCGATCGTCGCGCGGCCCATGCGCAGGCTCTCGTCGAGGACCTCGGAGTAGATCCGGACGAGCAGCTCCTCCTTGTTGCGGAAGTAGTGGTAGAGCGTCGGCTTCGACAGCCCGACGCCCGCGGCGATCTCGTTCATCGACGTCGCCCGGAAGCCACGCCTGCTGAAGATCTCCACCGAGGCGTCCAGCACGCGACGGCGCTGCGCGTCGGCCCGGGACAGCGGAGCGGTGACCATCCGGGCTCCCTCCTCGACATGCCTGCGGTTGACATGCCTGCGGCGGGCAACTCTACTGGTTCGACCGTCCGGTCGGTCGAACATGGAGGAACTTGATGAGCTGGGAGCTCGACGAGGCGCACGAGGACTTCCGGGCGACCTGCCGCGCGTTCGTCGACAAGGAGGTCCGGCCCCTGGTGGACGCGGCCGAGTCCGACGGGGCGGTTCCCCGACGAGCTCTGGAAGGCAGCTCGGCGCGGCCGGGCTGCTCGGGCTGGTCACGCCGTCGGAGCTCGGCGGTGCGGACGGCGACGGGCTCGCGGTCGCGCTGCTCGCGGAGGAGCTCGGCCGGGCGAGCGGGGGCATCGCGGTCACCGCGCTGGTCAGTGCCTACATGGCCGCGCCGCACCTCGTCCGGCACGGCAGCCCGGACCAGCAGGAACGCTGGCTCGCCCGGCTGGCCTCCGGCGACGCCGTGGCGTCGATCGCGGTGACGGAGCCCGGCACGGGCTCCGACGTCGCCCGCATCACCAGCACCGCCCGCCGCGCGGGCGACGAGTGGGTGCTCAACGGGCGCAAGATGTTCATCACCAACGCCGGGCTGGCCGACGTGCTCATCGTCGCCGCCCGCACCGGGGACGACGGCCGCGGCGGCGTCACGCTGTTCCTCGTCGAGAAGGGCACGCCGGGACTCTCGATGGGCGAGCCCCTGCCGAAGATGGGCTGGCACTCCAGCGACACCCGCGAGGTGCTGCTCGACGACGTCACCGTCCCCGCGGACGCCGTGGTCGGCGAGGTCGACCGCGGCTTCTACCAGATCATGGACGGCTTCCAGCTCGAACGCATCGCGCTGGCCGCGATGGGGATCGGGCACGCCGCCGAGTGCCTCGACCTGGCGCGCGAGTACGCAGGCCAGCGCACGGCGTTCGGCGCCCCGCTCACGCACCTGCAGTCCGTCCGGCACCGGCTCGCCACCATGGAGATCGACCTGGAGGCCGCCCGGCTCGTCACCTACCAGGCCGCCGCCCGGCTCGACGCCGGCCATCCGGACGCCGGACGGTCCGTCGCGCGGGCCAAGTACCTGGCCGCCGTGGCCGCCAACCGCGTCGTCGACGAGGCCGTGCAGGTCTTCGGCGGCGCCGGGTTCGTCGAGGAGTCGGCCGTCGCCCGGCACTACCGCGACGTCCGGATCCTGCGGATCGGCGGCGGCACCGACGAGATCCAGCTGGAGATCCTGACCCGCGGCCTGGCCCCGTGACCACCCCCGCCCACGGCACCGTGACCACCCCGGACGACCCCGCGCAGCCTCCCGTTCCCCGCACTCTGGATGCAGAACGCGGTCCCGAGCCCGAAGGAAACCGCGTAGTGCATCCAGAGTGCGGGGGACCGGGGACGAGGTGACGCCGCGCGGCGGCGCGGGGTGGCGCGGCGGGGTGGGGACCCGGCGCGGTGGCCGGACAAGCTGCCCGTGCGCGACCGGCTCGCCGTGCTGCTCGACACCGACAGCTTCGTCGAGGACGGCCTGCTCGCCACCGCCGCACGGGACGGGCTCCCGGCCGACGGCGTGCTCACGGGAGTCGGCCGCGTCGAGGGCCGCCCGGTGGCGGTGATCGCCCACGACTTCACCGTCAAGGCGGGGTCGTGGGGCGAGCTGACCTGCGAGAAGCAGGTGCGGATCCTGGAGCGTGCCGACCGTGACCTGCTCCCCGTCGTCTACCTCGTCGACTCGGCGGGTGGGCGGCTCACCGACCAGATGGGCTTCTTCCCCGGCAGGCGCGGCGCGTCCGCGATCTTCAACCTGCAGGTCCGGCTGTCCGGCCGGGTGCCCCAGCTCTGCTGCCTGCACGGCCCGTCGGCGGCGGGCGGGGCGTACATGCCGGCGTTCTGCGACTGGGTCGGGATGGTCGACGGGCAGGCGTCGATGTACCTGGCGAGCCCGCGCGTCGCCGAGATGGTGACGGGCGAGCACACCACGCTGGAGGACATGGGCGGCGCGATGATGCACGCGTCGGTCTCCGGGTGCGGCGACGAGGTGTTCGACGAGGACTGGCAGGCGATCGCGGCCGCCCGGCTGCTGCTGTCCTACCTGCCCGACGACTTCGGCTCGCCCCCGGCGCGCGCCACCGCCGTCGAACCGGAGCGGGAAGGCTGGGAGGGTGCGGTCCCGACCGACCCCAACACCCCCTACGACGTCCGCGACGTGATCGACCGCCTCGTCGACGGCGGCACGTTCTTCGAGATCAAGGCGCGCTGGGCGCAGGAGATGGTGACGGGCCTGGCGCGGCTCGACGGGCGGGTGGTCGGCCTCGTCGCGAACCAGCCGAAGATACGCAGCGGCGCGATCTTCGTGGACTCCGCCGACAAGGCCACCCGCTTCATCTCGCTCTGCGACGCGTTCAACATCCCGCTGGTGTTCCTGCAGGACGTGCCCGGGTTCATGGTCGGCGTCGAGGTGGAGCGGGCGGGGATCATCCGCCACGGCGCCAAGATGATCACCGCGATGGCGAGCGCGGAGGTGCCGAAGTACAGCGTCGTGCTGCGCAAGGCCTACGCCGCGGGCTTCTACGCCATGTGCGCGCCCGGGTTCGAGCCACGCGCCACCCTCGCGCTGCCCACGGCCACGATCGGCCCGATGTCCGCACCGGCGTCGGTCAACGCGGTGTACGCGAACAAGATCGCCGCGATCGACGACGAGGACGAGCGCGCGGCGTTCGTCACCGCCCGCACCGCCGAGCAGCAGGCCGACATCAACCTGCTGCGGATGGGCAGCGAGCTCGTGGTCGACGCGGTCGTCGAGCCCGAACGGCTGCGGGCCGAGCTCGTCGCCCGGATGGTCGACGCCGACCGATGGACGCGCACGCCCGGCCGCCGCCACCACCCGATCAGCCCCGTCTGACCCGTGCGCGGAAATCGTCGCCAGGGCGACGATTTCCGCGCACAGGAATGGAGGATCACGATGTCCGATACCCCGGACGCGCTGGCCCAACTCCTCGACACCGCGCTGCGACCACTGCCGCAGCGGTGGACCGTGCCGGAGCGGGTGGAGGCGCTGCGGGCCGCCCGCGCGCTGACCGACCCCGACGACTACTGGGAGTGGGTCGCCCGGCAGCAACGCTGGTCGACGCCGTGGCACACCGTGCGCACCGGCGACGTCGACGACTTCCGCTACTTCGACGGCGGGACGATCAACGTCGCCGACAACTGCGTGGACCGCTGGGCCGAGGACCCCGCGACGGCCGACCGGGCCGCCGTCGTCTGGGAGGGGGAGCCAGGCGACACCCGCACCCTCACCTACGCCGACCTCGCCACCGAGGTCTCCGCACTCGCCGCCGGGCTGCTCGGGCTCGGCGTCACCAAGGGCGACGTCGTGGCGATCTACATGCCCAACCTCGTCGAGGCGTTCACCGCGATCCACGCCTGCAACCGGATCGGCGCGATCTACACGGTGCTGTTCTCCGGTTTCGGCGAGGAGGCCGTCGCCTCGCGGCTGCAGGCGGCGCGGGCGCGCGTGGTGGTCGTCGCCGACGCGAGCTACCGGCGGGGCAAGCCGGTGCCGCTGCTCGAGACGCTGCGCGCGGCCAGGGACCGGGCCCCGACCGTGCAGGCCACGGTGGTCGTGGACCGCACCGGCGACTCCGTGCCGCTCACCGAAGGCGAGCACTCCTACGCCTCGGTCCTGGAGGCAGGCGCCGCCGGCACGCCCGCGGTGCCGCTCGACCCCAACGAGCCGTCGTTCCTGATCTTCACCAGCGGCACCGAGTCGAAACCCAAGGGCGTGGTGCACAGCGTCGGCGGGTTCCTGCTGGGGACCTGGGCGAACGCGCACTGGCAGGCGGGCTACGAGGCCGGAGACGTCTACTGGGTGGCCGCCGACGTCGGCTGGCTGACGTTCCCGATCCAGGCCGTCGTCGGCGGGCTGGCGTGCGGCATGACGATCGCGTGCTTCGAGGGAGCGCTGGACACCCCGACCACCGCCCGGTTCTACGAGATCTGCGAGCGGCACGCCGTCACGAAGGTGCTCTGCGCGCCGACGCTCATCCGGATGCTGCGCAAGTTCGGCGACGACCTCGCGGCCGCGCACCCCCTGCCGGACCTGCGGCTCGTCACCGTCCAGGGCGAGCCGCTCGACGGCGACACGTTCGGCTGGGCCACCGAGACCCTCGACGTGCCGGTGGTCAACGCCTACGGGCAGACCGAGACCGGCTCCACCTGGACCTACCCGGTGCACGGGGTCGACGACCTCAAACCCGGCTCGGTCGGCACGGCGGTGCCCGGCCACGCCTTCCAGATCGTCGACGACGACGGCGAGCCCGTGCCCACCGGCGTCAAGGGCAACCTGGTGATCACCCGCCCGTTCCCGACGCTGGCCCGCACCGTCTGGGACGACCACGAGCGCTACCTCGAGACGTACTTCTCGCGGTTCCCCGGCCGGTACGCCACCAACGACGAGGCGGTGCTGGACCACGACGGGCACCTCTGGGTGCTCGGCCGGGCCGACGACGTGATCAACGTGGCCGCGCACCGGATCTCCACGATGGAGATCGAGGCCGTCGTCACCAGCAACGCCGCCGTCGTCGAGGCCGCCGTCGTCGGGGTGCCGGACCCCACGAAGGGGACCGTCCCGATCGCGTTCGTCACCCTGGCGGCCGACGCCGACCCCGACGCCGCGTGCGCCGAGATCGGGCAGCAGGTGGTCCGCGAGATGGGCGGCTACGCGCGGCTCGACGCCGTCCACGTCACGCCCGCGATGCCGAAGACCCGCACCGGCAAGACCATGCGCAGGCTGCTGCGCGACGTCGTCGTGCACGGGTCGCCGACCGGTGACACCAGCGCGATGGACGACCCGGCGGCGCTGGACGCCGTCGCGGCCGCGGTGCGGGGCGCGAAGTGAGCCCGCGCGCGATGGGCCGGTGGTTCGAGGAGCTGCCGCCCGGCACCGTGGTGGAGCACGCGATCACCCGGACCGTCACCGAGACCGACAACGTCCTCTTCACGACGATGACGATGAACCCGCAGCCGCTGCACCTGGACGCCGAGTTCGCCGCGGGCACCGAGTTCGGCAGGCCGCTGGTCAACTCGATGTTCACGGTCGCGCTGGTGGTGGGCCTCGCGGTGCCGGAGCTGACCCTGGGCACGACCATCGCCAACCTCGGGTTCTCCGAGATCGCGTTCCCGAAGCCCGTCTTCGCGGGCGACACCATCCACGTGGTCACCGAGGTGACCGACGCGCGGAGGTCGTCGTCGCGGCCCGACGCGGGCGTCGTCACGTTCCGGCACGAGGGGATCAACCAGCGGGGCGAGGTGGTCTGCCGGGCCACCCGCGCTGCGTTCATGCGATGCCGGCCGGCCGATGGGTGAGCACGACGCCCCCGCGCTGCGCAGCCTGCTGTTCGTGCCAGGTGGCCGGGCGGACATGATCGCCAAGGTCGGACGGTCGCGGCCCGACGGCGTGGTGCTCGACCTCGAGGACGCCGTCGCGGCCGGGGACAAGGAGACCGCCCGGCGGACCGTCGTCGACGCGCTGGGCACCCTCGACTTCGCCGGGCTGGTGCTCGTGCGGGTCAACGTTCCGGGCAGCCCGTGGTTCGCCGACGACGTGGCCGCCGTGGCCGGCACGCGCGCCGCCGGAGTGGTGCTGCCGAAGCTGGAACGGGCCGAGCAGCTCTCCGAGCTGCGCGGGCTGTTCGCCGGGCACGGACGGGCCGATGCCGTGGTCGTCGCCGGGCTGGAGACGGGGCTCGGGGTGGCCGACAGCCGCCCGCTGCTCGCGGCGGGTGCGGCGATGGGTGTCGTGGCCGCGTACTTCGGCGCCGAGGACTACGTCGCGGACCTGGGCGGGCGCCGCACCGACGGCCGGTGACGAGGTGCTCTACGCCCGCAGCCGGGTGGCCCTGGCCGCCCGCCTGGCCGGCGTCGCCGCCCTGGACCAGGTCGTCGTCGCGGTGCACGACGACGAGCGTTTCCTCGCCGACGCCGAGCAGGCCCGTGCTCTGGGCTACCCGGGCAAGATCTGCCTGCACCCGCGCCAGGTGGAGCTCGCGCACCGGGTGTTCACGCCGTCGGAGGACGAGGTCGCACACGCCAGGGCCGTGGTGGCGGCGTCGGTGGACGGGGTGGGTCTGCTCGACGGCGAGATGGTCGACGACGTGCACGTGCGCATGGCGCGGGCCGTGCTGGCGCGCGCCGGGGAGGCCGCGCCGTCCTGATCGGACGCCTCTCGTTGCGCGCGGAGGTCGCTGGCCCCAGTATCGACGAAACATCGCCCAGCGCCGGGAGCCGCCATGACCGCCTCGAACGAACCGGGCGCCACCCAGCAGGCCGAGGAGTACGACACCGGTCGGGCGATCCTGCTGGCCGTGGTCGCCGCGCTCGGCGGGTTCCTGTTCGGCTTCGACACCGCGGTGATCAACGGCGCCGTCACGGCGATCACCGAGGACTTCCAGATGGGGCCGTTCCTGTCCGGGTTCGCGGTGGCGTCGGCCCTGCTGGGCTGCGCGGCGGGTGCGTGGCTCGCGGGCCGCCTCGCCGACACCCAGGGCCGCATCCGCGTGATGGTGATCGCCGCGGTGCTGTTCTTCGTCAGCGCGATCGGCTCCGGGCTGGCGTTCTCGCCGTGGGACCTCATCATCTGGCGGATCGTGGGCGGGCTGGGCATCGGCGCCGCCTCGGTGATCGCCCCCGCCTACATCGCGGAGATCTCGCCCGCGTCGATCCGCGGCCGGCTCGGCTCGCTGCAGCAGCTCGCGATCGTCAGCGGCATCTTCGTCACCCTGCTCGTGGACGCGTTCCTCGCCGCCGCGGCGGGTGGGGCGAACCAGCCGCTGTGGTTCGGCCTCGATGCGTGGCGCTGGATGTTCATCAGTGCCGTCGTTCCGGCCCTGGCCTACGGCATACTCGCGCTGCAGATCCCCGAGTCGCCCCGCTACCTGGTGTCGCTCGGCCGCATCGACCAGGCCCGCACGGTGCTCTCGTCGATCATCACCAAGGGCGCCGACGCCCGGCTCGCCGAGATCCGCCGCACGATCGTCCAGGAGAAGCGCTCGTCGTTCTCCGACCTGCGCGGGCCCGTGCTCGGCCTGCTGCCGATCGTCTGGATCGGGATCCTGCTCTCGGTGTTCCAGCAGTTCGTCGGCATCAACGTGATCTTCTACTACTCGTCGGCCCTGTGGCAGCAGGTCGGGTTCAGCGAGGCCGACTCGCTGATCTACACGGTCATCACGTCGGTCACGAACATCGTGGTGACGCTGGTGGCGATCGCGGTCATCGACAAGATCGGACGCCGGATCCTGCTGCTCATCGGCTCCGCGGGCATGGCGATCAGCCTCGGCGCGATGGCCGTGGCGTTCGGCACCGCACCGGTCGTCAACGGCTCGCCCGTGCTCAGCGACACGGCCGGCATCGTCGCGCTCGTCGGAGCCAACGCCTTCGTCGTCTTCTTCGGCGTGTCCTGGGGACCGACCGTGTGGGTGCTGCTCGGCGAGATGTTCAACAACCGCATCCGTGCGGCGGCGCTCGGGTTGGCCGCGGCCGCGCAGTGGGTGAGCAACTTCATCATCTCCACCACGTTCCCGGCGCTGTCCGCCGTCAGCCTCGGGCTGGCCTACGGGCTCTACACCGCGTTCGCGCTGCTGTCCTTCCTGTTCGTGTTCCGGTTCGTCAAGGAGACCAAGGGCCGGCAGCTGGAGGACATGGAGTGAGGGGCCTCAGCCCTGGTGCGGGTAGCCCGAGCCGGTCGGCGGCACGAACGTCTCCTTGATCGTCCGCGGGCTCACCCAGCGCAGCAGGTTGTAGATCGAGCCGGCCTTGTCGTTGGTGCCCGACGGCGCGGCCGCCGCCGAACGGCTGCTGGCCGACGACGGCGCCGGTCGGCTTGTCGTTGACGTAGAAGTTGCCGGCGGCGAACCGCAGCGCCTCCGACGCTCCGCGCCACCGCGGCCCGGTCGCGGGCGATCACCGCGCCGGTGAGCGCCGTACGGCGAGCCGCGGTCGACCTGGGCGAGCACGCGCTCGAAGTCGCCGTCGTCGTAGACGTGCAGCGTCAGCAGCGGGCCGAAGTACTCGGTGCGGAACATCTCGTGCGTCGGGTCGGTGCCGACGCGCCACGGTCGGGCCGCACGAAGTAGCCGACCGAGTCGTCGGCGGTGCCCCCGGCGACACGTCCAGGCCGCGTCGGCCCGGGCCAGCTCGCTGGGCGGCCGTCGACCTTGTCGAACGCGCGCCGGTCGATCACCGCGCCGAGGAAGTTGCCGAAGTCGGCGACGTCGCCCATCGGCAGCGCGTCGACCTCGTCGACCAGGTCGTCGCGCAGCCGTCCCCACAGCGAGCGGGGCACGAACGCCCGCGACGCGGCCGAGCACTTCTGGCCCTGGTACTCGAAGGCCCCGCGCACCAGCGCGGTGCGCAGCACGTCGACGTCGGCGGACGGGTGGGCGAGCACGAAGTCCTTGCCGCCGGTCTCGCCGACCAGCCGCGGGTAGCGCGGCGTAGCCGGCGATGTTCGCGCCGACCTGGCTGCCACAGGTGCTGGAAGGTGGCCGACGAGCCGGTGAAGTGGATCCCGGCGAGCGCCGGGTCGGCCAGCAGCACCTCGGAGATCGTCCCGCCCGTCACCGGTCAGCAGGTTGATCACACCCGGCGGCAGCCCGGCCTCCTCGAGCAGCCGCATCGTGAGGTGCGCGGCCAGGCTCTGGGTCGGGCGACGGCTTCCAGATCACCGTGTTGCCCATCAGCGCGGGCGCGGTGGGCAGGTTGCCGGCGATCGCGGTGAAGTTGAACGGGCGTGATCGCGTAGACGAAGCCCTCCAGCGGCCGGTAGTCCACCCGGTTCCACACGCCCGGGCCGCTCACCGGCTGGTTCTCCTGGATCTGCCGGGCGAAGGCGACGTTGAACCGCCAGAAGTCGGCGAGCTCGCAGGCGGCGTCGATCTCGGCCTGGTAGCAGGTCTTGGACTGGCCGAGCATCGTGGCGGCGTTCAGCCGGTCGCGCCACGGGCCGGCCAGCAGGTCGGCGGCGCGCAGCAGGATCGGCCGCGCGCTCGTCGAAGGGCAGGTCGCGCCAGCCGGGCGCGGCCCGCAGCGCGGCCTCGACGGCGGCCTTCGCGTCCTCGTGGGTGGCGTTGGCGCCGATGCCGAGCACGTGGCCGTGGTCGTGCGGGGCGACCACGTCGAACCGGCTGCCGCCCGCGCACGTGCTGGCGGCCGTCGATGGTCACGGTCAGCTCGTGCGTGCTGCGCGACCCGAGCTCGGCCAGCGCGGCCTGCAGGCTCGCGCGCTCGGGGGAGCCGGGCGCGTAGTCGCGGACGGGCTCGTTGCGCGGCATGGGGGTGCTGGTGATCGCGTCCATCTCCGGTGTCCTCCCCGCTCTGCGGCTGCCGTCCAGGGTAGGCGCGATACCGTCGCCGGCATGCTCGACTCGGGGGTGCTGCGTTCGGCGATGCTGGCCGCGTCCAGGTCGCCCGGCATCCGGCGGCTGGTGGAGGGGAGCAGGCTCACCGCGCCGATCGTGGGCCGCTTCGTCGCCGGGACGACCGTCGACGAGGTGGTGGCGGTGGCCCGCCGGATCGCCGCGGACCGGCTGGTGACGATCGACTACCTGGGCGAGGACGTCGGCGACAAGGCGCAGGTCGAGGTGGGAGTCGCGGCCTACCTGACGCTGCTGCGACGGCTGGGGGAGGAGGGCCTCGCCGAGCGCGTCGAGGTGTCGGTGAAGCTCTCCGCGCTCGGCCAGAGCCTGCCGGCGGACGCCGAGAAGATCGCGCTGCACGCGGCCCGGCAGATCTGCGAGGGCGCCGAGGCGGTCGGCACGACCGTCACCGTCGACATGGAGGACCACACGACCACCGACGCCACGCTGGCGACGGTGCGCGACCTGCGGGCCGACTACCCGTGGGTGGGGGCGGTGCTGCAGTCCCAGCTGCGGCGCACCGAGGCCGACTGCCGCGACCTCGCGGGGCCGGGCTCCCGGGTGCGCCTGTGCAAGGGGGCCTACGACGAGCCCGCCGCGGTGGCCTTCCGGCGGCGCGAGGACGTGGACGCGTCGTTCGTCCGCTGCCTGAAGGTGCTGATGGCGGGCTCGGGGCTGCCGATGGTGGCCACCCACGACCCCCGCCTGGTGGCGATCGCGCGCTTCCTCGCCGACCGCAACGCGCGCACCACCGACCGCTACGAGCTGCAGATGCTCCACGGCGTCCGGCCCCGCGCGCAGGTGGCGCTGGCCGCCGAGGGCCAGACCGTCCGGGTGTACCTGCCCTACGGCACGCAGTGGTTCGGCTACTTCATGCGCCGCCTCGGCGAGCGCCCCGCGAACCTCGCGTTCCTCGCGCGGTCGCTGGTGTCGCGGGGCTGATCGCCTCGGGGTCCCGGGATGTGCAGGAAAGCCACTTTCACGCCACCAGATGGCAGGAAAGTGGCTTTCCTGACACCGGGGGCGGCGGACGGCGCAGGGCTCAGGCGTTGCCGTAGACCCGTCGCGGTTCCACCAGCACCGCGACCCGGGCCTCCTCGCGCATCACGCGGTCGTAGGTGTCCCAGTCGTCGTGGGTCCCGCCCGCGGCGGCGAAGATCGCCCGCAGCAGCAGGCGCAGGCGCTCGTCGTCGACCTCCGGGTGCGGGTCGTCCGGCCCGATCAGCTCGCTGTAGCCGTCGACGGCGGCCCAGCGCCAGCCGGCGCGCCAGAGGATCGAGGTGCCGGGCCGCTCGCGAAGGGTGCGCAGCTTGACCGGGCCGTAGGTCACGTAGCCGACGACGGGGCGGCCGGTGATCGGGTGGTCGAGCACGCCCGCGTTGACGAGCGACGAGTGCGGGGTGCCGTCGGGCCGCACGACGGAGACGCCGGCCAGGCCGGACTCCTGGGTCACGATGCGGCGGACGGGTTCGAGGTCGGTACTCACGGCGTCGAGTGTGCCCGCATGGTGATCCGCGTTCGCGGGCTGTACGGGTCGTGCCGGGCTGCGGTGGGATGGCGCCCATGACCTCGCGGCGCACCACCTTCACCGGCGCGGGCGGCGCGGAGCTCGCCGGCCTGCTGGAACTGCCCAGTGGGCCGGTCGTCGGCGCCGCGGTGTTCGCGCACTGCTTCACCTGCGGCAAGGACAGCCTCGCGGCCGCGCGCATCTCGCGCGCCCTGGCCGACCGCGGGGTCGCCGTGCTCCGCTTCGACTTCACCGGCCTCGGCGGCTCCGGCGGCGACTTCGCGAACACCGGGTTCTCGTCCAACGTGGAGGATCTGGTGCTCGCCGCCGCGCACCTCGGCGAGTCGGTGGCCCCCGCGACGCTGCTGGTGGGGCACTCGCTCGGCGGCGCGGCCGTGCTCGCCGCCGCCGGCGAAGCTCCCGGAGGTCGCCGCGGTCGCGACGATCGCCGCGCCCGCCGACCCGGCGCACGTCGTCGGGCTGCTGGGTGGCGCAGCCGACCTCGCGGCCCGGGAGGGCGAGGCCGAGGTCGTTCTCGGCGGGCGCCGGTTCACGGTGCGTGCGGAACTGCTCGCCGACCTCGCGCTGGCGCGCTGCCGGACAGCGGCTGCGAGCGCTGCGCAGGCCGCTGCTCCTGCTGCACTCGCCCGTCGACGACGTCGTCGACGTCGACAACGCCCGCGTCATCTTCGAGGCGGCGCGGCACCCCAAGTCGTTCGTCGTCCTCGACGGGGCCGACCACCTGCTCACGGGCCGCGCCGATGCCGAGTTCGTGGCCGACGTCGTCGCGGCATGGGCCGCCCGGTACCTCCCGGCACCGCCGGAGAGCGCCCCGTCGCGGGCCGAGGGCACGGTCGTGGTGACCGGCGCCGCAGGCGACGGGCTGCGGCATCTCGTCGTCGCGGGCGGCCACCGGTTCGTGCTCGACGAGCCGGCACCGATCGGCGCCGACGGCGGGCCGACGCCCTACGACGCGCTGCTCGCGCGCGCTCGGCGGCTGCACGGCCATGACGGTCCGCATGTACGCCGACCGGAAGGGCTGGCCGCTCGACGACGTCACGGTGACCTTGCGACACGACCGCGTCCACGCGCGGGACTGCACGGACTGCGAGGCCGGGACGGGCATGGTGGACCGGATTCGACGGGAGATCGCGCTGGGCGGTCGGCTGGACGCCGAGCAGCGCGCCCGGTTGATGGCGATCGCCGACAAGTGCCCGGTGCACCGGACGTTGCGGTCGGAGGTGACGATCGAGACGGTGGGTGCGGGCGAGCAGACGGCGTGAGCGCGGGGCCGCTGCGACGAACTGCCTCCTCCGGCTCCGGTGCGTAGATTGCCTCGGGTGGGTGAGATGGTGGGGAACGCGGCACCGCGGGCCCGGCTGCGGGCGCTGCTGGCCGCGACGGACGGCTCCGGCCCGCTGGTGGCCCCCGGCGCCTACGACGCGCTGTCGGCGCGGCTGGTCGAGCAGGCGGGTTTCGGCGCCGTCTACATGACCGGCTTCGGCACCACGGCGTCGCTGATCGGGCGCCCGGACGTCGGGCTGCTCGGCGGGTCGGAGATGGTCGACAACGCCCGT
The DNA here is from genome assembly GCA_963784265.1 of uncultured Actinomycetota bacterium. Classification (GTDB taxonomy): domain Bacteria; phylum Actinomycetota; class Actinomycetes; order Mycobacteriales; family Pseudonocardiaceae; genus Pseudonocardia. The sequence continues at coordinate 32,550 of CAWAQQ010000001.1, forward strand.
CGCATCGTCGCCGCCGTCGACGTTCCGGTGATCGCCGACGCCGACACCGGCTACGGGAACGCCATCAACGTGGTCCGCACCGTGGCCGCCTACGAGCAGGCCGGCGTGGCCGGGATCCACCTCGAGGACCAGGTGCAGCCCAAGAGGTGCGGGCACATGAGCGGCAAGGCGGTGATCCCGGCGGCGGAGATGGTCGGGAAGGTCCGGGCCGCAGTCGCCGCCCGCCGTGACCCGGACCTCGTGCTCATCGCCCGCACCGACGCGGCCGCCGTCGAGGGCCTGGAGGGGGCGATCGACCGGGCACGGGCGTACGCGGAGGCAGGCGCCGACATGCTGTTCGTCGAGGCGCCCACCAGCGAGGACGACATCGCGCGGGTGGCGTCGGAGCTGCGGGGGGTGGCTCCGCTGCTGTTCAACTGGGCCGAGGGTGGGCGGACGCCACCGCTGTCGCTGGGGCGGATCGGCGAGCTCGGGTTCGCGCTCGTGATCTACCCGATCGGCACGCTGCTGGCGGCGACCGCCGGCATCCAGCGGTTCCTCGCCACGGTGCGGGCCGACGGCACCCCGGCCGCCGCGCTGCCGGAGCTGCCGTCGTTCGACGGCTTCACCGAGCTGATCGGCCTGCCCGAGGTGCGCGAGCTGGAGCAGCGATTTGAATGACGAGGGCTGAACGCCTGCGGGTCGGTCCCGGCGCACGCGGCCCCGCCGCCTACCCTCGGTTCCCGTGACTGGACGGATCCGAGTGGCGGTCGTGTTCGGCGGGCGCAGCAGCGAGCACGCCATCTCCTGCGTCTCCGCGGGCAGCGTGCTCGCGCAGCTGGACCGGGAGCGGTTCGAGGTGATCCCCGTCGGCATCACCCGTGCGGGCGGCTGGGTGCTGGGCACGGACGACGTCCGCGAGCTCGCGATCCGCGACCGCGTCCTGCCCGCCGTCGACGAGAGCCGGGCGGCGCTGGCGTTCCCGGGCGACCCGACCCGCGGCGGCCTCGTCCACCTGGAACCCGGGCGGGCCGGCGAGGTCTTCGCGGGCGTGGACGTCGTCTTCCCCGTGCTGCACGGGCCCTTCGGCGAGGACGGCACCGTGCAGGGCCTCCTCGAGATGGCCGGGGTGCCCTACGTCGGCGCCGGGGTGCTCGCCAGCGCCACGGGCATGGACAAGGAGTTCACGAAGAAGCTGCTGGCGGCCGACGGGCTGCCCGGCGGGCGGCACGTCGTCCTGCGCCCCGGCACGGCCACCCTCACCGCGGACGAGCGCGAGCGCCTCGGCCTCCCGGCGTTCGTCAAACCCGCGCGGGCCGGGTCGTCGGTCGGGATCACCCGGATCACCTCATGGGACGCGCTCGACGCCGCGCTCGCGACGGCCCGCGAGCACGACCCGAAGGTCCTGGTCGAGGCCGCGATCACCGGGCGCGAGGTCGAGTGCGGGGTGCTGGAGTTCCCGGACGGCTCGGTGCGCGCCAGCGTCCCGGCCGAGATCCGGATCGTCGGATCGCCGTCGGGCGGCGTCGTCCCCGACTTCTACGACTTCGAGGCCAAGTACCTCGACGACGTCTGCGAGTTCGACATCCCGGCCAAGCTCGACGACGACGTCGCCGATCAGCTGCGGGAGATGGCCGTCGCGGCGTTCCGGGCGCTCGACGGCCAGGGCCTGGCCCGCGTCGACTTCTTCGTGGGCCCGGACGGGGCGCTCACCGTCAACGAGATCAACACGATGCCCGGGTTCACGCCGATCTCGATGTTCCCGCGCATGTGGGCGGTCACCGGCATCGACTACCCCACCCTGCTCGCCACGCTGGTGGAGACCGCTCTCGCCCGCGGCACCGGACTGCGCTGAGCCCGCCGGAATCCCCGACTCGCGCGCGGAATCCCCCGACTCGCGCGCGGAATCCCCCGACTCGCGCGCGGAAAACCCCGACTCGCGGTCACCGGACGGCGACGGCGGTGGCGGGCAGGACCGCGCGGACGGTGTCGGAGACCTCCTGCAGCGGTCCGCTTCCGACCCCGGTGGGGACGGTGAGCGCGACGTACACGGGCCGGTCCACCGTCACGTGGGTGGTGACCACCGGGTCAGGGACGCCGTCGTCGAGCCTCAGCCAGCGCACGCCGTTGACCTCCAGCAACGCCGACGTCGGCGTGAGCTCCACCGGGCGGGGCAGCCCGCAGCGCAGCACCACAGGCCGGGGCGCCGCAGCCCAGGCCCGCACGGCGGCGGGTGCCGGATCCGCGAGCGGGCGGGCGGGGAGCGGGCCGTCCGCACCGGTCAGCTCCGGGGGGAGCGCGGCGAGCAGCGCCGTGCACGCGGGACCGCCCGCGTCGGGGGCGTCGACGGGCGCCACGGCCAGCGGCCCGGTCGCCACGGCGGGGGCCGGGGTAGCGTCGGCGCCGCGCACCCTGGCCGTGATCGCGATCGCGGCCACCGTCACGGCGAGCAGCAGGGGGAGCGTGATCGCGATCAGGAGCGGGAACGGAGGCCGGCGGCGGGCGTTCCCGTCACGGCTCGGGCCGCTCGTTCGAGGCGCGGCGGGTCAGGAGAGGTGCACCACCGGGCACGTCAGCGTCCGGGTGATCCCGTTGACGCCCTGCACCTGTGCCACGACGAGCTGGCCGAGCTGGTCGACGTCCGTCCGCCTCGGCCCTGACGATCACGTCGTACGGGCCGGTGACGTCCTCCGCGGACGTGACCCCGCTGATGTCGGCGATCGCGGCGGCCACCGCGGCGGCCTTGCCCACCTCGGTCTGGACCAGAATGTATGCGTGCACCACGGCGTGCCTCTTCCCCTGTCGGACCTCCGGGTAGGAAAGTCGGTAGCCGAACGTACCGGAGGTGGCCCCGTTGCCCGCATCATCTCCGCCGGAGAACGACCCGTCCGAGACCATCGCCACACTCCGCGACGTCGGTGAGTTCGGTCTGATCGAGCGCGTCACGGCGGGCCGACGCCAGCCCGCCGGCACGCTGCTCGGTCCCGGGGACGACGCCGCGGTGGTCGCCGCACCCGACGGGCGGGTCGTGGCCAGCACCGACGTGCTCGTCGACACGGTCCACTTCCGGCTCGACTGGTCCTCTCCCGAGCAGGTGGGACGCAAGGCGGCCGCGGCGAACCTGGCGGACGTCGCGGCGATGGGCGCGGTCCCGACGGCGCTGCTGGTGGGGCTGGCCTGCCCGGCGGTGACGCCGGTGGCCACGCTCACCGGCCTGGCCGACGGGTTGTGGGCGGAGGCCACGGCCGTCGGGATCGGGCTGGTGGGCGGCGACGTCGTGGCCGCGGGCTCGCTCGTCCTCTCGGTCACGGCGCTGGGATCGCTGGAGGGCCGCGCGCCCGTGACGCGGGCCGGTGCAGGCCGGGTGACGTGGTGGCGCTGTGCGGTCGGATCGGGTGGGCGGCGGCCGGCCTCGCCGTGCTGCAGCGGGGGTTCCGCTCGCCCGCGGCGGTGGTCGGTGCCCACCGGATCCCGGAGCCGCCCTACGCCGCCGGGCCGCAGGCCGCGCTGGGCGGGGCCACCGCCATGATCGACGTCTCGGACGGGCTGCTGGCCGACCTCGGGCACGTGGCCGCCGCGTCGGGCGTGGCGGTGGACGTGCGGAGCTCGGCGTTCGCGGTGGCGCCGCGGCTGGTCGACGTCGGCGCGGCACTCGGGGTGGACCCGATGCACTGGCTGCTCACGGGGGGCGAGGACCACGCGCTCGCCGCCACCTTCCCGCCCGGCGCCGCCCTGCCCCTCGGCTGGACGCCGATCGGTGCCGTCCGCGAGGGCGCGGGCGAGGTCACGTCGACGGCCGGGTCTACGACGGCGGCCCCGGCGGCTGGGACCACTTCACCCACCCCTGACCGCCGCCCCTATCCGCACTCTGGATGCAGAACGCGAGTCCGAGGGGTCCCGGACGACGTAGTGCATCCAGAGTGCGGAGTCACGGCCAGGTCGGGGTCAGGGCAGCATCCAGCCGAGCACCGGGGTGGCCTGCAGCGCGATGATCGTGGCGAGGACCAGGAGCATCCCCAGGCTCCAGCCGATGACCTTGCGCAGCAGCATGCCCTCCTGGCCGTCGAGCTTCACCGCGGCCGCGGCGATGGTGAGGTTCTGCGGGGAGAGCATCTTGCCGAGCACGCCGCCGGACGAGTTCGCGCCCGCCAGGAGCTCGGGCGGCAGCCCGGCACCCTGGGCGGCGGTGACCTGCAGCGAGCCGAACAGCGCGTTCGCCGACGTGTCCGACCCCGTGACGGCGACGGCGAACCACCCGAGCACGGGTGACAGGAACGCCAGCGCGCCCCCGGCACCCGCCACGAACAGGCCGATCGCGGTGGTCTGCGCGGAAGCGTTCATGACGTACGCGAGCGCCAGGACCGCCGCCACGGTGAGGATGGCCCAGCGCAGGTCGCGAATCGTGGAACCATAGGTGGCGACGGCGCGGCCGAACCCGACCCGCAGGACGAGCGCGACGATGACGCCCGCGATCAGCATCAGGGTGCCCGCCGTGGAGAGCCAGGTCAGGGAGTACATGGTGGTGCTGTGCGGCTTGCCGGCCTTGTCCACCACGTCCAGGCCGGGCCAGGTGAAGGCGAGCTTGAGGAGTCGATCACCGGCTTGAGGCCGGGGACCTGCGCCAATGCGAACACCGCGACGATGATCACGTACGGGGCGTAGGCCTTGCGGATCTCGGCGCGCGAGTCCGGCGCCGCGGCCGTGCCCGGCCCGCCGCGCCTGGCCACCGCGGGCTCGCGAGCCGCCCAGACCGCACCCGGGCGGACGCGCGCGAGGACCACGACGGCGACCGCACCGAGCAGCGAGGCGACGATGTCGGTCAGCTCGACGGAGATGTAGTTGGACGTGGCGAACTGCGCGAGCGCGAACACCACACCGCACGCCACCGCGGGCAGCCACGCCTCCCGGACGCCGCGGCGGCCGTCGACGATGAACACGAGTACGAGCGGGACGAACAAGGCCAGGAACGGGGTCTGGCGCCCGACCATCGACGCCACCTGGTCCAGCGGCAGCCCGGTGACCCGGGCCAGGGTGATGACCGGCACGCCCATCGCGCCGAACGCCACCGGGGCGGTGTTCGCCACGAGCGCCAGCACGGCGGCCTTCAGCGGCTTGAAGCCCAGCGCGATGAGCATCACCGACGTGATGGCCACCGGGGCGCCGAACCCGGCGAGGGCCTCGAGCAGGCCACCGAAGCAGAAGGCGACGAGGATCGCCTGCGTCCGCTGGTCGATCGAGAGCGCGCCGAAGCTCCGTTGCAGGATGTCGAAGTGACCGGTCGCGACGGTCATGTTGAACACCCAGAGGGCGTTGACGACGATCCACATGATCGGGAACAACCCGAAGAACGCGCCGTGCGCGGCGGCGGACAGCGACATCAACACCGGCAGCCCGAAGCCGAGGATCGCCACCAGCAGCGCCGCGGCGAGCCCGGCCAGCGCGGCCCACTGCGCACGTACACGCACCACGCCGAGCAGCACCAGCACGACCGCGAGCGGCACCACGGACACCAGCGCGGAGAGCCCGAGGGATCCCCCGACGGCCTCAGGATTCTGCTGGTAGGCGGCGAGCGCGAGGCCCGCCGGATCGGAGGAGACCGACGACTCTGCCCAGGCCCACATGGACGGGCAGTGTGCGCGGGGCCACGGAAATCGGCAGCGCGGGCTACGCCGAACGGGTCACGAGCGGGCGCGGTAGAGGTCGCGCAGCAGCGCGATCTCGGCCCCGTGGTGGATCGCCTCCCGGTTGATGTGGAGGACGAGCTCGGCCATGGAGTGCTCGGCCCACGGTCCCTCGCTCGGCCCGCACGGAGCGGCCAACCCCGCCTCGTCGAGCCCGCGCACCCCGCGGACCCATGCCTCGTGCACCTCGTCGAGCTGCCGGAGCGCACCGTCGGCGGTGCCGGCGTACTCGAAGTCCGGGTAGCCGATCGCAGGCCCGCCGAAGTGGGCGGCCACCCGCGCGCCGAACACGCCGACGATGAGGTGCGCGAGCCGCCACGCGATGGTGGTGACCGGCGGCGGGTCGGGCTCGGGAAAGGCGAAGTCGACGGTGAAGTCGCCGCTGCCGGCCTGCACCGGCGCGGTGGACTTCCCACGCGGCGTGACGTTCCACGCCCCGGGAGCCGGTTCCCAGAAGTACTCCTCGTCGCTGAGACCGGCGAGGCGCGGCCGTAGGTGCCCGGCCCAGTGCCACTCCAGCTGTTGCACGAGCTGCTCGGTCCAGTCCATGCCCGCGACGGTAGGGCCTGCCCCTGACATGCGCGGGGGGCCACTCGCATTCTGGATGCAGAACGTCGTTCACGACACCCACGCAACGACGTTCTGCATCCAGAATGCGACACCACGCCGCGGTTCAGGCGTCGAACGTCCATCGGGTCGGTGACCCGCTGAAGTCTTCCTGGCGCAGCGCGAGCACCCGACGGGGTCGCAGCGCCCACACCCCGTTGACGTCCGGGTCGTAGAACCCGACGCCGTAGTCGACCTCGTACTTCGCGTCCACCGCCGCCGCGAAGCGGGCGAGGGTGTCCGCGTCGCGGACGACGGTCGCCCTGCCCTCGACGACCACCGGGTCCCGCGGGTCGGATGTGGTCGCGACGCAGCGTGCGTCCCGGGCCAGGTTGCGTGCCTTGAGCGACCGCAGGCCACTGGAGAACCACAGGCACTCCTCGTCGTCGGCGCCAGGGTGCGGCAGCCAGACCCCCCACACCGGCATCGCGTGCGGCGAGCCGTCGGGGCGGGTGGTGCACAGCCAGAACTCACGGGCGGCCGCGAGCCGTTCGCGGGCCCACGACCAGGGCAGCAGCCCGTCGACCCCGGTGGCGATGCCGTATCCCGGCATGAACGGGCGGTCGGCCGACGGTCCCATGCCGCCACGCTAGGGCCCGCGGCTACTGCCGGGGCACCGGGATCCCGCGAATCGAGGCGTCCAGCAGCTGCACCGGGTGCAGCAACGGCACCCGTTCGGTTCCGAGGTGCTTGCCGATCTGGAGCAGGCACCCGGGGTTGGCCGTGACGACGATGTCCGGCTCGGCGGACCGCACGTTCGCCGCCTTCCGGGCACCGAGCTCAGCGGCCGCATCGGGCATGACGAGGTTGTAGATGCCGGCCGAGCCGCAGCACAGCTCCGCCTCGGGCAGGTCCACCAGCTCCAGCTCAGGGATGCTCCGCAGCACGGCGCGCGGCTGCGCCCGCACCTTCTGGGCGTGCCCGAGGTGGCAGGCGTCGTGGTAGGCGACCCGGCCGCGGACGGGATGGCGCGGGGCGCGCGGCTCCAGCTCGGCGAGCACCTCGTGCACGTCGCGCACGCGCGCGCTGAACGCGGCGGCCCGCTCGGCCCACTCACGGTCGTCGGAGAGCAGGTGGCCGTACTCCTTCATCGACGACCCGCAGCCGGCGACGTTGGTGACGACCGTGTCGACGTCCAGCGTCTCGAACCGGGCGATCGTCGTCCTCGCCCTGGCCAGGGCGTCGGGCTCGCGGCCGGCGTGCAGCTCCAGTGCGCCGCAGCACTGCTGGTCGCGCGGGACGACCACGTCGTAGCCCTCGGCGGCGAGCACCCGCACCGTGGCCTCGTTGACGCGGTGGAAGAAGACGTCCTGCACGCAGCCCGAGAGCAGCGCCACCCGGCCGCGCCGGGCACCGGAAGCGGGGGTGTGGACGGGCAGCCGGGCGAACGCGTCGCGCAGCGACACCGGCGGTAGCAGGGACTCGATCGCGGCGAGCCGGCCGGGCAGTCGCGACACCAGTGCCGCGACCGCGGGGATCCGGCGGAGCCGCTGGTAGAGCGCCCCCGGCACGGCCGCGGCGCGCAGCCGGCGCCGGTAGGGGAACAGCGCGAAGATCGCGTTGCGGAAATACCGGTCCGACGGCGCGCGTCCGACGTTGCGCTCGATCTGGGGCCGCACCGACTCCAGCAGGCGGTCGTACTGCACCCCCGACGGGCACGCGGTGACGCACGCCATGCACCCCAGGCAGGCGTCGATGTGCTGGCGGAACGCGCCCTCCAGGCTGATCTCGCCCTTCTCCGCCATGTCCATGAGGAAGATCCGCCCGCGCGGGGAGTCCATCTCCTCGCCCCACAGCTGGTAGGTGGGGCAGGTCGGGAGGCAGAAGCCGCAGTGCACGCAGTCGTCGAGCAGCTCGCGCTCGGGCGGGCGGTGGCCGTCGAAGGCGCTCGGGCCCGTGCGGGGCATGTTGGTCTCGGCGGAGCCGGCAGGCGTCGTCACGTCGTCCCGTCCTCGGACAGCCAGGGGTGGAAGCGTCCGGGACCCAGCCGGTGGTCCGGGTCGAGCTCGGCCTTCACGGCGCGCAGCACGGCGAGCGCCGACGGTGGCGGGCCCCATGCGGGAGCGTCCAGGCCGGCGGGCCGGTCGCGCAGGGCGGAGGTGCCGCCCGCCGCGTTCACGGCCCGGTGCGTCTCGGTGACGGCGTGGTCGGTGGCCGGGAGCGAGACCGTCGCCACGCCGGTCCCCAGGCCGACGGTGATCGCCGCTTCCGGGCTCGCGGCCCCTGGCAGGGCCCCGACGAGCGCCGGGACCAGCCCGGGCAGTGCGCCGATCCGGAGCACCGCGCGCTCCCGGTGGCCCCTGACCCGTTCGGCGTGCGCGGCCCACTCCTGCGCTCCGCCGTCCTCGGCCTCCGCCGCGCCCGCCCCCATGGCCTCGCGCAAGCGGCGCACCCGGTCGGGCAGCGCGTCCTCGGTGCCCTCGACCCGGACCAGCAACCGGCCGGCCTCCGTGGCGCCCGGTCCGGCGCCGGAGCCGTCGGAGTCCGAACGCCATTCCAGCGCCATCGGTTCGTAGGGGCCGTCGAGCACCCGCGCCGCGTGCTCGGCGGCGTCGGCGAGCGGGCACCCCAGCACGAGCGTGGCCGTGTGCTGGGGGACGGGGTGCAGCCGCAGCACGACCTCGACGAGCACGCCGAGCGTGCCGAACGAGCCGTGCAGCAGCTTGGCCAGGTCGTAGCCCGCCACGTTCTTGATCACGTGCCCGCCGCTGCGTGCGACGGTGCCGTCGGCGAGCACCACGGTGGTGCCGATGACGAGGTCGCGCATCGAGCCGCGCACCAGCGCGGCCGGACCGGCGTCGGCCGTCGCGACGAGCCCGCCGACGGTCGCCCCGTCCTCGACGCGTGCGGCGTCGAGGCAGACCTGCTGGCCGTGCGCGGCGACCTCCTCGGCCAGCGCCCGCAGTGGCGTGCCGGCGTGGCACGAGACGGTCATGTCACCCGGGTTGTGGGCGATCACGCCACTGAGGCCCGAGGTCTCCAGGACGGCGTCGACGCGGTCGAGCCGCCCGGCCCAGCCGGCCGCCGTGCCCGCGCCCGCGATGGCGATCCGGCCGGGGGTGTCGAGGACTGCGTCGCGGACCGATCGCAGGTCGGTGGGGCGCAGGGTGGTGGTGGTCGCCGTCATAGCCGCTCGATCACTCCGGCCTCCTCCAGCGGGTGCGGCCGGTACTTCCCGGGGCGTTCCCCGCACAGCCGGGGCGTCGGCAGCAGCTTGCCGGGGTTGCACAGGCCGTACGGGTCGAACGCCGACCGCACGCGGCCCATCACGGCGAGGTCGTCCTCGCTGAACATCTTGGGCATCGAGCACGCCTTGTCGGTGCCGATCCCGTGCTCTCCCGACAGCGAGCCGCCCAGCTCGACGCAGAGCTCGGCGATCTGGCCGGACAGCACCTCGGCGCGCTCGGTCTCCCCGGCGGCGGCGCTGTAGAGCACCAGCGGGTGGAGGTTGCCGTCACCGGCGTGGAACACGTTGGCCACGCGGATCCCGGCGTCGTGGCCCATCTCGGCGATGCGGTCCAGCACCTCGGCGAGCCGCGTGCGCGGGACCACGCCGTCCTGGACGAAGTAGTCGGGGGAGATGCGGCCGACCGCGGCAAAGGCGGCCTTGCGCCCACGCCAGATCGCCGCCCGCTCGGTGGCGTCGGCCGCGATGTGCAGCCGGGTGCAGCCGTGCTCGTCGCAGATCGCCTTGACCTGCTCGAACTGGCTGCTGACCTCCTCGTCCGGCCCGTCCAGCTCGACCACGAGTGCCGCCGGGACACCGATGGTGTATCCGGCGTGCACGGCCTCCTCGGCCGCCTCGATCGCGAGGGTGTCCATCATCTCGACCGCCGCAGGCACGATGCCGGCGGCGACGATGCCGCTGACGACGTCGCCCGCTGCCGCGACGGACGGGAAGTCGGCCAGCAGGGTGCGCACCGACTCGGGCGTGCGCAGCAGCCGCACCGTGATCTTCGTCGTGATCCCGAGCGTGCCCTCGGAGCCGAGGAACACCCCGCGCAGGTCGGGGCCGAGCTGCTCGCCGGTGTCGGTGCCGAGCGTGACCACCGACCCGTCGGGCAGCACGACCTCCAGCGACAGGACGTGGTTGGTGGTGAAGCCGTACTTGAGGCAGTGCGCGCCGCCGGAGTTCTCCGCGACGTTGCCGCCGATGGTGCAGACCTGCTGGCTGGACGGGTCGGGGGCGTAGTACAGGCCGAACGGGGCGGCGGCCGCGGTGATCTCCAGGTTCGTGACGCCCGGCTCCAGCACGGCCCGGCGGTTGACGGCGTCGACCTCGAGCACCCGCTTCAGCCGGGCGAGGCTGATGACGACCCCGTCGGCGACGGGCAGCGCGCCGCCGGACAGCCCCGTGCCCGCGCCGCGGGCCACGAAGGGCACGCCGTGTGCGGCGCAGACCCGCACCGCGGCCGCCACCTGCTCGGCGTTGCGGGGGAGCAGCACGAGCTCGGGGACCACCCGGTATCCGGTGAGGCCGTCGCACTCGTACGACCGGCACTGCACCGGGTCGCTGAGCACGTCCGCCGGGGCCAGAGCCCGTTCGAAGGCCCGCTCGCACCGCGCCGTCCAGTGCCATCCCGGGCACCCCCTCGTCCGCGACTCGATCGGCGTCGAGCCTACGTGGGCAACCCGGGCTGCGCCGAGGCTGCGAGGCGGGAATGCTGTCCTACCCCCGAGGACGTGCGCGTGCACGCCGACGCCGTCAGGTGGCGCGATCTTCCCGTCCGAGTGGCGGGAGTAACCTCCGGCGCCCCGCGCGGGTTGTACCCCGCGTGAGCCCTCGCCGATCCCTGCGGATCGCGCTGCTGGTCGCCGCGGCGATCGCGGTCATCCTCGCCCTGGGCGCGGGCGCGGTACCCGCGCACGCCGAGCCCGGTCCTGCGGGCACGCCGGGCGAGCTGATCAGTGGCGATCCGGTCACCGTGTTCGTGGTCCCGCTCGTGGCCGTCCCCGGGCTGCCGGGCCCTCCTGGCGGTGGTACACACGGGCGGTGAGCACCGACGTGACGACGAGCACGGAACTGCAGGTCGACCCCGCGCTGCGGGCGTTCGTGGCGGACGAGCTGCTACCCGGCCTCGACCTCGACCCGGACTGGTTCTGGTCGACGGTCGCGGCCCTGCAGGAGCGGTTCGGCGGCCGGATCGCGGAGCTGCTGGCCCGGCGTGACGAGCTGCAGGCGCGGATCGACGCGTGGCACCGCGAGCACGGCGCCGGGACCGTCGAGGAGTACGAGGCGTTCCTCACCGAGATCGGCTACCTGCTCCCGCTCGGCGAGCCCGCGGTGCGCGTGTCCGCGTCGACGCGGAGATCGCCGAGGTTCCCGGCCCGCAGCTCGTCGTCCCCGCGACCGTGCCGCGATACGCGCTCAACGCCGCCAACGCCCGCTGGGGCTCGCTGTTCGACGCCCTCTACGGCACGGACGCCCTCCCGCTGGACCGCGAGCTCGCCCCCGGCTACGACGAGGAGCGCGGCGCGCAGGTGATCGCCGAGGCCGACCGGCTGCTCGACGAGTTCTTCCCGCTCGCGGACGGCAGCCACTCCGACGTCACCGCCTACCGGGTCGAAGGCGGGCGCTCGCGGCCGACACCCCGGACGGCGCCGTCGCGCTGGCCGATCCCGGACAGTTCGCCGGGCACCGCCGGCGGCACGACGCGCCGTCGGCGCGGTCCTGCTGCGCCGCAACGGCCTGCACGTCGAGCTGGCGATCGACCCGGAGCACCAGGTCGGGCGCCAGCACCACGCCGACGTCGCCGACGTCGTCGCTGGAGTCGGCGGTGACCACGATCGTCGACCTGGAGGACTCCGTCGCCACCGTGGACGGGCCGGACAAGGTCGGCGGCCTACCGCACCTGGCTCGGGCTGATGACGGGCGAGCTGACCGCCGAGTTCGAGAAGGGCGGCCGGACCGTGGAGCGGCGGGTGCAACGGCGACCGGACCTACACCGGCACCGACGGCGCGCGAGCTCACCCTGCCCGGCCGGTCGTTGCTGCTGGTCCGCAACGTCGGCCACCACATGAACACCGGCGCCGTCCGCACTGCGGACGGTGCCGCGATCGGCGAGGGCGTGCTCGACGCGATGGTGACGGCCACCGCGGCGCTCCACGACCTGCGCGGGCTCGGGCCGGTACTCGAACTCGCCGCGCCGGGAGCGTCTACGTCGTCAAGCCCAAGATGCACGGACCCGACGAGGTCGCGCTCACCGTCGAGCTGCTCACGGCCGTCGAAGAGGCGCTCGGCCTGGAACCGACGCACGCTCAAGATCGGGATCATGGACGAGGAGAAGCGCACCTCGGTCAACCTGGAGGCCTGCATCGCGGCGGCCCAGGACCGGGTGATCTTCGTCAACACCGGTTTCCTCGACCGCACCGGCGACGAGATCCACACCGACTTCGCCGCCGGGCCCGTCGTGCGCAAGGCCGACATGAAGTCGACGGAATGGCTGCTCGCCTACGAGGACCGCAACGTCGACGTCGCGCTGCGGGCCGGGTTCCCGGGGCAGGCCCAGATCGGGAAGGGCATGTGGGCCAAGCCCGCCGCGATGGCCGAGATGCTGCGAGACGAAGGGCGCGCAGCCCGAGGCGGGCGCGAACTGCGCCTGGGTGCCGTCGCCCACGGCGGCCACCCTGCACGCCCTGCACTACCTGCGCATCGACGTCCTCGCCCGCCAGCGGGAGCTGGCCGACCGGCCGCTGACCGACCGGCGCAAGCTCCTCGAGGCCCCGGTGCTGGCTCCGACGCGCTGGCGGCGCTGTCGGCGGAGGACCGCCGCCACGAGCTGGAGACCAACGCCCAGGCGATCCTCGGTTACGTCGTGCGCTGGGTGGGTCTGGGCATCGGCTGCTCGACGGTGCCCGATCTCGACGGCGTCGGGCTGATGGAGGACCGGGCCACCCTGCGCATCTCCAGCCAGCACATCGCCAACTGGCTGCACCACGGCGTCGTCGACGAGGCCGAGGTGCGGGAGACGTTCGCCCGGATGGCGGCGCTGGTGGACGAGCAGAACGCGGGCGAGCCCGGCTACCCGCCGATGACCGACGACCTGGAGGCCAGCGAGTCGTTCCAGGCCGCGCTGGAGCTCGTGCTCTCGGGTCGCGAGGAACCCGGCGGCTACACCGAGCGTGCACTCACCGGCTGGCGGCAGAAGGCAAAGGGCGCCCGTGCGCGGATATGAGGGCCAGGGCCCTCATATCCGCGCACGGGCGCCGAAGGCGCTGGAGCTTCGACCCGTTCCCTACGACCACCCCGATGCGCTCCGGCTGATCGCCGCGGTCCAGCAGGTGTACCGCGAGCGCTACGGCGACGCGGACGTCACCCACGTCGACCCCACCGAGTTCGCCGCCCCGCAGGGCTTCTTCGTGATCGGCTACCTCGGCGCCGAGGCCGTCGCGTGCGGCGGCTGGCGGGCCCGCGGGAGCGGTGCCGACCCCGAGCTGCGTGACGGGGACGCGGAGATCAAGCGCATGTTCGTCGTCGACGGTCACCGCGGGCGCGGGTACGCCCGCGCCGTGCTCGCGGAGCTCGAACGCACGGCGGCCGCGGCCGGGCGCCACCGGATCGTGCTCGAGACCGGTACCCGCCAGCCGGAGGCGATCGCCCTCTACACGAGCGCGGGGTACCAGCCCATGGCCCGCTTCGGTGCCTACCGCCGGGCGGCCGGCAGCCGGTGCTACGCGAAGCCGCTGCGCGTGTCGGTGCCCGAGAGGTAGGCGCCACGATCGGCGCGGCGCTCCGCGGGGTAGCCGCGCAGGAGGCTCCTGCCGGTTCCGGCCGAGCCCGACGCTCGACCCAGGGGGAGGTGGGAGTTGCTCGCGCTCATCGTCGCCCACCTCCTGCTGGCCTGCCTGCTGCCGCTGGTGTCCGCGCGCAGCTCCCGGGCCGCGTTCGCGGTCGCGGCCGTGCTGCCCGCCGCGACCCTGGTCTGGGCGCTCTCCCAGGCGGCCGCGGCCCTCGGCGAGGGTCTGACCAGCATCACCGAGTGGGCGCCCGACGCTCGGTCTCACGCTCACCTTCCGGCTCGACGCCCTCGCCCTGGCGATGGTCGTGCTGGTGTCGGGCGTCGGCGCGGTGATCCTCGTCTACTGCGTCGGCTACTTCGGCCCCACCGACCCGGACGCGACGCGCTCGGCGGCGCTGCTGCTCGCGTTCGCGGGCGCGATGCTGGGGCTGGTCCTCGCCGACGACCTGCTCACCCTGTACGTGTTCTGGGAGCTGACGTCGATCGCGTCGTTCCTGCTCGTCGGGCAGAGCGGGGAGCAGCGCGAGAGCCGCCGGGCCGCCGTGCAGGCCCTCCTGGTGACGGTGTTCGGCGGCCTCGCGATGCTGCTCGGGTTCGTGTTGCTCGGGGAGGCGGCGGGCACCTACCGGATCTCGGAGATCGTGGACGCCGGCCGGGCGGGGGAGCTCGGTGGCGGCGGGCTGGTCACGCGCGGCGCTGGTGCTGATCCTGCTCGGGGCGTTCACGAAGTCCGCGCAGCTCCCGTTCCATCCGTGGCTGCCCGCGGCGATGGTCGCCCCCACACCGGTGAGCGCCTACCTGCACGCCGCGTCGATGGTGAAGGCCGGGGTCTACCTCGTCGCACGGCTGTCGCCCGGCTTCACCGACGTGCCGCTGTGGTGGGCACCGATCGTCGTGGTCGGCCTGCTGACGATGCTGGTGGGGGGCTGGCGCGCCATGACCGAGACGGATCTCAAGCGGCTGCTCGCGTTCGGGACGGTCAGCCAGCTCGGGTTCCTCATGGTGCTGTTCGCCGGGGCAGGCGGCCGGATCGCGGCCTTCGCCGGCGTGGCCATGCTGCTCGCGCACGGGTTGTTCAAGGCGCCGCTGTTCCTCGCCGTCGGCGCGGTGGACCACGCCACGGGCACCCGCGACCTGCGCGAGCTCTCCGGGTTGCGCACCGCACTGCCCGGTCTGGCCGCGGCGTCGGCGCTGGCCGCGGCGTCGATGGCCGGGCTGCCGCCGCTGCTCGGGTTCGTCGGGAAGGAGGCCGCGTTCGAGGCGTTCACCCACGAGGGCGGGCCGCGCGGCTGGCTCGTGACGGTGGGGCTGCTGGCCGGCACGGCGTTCACCGTGGCCTACACGGCACGGTTCCTCTGGGGAGGCTTCGCGCGCAAGCCGGGCCTCGCACCCACGCGCGTGACCCATCGGCCGGGCCCGCTGCTCACCGGGCCGGTGTGGCTGTGCGCGCTGGCGGGGCTCGCGCTCGGGGTCGGCGCCCCGCTCGTCGACGACCTCGCCGCGAGCTACGCCGCGTCCTACCCGGCGACCGACCCGACCGTGGCCGGCTACCACCTCGCCCTGTGGCACGGGCTCGGCGTCCCGCTGCTGCTCTCCGCCATCGCGCTCGCGCTCGGGCTCGTGCTCCACCGGGCCCGCTCCGCCGTCACGGCCCTCGCGCACCACACGCCCGCCGCGTTCGACGCCCAGCACGGCTACGACGTCACGGTCACCGGGGTCGGCCGGGTCGCGGTCGCGGTCACCGGGCGGATCCACGCCGGGTCGTTGCCGGGGTACCTCGCCGTCATCCTCGTCACGGTGGTGGCGTTGCCGGGCACCGCGGCCGTGCTGGCCGCGGCCTGGCCTGCGGCCCAGCCGCTGTTCCACTCCGCCATCCAGGTGCCCCTCGGGATCGCGGTGCTCGTGGCGGCGGTGGCCGTGGTCAGCGCGCACCGCCGCCTCACGTCGGTGCTGCTGGTCGGGGTGATCGGCTACGGGGTCGGCGGGCTGTTCGTCGTGGACGGTGCCCCCGACCTCGCGCTCGCCCAGTTCCTCGTCGAGACGCTGTCGCTGATCGCCTTCGTGCTCGTGCTGCGCCGGCTGCCCGCGCACTTCCGGGAGGACCGGACCAGCCGTCGCGTCCAGCTCCCGAAGGCCCTCATCGCGATCGCGGGCGGCGCGGTCGTCGCGGGTGTCGCCGTGGTGCTGAGCGGCGCACGCACCGCACCGTCCGCGACGAGTGCCGAGTACCTGCGGCGAGCCCCGGACGAGGCGGGGGCGACGAACGTCGTCAGCGCGATCATCGTGGACTTCCGGGCGCTGGACACGATCGGGGAGATCAGCGTGCTGTCCGTCGCGGCCGCGGGGGTGGCGAGCCTCGTGCTCGCGACCAAGCACGACAGGCGCGACGGCCAGGGCAGCCCGCAGCACGAGGAGGACGTTCTCGGATGAACACCGCACCGGAGGATCCCGACGCGTTCGACAGCTGGGACCAGCCCCGCCAGGAGTGGCTGCTGGGCGGTGCCGCCCGCCCGGCCGGGCACCGGACGCTCCTGCTGGAGATCGCCACCCGCGCGCTGTTCCCCACGGTCCTGGTGTTCTCGCTGTACCTGCTGATCGTGGGGCACTACGGCCCGGGCGGCGGCTTCTCCGCCGGGCTGGTCGCGGGGCTCGCGTTCGTGCTCCGCTACGTCGCGGGGGGTACCGAGGACGTCGGGGGCGCGATGCGCGTCCGCCCTCCCGTCGTCATCGGGGTGGGTCTGACGGTGGCGGTGGTCACCGCGCTGGCGCCCGCGGTGCTGGGGGCACCGGTGCTCTCCAGCGCGAAGCTCGCCGCGGACCTGCCACTGCTCGGCAGCCGTCGAGGTGCAGACCAGCCTCTTCCTCGACATCGGCGTCTACCTGCTCATCGTCGGTGTGGTCCTCGACCTGCTGCGCGCGCTGGGTGCGGGCATCGAGAAGGACATGCGCGACGCCGGGGAACCCGTATGACGACGATCAACGTCACGATGGCGCTGGTGGTGGGCGGCGTCTTCGCCGCGGGCTTCTACCTGCTCCTGCAGCGGTCGCTCATGCGCGTGCTGATCGGCGTCGTCGTGCTGGGGCACGGCACCAACCTGCTGCTCCAGCTCGCAGGCGGCCCGCCCGGGCGGGACCCGATCGTCGGCGAGGCGCCCGTCGAGTCGATCGCCGACCCCCTCCCGCAGGCGCTGGCGCTCACCGCCGTGGTGATCACCTTCGCGCTGACGACGTTCCTGCTCGCGCTGGCCTACCGGTCGTTCGTGCTCATCGGCAACGACGAGGTGCAGGACGACGTCGAGGACCGGCGCATCGCGTCCAGGCGGCCGGCCGCGGACCTCGAGGACGACGATCTCCCGGCGGGGCGACGGCGACGACGGACGCCCCCCGAGGCCCGGGCCGGGGCGTGACCGGGATGTCCGCGCTCCTGACGCTCCCCGTCCTGCTGCCGCTCCTCGGCGCGGCCGTCACGGTGGTCGGCAGCCGCTCGGCGTTGCTGCAGCGGGTGGTCGGGGTCGTCACGCTGGCCGGGGTCGCCGCGCTCGCCGGCGTGCTGCTCGTCGCCGTCGACGCGGACGGCCCGATCGTGGCGCAGCTCGGCGGCTGGCCGGCGCCCGTCGGCATCGTGCTGGTGGCCGACCGGTTCTCCGCGCTGCTCCTGCTGGTGTCGACGCTGGTCACGCTCGCGGTGCTCGTCTACGCCATCGACCAGCGCATCGCCGACTACGGACGGCAGACGGCGAGCACCACGTTCCACCCGATGTACCTGATGCTGTGCGCCGGGGTGTCGCTGGCCTACCTCACCAGCGACCTGTTCACGCTCTTCGTCGCGTTCGAGATCATGCTGACGTCGTCGTACGTGCTGATCACCCGGCGCACCAACGCCACGCGCATCCGGGCCGGCATCACCTACGTGGTCGTCAGCCTCACGTCCTCGCTGCTGTTCCTCACCGCGGTCGCGATGGTCTACGCCGCCACCGGCACCGTGAACCTGGCCGACCTGGCCGGGCGGGTCGACGACCTGCCGGCCGGGGTCGCCGCGGTGCTGGGCCTGATGCTCCTGGTGGTCTTCGGGATCAAGGCGGCGATCGTGCCCCTGCACTTCTGGCTGCCCGACAGCTATCCGAACGCACCCGGTCCGGTCGCGGCGCTGTTCGCGGGGCTGCTCACGAAGGTCAGCTTCTACGCGCATCGTGCGCACCCAGACCCTGCTGTTCACCCGGGACGGGCCGTGGACGCTGCTGCTCGTGCTGGCGGCCGCGACGATGCTGGTCGGGGTGCTCGGTGCGCTCGCCCAGAACGACCTCAACCGGATGCTGTCGTTCCTGCTCGTCAGCCACATCGGCTTCATGCTGTTCGGGCTGGCGGTGTTCGACGCCGGCGGGGGTCTCGGGCGCCGCGCTCTACGCCGCGCACCACATCACGGTGCTGGCCACGCTGTTCCTGGTCAGCGCCCTCATCACCCGCCGAACGGGCACCGTCGCGCTCGACCAGATGGGCGGGCTGCTGCGCACCGCGCCCGTGCTCGCCGTGCTGTTCGCGATCCCGGCGCTGACCCTCGCCGGGATGCCGCCGACCGCGGGGTTCGTCGCGAAGCTCGCGCTGCTGCAGGCCGGGGCGGGCGCCGGGCCGGTCACGGCCGCGGTCGCCGGCGTGGTGATCCTCGCGAGCCTGCTCACGCTCTACGCGCTCACCCGGGTCTGGGTGCGGGTGTTCTGGGGGGAGCCCACGCAGCCGTTGGCCGACGACGATCCCGACGACGAGGTGGTGGTCGGCACCGCGCGCACGCCCGTGACCATGTACCTGGCCACCGCCGGGCTCGTCGCGGTCAGCCTGGCGATCGCCGTCGCCGCCGGGCCGCTGTCGGCGCTCACCGCGCGCGCCGGGACGCGACCTGCTCGACCGGGAGCCGTACCGGGTGGCCGTGCTGGGGGGCGGGCGATGAGCATGCGGGCACTGGCGGGTGAGGGTATGGGCGCGGGTCCCCGTCGTGGCGTGGCTGACCCTGGTGTGGGTGCTGCTCTGGGGCTCCTTCACGCCGCTGACGATCGTGGGCGGGGCGCTCGTCGGCGACCGCCGTGGTCACGCTGTTCCGGCTGCCGCACGTGCCCGACCGGCTGCCCGTGCGTCCGCTGCGGCTGGCCGGGCTCGTCGGATACCTCGGCTACGACCTGGTCGTGTCCGCGGTCGAGGTGAGCTGGCAGACGCTCCGGTACGGCCCGCGGGCCCGCGGCGCGATCGTCGCGGTGCCGCTGCTCAGCTCGTCGGACCGCGTGGTCGCCTGTCGTGGCCAACGCGCTGTCGCTGTCGCCGGGCACGATGGCGCTGCAGATCGACCACCGGCACGAGCGTCTGGTACGTCTACGCGCTCGGCCCGCGCGACCGCGCCGGCGTCGAGCGGGCCCGACTCAGGCCCTGCGACATGCAGCGGCGGGTGCTCGCCGCGTTCGGCACGCCCGAGGAGCTGGCCGAGGCGCAGCGGCAGATCGGGCTGGCGGTGATGGCGCCGTGAACGCCGTGGAGACCGTCGTCGCGGTCGTGCTCGGGATGCTGTGCGCCGCCGGAGCGCTGACCCTGGTCCGGCTGCTGCGCGGGCCGGACACCCTCGACCGGATCGTCGCGCTCGACGTGTTCGTCGTGCTCATCGTCGCCGGCGTCGGCGGTCTACGTCGCGTACTACCGCGACGGCTCCAACATCCCGCTGCTCGCCGCCGTCGCGCTGGTGGGTTCGTCGGGTACGGCGACGGCCGCCCGGCTGGCCGAGCGACGGGAGCGGCACCGGTGACGGCGCTCGACGTCGTCTCGGCGGCGCTGCTGCTGCTCGGCGCCGCTGTCGTGCCTGTCGGGGGCGCTCGGCCTGGTCCGGCTGCCCGACCTGCCGTCCCGGCTGCAGGCGGCCACGAAGCCGCAGACCCTCGGGCTGCTGCTCGTGCTGGCCGGCACGGCGCTGCGGGTGGAGCTGGTCAGCGCGGCCACCCTCGTGCTCGTCGGGCCTGTTCCAGGTGATCACCGCGCCGGTGATCTCCCAGCTGGTCGGGCGGTCGGCCTACCGCAGCGGCGCCGTGCGCCGCGACCTGCTCGGTCGTCGACGACCTGGCCGACCAGATGCCCGCCGACCCACCCCCCGAGGGCGGGAACACCGATCCGGACGCCGGGCGCGGCGGGTCCTAAGCTCCCGACCGTGCCCCTCTACGCGCTCGGCGACGCCGAACCGGACATCCATCCCGAGGCCTACGTCCACCCGGACGCCGTGGTGATCGGGAACGTCACCGATCGGGTTCGGAGGCGTCGGTCTGGCCCACCGCCGTGCTTCGCGGGGACGACGGTCGCATCGAGGTCGGTGCCCGCACGAGCGTGCAGGACGGGACGATCGTGCACTGCACGCCGCACCCAGCCCACGGTCATCGGCGACGGGCGTCACCGTCGGGCACAACGTGCACATCGAGGGCGCGACGATCGGCGACGGCGCGCTGATCTCGTCGGGCTCGGTGGTGCTCAACGGCGCCACGGTCGGGGCGGGTGCCGTGGTCGCGGCGGGTGCGGTCGTCTCACCGAACGCCGAGATCCCGCCGCGGGCGATGGCACTGGGGGTCCCGGCGCGGGTGCGGGAGGGCCATCGAGGTGCCCGACGGGGTCCTGGGACCACGCCGTGCAGTCCTACATCGAGCGCGGCAAGCGGTTCCGCGCCGAGCTGCAGGTTGCTCGGCTGATGGCCAGGCCGCTGAGCGAGGTCGTCGAGGCCGGGTGGGCCCGCGCGCTGGAACCGGTGGCCCCGGTGGTGGCGCAGATGGGGGATTTCCTCCGCGCCGAGCTCGCCGCCGGACGGCAGGTACCTCCCGGCCGGGGCGAACGTCCTGCGCGCCTTCAACCAGCCGTTCGACGACGTGCGGGTGCTCGTGGTGGGGCAGGATCCCTACCCCACGCCGGGGCACGCGATCGGGCTCTCGTTCTCGGTGGCGCCGCAGACCCGCCCGATCCCGCGGAGCCTGGCCAACATCTTCCGCGAGTACAGCGACGACCTCGGCCACCCCACGCCGTCCACGGGGGACCTCACGCCGTGGGCCGAGCAGGGCGTGCTGCTGCTCAACAGGGTGCTCACCGTCGCGCCGGGCGAGCCCGGCTCGCACCGGTCCAAGGGCTGGGAGACCGTCACGGAGCAGGCGATCCGCGCGCTCGTGGACCGCGACGGGCAGCCGCTCGTGGCGATCCTCTGGGGGCGCGACGCGCGCAACCTGGCGCCGCTGCTGACGGACGTGCCGTGCGTCGAGTCGGCGCACCCGAGCCCGATGTCGGCCGATCGCGGGGTTCTTCGGGTCCCGGCCGTTCAGCCGCGTCAACGCGCTGCTCGACGAGCTCGGCGGCGAGCCGGTGGACTGGAAGCTGCCGTAGGCAGCGCTCGTGTCGTGCGGGGGCTGCGCTCAGGCGCGGGCGACCTTGCCGGCCTTCAGGCAGGACGTGCACACGTTGAGGCGGCGACGGTTGCCGCCGCCGAGCTTGGCCCGCACGGTCTGGATGTTCGGGTTCCAGCGGCGGTGCGTTCGGCGGTGCGAGTGCGACACGGACATGCCGAAGCCCGGACCCTTGCCGCAGACGTCGCAGACGGCAGCCACGTCGGACACTCCTCGGGGTAGACGATCATCAAGCCGGGCCGGACCCGGTCACGATGTGTCCAGGGTACCCGCGGCTTCCGGGCCGGTGCACCCGGGCCACTCGCTACTCTCGGCGCCGTGCTCCCGACGTTCGACGCCGCGCTGCTGCGGGAGTGGGCGAGGGCCGCGACGGTGGCGCTGGAGCGGCACTGCGCGGAGATCGACCGCATCAACGTCTTCCCCGTCCCGGACGGCGACACCGGCACCAACCTCCTGCTGACCATGCGCTCCGCGGGGGACGCCGTGCGCCGCGGGCTGCGGGAGGGCGAGGACGGGAGCATCGCGGGTGCCGGGCCGGTGGCGTCCGCACTCGCCCGCGGAGCGCTCGTCGGCGCGCGCGGCAACTCCGGGGTCATCCTCTCCCAGGTACTGCGCGGGATCGCCGAGGCGGTGTCCCAGCCGGCAGCCCAGCCGCCAGGGCTCGCTGGCGGCGCCGTGCTCGCCGACGCGCTCACCCGGGCCGACCGGCTGGCGCGGGCCGCCGTCGCGCAGCCCCGCGAGGGCACGGTGCTGACCGTGCTGGCGGCGGCGGCCGAGGCGGCGGGAGAGGCCGCGAGCGACCGGCTCGACGTCGTCGCGACGGCCGCGGCCGCCGCAGCGGAGGTCGCCGTGCGTGCCACCACCGGGCAGCTGGCCGAGCTGGCCCGCGCCGGGGTCGTCGACGCCGGAGGTCTCGGGCTCTACGTCGTGCTCGACGCGCTCGCCGGCCTCTGCTGCGGGCGTCCCCCGGCCACCGTCGTCCCGCTGGCGGGTGCCGACGCCAGCCCGCGCGCGGTCCGCGGCCGGGAGGCGCTCGTCGCGGAGCGGGAGACGGGGTCGCCCGACTTCGACTACGAGGTCATGTACCTGCTCGACGGCGCCGACACCGCCCGCGTCGACGGCCTGCGCGGCCGAGCTCGCCACGATCGGGGACTCGGTGGCCGTCGTCGGCGACGGGGCGCCCGGCGGCACCGGGATCTGGAACGTCCACGTGCACTGCACCGACATCGGCGCGGCGTTGGAGGCCGGTGTCGCCGCGGGCCGTCCGCACCGCGTCACGGTGATCCGATTCGCCGACCAGATCGACGCCGACGGTCCGACCCGTGACCGGGTGGGCGGGCGGTTCGTCCGCGCCCGCGCGGTGCTCATGGTCGTCGCGGGCGCCGCGATCGCCGAGCTGGCCCGTTCCGAGGGCGCGGCGGTGCTGGAGCGGGGGCCCGACCGGCCGGTCGACGAGGCCGAGCTGGTGGCCGCGCTGGCGGGCACCAGGGCCAGGCATGTCGTGCTGCTGCCCGACGACGCCGAACTGACCGCACTGGCCGAGAGCGCGGCGTCGACCGCCCGCCGGGACGGCCAGGAGGTGCTGGTGGTGCCGACGGCATCGGTGCTGCAGGGGCTGTCGGCCCTCGCCGTGCACGACCCGGAGCGCCGACCGTGGGACGACGCCGTCGCGATGGCCGAGGCCGCGGCCGGCACCCGTACCGCGGGTCTCATGGTGGCCGAGTCCGAGGCCCTCACGTGGGTCGGGCAGTGCCAACCCGGCGACGTGCTGGGCATCTCCGACGGCGAGGTGGTGCTCATCGCGCCGGACCTCGCCGTCGGCGCCTTGTGGTTGGCTCACCGCATGCTGACCGCGGGAGGGGAGCTGGTCACCGCCCTGCTCGGCGAGGGCGCGGACGACTCCCTCGGCGAGGGGCTCGCCGCCGACCTGAGGCGCACCCATCCCGAGGTCGACGTCGCGGTCCACCGGGGTGGTCAGACCGACTACCCGCTCGTGCTGGGGGTGGAGTGATCGACCTCGACACCCCGCTGCTCGGGCCCGTCGGCCGCAAGGCCGCCGACGCGCTCGCCGCCCAGCTCGACCTGCACACGGTCGGCGACCTGCTCCGGCACTATCCCCGCCGCTACGTCGACCGCGGGCGGCTCACCGACATCGCGGGCCTGGAGATCGGCGCGCACGCCACGGTGATGGCCGAGGTCGAGAAGGCCACCCTGCGCCAGATGCGCGCGCGGCGCGGGCAGCTGCTGTCGGTCGTCATCAAGGACAGCCGGGGCGGCAGGCTCGACTGCACGTTCTTCAACGGCCACCGGCTCAAGGGCGTGCTCACCCCCGGCCTGCGGGCGCTGTTCGCCGGCAAGGTGGGCGTGTTCAACCACAAGCTCCAGCTCACGCACCCGCAGTTCGAGCCGCTGCGCGACGACGACGAGATCCGCCCGTTCGTGTCGGTCTACCCGGCCACCGGCAAGCTCCCGTCCTGGGACATCGCGCGCTGCGTGCGCCAGGTGCTCGAGCTGCTCGACGACCCCACCGACCCGCTGCCGGTGGAGCTGCGGCGGGCCGAGGGGCTGTCCGGCCTGGGGCAGGCGCTGCGCCGCATCCACGTGCCCGACACCGAGGCGGACCACCACGCGGCCCGGCACCGGCTCGTCTGGGACGAGGCGATGGGCGTGCAGCTGGCGCTGGCGCTGCGCCGCCAGGCCACCGTCGCCCGCCCGGCCGCGCCGTTCCCGCCCCGGCCCGGACGGCTGCTGGAGGCCTTCGACGCGGCGCTGCCGTTCACCCTCACCGCGGGCCAGGAGGCGGTCGGGGCCGAGATCGCCGCCGACCTGGCCGGTGCCCACCCGATGAACCGGCTCGTCCAGGGCGACGTCGGCGCCGGCAAGACCGTCGTCGCGCTGCGGGCGATGCTGCAGGTCGTCGACTCCGGTGCGCAGGCGGCGATGCTGGCGCCCACCGAGGTGCTGGCCGCCCAGCACGCCCGCTCGCTGCGCGCCCTGCTCGGCCCGCTCGGCCGCGCCGGGGAGCTCGACTCGGCCGACGACGCCACGCGCGTCACGTTGCTCACCGGGTCGCTCGGCACGGCGGCCAGGCGCCAGGCACTGCTGGACGTGCAGTCGGGGGCGGCCGGCATCGTCGTGGGCACCCACGCGCTCATCCAGGACAAGGTCGGCTTCGCCGAGCTCGGGCTCGTCGTCGTCGACGAGCAGCACCGGTTCGGCGTCGAGCAGCGCGACGCCCTGCGCGGCCGCGGGGCGCTGGCCCCGCACATGCTCGTCATGACCGCCACGCCGATCCCGCGCACCGTCGCGATGACCGTCTACGGCGACCTGGAGGTGTCCGCGCTGCGCGAGCTGCCGGGCGGCCGGTCACCGATCGCCACCACCGTGGTCCCGGCGGGGGAGAAGCCGTCCTGGCTCGAACGGGTCTGGCGGCGCATCCGGGAGGAGGTCGCGGCGCGGCCACCAGGTGTACGTGGTGTGCCCGCGCGTCGGTGGCGACACCGCCGAGCCCGCGGAGCCCACCGACGTCGACGACCCGGACGCGGGGGCCGACGGCGCCCAGGAACGCAGGCCGCCGCTCGCCGTGCTGGACGTCGCGCCGGGGCTGGCCGAGGGCCCGCTGCAGGGGCTGCGGCTGGCGATCCTGCACGGCAGGCTGCCGCCCGACGAGAAGGACGCCGTGATGCGCGCCTTCGAGGCGGGCACGATCGACGTGCTCGTGGCCACCACCGTCGTCGAGGTCGGGGTGGACGTGGCCAACGCCACCGGCATGGTGATCATGGACGCCGACCGGTTCGGGCTGTCCCAGCTCCACCAGCTGCGGGGCCGCGTGGGCCGGGGCTCGGCGCCGGGCGTGTGCCTGCTCGTCACCGACGCCCCCGCCGGGACCACCGCCCGCGAGCGGCTCGATGCGGTGGCCGGCACCACCGACGGCTTCGAGCTCGCCCGGCTCGACCTGGAGCTGCGGCGCGAGGGCGACGTGCTGGGCGCGGTCCAGTCCGGCCGCCGGTCCACGTTGCGGCTGCTCTCGCTGCTGCGCCACGAGGAGGTCATCGCGCGGGCGCAGGGCTACGCGGCCGAGATCGTCGCCGCCGACCCCGGCCTCGCCGCCCACCCCGGCCTCGCCGCCCTGGTCGGTGAGGTCGTGGGCGAGGACCAGGCCGAATACCTCGACAAGGTCTGACCCCACCCACCCACCCCGCTCCCCCCGCCCCCCGCCCCCGTCCCGCGAGTCGGGGAATTCCGTGCGCGAGTCGGGAGATTCCGCACGCGAGTCGGGAGACTCCGCACGCGAGTCGGGGATTCCGTGCGCGAGTCGGGAGATTCCGTGCACGAGTCGGGAGATTACGTGCGCGAGTCGGGAGATTACGTCCGCGAGTCGGGAGATTCCGCGTAGTGCCGAGGCTGCGATGAGACCGCCGCAGGTGGTAGCGACCGGCCGGCGCGAGCAAGCCACCGCCCTGCGCCACGTCCGTGGTCAGCGACCACATCGTCGGCCAGCAACTTCACCCGCGCTCACGACACCATCGTTCGCGTGCACAGTCGCGACTCGCGCGCGGAATCCCCGACTCGCGGTCAGGCGGGGAGTTCGCCGCGGCCGGCGGCGTCGAGGGCGGCGCGGGCGGTGCGGGGGAGGTGGATCACGCCCGCGCGGTCGAGCTTGTCGAGCTCCACGCGGGCGCGGGCGTACGCGGCGAGCCGCTCGGCGTCGCTGTCGGAGTCGCGGGCGGTGGTCAGCAGTTTGATCACGCGCTCGACGGTGCCCCGTTCGGCCGGGGTGAGCCCGGAGAGCCGGATGCGTTCGGCCGCCTCCCGGGCCGCCCGCCAGGCCCGCTCGGCCCGGTCGACGGCCGCCACGAACGCGGCGCCGTGGGGACCGGGCTGGAACGCGTCGGTCTCCAGCGCCTGCGCCTCGGCGAACGCCTCGACGAACCGGCCGGTGCTGGGCACCGTCACGTCGGAGAGCGCGGGGAGCCGCAGGACGCGCATCGGGTCGCACTCGAACGCCGCGTACTCACCGCGCAGCGCGTGGAACCGGTCGCGGGCGCGGGCCCACACCAGGTCCGGACGCGCGGCGGGTCGAGCCGCGAGCGGAGCGGTGCCGGGCGCGTACGAGCGGCGCCGGACCGCCCGGCGCACGTTCCGCACGAGCACGATCGTGCCGACCATCACGAGCATCGGCACGATGACCGAGAGGAAGGCCAGAGCGAAGAGAGCTGTCACCGTCACCGCCGCCAGGACGTGGCTGAGCACGATCATCGCGGGTACCGCGAGCAGGAGCAGCACCGGACTGGCCGGCCCCCGCCCCGCGACGGGCCGTGGCCGCCGCCCGTACGGACCGTACGCGTACGCCTGCCGCCGCCGGGCCTGCGCCGCGTTCCGCAGCCGCCGACCGTCCGCGAACGCCGCCGCATGGCCCGGATGGTGTAGCACCCTTCCTTGGTACCCGAAGTGTGGGCGACTTCGCACGGGACCGAACGAGTGCTCCCGGTAGCGTTCGCCCGGTCGATCACCCGCAGCGGCGCGCATCCGAGATCGCCGAGCCACGAGGAGGCCACCGTGTTCCGCAAGGTGTTGGTCGCGAACCGGGGGGAGATCGCCATCCGGGCGTTCCGGGCGGTCGCCGAGCTGGGGGCGTCGACGGTCGCGGTGTTCCCGTACGAGGACCGCAACTCCGTGCACCGCGCGAAGGCCGACGAGGCCTACCAGATCGGGGAGAAGGGCCATCCCGTCCGCGCCTACCTCTCCGTCGACGAGGTGATCGCGGCCGCCCGCAAGGCCGGGGCCGACGCGGTCTATCCCGGCTACGGCTTCCTGTCGGAGAACCCCGCGCTCGCCGAGGCCTGCGAGCAGGCGGGCATCACGTTCGTCGGCCCGCCGGCCCGGCTGCTGCACCTCACCGGCAACAAGTCGCGCGCGGTGGCCGCCGCGCGGGAGGCCGACGTGCCGGTGATGAGCTCGAGCGACCCCTCCGACGACGTCGACGCGCTGGTCGCGGCAGCGGAGGACGTCGAGTTCCCGGTGTTCGTGAAGGCGGTCGCCGGTGGCGGGGGCCGGGGCATGCGCCGGGTCGCGGAGCCGGGCGAGCTGCGGGAGTCGATCGAGGCCGCGATGCGGGAGGCCGAGTCGGCGTTCGGTGACGCCACGGTGTTCCTGGAGCAGGCCGTCGTCGATCCGCGGCACATCGAGGTGCAGATCCTGGGCGACGCCGAGGGCAACGTCGTGCACCTCTACGAGCGGGACTGCTCGGTGCAGCGCCGCCACCAGAAGGTCATCGAGATCGCCCCTGCGCCCGGCCTGGACCCGGAGCTGCGGGAGCGGATCTGCGCGGACGCGGTGCGGTTCGCCGAGCACATCGGCTACGTCAACGCCGGCACGGTCGAGTTCCTGGTCGACGCCAAGGGGCAGCACCACTTCATCGAGATGAACCCCCGCATCCAGGTCGAGCACACCGTCACCGAGGAGGTCACGGACCGCGACCTCGTGATCGCGCAGCTGCGCATCGCGTCCGGGGAGTCGCTGCCGAGCCTGCGCATGCTGCAGGACGACATCTACCTGCACGGGTACGCGCTGCAGTGCCGGGTGACGACGGAGGACCCGTCCAACGGGTTCCGCCCCGACACCGGCGTGATCGGCAACTACCGCTCGCCGGGCGGCCCCGGCGTCCGGCTCGACGGCGGGACCACCCACACCGGCGCCGAGGTCAGCGCCCACTTCGACTCGATGCTGGTGAAGCTCACCTGCCGCGGCCGGACCTTCCGCACCGCGGTGCGCCGGGCCCGCCGTGCGGTGGGGGAGTTCCGGATCCGGGGGGTGGCCACGAACATCCCGTTCCTCTCCGCGGTGCTCACCGACCCCGACTTCCAGGCAGGCCGCGTCACGACGAGCTTCATCGACGAGCGGCCGCAGCTGCTCACCGCGCGCCAGCCCGCCGACCGCGGCACCCGCCTGCTCAACTACCTGGCCGAGACGACCGTCAACAAGCCCAACGGTCCGCGGCCCAAGGTCGTCGAGCCGGTCGACAAGCTGCCGGCCTGCGACCTCACCCAGGTCCCGAAGGAGGGCTCCCGGCAGCTGCTCGCCGAGCTGGGCCCGGCCGGGTTCGCCGCCCGCCTCCGCGCGCAGACCGCCGTCGCGGTCACCGACACGACGTTCCGGGATGCCCACCAGTCGCTGCTCGCCACCCGGGTGCGCACGCGCGACCTGCTCGCCGTCGCCCCGCACGTCGCGCGGACGGCCCCGCAGCTGCTGTCGCTGGAGTGCTGGGGCGGGGCGACCTACGACGTGGCGCTGCGCTTCCTGGCCGAGGACCCGTGGGACCGGCTGGCCGCGCTGCGGGCGGTCGTGCCGAACATCTGCACCCAGATGCTGCTGCGCGGCCGCAACACCGTCGGCTACACGCCGTACCCGACCGAGGTGACCGACGCCTTCGTCGAGGAGGCGGCGGCCACGGGGATGGACATCTTCCGGATCTTCGACGCGCTCAACGACGTCGAGCAGATGCGTCCGGCGATCGACGCGGTGCGTTCGACGGGGACCGCGGTCGCCGAGGTGGCGCTCTGCTACACCGGTGACCTCTCCGACCCCGCCGAGCCGCTCTACACGCTGGACTACTACCTGCGGCTCGCCGAGCAGATCGTCGACGCCGGCGCGCACGTGCTCGCGATCAAGGACATGGCCGGGCTGCTCCGCCCGCCCGCCGCGCGCACCCTGGTGACGGCCCTGCGCGACCGGTTCGAGCTGCCCGTGCACCTGCACACCCACGACACGGCCGGTGGCCAGCTCGCCACCCTGATCGCCGCGATCGACGCCGGGGTCGACGCGGTCGACGCCGCGGTGGCCAGCATGGCGGGCACGACGTCGCAGCCGTCGCTGTCCGCGCTGGTCGCGGCCACCGACCACACCGACCGTGCCACCGGGCTGAGCCTCGCGGCCGTCGGCGACCTCGAGCCGTACTGGGAGGCGGTGCGCAAGGTCTACGCGCCGTTCGAGTCCGGGCTCGCGTCGCCGACCGGCAGGGTCTACCACCACGAGATCCCGGGCGGGCAGCTGTCGAACCTGCGCCAGCAGGCGATCGCGCTGGGACTCGGCGACCGCTTCGAGCTGATCGAGGACTGCTACGCCGCGGCCGACCGGATGCTCGGCAGGCTGGTCAAGGTCACGCCGTCGTCCAAGGTCGTCGGCGATCTCGCGCTGCACCTCGTCGGCGCCGGAGTGGAGCCGAAGGACTTCGAGGCGGAGCCGGGCAAGTTCGACGTGCCGGACTCGGTGATCGGGTTCCTGCGCGGCGAGCTGGGCGACCCGCCCGGCGGCTGGCCCGAGCCGTTCCGCACGCGCGCGCTCGACGGCCGGTCCCCGGAGAAGGACGTGGCGGACCTGTCGATCGAGGACCGCCGCGGGCTGCGCGAAGACCGCCGCCGGACGTTGAACCGCCTGCTGTTCGCCGCGCCGACGGCGGAGTTCGAGTCCCACCTGGAGATCTACGGCGACACCTCGGTGCTGTCGACCAAGGACTTCCTCTACGGCCTCGAACCCGAGATCGAGCACACCGTGGACCTCGAACCGGGGGTGCGGCTGCTGATCGAGCTGGAGGCGATCTCCGACGCCGACGAGCGCGGGTACCGCAACGTGCTCACGACCCTGAACGGGCAGATGCGCCCGGTCGCGGTCCGCGACGAGTCGATCGAGACCGACGTCAAGGCCACGGAGAAGGCGGACCGGAAGAACCCGCAGCACGTCGCGGCCCCGTTCGCAGGCGTGGTGACGCTGTCCGTCGACGAGGGCGACGACGTCTCGTCGGGGCAGACGGTCGCGACGATCGAGGCGATGAAGATGGAGGCGTCGATCACGGCCCAGGAGGGCGGCACCGTGAAGCGGCTGGCGATCGGGAAGGTCCAGCAGGTGGAGGGCGGCGACCTGCTCCTGGAGCTCGAGTGATCCCGGGTCGTGCGCGGATATCGCTGCCAGGGCAGCGATATCCGCGCACGGGCACGCAGTGCGCATAATCGCCGGGCTCGCGGGGGGTCGCCGCCTCGAGGTTCCGAAGACGGGCACCAGGCCCACGTCGGACCGGGTGCGCGAGGCGCTGTTCAGCGCGCTCGCCGCGGACCCCGGCCTGGAGGGTGCCGCGGTTCTGGACCTGTGCGCGGGTTCGGGGGCACTCGGGCTGGAGGCGCTCTCGCGCGGAGCCGCGCACGCGCTGTTCGTCGAGTCCGACCGGCGCGCCGCCGCCGTGCTGCGGCGCAACGTGGCCGGCCTGCGCCTTCCCGGGGCGCACGTGCGAGCCGCACCCGCCGCCGCGGTGCTCTCCGGCCCCGCCGACCGGCCCTACGACGTGGTGCTGATCGACCCCCCGTACGACACGACCGGCGCCGAGGTCGCCGGCTGGCTCACCGCCGCGGCCACGCACGGATGGCTCGCCGAGGGCGCCGTGGTCGTCGTCGAGCGGGCCGCGCGCAGCGGCGACCTCGCCTGGCCGGAGCCGCTGCACGGGGTCCGCGAACGGCGCTACGGCGACACGGTGCTGCACGTCGGCCGCCGTGCGTGAGTCCCGGAGCGTGTGCTTGCGACTGTTACCGTCCTGCGCATGAGGCGTGCGGTCTGCCCCGGCTCCTTCGACCCGGTGACCAACGGTCACCTCGACATCATCGGCCGGGCCGCCGCGCTGTTCGACGAGCTGGTCGTCGCGGTACTGGTCAACAAGAACAAGCGGAGCCTGTTCACCGTCGAGGAGCGCATCGCGATGCTCACCGAGACCACGGCGCCGTACCCGAACGTGACGGTCGGGTCCTTCCACGGCCTCCTGGTCCACTACTGCCGCGAGCACGACATCAGGGCGATCGTCAAGGGACTGCGCGCCGTCACCGACTTCGACTACGAGCTGCAGATGGCGCAGATGAACCAGCGGCTGTCCGGCGTGGACACCCTGTTCATGTCGACCAACCCGGAGTACAGCTTCCTGTCCAGCTCGCTGGTCAAGGAGGTCGCCACCTACGGCGGGGACGTCGCGCACCTGCTGCCGGAGCCCGTGCACCGCCAGCTGCTGGACCGCATCGCCGAGCAAGGCTGACACCGCGGGCACCGGACACGCGGGCCCACGCGCAATACGCCGTCCGGGGGTAGGGCGGTGAGAGGATGCGGCCCGTGTACCGGGTCTTCGAATCGCTTGACGCGCTGGTCACCGTCGTCGAGGAGGCACGGGCCCTCCCGATGACGTCGACGTGCGTGGTCCCGCGCGGTGACGTCCTCGAGCTTCTCGACGACGTGCGCGAGGCGCTGCCGGGCGAGCTCGACGACGCGCAGGACGTCCTGGACCGCCGGGACGAGATCGTCGGCGCCGCCGAGCGGGAGGCCGACGAGCTGCGCACGGGTGCCCGCGACGACGCGGACCGGATGGTCGCCGAGGCCCGCGAGGAGGCCGAGCGGGCGGTCGCGGAAGCGAAGGCCGAGGCCGAGCAGACCGTGGCGCAGGCGCGGCACGAGGCCGAGCGGGCCGTCGCCGAGGGCCGCCGCCAGTTCGGCGACCTCACCGAGCGGGCCAGGACCGAGGCCGACCGGCTCGCCCACGCCGGGCGCGCCGCCCACGACCGCTACGTGGCCGACGGGCAGGCCGAGCAGGTCCGGCTCGTCTCCCAGGCCGAGGTGGTGCGGGCCGCACACACGGAGGCCGCCAGGATCGTCGACGCAGCGGACGGCGAGGCGGACCGCCTCCGCCGGGAGTGCGACGGCTATGTCGACGCCAAGCTCGCCGAGTTCGAGGACACCCTCACGCGGGCGCTGCGCACGGTCACCCGGGGCCGCAGCCAGCTGTGGCGCGGCGCCCCGCAGCACGGCACACCCGACGGTGCGCTGAACGGCCGTTCGGGCACGGGAATGGACCTGATCGACTGAATCCCCCCGTGTGGGGGACATACGGCGTAAACTTTCGCGCGAATCGACGCTACTCTTCGCCCATGGCGCGCCGCGTCGAACCCGACCCGCTGACCTGGTGGGAGCGGTATGGCTATCGGCTGGAGCACGGGTCCGGCGGGGCCGGCGCCAACGGGGCGGAGGGTCCGATGGGAGAGCAGACCGTGCGGGGCGGGCGACGGCAGACCGCGGCCGAGCTGACCGACGACACGATCATCAGGCACCGCAGCGACCGGCCCGAGGAGGGCTGGCGCCGTGCGGTGCTGACCGCAACCGGCGGGCTGCTCAACCCCGGTCCGAGCGAGGCCGAGATCCAGCGCCGCAGCCTGCTGCACCGCATCCGCCGCCCGCTGATCGAGTCGCACCGCATCGCGGTGAGCTCGATGAAGGGTGGGGTCGGCAAGACCACGGTCGCCACCTGCCTCGGCCTGGTGCTCGCCGAGAACCGGGGCGACCGCGTCATCGTGCTCGACGCGAACCCGGACGCCGGGACCCTCGCCGACCGGCTCACCGGCGAGTCGTCGGTCACCGTCCGCGAGCTGCTCCGCGACATGGACCGCATCCACTCCTGGGCCGACGTCTCCCGCTACACGAGCCTGGCGGGTCGCCTGCAGGTCCTCGCGTCGGAGCAGGATCCGGCGTCGAGCGACGCGTTCAGCCGCGAGGAGTACGAGGACATCTCCAACTTGCTCGGCCGCTTCTTCAACCTGGTGATCACCGACTCCGGCACGGGCCTGGCGCACTCCGCGATGGACGGCACCCTCAAGCTCGCCGACAGCGTGATCGTCGTGGGGGCGCCCACCGTCGACGGCGCCAGCCGGGCGAGCAAGACGCTGGACTGGTTGCTCGCCCACGGACACTCGGAGCTGGCCGCCGACGCCGTGGTGGTGCTGTCGTGCGACCGCCAGAGCCTCGAGGTCGACGTCGACCGCATCCGCGAGCACTTCGAGGCCCGCTGCCGCGGCGTCATCGAGGTGCCGCACGATCCGCACCTCGCCATCGGCGGCCGCGTCGACCTGCCGAGGCTGCGGCGCCGGACCCGCGACGCGTTCCTGGAGCTGGCCGCGCTGATCGCCGACGGTTTCTCGGCCGCGCCCGCAGCCATGCCCGCCGCTGCCCGACCTGCCCCGGCCCGGGAGTCCCGGCCCACCGTCTCGGCGCCCGGCACGTGGCCCACCCGTGAGGCCGGGCGCGCCGAGCCGGGTCCGCCCACGGGCTGAGCCCCGCCAGACGGGCCTACCCTGGAACGCGTGAGTACGCGCCGTCCCACACCCGGGGCCCCCGATCCGGCCAGCCCCTGGGTCTTCAGCATCCGAGAGCTCGGCAGGCGGCCCGGCGCCATGCGCAGCTACACGCGCAGCATCCCCGCGCCCACCGGCGACTCCGCGATCGGCCTGGACGTGATCGCGGTCCCGGCAGGCGCCACCATCGAGGTGGACGTCCGGTTGGAGTCGGTCACGGAGGGCGTCTACGTGTCCGGGCAGGTGCGTGCCCCGCTCGTCGGCGAGTGCGCGCGCTGCCTCGACGAGTTCGACGGCGAGGTGGACGTCGAGCTCTCCGAGCTCTTCGCGTTCCCGGACAGCGTCACCGACGAGACCACGGATCCGGACGAGCTGCCGCGGGTGGTGGACGAGCGGATCGACATCGAGCAGACGGTGCGCGACGCCGTCGTACTGACGCTTCCGCTCGCCCCGCTCTGCGATCCGGACTGCCAGGGGCTCTGCCCCGAGTGCGGCGAGCGGCGGGCCGACCTCGCGCCCGACCACGGGCATGAGACACTGGATCCTCGATGGGCCGCTCTGCGTGAGCGCCTGTCCGCCGAATGACACGATCGCCGATCGCCCCCTGGTCGGGAACCCGAGTTCGCTAGGAGATCTACCGTGGCCGTTCCGAAGCGCCGGATGTCGCGGTCGAACACGCGCTCGCGCCGGTCGCAGTGGAAGGCCACTGCTCCCACGCTCGTCGCCTGCTCGAACCGCGCGTGCCGGGCCACGAAGCCCCCGCACGTCGCCTGCCCGACGTGTGGCACCTACGACGGCCGCCAGGTCGTCAGCCCGGCCTGATCGATGGATCGGCGCCGAGCGGCGGTATGACGCCGCGCGACGGATCCGACGCACCGGCGGGGCGCGGGACGAAGGAGCGGGTCGACGACCGCGGGCCGCTCCTCGATGCTCTCGGCATCGCCGTCGACGACGAGCTGCTCACCCTCGCGCTGACGCACCGTTCCTACGCCTACGAGCACGGCGGGCTGCCCACCAACGAGCGCCTGGAGTTCCTGGGCGACTCGGTGCTGGGCATCGTCGTCACCGAGCGGCTCTACCGCGAGCACCCCACCCTCCCCGAGGGCCAGCTGGCCAAGCTCCGGGCCAGCGTGGTCAACATGCACGCGCTGGCCGGGGTCGCGGCCGAGCTCACCGTCGGGCGGCCTCGGCGAGCACCTCTACCTCGGGCGCGGTGAGGAGCTCACGGGCGGTCGCACGAAGGCGAGCATCCTCGCCGACGCGACCGAGGCCCTGATCGGCGCGGTGTACCTCCAGCACGGTCTGGAGGCCGCACGCGGGCTCGTGGACCGCCTGTTCGAGCGCCTGCTGCGTGGAGCCCCGCTGCTCGGTGCGGGCCTGGACTGGAAGACGAGCCTGCAGGAGCTCACCGCGGCCGCGGATCTCGGCGTACCCGAGTACCGGATCGCGGAGGAGGGCCCGGACCACCTCAAGGTCTTCACCGCCACGGCTGTCGTGGGCGGGCGCGACCTCGGGTCGGGCGACGGCCGCACGAAGAAGGAGGCCGAGCAGAAGGCCGCCGAGCTCGCGTGGCGCACGCTGACCGCCGAGGCCGCGGCGCCGGGCGACGGTCGGGTGGCGGGGTCGGCAGACCGGCGCTGATGCCCGAGCTGCCCGAGGTGGAGGTCGTCCGCCGTGGCCTCGCCGATCACGTCCTGGGTCGCACGATCTCGACGGTCGCCGTCGACCACCCCCGCGCGGTGCGCCGCCACCTTCGCGGGCCGCGGCGACTTCGCGGGACGGCTCACCGGTGCCACGATCACCGGCGCCCGGCGCCGGGGCAAGTACCTGTGGCTGGAGCTCGACGCCGCGGGCGCAGGCGACGACGCTGTGCTCGCGCACCTGGGGATGAGCGGCCAGCTCCTCGTCGCCGAGCCGGGCAGGCCCGCCGAGAAGCACCTGCGGGCGCGGTTCGGCTTCGCCGACGGGGGCCCCGACCTGCGATTCGTCGACCAGCGCACCTTCGGTGGACTCAGCGTCCACCCGCTGGTGCCGGGGACCGACGGCGGACTGCTCCCCGAGCCCGTGGCGCACATCGCGCGCGACCCGATGGACCCCGCGTTCGGCCTCGACAGGGCGGTCGCTTCCGTCCGGCGCAGGCGCACCGGGCTCAAGCGTGCGCTGCTGGACCAGACCGTCGTCTCGGGCATCGGCAACATCTACGCGGACGAGGCGCTCTGGCGGGCCCGGCTGCACTGGGCCCGGCCGACCGCCACGCTCACCCGCGCACAGGGCCGCGCCGTGCTGGAGGCCGCCGCGGAGGTGATGGCGCAGGCGCTCGCGGCGGGCGGCACGTCGTTCGACGCGCTCTACGTCAACGTCAACGGGGCGTCGGGGTACTTCGACCGCTCACTGGCGGTGTACGGGCAGGCCGACCGCCCGTGCCCGCGCTGCGGCACGCCCATCCGGCGCGACGCGTTCATGAACCGCTCGTCGTTCAGCTGCCCGCGCTGCCAGCCGCGCCCGCGCCGACCCCATCCCTGACGCGCCCACATTCCTGACGACTCAGAGCCAGCCGCGGCGCTTGAAGATGGTGTAGAGCCCGAGTCCGAGCAGCAACATGAGGAAGAGCGCGAACGGGTATCCGAGCACCCAGCCGAGTTCCGGCATGTGGTCGAAGTTCATCCCGTAGATCGACGCGACCAGGGTGGGCGCGAAGAGGATCGCGGCCCACGAGGAGATCCGCTTCATCTGCTCGTTCTGGTCGTAGCCCGCTTCGGTGAGCCGGGTGATCTCGTCGTTCTGGCGCTGCGCGACCAGCGCGCTGTTCACGGTGAGGATGCTGGTGAGCAGCTGGCGGAAGTTCTCGATGCGTTCGAGCACCCGCGTCGCGTGGTCGGCCACGTCGCGCAGTGCCCGCCGCAGCTCCAGGTCGGTGTCCGCCCCACCCTTGCCCAGCCGCTCGCGGAGCGACTCGAAGAGCTGGGGGAGCGGTTCGACACCGCGCTGGAACTCGATCACCTCGCGGGTGAGCTGGTAGATCCTCCTGGACGCGCTGGGATCGCCCTCGAAGACCTGCACCTCGATCTGGTCGATGTCGTCCTGCAGCCCTTCGAGGACGGGCGCGTAGTCGTCGACGACCTTGTCCAGCACGGCGTACAGCACCGCGAAGGGGCCGTGCGCGAGGAGCTCGGGGTCGTCCTCCAGCCGGCGACGCACCTCGGCGAGGTCGGGTTCCTCGGCGTGGCGGACGGTGATCACGAAGTCGGACCCGAGGAACAGGTGCACCTCGCCGAGCTCGACGATCTCCACCTGGTCGATGTAGCGCGCGGGCCGCAGGACGACGAAGACCGTCTCGCCGTAGTGCTCGAACTTCGGTCGCTGGTGCGCGGTGACCGTGTCCTCGACGGCGAGCGCGTGCAGGCTGAACTCCTTGGAGACGGCCTCGATCTCGTCGCGGCTCGGCCGGAGCAGGCCGATCCAGGCGAAGCTGTGGCCGTCGTCGGGGCAGCTGCGCAGCGCCGCGAACGCCTGGTCCAGCGAGGCCGGGGCGATCTCGCGCCTGCCGTCGACGTACACGGCGTTGTCGACCACCGACATCGCGGCTCCCTCGGACGGTCCGGCGGCGGATCTGCCCTGCGCAGGGTAGCTGCGGGTGTCCGTCGTCGCCTGCACAGCCGTCCCGCAGCGGGGTCACGCAGGGTCAGCGTCCGAAGTCCTGCGTCCAGTACCGGCCGCCCGCCTCGTAGCCCACTCCGATCGACGTGTACGTGCAGTCGAGCATGTTGCGCCGGTGGCCGGGGGAGTCCATCCACGCCTGCACGACCTCGTCCGAGTCGTCCTGGCCCTGCGCGATGTTCTCCCCGCCTGGCGACGGGTGGCCCGCGGCGCGGATCCGGTCGGCGAACGAGCTGCCGTCCTGCCCGGTGTGGGAGAAGTAGTCGTTCGCGGCCATGTCCTCGCTGTGGCCCTGGGCGGCGGCGTTGAGCCGGCGATCGCTTGCCAGCGCGCCGCAGCCGGCACGGGCCCGCGCCGCGTTGGTGGCCTGCACGACCCCGGCGGCCGGACCGGACGGTGCCGGTGGCGGGGCGGACGTCGGCTTGGTGGTGGTCGGGGGCGTGGGCGGGGTGGGGGCGAGGGTCGGGGTGGGGGTCGTGGCGGGCGGTGCCGTGGGGATCGGCGTCGGGGTCGGGAGCCCGGTCGGCACCGGCGGGGCTACCTGCACCACGGATGGTGCGACGGCAGGCGCTCCCAGTGCGGACTGCCAGCTGCCGGGGACGACGGAGCCGGGCGCCGCGTACGCGACCCCGCCCACGAGCACCGCGCCGGTGGCCAGGCCGAGGAGGAGGGCACCTCCGCGTCTGCCGCGTGTCATCACGGGGCGGTAACGTAGCAGCACTGTGAGGACCAACGACTCTTCCACCGTTCGGCTCAACGCCTGGGTGCACGGACGTGTCCAGGGAGTCGGTTTCCGCTGGTGGACGCGCTCGAGGGCGTTGGAGTTGGGCCTGGTCGGGATGGCTCGCAACCTCGACGACGGCCGCGTCGCGGTGGTTGCGGAGGGTGACCGTCAGGCGTGTCGGGAGCTGCTCGACGCGCTCCGGGGTGATGCGGCGCCCGGCCGGGTGGAGCGCGTCGTGGACCAGTGGGGCGACGCCCGCGGTGGCCTCCACGGCTTCGTCGAGGCGTAGCGGTACCGTCGACAACCACCCCCATCCGGGAGAGCCGTGCACCTCAAGAGCCTGACGCTGAAGGGTTTCAAGTCCTTCGCCTCGGCCACGACCCTGCGGTTGGAGCCGGGAATCACGTGCGTCGTCGGGCCCAACGGCTCGGGCAAGTCCAACGTCGTCGACGCGATCAGCTGGGTGCTGGGCGAGCAGGGCGCCAAGGCCCTGCGGGGCGGGAAGATGGAGGACGTCATCTTCGCCGGCACCTCCGGCCGTGCCCCGCTCGGCCGCGCCGAGGTCACGCTGACGATCGACAACTCCGACGGCGCGCTCCCCATCGAGTACTCCGAGGTCTCGATCACCCGGCGGATGTTCCGCGACGGGGCGGGCGAGTACGAGATCAACGACTCGCCGTGCCGCCTGCTCGACATCCAGGAGCTGCTGAGCGACTCGGGCATCGGCCGGGAGATGCACGTGGTGGTCGGGCAGGGCCAGCTCGACTCGATCCTGCAGTCCAAGCCGGAGGACCGCCGCGCCTACATCGAGGAGGCCGCGGGCGTCCTCAAGCACCGCAAACGCAAGGAGCGGGCCCTGCGCCGGCTCGACTCGATGCAGGCCAACCTCACCCGGCTGACCGACCTCACCGCCGAGCTGCGCCGCCAGCTCAAGCCGCTGGGCCGGCAGGCGGAGATCGCCAGGCGCGCGCAGGCCGTCCAGTCCGAGCTGCGCGACACCAGGCTGCGGCTGGCCGCCGACGACTTCGTCACCCTGCGCGGCGAGCTCGCCCGCGAGGAGGCCGACGAGCACGCCGCCCGTGCCCGCCGCGCCGAGGTCGAGGCGCAGCTCTCGGTGGCGCGCGTCGAGCAGGAGCGGCTGGAGGAGGCGCTCGCGCTGGACGCGCCGCGGCTGGCCGCGGCGCAGGACACCTGGTACCGGCTCTCCGCGCTGGCCGAGCGGTTGCGCGGCACCGTCCGCCTCGCCCAGGAGCGCGCCCGGCACCTGGCCGACATCGCCGACGCGCCCGCCCCCGGCCGCGAACCCGACGAGCTGGAGGCCGAGGCGGCGGTCGTCGCGGAGCAGGAGCAGGAGCTCGTGGCGGCCGTCGTCGAGGCGCGCAGGCTGCTCGCCGACTCGGCGGAGGAGCAGGCCGCGCGCGAGCGCACGCTCGCCGCGGCGGAGCGCGCGCACCTGGCCTCGGTCCGCGCGCTCGCCGACCGCCGGGCCGGCCTCGCCACCCTGGCCGGGCGGGCCGACGCCCTCCGCAGCGGCGCCGCGGCCACGTCGGAGGAGATCGAGCGGCTCTCCGACGCGCTCGCCGAGGCGCAGGAGCGCACGGCGGCGGCCGAGGAGGAGCTGCGCACCGGCCACGAGGAGCTGGCGGCCCTCGACGAGGGCGCCGACGGCTGGCTCGCGAGCTCGCGCGCCGAGCTGGAGCAGCGCTGCGCCGCATCGGCCGAGGCGCACGAGAGCGCCCGCACCAGGGTCGCCGAGCTGGTCGCGCGCGAACGCGAGGTGGAGCAGGAACTGGCGCACTGGCGGGCCAGGGTCGATGCGCTGTCGGTCGGGCTGGCCCGCCGGGACGGCTCCGCCGTGCTGCTCGACGACGGGGGGACCGGCGGGGATCCCGGCGTCCTCGGCGCGGTGCCGGGCCTGGTCGCCGTGGAACCCGCTGCCCGCACCGCGCTCGCCGCGGCCCTCGGCGAGCTCGCCGACGCCGTGGCCGTCGAGTTCCGCGGCGGCGGCGGTCACGGCGATGGGCAGGCTGCGTGCCGCGGATGCGGGTCGAGCCGCCCTGCTCGTGGGCGGGGCCGAGGGGCCGGACCCCCATCCCGGCCCACCGCCCGTCGGCCGGTGGGCGGCGGACCTGGTCACCACGGCAGAGCCGCTCTCGGGGTCGATGCGGCGGGTGCTGCACGCCGTGGTCGTGGTCGACGACCTGGCCGCGGCGCGCGCGCTCGTCGCCGCGCGGCCCGACCTCACCGCCGTCACCGTCGACGGCGACCTCCTGGCCGCGGACCGCGCGAGCGGCGGCTCCGGCGGCGGCGCCGGGGCGCTCGACGTGCAGGCGTCCGTCGACGAGGCGCGCAACCGCCGCGCCGCCGTCGAGGAGGAGCTGACCCGCCTCCGTCCGGCGCTGGACGGGGCGCGGTCCGAGGAGGCGGCGCGGCTCGCCGACGTCGAGGCGGCGCAGCACGCGCAGCACGCCGCCGACCAGCGCCGGGCCGCGGCGTCCGCCCAGCTCGGACGCCTGGAGCAGACCGTCCGCTCGGCGGCGGCCGAGGCACGCAGGCTGCGGGAGCGGCGCGACGCGGTCGAGGCCCGCCGATCCGACGCGCTGCTCGCGCTGGAGGCCGCGGAGCAGCAGCTCGCCGTGGCCGAGGACGAGCCGGTCCAGGACGAGCCGGACACCGAGATCCGGGACGCGGCCGCCGACGCGCTGGCCGTGGCCCGCAGCGCCGAGGTCGAGGCCCGCCTGGCGCTGCGGACCGTCGAGGAGCGGGCGCGCGCCATCGCCGGGCGGGCGGACTCGCTGCGCCGGCAGGCGTCGTCGGAGCGCCAGGCCCGTGCCCGTGCCGCGGCGGCCCGCGAGGCGCGGGAGCGCGGTGCGGTGGTCGCGCGGCTGGTGGTGCGGGCGGGCGAGGTGGCCGCCGACCGCATCGCGGTGTCGCTGGCCACGGCCGCGGCGGAGCGCGACGCGGCCACGGCGGCCCGTGCCGACCGGGAGCGTGCGCTGGGCGAGGTCAGGGCGACCGCGGGCAGGCTGTCGGCGCTGCTGGAGAAGCTCACCGACACGGTGCACCGCGACGAGGTGCTGCGCGCCCAGTCCCGGCTGCGGCTGGAGCAGCTCACCGCCACCGTCCTGGAGCAGCACGGCATCGCCGTGGACGAGCTCGTCGCCGAGTACGGCCCGGACGCGCCGGTACCGGCGTCGGCAGGCGAGATCGCGGAGTACGAGGCGGCCCGCGACCGTGGCGAGGACG
Source organism: uncultured Actinomycetota bacterium (assembly GCA_963784265.1). Classification (GTDB taxonomy): domain Bacteria; phylum Actinomycetota; class Actinomycetes; order Mycobacteriales; family Pseudonocardiaceae; genus Pseudonocardia. The sequence continues at coordinate 73,737 of CAWAQQ010000001.1, forward strand.
TGGTGGCGCCGCCGCCGATGCCCTACGACCGGGCCACCCAGCAGCGCCGTGCCGCGCGTGCGGAGAAGGACCTCGCCCTGCTGGGCAAGGTCAACCCGCTCGCGCTGGAGGAGTTCGCCGCGCTCGAGGAGCGCTACCGGTTCCTGTCCACGCAGCTGGAGGACCTCAAGGACACCCGCCGCGACCTGCTCACCGTCGTCCGCGAGGTGGACGACAAGATCCTCGAGGTCTTCGAGGCGGCCTTCGCGGACGTGGCGCGCGAGTTCGCGCTGGTCTTCCAGACACTCTTCCCCGGCGGCGAGGGTCGCCTCGTCCTCACCGACCCGGACGACATGCTCACCACCGGCGTCGAGGTCGAGGCGCGGCCACCGGGCAAGAAGGTGAAGCGCCTGTCGCTGCTGTCCGGGGGTGAGCGGTCGCTCACCGCGATGGCGCTGCTCGTCGCGATCTTCCGGGCCCGGCCGTCGCCGTTCTACATCCTCGACGAGATCGAGGCCGCGCTCGACGACATCAACCTGCGGCGCCTGATCTCGCTGCTGGAGGAGCTGCGGGCCACCTCGCAGCTCGTCGTCATCACCCACCAGAAGCCGACCATGGAGGTCGCCGACGCCCTGTACGGCGTGGCGATGCGCGGCGACGGCATCACGACCGTCGTCTCCCAGCGGTTGCGCCCCGCCTCCTGACCGCGCGGCCCCGACCCGACCCGCTCGGGGTTCGGGGCACCGTGCCCGGGCCCGCGGTGGCCAGGGGCGCGTGACAGGGTGGACGGGTGACCACCGAGACCCTGTGGATCGTCCTCGCGATGGTGGTGGCGCTCCTCCTCATCGCGCTGGTCCTCGGCCTGGTGCTCGCCAGGCAGCGCCGCATCAGCCTCCGCGAGGAGGAGCTCGAGCGCGAGAGGGGCACCGCCGGGCCGCCGCCGAAGCGCGGTGGCGGCTACCGCGCCGACACCGGGTTCGACTTCTCCGCAGGCACGGAGGCGCCACCCCGTCCCGAACCCCCCTCGCCGCGGCAGCCGCCAGCCGTGCCGCCCACCCCGGAGCCGGCCGCGCCGCCCACCGCCGGAGCCGGCCGCGCCACCGTCCGCTCGGGGAGCCGCGCCTGCAGCGCCACCGGCCGCGCCACCGGCGCGGCCTGCGAGCCGCCGCCACCGACGCCACCTCCGCGTCGGACCCCCGCGCCGCCGTCCGCGCGACCCGAGGCCCGACCGGCCCCGCCGCAGGCGCCCCCGGAGCGGGTGAACGGCACGGCGCCCGCTCCCGCCCCGCCGTCCCCGGCTCCCACCGCGCCCGTCGAGACCATCGAGCCGCCCGAGGGTCGCCTGGAGCGGCTGCGCAGCCGGCTGGCCCGGTCCCGCTCGGGCTTCGGCCAGGGCCTGCTCGGCCTGCTCGGGGCGGGGGACCTGGACGAGGAGTCCTGGGAGGACGTCGAGGCCATGCTGCTGCAGGCCGACCTCGGCCCGGAGATGACGGGCGAGCTGGTCGCGACGCTGCGCAGCGAGCTGGTCAAGCGCGGGTGTCCGCACCGCGGACCAGGCCCGCCAGCTGCTGCGCGAGGTGCTGACCGCCGCGCTGCGCACCGACCTCGACCGCTCGGTGCGGGCGCTGCCCCACGACGGACGCCCGGCCGTCCTGCTCGTCGTCGGGGTGAACGGCACCGGCAAGACCACCACGACGGGCAAGCTGGCCCGGGTGCTGGTGGCCGACGGCAGGCGGGTGGTGCTGGGTGCCGCCGACACCTTCCGGGCCGCGGCGGCCGAGCAGCTGACCACCTGGGGCGAACGGGCCGGGGCCACCGTCGTGCGCGGCGCCGAGGGGGCGGACCCCGCGAGCGTCGCGTTCGACGCGGTCAAGCAGGGCACGTCCGAGGGTGCGGACGCCGTCCTGCTCGACACCGCGGGCCGGCTCCACACCAAGACCGGCCTCATGGACGAGCTGGACAAGGTCAAGCGGGTCGTCTCGCGGCAGGCCGAGGTCGACGAGGTGCTCCTCGTCCTCGACGCCACCACCGGGCAGAACGGGCTCGTCCAGGCCAGGGTCTTCGGCGACGTCGTCAAGGTCACCGGCATCGTCCTCACCAAGCTCGACGGCACCGCCAAGGGCGGCATCGTCTTCCGCGTGCAACGGGAGCTGGGCGTGCCGGTCAAGCTGGTCGGCCTCGGCGAGGGCGCCGACGACCTGGCGCCGTTCGTGCCGAGCGCGTTCGTGGACGCCCTGCTCAACTGACAGCCCGTCCCATCGGGCAGGAGACATCGTGCGCATCGCCGTCACCGGAGCGTCCGGCCGGCTCGGACGCCGTGTCGTCGAGGAGCTCACGCGACGCGTCGACGCCGCGTCCGTCGTGGCGCTGAGCCGCGACCCGGCGCGCATCGCCGATCTCGGCGTGCGGACGGCCCGCGCCGACATGGACGACCCGGAGGGCCTCGTCGCGGCGTTCGACGGCGCCGACCGGCTGCTCCTGGTGAGCACCGACCAGATCGGGCGCCGGCTCGCACAGCACACCAACGCGGTGGCGGCGGCGGTCCGGGCAGGCGTCGGCCACGTGTTCTACACGTCCGCACCGCGGCGTGGGCGACGCCGGGAACCCGGCACCGGTGGTCCCCGAGCACCGCGGCACCGAGGCCGCGCTCGCGGCCTCCGGGCTGAGCTGGACCGCCCTGCGCAACGGCACCTACGCCGAGACGCTGCTGCTGTCGGTCCGCCCGGCCGTCGCCGCCGGGGTGTACGCCAGCAACAGCGGCGACGGGGGCATCGCCTACATCCCGCGGGACGAGCTGGCCGCGGCGACCGCCGCGATCCTCGCCGCACCGGCCGACCCGGGCCGGGTCCTGGAGCTCACCGGCCGGGAGGCCGTCACCGGAGCCGACCTCGCCGCGATCCTCACCGGGCTGTCCGGCCGCGACGTCCGGTTCCAGCCGCTGACCGACGAGATCATCGAGGCCGGGATGGCGCGCGGCGGGCTGTCACCCGAGGCGATCACGATGGCCCTCGGGTTCGGCCGGGCCGCCCGGGAGGGTTACCTCGGTATCGTCACCGACACCGTGCAGACCTACCTCGGGCGGCCGCCGACCAGCGTCGCGGAGTACCTCGCCCGCCACCGCGAAGCGCTCACCGTCTGATCCCGTGATCCGCACCGTAACCGCAGCCGGCCATCGGCCGTTCACGGTCGCGGAACACCGGGCGACGCTGCCGGAAACACGGCGCTCCGATGATGTTCCGGACCTGCCGCGCCTCGGGCGGCGAGGCATGGGACGGAGTGGAAGTGCTCGATACCGGCGATACCGCCTGGATGCTCGCGAGCGCCGCGCTGGTGCTGCTCATGACGCCTGGTCTGGCGTTGTTCTACGGCGGCATGGTCCGTAGCAAGAGCGTCCTGAACATGATGATGATGAGCTTCTCGCGCTCGGCCTGGTCGGCGTCCTGTGGGTGCTGTACGGCTACTCGCATCGCCTTCGGCAACGACGTGGGTGGCGCGGGCTGCTCGGCAGACCCGACGAGTACGCCGGGCTGAGAACACGTCGGCCAGCTCGGCGGCACCTACCTGCCGTCGCCGAGGCGGACCCGGTCGCCATCCCGCTGGTCGGGACACGATCCCGTCGCTGGCGTTCGTCGACGTTCCAGGCGATGTTCGCGATCATCACCGTCGCCCTGATCTCCGGCGCGGTCGCCGACCGCATGCGGTTCGGCACGCTGGCTGGTCTTCGCCGGCCTCTGGGCGACGATCGTGTACTTCCCGGTCGCCCACTGGGTGTTCTCGTTCGACGGGTTCGTCACCGCCGACGCGGTCGGCGGCTGGATCGCCAACGCGCAGCTCGGGGCGCATCGACTTCGCCGGTGGCACCGCGGTGCACATCAACGCCGGTGCCGCGGCGCTGGCGCTGGCGATCGTCATCGGCAAGCGCCGCGGGTGGCCGCGCGAGCCGATGCGCCCGCACAACCTCGCCGTTGGTGATGCTCGGCGCCGCGCCTGCTGTGGTTCGGCTGGTTCGGGTTCAACGCCGGCTCCGCGCTGGCCGCCGGCGATCTCGCCGCCGTCGCGTTCATCAACACGATGGTCGCCACCGCGGCCGCGGTGATCGGCTGGCTGCTCGTCGAGCAGATCCGGGACGGCAAGCCGACCACGCCTCGGTGCGGCGTCCGGCGCCGTCGCCGGTCTGGTCGCGATCACCCCGGCCTGCTCGTCGGTCTCGCCGCTGGGCGCGATCGCGGTCGGCGTCATCGCCGGCGTCCTGTGCGCGCTGGCCGTCGGCCTGAAGTTCCGCTTCGGCTTCGACGACTCGCTCGACGTCGTCGGCGTCCACCTGGTCGGCGGTCTCGTCGGCACCCTGCTGGTCGGCTTCTTCGCCACGACCGCGTCACGGCCGGCGTGGACGGGCTGTTCTACGGCGGCGGCGTCGACCAGCTGGGCGAGCAGGCGGTCGGCGCGTTCGCGGTGCTGGGCTACTCGTTCGTCGTCACGCACGATCCTCGCCTTGGTCATCAAGTACACGATCGGCCTGCGGATCACCGACGAGGACGAGGTCACCGGGCATCGACGAGACCGAGCACGCGGAGAGCGCGTACGACTTCTCGACGCTCAGTGGCATCAGCGGCCTGGGCACGCCCCGTCCGTCGGCGGCCACGAACGCCGCCGCCGAACACGTCCCCGCGACCGCAGGCAAGGAGAGCTGAGTCATGAAGCTGGTCACGGCGATCGTCAAGCCGTTCGTGCTGGAGGACGTGAAGGGGGCGCTGGAGCAGCTCGGCGTCCTCGGCATGACCGTCAGCGAGGTCCAGGGCTACGGCCGCCAGAAGGGCCACACCGAGGTCTACCGCGGTGCCGAGTACTCCGTCGACTTCGTGCCGAAGGTGCGCGTCGAGGTCCTCGCCGACGACAACCTGGCGGAGAAGGTGGTCGACGCTGTCGTGGAGGCCGCGCGCACCGGGAAGATCGGTGACGGCAAGGTGTGGGTGGTCCCGGTCGAGACCGTGGTCCGGGTCCGCACGGGCGAGCGCGGCACCGACGCGATCTGACGTGCCCTCGGCTCGCTGACCGCGGTACGGAGGGGTGTTGCGGTCGGTAAGGCCACGCGGACCGCGACGTGGGGACACGTCGCGGTCCGCGTCAACTCTGGAGGAGGCGCGGGGGCGCTGTGGCGATCGTCAGCTCGGGGTCCGCCCAGGACCTGGTCCAGGCGAAGGCGGTGCTGCTCGACGCGGGCACCGGCAAGCGCAGGCTCGGCCCGGCGGCGCTGCGGACGGCGTTGGTGGATCTGCACGACTTCTGGTTGTCCTCGCGGGCGTCGGCGATCGGGCTCACCGACCGGGCCTCGCTCGTGGCGGTCGGAGCGCTCGGCCGCCGCGAGCTGGCGCCGTACTCCGATCTCGACCTGGTCCTGCTGCACGACGGCCGGCGGGACGTCGAGCGGCTCGCCGACGCGGCTCTGGTACCCGCTCTGGGACGCCGGCATCGGGCTGGACCACTCCGTCCGCACGCCCGGGCCAGGCCGTGCAGGTCGCGGCGACCGACCTGCGCGCCGCGTTCGGGCTGCTGGAGGCCCGGCACATCGCGGGTGACTCCGAGCTGTCGGAGAAGGTCGCCGGCGCGGTCCGCCAGGCGTGGCGGGCCGGCATCCGCAGCCGGTTCGACGAGCTCTCCGACGGCGCCCACGACCGCTGGGCGAAGGTCGGCGACGTCGCCCACCGGGTGGAGCCCGACCTGAAGAACGGCCACGGCGGGCTGCGCGACGTCCAGCTCCTCGACGCGCTCGCCGCGGCCCAGCTGCGTCGACCGTCCGGCGGGCGAGGTGCTGGCGGCGCGCGGCGCTGCTGCTCGACGTCCGCACCGAGCTGCACCGGCTCGCCGGGCGGGCCCGCGACGTCCTGCGCGCGCAGGACGCGGACGAGGTCGCCGCGCGTGCTGGAGCTCGGCGACCGCTTCGAGCTGGCCAGGGCCCTGTCCGGGGCGGCCCGCGCCGTGGCGTTCGCGGCGGAGGTCGGGCTGCGCGTCGGCGCGCGGCGCGTTGCCGCGGCGCGGGCTCGCGGCGCTGCGCCGGGCACCGGTGCGGCGCCCGCTCGACAGCGGTGTCGTCGAGCACGCGCGGGGAGGTCGCGCTGGCCAGGGACGCGGCGGCCAGCCGCGATCCCGGCCTGGTGCTGCGGGTGGCGGCCACGGCGGCCCGCACCGGGCTGCCGGTCGCGGCGGGCACCCTGCACCGGCTCGCCGACACCGCCCCCGAGCTGCGCGAGCCGTGGCCGCGGCCGGCTCTGGACGAGCTGCTGTCGCTGCTGGGCACCGGCCACCCGCTCGTCGACGTGGTGGAGTCGCTGGACCGCACGGGGCTGTGGGGGCGGTTGTTCCCCGAGTGGGGCGCCGTGCGGGACCTGCCACCGCGCGACCGCGCGCACGTCTGGACGGTCGACCGGCACCTGGTGGAGTCCTGCGCCCAGGTGGCGCGGCTGACCACGCGGGTGGGCCGGCCCGGACCTGCTGCTCGTCGGCACCCTGCTGCACGACATCGGCAAGGGCCGCGGCGGGGACCACTCGGTGGTGGGGGAGGCCCTCGCCGTGCAGATCGGGCGGCGGCTGGGTTTCCCCGAGCCCGACGTCGCCCTCCTCGGCGCGATGGTGCGCCACCACCTGCTGCTGCCGCACACCGCGACCCGTCGCGACCTCGACGACCCGGCCACCGTCAGCCGGGTGGTCGACACCCTCGACGGCAACGCGCTGGTGCTCGACCTGCTCGCGGCCCTCGCCGAGGCCGACTCGCTCGCCACCGGCCCCGGCGTCTGGAGCCCGTGGAAGCAGACCCTCATCCACGATCTCGCGCGGCGGGCGCGCGCGCTGATGGCCGGGGAGCAGCTGCCCGTGCCGGGGCCGCCCAGCGGGTTGGGCGCCGAGCTCGTCACCGCCGTGCTGGCCGACGGCCGTCCGCAGGTCCGGCTGGACGAGACCGTCGAGCCCGCCACCGTCGTGGTCGCGATGCCGGACCGGCCCCGCGCGCTGTCCGCGGCAGCGGCGGGTGCTCGCGCTGCACTCGATGGAGGTGCACGCGGCGGAGCTGCGCACCGTGTCCGGACCGGACACGGCTCCGGTCGCCGTGTTCACGTTCACCGCCTCGCCCCGCTTCGGCGGGCTGCCCGGACCCGGCCCTGCTGCGTGCCGACCTCGTGCGGGTGCTCGACGGCTCGCTCGTGCTCGCCGACGCGCTCGCCCGCAAGGAGCGCGACTACGCGCCGACGACCCCCGGCCTGGAGGCCACGGCCCCGCCGCGCGTGCTCTGGTTCGACGACGAGGCGACCGGCGCGGTCGTGCTGGAGCTGCGCGGCACCGACCGGATCGGCCTGCTCCACCGCGTCGCCGCCGCGCTGGAGGGATGCGACACGGACATGCGGTGGGCCCGGGTGGCCACGCTCGGCGCTTCGGTCGTCGACTCGTTCTGCCTGGCCGGCCCGGGGGCGGACGGGGCGCTCAAGCCCGCGCAGCGGCGGCGGGTGGAGGACGCGGTGCTGGCGGCCGCGCGCTGAGACGCCAGGTTGCAGGAAAGCCACTTTCACGCCATCTCATGGCGGGAAGTGGCTTCCTGCAACCCACGGAGCGAGTCAGGCGCCTGCCGCGAGCCGCTCGTCGGCGCTCGCCAGCATGCGGTGGCCCGAGGCCAGCACGGCGATGGACAGCAGCACCGTGGCGGACCCGATGAAGAACGGGACGTGCACGTTGTAGTGCTCGGCGAGGAGCCCGGCGGCGAACGGGGCGAGGCCGCCGCCGATGAACCGGATGAACCCGTACGCCGCCGAGGCCACCGACCGCTCGACGGGCGCGACGAGCATCACCGCCTGCGTCATGAGCGTGTTGTTGACCCCGATGAGGGCGCCTGCCGCCACGACCATGACGACGAGCGTGGCCGGGGAGTCGGTGAAGACGGCGATCACGGCGAGCACCGCGGCGAACAGGAACAGGTTCACGTACAGCGTCGGTGCGGTGCCGAACCGGCGCTGGAGGACGGGGCCACGAACACCGAGAAGGCGGCCACCAGCAGGCCCCACCCGAAGAACACCGCGCCGAGCTGGTAGATCGACAGGCCCATGGGGAAGGGCACGTAGCCGAGCATCGTGAAGAAGCCCCAGTTGTACAGCAGGGCGGTGATGCCCATGGTCAGCAGGCCGCGGTGCCGGAGCGCGCGCAGCGGCTCGGACAGCGCGGCCTTGTGGGCCGGGCGTGGGGTCCGCGGGACGAACAGCGACGGTCGCGACGAGCGCGATCGCCATCAGCGCCGAGACGCCGAAGAACGGGCCGCGCCAGCTGATGTTGCCGAGCAGCGCGCCGAGCAGGGGACCGCAGGCGATCCCGACGCCCAGCGCGGACTCGTACAGCACGATCGCCCCGGCGAAGCCGCCGCTCGCCGAGCCGACGATCACGGCGAGCGACGTCGCGATGAACAGGGCGTTGCCCAGGCCCCACCCGGCCCGGAACCCGACGATCCCGCCGATGCTGTCCGACAACCCGGCGAGCGCGGCGAAGGAGACGATCAGCACCAGCCCGGCGATGAGGGTGTTCTTGGCGCCGATCCGGCTGGACACCCAGCCCGTGACCAGCATCGCGACCGCGGTGACGACGAGGTAGCTGGTGAACAGCAGGGTCACCTGGCTCGGCGTGGCATGCAGCTGCGTCGAGAGCGCCGGCAGGATCGGGTCGACCAGCCCGATCCCCATGAAGGAGATCACGCAGGCGAACGCGACCGCCCACACGGCCTTGGGCTGGCGGAACGGGCTGGACGGCCGGGCCGGGGCGGTCGTGGGCCTGGGGCGGTCGTGGGGGCCGAGCGGCGCGCGGGGCGACGGCCACGCCCGCCGCGGCGTCCGGGCGGGTGCTCATTCGGGGGTGCCTCCGGACGCGAGCCGGGTGATCGCCGGCACCGCCGCTGCGAGGGCGGCCCGGTCGGTGGCGTCCAGCGCGGCGACGAGGTCGGCGAGCCGCTCGGCGCGCTCGCGGCGGCGGGTGCGGAGCAGGTCCCGCCCGGCCTCGGTGACGGCGACGTTGACGATGCGCCCGTCGCCGGGGTCGGCGCGGCGCTCGACCAGGCCCTGGGCCTGGAGCCGGCCGACGAGGCCGGTCATGCCCGGCTGGGTGACGCCCTGGGCCTCGGCCAGGTCGGTGAGCCGGTGGGGCCCGAGGCGTTCGAGGGTGGCCAGGGTCGACGCGGCGACGAGGCTCAGCCCACGTCGAGGGCTGAGCCCGACCAGCAGCGTCACGAGCTGGTCGATGCCCTCGGCGACGGCGAGGCTGTCGAGCGTCTGCACGAGATATTTATAGCACTGATATATAGGAGCGTGATGTAACGTGCGGGTGCGTCACGCCCGGGTCATCCAGCCGTAACGCCCGGGCCCGGTTCGTTCACCCGTGCGAAACATTCCGTCGCGCGGCCGTAACACGCTCGACTCGACCATCCCTGCAGTCGACGGGGAGGCGATGCGGGTGGACTCGGGGAACACGGCGTACGTGCTCGGCTGCGCGGCACTGGTCATGCTGATGACGCCGGGCCTGGCGTTCTTCTACGGCGGGATGGTGCGCGCGAAGAGCGTGCTCAACATGATGATGATGAGCATGGTCTGCCTGGGTGTGGTCGGGCTGGTCTGGGTGCTCGATCGGGTTCTCGCTCGCGTTCGGGGACTCCCACGCCGGCCTGATCGGCGGGTTCGAGCACGCCGGCCTGCGCGACGCGGCCGCCGTCGGTCGGCACGGCCCCCGACGGCGTGCCGTTGCAGGCGTTCGCGATGTTCCAGCTGATGTTCGCCGTCATCACCGCGGCGCTGCTGGCCGGCGCGGTCGCCGACCGGGCCCGGTTCTGGCCGTGGACGGTGTTCGTGGCGCTCTGGGCGCTGCTCGTCTACGTGCCGCTGGCACACTGGATCTTCGCCTACGACGGGTTCGCAGGCGAGCACGGCGGGTGGATGGCCAACACGCTCGGGGCGCTCGACTTCGCGGGCGGCACCGCCGTCGAGATCAACTCGGGTGCGTCCGCGCTGGCGCTCGCGCTCGTGCTCGGCAGGCGCCGCGGGTGGCCGCGCGAGCCGATGCGCCCGCACAACCTGCCCGCGGTCCTGCTCGGTGCCGGGCTGCTGTGGTTCGGCTGGTTCGGGTTCAACGCGGGGTCCGCGCTGGCCGCGGGCGCGGTGGCCAGCAACGCGTTCGTCACGACGATCACGGCCTCGGCAGCGGCCGTCATGTCGTGGCTGGCCCTCGAGCACCGGCTCGACGGCCGCCCCACCAGCCTCGGCGCGGCGTCGGCGGCCGTCGCCGGCCTCGTGGGCATCACCCCGGCCTGCGGATACGTCGACACGTTCGGCGCGCTGCTGATCGGGCTCGCCGCCGGTGTCGCCTGCCAGCTGGCGATCCGGCTGAAGTACCGCCTCGGCTACGACGACTCCCTCGACGTCCTGGCTCTGCACGGCGTCGGCGGCATCACCGGGATGCTCCTGATGGGCCTCGTCGCCACCGACGCGGTCAACCCCGCGGGTGCCGACGGCGTGTTCTACGGTGGCGGTGCGGGCCTGCTGGGCCGGCAGGCGGTGGCGGTGGTCGCCACGGCGGCGTTCGCGTTCACCATGAGCCTCCTGCTGGCGTGGCTGGTCCGGGTGACCATGGGGTTCCGGGTCGATCCCGAGGTCGAGTCCGAGGGGATCGACGAGGCCGAGCATTCCGAGACCGCATACGACTACTCGCCGCTGACGACGACCGGGCACGGCTGCGGTGACGCACCGCCACCGGGGTCGAGCGGGAAGGGAGCGCCCGATGATCCTGGTGACCGCCATCGTCAAGCCGTTCGCCCTCGGTGACGTCAAGGACGCGCTGGAGCGGATCGGCGTGCTGGGGATGACCGTGAGCGAGGTGCAGGGCTACGGCCGCCAGAAGGGGCACACCGAGGTCTACCGGGGCGCCGAGTACACCGTCGACTTCGTCCCGAAGGTGCGCCTGGAGGTGGTCGTGGACGACGCCGTCGCCGACAAGGTCGTCGACACCGTCGTCCAGGCCGCCCGCTCCGGCAAGATCGGCGACGGGAAGGTGTGGACGACGCCCGTCGCAGACGGTCGTGCGGGTGCGGACCGGCGAGCGCGGGTCCGACGCCCTGTGACGGCGTAGTGCTCCTCCGGCGGCCCGACGCGCGCACGAGCGCGGAACGCACGCACGGAACGAACCGGACGTTCGGGGCGTTTTCGTGGAGTGACGCACGTACTCCCGACCGGTCCGGTGCGGCTCTCGCTGCCCGGGCGGACGCTGCTGCTGGTGGCGGGCCTGCCCGGCGCGGGGAAGTCGACGCTGCTCGCCGGGGTCGCGGCCGGGCCCGACGTGGTCGTCCTGGACTCCGACGTGCACCGCCACCGGCTGCGCCGCGCGCTGCCCGGCGTGCCCTACCGCCGCTACCGCCCGCTGGTGCACCTCCTGCACCGCATCGCCGTGCTCGCGCGCGGCGCTGTCCGGCGCCCCGACCGTCGTGGTGCACCTGCCGGCCACGGCTGCCGGCACCCGCGCGGCCGTCGCCCGGCTCGCCGCCCTGTCCGGCCGTTCCGCCCACCTGCTCTGGCTGCACGCCGACCCGGCCGACGCGTTGCGCGGGCAGCGTGAGCGGGGCCGGCTCGTGCCGGCCGGGTCGTTCGCCGGGCACGCGGGGCGCGCGGCCGAGACGACCCGGCTCCTGCGCGCCGGCGACGCCGACGGCTGGTGCACCGTCACCGTCCTCGACCGCGCCTGCGCCGCGGGGGGACTGGTCCTGGACACCGGGCCGCGGGTGACGGCGTCGCGGCCGTAGTCTTGGTGAGGTGTTCGACACCCTCTCCGATCGACTCAGCGGGGCCCTGCGCGATCTGCGCGGCAAGGGCCGACTCTCCGACGTCGACATCGACACCACCGCGCGGGAGATCCGCATCGCGCTGCTGGAGGCGGACGTCGCCCTGCCCGTGGTCCGCGGCTTCATCGGGCGGATCAAGGAGCGGGCCAAGGGCGCCGAGGTCTCGGGTGCGCTGAACCCCGCCCAGCAGGTCGTCAAGATCGTCAACGAGGAGCTGGTGGCGATCCTCGGCGGCGAGACGAGGCGGCTCGCGCTGGCCAAGGAACCGCCGAGCGTGATCATGCTCGCGGGCCTGCAGGGCTCCGGCAAGACCACCCTGGCCGGCAAGCTCGCGTACTGGCTCAAGGGCCAGGGCCACGCACCGCTCCTGGTGGCGTGCGACCTGCAGCGCCCCAACGCCGTCAACCAGCTGCAGATCGTCGGCGAGCGGGCCGGCGTCGTCACCTTCGCGCCCGAACCCGGGAACGGCGTCGGCGACCCGGTCGACGTCGCCCGCCGGGGCATCGCGCACGCCCGCGACAAGATGTACGACGTCGTCATCGTCGACACCGCGGGCCGCCTCGGCGTCGACGAGGAGCTGATGCGCCAGGCCGCGGACATCCGCGACGCCGTCCAGCCCGACGAGACCCTGTTCGTCGTCGACGCGATGATCGGCCAGGACGCGGTGAGCCACGGCCGAGGCGTTCCGCGACGGCGTCGGGTTCACCGGCGTCGTGCTCACGAAGCTCGACGGCGACGCCCGCGGCGGCGCGGCGCTGTCGGTCCGCGAGGTCACCGGCCAGCCGATCCTCTTCGCGTCCAACGGCGAGAAGCTCGCCGACTTCGACGTGTTCCACCCGGACCGGATGGCGAGCCGCATCCTCGGGATGGGCGACCTGCTCACCCTCATCGAGCAGGCCGAGCAGGTGTTCGACGAGGAGCAGGCCGCGGCGTCGGCGCAGAAGATCAGCAGCGGCGAGCTGTCGCTGGAGGACTTCCTCGAGCAGATGCTGGCGATCCGCAAGATGGGTCCGATCGGCAACATCCTCGGGATGCTCCCCGGCGCCAACGCCGGGCAGATGAAGGACGCGCTGGCCCAGGTCGACGACAGCTCCATCGACCGGCTGCAGGCCATCATCCGCGGCATGACCCCGGCCGAGCGGGCCGACCCGAAGATCATCAACGGGTCCCGGCGGCTGCGCATCGCCAACGGGTCGGGGGTGGCGGTCAGCGAGGTCAACGACCTGGTCAACCGGTTCTTCGAGGCCCGCAAGATGATGAAGCAGATGGCCGGCCAGTTGGGCTTCGGCGGCGGCAACCGCAGCGCCACCCGCAAGCAGGCCAAGAGCCGCAAGGGCAAGAAGGGCAAGGGCCGCGGGCCCACCCCGGCCCGCGCGGGCAACAAGCCGGCCGGGCTCGGCGGCATGCCCGACCTGTCGCAGCTGCCGCCGTCGCTGCGCGACCTGCCGCCGGGGCTCGACCAGCTCCCGCCGGGGTTCGACCCGCGCCGGCTGTTCAAGAAGGGCAAGTAGCGGGTGTACCGGCTGCGCGGGGTGCTGCTCGGCTCCGAGGGTGAGCGCGAGACCGACCTGTACGTCGACGCCGCCGGCGTGCTCACCGCCGAGCCGGTGCCGGGCGCCGAGACGCTCACGGACTCGGGCTGGATCGTGCCCGGCCTGGTCGACGCGCACTGCCACGTCGGGCTCGGCCCGGACGGCGCCGTCACCTGGAGGAGGCCGACGCGCAGGCGCGCACCGACCGCGACGCCGGCACCCTGCTGATCCGCGACTGCGGGTCACCGGTGGACACCAGGCCGCTGCAGGCCCGCGACGACCTCCCCGAGATCATCCGGGCGGCCCGGCACCTGGCGCGGCCCAAGCGCTACATCCCCGGCCTGGCGGTCGAGCTCGACGACCCGGCGCTGCTGCCCGACGCCGTCACCGAGCAGGCCGCGGACGGGGACGGCTGGGTCAAGCTCGTCGGGGACTGGATCGACCGCGGCGTCGGGCGACCTCGGCCCGCTCTGGCCCGACGACGTGCTGGTGGCCGCGATCGACGCGGCGCACGCCGCCGGGGCGCGGGTCACCGCCCACGTCTTCGGGACCGACGCCCTGCCCGGGCTGATCCACGCCGGCATCGACTGCATCGAGCACGGCACGGGCCTGACCGACGAGCTGATCGCCGAGATGGCCCGCCGGGGCACCGCGCTGGTCCCGACGCTGATCAACGTCGACACGTTCCCGGGCATCGCCGACTCGGCGGCCAAGTACCCGGCCTACGCCGCGCACATGCGGGAGCTGCACGCGCACGTCCCGCGACGTCGTCCGGCGGGCGCGTCGAGGCCGGCGTACCGGTCTACGCGGGCACCGACGCCGGCGGCGGGATCGCGCACGGCCGGATCGTCGACGAGGTCACGGCGCTGCACGCCGCCGGCCATCCCGACGCGCTCGGCGCCGCGAGCTGGGCGGCCCGGGAGTGGCTGGGGCGGCCCGCGCTGCATCCCGGGGCGCCCGCCGACCTGCTGGTCTACCGCGACGACCCGCGCACCGACCCGGCGGTCCTCCGCGAGCCGGCGCTGGTGATGTTGCGCGGGCGGATCGTGCACGCCGCGGGCTGACGTCGTCGCCGGTCGTCCTCGCACACCGTCGGCTCCGCGCACGGCCGGGCGATGCGAGGAGCCGAAGCCCGTCGCGGACGGGCGTGCGGTTCCCCGGTAGCGTCGGGTCCGTGGGATCACCGGAGGGCGAGACGAACGGGCAGGCCGCGGAGCGGGTCGGCGCCGGGCATCCGGTCCACGAGTCGCCCGGGGCCGCGGTACGAAACGCCTGTCGGGGAGTCGCAACCGACGGGCCCGGCGCTGCAGGCCCCGGACGCGGGCATGGCGCCTGCCACCGATCCGGCGTCGCCTCCGGACCCGTTCGGGCCTCCGGCACCCCGCCGCCCGCGGCCGCCGTTCCCCGGTCGCCGGCCCCCCGTTCCCCGCTCGCGGGTCCGCCGCCTGCTGCCGCGCCGCCGATGATCGCCGTCGCCGGACCGCCCTACCGCGGCGGCGCCGCCGTATCCCGTCGCCGGACCGCCCTACCCGCCGGCCGCGGCGCCGACCCGGCGGGCCGCCGTATCCGGGCGCCCGCCGGAGGCCTACCCGGCAGGCCGCCACCCACCGGACCTCCCGACCCGCAGGCGAGCCGCCGATCCGGGTTGCTCCCGCCCCCGGAACCGCCCCGCCCCACCCACCGCTGGGGTCTCGGGGCGTACCTGCTCGTCGAGCTGGTCTTCCTGCTCGCGTCGGTGGCTGGTCGGCGTTGCTGGTCTCGGCGACGGGCACCGCCGCGGCCGGGACGCTGATCGTCGCGCTGGGCGTGCCCACCGCTGCTCGCGGCCGGCGTCGCGCTGCTGATCACCCGGCTGCGCGGCAACGGCCCGCGTCGTCGACCTGCGGCTGCAGCTGGTCGTGGCGCGACGTCGGGCTGGGCCTGGCGTTCGGCGTCGGCGGGCTGTTCGATCACGATGCCCGCCTCGGTCGCTCTACGTGTCGATCGTCGGGCAGGACGCGACGTCCGCGGTCGGCGAGGTGTTCGGCGGCATCAGCGCGAGCCCGCTCACCGCCGTGGTGATCCTGCTGATCGGTGGTGTTCGTCGCGCCGCTGTGCGAGGAGATCGTCTACCGCGGGCTGCTCTGGGGCGCGGTCCTGCGGCTCGGCGCGGGGCGCTGGGTCGCGTTCGCGGTCACCACCCTGCTGTTCGCGCTGGCCCACTTCGAGTTCACCCGCACGCCGTTGCTGCTGGTCGTCGCGATCCCGATCGCGCTGGCCCGGCTCTACACCGGCCGGCTGCTGGCCAGCATCGTCGCCCACCAGGTCAACAACCTGCTGCCGGGCATCGCGCTGATGCTCGGCGCTGCTCGGCGCGATCCCGATGGCCTGACGGGTGGGTGCGCCGGCACGCCATCGGTCTGGCAGAATGGCTGGTCGGGCTCCGCGGCTGGCCCTCTACCGTGCCGCGGCCACCACACGTCGAGCGACGCGCAGCCCGTAACCCCACGCGAGCAGCGCGGCCTCATCGACCGTAGCACCATGATCCGCGAGGAGCAGCCAACAGCGTGGCCGTCAAGATCAAGCTGATGAGGCTGGGCAAGATCCGTCAGCCGTACTACCGCATCGTCGTCGCCGACGCCCGCAGCCGCCGCAGCGGCCGGGCCATCGAGACCATCGGCAAGTACCACCCGAAGAACGAGCCGAGCCTGATCGAGGTCGACTCCGCGCGGGCGCAGTACTGGCTCGGGGTCGGCGCGCAGCCCACCGAGCCCGTGCAGCACCTGCTCGAGATCACCGGCGACTGGCAGAAGTTCAAGGGCCTGCCCGGCACCGAGGGCACCCTCAAGCCGCAGCCGGAGAAGGTCGACAAGCTGGCCCGGTTCCAGGCCGCGCTGGCCGCGGCGGGCGAGGAGCCCACCACCGACGCCACCACGCCGCGGAAGAAGGCCGACCGCCGGCCGAGGCCGCCGAGGCGCCCGCCGACGCCGCGGCCGCCGAGGGCCACCGAGTCGTGACCGTCCTGGCGGACGCACTGGAGCACCTGGTCCGGGGGATCGTCGACCACCCGGACGACGTGCAGGTCGAGCTGGTCACCACCCGTCGCGGCCGCACCCTCGAGGTCCGGGTGCACCCGGAGGACCTGGGCAAGGTGATCGGCCGCGGCGGCCGCACGGCCACCGCGCTGCGCACCGTCGTCGGTGGCATCGGCGGGCCGCGGCGTGCGGGTGGATGTCGTCGACACCGACCGGTAGCGGCATCGGGTGCTGGTCGGCGTCGTCACTGCGGGCGCACGGCCTGCGCGGTGAGCTGGTCGTCGAGGTGCGCACCGACTCGCCCGACGAGCGGTTCGCCCCGGTGCCGAGCTGACCGGCCGCCGGCCCGGCGCGCCGGACCCACGCTGACCGTCGAGTCGCCGCCCGCCCGCACTCGGGGCGGCTGCTGGTCCGCGTTCGTCGAGGCGCCGGACCGCGACGCCGCCGAGGCGTTGCGCGGCGCCCGGCTGCTGATCGACGCCGCCCGGCTCGGCCCGACCGGCGACCCCGACGAGTTCCACGTCCACCAGCTGGAAGGGCTGCGGGCCGAGCTCGCGGACGGGTCGGTCGTGGGCACCGTGCGCGAGGTCGTGCACGGCCCCGGCGGCGAGCTGCTCGTGCTGGCCCGGCCCGACGCGCCCGACGCGCTGGTGCCGTTCGTCGCCGCGATCGTCCCCACCGTCGACCTCGCCGGCGGGCGCGTGGTGCTCACCCCGCCCGACGGCCTGCTCGACGCCGACTAGCCCTGCTCCGGCTCCGCTCCTCGGCCCACCCTGCTCGCACCGCAGCTGTCGGCGCTCGCGCACATGTCCCGACATGTGCGCGAGCACGCGAGGGCGTGCGCGGCGGTCCGGTGCCGGGGTGTCAACTCAGGTTGACACGAACCAGTCGTCAACGTAGGTTGACGGCATGGATGCGACGAAGGTGGCGGCGGCGGCGTCGAGCAGGGACCCGGCCGTCGGGCTGGCGGCCGTGGCGTCGCTGCGGGGGCTCCTCGAGTCGCTCGAGGAGCTGCAGGTCACCAACGCGCGCGCGACAGGGGTGGTCCTGGCAGCAGATCGCCGGTGCGCTGCGGGTGAGCAGGCAGGCCGTCCACAAGAAGTACCGCCGGTTCGGGTTCTGAAGGGAGCGGCGATGTTCGAGCGGTTCACCGACAAGGCCCGCCAGGTCGTCGTGGGCGCGCAGGCCGAGGCGCGCGAGCGGAGCGCGGACGCGATCCGCACCGAGCACCTGCTGGCGGCGCTGTCACGGTGCCGGACAACCTGGCCGTCACCGTGCTGACCGCCCACGGCGTCACCGGGCCGACATCGTGGCCGACGTCGACCGCCTGCGGCAGCCGGCCCTGCGCCGTCCGACGCCGAGGCGCTCGCGACCCTGGGCATCGACCTCGACGAGGTGCGCCGCCAGGTCGAGGAGGCGTTCGGGCCGGGTGCGCTGGACCGCACCCGGGCGGCGATCGGCGGGACGGCAAGCCGGGCGGGCACATCCCGTTCGACCGGTCGGCGAAGAAGGTGCTGGAGCTCGGCCTGCGCGAGGCATCCGCCTCGGGCACAACTACATCGGCACCGAGCACCTCCTGCTCGGGATGCTGCACACCGAGTGGGGGCGGCGTACCACATCCTCGCCGGGCGCGGGGTCCGCCAGGGGCCGGTGCGGATCATGGTCGAGGAGCTGGTACCGCCGGAAGGCGGGCTGAGCGACCCGGGACCTCCGGTGCGATGGGCGACCTCCTTCGACGGGCGGCGGCTCTGGAGCGTCCGCGGGTGCGGATCGACGTCGATCACGATCTTCCCCGGCTACCTGGCGCCGCTGCGGGAGGCGCTGGTCGGGCGGGCGATCGAGAACGGGCTGGTCGAGCTGGCGGTGCACGACCTGCGCGGCTGGACGCACGACGTGCACCAGGCCGTGGACGACGCCCCGTACGGCGGCGGTCCGGGCATGGTGATGCGCCCCCAGGTCTGGGGCGAGGCGCTGGACGCGGTGATCGGCGCGAGGCGCCGGCCCGGCTGGTCGTGCCCACCCCGGCGGGTCGGCCGTTCACGCAGGCCGACGCGCAGGCGTGGGCGGGCGAGCCGCGGCTGGTCTTCGCCTGCGGCCGCTACGAGGGCATCGACCAGCGGGTGATCGACGACGCGGCGCGCCGGATGCCGGTCGAGGAGGTCAGCATCGGCGACTACGTGCTGGTCGGCGGCGAGGCCGCGGTGCTGGTGATGGTCGAGGCGGTGGTCCGGCTGCTGCCCGGCGTGCTCGGCAACCCCGAGTCGGCGCGGCAGGACTCGTTCTCCGACGGGCTGCTGGAGGGGCCCGTCCTACACCCGCCCGGAGACCTGGCGCGGGCTCGCCGTGCCCGACGTGCTGCGCAGCGGCAACCACGCGGCGATCGCCCGCTGGCGCCGGGACCGGGCGCTGGAACGCACCGCCGCCCGTCGCCCCGACCTGCTCGCCGCGCTGCCCGAGGACGCGCTCGACGACGCCGACCGGGCCGTTCCTGGCCGCGCTGCGGGACGGGCCTGACCGCTCGCGCGACGGGTGATTTCACTCGGCCCGATCGCGTCTGGCACTATGGATGGGTTGCCAGCGCCCGACCATCGGGCCTGCCCGGCGCCACCCGATACTCGGGGAGCGGCGCCCGCATGACCGCTACCATGCACCGAGGACGGATCTTCGCGATGAACACCCTGGACGCCCTGGACGCGCAGACTGCTGCGCTCCGACATCCCCGCCTTCCGGCCGGGCGACACGCTCAAGGTGCACGTGAAGGTCATCGAGGGCAGCCGGTCCCGGGTGCAGGTCTTCCAGGGCGTGGTGATCCGCCGCCAGGGCTCCGGCGCCCGCGAGACGTTCACCGTCCGCAAGGTCTCCTTCGGGGTCGGCGTCGAGCGCACCTTCCCGGTGCACTCGCCGAACCTGGACCGGATCGAGCTGTTCACCCGCGGCGATGTCCGCCGGGCGAAGCTGTACTACCTGCGTGAGCTGCGCGGCAAGGCCGCCAAGATCAAGGAGAAGCGCGAGACCCCGTCGGCATCCTGACCCTCGACGATCTGGTTGCCGTAGCCTCGTGGGCGTGGCCCTTCCCGAGCTCCCCGACGACCGGCGGGCCGCTCCGCGCCGATACGACCGGCGCTGACCAGCCGGTTTCGGCGGCCGCCCGGCGGATCCCGCCGGAGGGCCGTCAGGCGGGTCCGCCGCCGCGCGGGCCCGGCGGCACCGCGCCCGGTCATCGGCCCGCGGCGCGCCGATGACCGGCGCCCCGTGACCGGCGCCCCGATGCGGGCCGACCGGCACGGCGCCGAGCCGAGCGGCCGGTCCGGCCGCGGCCGAGCCGCCACCCGGCTGCCGCGCTCCCGCCGCCCGCCCGGTGCCGCGCCGCACCGCAACGGCAGCCCGGCCGGTCCGCCGCGCAGCGGCCGCCCCGACGGCCCCGGTGCGCGGCCGCCCGGCCGCACCGGCACCGATGAACGGGCGTCCCGCACCACCGCCGCCGCGCCGCCCGCCCGCCGACGCCGCGGGCCGGCACCGTCCGACGGGCGTCGGCCGGCCCCGCCCGGAACGGGCGTCCGACCGTGCCGCCCGCCGACGGTCGGCTGTCCGCGAACGGCTGCCCCTGCCCGCCGGCAACGGTCGGCCGCCCACCGGCGCCTCGCGAACGGCCGCCCGCCCGGGCCGCCGGCCGTCCCCGGCCGCCGCCCGCCCGCGCTCCGGCGCCCGCCCGCTCGCTCCGGGCCGCTCGTCGTCGGCGGTCCGGACGCACCGACGAGCCGGCCCGGTGCCGCGCCGTGACGGGCTGCCGCAGTCGGCGCCACCGGCCACCGGCCCCGTCGACTCAGCGCGGCGCGCCCCCGTCAGGTCCGCACCCCCGCTCAGGCCGACGACCGGAGCCCGACGCGGCGACGCGTCCGACGAGGCCGGCGCCCGGCCGGCCCCGGCCGGCACCGCCGCCGCGGGCCGGCGTCCCGCGACGAGCGGCCGGCGCCGAGTACCGGACCGGAGCCGCCCGCGGGCCGCGCCCGCGAGCGCACCGGGCGCCGCCGCCGCGCCGACGTTCTGGAAGGAGCTGCCGCTGCTCATCGTGGTGGCGCTGGTGCTGACCTTCCTGATCCAGACGTTCCTGGCCAAGGTCTACGTGATCCCGTCCGGCTCGATGGAGACCACGCTGCACGGCTGCATCGGCTGCAACAACGACCGGGTGCTGGTCGACAAGGTCAGCTACCGGTTCGCCGACCCGGCGCCGGGCGACGTCGTCGTGTTCCGCGGCCCGGACAGCTGGAGCAGCGAGGTCATCGTCGAGCAGCCGGGCAACGCGCTGGTCCGCGGCCTGCAGCTGCTCGGGTCGCTGGTCGGGCTGGCGCCGCCGGACGAGAAGGACTTCGTCAAGCGGGTGATCGCCGTCGGCGGCCAGACCGTGCAGTGCTGCGACAGCCGCAACCGGGTGCTGGTCGACGGCGAGCCGCTGAACGAGCCCTACATCTACTACCTGCCCGAGGCCGGCCCGGCCGCGGCAGAACGCCGTTCGGCCCGGTGACGCGTGCCGAACGGGCAGCTCTGGATGATGGGCGACAGCCGCAACAACTCCGCCGACTCCCGGGTGGCCGACCACGGCCCGGTCCCGGTCGGACAACGTCATCGGCAAGGCCCGGCTGATCGTGCTGCCGTTCACCCGGTTCGGCACGATCGACGCGATCGACCCGCAGTCCACGGCCGTCGGCCTGCCCGCGCCGGACCCGAGCGGACCTGGCGGTGACGGTGGCGCACCGCTGGCGCTGGGCCTGCTCGGCGCGCTGCCGCATTGCCGCCCGACGGCGCCGGGTGCGCCGCCGCGAGGCCGACCTCGATGCGTTCCTGCCCACGCTGCGTGCGACCCTTCCCGGTACCGCAGCTAGTCAGCTCGTCGTCGACACTGGAAGCCGTCACCACCGATGCCTGCTGTCCGCCGGATGCCGAGGCGCCGTCCCGTGCGCGTCGTGCTGCCTCCCGAGGAGCGGCCGGCGCGCGCCGTCGTCCGCCGTCGCGGGACGTGGACCCTGCAGAGCACGCTCGACCGGTACGGGCTGGGCCCGGTCGCCGGGGTGGACGAGGCCGGCCGGGGCGCCTGCGCCGGGCCGCTGGTCATCGCCGCGTGCGTGCTGCGGCCGGGCGACGCCAAGCGGCTGGACGGGCTGACCGACTCCAAGCTGCTCACCGCCGGCGGCCCGCGAGGAGTACTACGCGCTGGTCATGCGCGGGCGCAGGACCACGCGGTGGTCGTGGTCGGACCCACGGAGGTGGACCGGCGCGGGGTGCACGTGGCCAACATCGAGGGCATGCGCCGGGCGGTGGCCGCGGCTGTCCGACCGGCCCGGTTACGTGCTGACCGACGGTTTCCCGGTGCGCGGCTTCGGCAGCCCGGCGCTCGCCGTGCCCAAGGGCGACCAGGTCGCCGCCTGCGTGGCCGCGGCGTCGGTGCTGGCCAAGGTGACCCGGGACCGGATCATGGTCGGGCTGGACGCGAGTTCCCGCAGTACGGGTTCGCCGAGCACAAGGGCTACTGCACGCCGGTGCACGACGGCGCGCTGGCCGAGCACGGGCCCAGCCCGGTGCACCGGTACTCGTTCGTCAACGTGCGGGCCGCCCGGGACGCCGGCGGGCCTGGTCCACAATGAGGCCCTGGCTGCCGATGACGAGCTGCCGGAGGGGCTGGTCCACAATGGGTCGCTCGCCGTCGGACTGTCCGAGGTGGCGGTCGGAGGAGGATGGGGTGCAGTGAGCGCCGAGGATCTCGAGAAGTACGAGACCGAGATGGAGCTCACGCTCTACAAGGAGTACCGGGACATCGTGTCCCAGTTCTCCTTCGTGGTGGAGACGGAGCGCCGCTTCTACCTGGCGAACTCGGTGGACGTCGCGGCGCGCAACGCCGACGGCGAGATCTACTTCGAGGTCCGGATGTCGGACGCCTGGGTGTGGGACATGTACCGGCCGGCCCGGTTCGTGAAGAACGTGCGGGTGCTGACGTTCAAGGACGTCAACGTCGAGGAGCTGGACAAGCCCGACCTGCGGCTGCCCGAGGGCAACCAGTTCGGCAGCTGAGGCCGGCTACCGACACCCCGGCGCTCCGACGCCCCGGTTGTCCCCAACGGGTCGGCCATCCACAGTTCCGAGCGGGCTGCCCTGGCCCCGCCCGCCGATCGTGGGTGGCATGGCCGACAAGGACGTGCTCGGACGCCGCGGCGAGGATCTCGCGGCGCGGTTCCTGGAGCAGCAGGGACTGGTGGTGCTGTCCCGGAACTGGCGATGTCGCCACGGCGAGCTTGATCTCGTAGCCACCGACACCGATCGATCGATGTTATTATCACATAGGTGAGAGCGGCCGTCTATCTCCGGATCAGCCACGACCGAACCGGTGAGGAGCTTGGCGTCACCCGCCAACGCGAGGATGCGGAACGTCTCGTCGCGCAGCGCGGCTGGACCATCGCCCAGGTGTTCACCGAGAACGACACTTCCGCCGCGGGCAAGACCGCCCGTCGAGCGTTCGCTGCTCTGCTGGCGGGCGTCGAGTCCGGGGAGTTCGATGCGGTCGTGTCGTGGTCGTTCGACCGGCTTACCCGCAACCGCCGTGATACCGTCAAGTTGATCGAAACCTGCCAGGCCCACGCCACCACCATCGCAATGGTCCGCGGCTCGGACATGGATATGTCGACTCCGGGGGACCGATGGGTGGCCGACATGCTCGCCGGTGTGGCCCGCCACGAAATCGAGCAGAAGTCTGACCGGCAAAAGCGGGCGGCGTTGCAGCTCGCCCGCAGCGGCCACCCACCCGCAGGGCCGATCCCGTTCGGGTTTCTCCCGGACCGACTCACACATCACCCAGAGCAGTCCGCGGCAATCCGCGATGCGTACAGCTCGCTGCTGGCTGGGGCCACCCTTGCAGGGGTCGCCCGGTCGTGGAACGCCGCGGGCTTCTATCTGGTCGGCCGATCGAGACCGGGCCACGTCCACGGCCGCTGTCCCTCTGGCGCGCCGAGACTGTCCGGGCTCTGCTGCTGAAGCCACGCAACGCTGGGCTCCGCGCCTTCAACGGCGAAATCATCGGGACGGGTGAGTGGGATCCGATCGTTGCGGAGGAGACGTGGCGGGCGGTCGTCGCGTTGCTGTCAGACCCGAGCCGACGGGGACACCACCGGCGGCGCGGCACCTGTTGTCGGGCGTGGCGTTGTGCGGGACGTGCGGGGCACCGGTCGTCGCGGGTTCCACCACCCCGACGTACTTCTCCTACCGTTGCAACTCGCGCGGCCACGTCGCGCGCCGCGGTGACCACGCCGACGCATATATCGCCGGAGGCACCATCGAGGGCGTCGACACCCCCGGGCTGGTGGTCGCCCGGCTGTCCCGCCCCGACGCAGTGGACCTTCTACCCCATGAGGACGGGCCGGATGTGGCCGCGCTGCGGGACCGGGCGCAGGCATTGCGGGCCAAGCTCGATGGGTTGGCCGTGCAGTTCGCCGACGACGTGATCACCGAGTCGCAGTTGCGGACGATGACCGCGCGGACCCGGGAAAATCTGGCCGAAGCGCAGGCGGAGCTGGCAGCTGCCGGGCGCACGTC
>CAWAQQ010000002.1:0-341002 GCA_963784265.1 uncultured Actinomycetota bacterium
GTAACACCCCATGACGGGTGCTGGGTTACCCCATTCGGACACCCTCGGATCACAGCTCGGTTGACAACTCCCCGAGGACTATCGCGGTCTCCCACGTCCTTCATCGGCTCCTGATGCCTAGACATCCACCATGTGCCCTTACACACTTGATCACAACAAGATGCTCGCATCCACTATGCAACACTCAACACACAACCACACCCCAACCCCACAACCACCACCACACCCACACCACCACACACAGCACACGAGCGCGTTAGACAGCCCAAGCCAGGAGCAGCCCAGAAAAAACAACCCCCACCACACGGGGTGTCCCCTCAGGACCCAACAGCGTGCCGAACCCCACACCCCCAACGACCGGAGACGCAGAACCCTCGAACCGATCATCATGTTCCACCCAGCCACACCCCCACACCCACCCCCCACCACAGCAGCAGACAGCAACATCAGGGGTGCGGAATCAGAAATAGGAGAACCAACCACCTTCAGAGTGGCCGGCCAACCCCACCACACGGTGAGACTCCTTAGAAAGGAGGTGATCCAGCCGCACCTTCCGGTACGGCTACCTTGTTACGACTTCGTCCCAATCGCCAGTCCCACCTTCGACAACTCCCTCCCGCAAGCGGGTTAGGCCGTCGGCTTCGGGTGTTACCAACTTTCGTGACGTGACGGGCGGTGTGTACAAGGCCCGGGAACGTATTCACCGCAGCGTTGCTGATCTGCGATTACTAGCGACTCCAACTTCACGGGGTCGAGTTGCAGACCCCGATCCGAACTGAGACCTACTTTAAGGGATTCGCTCCACCTCGCGGTCTCGCAGCCCTCTGTATAGGCCATTGTAGCATGTGTGAAGCCCTGGACATAAGGGGCATGATGACTTGACGTCATCCCCACCTTCCTCCGAGTTGACCCCGGCAGTCTCCCATGAGTCCCCGGCATCACCCGCTGGCAACATGGAACGAGGGTTGCGCTCGTTGCGGGACTTAACCCAACATCTCACGACACGAGCTGACGACAGCCATGCACCACCTGCACACCAACCACAAGGGAACGCCCATCTCTGAACGCGTCTGGTGCATGTCAAACCCAGGTAAGGTTCTTCGCGTTGCATCGAATTAATCCACATGCTCCGCCGCTTGTGCGGGCCCCCGTCAATTCCTTTGAGTTTTAGCCTTGCGGCCGTACTCCCCAGGCGGGGCGCTTAATGCGTTAGCTGCGGCACAGAGACCGTGGAATGGCCCCCACACCTAGCGCCCACCGTTTACGGCGTGGACTACCAGGGTATCTAATCCTGTTCGCTCCCCACGCTTTCGCTCCTCAGCGTCAGTATCGGCCCAGAGACCCGCCTTCGCCACCGGTGTTCCTCCTGATATCTGCGCATTTCACCGCTACACCAGGAATTCCAGTCTCCCCTGCCGAACTCCAGTGATGCCCGTATCGACCGCAAGCTCAGGGTTAAGCCCCAAGTTTTCACGATCGACGCGACACACCGCCTACGAGCTCTTTACGCCCAATAATTCCGGACAACGCTCGCACCCTACGTATTACCGCGGCTGCTGGCACGTAGTTGGCCGGTGCTTCTTCTCCACCTACCGTCACCCAAAGGCTTCGTCGATGGCGAAAGAGGTTTACAACCCGAAGGCCGTCATCCCCCACGCGGCGTCGCTGCGTCAGGCTTCCGCCCATTGCGCAATATTCCCCACTGCTGCCTCCCGTAGGAGTCTGGGCCGTGTCTCAGTCCCAGTGTGGCCGGTCGCCCTCTCAGGCCGGCTACCCGTCGTCGCCTTGGTAGGCCATCACCCCACCAACAAGCTGATAGGCCGCGGGCCCATCCCCAGCCGAAAAACTTTCCACCACACACCATGCAGCATGAAGTCATATCCGGTATTAGACCCAGTTTCCCAGGCTTATCCCAGAGCTGAGGGCAGGTCACCCACGTGTTACTCACCCGTTCGCCGCTCGTGTACCCCCAAAAGGGCCTTACCGCTCGACTTGCATGTGTTAAGCACGCCGCCAGCGTTCGTCCTGAGCCAGGATCAAACTCTCCAACAAAAACTGGCCCAACAAAACAGACCACGACAAAGATCGCAGCCCAAAAACAAACTGGCACAAAAACCAATTCAAGAAAAAGCTCGACACACTGTTGAGTTCTCAAAAGACACCCGCACACCATCGACCGCTGCTAGGCGGTGTTCAGGGGCTGTGTACCCACCGTACACCTCCCGATCCTGACGGATCCGGGGGCCCGGTAGGGCGGTCGGCGGGACCCTGCTGACCGGGCCGTGAAGGCTTCGTTCTGTCCGGTGTCCCGCTGACGAGGAGAAAGTTACGCGAGCGGTTCCGAGACAGTCAAATCGCCCCCTCGACACGCCCGTGACCTGCGGAGATGCCGCCGAGAGCGTCACCGACCGTCGTCGCGGCCGTCGTCGCCCACGACGAGCGGTCCGCCCGTCCCCCGCTCGGCGCGAGGGCCGACTTCGCCTGCACCATCGCTGTGACCTGCGGAAACGGCGCCGGACCCGCGTCGGACGACTCGCCGGCCGGTCGTTCCCGGCTCCGCTCGCCTTCGGTGACGTGGCCTGCGGGATCGCGGACACTGTCGCTCTGAGCGACGGGCGGCCCAGTTCCGGTAGCCAAGCGGTGCAGCATCGCGTTGTACGCCGCCAGGTCGGCTCCGCCGTCGGCGTCGGCTCGGCGATCATCGCGTCGGGCCGACCGTTCGTCCTGCCGTGACCACTGGACCAGCAGGGCGATCACGACGATGAGCAGGGGAAGCTCACCCGCCGCCCACGCCAGGCCGCCGCCGAGGCGCTGATCGGTCAGCGGATCGGCGACCCAGGGCAGGGCCAGGCTCCGGTAGAAGTCGCCGCCGATCACCTCGTTCGCGCTCATCAGCGCCACACCGAAGAACGCATGGAACGGGACCGAGATGAAGACGATGCCGAGCCGTGCCATCGGCGGCAGCCGGCGCGGAGCCGGGTCGATGCCGATGATGGGCCAGAAGAAGAGCAGCCCCACGACGATGAAGTGCACGTTCATCAGCACGTGCGCGCCGTGCTCGGGCAGCGCGGCGGGGAAGAGCGCGGAGAAGTACAGCGCGTAGTACGAGCCCACGAACAGCGGCAGCGACACCAGCGGGTGGGTCAGGAATCGCGCTGCCGGCGAGTGCACGGCGGTGAGCAGCCACTCGCGCGGTCCGGGAGGGCCGTCGCGCCCGGCCGACGGAAGGGTCCGCAGCGCCAGCGTCACGGGTGCCCCGAGCACGAGCAGGATCGGCACCAGCATCCCGAGGATCATGTGCTCGGCCATGTGCACGCTGAACATCGCCGGGCCGTACCGGCCGATCCCGGAGCTGGTGGCGACGAGCAGAGCGGCGCATCCGCCGAGCCAGGCGCTCGTGCGGCCCACCGGCCACCGGTCCCCCCGCCGCCGCATCCGTCCGACGCCTGCGAGGTAGACGGCCGCCGCGACGAGCGCGGCGGTGCCGAAGATGAGGTCGAAGCGCCAGTCGACGGCGAGCCGCAGCAGCGTCGGCGGCCCGTCGAGGTCGTAACCGATCAGCGCCTCGATACGCGAGGGCGCGCCCGCTCCGGTGTCGGGCGTGCGGGGTGCGACCCAGCGCCACCGCCAGGCCGATCGTGCCCAGCATGACCAGCACCTCGACCCCGCCGAGCCGCAGCAGCGCGCCGGTCTCGCCGCGGGCGGCGCGGGCGACGGTGAAGCGGCGGTGGGCGGCTCCGAGAGCGCCGAGTGTCACGAGCGCGGCGACCTTGGCCAGTACCAGCCGCCCGTAGTCGCTGCCGAACAGCTCGCTCAACGGGAGGCGGACCGCGGCGTTCACGACGCCGGTGACGGCGAGCACGATCCAGCAGACCAGTGCCATCCGCGAGTACCGGGGCACGGCCGTGGCCAGCGCGGCCGACCGGTCGGGACCGCGGCTCGCGGCCAGCCCGATCACGGCCACCAGGCCGCCCACCCAGAACGACGCGGCGAGCACGTGCAGCACCAGGCTGTCGGTGGCCACGTCGTGCGCGCCGCCGCCCGCCGAGTGGCCCGTCAACGCCACCGGCAGCAGGCCGGCGGCCGCGAGCCCGAGGACCCCCGTCGTCCATCCCCACGTCAGCACCGTGCGGCACCCGGCCATCGCCACCAGCGCGATCAGGCCGGTGACCGTCCAGGCCGTGGCCGCGGACAGCCGCGGCACCACGTCGAGGAGCAACCCGGCGTCCAGGACGTCGACGAGGGGGCGGCCGAGTGCGTCGGCGACGTTCAGCGGCACGAGCAGGAACGCCGCGAGCGCCCACCCGGCCGCCGACCACGACGCCGCGCGGAGCGCCCGGTAGCCGGCGACGTCGAGGTAGCCCGACCGCTGCGGCGGGACGAGGAACGCCGCGAACAGCAGTGCGCCGATCGTCAGCACCGCGCCGACGTCGGCGAGTGCCCGCACGACCGGCAGGCCGACGGTGATGAGCGCCCCCGGATCGGGCAGGCCGAGCGCGGCGACCGGCCGGGCACCCGTCAGGACCGTGAGCCCGGCCGCCACTCCCGCGGCGACGACCACCCCGAGGCCGACGACGCCCGCGAGCGCGGAGCGCTCCCGCGACGGTCGGGCCGGGGCGGGGGCTCGACGGTCGTCTGCGCCATGGGTCCAGGCTATGCCCGCCTCGCCGGGGCGCGCCCCCGACCGCTCGGCGGGCACACTGCGGCGGTGACGGGTGAGGCGGGGCGGGCGGGCGAGCGCGTCCTGCGCGCGGCCGTCGACCCGCGCGGACACGGCCCGCTGCCCTGGATCGCCGCACCGATACTCGACGCCGGGCGCGTCCTCGACGTCGAGTGCGGTGCCGGCCCGCTCGCCGAGACCCTCGGCGGGAGTTGGCTGGGGGTCGACCGGTCGCCGCCCCCGTACGCGCGACGGCCGGTGCTGCGGGCCGCGCCCGAGGCCCTTCCGATCCGGACGAACGGCGCCGACGCCGCCGCCCTCCTGCTCGCCCTGCCGCTGCTCGTCGACGTCGACGCCGTGTTCGCCGAGCTCAGGCGGGTGCTCAGGCCGGGGGCGACGCTCGTCATGTTGGTGCCGTCCATGTCCGTGCGGTCCGTCGCCGAGCTCCGGCTCGCCCCGCTCCTGCGCCCGGTGCACCGGGGCCGGTGGCCGAACCGATCCGCGCTCGACCACGCCGGCTGGCTCCTCGCCGCGGCCGACTTCGCCGTTCTCGGCGACGACCGCGTGCCCTTCGCCGTCCCGCTGCCCGACGCGGAGACGGTGATCCGCGTCGTCGCCGACCTCCCGGCGGCGGGCATCTGGCCGCCGGACCTCCCGCGGGATGTCCTCGACGACGTGACGGCGGGCCTCACCCGCTGGGCGGGCCCGGGCCGGGCGCTGCCGCTGCCCTTGCGCAGGCTCGTGGCGCGGCGCTGACGCGGCGGCCTACCGGGCGGGCCGATCGGCGGCGGCCGCACCGACGACGAGGGGCTGCGCGATGCCTTCCGATGCCGGCGAGTCGAGCAGGTCGGCGACGATGCACGTGATGTTGTCCGGCCCCCCGCCCTCGTTCGCCATGGCCACGAGCCGGTCCACGACGGCGGCGGGCTCGTCGGCCGATCCGAGCACGCCGGCCAGCTCGTCGTCGGACAGCACGGCGGTGAGCCCGTCGGAGCAGATCAGGTAGCGGTCACCCGGCCGGCCCTCGTGCAGGAAGAGGTCGGGTTCGGAGGTGCCGCTCTCCTGGAGCGTGCGGACGAGCACCGACCGCCGCGGGTGGACGGCCGCCTCCTCCGCCGTGATGCGACCCTCGTCGACGAGCGTCTGGACGAGCGTGTGGTCCACGGTGAGCTGATGGAGCTCGCCGTCGCGCAGGACGTAGGCGCGGGAGTCCCCGATGTGCACGACGCCGATGCGCGAGCCGTCGACGAGCAGGGCCACGAGCGTCGTGCCCATCCCCCGCAGTTCGGGGTCGTGTTCCGCCGCGTCGCTGAGGCGTTCGACCGCGTCGTCGATCACCGACCCCAGCTCGGCCAGCAGGTCGACCTCGGCGAGGTCGGCGCCTTCCAGCCGCGCGTCGAGCTCGGCGAGCGTCGCCACGGCGATCGAGCTGGCCAGCTCCCCGTGCGCGTGCCCGCCCATCCCGTCGGCGACACCGAGGAGGCGATGGCTCACGTAGGCCGAGTCCTGGTTCATCGTCCGGCGACGGCCGATGTCGGAACCGGCCGCGGACCGCAGCGTCGGAGGCATGCGGCTCACCCTCTCACCCCGGGGCCGGAGCGCGACCCGAGCGCGGGCGACATGCCGGGACACCGCCCGATCGGTCGGGTCGGGCCGCTCCGTCCAGGGCCTCCACGCCGGCGCCGACCGCTACGATCCGAGCGGCGGTTCACCCGGGCCGCCCCGCCCTCGTAGCTCAGCTGGATAGAGCAAGAGCCTTCTAATCTCTAGGTCGCAGGTTCGAGTCCTGCCGGGGGCACCAACCGCCAGGTCAGCAGCCTGGCCACTCGACGCGCCATGATCCACCTACCGACTACCTGCTCTTGACGTCCCGGGATCGTCACTCCTGGAGGAGTTGGCTGACCAGGGAGTCGCCCAGCCACGTCTCGTAGCGGAGGTGGTCCCATCCCCGCTCGGAGACGAGCAGGTGGTAGAGCTCGGGCAGGGTGAGCGCCAGGGTGAGGTCGAGGGCTGCGTCGACCGTGAGGTCCGGGCGGAGCCGCGGGGCGAGGACGTCGATGAGCTTGCGGATCTCGCGCTCGCGTGAGGCCAGGACGTTACGCAGGGTCTCGGCCATCTGCGGGTCCGACGCCGCCGCTTCCTGGTAGATCGCGACGACGTCGAATCCGACCTGCATCTGGCGCCGGTTGAGCTCGGCGAGCTGCCTCAGCTGCCGTGCGGGGTCCGGCTCCTGGAGGTACGCGGCGGCACGTGAGGGCGTCTGAGCCTCGCCCATCCACAGCTCGGTGATCTTGTCGAGGATCTTCGCCTTCGAGCCGAAAGCCGAGTAGATCGTCTGGACCGGGATGTCCGCCTCGGCGGAGATGGTGCTGATCGTGGTGGCGACGTAGCCGTGCTCGGCGAACAGCGCCCGGGCGACGCGTGCCACCTCCCGCTTGGTGGCTCGGCCTGGCGCTGGCGATGTCCGGCGGATCCCTTGACAGCCACGCATCATGGTACCACTATGTTCGTCATAGTCGTCACTATGATGAAGCTCGAACGAGAGGAGACGCGCCATGTACGAGCCGGTCGTGTACTTCAAGCCGGGATGTCCGTTCGGCATCAGGCTGCGGACCGCCCTGACCCTGCACCGGGTGCCCCACCGCTCCGTGCGGTTCCGGGACGACGAGGACGGTGCCGCCCGGGTCCGCGACGTGAACGACGGCAACGAGATCTCGCCGACGGTCCACGTCGCCGGCCGGTGGCTCACGAACCCCGGCTGGCGCGAGGTCCAGGACGCGACATCCTGATGGCCGCCGCCTCCTTGGCGTGCCGTAGACGTAGCGACGTTCAATCCGGCCCGGTCCCCCGCGTTCGTGGCCGGGCGTTGCCTAACATGACCTCGTGACCGACGACCTCTTCGCGGGCATCCCCGTCCGCGACTACGCCGCGTCCGCGGCCTGGTACGAGCGACTTCTCGGTGCCCCGCCGTCGTTCCTGCCCAACGACATCGAGGCGGTGTGGGAGATCGGCGAACACCGATACGTGTTCATCGAGGTGCGGCCCGCGCACGCCGGGCACGCCATGCACACCGTCTTCGTCGGCGACTTCGACACCCGCATCTCCGAGATCGCGGAGCGGGGCCTGGAACCGGCCGAGCTCGAGACCTACGCCAACGGCGTCCGCAAGGCCACCTTCCGCGACCCGGACGGCAACGAGATCGGTTTCGGCGGCGCGCCGGTCTGACCGAGACGGTGGATCGGGTCAGCGCCTGCAGCGGCTTGCCGGTGCTGTTCGCAAGGCCGTCGAGCGCGACGCCGTCCAGGTGGGTGCCCAGGTTCTGGGCCACACCCTCAACCGGAGGTGTCGATCAGCGCGCGCCTTCGCCATCGCAGGACGCCGCGACCTCAACCAGGTGCGCACAGGGCGAGCGGGCCCCGCCCACGCGGGCTCACCCACCTCCGTCGTCGACCGGTTCCGGACCGACCGGGGTTCCCTCGGCGACGTGTCCCACCCGACCTGGCCCGGCTGGGCGATGTCCGCGGGATGCGCGGCGTGCACCCGCAGTGCCACATCGGCACCGACACGATCTCGCTCACCCGGCTCGGGGAGCACGACAGCGTGCCGTGGAACGCGCTGCCCGGGCAGATGGTGCGGCTCGACGGCGTGAGTGGCGCGTCGCCCGTCACGCGGTGAGCTCGACGGCTTCTCCGATGGGCAGCCACCGAACCCGCTGCCGGACGTCGTCAGGGCAGGCGGCGAGCGCGCGCTCGATCGCGTCGCGGCCCTGCGTGAAGTGCGCCCACCCCTCGTAGTGCACCGGGATCGCCGCGTGCGGGCTGCAGCAGGCCGCAGACCTCGCCGGCGTCGCGGCCGGTCATGGAGTAGCGCACCGGGCCCGTCACCGGGAACCGCACGCCGCCCAGGTGCAGCAGCGCGACGCCGACCCGGAGGCGGCGCCCGACCTCGCGCACGCCGTCGAACAGGACGGTGTCGCCCGAGATCCACAGCACGCCGTGCTCCTGGCCGTCCCACCGCAGCGCGAAACCGATCACGTCGCCGACGACGGGGTGGCTCAGCGGCGGCCCGTGACGGCAGGGCGTCGCGGTGACCTCGATCGTCGGACGGCCCGGAGCGTCCAGGCGCGTCGTCGCCCACGGCGCGAGCCCCCGGCAGTCCCCGACGACGTCGGCCAGCCGCCGCGCGCCCGGCACGGTGGTGACGACGGTCCTGGCCGACGGGAGCAACGCCCGGCCGGCGTCGTCGAGGTTGTCACCGTGGTGGTCGTGGCTGAGCAGCACGGCGTCGAGCGGGCCGACGTCGGCGGCGGCGACGGCGGGCCCCGTCAGCTTGCGCGAGGACGTCCCCCAGCCGAAGGCGTACCTGCGGCCGGGGGCGTCGAAGGTCGGGTCGGTGAGCAGCCGCCAGCCGCCGACCTCGATCAGGACCGTCGGCCCCCCGATGTGGGTGAGCCGCATCCCGGTCACGTCGTGCGCGCGTTGCGCAGCGCCCAGGCCAGGACGTAGTCGGCGATCTCCTCCCAGCCGGGTGCGGCCGGGAGCAGGTGGGGCTTGCCGCTGAACTCCACGACCTCCGTGAGCGTCTTCGTCCGACTTGTAGTGCTTCGCGTTCGACCACTGCACCTTCGGCGGCATGATGTTGTCCTCGGAGCCCGCGACGAACAGCAGCGGGGCGCGGCCGTCGTTGTGGTAGTCGACGTGGGTCCCGCCGTGCCCGGGTGTGAGGTTGGCCAGCGCGCTCTCGAACAGGATCCGTCCCGACACCGGCACCGCGTAGCGGTCGTAGAGCGCGTGGGCCTCGTCCTCGGGCATGGTGTTGGTGAACGCGTAGTTCCACTGCTCGAACGAGTACCCGATCGCCTTGTGCCGGTTCGCGGGGTTCTTCAGCACCGGGAACGTCGACTTGATCTGCGACAGCGGCACGACCGGCACCCCCTCGGTCGGCGCCGAGTTGAGCGCGACGCCCGCGGCGCCGAAACCGTGGTCGAGCAGGATCTGGGTGAAGGCGCCCCCCGCGGAGTGCCCGATGATGATCGGCGGCGACCCGAGACCGCCGACGACCGACTCGAGGTGCTCGACGATGGCCGGGATCGTCGCCGCCTCGACGGCCGACGGGTCGGCGTTGAGGGCCTCGACCTCCACCTCGAAACCCGGATACGCGGGCGCGACCACGCGGAAGCCCCGCTTCTCGAAATGCGCGGCCCAGTGCTCCCAGCTGCGCGGGGTCACCCAGAAGCCGTGGACGAGGACGATCGTGTCGGGCGCGGTCATGGAGTTCCCTTCCGTGATGTTCGGCCGGCCGCGCCCACCGTGGCGCGGGTGGTGATGGTGGGCACGACCCACATGCTGCCGTGGTCCCTGCGCGCTGCCGATACCCCACGGCGTAGCAATTGCAATGTCGCCCAGATGCCAGGCTTGTCCGGTTTCGGCAGATCCGACCGGGCACGGGATCCAGGCTCTTCCGGGCCAGGCCGGCGGGCTCAGCTCCTGATCGAATGCGGCGGGCCGCAGCAGCTCGGTGCGCAGCTCGTGGGCGCCGTCGGCGCGGGTGGCCTCGTAGTAGAGGCGGTACCCGCCGCCTGGCAGGTCCACGCAGGCTGAGGTACCGCAGCCCGCCTCCCGCGTGCGGCGACTCCGCCACCGGGTCGACGCCGTGGGCGGTGAACGCCCAGCCCCCCGCGGTCCCGAACGCCAGGCCCGTGCGCTCCTCCCAGTTCTCCGCCGCGCTCGCCCGGCCGTCGTAGGTCGCCGCCCAGCGCCCTCCGTCCGGAACACCGCGCTGACCCGCACCCCGCGCGCGTCCCACCGGCCCGCCCGGGGGCGCAGTGCGGTGCCCCGCCAGGTCCACTCCAGGCCGTCGGGGCTCGTGGCGTAGCTCGGTGGTCATCCGGTCCTCGTGCCCCGGCACGTCGAGAGGATGGACCGACGCCCAGAGGTGCCAGCTCCCGCCGTCGTGCACCACCACCGGGTCCTTGACGCCGTGCCGCTCGTCGCCGGGCAGCACCGTGCGCCGCGGTGCGTCGGCGAGGCCATCGGGGGTGTCGGCCTCCAGCACGTCCACCCACCAGTGGGCGGTGCCCGGGGTGGCGCAGCTGACGTAGAGCCGCCAGCGGCCCGCCGGGGTGCGCACGAGGGCGGGGCGCTCCAGCGACTCCGCGCCGAACCGGTCCTTGCGCACCTCCGCCACCGTCTCGAAATGCACCCCGTCGGTGGAGCGCGCGACGACGACGGCCACGCCGCGGCCCTGCCCGACCGGCGCGCGGAGGCGGTAGGCGAGATGGTGCACGCCCCCGTCGAGCACGGCGCTCGGCGCGCCCGCCCAGTACCCCGGCCCGTCCCCGGGTGGCGCGACCGCGACCACGGAGCCGGCCCACCGCGGCACCGGCAGCAGGCGCCGGGCAGCAGGCCCCTCGTCGACGTTCATCTCGCCTGCGCTCCTTCGGGTCGGTGCGCGACCGCGGCCCCGGGCGCCACGGCGTCAGGGACGGGCCGTCGTCGCGCGCGACGGTCCTGCTCGGCCGGCAGGACGACATGGTCCGGGGCACGCGGGGGCGGACGCGGACGGGTGCGGGGTCTGGATGAAGAGCGCCAAGTGGTAAGAGAGAGCCCTGACGGCGCGGACGACAATGGCCCGCGCCGACGCCGAACTCACGCGGCCCGGACGACAACGAGCCCGCGCGATGCCGATGCTCAGGCCCGCATCCCGACGTGGACGGTGTGCGCGGCCAGCAGGAACACGTCGTCGCGGCGGAGGACGCCCGCCGGGTCGTCCGGGTCGAGCAGCCGGTCGAGCACGGCGAGCGTCGTCGTCGGCGATGCCGGTGCCCGCGAGGTGGCGCATCCGGGTGAGGTAGTCGAGCACGTGCTCCCGGTCGGCCCGGTCCAACGGCGCGGGCCGGTCCACGAGGAAGGACCTGCTCGGCGCTGCGGTGAGCCCGGCGCCGCGCAGCGCTGCCTGCCAGCTCTCGACACCGTCGTGGCCGCCGAGGTCGGCGCGCATCGCTGCGAACCAGTCCTCGGACGCGACCTCCAGCCGGGCCAGGAGCCCGGGGCGCCCGATGCCGATGGCCGAGGGCAGCACGCGCGGCGCCAACCCGCCCTCGACCATCGCCAGCACCCCGCCGGGTCGCAGCAGCGCGGCGAGCCGACGCACCCCCTCGCCCTCGTCGGGGAGGTGGTGCAGCACGTTCCCGGCCCACACCAGGTCCGCGGTTCCCAGCCCGGTCAGGTCGTCGGCGGCGAGGTCGACCCGCCGCGTGCCGACCCGGAGCCCGAGGCGTGCGGCGCGCTCGGCGGCCCGCTCCAGCAGCACCGGCTCCCCGTCCGCGGCCACGACCTCGGCCTGCGGGAACGCGCCTGCGAAGACGGCGGCCGCGACGCCCGGCCCGGCGCCGACGTCGAGCACCCGCCGCACCGGCTGCCCCGCGACCGACCCGTGCAGCTCGGCGAGCCAGCCCGCTGCGGCCTCGAGGAACGGCAGCCGGATCTCGCCCTCGCGCTCCAGCACCGCGACCATTCCGGCCCAGTCGATCTCCGTGCCGTGCCCGTGCCCGTGCTGCGTCGCCTGCGTCATGGGATCGAGCCTGCCGCACGATCTCGTCAGGACGTCGGTCCCGTTGCCGTTCTGGCAAAATTGCCGGATGGACGAGGGGCTGGAGCGGGCGCTGGGCAGGCGGCTGGCGGAGCTGCGGCGCGACCGCGGCACCACCCTGGCCGCGCTCGGCCGCGTCACCGGAATCTCCACGAGCACCCTGTCGCGCCTGGAGTCCGGCAAGCGCCGCCCGACGCTGACCCTCCTCCTCCCGATCGCCAGGGCGCACGGGGTGACGCTCGACGAGCTCGTCGGCAACCAGCAGGCGGCGGACCCGCGCGTGCGGGGGGAGGCGATGCGTTTCGACGACGTCGTCGTGTGGCCGCTCACCCGCGGTCCCGGCCAGCCGGGCGCCTACAAGATGGTCTACGCCCCGAGCCGCGTCGAGCCGCACACCGCCACCCACGAGGGCTACGAGTGGCTGTACGTGCTGAGCGGGCGGCTGCGGCTCGTGCTCGGCGACCAGGACATCACGATGGCGTCGGGCGAGGCCGCCGAGTTCGACACGCGGATCCCGCACTGGTCCGGCACCACGGGCGCAGGCCCGGTGGAGCTGCTGGTGCTCTTCGGCAGGCAGGGCGAGCGGGTGCACCTGCGCGCGCGGGGCGGGTAGCCGGGCGCGGGGTTGCGCGACCCTACGGTCCCGGCGTGCCGTTCGCGCGGGCGGCCGCCACGTGCGCGCGGGCCCGCGCGCGCTGCTCGTCGGAGAGCGCTCGCCCGGTCAGGTCCACGGTCACCGTGTTCGTGGTGCCGTCCCGCACCGTCCGGGCCGGGAGGCCCAACGCCACGAGCAGCCGCAGCATCGGCGAGTTGGCGCTGAGCACGTCCGCCACGAGCGCGTCGAGCCCGCACTCCGCGGCCACGTCCACGAGGCGCTCCAGCAGCGCCCGGCCGACGCCCTGGTGCTGCAGCGCGTCGTCGACGACGACCGCGATCTCGGCCGAGCGCGAACCCGGGCTGCCCTCGTAGCGCGCGACGGCCACGAGGTCGCCGGGCTCGCGCACCGCGACGAGCGCGAACCGCCAGTCCTCGTCGATCCGGGTGAAGCGGTCGACGTCGGCGGGCGAGAGGTGCGGGCGGGCCCCGAAGTACCGGCGGTAGATGGTGTCCGCGGAGAGCCGGGCGTGCAGCGCCACCAGCGCCGCCGCGTCCACCGGGCTGATGGGCCGGACCACCAGGCGCGAGCCGTCGCGGGTCCGGAACTCGTCGACCTCGGACACCGCTCTACGCCCCTGCCGCGCCGAGCACCGCCGTCGCGGCGTCGTGGGCGAGCTTGGCGGCCACCTCGACGGGCAGTGCCCGGAACTCGGGGGTGTTGACCTCGACGCAGAACGGCCCGGTGAACCCGTTGCGCAGCACCGCGCGCACCAACCCGACGACGTCGAGGTCGCCCTCCCCCGGCAGCCGCCTCGCCGCGCGGGCGTGGCGCAGGAAGTCGTCGTGCACGAGCGGCCCGTCGTTGAGCTGCACGGCGGCGACGCTCCCTGCCGCGAGCCCGTCGAGGACCTCCGGGCGGGCGCCGCCGTTGAAGAAGTGCCAGACGTCGACCATCAGCCCCGCGTTGGCCGCACCGGCGCGCCGCAACAGCTCGACGGCCGTGGCGGCGTCCGGGATCGCGGACCACGGGAACGCCTCGAGGGCGACGAGCAGCCCGCGCTCCCCCAGCCGGACGGCGAGCGTCGAGAGCCGGTCGGCGGCGGCGTCGAGGTCGAGGGGCGCGTCGCGGAACTCACCGGCGCTCACGTGCCGGCCCCCGAACGTGTCGGCCACGGACTCGATCGCGTCCACGGTCCGGCCGAGTGCGGCGGCGTCGGCGTCGCACGCCCAGCCGCCGAGGAACTCGATCTCGACCACGCGCAGCCCGGTGCCGGCGAGCACCGCGCGCATCCCGCCGACGTCCAGACCGGCGGCGAGGGTGCGCGCGAGGTCGTCGGCGTGCAGGCCGATGCCGCGGAACCCCGCCGCGGCGGCCGCCTCGCAGCGCTGGTCGAACGGGTGCCGCGGCGGCTCGGCGAACCCGCCGCCCGACAGCGTGAAGAAGCTCGCGACGAGCTCGGGGTCAGCCACGGTATGCGGCGACCTCGATCATGAACCGGGCGTTCTCGCCCTTCCTGCCGAAGTCGGGCGACTGGACGGCCGAGCGGGCCGGGCGGTGGTCGCCGAACCGCTCGGCCCACACCGCGTTGAAGACGGGCCGGTCGCGCTGCAGGTCGCGCATGACGATGCCGACCCGCACCACGTCGGTCAGCCCCGCGCCCGCAGCGGCCAGGATCGCGGCCAGGTTCGCGAACACCTGCTCGGCCTCCGCGCGGGCGTCCTCGGGTATCGCGTGGTCACCGGGGTGGGCGCCGAACAGCGCCGACACGTGGATCCAGCCGCCCGCCTCGACGGCCTGCGGCACCGGACCGGTGTGCGACGGCGCGTCGTCGGTGTGGATGACCTGCACGGTCTCTCCGATCTTCGGGGCGCCTCCGATCGTCAGGTGACCGGGTGCCAGGTGACGGTGAGCTCGCGGCGGGCACCGAAGCGTTCCAGGTGCCGGGCGAGCACGTCCTCGACGTGCGCGAGGCCCTCGTCGTCCGGCGCCTCGGCGTCGAGCACCAGCTCGCCGTCACCCGGGCAGGACGGTGCCCGTGCCGTAGGCGAAGACCAGCCGCCCACCGTCGGGCGAGCCGTCGACCGCCTCGACGGTGTTCTTGCGGCCGAGGTGCGCGAGCAGCTGCTTGGCGTAGCGCGCGGGTGCGTCGGTGCCGACGACCGCGTTGGACCGGGGCATCGGGTCAGGCCCCGTA
This sequence comes from uncultured Actinomycetota bacterium, assembly GCA_963784265.1. GTDB lineage: Bacteria > Actinomycetota > Actinomycetes > Mycobacteriales > Pseudonocardiaceae > Pseudonocardia. Next base: position 15,043 of record CAWAQQ010000002.1, read on the forward strand.
CACGTCGATGGCGCCGAGCTGGTCGAACTCGAAGGTGACGCTGCGGCCCGCGACGACCGGGACCGGCGCGGTCACCCCGCCGGAGAACACGAGCTGCCCGGCGCGCAGCCCCTCCCCCTCGGCCGCGAGCTGGTTGGCCAGCCACGCGACGGACGCGGCGGGGTGGCCCATCACGGCCGCGCCCGCCGCGGTCATCGCGACCTCGCCGTCCACCCGGACCACGGCACCGAGCAGGCGCAGGTCCTCCAGCTCGTCGGGCCGCCTGGCGACGGGGCCGAGGTAGAACGCGCCCGCACTGGCGTTGTCGGCGACGACGTCGGACAGCGTGAACTGGAAGCTCTCGTACCGGGAGTCGAGCACGTCGACCGCCCCGAACACCACCTCGGTGGCCGCCAGCACCGACGTGATCGTCGCAGGCGCCGCGACGTCGCGGGCCAGCAGGAACGCGACCTCGCACTCCACCCGCGGGTGGATGAACCGGTCGAGCCGGACCGGTTCGCCGTGGGCCGAGAGCATGCCGCTGGTGACCCGCCCGTACAACGGGGCGTCCAGACCCATCGCCTGCTGCTTGTTGCGGCTGGTCAGCCCCAGCTTCCAGCCGACGAAGCGTCTCGCCTGCGTCGAGCTTGGACTGCACGAACGCCTTCTGCGCGGCGTACGCCGTCTCGACGGGGATGTCGGGGTGGTCGTCGCTGAACTGCGCGATCCCCTTGCGCTCGCGCTCGGCCTCGACGAGGACGTCGGCGATCTCCTGGGCGCTGATCACGCCGGGCCTCCGTTCGAGAATCGCACGGTCACCGCGCCGAGGTGGGCGAACTCCGCCCGGAACACGTCACCCGGCTCGACCGCCACCATCCGGTGCACCGCGCCGGGCAGCACCACGTCACCCGCCCGCAGCCCGGCACCGAAGCTGCCGAGCTTGTTGGCCAGCCAGGCCACACAGCGGGCCGGGTTGCCCAGCGCGGCCGCGCCCGCCCCGGTGTCGATGAGCTGCCCGTGCCGGGAGACCGCGACCCCGAGCAGCCGCAGGTCGAGGTCGGCCACCGGCCGCATCCGGCCACCGAGCACCAGCAGCCCCGACGAGGCGTTGTCGGCGACCGTGTCGACCAGCTTGATCTTCCAGTCCGCCACCCGGCTGTCCACGATCTCCACCGCGGGCAGCGCCCCCTCGATCGCCGCCAGCGCGCGGGCCGTCGTCACGCCCGGACCGGCCAGGTCGGTGGCCATCACGAACGCCAGCTCGGCCTCGACCCGGGGCTGGACCAGGCGCTCCAACGGGATCAGGTCGCCGTCCTCGACGATCATCTCGTCGGTCAGCACGCCGAAGTCGGGCTCGTCGACGCCGAGCATCTCCTGCATCGGCCGCGACGTCAGCCCGACCTTGCGCCCGATCACCCGCTGCCCCGCCGCGACCCGGCGATCGATGTTGATCGTCTGGATCGCGTACGCGTCCTCCAGCACGAGGTCGGTGTGGCGCTCGGTCAGCGGGGAGACCGGCTTCGCAGCGCGGTCCGCCTCCCACAGCTCATCGGCGAGGTCCTGGTGGACGAGGGCGGATTGCACCCCAGCAGACTCGCCGCCACCCGCGCCACCCGGCAACGCGTCCGGGGTGCACTTCCGGGCAGTGGGAACCGGGAGTCAGGCCGGCGTCACTCCTCGTCGCGCAGCTCGGCCAGGCGGTCCGGGAGCTGGCGGCGCGACGAGACGCCGAGCTTCTGGAAGGCGTTGCGCAGGTGGTACTCGACGGTCTTGACGCTGACGATCAGCTCGTCGGCCACCTCGCGGTTGCTCCGCCCGCCCGCCGCCAGCCTGGCCACGACGAGCTCCTGCGAGGTCAGGGCGGCGCGGTCGCGGTCCAGCCGGGCCGTCGGCTTCAGCCCGGACGCCGCCAGCTCCTTCGCGCACCGCTCCGCGTAGGGCTGCGCACCGAGGCCGGTGAACCGCCGTTCCGCGGCGGCCAGGAGGTCGGCCGCCCGCCGCCGCTGCCCCGCGCGGCGCAGCACCTGCCCGGCCGCCAGCTCCACGCGCGCCCGCTCGAAGGGCATGTCCAGGTCCTCGGTCGCCGCCAGCGCCACGCGGAACGCCTCCTCGGCCCGCTCGGGCCGCCCCGCCGCCGCCTCGACGCGCCCCCGCGAGCGGGCGAGCCGCGCCACCGCGGAACGGCGCCCCGCTGCTGCGCGCGCTGCTCGTGCTGGACGAGGAACGCGTCGGCCTCGTCGACGCGGCCCGCCGACGACCAGCGCGTCGGCGTAGAGGTCCTGCCACGGCCAGAATCCCGGTTCGTCGGCGGCGTCGCGGTGCGGGAACCGCTGCACCGGTTCGAGAGCGGTGAGGACCGCCTGCGCGTCGCCGCGGGCCTCGCCGATCCGGGCCCGCGACATCCCCAGCGCCACCATCGACCGCTCGTACCCGACGACCCCCTCCGCCATCAGCCGCACGTATCCCTCCGCCGAGGTCCAGTCGCCGCGCGCGGCGGGCACCAGCACCGCGATGCCCACGACGGCGGTCTGCATGAAGCCGAAGTCCGACTCCAGGTTGATCGCGACCGCGCGCTCGGCGTGGACGACCGCGTCGTCCCAGGCTCCCGCCACCCACTCCGCGCGCGCCAGGTACGCGAACCCGTACGCCGCGGTGTTGAGGATCCCCAGCCGCGACGCGGTGGCCGCGACGGACGCCAGGTCCGCGCGCGCGCCGTCGAGGTCGTCGTCGACCAGCCGGAGCACGCCACGGGCCGAGCGCGGGTTGACCCACAGGTGGCCCTCCCCGTCCGGGACCTCCTGGGCCGCTTCCGCGGCGGCGTACGACTCGGCGGTGCGGCCCGCATACCCCAGCCCGTGGGTGAGGTAGGTCTGCGCGACGGCGTGGGTCGCGGTGCCGGGGGCGGTGAGCGCGACCGCCCGTCCGCACCACTGCACCGTGGCCGCCGCGTCGAGCCGGCCGTACCAGTGGATCCCGGTCATCAGGGCGATCGTCCCGGCCGCCTCGGGGTCGTCGTCCGGACCGTCGCAGGCGTCCATCGCCGCACCGAGCAACCGCTCCGCGGTGGCCGGGTCCTCGGCCACCATCGCCAGCGAGCCGAGCGCGGCGTCGCGCATCGGGCTGGCGTCGAACGCCGCGATCTCCTCGCCGAAGCTGGTGGCCGTCGCGGCGTCGCCCCGCAGGAACGTGCAGGACGACGGCGCGCAGGACCCGGCGCTGCGCCCCGTCCCGGTCCGGGCTGAGCCTGCTGGCCTCGACCAGGTGGGCCGCGGCGCTCTGCCAGGCCTGCCGGTGCGCCTCGGCGTCGGCGAACCGGGTGAGGTCGTCGGCGAGCCGCTCGTCGGGCCCGGCGGCGGCGGCGACGCGATGGCGCAGCACGGCGGCCTCGTCGGTCAGCATCCCGGCCGCGGCCGTGTGCAGCGCGTGCCGCCTGGCCAGACCCAGCGCGTCGTAGACCGCGGCCCGCACGAGCGGGTGCGGGAACGAGAGCGTCCAGGGGGACGCGGCCTCCGACACGTGCATGAGGTCGCACCGCGCCGCCTCGTCGACCGACTCCAGCGGCCGATCGACACCGGCGAGGGCGGCCGCCAGCGGCAGCGGGCAGCGCGGCCCGAGCACCGCCGCCGCGTCGATCAGGCGGCGGGTGGGGGTGGTGCACGACTCGTACCGGTCCTGCACGAGCAGCCGGAACGACCGTGGCGACGGCAGCGGTTGCTGCTCGGGGCCCCAGCGGTCGGGCGGGAACTCCTCGAGCAGCGCCCGCGCGTGCAGCGGGTTGCCCTGGGTGCCGTAGCGGAGCCGGCGCGCGGCCTGCGGCGAGAAGTCGTCGAGACCGAGCTCCTCGGCGAGGCCGCGCAGGTCTTCCTCGTCGAGACCACGCAGCCGCAGTAGGCTCCCCAGATGCCCGCTCACGAGGCGCCGCAGGCTCTCGGGCAGCCTCGCGACGCCCTCCTCGCGGACGGCGACCACGGCGAGCACCTGGTCCGCGACGAGCCGGCGGAGGGCGAAGATCAGCGCCTGCAGCGACGGCAGGTCCGCCCAGTGGGCGTCGTCGACGACGAGCACGACCGGCCCGCCGCCTCCGAGCCGGTCGAGCATCTCCAGGAGCTGGGTCCCGACCGTGACGGGGTCGGCGATCGGGCCGTGGTTCCGGCCGGACGCGGTCGTCGGCCGGTCCGAACCGGCCGCTCCCGCCGAGCGGACGAGCTGCTCGACGACGCCGTACGCGAGCAGCGCCTCGGTCTCCTCGCCGCTGGCCCGCACGACCGCCGGTCGCGGCCCGTCCCCCGGCTCGGCCAGGAACCGTTCGATCAGGGCGGTCTTGCCGATGCCGGCCGGTCCCTCGATCTGGACGACGTGCGGCTGCCCCTGCCCGCACTCCGGAGAGGCAGGCGCGGAGCACGGCCATTTCGGGTTCTCGGCCGACGAACGGAGCCATCGGGTCCTCCTCAACCCCTGTGCGCGGAAATCGCGGCCAGAGCCGCGATTTCCGCGCACGAGGGTCGGCGGTCCAGCAGTTAGCCGTCCGACACTACCGCCGCGCGGGGCCCGATATCCCCTTGCGCGCGGGGCTCCATCCGTTCGCCCTGGCCGGAGGGTCCGAACGCGGCGCGGCGATGGCGCCTGCGGGGACCGGCGCGTCCAGCACGATCCGGTGCAGCTCCATCGCCGGACCGATGCCCGCGAGCACCGGGTACCAGTAGGCGGCGACGTCGCGGGCCAGCCGCGGGTCGTCGATGTCGAGCACGACGAGGCCGTGGGTGTCGCCCGCCTCCAGCGCGACCGCGTTGAGGACGCCGACGCCCGCTCCCGCCCTGGCCATGGCGAGGACGGTGTGCGGGCTGTCCACGGCCGCCCGCGGCTGCCCGGCGAGGCCGAGCTCGGCGAGCTGGGCCAGCACCTCCGGGACGACGTCGGTCGAGGACCCGCAGACGATGAGCGGGCAGCGCACCAGCTCCTCCGGCGGCACGGCCCGGCCGGCCGCCGCCAGCTCGTGGTCGGGCGCCACGACGACCCTGATCCGCTCGCGCCACAGCATCTGCTCGTGCAGCCCGGGCGGGAGCGGGGCCGACAGGCGGGGCAGCACGGCCACGGCGACGCTGTCCGCGAGGAACCGCCGTTCCACGTCGTGCCAGCTCTGCTCGGAGAGGGCGAGCCGGACGCCCGGGTGGCGCTCCACGAGCTCGGCCAGTACGACGGGGAAGAGTGCGGCCCCGATGCACGGCGTCGTCAGAACCGAGACCGGCTTGGCGTCCATTCCGCGCAGCGATCCGACGGCAGAGCGGGCCGCGCCGACGCCCGTCACGACGTCGCGGGCGTGCCGGGCGAAGACCTCCCCGGCCGTCGTCAGGGCGGCGGGGCGGCGGCTGCGGTCGATCAGGCGCACCCCGAGGTCGCGTTCGAGGGCGGCGATGTGCGCGCTCACCCGCGACTGCGACCGGTGGAGCTGCTCGGACGCAGCCGTGAAGCCCCCACGGTCGACCACCGCGAGGAATGTCTCCAGCCAGTCCAGCTCCACGCGCCCGATCCTGTCGTCCGGCCCGGGGCTTCGCCCCAGGGATCGACCCCAGGTACCGCATGGCCGACCCCAGGAGTCGGATCGTCGGATGCGAGTTCCGGATGGTCTCCGCGGTTAGACGCGCTGGTCACCGGATATCAGGATTGTGTTTCCTTGACGTGAATCCGATCACGCACCGGAGGTTCCAATGGCGGGCAACTCCACCGAGTCCGGGCGATCGGTCACCAGCAAGATCACGTCGATACTCATGACCTTCACCGAGGGCAGCGAGCACTCGCTCACCGAGATCGCGCGGCTCGCCGGGCTGCCCATCTCCACCGCGCACCGCCTGACCTCGGAGCTGGCCTCCTGGCGGCTGCTGGAGCGCACCGAGGAGGGGCACTACCGCGCCGGGCTCCCGCTGCGCATGATCGGCACGGGCGACGCGTGCCCGCCGAGCATCCAGGAGCGCGCGCCGTGCGTCCTGGAGGACCTGTCCGGCGCGACGCGCAGCCGCGCCCGGCTCGGGCTGCTCCGCGAGCTCGACGTCGCCTACATCGAGAAGCTCCCGGGGCACCGGCCCGTGTCGGGCTTCACCTCGGCGGCGACCCTGCCGGCCCACCCGACGGCGCTGGGGCGCGCGCTGCTCGCGTTCTCCCCCACCAGCACCGTCGAGATGATGATCATGCGCGGCCTGCGGCCCTACACCGCCGCACACCGTGACCTCGCCCGACCGATTCCGGCGCGCGCTCGCCGTGACCCGGCTCACGCGGGTGGCGGTCACCCGCTGGGAGCTCCAGGTCGGGGTGTGCGGGGTGGCGATGCCGGTGTTCGGGCCGGGCGGGGAGGTCGTCGCGGCGATCGAGGTGGAGGTCGCGCGACCTCGGCAAGGAGCTGCAGCCGGTGATGGCGGCGCTGTCGATCGCCTCGCGCAGCCTGTCCCGGGAGCTCGCAGGCGACGCCCGCCCGATCCGGGCTGTGCCGCCGGCAGGCGCCATGGCCCGCCAGCGCGCCACCGCCGCCGGCAGCTGACCGGCGGCTCGGCAGTGCCCTCCTGGGCCACTCGCTGGGGTCAGGTCCGGACGTAGGTCCCCGGGCCGTCGCCGAGCACGGGGTGCTTCTTGCTGCCCATCGCCGGGGGCTTCTGCATGCGGGCCGGAGTTCGCGTCCGACCAGACGCGCCCAGTCCTCCCACCACGAACCGGCCTTGCGCTCGGCCGCGTCGCGCCACTGCCGCACCCGTGGGAGGCAGCGCCGACTCGCTGTCGGTGACCAGGTGCCAGGCCTTCGGCCCCGGCGGGCTGACGATGCCGGCGATGTGGCCTCCGCTGCCGAGCACGAACCGGACCGGCCCGCTGACCAGGCCGACGGTCTTGTACGCCGACTCCCACGGCACGATGTGGTCGTTGATCGCGCTGACGACGTAGGTCGGGGCCTTGATGGCGCTCAGGTCGATGGTGCGCCCCGCCGATCTCCAGTCGTCCCGGCGGCCAGCTTGTTCTCGACGTAGAAGTTGCGCAGGTAGAACGCGTGCATGGCCGCCGGCATCCGGGTGCTGTCGGCGTTCCAGGCGAGGATGTCGAACGCGGGCGGGTCCTGGCCCATCAGCCAGTTGGACACGACGTAGTTGAAGATCAGGTCGTTGGCCCGCAGGATGTCGAACGTGCCGGCCATCGAGCTCGCCCTCGAGCGCGCCCTCCTTGCGCATCTTCTTCTCGAGCTTCTCGACGGTGCGCAGGTCGGTGAACGTGCCGAGCGCGCCCGGCTCGGCGTAGTCGAGCATCGTGTTGAGCAGCGTCAGCGTGCCGATCCGGCTGTCGCCGCCCTGCGTGAGGTAGGCGGCGGTGATCGCGGTCAGCGCTCCGCCGAGGCAGAGCCCCACGATGTCGATCGTCTCGGCGCCGGTGATCTCCTCGATCACGTCCAGCGCCGTCTGCGGGCCGTGGACGAGGTAGTCGTCCATCGTGGTGCCCGACATCTCCTTCGACGGGTTCTTGTAGCTGATCGCGAAGACCGTGCGCCCGTGGCGCACCGCCCACTCGATGAAGCTCCGCTCCGGCGCCAGGTCCATCACGTAGTACTTGTTGATCCACGGCGGGCTGCACAGCAGCGGCGTCGCGTGCACCTGCTCGGTCTGCGGCTCGTACTGCAGCAGCTCCATCAGGTCGTTGTGGTAGACGACCTTCGACGGGGTGCCGCGAGGTTGCCGCCGACCTCGAACCCGCTGCGTGTCGACCTGGCGCGGCTTGCCCTCGTTGTTGACCAGATCGTCGACGAACGTCCGGGCGCCCTTGACCAGGCTGGCGCCGCCGGTGTCGAACGCCCGCTTCAGCGCGGCCGGGTTGGTGGGCAGGAAGTTCGTCGGGGCGAGGGCGTCGAGCAGCAGGTCGAGCGCCATCACGGCCTTGCGCCCGGCGTCGGCCTCCAGCGGCGGCCGATCCGACCGTCTCCCGGGCGAACGCGGCACGCCGCCAGGTAGGCCAGGCGCACCGAGTAGAAGACCGGGTTGGTGTCCCAGGCGGGGTCGGCGAACCGCCGGTCCTTGGGGTCCACCGGTACCGGTGGCTCGGTCTCGCTGCCGAACCAGCGTGCGGCCGGCCACCAGCGGGATCCTGGCGAGGTCCGTCGCGAGCTGGCCCGCCGCGCGGGCCGGCACCATCGGGTCCGCGAGGCTGGAACGGAACGCCTTGGTCAGCGCGTCACCGAAGCCGGCGGCGTCCATGTCCTCGAACAGGTCGGACTCCGGTCCCAGCACGCTTGCGGCGCGCTCGGCGACCTCGCGGGGCGTTTCGGGCAGCTCCTGGGCCATGCCGTCCATACTCGCCTCCGGCGGGCGCCGTCCTCCAGGCGGGTCCCGCTGGTTGGAACCGGCAGCCCGTGCCCACTGGCCGGGAAACCACGGTCGGCGGGTGCCGGTGGCGCCCGCCTCCCGACGACGCTGGGCGATGAACCAGACCCGCGGGGGCGATCCATGTCCGTATCCACCCGGTCCTCGGAGCCGGTACCGGCGCACGGCACGACGGGCCTGCGCACCGCCCTCGCGACGGTGTGCATCTCCGGCACGCTCGAGGACAAGCTGGCGGCGGCGTCGGCCGCCGGCTTCGACGGCGTCGAGATCTTCGAGCCCGACTTCGTGGCCGTCGCCGTGGTCGCCCGCCGAGGTGCGGGCACGGTGCGCCGACCTCGGCCTGTCGATCGACCTCTACCAGCCCTTCCGCGACTTCGACGACGAGCGGCCCGAGGTGCTGGAGGCGAACCTGCGCCGCGCCGAGCGCAAGTTCGACGTCATGGAGCAGCTCGGCACCGACCAGGTGCTGGTCTGCTCGTCGGTCTCACCCGGACGCGCTCGACGACGACGACCGGATCGCCGAGCAGCTCCACCGGCTCGCGTCACGCGCGGGTGAGCGCGGCCTGCGGGTCTCCTACGAGGCGCTGGCCTGGGGCCGGTACGTCAACACCTACGAGCGGTCGTGGGAGATCGTGCGCCGCGCCGACCACCCGGCGCTCGGGCTGTGCGTCGACAGCTTCCACATCCTCTCCCGCGGCTCCGACCCCGCCGGGATCCGCGACATCCCCGGCGAGAAGCTGTTCTTCCTGCAGCTCGCCGACGCCCCGTACATGGACATGGACGTCCTGCAGTGGAGCCGGCACTACCGGCTGTTCCCCGGCCAGGGCACGTTCGACCTGCCGGCGTTCCTCGGGCACGTCCTCGCCGCCGGATACGCCGGCCCGCTGTCGCTCGAGGTCTTCAACGACGTCTTCCGCCAGTCCGACCCGCGACGCGCGGCGGTGGACGCGCTGCGCTCGTTGCTGGCGCTGCGGGAGGCGACGGTCGGCTCCGCTCCCGGACGCACCGCCCACGCCCCAGCTCGGCGGCTTCGCCTTCACCGAGCTCGCCGTCGACGACGCGTCCGGCCCGCCGGTGGCCCACACGCTCGCCGCGCTGGGCTTCGCCCAGACGGGCAGGCACCGCTCCAAGCCCGTCGCGCTCTGGACCCAGGGCGACGCCAGGGTGCTCCTGAACTCCGGCGGCGTCACCGACCCGCCGCCGGTGGCGCCGGGTCCGCGGGGGCCGCGGTGTCCGCGATCGGCGTCGAGACGGCCGACCCGCCGAGCGCCGCCCGTCGCGCCGAGGCGCTGCTCGCCCCGGTGCTGCCCCGCACGCGGGAGGCCGCGGAGGCGGACCTGTCCGCGGTCGCCGCCCCCGACGGCACCGCGGTGTTCTTCTGCCGCACCGGTGCCGCCGACGACGCCGGCTGGCTGGGGGACTTCACCCCGACCGGCGACACGGCGGCGGCGAGCGGGATCACCCACGTCGACCACGTCGCCCTCACCCAGCCGTTCGACCGCTTCGACGAGGCCGCGCTGTTCTACCGCTCGGTGCTGGGGCTGGAGGCGCAGCACGCCTCCGAGGTGGCCGCGCCGTTCGGCCTGGTGCGCAACCGCGCCGTCGCCGACCCCACCCGTGCCGTGCGCGTCTGCCTGAGCGTCTCGGTGCTCCGCCGCGGCTCCGACTGGCAGCCCGGGGTGCCCGACCCGCAGCACGTGGCGTTCGCCTCCGACGACGTGCTGGCCACGGCGCGCGCCGCACGTGCCGCCGGGGCGCCGCTGCTCGCCGTCCCGGACAACTACTACGACGACCTCGACGCCCGGCTCGCCCCGCCGCCCGAGCAGCTCGCGGCCATGCGTGAGCTCGGCGTGCTGCTCGACCGGGACGCCAACGGCGAGTTCCTGCACTTCTACACCGACGTCCTCGGCGGGCGGGTGTTCTTCGAGGTCGTGCAGCGGATCGGGGCCTACCCTGGGTACGGCGAGGTGAACTCCCCCGTCCGGATGGCGGCGCACCGCCGTCAGCGGACGGGGTGAGCGGCGGCGTCCGACCGTCCCACCGACACGCCAGGCTGCACCGACAGGCCGGAGGAGACACCGTGGGCAAAGGCCGCCCGACCCGCAAGCAGGCCCGGCGGCGTGGGCCCGCCCCGCACAAGCGGGCGGCCGCGCGGCGCGCACAGTCGGCAGCCGGGACGCCACCGCGACGACGGACACCGCGCCCGGACCGGCGGCGAGCCCGACCGCGAGCCCGGCGGCGAGCCCGACCCCGAGCCCGGCCGCGAGCCCAGCGGCGAGCCCGCGCGAGCCCGGCGGCGGGCACCGTACGGCCCCGGCTCATCCCGCTCGACCTCCCCGGCGACGAGCTCCTCCCCCCACGCGACCGCGGGCGCGGTGCGCGCCTACGTCCGTGACGTCGTCGACTCCCGGCGGCGTCTGCTCGGGTTCTTCATGCCGGTCTTCGCCATGGCGCTGATCACCACCGTCGGCCCGGCCTCGGAGCTCGGCCGGAACCTGCAGCTCGGGAGCCTGGCGATACTCGCCGTGATGGCCGTGGAAGCCGTGTACCTCGCGCGTGGCGATCTCCCGGATGGCACGTGCGGAGTTCCCGGGCGCCGAGGTGAACACCGCCGCCACCGGCTGGTACATCTTCATGCGGGCGCACCAGCTGCGCAGCACCCGGCGCCCCGCCCCCCGCGTCTCCCCCGGCCGCCCGTAACCCGCCGCCCGCCCCCGGTTGCCCCGGCCCCCTTCGCATTCTGGATGCAGAACGCGGTTTTCGCGCGCGCGGAAACCGCGTAGTGCATCCAGAGTGCGAAAAGATCACCGACGCCGCGGGGCAGGACTGGCAGGGCTAGCCCAGTTGCCCGGTGCCGAGCGGGTCCGACTGCCGTGGTGACGACGACCGGGGAGGGCTCGGTGCCCACCATCGACCTGCGGACCGTTCGGGAACGCGCCAGTGACGCCCTGCTCCGGCTCGCCACCGAGATGTCCATGGACCGGCGCGACATGGAGAGCAGCCTCGCGGTCGGTGCCGAGCACGGCGCCGGGCTACTACTCCGCCGTGCACGCCATGCGCATGGCGAAGTGTTACGACTCCGCGCTCCTGTGGATGGCGTGGCGGCTGCGACCCCGGGTGATGACGCCGGACCGGTAGCCGCGATCAGGCGGTCGCGAAGTCGAACTCGCCGTCGCGGGCACCGGCCGCGAACGCCGCCCACTCCGACTCGGTGAAGTGCAGGGTGCGGTCGCCCGCGGTGACGTGCCGGCTCATCGCGGCCGACCCCGGGGCCGCCGAGCCGCGACCGCCACCGGCGCCGACCCGACGGCAACTGCACGGGCTGCGGGCCCGGCCACGTGCGGTGGCCGTGCGTCCAGATCGTGATCGCCGACCGGTCCGCCGGGTACCCGCGGCGGCCTCCCGGCGCGGACCCGGGCGCCCGGGTAGCCGTCCGCCCGGCCCCGAGTGTCAGGAAAGCCACGTTCAGGTCACCTGACGTCCTGAAAGTGGCTTTCCTGACACCCCCCGGACGGCGGCTCCCGTCAGCTCCCGCCGTCCTCGTACTCCGTGACCCCGGCCGCGTGCCGGCCGGCGACGTAGCCGAACGTCATCGCCGGGCCGATGTTGATCCCGCCGGACGGGTAGTGGCCGCCCATCACGTTGGCCTGGTCGCTGCCGGCGGCGTAGAGCCCGGGGATCGGCGCGCCGTCCGCGTCGAGCACGCGCGACGTGCGGGTCGGTCCGCAGCCCGGCGAAGGTCCCGAAGCTGCCGGGCAGCACCTTGATCGCGTAGAACGGCGCCGTCTCGATCGGGGCGAGCGACGGGTTCGGGCGCGTGCTCCGGGTCGCCCGAGCCCCGGTTGAACGCCGTGGTGCCGCGGCCGAACTCGGGGTCCTCGCCGACCCGCGCGTGGCGGTTGAACTCGTGCGACGGTCCGCGCGAGCCCGTCCGGGTCGATGCCGCACCTGCGCGCCAGCTGCGTCGAGGGTCGTCGCCCGGTCGTCAGGTACCCCGACCGCACGTACGGCCGCACCGGCACCGGGAACGGCTTGGACATGCCGAACGGGTAGCGGCGCTGGAAGGTGTGGTCGCAGATCAGCCAGGAGGCGACCTCCTCGCCCGCGGGTGCGGCGTCGATCATCGCGGACGTGTACTGGTAGTAGCCGTCGGCCTCGTTGACGAAGCGCCGCCCGTCGGACAGCACGCCGATGAGCCCGGGCTTGCCGCGGTCGACGATGTGCGGGTACACGCCGACCCGGCCGTTGCGGTACGGCACCAGCGACACCGGGCACCAGGCCGCGGGCGAGGCGAGCGCTCGTGTCGAACCGGCCGCCGACCGACTCCCCCAGGCGGACGCCGTCACCGGTGGCCGTCTCGGCGGCGCGAGCGTCCAGTGCTCCCGACCGGTCGGGGTGCGCGGGAACAGCGCGCGACGGCGGTCGACGTCGTGCGGGAAGCCGCCCGCGGCGAGCAGGACGCCGCGCCGCGCGCGCACCGTCACGTCGCCGTCGGGGGTCGCCACGACCGCTCCGGTCACCCGCCCGTCCTCGGTGCGCAGGCTCGTCGCGGGCGAGTCCACCCACAGCCGCACGCCGTGGTCGTCGGCCGACTTCAGCCAGCCGGGCCACCAGCGCCGGGCCGTTGACCAGCTGCATCCCCTGCCGGTTCGTCACCAGGTCGACGACGTGGAACGCCACCCGCCAGGCGGCGTGGAGGAACGACCGGACCGACGTCGTGGCGTGCAGGAACGCCTGCAGGTCCGGGCCCGCCATGATGCCCATGCCGAGGAACGACGTCTCGTACAGCTGCGGGCGGAGCTTGGCCCGCAGGTCCTTGCGCAGCCGCCGCGCGTTGATCGGCTTCGGCCCGACCGACCGGCCCCCGGTGCCGGCGCCGGGCAGGTCGCCCTGGATGTCGGCGATCCAGGTGCCGCGACACGAACTGCAGCGCGGTGTGGTCCTCGAAGAACGCCACCATGTGCCGGCTGTTGCGCAGCAGCGCGTCGACCCGCGGCTCGTCGTACTGCGCGCCCAGCGCGTGCTTGAGGTAGGTGCGCGGCGCCTCGACGTCCTCGACGATCCCGTCGGCCTGCGACAGCGGGTTCAGCGGCGCCCACATCCAGCCGCCCGACCAGGCCGTGGCCCCGCCGAGCACCGGCGCCTTCTCGGCGACGATCACGTCCAGGCCGTGGTAGGCCGCGGTGACCGCCGCCGCCAGGCCCGCCGCGCCCCACCGACCACGAGCAGGTCGCACTCCACGCCGTCGGTCCACCCGACCAGTAGAACCGCGCGCCCAGGTGCGGATCGACGCTGTTCCGCTCGCGGAAGCGTCCCGCCCGGCGCCGTCCGGGGTGAGGATCGACCGATGGCACGGCCGACGGGCACGGGCCGGCGTGTTCTCCGACGGCGCGGGTGGGTCGCCACCGCTGGTCGTCAGCTCGTACACGCTGGGCACCGAGGTCGGCTTCCCCGAACGGGTGCGCGCCGCCGCGGCGGCGGGCTTCGACGGGATCGGCCTGCGCGCGGAGAACTACTGGGACGCGCGCCGGGCCGGGCTCGACGACGCGGACATGCGCGGAGATCGCCGCGGAGCCACGGCATCCGGATCCTGGAGGTGGAGTACGTCACCGCGCTGGGGCACGCGCCGCCGACCGCGACGCCGGCGCAGCAGGACAAGGAGCGGACGGTGTTCCACATGGCGCGCGCGTTCGGCGTGCGCCACCTCAACGCCGGCCTGCTGGAGACACCTGCCCCTCGACGTCGTGACCGAGGCGTTCGGCGCCCTGTGCGACCGGGCGGGCGACGACCTCACCGTCGCGCTGGAGTTCATGCCCTACAGCGGGGTGCCCGACCTCGCCGACCGCGTGGCGGGTCCTGCGGGGCGCCGGCCGGGCGAACTGCGCGCTGATCGTCGACGTCTGGCACTGGGCGCGGGCCGGCATGACCCCGGCCGACCTCGACGCCGTGCCGGCCGACCGGATCGTCGCCGTCCAGCTCTGCGACGTGCTGGCGGAGCCGATGGAGCCGCTGCGGGCGGAGTCGCTCGGCCACCGGCTGCCGCCCGGGCAGGGCTACGGCGACGCCGTCGGCCTGGTCCGCGCGCTGCGCGACCACGGCGTCGCGCCCGCGGTCGTCGCCGTCGAGGTCATCTCGGACGACCTGGTCGCCCGCGGTGTCGACGTCGCCGCCCGCACGACCGCCGACGCCGCCCGCGACCTGCTGGCCCAGGCGCTCGCGCCGTGCGCGGTAATCGCGGCCGGGGCCACGATGACCGCGCACGGGGGGTCACGGTTGTACGGGCGGCCGGTCCGGGCGGCCTCGAGCACCGCGTCCACCACCTGCAGCGTCTTCAGCCCGTCCCGGCCGCTGCAGATCGGCGTCGCCCCGCCGCGGATGACGGCGGCGAAGTGGTCGACCTGGTTCGGCGAGCGGATCGGTGCGCTCCAGCGCCTCGGTCGTAGGACTCGAACGGCTCGTACCAGGACCGCGGCCCGCGGAAGACCTTCACGCGCATCGTCGGGACCGACAGCGAGCCCGCCGTCCCGGCGATGTGGTAGCCGTCCTCGTCGGGATAGGTGGCGTAGCTCTCGTTCTCCTGCGAGGTCTGCTCCCAGCTGCGCGCCGACGCCGCGGTGTCGGAGAGCAGGAAGGTGCCCAGCGCGCCGTTGGCGAAGCGTGAAGATCATCGCGGCGGTGTCCTCGACCGGGAAGCCGCGGGTGGCGTTCGACGTCACCGCCTGGACGCTCACGATGTCGCCGACCAGCGCCAGCAGGTTGTTCACGTCGTGGATCAGGTTGAGCAGGATCGGCCCGCCGCCGGGCTGCGCGCCGCCACCCGCCGCCGGCCTCGAAGTAGTCGTCGGGCTTGTGGAACAGCGCGGTGCCGACACGGCGACGATCGGGCCGAGCACGCCGCTCGCGCACGATCTCGCGGGCCTTGGCCATGATCGGGCTGTAGTTGCGGTGATGGCCGGTCAGCACCGGCACCCCGGCCGCTTCCCCGGCCTCGACGAGCCGGGTGGCGCCCTCGACCGAGTCGCCGATCGGCTTCTCCACGATCACCGGCACGCCGGCCGCCACGCACTCCAGCCCGCCGTCGACGTGCATCTGGTTCGGCGTGGCGAGGATGACCCCGTCGGGCCGGTCCGTCCTCGAACAGCTCGGCGAGCGACCGGGTACAGCGGGACGCCGTACTTCTGCGGCCAGCTCCGGGCCGGCCGGGCCGGGGTCGACGATCGACGCGAGCTCGGCCGAGGCGCTGGCGTCGACCTCCTCGATGTGCCGCTTGCCGATCAGCCCGGCGCCGGCCACGGCGACCCGCACGCGGCTCACCTCCGCGGCCTCCGGTCGTTGCGGTATGCGGGCATCGTGAACCACAGGACGATCCCGAGGGCGCCGAGCGCGGCCATCACCCACCCGAACACGGCGAACTCGGCACCGGCGGCGCCGAGGTTGAAGTAGAGCGCGAGGAGCAGGCCCAGGATCAGCGTGCCGACGCTCATGGCGAGCTGCACGGTCAGCCGGCCTTGGAGAGCTGGTGGAGGCCCTGGATGCGCCAGCAGGTAGCCGTGCACGCCGAACCCGACGACGATCCCGCGCGCCACCGGCGAGATGAAGGAGTGGTGCCGGAACTCCTCGCGCTTGTGCACGTTCGAGATGTGGCACTCGATCACCGGCAGGCTCGCACCCTCGATCGCGTCGTGCAGCGCCACCGAGGTGTGCGTGTGCGCGCCCGGGTTGTAGACCGCTCCGATCGAGTTGCCGGCCTTGACCTCGCGCGCCGAACTCGTGGATCCAGTCGATCAGCTGACCCTCGTGGTTCGACTGGCGGAACATCGACGTCGAGGCCGAGCTTGCCGGCCTCCTCACGGCACATCTCCTCCACGTCGGCGAGCGTCGTGCTGCCGTACACCTCGGGCTTGCGCGTGCCGAGCAGGTTGAGGTTGGGGCCGTTGAGGACCAGTACCGACGTCATGGCGCTCTCCGCGACGAGGGTTGGCTGGGACAGTATGCGGCCGGGCCGACGAGGTCGACCCGGCCGCAGCGAGCCAGTGGACCGTCGGGTCAGGCCGAGGCCCGTATGCGGTCGTACTCCTCCTCGCGGACCGGGCGTGGCGTCCTTGTGGCCCAGGTCGTTCATGTGGATCCGGAACGTCTCC
This sequence comes from uncultured Actinomycetota bacterium, assembly GCA_963784265.1. Lineage (GTDB taxonomy): Bacteria > Actinomycetota > Actinomycetes > Mycobacteriales > Pseudonocardiaceae > Pseudonocardia. Next base: position 31,508 of record CAWAQQ010000002.1, read on the forward strand.
CGCGCGGTGAACGCCGCGATGGACGCGATGATGGCCAGCCCGAAGGTGATGCTGCCGACGGTCCAGACGACGTTGCCTCGATCGCGTCGGCCGCTGCCCGGCAGGTCTCGCCGGACGGGAGCACGACGTCGGCCGCGAACTTCTTGTCGACGACGCACGCACCGGCGTCGGGCCGACCAGCGCCGCGTAGATCGCCGGCAGGAAGGCGGTGATCAGGGTGCCGATGTTCTGCGAGACGGCGAACGCGGTGACGCGGGTCTTGGTCGGGAACAGCTCCTGGTAGAACGCCGGGAACACCGCGTTGTAGCCCTGGTAGACGACGCCCCACATCAGGATGGCGAAGAGGAACGCCATCGGCAGGTTGCCCTCGGCGACGAAGTACAGGTACGGGTAGGCCAGGATGCCGGAGCCGAGCGCGCCGACGATGAGCACCGGCCGGCGCCCGATCCGGTCGGACAGGTTGCCGACGAACGGGATCAGGATCACCGCGACGACGTTGCCGGCCACCGAGATCCACAGGTAGTTCGTCGACGTCAGGCCGACCCCGTAGCCGGCGGCGGTGGCGAACGTCGCCCCGAAGACCGTCGACCGCAGTCGGGATGGCGTTCATCAGCGCCATGCAGATGACGCGCAGCATGTCGGCGCCGTTCTCCTTGACGGCCATGACGATCGGCGCCTTGGGCACCTCGCCGTGCACGGCCTCCTCCTGGAACGCCGGGGTCTCGTCGACCCGGCGCCGGATGATGTAGCCGGCGACGACGACGACCGCGCTGAGCAGGAACGGGATCCGCCAACCCCAGGACTCGAAGGCTTCCTTCGACATGACCGCGGACAGCGGCAGGAACACCGCGGCTGCGATGATCTGGCCGGCCTGCACGCCCTGCAGGGTGAAGCTGCCGAAGTAGCCACGTCTGCCGAACGGGGAGTGCTCGATGATCATCGCGCTGGCGCCGGAGATCTCGCCGCCGACCGCGAAGCCCTGGATCAGCCGCAGGAGCACCAACAGGATCGGCGCCAGGATGCCGACGGCCGTCGTAGGTGGGCAGCAGCGCGACGAGGAACGTCGAGACGCCCATCAACAGCATGCAGAGGACGAGCACGTTCTTGCGGCCGTGCGTGTCTCCCCAGTGGCCGAGGACGAACGCGCCGATCGGGCCGGGCGACGTAGCCGACACCGAAGGTGGCGAACGACGCGACGATGCCGACCTGCGGGTTGTCCGAGGGGAAGAAGATGGTCGGGAAGACGAGAGCGGCGGCCTGCGCGTAGATGAAGAAGTCGTAGTACTCCAGCGCGCTGCCGATCCAGCCGCTCGCCGCGGCCTTCTTCGGCGTCTTCGCGTACTCCGTCGGTTCGTGTGAGCCCGGGGGCTCGACGATCTCGTCCTGCATATGACCCTCCTGACGGCGGAGCCCCGCGTCGCCCACGGCGCTGTCGTGACAGTGCAGTCCGGGTATGCAGCGTGGTCAACGAGTCCCTGCGCGGTTTCCGCTGGGTGGCACGCCGAACCCGCGCTGCCGCTTCCGCTCGGCAGGACCGGGCTCCCCGATCGGAGCCCGCCTGCGACGCTGATCGGCGTAGACGTCGAACGGCACGGAGGAGATCGCTCGTGAGGCTGATCGGGATCCGCGACGGGCTGCACACGGTCGTCGGGCGGCTCTTCGACGACGGCACCGTCTCGGAGCTGACCGGCGCCACGGAGTTCTACGCCGACCTGGACCGCTGGACCGCCCTCGCTGCGGACCTCACCGGTGGTGGACGCAAGCGCGCGGAGGTCGACGAAGTGCCCGCCGTGTGCCCCGCCGCACGGGTGCTGTGCGTCGGGCTGAACTACCGGCTGCACGCGGAGGAGGCCGGGCTGCCGATCCCCGAGCATCCGGCCTTCTTCGGACGCTGGACCGTCTCGCTCGTCGCCGACGGCTGTCCCGTCCCCGTGCCCGCAGGCGAACCCGGGCTGGACTGGGAGGTCGAGCTCGCCGCCGTCGTCGGCAGGCCCCTCGCGCGGGTCGACGCGGCCACGGCGCTGTCGGGGGTGTTCGGCTACGCGGCCTTCAACGACCTGTCCGCCCGCGAGCACCAGATGCACTCCCGGCTGTGGACGGTGGGCAAGAACGCCGACCGCAGCGGCCCGATCTCGCCGGTCGTCACGGCGGACGAGGTCGGTGACCCCGGTGCCGGGCTGCGGCTGCAGGCCCGCGTCAACGGCGAGACCGTCCAGGACGGCAGCACGGCCGACATGATCTTCCCGGTGGGCACGATCCTGGCCTACCTCAGCGAGGTGATGACGCTGCAACCCGGCGACGTGGTCGCGACGGGCACGCCGCAGGGCGTCGGCTTCAAGCGCACCCCGCCGCGTTACCTCGGCCAGGGCGACGTCGTCGAGGTCGAGGTCGAGCGGGTGGGCGCGGTCGCGCACCCCGGTCGTCGGCGCGACCCCGGCCGCGGGCTGACCCCGGCGCCGTCGGGGGTCGCGACATGCAGGACGCCCACGCACTGCAGGTCCTCGTCTCGCTCGGGCTGGCCGTCCTCGGGCTCACCGTCCTGGCCCGGACGATCCGGGTGACGCCCCCGATCGCGCTGCTGGTGGGTGGCGTGGCACTGGGCTTCGTGCCGTGGCTGGAGGACGTCCGGTTGCCGCCGGAGGTCGTGCTGCTCCTGTTCCTGCCCGCGTTGCTGTACTGGGAGTCGCTCAACACCTCGCTGCGCGAGATCCGCGCGAACCTGCGCGCGGTCGTCATCGACTCGGTGCTGCTGGTGCTGGCGACGGCGGGCGTCGTCGCGGTGGTGGGTCACGCGCTGGGGCTCAGCTGGCCCGTGGCGTGGGTGCTCGGCGCGGTCGTGGCCCCCACCGACGCGACCGCCGTCGCCGCGATCGCCCGCCGGATGCCCCGCCGTCAGCTCACCACGCTGCGCGCGGAGAGCCTGGTCAACGACGGCACGGCGCTCGCGCTGTTCGCGATCGCCGTCGAGGTGGCGAGCGGGCGGGAGGAGTTCGGCTGGGCGGGCGCCGTCGGCGGGTTCGCGCTGTCCTACGCAGGCGGCGCCGCGGCCGGGTTGCTGGTGGCGTGGCTGGCGACGCGCGCCCGACGCCTCCTGCACGATCCGCTGCTGGACAACACCGTCAGCGTCCTCACGCCGTTCGCGGCGTTCCTGATGGCCGAGGAGATCCACGCCTCCGGGGTGCTGGCGGTGGTGGTGAGCGGGCTGGCGATGAGCCAGATCGGCCCGCTGCTCATCGCGGCGCAGACCCGGCTGCGGGCCCGCGCGTTCTGGCAGGTGTCGACGTTCCTGCTGAACGGAGCGCTGTTCGTCCTCGTCGGGCTCCAGCTGCGCAGCGCGCTGGAGGGCCTCGAGTCGTCGTCCCTCCTCGACGCGGTGCTCGCCGCGCTCCTGGTGAGCGCGGCGGTGATCGGCACCCGGCTGGCGTGGATGTACACCGTCCCGTACCTGGTCCGGCTCGTCGACCGGCGACCAGGGCAGCGGGAGCGCCGGCTCGGGGCGCGCCACCGCTTCCCGATCGCCTGGTCCGGCTTCCGCGGCGGGGTGTCGCTCGCCGCCGCGCTCGCGGTCCCGACCACGACGGTCGACGGTGCACCGTTCCCCGGGCGGGACCTGATCATCGTCGTCACCTTCGGCGTCATCCTCGTGACCCTGCTGCTGCACGGCTTGACGCTGCCGGCGGTGCTGCGCTGGGCCCGCCTGCCGGAGGACCACGACGAGATCGCCGAGCGCCTCCTCGCCGAGCGCACCGCCGTCGAGGCCGGGCTCGCCGCGCTCCCGACCGCCGCGGACCGGGTCCAGGCGCCCGAGCACGTCGTCGACCGGGTCCGCGACGACCTGGAACAGCGGCTCGCCGACCTCGACGACCCGGTGGCCGACGAGGACGGACCCGCGGACGACACCGCAGGCGGCCGCTCGGACTGGCAGGCCTACTGCCAGCTGCGGGCCGCCCTGCTGCCGGACAAGCGCGCGGCGGTCGTGCGGCTGCGCGACGACCGGCTGATCGACGACATCGTGCTGCGTGGGGTGGAGGCCCGCCTCGACGCCGAGGAGCTGCGGCTCTCGGCCCCGACCGACCCCGACTGAGCGACCCTTCCGCTGGACGGGAGCCGGACGTCCACGGCACGGCCGAGGTTCAGGCTCGACTGCGCGTCTGCGGCACACCCGGAGCGGTGTCCACGGGCGCAACGGGGGGCTCAGTGCGGGTGCGGGTGATCACCGAAGGCGGTGTCGACGACGTGGCGGCCGAGGACGTCGCCAAGGTGGTCGCCGCGGGCGACGGCCTGGTCTGGGTCGACCTCGACCACACCGACGAGCAGGGGATGGCGCTGCTGCCCGAGCTGTTCGACGTCCGGAGGGTGGACCTCGCCGACTGCTACCTGCGCACCCCGGTGCCCAAGCTGCACCTCTACCCCGACCATCACTACACGGCGATCAACGGCCTGGCGCGCGGCCACGACGGGCGGCTGTACTTCCAGCCGCTCAAGATCTTCCAGAACCCGCGGCTGGTGGTCACGATCCTGGGCCCGACCAGCGCCTCGCTGCCCCCCGACGCGGCCAGGCGCGAGCTCGACTCCGTGCACCGCAGGCTGACCGAGCACGGGTTCCGCCCGGGTACCTCGCTCGACCTCATCACCGCCGTCCGGCGCGAGATGATGAACACGCTGGAGATCCTGATCGGCTCCGCGGCAGCGAGCATCGGCGACTTCGAGCGCCGCGTCGTCGACGCGGACCCCGTCAAGTCCGAGCGCCTGCTCGACGAGCTCTTCGCGCTCCGGCACGACCTGCAGACGATCCGCACCAGCGCCGCGCAGGCGCAGCAGACCTACACCAACCTGCTCGAGACGGCGGCCACCCAGGAGGGGGTGCTGACCGTCGACGTCCGCCGGGTCACCGAGCTCCGGCAGGGATTCGGGCACCTCGTGCAGACCACCGACCTGGAACGCGAGTACCTCCAGGAGATGCTCGACCTGTTCCAGACCCGCGTCGCCACCGAGCTCAACCGCTTCGTCCGGAGGGTGACGGCCTGGGGCACGATCGGCATCGCCTGGACCGTGATCGTCGGGGTCTACGGAATGAACGTCGTGGGCATCCCGGGCATCGACGCGCCGTGGGGCTTCACGGCGATCGTGGGGTTCATGCTGCTCGTGGCCGTCGTGCTGGGGATCTTCTTCCACCGCCACGGTTGGCTCTGACCTCGACTCATGGCGCCGGTACGGCAACTCGGCAGCCCGTCGCCAGCGACTCCTGCACGGCCAGGGCGACCGCCAGCGACCGCACGCCGTCCGCGCCCGTGCACGGCGGCTGGCCGTCGCCACGCCACCGCCGCGGCGAAAGCGCGCAGCCCGCGGTCGTAGAGGTTCTCCCGCTCCCCCACGTCGACGAGCACGTCGGCGTGCCCGGTGCGGCGCAGGATCACGTCGCCGTCCGGCGGCTGTGACATCGCCGCGGTGGCCAGGGCCGATGCCTCGGTGCCGAGCACCTCGAACGTCGAGGGGGCGTGCGGCACCGTGTAGGCGTCGTGCAGGTGCAGCGACGACCCCACCCGTCAGGCGGCCCGCGACCGCCACGGCGTCCACCGTGCCCTGCGCCAGGCCCTGCGCAAGGCCGACGGCCGCGACCTCGACGGGTTCGAGGCCGGTCACGAAGCGGACGGTGTCGGCGTCGTGCACGGTGAGGTCGAGGACCACGCCGGAGCCCGGCGTGCCGGCGATCCGCCAGCCGCGGAGGCGTTCGGACAGGTCGATCGTGTGGGAGACGCGCACCGCGAGCACCCGGCCAAGGACGCCGTCGGCCACCAGCCGGCGCAGTGCGCGGTGCACCGGGGCGTTGCGCAGGTGGTGGTTGGTCGCCATCACCACGTCCGCCTTCGCCGCCGCGTCGACCATGCCCTGCGCCTCGTCGAGGGTCAGGGCGAGGGGTTTCTCGCACAGGACGTGACGCCCGGCGGCCGACGGCCGTGTGCACCGCGGCGGCGTGCCGGTCGTTCGTCGTGGAGACGTAGACGGCGTCGACGTCCGCAGCCACCGCGTCGGCCACCGAGGTGGTGCCCCGCCCGACCCCGTGTTCGGCGGCGTAGCCGTCCGCGCGGTCCTGGTCGGAGCTCACCACCACCACGGGCTCGTGACCCAGCCGGCGAAGGGCCGGCAGGATCTGGGTGGCGGCGATGTCGCTGGCGCCGATCAGTGCCCAGCGCAGGCGGCGGGTCGGGGGCTCCACACCGTCAGCCCACCGGTCACCGTCGGCGAATATCCAGGCCGCACCCGGCGGGCGTCTCGCCCAGCGGGACCTTCTCAGGTGTCCGTCGGGTCCGGGTCCTCGTCGACGGCGACCGTCCCGGTGGGCAGCAGGTGCTCCACCACCGGCGGTTCGGACGCGTACGCCGTGGCGGCGGCCTCCAGGTCACGGTCGGAACCGGTCAGCCGCCCGCCGTGCTGGCGCAGGTGCTCGGCCCAGCTCGGGTACTGCGCCACCTCGACGAAGCGGTACGGGTCGGCGCCGTCGCGGTAGACCGCGAAGCTCGTGGCGCCCGTGCGCATCTTCATCCGGCGCACCGGCACCATCGCATCGAGGAACCGCGAGACGTTCTCCGGCGGCACCGTGTAGGTCAGCGTGACGAGGACGGGCCCGTCCTCCAGCTCGGGATCCAGCTCCAGGTGCGGCTCCGGCCAGTACACCGCCGGGTTGCGGTCCAGGCCGCTCACGTCACGCAGCGGCCACGCGACCACGGTGACGCCGCCCAGCACCAGCAGGGCACCGGCGGCCACCAGCGCCGGCACCAGGCCGAACCACTCGGCGACGACGCCCCAGGCCAGCGAGGCCAGCGCCTGACCGCCCGCGAAGACCATCATGTAGATCGACAGGCCGCGCGCCCGTACCCAGCCGGGCAGGAACACCTGCAGGTTGCCGTTCATCGTCGCGAGCATGCAGAGCCAGGCCACCCCGGCCGGGACGAGCACCACGACGGCGACGAGCAGGTTCGGCGCGAGCGCGCACGCCGGCGCTCGCCAGGCCGAACACCAGGCTCGCGGCGAGGACCAGGCGCGTCGGCGACAGCAGCGCCACCACCCGCGGGAGCACCGCCGCACCGGAGACCGCTCCGACCCCCAGTGCGCCCAGCAGCAGGCCGTAACCGGTGGCGTCGAGGCCGAGCAGGCTGCTCGCCACCAGCGGCAGCAGCGCCCACAGCGCGGCGCCCGGCACCACGAACAGCAGCGTGCGCAGCAGGAGCCGCCGGACGGCAGGCGAGTGGCGGACGTAGCGGGCCCCGGCCACCAGGGCGCCCCCGAACCGCTCCGGGAGCAGCTGCTCCTCGCGACGTCGGCGGTCGCAGGCGCACCAGCACGACCGCCATGGCGACGTAGGTCAGCGCGTTCAGGGCGAACACCGGCGCGACGCCCAGCTGCCCGATGAGCACGCCCGCGATCGCCGGTCCCGACCGCACGGGCGAGGTTCATCGCCACGCCGTTGAGGGCGGCCGCCGAGCGCGTCTGATCGCGCCCCACCAGCTCCTGGACCAGCGTCTGGTAGCCGGGGATGGTCAGCGTCGTGCCCACGCCGAGCAGGAAGGTCGCGGTGAGCAGAACGGCGGGCGGGAGGTTGTCGGTGAAGGCCAGCACGGTGAGGCCCGCGCCGACGGCCACCTGGAACAGCTGGACCGACGCGAGCAGGCGCCTGCGGTCCACGATGTCGGCCAGCGCGCCTGCGGGCAGCGCCAGCACCAGGGTCGGCAGCATCGCGGCCGTCTGCACCAGGCCCACCAGCGTCGCCGCGTTGGGCTCGTCGACGAGCAGCCACTGGGCGCCGACCGTCTGCATCCAGGTGCCGATCAGGCTGAACAGCTGGGCGATCCACAGGGCCCGGAACGCCTGGACCCGCAGCGGCGCCCACGCGGACGGCGCCGTCGTCCCGGTGGCTCCGGCCATGCCTCATCCTCCCAGCCGGTGCCCCTGCCCCGCAGCACCCGGGCTCGACGGCAGCCCCTGAGCGGAGTCCAATGGAGCTGCCGGGCACACCAGCGCGGTGCGGCCGCCTCGGCATCCGGAGGATCCCGTGAACCGTCTCCTCGCATCCCTCCCCGTCCTGTCGGGGCTGCTGACGGTCTGGGCGATCTGGGACCGGGCTCTGATCGCCGCGCCGCTCGCCGTGGTCTTCGTCACGGCGGCGTTCGTCTGGTCCATCCGGCGTCCTGCGCCCGGGACGGGGCCGGGGCAGGTGTGTGCCGGCTGCGCCGGCGGGTGCGTCGGGTGCCGGGAGCACATCGACGTCGAGTAGCCGAGCCGTGCGATGGAAACGTCGCCGGGCGACGGTTTCCGAAGCGCTCGGGTCAGCCCGCTTCTCGTTTGCGGGGCGTCGCGACCGCGGCCGCCGGGCCGGCGCCGTTGCGGGCGTCGTCGTGGTGGGCCGCCCGGTCGTGTGCCTGCTCGTAGGTGATGATCCGGTGCCCCCGGCTGTTGGAGAACGTCAACGCCCGGAACCAGGTGTAGAGCGTTCCGAGACGGTTTCCCCAGCCGATCAGGTAGAGCACGTGGATGAAGCCCCACATGGTGTAGCCCAGCCACCCGGTGAACTTCATCCCGAACGCGTCGGCCACCGCGGCCCGGTGGCCGATGGTGGCCATCGAGCCCTTGTCGAAGTACTTGAACGGCTCGACGCGCTCGTCGCCCGCCAGCCGGGCCTTGATCAGCTTCCCGACGTACTTGCCCTCCTGCATCGCGGGCTGGGCCACCCCGGGCAGGTTGTTGAGCGACACCATGTCGCCGACCGCGAAGACCTCCGGGTGCCCCGGCAGCGTGCAGTCCGGGTTCACCGCGATGCGGCCCGCCCGGTCGGTCTCGGCCCCGGTCTTCTCGGCGAGCATCTTCGCCAGCGGCGACGCGGCCACCCCGGCGGCCCAGATCCGGGTGCGGGTGCGGATCGTCTCCTCCCCGTCCGGGCCCTTGACCGTCACGGTGTCGTCGTCCATTCCGACCGCGAGGGTGTTCAGCCGGATCTCGACGCCCATCTTCTCCAGCCGCTCGTGGGTGTAGCGCTGCAGCTTCGGGTGCGAACGGCGGGAGCACCGCGGACGCGCCCTCCAGCAACACGATGCGGGCCTCGCGCGTGTCGACCGACCGGTAGTCCTGCGGCAGCACCTTGTGCGCCAGCTCCGCGACCTGGCCCACGAGCTCCACGCCGGTCGGTCCGGCCCCGATGACGACGAACGTCAGCCAGTCCGCGCGCTCCTGCGGGTCGGTGGCGAGCTCGGCCATCTCGAACGCCAGCAGGACCCGGTCGCGCAGGCCGCGCGCGTCCTCGACGGTCTTCATCCCCGGCGCGTACTGCGCGAACTCGTCGTGCCCGAAGTAGGAGTGCGTGGCGCCGCCCGCCACGACCAGCGTGTCGTAGGGCAGCTCCAGCGGGCGCCCGTCCGGCCCGGAGGCCCGCACGACCTTCTGCTCCAGGTCGAGGTCGCGCACGTCGGCGAGCAGGGCACGTGCGTTCTTCTGCTTCTTGATCACCGCGCGCAGCGCGGGGGCGATCAGCCCTGGCGGCAGGATCCCCGCCGCCACCTGGTAGAGCAACGGCTGGAACAGGTGGTGGTTCGTGCGGTCCACCACCGTCACGTCGGCGTCGGCGTAGGCCAGCGCGCGGGTGGCGTTCAGCCCGCCGAATCCGCCGCCGACCACCACGACCTGATGCCGTCGGTCCTCGGTCATCGCGTGACCTCCTGTCTCGGGTCGGGGGTGGGGCTGCTCCCGGTGCTGTCCACGGCGGGTCGCCACAGGTACACGCCGTCGGAGCGCCGGGTCCGTTCCAGCACGCCGCGGACCTCGTGGTAGGCCAGGTAGGCGAGGATCTCGGCCATCGCGAAGTGCCGCTGCGCGCCGGTCAGGGCCGTCCGGAACAGCTCGTCGGTGATCTCGGTCACGGTGTGCGGGCGGGCCTCCACCAGCTCCCGCACCTGGTCCAGCCGCCGCCGCTTGCCCCGTGCGACGGCGGCGGCGCGGCGCGCGCCGTCGCGGAACGGCGGGCCGTGCCCGGGAAGCACGAGCTCGGGCTCCAGGGCCTGCACGCGGTCCAGCGAGTCGAGGTAGGAGCCCATCGGGTCGCGCTCGAAGCCGCGCTCGAACGTCACCGGCGGCGACACCACCTGGAGCAGGTGGTCGCCCGAGCACAGCACCCGGTCCCGCGCCGACCACAGGCACACGTGGCCAGGCGAGTGGCCCGGGGTGTGGACCACCTCCCAGCGGCGGTCCCCCGCGGGAAGGTGCTCGCCACCGGTGAGCAGCCGGCTCGGCCTGCCGATCGAGGGCATCACCGGGATCCAGTCGCGCAGCCCCTCGGAGCTCTCGGTCAGCTCGGGGCCGTAGAGGCCGTGGTCGGCGAGCATCAGCGCGCGGCGGTCGACGGCGTCGTCGGGATCGGCGTACTTGGCGAGGTCGAGCTCCGTCGCCTCGTGCATCCACAGCTCGCCCCCGCTGCGCCGCACCACCTCACCGGCGAGGCCGAAGTGGTCGATGTGGGCGTGGGTGACGACCAGCACAGCCAGCCGTTCGAGCGAGCTGCCGCAGGTCTCCAGCGCCGCGGACAGCGCCTCGGTCCCGTCGCCGTCGCGGTCGTCCCCGGCCGCGATCCCGCAGTCGACCAGCACGTCGCCCGCCTCGTCGTGCAGCAGGTAGGCGCTCACGGTCGGCACGCCGTGGATGCCGAGCGGCAGCGCGAGCCGGTGCACGCCCGGCGCCACCTCCGTGACGTCCGGCACGGACGCGACGTCCGGCATCGGGCGTCAGCTCTTGATCTGCGCGACCGCCCGGAGTTCCTCGGGCGTCGCGGTCCCGAACCCGAAGAACTCCAGATACGCCGGGATCATCTCGAAGAGCATGTCGCTGCCCACCTGGATCGGGCAGCCCTTGTCCTGCGCGGCCTGGCAGGAACGGCGTGATCGTCTGCTTCATCACGACCTCGCCGACGAACGTGTCCGGGGAGATCCGGTCGACGTCCATCGGGAGCGGGTCGCCGTCGTTCATGCCCAGCGGGGTGGCGTTGACGACGATGTCGTAGCCCTCCGGGTCCTTCGAGCCGGTGGTGACCTGCAGGTCCGGGTACACGTCGGAGAGGCGCCCGCCCAGCGACTCCGACGCCTCCGCGTTGGGGTCGAACAGGCCGATGCCCGCGATGCCCGCACCGGCCAGCGAGGCCGCGATCGGTGACCCGACGCCGCCGTTGCCGACGACGAGCGCGCGCTTGCCCGCGAGCGCGAAACCCTTGCGCTCCACGCCGCGCACGAACCCGGCGCCGTCGAACTGGTCGCCCACCAGCGTCCCGTCCTCGCGCAGGAGCACCGCGTTGGCGGCGCCGGCGACGGTCGCGATCGGGGTCAGCTCGTCGACGAGCTCGGTGGTGACGACCTTGTGCGGCATCGTCACGAGCGCGCCACGGATGTTCGTGAGCCGGAACAGGCTCTGGAAGAACTCGGGGTAGTCGTCGGACTGGACACCCATCGGCACCACGACCGCGTCGATGTCGTTCTTCTCGAACCACGGGTTGTAGATCATTGGCGCCTTGAAGGCGAACGTCGGGTAGCCGACGTGTGCGATCAGAGTGGTCTTCCCGCTGATCATGCGCGTTCCTCCTGCCGTCCGGCCGCCGATGCGACGCACGCGGGCGTGCCGCGCGGCCCCTGCCATCGTCGTCCCACCTGCCGCTCGCCACCGGGCCTTCCTGTCCAGCGGGAACACCCTCGCCCGTCGGCTATGCTTGATAAACCATGCAGGGACCAAGCGGCCCGCCGATGTGGCGGGACGACGGATGGGAGTGAGCGTGGCGGGAGCGGTAGGAGTCGTCGGCGGCGGCATCATGGGTTCCGGGATCGCGGAGGTGTTCGCGCGGGCCGGCTTCGATGTGGTGCTCCGTGAGCTCGACGAGGTGGCCGCCGCATCGGCCAGGCACCGGTTGACGGCATCGCTGGACAAGGCGGTGCGGGCGGGCAAGCTCGGGGCGGGCGAGCGGGACACCGCGCTCGGGCGCCTGTCGTTCACCACCGACCTGTCCGCGCTCGCGGACCGCGAGCTGGTGATCGAGGCCGTCGTGGAGGACGAGGCCGAGAAGATCGCGATCTTCGCGGCCCTCGGGGAGGTCGTGTCGCCGACCTGCGTCCTCGCCAGCAACACGTCGTCGATCCCGATCATGAAGCTGGCGGCGGCGACGGTCCATCCGCAGCGCGTGATCGGGATGCACTTCTTCAACCCGGTGCCCGTGCTGCCGCTCGTCGAGCTCGTGCCGAGCCTGCTGACCTCGGCCGAGACCGTCGAGCGCGCCGAGACGTTCGCCAGCGGGTGGCTGGGCAAGCACACGGTGCTGTCCAAGGACCGCGCCGGCTTCGTGGTGAACGCGCTGCTGATCCCCTACCTGCTGGCCGCGATCCGCATGGTGGAGAGCGGGTTCGCCAGCGCCGAGGACGTGGACACCGCGATGGTCACCGGCTGCGCCCACCCGATGGGCCCGCTGGCGCTCGCCGACCTCATCGGCCTGGACACGACGCACGCGGTGGCCGAGTCGATGTACGCGGAGTTCAAGGAGCCGCTGTACGCGCCCCCGCCGCTGCTGCTGCGGATGGTCGAGGCCGGGTTGCTGGGCCGCAAGACCGGGCGGGGCTTCTTCTCCTACGAGGAGCGGACCACCACCAGGCGGGCACGCGCGGGAGCGTGAGGGCGTGCCCCGCCGGTAGTGCGGGTCAGCTCTTGAGCTGCTGGCGCATCGCGCCGAAGACCGCCTCGGAGGTCTCACGGACGAAGTTGGCGTGGGTCGTGGCGAGTGTCGTCGCCCACTCCGCGCCGGTGCCCTTGGCCGCCTGCTCCTCCAGGTCGAGCAGGTTCTTCAGCATCCGCTCGTAGGTCTCGAGCCAGGCCAGCCCGTTCTGCTTGGCCTGCTCGACGACCTTCTCGCTCAGCTCCCGGACGCGCGTGGTGGCGGCCTCGATGTCGCCGCTGACGTCGGGGGTGGTCATGCCTGTGCTCCTCTGCTGCTCTGGCCCTGGCCGGCGTGGTCGCCCGGCTGGTCGCCGTTCTGGGTCTCCCAATGGGCGACGCCCATACCGGTGATCCACGGGTAGACCGGCTCGTAGGCGAGGGTCTTGGACGTGATCGGAGCAACCGCGCCCGCCACGGCGAGCCAGCTGCGCATCTCGTGGTTGCCGTTGCCGGCCAGTTCGATCTCGCTGTCGGGCATGTCGAGGACCTGGTCCAGCTCACCGCGCTCGAGCCGCTCGAGGAACCAGCGGTCGAAGTCCTCGGCGATGTCACCGACCCGGGGGGTCCCGATCCAGTGCGACAGCCCGCCTGCCCCGATGATCGCCACCCGCTGCAGCCCGGTGTACGAGCGGATGGCGTCGCCGAGCGCCTTGCCGAACTCGTAGGCCCGGCGCACCGGCATGAGCGGCGGCACCGCGCAGTTCTGCACGATCGGGACGAGCGGCAGCTTCATCAGGTTGTCCAGCTCGTAGTACACGGTCATGATCCCGTGGTCGAGCTCGAGCTGGTGGGAGAACGCCGGGTCGAAGCCCGAGTTCAGCGTGTGCTGCGCGATGTGGTTGGCGAGGCCGGGGTGACCGGGGATCCAGACCTTGTCGATCGGGAGCCACTCCTCGGTCGGCCCCCAGTTCTTCTCGCCGACACCGATGCACGTCTGCGGGAAGTTCTCCAGGAAGAAGTTGGTGAAGTGCTCGTTGGAGAGCACGACACAGGCCTCGACGCCCCGCTTGACCGCCTCCTCCTTCAGGAAGTCCAGCGCGCCGAAGAAGTTGTCGCGCTGCTCCTCCGGCGCGGCCATCCGCGCCGAGGACATCATGGGGGCGTGCGAGGCGCAGTACGCGAGGACTATCTCTGCCACCGGCCCTTCCTCTCTTCCTTCTCCCCGAACGGCTCGAGGAGCTTGCGGTAGTCGTCCCGCGCGAAGCCCGCGGCGCGGCAGTAGCGGTTGAGCAGCACGGCGTGCAGCCCGAGCTGGTAGAGCGCCGCCACGTCCTTGGTGTCGAAGGCCTTGCGCTCGTCGTCGGTCAGCTCGTAGCCCGACATGTCGAAGTTCGCGCGGCCGTCGGCGCCGTCGGCGCTGTTCACCTCGCCCGCCCGGACCCAGTCGTACACACACCTGTGCAGCTGGTAGAGGCTCATCCATTCCTCCTCGCCCACGTCCTTGCCCGCAGATTCGCACGATGCCTGCGGCTCCCCCACGGCTGTGCGGCCGTCTTCCGACCAGTGAGAGGCGGTGGTCGCCGCGGCGGCGCGGCGGCGACAGTGAACATCGGCTATTTCAAGGGGGGAATCCGATGGGGGTCAACGGTTCGCCGGGCGCACCGACGGCCGCCAGCGTGCCGCAGGAGGGCAGCGCACTCGACGTGCACGCGCACGCGATGCCGCTCCCGCTGCTGCAGGGGCTCGCCGACCGCGGTCTCGCCGACCTCGCCGGGCTGGCCGACGACATCGTGCGGCTCGACACCCGGGTGAGCGGTGTCGGCCCGCGCGCGCCGCTCCCGCTGGCCCGCTCGCAGTACGACGTCGACGTGCGGCTCTCGGAGATGGACGCCGTCGGCGTGCACCGCCACGCGGTCTCCATGCCCCCGTTCCTGTTCTGCTCCACCGCCGACGACCGCCGGTTCGCCGTCGACATCGTGGCGAGCGGCAACGACGAGCTCGCCACCTACGTCGCGGACGCCCCGGACCGCCTGCTCGGGCTCGGCTCGGTGCCGCTCGGGTGGCCCGACGCCGCCGACGAGGCGCGCCGTGCGCTGGACGACCTCGGCCTCGCCGGCATCGCGATCGGCAGCCGGGGCGGGGGCCGCGACCTCGACGACCCGGTCAACGACGACCTCTGGGCGCTGCTGTCGGAGCGCGGGACCTTCGTGTTCCTGCACCCCAGCGGCGTCCCGGACCCGCACCGCCAGGCGGACTTCTGGCTGCCCCAGCTCGTCGGCTACCCGATGGAGACCGCACTCGCCGTGGCCCGGCTGGTGTTCGGCCGGGTGCTGGAGCGGTTCCCGCTGAACCTGTGCCTCGGCCACGGCGGGGGCTGCCTGCCGTCGCTGCGCGGACGGCTCGACATGGGCTGGGAGCGCAAGGACGTGGCGCACACGACGTCCGTGCCGCCGAGCGAGTTCACCGACAAGCTCTACTACGACACCGCGGTCTTCAACACCACGCTGCTGCGCCGGCTGGTCGAGGACGTCGGCGCCGACCACGTCATGCTCGGCACGGACCACCCCTTCGAGCTCGGCGACCCGGCCCCCCTGTCGACGGTGCGCGCGCTCGGCCTGGACCGGGCGGCCACGCAGGCGATCCTCTGGGACAACGCGGCCGCGCTGCTCGGGCTCACGGCCCTCGACACGGGCAGCCCGACGGGGCGGTGAGCTTCCACTCGCCACACCAGGACGCGGGCGGGCGCCGAGCGCCGCTGTGATCTAGCGTGATCACCCCGCACACCCTGCGTCCGGAGGGCTGATGAACCTCGAGAAGGTGGTCTTCGGATTCTTCGTGCTGCTCGCGGCCACGTTGAACTTCGGCTTCTTCATCGGCGACATCTCCGACCCCGCGCTGCACAACGTGTACGAGCTGTTCGCGGCGGTCGTCGTCAGCTTCATCGCGACGGTGCTCAAGTTCGGCGACCGCACCCAGATCGGGGCCGTGCACCTCGCGACGAGCCTCGTGGCCGACCTGCAGCTCATCGCGGCGGCGCTGACGTGGGGCTACGTCTCGTACGTCTCCGCCGAAGGGCTCACCCCGGCATCCACGGCGAGCGTCGTGTCGCTGTCGGGCGGGGCGCTGTTCGCCAACGTCGTCTCGGTCGTCCTGCTCGTGGTCGAGACCGTCTCCTACCACCGCAAGTAGCGTCCCACCATGGGCAACCCGCTGCTCGCCTTCTGGTACCGGCTGCTCGGCGCGGACGACGGACGAGTCCGCCAGGCGCCCGGCCCGGCGGGTGCCGATCGGTTCGGCGACGCAGGCGACCGCCACGATCTTCCTGATCATGCGCCGGATGCGCGCGCCGCTGATCGTCCTGATCGTGATCTTCGCGGTGAGCGTGCTCGGCCTCACCCTGATCCCCGGCGCAGGACCTGCAGGGCAGGCCGTGGCACATGGGGTTCTTCGACGCCTTCTACGTGATGAGCTACACGGCGTCGACGATCGGGTTCGGCGAGATCCCGTTCCCCTTCACCTACGGGCAGCGGATGTGGGTGACGATCACCATCTACCTGACCGTGATCGGCTGGGCCTACGCCATCGGCTCGCTGCTCGCCCTGCTGCAGGACCGCAGCTTCCGCCAGGCGCTGGCGCTGCAGCACTTCACCCGCAAGGTGACCCGGCTGCGGGAGCCGTTCCTGCTCATCGCGGGCTACGGCCGCACCGGTGAGCTGCTCGGCCAGTCGTTCGACGCGCTCGGCAAGCGCTTCGTCGTCCTGGACGTCGACCACGCGCGGATCGACGACCTGGAGCAACACCCCTTCCACGCCGACGTCCCCGGCCTCGTCGGCGACGTCCGGGACCCGGGGCACCTCGGGGTGGCGGGGCTCGGCCACCCGTTCTGCGAGGCCGTACTGGCGCTCACCAACGACGACGAGGCCAACCTCGCCGTCACGATGGCGGCCGCGCTGCTGCGGCCGGACCTGCCGGTGATCGCGCGCACCGTCTCGCCCGCCATCGCCGAGCGGATGCACGCGTTCGGCACCCCCAACGTGGTCAACCCGTTCGACTGCTTCGGCGACCACCTGCGCGTCGCCCTGAGGGCCCCGGCCTCCTACCAGCTGCTGACGTGGCTGGAGAGCGGCCCGGGCGCCGAGCTGCCGCCCCGGGGCGAGCCACCGCGGGCCGGCCGCTGGGTGGTGAGCGGCTACGGGCGGTTCGGCCGCGAGCTGACCCGCGACCTGGACGCCGAGAACCTCCAGGTCACGATCATCGACCCCGGTGCGGAGGCCGACGGCGACGCCCGGGTGCTCGTCGGCGACGCGTCGGAGCCGAGCGTCATGGAACAGGCCGACCTCGAGCACGCCGCCGGCTTCGTCGCGGGCACCGACAACGACACCACCAACCTGTCGCTGCTGGCCGCCGCCCGCCGGATCAACCCCGACCTGTTCATCGCCGCGCGGCAGAACCACCCGTCCAGCGCGCCGCTGTTCGCCACGATGGAGATCGACGCCCTGCTGGTTCCGACCGAGGTGGTGGCGCACGAGGTCTACGCCCAGCTGAGCACCCCGCTGCTGTGGCGCTTCCTGCGGGAGATGCCGGCGCAGGGCGACGAGTGGGCGGCCGCACTGATCGACCGGCTCACGGACCTCTGCGGGCACCACCTGCAGGCCCTGTGGAAGGTCCGGCTGACGGCCAGGGAGGCGCCCGCGCTGGGCCCGTGGCTGGAGACGGGGAAGGCCCGGCTCGGCGACCTCATGCGCGACCCGGAGGACCGCGACGAGCCCCTGCACGCCGTGCCGCTGCTCGTCGCGCACGGGGACGACGTCACCCTGGCACCCGACGACGACTTCGTCCTGTCCACCGACGACGAGATCCTGTTCGCCGGGCACCCGGTCGCCCGCCGCGCGCTCGACACCACGCTGATGGTCGACTCCGTGCGCGAGTACGTCACCACCGGGCGGCACGTGCCGTCGAGCTGGGTGTGGCGGCGGCTCTCCCGCAACCAGGGGTGAGCCCGCTCAGCTGCCCCCGGTCCGCCCGCCCGGCCCGCGCCAGAGGTCGGTGACCGCACCCTCGAGCCCGGCCCAGGCCCTGGTCCACTCCAGGAGCGGCAGCAGGCTCGCCTCCAGCGTGCCCAGCTGCTCCTCGAAGACCTCCAGCTGCGCCCGCAGGGCCTGTACCTGCTCGCGGCGGGCCGCGATGTCGTCGACGACGGCCTGGAGCTGGCGGGCCGACAGCGTCGCGGGCGGGGTCGGGAGGGAAGGCAACGTGGGTGGTCGCGCCCCGGTGGCGCCGGTCCAGCCGGACATCAGGCGGTCCGCGGCGTCGCGGAGCTGCCGGGCGAGCTCGGCGGGCGTGCCGGCCGCGCCCGGCTCGCCCGCCCGCGCCCGGCTGCCTGCGCCGCGCCGCCGCCCTCCGGGCCGCTCACGTCTGGGCCGACATCAGCCCGAGCAGCTCCACCCGCCAGTCGGCGTACGACCCGCCCGCGAACCCGTCGGTCAGCGACTCCCACTCCGGGTTGCGGCCCAGGGCGGTGAGCGCGATCTCCTGCGCCGAGGATCCCGAGCCCAGCACCGTGACGCGCAGGCCCTCCGGTCCGTCGGCCCGCGCCGCGTGGCCGAGGATCCGGACCAGCGACGCGCGCGCCTTGACGTCGTCCTCGGTGGACACCTCCGGCGGGAGGACGCCCATCACGAACACGATCCCCGCGCCACCGGTCAGCGCGGGCAGGGCGGCGGTCATCGCGGGGAAGCGGGCGAGGACGCCGTCGGAGAAGAAGTGGTGCACCCGGTCGATCGCCGTGTCACCCGGCCACCGTGAACGTCGCGGGCAGCTGCACGTAGCCGTCGAACGCGCCGGGACCCGCGTCGGCGCAGGCTGCGGGCACCTTCTCGATGTCGTCGACCTCGACGACCGTGCTGCCGTGCGCGCGGATCACCGCGGCGACGGCCGCGACGAGCTCGGCGATTCCGGACACCAGATAGCGGGGCATGTCTTCCCTCTCGTCTCAGTCGCGCCGCGGTGGCGCGTAGAGCCAGCTCTGCAGGAGGCGGGCGGCCCGCGGCATCACCAGCCAGGTCATGAGCGCGGTGACGGCGGCCGAGACGAGCAGCACGCGCACGCGGCAGCGGGAGGCCCGCGGGAGCGAGCGACGGCGTTGAGGACGAGCTGCAGCGCGTAGATGGCCACGGCGGAGACCACGAACATCTTCCACCGCGGCGGCGCCGGTGCGGTCCGGCCGGGCAGCGCGAACCAGGTCTCCAGGCCGCTGACGCGGTGCACGTCGGTGGCGTGCACGAGGTCCTCGCCCGCGGCGAGGAGCGTCGCCCGCTCCGGGAGCGTTCCCAGTGCCCCAGGTGCTCGGCGCTGTCGAAGCGGAAGACCACGTGCCACGGCTCGCCGACGTGGCCGGGCCGCATCCGCCCCGAACCCAGGTAGCCGGGGAACGACTCGCTCGCACGGCGTGAGCTTGTCGCTCCACGTCTCGAAGTCCTGCTCGCGGCCCGGTGCGACCGTGCGCGCCACCAGCACCGTCACCGGCTCGGCCGGGCGCCGGCTGCTGATGCGCCACCTCAGCCGACCTCCGCCTCCCAGTCGCGCTGCTCCAGCGAGTCCCGGATGTGCATGAGGAACAGCGACGCCGTCGAGCCGTCGAAGGCCCGGTGGTCGTAGACCAGGCCGATGATCCCCGTCGGGTGGATCGCGATGGCGTCACCGACGGCCACCGGACGGCGCTTCACCCCGTCCGTGCAGAGGATCCCCGTGTTGGGCTGGTTGATGATCGGCGCCGACGCGTAGCTGGCGAACGGGCCGGGGTTGGTGATCGTGAACGTCGACCCCTGCATGTCCGACATCGCCAGCTTCTTGCCGCGCGCCGCACCGGCCATCGCCGTGATCCCCCTGGCGATCCCGCGCATGTTGAGCCCGTCGGCGTCCCTGAGCACCGGGACGACGAGACCCTGCTGGTCCAGGTCGACCGCGATGCCGAGGTTGACGTAGGGGTGCAGCGTCATCGTCTTCGCCTCGATGTCGATCGAGGAGTTGACGGTCGGGTACGCCCGCAGTGCGTCGACCACCGCCCGGGAGATGAAGGGCAGGTAGGACAGCGAGGCACCGACCTCCTTCCGGAACCGGTCCTTGTGCTTCTGGCGCACCTTCTCGACGTTGTCGAAGTCGACCTCGACCGACGTCCAGACCGACGCGGTGGCGGTCTGCGACGCCTTCATCCCGGCCGCCACCGCGAGCCGCATGCGGGACAGCGTGATGACCTCGTCGCGCGGGTCGCCGCCCGACGGCGCGGCTGCGGCAGGCGCAGCGGGCGCCGCGGCGGCCGCCGGGACGGGCGCGGTGCCCGGCCCGGGTGCCGGAGCCGGGGGTGCCCCCGGTCCGGGCGCCGTCGGGGCCGGAGCCGCCGGGGCCGGCGCTCGCCGCTCGGGCCCCGCCGCCTGCCGCGGCGCGTTCGACGTCCTCGCGCCGGATCCGCCCGCCCGCGCCGGTGCCGCTGATCGCCGTGACGTCCAGCCCGGCCTCGGCGACGAGCCTGCGCACGAGCGGCGAGAGCATCCGCCCGTTGCGCTCCACCGGGGCCGACTCGGTACCGGCGGGCGGCGCGGCCGCAGCTCCGGCCGCGGACGGGGTGGCCGCCGCTGCCGGAGCGGGGCTCGCGGGCGCGCCGCCCGCCGACCCTCCGGGCTCACCGATGCGGGCCAGCGGTGTGCCGACCTGCACGGTGTCTCCCGCAGGTACCAGGATCTCGAGCAGGACGCCGTCGTAGGGGCTGGGGATCTCCGAGTCGACCTTGTCCGTGGAGACCTCGAACAAGGGGTCGTCGAACTCTACGGGGTCGCCCACCTGCTTGAGCCAGGTGCTGACCGTGCCCTCGGTGACGGTCTCACCGAGCTTCGGCATCGTGATGTCGTGCACCTCGCCGACCGGGGAGCCGACGGAGGGGTCCTCCCCTGCCATCCCCTCCGAGCCGCCCATCGACGGGGCGGCCGGGTCGGCCAGCGAGGGACCGCCCGCCGCCGCGACCTTGTGCGACGCCGACGGCAGCCGGTTCTCCACCACCGCGCCGACCGCGCCGATCCGCACCAGGGGGGTGCCGACGGGCACGGTCTCCCCGGACGCCACCAGGATCTCCACGACGACGCCGTCGTACGGGCTCGGGATCTCCGAGTCGACCTTGTCGGTGGACACCTCGAACAGCGGGTCGTCGAAGGCGACCTCGTCCCCGGCCTGCTTGAACCAGTTCGTGATCTCGCCCTCGGTGACCGTCTCGCCCAGCTTGGGCATGGTCACGACCCACTCGTCGTCGCTCATCGCAATTACTCCCGGGGATCAGCCGTGCAACGAACGGCCGGAGAAAGTGATCATGGTTTCGCCGATGGCCTCGGAGAGGCTCGGGTGTGCGTGGATGAGCCTGCCGACGTCGTCCGGGAGCGCCTCCCAGTTGACGGCGAGGTAGCCCTCGTGGAGCAGCTCGCTGGCCCACGGGCCCACCATGTGGAACCCGAGGATCGGGCCGTCGCGCTGCGCGACCACCTTCACCAGGCCGTCGGTCTCGCCGAGGATCATCGCCCGGCCGTTGCCGGCCATGGCGTGCTTGTGCACCTCGACGTCGTACCCGGCGGTGCGCGCCTCGGCCTCCGTCATGCCGGACCACGCCACCTCGGGGTAGGTGTAGACGACCCACGGGACCTTGCCGTAGTCCACCGGGGGCGGGTTCTCGCCGAGGAAGTGCTCGACGGCCACGACCGCCTCGGCGTAGGCCACGTGGGCCAGGCCGGGGGTCGCCACGCAGTCGCCGATCGCGTAGACGCCCGGCCGCGAGGTCAGCATGGTCGACGGGTCGACCTCGATGAACCCGCGGTCGTCGATGCGGACGCCCGCCTCCTCGGCGCCGATCCCCTCCGTGGAGGGGCGACGCCCGATCGAGACGAGCACCTGGTCGACCTCGATCTTGTCCGAGCCCTTCGGGGTCTCGTACGGCACGACGATCCCCTGGTCGGTGTGCTCCAGGGTGCCCACGCGCGCCTCGGCGTGGATGGTCGTGCCCCGCTTCTTGAGGCTCCGGCCGAGCACGTCGGCCACGTCGCGGTCGGGCCCGATGGGCAGCACGCCGTGCGGCAGCGCCTCCAGCAGCGTCGTCGACACGCCGAGGTCGGTGTAGACCGACGCGAACTCCGCACCGATCACACCGCCGCCGATCACGGCGACCCGCTCCCGGAAGTCGGTCGTCGTCGCTGTTGGTGGACTGGTCCGACGTGATCACCGTCCGGCCGTCGACCTCCATGCCGGGGATCGCACGCGGCACCGAGCCGGCGCAGATGATCGTGGCGCGCCCGCGCAGGGTCTCGCCGCCCTCCACCGACACCGCGCCGTCGGCCGTGAGCCGGCCGAACCCGTCGACGACGGTGACCTTGCGTCGCTTGAGGAGCCCGGACAGTCCCTTGTGGAGCTGGCCGACGATGCCGGCCTTGCGCTTGTTGGCCGCGGGCCAGTCCGGCTCGGGCTCCACCCCGGCCGGGAGCTTCACGCCGTGCGCGCCCGCGTGCTTGACGGTGCGGAACACCTCCGCCGCGTGCAGCAGGGCCTTGGCCGGGATGCAGCCCCGGTGCAGGCAGGTGCCGCCGACCTTCTCCTTCTCCACCATCGCCACGCTGAGCCCCGCCGACGCCGCGTACAGCGCCGCCGCGTACCCGCCGGGCCCACCACCGAGCACGACCAGGTCGAAGTCACTCGCCCACCCCGCCGTGCGCGGAATCCGTCCCGGCAGCGATTTCCGCCAGGCTGCTCGTGCCACCTTTCGCAGCGTCTCCGCGATCTCGGCGGGCTGCGGGATCACCGCGTCCTCCAGCGGCGGGCTGGTGGGCGTCGGGGTGTTGCGCGCGGCGATCCGCACCACCGGCTGGTCGAGGTGCCAGAAGGCCTCCTCCTGGATGGTCGCCGCGATCTCCGCGCCGTAGCCCAGGCGCTTGGCCGCCTCGTGCAGCACGACGGCCCGGGAGGTCTTGCGCACCGAGTTCACGATCGTCTCGACGTCCAGCGGCACCAGCGTCCGCACGTCGACCACCTCGACCGAGATGCCGTCCTTGTCCAGCTCCTCGGCGATCTCCAGGCCCTGGTGCACGCCTGCGGAGTAGGTGATCAGCGTGACGTCGCGGCCCTCGCGCACGACCTTGGCGACCCCCAGCGGGATCGGGTCGAGCGACAGCGGACCCGACGCCTTGAGCCGCCGGTAGAGGTACTTGTTCTCCAGGTAGAGCGTGGGGTTGTTGTCGCGGATCGAGCTGATCAGCAGGCCCGCGGCGTCCTCCGGGGTGCCGGGCATCACGATCTTCAGGCCCGGCACGTGCGCGAAGTAGCTCTCGACGCTCTGCGAGTGCGTGGGCCCGGCCCGCAGCCGCCCGCCGAACGGCGCCCGCATCGTCACCGGCATCGGGTCGCCGGTGCGCCAGTGGTGGCGCGCCAGGACGTTGATGATCGGGTCGAAGGCGCAGGAGATGAAGTCCGCGAACTGGTACTCCACCACCGGTCGCAGCCCGACGAGCGCGGCGCCCGCCGCGAGGCCGGTGAAGCCGGTCTCGGCGATGGGGGTGTCCACCACGCGGCGGGGCCCGAACTTGTCCAGGAAGCCCTTCGTCACCTTGAAGGCGCCGCCGAACTGCCCGACGTCCTCCCCGATGATGAAGACGTCGGGGTCACGGTCCATCTCGGAGTCGAGTGCGAGGCCCACCGCTTCCAGATAGGTGGCCTGACCGCTGTCAGTCGGCATACACACCGTCCTCGATGTTGCTGGGCTCCGGCATCGGATCCGCCAGCGACTTGCGGCGCGCGGCGATCGCCGCCTGCCGGGCGTCCTCCCGGACCTGTTTCGCGGTGTCGTCGTCGATCACGCCTGCGGAGATCAGCACGTTCTCGAACAGCTCCACGGGGTCCTTCTTCGACCACTCCTCGTAGAGCTCCTTGAGCACGTAGTCGGCGGGGTCGTGCTCGGCGTGCCCGTGCATCCGCATCGTCACGCCCTCGATGAGCGAGGGCCCCTCGCCTGCCCGGGCCCGCGCCACGGCCTCGGCCGTCGCCTCGTGCACGGCGATGGCGTCGGTACCGTCGACCTTCACCCCGGGCATCCCGTACGCCACCGCCTTCGCCGCGAACGTCTCCGACGCCGACGTCAGCCGCAGCGGCGTCGAGTAGGCGTACTGGTTGTTCTCGACGAAGAAGATGTTGGGCAGCTTCTGCACCGAGGCCAGCGTCAGCGCCTCGTGGAAGTCGGCGCGCGAGGTGGACCCGTCGCCGCAGAACGCGAGGCAGACCTTGTCCTCGCCGCGGTACTTCGCGGCGAACGCCATGCCCGTGGCGACCGGGAAGTTGGCCGGGATGTGGCTGGGCAGGTTGTAGATGTTCAGGTCGAGGCGGCCGTAGTGCAGCGTGCCGTCCCGGCCCCCGGTCGGCGAGGTCGCCTTGCCCATGAAGCTGGCCATCACCTGCCACGGCTCCATGCCGCGCCACAGGTGGGCGCCGAGGTCGCGGTGGATCGGGGCGAGGTAGTCGTCGGGGCGCAGCGCGGACGCCGCGCCCACCGAGATCGCCTCGTGCCAGTGCCCGGTGTAGAGCGAGCCGAGCAGGTCACCGCCCTTGTACATCGCGACCATCCGGTCCTCGACGGCCCGGGTGAGCACCATGATCTCGTAGATGCGGCGCAGCAGCTCCGGATCGTGCCCCTCGGTCCGTTTGGCCGCGGCACGGCGGGCGCTTCGCGCGGGTCGCCATCTCCGGGCCTCAGTCGCCGAGGAAGAAGTCGCGGACGAGACGGTTGAAGTCGTCCTTGCGCTCGATCATCGACCAGTGCCCGCAGTGGGAGAAGACGGCCAGGTCGGCGTTGTCGAGCAGCTCCTCGAGCTTGTAGGAGTTCGCCAGCGGGATGACGGCGTCCTCGCGACCGTGCATGACCAGCGTGCGGTGCGGCAACGCGCTGATCTCCTTCTCGGGGACCGTCATCGACTCGACCCAGCGCTGCCGCGGTGCCGGGAACATCGAGGAGAAGGACTCCTGGAACCCGGGCTGGGTGGCGCCCTCGAAGCGGACCTGGGCCAGCTCCTCGCCGGTCAGCTCCTTGTTGTAGGCGAAGTAGCCCATGACCTTCTTCATGCCCTCGAGCGTGCCGTCGAAGCCCCAGACGGCGTCGAGCCCCTCGGTGATCGGGAAGTCGACCCCCATGCTGCCCATCAGCACGAGCTTCCCCACCCGGTCGGGGTGCGGGTGGCGAGCCGCAGCGCGATGCCGCCGCCGAAGCTGTTGCCCACCAGGTGCGCCTTCTCGATGCCGAGTGCGTCCATCACACCGAGGGTCTGGTCGGCCCAGGTCTCGAGGCTGTAGTCGACGCCCTCGGGACGGTCGGAGTAGCCGAAGCCCACCATGTCGGGCGCGACGACGTGGAAGTTCTCGCCGAGCGCGGGCAGCGACGTTGCGCCAGTTCGCGTAGGACGTGACGCCCGGGCCCGAGCCGTGGATCAGTACGACGTGGTCGCCGCCGGAACCGGCCTCGAGGTAGTTCGTCCGGATCCCGTTGGCATCGACGTCCTTTCCGATGGCCGGGTTCTCGGTGGTGGTCATTCCAGCTCCGTCTCGTTGGGATCGGTGCGGTCGGCGGGTGGTCAGGGGTAGTAGCGGAAGACGAGGTCGGCCACGCAGCACGGCTTGGACTCGCCCTCGACCTCGTACGTGAGCCGGTAGATCGCCTCCGCCCCCTTGCCGCCGCCGGGTGCGTCGAGCTGCTTCACCTCGGCGAGCGCGACGTGCATGCGGATGCGGCTGCCGACGCGAAGGGGCGCCGGGAACCGGACCTTGTTCAGGCCGTAGTTCAGGATCACGCCGAACCCGTCGACCGTGCAGACCTCCCACAGCAGGCCGGTGGCCAGGCCGAGGGTCAGGAACCCGTGCTGCACGGTGGCCCCGAACGGCCCGTCCTTGGCCCGCTCGGGGTCGGTGTGGATCCACTGCTCGTCGCCGGTGAGCTTGGCGAACGTGTCGATGTCCTCCTGCTCGACGGTGCGCCACGTGCTCGTCCCGATGTCCCCGCCGACGCGCTCCTGCAGGCCGTCGAAGCCGTGTAGCGTGATCGTTTCGCCCATCGTCGTCGCCCCGTCGTCGTCCCGGCTACCTCGCGGCGAGTCAAGCACCGGCCCGCGCCGTCTCGGGCGCGCCCGAGACGGTTTCCTGCTCAGTGGGAGTGCCGCCACGACCATGGCGACGGCCCGCGCCACCTGGGCACCATGGCCTCGCCCCGCGCCCGGTCTCCGCCGGCGCGCGACCCCGGGGAAAGGGACGCGGATGGCGGGCGGCAGCACCCGGTGGCAGGGCCGGTCGGTGATCAGCAAGGTCGTCTCGCTGCTCGACGCGTTCAGCCCCGATGCCCCGGAGATGTCCCTCGGGGAGCTCGCGAGGGTCACCGGGCTGCCGGTGTCCACGACCTACCGGCTGGCGTCGGAGCTGGTGGCGTGGGGCGGGCTGGAGCGGGCCGAGGGCGGCACCGGCTACCGGGTCGGCATGCGGATGTGGGAGCTGGGCGCGCTGGCCCCCCGCAGCGCCGGGCTGCGCGAGGTCGCGTTGCCCTACATGCAGGACCTCTACGAGGCCACCCGCGAGAACGTCCACCTCGCGGTGCTCGACGGCCAGGAGGCGCTCTACGTCGACACCATCGCCGGCCGGGCCGCCGTCGCGGTCCGCTCGCGACGCGGCGGCCGGCTGCCCCTGCACGCCACCGGCGTGGGCAAGGTGCTGCTGGCCCACGCTCCGCCGGAGCTGCTGCGCGAGCTCGTCGACACCGGGTTGCGGCGCTACACCCCGCACACGGTCGTCGCGCCCGGGCACCTCCGCCGCGCGCTGGGCGAGGTCCGCCGCACCGGGCATCGCCTACGCACGCGAGGAGATGAGCCTCGGATCGCAGTCGGTGGCGGCGCCCGTCGTCGACGCCGACGGGACGGTGGTCGCGGCGCTCGCCGTCGTGCTCCGCTCGGGCCGCGGCGACCTGCGCAGGCTCGGCCCCGCCGTCCGGACCGCGGCCATCTCCACCTCCCGCTCGCTGCGTGAGCGAGCGCTCCTCGGTGGCCCGCTCGCGGCAGGCCGCGTGGGGGCAGGCCCGGCCTGACCTCTTTCGGGTCAGGCTCCCACTGGACGGCAACGCCCGCTGTCGCCGTCGCCGGCATCCCGACGATGCTGCTTGCACCGACGAGGAGGTTGGCGTGGCAGGTGGTGCAGGTGAGTCCGGGAGATCGGTGGCGAGCAAGGTCACCGCGATCCTCATGGTGTTCCGCAGCGGCAGCACGTACTCGCTGACGGAACTGGCCCGGCTGACCGGGCTGCCCGTCTCCACCGCGCACCGCCTCGCCGGTGAGCTGACGTCGAGGCGGCTGCTGGAACGGACCGACGACGGCGGGTACCGGATCGGGCTGCCGCTGCGGATGATCGGCAGCGGTCCGCATCGGCGTGCCACCCCTGCTCGACCGCGCCCGCGACGTGCTGGCCGATCTCGTCGTCGCGACCGGCACGACGGCACGGCTCGGTGTGCTGGACGGGCTGCGGGTCGCCTACGCACAGGCCGAACCCGACGGGCCGCCCCCGTCGCGGTTCCTGGCCGCGACGCTGCCCGCCCACACGACGGCGCTCGGGCGCGTGCTGCTGGCGTTCAGCCCGGCCTCGATCGTGGAGGACGCCATCGCGACCGTGCCGACCGGCGGCGCGTCGGCGCGCTGCGGCCCCGATCGGCTCCGCCGCTCGCTGGGCGTCACCCGGCTCACGCGCGTCGCGGTCGCCCCCGGCCCGGACGGCGCAGGCGCGGCGGCGATGGCGGTCTTCGGCGCGGGCGGGGAGGTCGTCGCGGCCCTGGAGCTCGCCGTCGAGGACCTCCGGACGGGTCTGCGCGGCGCCAGGGCCGCACTGGTGGTGGCCACCGGGAGCCTGTCGCGGCACCTCGCGACGGCGCCCTCGGCACCCGTCGAGCCCGCCAGCGCCGGGTAGCGGGCCGGCTCCTCCGGCCGGGCTCCCTGCGGCCGGCAGCTCAGGCGCGGCTAGCGCGGCCGGCATCTCCGGCCGGGCTCCCCGCGGCCGGAGATCACCGTCAGGCGCTCATGGCCCGGGGCCCGGTCCCGAACGGCGATCGCGGGGTCTCGGGGCGGGGCGACAGCCGGCCCCAGCACCCCGCGACCCGCACCCCGCACCCCGGCACCCCCGGTCCCAGCACACCCACACCCCGGGTCCCCCCCACTCCCACACCTCGGGGCACCCCGCTCCCAGCACCCCGCGCGCTGGACCCAGCGCGCTGGACCCGCTCCCCAGCAGCCCCGGACCCGGCACCCCAGCCCCAGACACCCGGCCCCGGATCCTGCGGTGAGCACCACCTCGGAACCCGCAAGCGCACAGGGCACCCGGCACCCGCGCTCCCGAACGCGTCACAGGGCACCGCCGGCAGCGCAGGACCTCAGCCACCGGCACCCCGGACCCGGCACCCCGGCACCCCGGCCACCCCGGCACCCCGACCACCCCGGCACCCCGGCACCCCGGCACCCCGGCACCCGGACCCTGGCGACCCGGCACCCGCGCACCTAGTGATCATCACCGAGGAACCCGCAACCGTATTCGTCCCGGAACCCCGTTCCCAAACAACGATCACGGAACCCCGGGGAAGCCCCGGCACCGGGACGGCACGGCACTTGAGCAGGGCCGAGCGGGACCAGGCAGAACCGGAGCACCGAGCAGAGCCGGAGCACGGCCGAACCGGAGCACGACAGAACCGGAGCCCGAGCACGAGCCGGAGCACGGAGCAGAACCGCAGCACGACAGAACCGGACCAGGGCGGAACGGGAGCAGGCGGGGTTCACGGCCAGGGACGGGAGCACCATGTGCTCCGTCCGCCCATTCACGGTTCAGGACGACGCGAGCTGCCCCTGGACGTCGAGCGGCGCGTCGCTGGTGGCGTACCACTCGTAGACGCCGTCGGATCGGGTGCGCCGCTCCACGGCCCCCGACCAGCGCAGGTAGGCGATGTGCGCGAGCGTCTCGGAGATCGCGAGCTGGCGCTGGTGGGCCAGGATCGCCTTCGCCACGAGCAGGTCCGCGAGCTCGGTGACGGTGCAGGGCCGATCCTGGATCGCGCGGCGGACCTTCTCCAGCCGGCGCACCTTGTTGCGCAGGATCGCCTCGATCCGCCCGACGGCGTCACCGAACGGGTGCCCGTGTCCCGGGTAGACCAGCCGGGGACTGCGGTCCGCGATGGCGCGCAGCGCGTCGAGGTAGCTGCGCAGCGGGTCGGCGTCGAAACCGCGCTCGAACGTCACCGGCGGGGTGATGCCGGGAAGCAGGTGGTCCCCGGACAGCAGCACCCCGCGCGCGGGCGACCAGAGGCACACGTGGCCCAGGGAGTGCCCCGGCGTGTGCACCACCTCCCAGCGGTCGCCACCGATCGCCAGCTGCTCGCCGCCGCGCAGCCGCTGCGACGCCTCCACCACCGAGTACAGGTAGGGCAGCCAGCGCGTGAGGTGGTCGGCGAGGTCGGTGCGCTCGGCCTCGGACACCCCGTGGTCGGCGTAGGTGTCCCGGCGCCGGGCCCGTGCCGTGTCGGGGTGGCGGTACTTCTCGCAGTCGAGGTCGGTCATGGCGTGCATGGTCAGCTCGGCGCCGGTGAGCTCCATGAGCCGTCCGGCGAGGCCGTAGTGGTCGATGTGCGCGTGCGTCACCACGATCCGCGAGACGTCGCGCAGCGCGTACCCGGCGCCCTCCAGGCCCGCCTCCACCGCGGCGAGCCCGCCGTCGGGCAGGTCGGGTCGCCACACCCCGCAGTCGACGATCGTCACGCGGTCGCCGTCGGCGAGGACGTACATGTTCACGCTCTGCACCGCGTTGACGCCGATCGGCAGCGCGACACGGGTGACGCCCGCGACCGGCTCGGCCTCCGCGGTGGTCATCGAGGGCTCATCGGAGGCGTCATCCGTGCATGCGTTCCAGGAGCGTGAACCAGACCCGCAGCTCCACCCGGAACGCCGTCGTGGATCCCTCCACCACACCGGAGATGTGTTGCACCTCGAACGAGGTGATCCCCTCCAGGGACAGGCGGGCCCGGTCGAGCGCCTCGGTGACGGCGTCCTGGATCGTGTCACCGGTTCCGACGAGTTCGATCGCCTTCTGCACGCTCACGCCGTCATCATCGGGTCCGGGGGCCACGGCGGGCCACCGCTCCCACTCGGCGGAAACCGGCCGCGATGTCCGAAGGCGACCGCGGGCGCCGCACCCGGCGTCGCCATACTGGCGCCGTGACCCAGCGGCCCGACCCCCCGACGGCCCGGCGCGCCGCCGTCCTCGGCATGCCGGTGGAGCACTCGCTGTCGCCGGTCCTGCACCGCGCGGCCTACACGGCGCTGGGCTTGGACGGCTGGGAGTACGACAAGTTCGAGTGCGACGAGGCGGGGTTGCCCGGCTTCGTCGCCGGACTCGGGCCGGAATGGGCGGGCCTGTCGCTGACCATGCCGCTCAAGTGGGCCGCGCTGGAGGTGGCCGACGAGATCACGCCCGCCGCGGCGGCGATCGGGGCGGCGAACACCCTGGTCCTGCGCGATGCAGCGGCGGGGGGCGTGTTGGCCGACAACACCGACGTCGTCGGCATCGTCGAGTCGCTGCGCGGGGTCGGTGTCCGCAAGGTCGAGCAGGCCGTCGTCCTGGGTGCGGGCGGCACCGCGCAGGCCGCGCTGGCCGCGCTGGCCGCGCTCGGCGAGACCGCACCCACGGTGCTGGTCCGCGAACCCGCTCGCACCGTTGCGCTGCAGGCCACCGCCGAGCGGCTCGGCGTGCACCCGACGATCGTGGGCGGGCTGCCCGGCGTGCCGGTGCCGGACGCCGACGTGGTCATCGCGACGCTTCCGCACGGCGCGGCCGACCCGTTGGCCGGCACCCGCTGGAACCCCGCGACGGTGGTCATGGACGTCGTCTACGAGCCGTGGCCGACCCCGTTCGCGGCCGCCGCCGTCGCAGCGGGCTGCCGGGTGGCGAACGGTCTCGACGTGCTTCTGCACCAGGCCGTGGACCAGGTGGCGTTGATGACGGGCCGGCCCGGACCCGTGGCCGAGATGCGCGCGGCGCTCGACGCGGCGATCAGCGCCCGCGGCTGAGCGCCCGTGCCGTCGTGGCGGCGGTCGTGCGCGGAAACAGCGGTCCGGACGACGATTTCCACGCACGGGAGCTTCAGGCCAGCACCGCCAGCCTGTCGTTCGACGGCGGCCCGAGCTCACGGGCCAGCGCACCGGACGCGACCGCAAGCGGAGCCCGCACGAACGGCACCTCGAGCGCAGGGTCCTGCACCCTCAGCTCGATCGCGGCGACGACGTCACCGCGCGCCCCGAACACCGCGGTGGCCACCCCGCACGCCTCCGGGTCGAGCTCGCGGTCACAGATCGCCAGACGCGTGGCCCGGACCGTCCGCAGCCCCCACCGCAGCCGCTCCGCCCTCGTGACGGTGTGCGGTGTGAAGCTCGTGAGGCCCTGCGCGATGACCGCCTCCACCGTCCGCGGGGGCGAGAACGCCAGCAGCGCCTTCCCCAGCGCTGTCGCGTGTGCCGGCAGGCGCGCCGCCGCCGTGGCCCGCGACACCGGCAGGTGACCCGACGACTTCTCGACGTACGCGACCTGCGTGCCGTCGAGGAGCCCGACCCGAACGCGTGAGCCGGTCGCCCGGAACAGGTCCTCCATCACCGGCACGGCCCGGTCCCGGATGCCCTCGATCGTCAGGCCGCGGCGGTCCCCGACCGGCTCGGCGGCCACCGGCCCGCTCCCCCGCGCGGGCGCCAGCGCGGCCCCCACCCGGTAGCGCCCGTCTCCGCCCCGTTCCAGGACGCACCACGCCGCCAGCTCGGTGGCCAGCCGGTGGACCGTGGACAGCGGGAGCTCCGCCCTGCCGGCGATCTCGGTGAGCGTGTGCCCGCTCCCCTCGGAGATCGCCAGCAGGATCGCACTGACCTTGCTGATCACCGAACGACCGGGTCCGCGCGCGTTGCCCGCCATGGTCACGGCACGTCGATCGTCACGGCGGCCTGCTGCCCGTCGGCGCCGGGCAGCCCTCCCGTGCGGGGGCTGACCACCCGCGACACGCAGCACTGGAGCCGGTCACCGGCGTCGTGCTGGGCGTCGCTGAGGAAGACGTCGCGGTGGTCGATCACGCCCTCGACCTCGAGGACCTTCACCTGGCACAGGCCGCACTCGCCACGGCGGCAGTCGAACATCATGTCCGCGCCGCACGCCTCGAGGACCTCCAGCATCGAGGCGTCGTGCGGGACGAGGGTCTCGAGGCCGAGCCGCGGTATCCGCACCCGGAACGACTCCGGGGCGAACCGGCCACTGCTGCCGAACGTCTCGAACCGCAGGTGCGCCGGGTGCCGCCCGGCCTTCGCCCACGCCCGCTTGATCGCATCGAGCATCGGGACCGGCCCGCAGACGTAGAGCTCGGCGTCCTGCGGGCACCCGGCCACGAGCTCCTCGACGTCGAGGGGGGCGCCCTCGTCGTCGACGCGCAGGTCCATGCGGTCGCCGTGCTCGGCCACCAGGTCCTCGGCGAACGCCATCAGCTCACGCGACCGGGCTCCGTAGACGAACCGGTAGTCGGCTCCCCTGGCCTTGAGCGCCTTGCCCATCGCCACCAGGGCCGTGATGCCGATGCCGCCCGCGGCCAGCACGTAGGACGGCCTCCCGTAGCTGAGCGGGAAGTTCTGCAGCGGTTGGGTGATCGAGACCTGCTGGCCACGACGTAGTGCGTGCATGTACGCAGAGCCACCACGGCTCTGCCGCGCGAGCTGCACCCCGAGGATCAGCTCGGTGCCGTAGGCGCCGGTGCCCACGACCGAGTAGGACCGCACGTCGGCGCGGCCGTTGACGAACACGCCGATGTCGACATGGCTGCCGGGTGGCGCCGGCGCGTCCAGCTGCTCGGGCTCCAGGACGACCTGCCGGACGTGCCGGGCCACCTCGCAGGTGTCGAGGACCCGCGCCTTTCCCCAGCGCTTGTGGCTCGTCGCTCCCATGCCGCCCGCCTACAGGCCGCGCTGCATGAGGCCGGCACCGGGCTCGTCACGGTGGTGGGAGACGTCCCCGGCCACCTCGGCGCCCTGCCCGACGCCGTTCGGCCGGGCGTCGCGGTCGGCGTTCGCCGCCGCGACCACCGCGCTCGTGGCCGCCGCCGCGTCGCCGGAGGTCCCGTTCCCGACGTCCGACCCCGCCTCCGAGTCGATCATCCGGGCCACGACGCGCCGGGTCCACAGGCTGCCGGAGTCGATGTTGAGGTTGTAGAAGTCGTAGCCGGGGTTGGCCTCGATGCCACGCTGCTGGGCCTCCAGCATCACCTCGTCCTCGAAGAAGACGTTGGAGACGCCCTCGCGCAGCCGGGTGGTGATCACCTGCTTGTCCAGGCACCAGTCCCGGGCGAAGGCCCACAGGTAGAAACAGGTGTTGTCGGTCTCGGGAGTCATCGTGTTGAGCACGTAACCGGTCACGCCCTGGCTGCGGTCCCCCTCGGGCGCCCCGGTGCCTGCCTTCGCCACGCCCACGTCGATCGCCACCGTGGACGGTGCCTCGTACCTGATGATCTGCCACCGGTCCACGGGACCGTCGTAGTCGGGGTAGCGGTCCTGGAGGTTGCGCTTCCAGAACGGCGGGGGGTCGATCCCCAGCATCCACTTCGTGACGGTCACGGTCCGGTCGGTGTGGGTCACCTCGAAGTCGGACTCGGACAACGAGTCGTGCCCGATGCTCGACCCGTGCACGAACTGCTCGTGGGTGAGGTCCATCAGGTTGTCGATGATCAGCTGGTAGCTGCAGTTGACGCGGATCGTCTTGCCGTCCCCCGCCCAGTCCGGGTCCTCGTTCCAGTGCATGTCCGGCACCAGGTCGGGGTCCGCGCGCGCCGGGTCGCCCGGCCACACCCACACGTAGCGGTGCCGCTCGACCACCGGGTAGGAGTGCACCGTCGCGCTCGGGTTGATCGTCTCCTGCGCCGGCATGTAGGTCGCGCGGCCGTCGGGGTCGTAGCAGATCCCGTGGTAGCCGCACTGGATCTCGTCGGAACCGCGCAGCTTCCCCATCGACAGCGGCGCCAACCGGTGCCAGCACGCGTCGGCCAGCGCCACCGGGCGGCCCGACGCCGTCCGGTAGAACACGATGGGCCTGCCCGCGATCGTCTTGGGCAGCAGGTTCCGGCCGACCTCGTGGTCCCACGCCGCGGCGTACCAGGCGTTCAGCGGGAAGTGCCGGACCGATGCGTGGGCCGTGGGCTGGGCTGGGCTCGACATGTCACGTCTCCTCGCGGTGGTGCGCGTCGGTTCAGGGTCAGGGGGCGTGCCGACGTCGTTGTCGGCGACGGCTGTGGCGGTCGGGGGCTGGTCGGTGGAACCGGGCCGCGCTCAGGCTGCGACCGGGGCCGCCTGATCGGGCCGTACCTCATTGACCATCAGGTAGAGGAAGAAGGAGGCGATCATGATCCCGGCCGCGACGTAGACGCCGGGCGCCCAGCTGCCGGTCGCGTCGCGCAGCACGCCGCTGACGACGGGGCTGGCCACGGCACCGATCTCGGAGACCAGGTTCAACATGCCGAACGCGGAGCCCCGCTCCTTCATCGGCACCATGTCGCCCGTCATGCCCTGCACGATCGGCTGCAGCGCGTTGAAGAACAGTCCTGAGGTGAACAGCAGCGCGCCGAGCAGCGCGAGCGACGGCTTGCCGCCGTCCTGGATGGTCATCCCGAAGATGACCACCAGCACCGAGTAGACGGCCGTGCACACCAGCGCCAGCATCTTTCGGCTACGACCCGTACGGACGGCCCAGTCGGCCAGCCAGCCGCCTGCCGGGAACCCGAGGATGCCGGCGCCCGCGTTGAACGCCGCGGTCAGCGCGGCCACGACCAGGCTGCTCTGCGCCGACTCCTTGACGATCTGCACCGACCAGAAGCTGAAGAACCACAGGTTCCACAGGATCGCGATGTAGGCGATGTAGACGAGCCAGATGTTGCGGTTCAGCAGGATCGGGCCCCGGCCGGACTTCTGCACGCTTCGCACGATGATCGCGATGTAGACCAGCGCGATGACGCCCGCGACGATCGCGGTCTGCCACTCCGGCCACCCCAGCGACTCGGCCAGGAGGAACAGCGCGACGATCACGACGAACGTCGGCGCCGAGAAGGCCACCAGTCGCAGGAACGGCGGCAGCAGCCTCATCGCCCCGCCCAGCTTGGCCCGGAAGAAGGTGAACGCCACCGCGACGACGAGGAGGGTGAACACCGCGAAGGCGAAGAACGGCACCCGCCATGCCTCGGCGCCCAGACCGAGCGACGTGCCCCAGTTGATCAGGATCGGCGTGAGGATGATGCCCACCGTCAGACCGATGGAGAGGCCGGCGATCACGACGCCCAGGCCGAGCGTCCGCTTCGCCAGCGGGGTGTGGTTCATGATCAGCGTGCGGTCGTTGGAGTAGAAGACGCCCTCGCCCAGTCCGGTGAGGACGCGGGCGGCGACGAACACGACGAGCCCGGCGACGATGCCGGAGACCGCGGTCATG
The DNA here is from genome assembly GCA_963784265.1 of uncultured Actinomycetota bacterium. GTDB lineage: Bacteria > Actinomycetota > Actinomycetes > Mycobacteriales > Pseudonocardiaceae > Pseudonocardia. The sequence goes on from CAWAQQ010000002.1 coordinate 66,746, forward strand.
ACCGCGGCCCACAGCAGCGAGACGATGATCATCTCGCGGTGGCCGAACCGGTCTCCCAGCCGTCCACCGGGGTACTGCGTGAGCATGTAGCCGAGGAAGAACATGGAGCCGACCAGCCCGCCGAGCGCGGCGGGGTTGGCCGCGTCCCCGATGAAGCCCGCCTTGTTCTGGATCATCCAGGCGATCACCGGTCCGGTGAGGGTACGGTCGGCGTAGCTGACCACCCAGCCGAGCAGCAGGACGGACCAGAGCGTCTTGTAGGGGACCAGCGGCCGGCTCTTCTCCAGCAGCTCCCGTCCGGCCGGGCCGCTCTCGAACTCTCCGGTGGTGGCCATGGCCCCTCCTCGCGAAGTCGTTGCCCCCGAACCGCAGTGCGATCCGTCCCGAATACCCACGAAATGGTCGATCCGCGCCAGTCGGATAGCCACCGGAAACCGACTCGAAACCTCCGGCGTGAACCCGAACGACCAGCTCAGCGGAACAACGAGACGGGCTACGTCATCACGCTTAGCCCGTTCGAGCGGCTGCGGGTTGCCGCGAGCGCGCGGTGGCGGCACCCTGACGCCGGTCGGGAGGAGCGCCCCATGATCGTGCGCGACGCGGATCGGGAGCCACTTCCGGGCACCGCACCGACTGGCATCGGCCGCGAGGCGCTCGGCGGCCTGGTGGCCGCGGCGCTCGACGGGCTCGCACTGCTCGACGAGGACGGGTTCTACCTCTTCGTCAACCCGGCCGGTTGCCGCATCCTCGGCGTGGCGCAGGAGGACCTGGTCGGCCGTCCTGCGGTCTTCCCGACCGACGAGCCCGGCCGCACGCTCCGCTGGGTGCCGCCGTCGTCGGCCAGGGAGCACGTCATCGAGTACCGGACCGAGCCCGTCGTGGGTGCCGGACGCCCGGCCACGACCGTCGCCTTCCGCGACGTCACCGAGGTCCGCCTGCAGCAGCGGCGGTTCACCGCCTTCGCCGCCGCGGCCGCCAACGTCGCCTACGCCGGTTCGCTGCGCGGGACCCTCGACGCGATCTGCGCGGAGGTCGTCCACACCACCGACCTGGCAGGCGCGCAGATCCTCCTGATGGATCCCGACGACATGCGGATGCGCGTGCACGGCGCCGCTCCGGTCGAGGCGTGGCCGGACGACTTCGCCCTCCTGCTGGAGCAGGCGCGACAGCGGGGCGCGCAGCTCAGCTCGCTCGAGGCGTTCCGGACCAGGCGCCCGGTGGTGCTGCGGAACCGGAAGCAGCGGCTGCTCGCCGACCCCGCATGGGAGCCGTTGCACGCGCAGTTCCGCAGCTTCGACTGGGAGACGTTCGTGTCGGCGCCCCTGTTCGTCCGCGAGTCCGGGGTCGGGGCGCTCAACGCCTACTACCGTCCGGGCCACGACCCCGACGCCGACGACGTCGCCTTCCTCGCGTCGATGGCCGACCACGCCGCGGTCGCCGTCGACAACGCCCGGCTGCTCGCGGAGTCGCGCGGGCAGGCGGCGCTCGACGAGCGGCACCGGCTGGCCCGCGAGCTGCACGACTCGGCCTGCCAGCAGCTCTTCTCGATGACGCTGCACATCCGGGCCGCGGAGCTGGGTGTCGAGGGCGGCGGGCAGGCGGACGGGCCGACCCGCCGCAGCCTGCGCACGCTCGACGGGCTGGCCCACGCGGCGCTGGAGGACATGCGCGCGCTGATCTTCGAGCTCTACCCCACCCTCCTGCACAGCGAGGGGCTCGTCGCGGTCGTCCGGCAGCAGGCGGCTTCGGCGGCGTCCCGGGCGGGGCTGCACGTCACCGTCGACGCCCCGGAGGAGCGGCTGGAGATCGACGCCGAGGTCGAGCTCGACGCCTACCGGCTCGTCCAGGAGGCGCTGCACAACTGCGTGAAACACGCCGGTGCCGCGACGGTCCGGATCCGGATCGGTCCCGACGGGCACGACGACGGCACCCTGCGGCTCGAGGTCGCCGACGACGGGAGCGGCTTCGACCCGGCGGAGCGAGCTGCCGGGCTCGGCCTGGTCTCCATGCGCGAGCGCGCGGAACGCCTCGGCGGCGAGTTCACGATCCGGGCCCGCCCGGGCGAGGGCACCGTGGTCCGCGCCGTCGTGCCACGCGTCCTGACCCGCGTCCCGGCAGGCGACGGCCCGTGACCACCAGTGCCGCGACGGCGATCCGGGTCTTCGTGGTGGACGACCACGAGGTGGTGCGCATCGGGCTGCGCGCCTTCCTCGACGCGGTGCCCGACATCACGCTGGTCGGCGAGGCGGTGGACGGCCGCGCCGCGATCCACGAGCTCGGCCGGCTGGAAGCGGACGGGCAGCTCCCGCACGTCGTGCTCATGGACCTGGTGATGCGCGGGATGGACGGCATCGCCGCCACCACCGCGATCAAGGAGCGCCACCCGGGCGTCGAGGTCATCGTCGTCACGAGCTTCGGGGAGGCCGGGCGGGTGCACGCCGCACTCGAGGCAGGCGCGGCGGGATACGTCCTCAAGGACGCCGACGTCGACGAGATCGTCTTCGCCGTCCGGGCCGCCCACCGTGGGGAGGTGCACCTGGACGCCGCGGTCGCGCGCACGCTGACGCGGTCGCTGGTCGCCCCGCGCACCGGCGCCGCGGCGCTGACCGCGCGGGAGCGTGCGGTGCTGATCCTCGTCGCACGGGGCCGGTCGAACCGCGAGATCGGCCGGGCGCTGTCCATCGGCGAGCGCACCGTGCAGACCCATCTGGGCAACGTGCTGACCAAGCTCGAGCTCCGGTCGCGGACGCAGGCGGCGCTCTGGGCGGTTCGCGAGGGGATCGTCGAGCCGTGAGCGGCCGGGGCGTTCCGACGGCCGTCCGCGGGTACACCGGTGCTGGAGACACCGCCGATTCCCTGAGGAGACTGACGTGTCGGATCGCACCTACGTCGTGAACGAGATCGTCGGGACGTCCACTCAGGACGTCAACGACGCGATCAGGAACGGGATCAAGCGCGCCTCCACGACGCTGCGCAACCTGGACTGGTTCGAGGTCGTGGAGGTCCGAGGGGCGATCATGGACGGCACGGTCAACCACTACCAGGTCACGATGAAGGTCGGCTTCCGGCTCGAGGACCAGTAGGGAGAGCGCCGTCAGTACGTCGCCGCCTCGTCCGCCGTCAGCGGTGGGCGCTGGAAGAGCCGGTAGAGGTAGACCAGGGCCGGGACGAGCAGGAACGACCCGAGTACGAGGGTCACCAGCATCGCCACGAGGGTCACCCGGCCGGCCGCTGCCTCCTCGATCGTGACGGTGGGCGGCAGCAGGTACGGGTACTGCGCGACGGCCCACCCGACGAGGATGGCCGCCACGGCCAGCGACGACACGAGCCGGGCGAGGGTGTAGCGCTGCATCACCAGCAGCACGATCGCGGCCACCCCTGCCAGCACCGACAGGCCGATCACCGGCAGCCCGCGGCCGGTGAGGCCGTCGAACAGCGTCGGGGCGTCCGTGCGCAGCACGAAGAAGCCGCCGAGCCCCACTGCGCCCGTCACGGCCGCCGTGCCGAGCGCCCGGACGCGGAACTCCGCGGCCAGGTCCTCGTGCCCCTCGCGGCGCGCGTCCGCGCAGAGGAACACCGCGGAGAGGTAGGCGCAGACCAGGATCGCGAGCACGCCGCCGAGGATCGACGTCGGGTTGATCCAACTCGTCACCACGTTGCCCGCGGCGATCCCGGGCGGTACCCGGCCCGAGGCGACGCCGCCGACGATCGCCCCGAGGAAGAACGGCGTGATCAGCGAGGAGATCGCGAACGAGGCGCCCAGGAACCGGCGCATCCCCAACGTGGTGATGCTCTTGCGGAACGCGAAGGCGGCGCCGCGCGCGATCATGCCGAACGCGGCCAGCGTCAGCGGTATGTAGAGCGTGGTCGCCAGCGCCGCGAACGCTCCGGGGAAGCCCGTCCACAGCACGACCAGCACGAAGATCAGCCAGACGTGGTTGGCCTCCCAGACCGGGCCGATCGAGTGCTCGATGAGGTCGCGCTGGCGCTGACCACGCCTGGTGCCGCCTGCCAGCAGGTCCCAGATCCCGGCGCCGAAGTCGGCGCCACCGAACAACCCGTATGCGATGAGCCCGACGAACATCACGCCGAGCACCACCTCCGCGAGCGTCATCTGGCGCCGACCTCCCCTGCCGGGACCTCGTCGTCCGCCAGGTCCGGCGGGGTCTCCTCGAGCTCCTGCGGGGCCGCGGTCGTGTGCGTGTGCGCGAGCCGGCGCAGGACGTAGACGGTGAGCCAGGTCAGCACGCCGTAGATGATCAGCACGGCGTAGAAGCCGAGGTAGAGCCCCGGCGCCGGGCTCACCGCATCCGCGGTGCGCAGGACGTCGTAGACGATGAACGGCTGGCGCCCGACCTCGGTGGTGACCCAGCCCGACTCCATCGCGACGATCGCCGCGACGCCCGAGACCGCGACGGCACGCAGGAACCACGCCGACTGCGGGGGCTTTCTTCGTCGCCACCAGGTCCAGCCCAGCCAGAGCGTGATCAGCAGCAGGGCGGAGCCGATGCCGATCATGACGTTGTACGCGAGGTGGACGATGTTGACCGGTGGCCGCAGGTCGGGCGGCACGCTCTCCAGGCCGATGACCTCGCCGTTCGGGTCGTGGGTGACCAGCAGCGACAGGCCCCACGGGATCTCGAGGGCGTAGTGCAGCTCGTCGTCCACGTAGAAGCCGCCGATCGAGAGCGGGACGGCGGTACCCGTCTTGTAGAGCCCCTCCATCGCCGCCAGCTTGACGGGCTGGTTCTCGGCCACGACGTTGGCGATCCAGTCCCCGACGCCGACCTGGATCGGCGCGGCGATCACCGCGAAGGTCAGCGGGATCAGCAGGCCGAACCGGTGGTAGCGGTCGCGGCGGCCCCGGAGCATCGCCACGGCGTACACCGAGGCGATGGTGAACCCGGTGACCATGAACGCCGCGAGGTACATGTGCGCGAACTGCGGCCACGTCGACGGCCCGAACATGGCGCCCACCGGGTCGGCGTTCACGACGCGCCCCGCGGCGTCCAGCTCGAAGCCGGTGGGGTTGTTCATCCAGGCGTTGGCGGCGATGACGAAGAACGCGCCCGCCGCCCCGGAGATGATCATCGGCCACGCGCTGAGCATGTGGGCGCGCGGCGACATCCGGTTCCAGCCGAACAGGTAGATCCCCACGAAGATCGCCTCGATGAAGAAGGCGAAGCCCTCCAGCACGAACGGGAAGCCGAACACCTCGCCGAAGGGCTCCATCAGCCCCGGCCACAGGATCCCCATCTCGAACGACAGCAGGGTCCCCGACACCGCCCCGGCCGCGAACAGCACGCCCATCGCCTTGGCCCACGTGTGCGCGAGGGCCCGCAGGTCCGGGTTGCCGCGCTTGTACGCGCGCCACTCGGTGAACACCACGATCAGCGGGAACGCCACCCCGAAGCACGAGAAGATGATGTGCCAGCCCAGCGAGAACGCCATCTGCATCCGGGCCGGATAGAGGTTCTCGGCCGCACCGGCGAGCACTACGAACTGGTCCACGCCGTCCTCCGCATCGGGTTGACGGTCAAGGATGCGGTGATTCCGGAGCCGGGTGGCTGGAACCGTCCGTGTTCCCACCCGGTGGAAGTGCCCCCCGCGCGAGTCGGGCATCCCGCGCGCGAGTCGGGGCATTCCGCGCGCGAGTCGGGGCATTCCGCGCGCGAGTCGGGGCATTCCGCGCGCGAGTCGGGGCATTCCGCGCGCGAGTCGGGCGTTCGGCTCCCGGTCAGGTCCCGGCCGGCTCCGTCGCCTCGGCCGCGCGCAGGCGGTAGCGGGTGGTCGTGATCAGCTGCGCCGTCAGGATCGCCAGGCTGACCGCGACGAGCAGGCCGCCGACGATGACGTCGTTGTAGGTCGCCTGCACCCACGTGTCCACGGGGGGCTGGTAGCCGATCACCGTCGGCGCCATCAGGATCCAGACTCCCGCCGCGGCGAAGAGCACCGAGAACAGGGCGTGCACCTTCAGCTTGAGGCCTCGCATCAGCGCTCCAGGGAGGACGTCGGGCCGGCGTTCGTGTGGTTCGCCGGGGTGGTGGACGGGGCGGTGGACGGCGGAGCGGGCGGGGCGGCCCGGTCGTCGGCGTCGCGGCTGAGCGCCTGCACCAGCGGCCGGATGAGGGCGACGAGCTCGTCGTTCGGCGTGGGCGCGCCGGGTACGGCGCCTGCGGGCGGACCGACGTCCGCAGCCGGTCGGGCGGCGATGGCGCCTGCGGCTCGCAGCCTGCCGACCAGGTCGCCGACGAGGACGAGCCCCACGACGAAGGCGAGGACGGCGAGGCCCAGGCCGCTCCAGAAGTCGACCACCGTGGCGTCGGCCCATTCGGCCCCCTCGGGCTGGTAGCCCAGCGCGAACGGCGCGAGCATCAGCCAGCCGCCTGCGAACAGGACCACGACGGCACCGATGATGCCGAGGGTCGCGGCGGCCAACGGTGGGCGGGTCGGTGGTGCGCGGTGCAGGCCCGTGCGCGGCATGGCATCGGTCGGGCGGTTGTTCGGCGTACTCATCGTGCTCCTTCCGGGACTGCGGCCGGCGTGGTCGTCGGCAACGCGGCGGCAGTGGTGGGTACGAGGGACGGGTCGACCGACCCGTTCGTCGCGGATGGCGCGGGCCCGTCGAGGCCCGAGGCGCGCAGCAACGTCAGCAGGGCGACGGGCCGCAGCACGGTGCGGGCGGCCGCGCGGGCCCGGTCGTGGTCGGTCGGCCCGGCGTGCGGTGCGAGTGCGGCGGCCGCCGCGGTCAACCGGGGCGAGTTCCCGTCGAGCCGTTCGATGCGATCGGCGATCCAGGCCAGCACGACGGCCGAGACGACCAGCCGGCCGCGGTCGTCGCCCCCGCCGGGGGCGGCGGTGCCGTTGGCCTCCGACTCGCGGGCCTGGATCCCGGACTGGGTGCGCAGCGGCAGTTCCTTCATGGCGAGGACGAGGATCCACGCGACGGCGATGACGCAGGCCGCGACGATGAACACCAGGTCCATCGACTCGGAGAAGCCGACGAGGAACGGCCGGGCCAGCCGGGGATCGATCTGCTGCAGGAACGAGGAGTCCTGGAGCACTCCCCCGGCCGAACCCGACCCGCCGCCACCGGACTGCACGAGCTGCAGCACGCCCTGGTTCACCGGGTCGGCGCGGACCGCCGGGTCGGCGAGCGCCGCCTGGAACTCGGGGGTCGGCACGATGGCGCGGAACGCGTCCGCGATCTTGTCCCCGACGGTGGAGAACAGGATCGACAGGAACACCGCGACGCCGAGCGTGCCGCCCATCTGCCGGAAGAACGTCGCCGACGCCGTGGCGACCCCGATGTCGCGGGCCGGGACGGCGTTCTGCACCGCGACGATCAGCGTCTGCATGCACGAGCCGAGGCCCAGACCGAACATCACCATGTAGATGTCGGTCTCCCACAACGCGGTGTCGACCCCGACCCGGAGGGACATGAGGACCATCGCGGCGACCATCAGCGGGATCCCGATGACCGGGAAGATCTTGTAGTGGCCGGTGCGGCTGGTGAGCTGGCCCGAGACGATCGAACCCGTCATGATGCCGGCGACCAGGGGGATCAGCAGCAGCCCGGACTCGGTCGGGGTGGCCCCCTTCACGATCTGCAGGTACTGCGGAATCACGGAGATGGCGCCGAACATCCCCATCCCGATGATGACGTTGGTGGCCGACACGAGGCTGAACACCGAGCTCTGGAACAGCCGCAGCGGCAGCAGCGCGTCCTCGCCGTACGCCCGTTCCGCGAAGTAGAACGCCACCAGCCCGACCAGGCCGACCGCGTAGAGGGTGACGGCCCGACCGGAACCCCATCCCCAGGTCTCGCCCTGCTCGGCGACGATCAGCAGGGGAACGACACCGACCGTGAGGGCCAGCGCTCCCGGCCAGTCGATGCGGTGCTCCCGGCGGGTGTGCGGAAGGTTCAGCACCCGCGCCACCACGACGAGCGCCACGATCGAGATCGGCACGTTGACCAGGAAGACCCAGCGCCACCCGTCGATGCCCAGGATCGTGTCGGCGCCGGCGAACGCGCCGCCCACCAGCGGGCCGATGACGCTCGACGTGCCGAACACCGCCAGGAAGATGCCCTGGTACCTGGCCCGCTCGCGGGGCGGCACGATGTCGGCGATGATCGTCAGGGCGAGCGTCATCAGCCCGCCTGCCCCGATGCCCTGCACCGCGCGGAACGCGGCGAGCTCGTACATCGACGTCGAGATCGTGCACAGGATCGAGCCCACGGTGAAGATCGAGATCGCGAACAGGAAGAACGGCTTGCGTCCGTAGAGGTCCGACAGCTTCCCGTACAGCGGTGTCGTGATCGTCGCCGTGATCAGGTAGGCCGTGGTGGCCCAGGCCTGCATGTCGAGGCCCTGCAGGTCGTCGGCGATCGTCCGGATCGACGCGGCGACGATGGTCTGGTCCAGTGCCGCGAGGAACATCCCCAGCATCAGCCCGCTGAGGATCGTCAGGATCTGGCGGTGGGTGAACGTGCCCTCGGCCGACGAGGTCGGCGCGCCGGGGCGGGCGGACGTGGTGGTCGTCATCGAACTCCCTCGTGCTCGTCGCGCGACGGCGCGAGCAAGGTGGTGCGGTAGGTCTCGAAGTCGGTGTTGAACCGGTCGAGCAGCTCGACGAACCGGTGCACCTCGTGCTCGGGCCAGTGCGCGAGCAACGCGTCCAGGTGGTGGCTGCGTTCGCGCCGGTAGTCCTCGAAGAGCCGGACCCCGGCCGTGGTCGGGGCCAGGAGGCTCGCGCGCCCGTCGTCCGGGTCGACCGTGCGCTCCACGAGCCCGTGCCGGATCAGCGCGGCGACCTGCCGGCTGACCGTCGACGGGTCGGAGTGCACGGCCTCGGCCAGCAACCGCTGCCGCTGCGGGCCGCCCTTCACCAGCCGGGCCAGCAGCATGTATCCGGAGCGGTCGATCCCGTCACGACGACGGGCCCCAGCTGCGAGCCGGTCCGCTCGAACAGCCGGATCAGCCGGACGAGCTGCACGCCGAGCTGGTCGGCCTGGCCCAGCCGCGGGTCGTCGCACGACCTCTCCACCCACATCGCTCACTCCATATTGCTGGCACCATGCAACTGCTTGTGCGATACACGGTATGCCCGATGATCCATGCCGGAAACACTTTCGCGCGACGCATCGGGGAGCTTCGGAGCGAACCGGACGAACGGACGCGTGGCGGTCGCCACAGTCGCGGGCTCCTTGCCGTTCCCCGACCCGCGGACGGCGGGGCTCAGTCCAGAACCGCCAGCGCGTCGATCTCGACGAGCATCACCTCGTGCGGGAGGCCGACGAAGACGGTGGTGCGCGCGGGCAGAGCGCCGTCGGGCACGTGCTCGGCCATGAACTCGCCGTAGGCCTCGTTCATCGCGGCGAAGTCGTCGCGGCCGGGCAGGTAGACCCGCAGCATCACCACGTCCGCGACGCCGGCGCCGCCCGCCTCCAGGATCGCCCGGACGTTCTCCAGGGTGCGCGCGGTCTGCACGCGCACGTCGCCCGCGCCGACGTACTCGCCGGTGGCGGGATCCACCGCGCCCTGCCCGGACACCTGGAGCAGGCCGCCCTTCTGCACGCCCTGGCTGAACGTGTGCGCGGGCGCGGGCGCGGCGCTGGTCGTGACGACCTTCTTGGCACTCATGCCGGACGTCCTCTCGACGGAAGCGGCGCCGGGCTGCCAGCCGCAGTCCCGGGAGATGCTGCTCGGTGACGGCCAGCAGCGCGGGCAGCAGGTCGAGGAGCCGGTCGTAGCTCAGGACGATGTCCGGGACGGAGACCGACACGGCGGCCACCGGCCGTCCCGACGCGCCGCACACCGGCGCGCCGATGCAGTTGATCGACGCCTCGTTCTCCTCCCGGTCGTGCGCCCAGCCCTGCTCGCGGACGGTCGCCAGCTCGGCGAGGTAGGCCGCGCGGTCGGTGATGGTGGCGGGGGTGGCGCGCGGCGAACGTCGACTCCGGCCAGCACCGCGTCCAGCTCGGCCGGCGGGAGGTCGGCGAGCAGGACCTTGCCGGCGGCGGTGGAGTGGACCGGGCGCCCGCAGCCCGATCCGCGAGGCCATCCGGACGTGGTCGTGGGACTCGAGCTTGTCGATGTAGACCACCTCGCTGCCCTCGAGCTCGGACAGGTGCGTGGTGCGCCCGTGCTCCCGGTTGAACGCGAGCAGGTGCGGCGCGGCGATCCCGCGGACCTCCCGCTGGTCCAGGCCGCGCGAGGACAGCTCGTGGATGCGGGCACCGAGGTGGTAGCGGTGGCTGCCGTCGCGGAAGACGAAGTGGTCGTCGGCGAGCGTGCGCAGCAGGCGCAGCACGGTGGTCTTGTGCACCCCCAGCTCGGCCGCGAGCTGGTCCAGGGTGGCCGGGCCGGCACCGAGCCGGACCGAGGATCTGCAGCGCCTTGCCCAGGCTCTGGCTCATCGGTCCCCCGCCGCGGTGACCGGAGCGTCGAAGCCCGCCGGCGCTCGACGGTGATCCGCGCCCAGTCCTGCTCGGTGACGTCGAGCAACCCCTCGGCGGGGCGGCGGGGCCGAGTCGCCGGGCACGGTGAGCACCGCGGCCGCGGTGAGGTGCCCGCGGCGCAGGCACCTGGGCGACCGGGTCGCCGCGCACCACCCCGGCGAGCAGCCCGGCGGCGAACGCGTCGCCCGCCCCGACCGGCTCCACCACGTCCACCCGCAGCGCGGGCTGCACGACCGCGGTGCCGTCGCGGGCGACCGCGACGCGCCCGGTCGGCTCCGTCCTTGATCACGAGCAGCTCGGGGCCGGGCAGCAGCGGCGCAGCGCCGCGACGTCGTCGGTGCCGAACACCCGCGAGGCCTCGTCGCCGCCGACGAGCACGATGTCGGCCAGCGCCGGCGAGCTCGGCGACCAGGGCCGGGTCGCCGCCGGCCAGATCTGCTCGCGCCAGTTCACGTCGAACGCCAGCCGATCCCGTCCGCGGGCGGCCCAGCAGGGCCCGCATCAGCGTCGGCGCAGGAGTCCGACAGCGCGGCGGTGATGCCGCTGGCAGTGCACGATCCGCGCGCCGGCGAGCCGCTCGCGGACGCCGGGCGGCGTCGAGGAACGCCGGGTCCATCGCCGCACGCGGCGGACCCGGCGCGCCGGTACTGCATGCGGGTGCGCGGCTCGCCGTCGGCGCCGGCGCTCGACGTGCTTGGCGTAGTAGCCGGTGGGCCGCGCCGGCGTCGAACACGACCCCGCCGACGTCCACGCCGCGGTGCGCGCAGCTCGCGCGTGCAGGAACGCCCCGAACGGGTCCGTCGCCCAGGCCGGCCGACCCAGGCGGCGGCGACACCCGCGCCCGCCAGTCCGGCGGCGACGTTGGCCTCGGCGCCCGCGAGCAGCGCACCCGACAGGTCCGGCGCGTCCACGTCCGGCAGGAGGACGAGCGCCTCACCGATGCAGGCCACGTCGGCCGTCGCGCCGGGGTCCCGACCGCCTGATCGCCGCATGCCTGCCCACCCGTCCCAGCGAATTGACGCCCGGTCCGGCGCGAATGTTACAACTGAGTCGCGCATCTGATGCAACGCACGTTGCGTAGAGCGCAACGGCTCGCCGACGGCCGAGCGGAGGGGAACGCACATGGCCGACGCCACCGGTGAATATCCCCCCTCGGCGACCCTCTCGCTGGTTCCGCCGTGGACCGGACGAGCCGCTTCCCGCCACCGGGAAGTCCCTGCCCGCCGCGGCGGGCGGCGCCACCGTCGCCGAGTTCCTCGCCACGAGCCCGCGGCTGTCGGAGTTCGGCACGCCGTTGCTCGTGCTCGACTACGTCCGCGATCGACGCCAACATCGCGCGCATGGCCGGCTGGTGCGCCGAGCGCGGGGTCGATCTCGCGCCGCACGGCAAGACGACGATGGCGCCCGCGCTCTGGCGAGCGGCAGCTCCGAGCGGGCGCGTGGGGCATCACGGTCGGCGACCCCGAGCCAGCTCCGGGTGGCCGTGGCCGCCGGGGTGCGGCGGATGCAGCTCGCCAACGCGCTGGTCGACCCGGTCGGCATCGGCCGGCGTGGCCCGCGCTGCTCGACGCCGACCCGGGCTGGACGTGCTGAGCTGGGCCGACTCCGTCGACACCGTCGCCGCGATGGACGCCGCGCTGCACTGCCTCGCCGCCGCCCGCCCGGCCCGTCCGCTGACCGTGCTCGTGGAGCTCGGGGCGCCGGGCGGCCGCACCGGCGCCCGCGACCTGGCGACCGCCGCCGCCGTGGCCGCCGCGGTCGCCGCGAGCCCGCACCTGCGGCTCGGCGGGGTCGCCGGCTACGAGGGCGCGCTGGCCCACGACGCCGTCCCGCGCCGCGCTCGACGCCGTCCGCGGCTACCTGGACGAGCTGGCCGCGCTGCACCGCGGCGCTCGCAGCCGGCGCCTACGAGGTCGGCGAGGTCGATCGTCACCGCAGGCGGCAGCGCGTACTTCGACGACGTCGCCGACGTGCTCGGCCCGCTCGCCGGACCCGGCACCCGCGTGCTGCTGCGCTCGGGCGCCTACGTGATCCACGACGACGGCTTCTACCGGGCGATCTCCCCGCTCTCCCGGCCGGCGAGGGCACGCCGTTGCGGTCGGCGATGCACGCCTGGGCGCGGGTCGTGTCGCGCCCGGAGCCCGGGCTGGCCCTGCTCGACGCGGGCAAGCGGGACGTCCCGTTCGACGAGGGGCTGCCCGAGCCGCAGCTGGTCGCCGAGCGCTCGGCGCGCCCGGCCACGCCGCTGACCGGGCGGAGATCACCGCCGTGAACGACCAGCACGCGTTCCTGCGTACTCGACCCGGCCGACGCCGCTGCGGGTCGGGCAGGTGGTGCGGCTGGGCCTGTCGCACCCCTGCACCGCGTTCGACAAGTGGCGCTGGATCCCGGTGGTCGCGGGCGACCGACGACGGCCCGACCCGGTCGTCGTCGACCTGGTCCGGACGTACTTCTGATGCGCACCCTCGATCCGCGGCGCGCCACCGTCGTCGACGGCACCGAGCAGCCCGCGCTACCGCGCCGACGTGCTCGTCGACGGCGACCGGATCGCCGAGATCTCCACCGGCGCGGGCCGGGCACCGGACGCCGACCGCGTCATCGACGCCGACGGCCTGGTGCTCGCCCCGGGCTTCATCGACATGCACGCCCACTCCGACCTGCAGTGCTGCTCGACCCGGACCACCTGGCCAAGATCAGCCAGGGCGTGACCACCGAGCTGCTCGGCCAGGACGGGCTGTCCTACGCCCCGGTCGACGACGCCGCGCTGGCGATGCTCCGGCGCAAGATCGCCGGCTGGAACGGCGACCCGGCCCGGACTTCGACTTCTCGCTGGCGCAGCGTCGGGGAGTACCTCGACCGGCTGGACGCGGGCATCGCCGGCAACGCCGCCTACCTGGTCCCGCACGGCGTGGTGCGGGCGCTGGTCGTCGGGCTGGGACGACGTGCCGGCGACCGCCGGCGGACATCGCCGCGATGCAGCGAGATCGTGCGCACCGCGATGGCGCGAGGGCGCGGTCGGCATGTCGGCCGGGCTGACCTACACCCCGGGCATGTACGCCGACGTCGGCCGAGCTGCTCGCGCTGTGCACGACCGTCGGCGAGCTCGGCGGCTTCTTCGCCCCGCACCACCGCTCGTACGGCAAGGGCGCGCTGGAGGCGTACGCGGAGATGATCGACCTGACGACGCGGGCCGGCTGCCCGCTGCACCTGTCGCACGCCACCATGAACTTCGCCCCGAACAAGGGCCGGGCCGGCGAGCTGCTCGGCCATGCTCGACGCGGCGATCGACGCCGGCGCCGACATCACCCTCGACACCTACCCGTACCTGCCCGGCGCGCACCACGCTGTCGGCGGTGCTGCCCAGCTGGTCGTCGGCGGGCGGCCAGGAGGCGACGCTGGCGCCGGCTGCGCGACCCGGCGGCGCTCGCGCGGATCCGGGAGGACCTGGAGGTCAACGGCTCCGACGGCTGCCACGGCGTGGCCGCCGAGTGGGACACCATCGAGATCAGCGGGGTCGCCCACCCGGAGCTCGGCGACGCCGTCGGGCGGACCGTCGCCGCAGCTCGCCGACGGCCGCGGGCGCGGCCCCGTTCGACGTGTTCGTCGACCTGCTGGTCCGCGACGACCTGGGCACCGGGATCCTCCAGCACGTCGGGCACGAGGAGAACGTGCAGGCGATCATGCGCCACCCCCGGCACACCGGCGGCAGCGACGGCCTGCTGGTCGGGGCCAAGCCGCACCCGCGGGCGTGGGGCACCTTCCCGCGCTACCTCGGCCACTACTGCCGCGAGCTGGGCCTGTTCTCCCTGGAGGAGTGCGTCGGGCACCTGACCGGTCGGGCCGCGGCCCGGCTGCGGCTGACGCGACCGCGGCCTGGTCCGCGCCGGGCTACGCCGCCGACCTGGTGCTGTTCGACCCCGACACGGTGGCCGCCACCGCCACCTACGACGAACCCGCGCCAGCCGGCCGCCGGCATCCCGTTCGTCCTGGTCAACGGGGGGCTCGCGATCGACGACGGGCGGCGCACCGACGACCATGGCCGGCCGGGCCCTGCGCCGGCGCCCCGAATGGGAGTGTCCAGTGACCGACTGAACCCGCTCGACGGTCCTGCGCGCCGACCGGGCGCTCACCGTCGTGCGCGCCGAGCGCATCCCGGACGCCGGTGGAGCTGTGCCGCGCGCTGGCCGACGGCGGGATCCGGACCGTCGAGCTGACGTTCACCACGCCCGGCGTGCTCGACCACGTCGGGCGGGCGGTCGGTGCCGTCGACGGCGTCGTGCTCGGGGTCGGCACGGTGCTCACCGCCGAGCAGGCCAAGGCGCGATCGACGCGGGCGCGCAGTTCCTCGTGACGCCCGGGCTGCGGCCCGAGGTGGCCGGGGTCGCCGTCGGCGCCGGGGTGCCCGGTCGTGCTCGGGGCGTTCACGCCCACCGAGGTCGCGCACGCCGTGGACCTCGGCGTCGAGCGCGGTGAAGATCTTCCCGGCCGGCCGGCTGGGCCCGCGGTACCTGTCCGACCTGCGGGGGCCCTTCCCGCAGGTGGAGCTGCTGCCCTCGGGCGGCATCTCGGCGACCAACGCCGCGGAGTTCCTCGCCGCGGGCGCGATGGCCGTCTGCGCGGGCACGAGCGTCGTCCCACCGGCCGCGGTCGCGGCCGGCGACTGGTCCGGGATCACCGAGCGCGCCCGCAGCTTCGTGGCCGCCCTGTCCACCTCCTGACCACCGGCCCCACCTGGAGCCCTCGATGTCCGCCTTCGTCAACTGGCTGCAGCACGACACCGCGGCCTGCTGACGCTCGCCGCGGTCAGCGTCGCCGTCCTGCTGCTGCTGATCATCCGGTTCAAGCTCGAACCGTTCATCGCGCTGATCGTGGTCGGCGTGCTCGTCGCGCTCGTCGCCGGCCTGTCCGTCGACCGAGATCGTCGGCACCCCGCTCAAACCGGCGGACTCGCTGCTGGAGAAGGGCTTCGGCGGCATCCTCGGGCACATCGCCCCGATCATCGGGCTGGGCACCGTGCTCGGCGCGATCATGGAACGCTCCGGCGGCGCCGACGTGCTGACCACCCGGCTGCTGAAGGTGTTCGGCCCGCAAGGGCGCGCCGCTGGCGATGGGCGTCACCGGCCTGATCCTCGGCATCCCGGTGTTCTTCGACATCGGCATCTTCGTGCTCGCGCCGCTGGTCTACGTGGCGGCCAAGCGCGGCGGCCGGTCGCTGGTGCTCTACGCGATGCCGATGCTGGCCGGGCTGTCGATGACCCACGCGTTCCTGCCGCCGCACCCCGGGCCCGGTCGCCGCGGCCGGGCTGCTGGGCGTCGAGCCTGGGCTGGATCATCATCATGGGCCTGGTCTGCGGCATCCCGGCCTTCCTCGTCAGCCGGCGTGTGGTGGGGCTCCTTCATCGGCAGGCGGGTGTTCGTGGAGGTGCCCGACGAGTTCGCTCGCCGCCGAGAAGGACGCACCCGGACGCGACGGCGACCTCGACGGCGACCCCGGCGGACGGGACCGGCTCCCGCGGAGCGGCGCGGCGTCGGCACGGCGGTCCGCACGAGCCCGCCGTCGGTCGGCCTCGTCACGACGGTCATCCTGGTGCCGATGGTGCTGATCCTGGGCGCCACCGTCGGCACCGTGGCGCTGCCCCGGAGATCACCCTGCTCCGGTGCTGACCTTCCTCGGCACGCCCGACGATCGCGCTCACGATCGCCGTGCTGCTGGCGATGTACCTGCTCGGCATCCGCCGCGGCATGACCGTCGACGAGCTCGGCCGCGTCACCGGCGAGTCGCTGAAGCCGATCGGCATGATCCTGCTGGTCGTCGGCGGCCGGGGCCTTCTTCGGCGCGGTGCTGCGGGCCACCGGGGTCGGCGAGGCGCTGGCGGGCTCGATGACGGCGGGCGGGCTGCCGGTGATCGTGGCGGCCTACCTGATCAGCTCGGCGCTGCGGCTGGCGCAGGGTTCGGCGACGGTCGCGATCGTCACCACCGCCGGCATCATCGAGCCGCATCGTGAAGGCAGGCGGCTACAGCCAGGCGCAGATCGCGCTGATCGTCATCGCGGTGTCCGCCGGTTCGATCATCGCCAGCCACGTCAACGACGGCGGGTTCTGGATCGTCGCCAAGTACTTCAACATGTCGGTCAAGGACACGCTGCAGACGTGGACCGTGCTGGAGACGATCCTGTCGGTCGTCGGGTTCGCGATGGCCGGGCTCGTCTGGCTCGTGGTCTAGCGGTTGGTATATCTCCCACGATCTGCGTAGTATGTTACGCAACCAGACGGTGGGAGTGAACATGACCAACTCGGTCCAGCGGTTGCGACAGGTCCTCGCCGGGCAGCGCTTCCCCGCCGAGCGGTGGGAGCTCATCACGGGCGCCGAGCACTACGGTGCCGACGCCGAGACGCGGCGCGATCTCCAGCGGCTCCCGGCCGCCCGGTTCCGCAGCCTCGCCGACGTCCTGCACGCTGTCGAGCGCATTCGCGTGGGAATCGGGGCCTGACCAGCGGCCTCCCGGTCAGCGGAAGGGTCACGGAACGGGGCACGGAGGCGCCGTGTTGAGTGGGACATGGCTTCGGAATCGATTGAGAAGCACCGCGACCACCCCGACCACCTCGACGACGAGGCCCGTGATCTCTACCGCCGCTACGGCGCACGGCCGTGGCCGACCTGCCCGAGACGACCCGCGCGCACTTCCGTGCCCTGTCCGGGACCACCTGGACGGCGAGGGCAAGCCGCTCGGCTCCGACCCCGGCCCGGGGGGCTACTGACCGCTACTAACCTCTGTGCGGTGACGTGTTCTGGCGTGCCGACATGAACCGGATCGCGCTGCACCAGTCGACCGTCCACCCCCTCGACCCGGTGCAGCTCGTGGAGATCGCGCGCCGCGCAGGCCTGGACTCGATCGGCCTGCGGGTCGCGGCGGTCGACGAGGTCCAGCAGTGGTGGTCCAGGGGAATCGGGTCACCGATGCTGGGCGAGCTCGCGGCCGCCCTCCTCGCCTCGCGGGTCACCGTCCTCGACGTCGGCCGGGTCGTCCTCGGCCCGGAGCTGCGGGTGATGGACAGCGCGCAGCCCTACGCACACGCGCTCGAGATCGGCGTCCGCCTCGGGGCCCAGTTCGTCACGGCGCGGGCGCCCGCCGGCCCCACCGAGGATCCCGCCGAACTGTTCGCCGTGCTCGCCGAGCTCGCGGAGCGCTACCGGCTCAGGCCGCTGATGACCGTGGTCCCCGAGTCGTCCGTGCCGACACTCGACCGGGCTCGCGAGGTCGTGGCCGGCACCGGCGGTGGCGTCGTCCTCGACGTCTCGCCGCTGCGCCACACCGCCGGTGAGGTCGACGAGGCCGTCGTCGAGCTCGGCGACACGCTGGGGTACGTCCGCATCCCGGCCCGCGAGCTCGACGGCGCCGGGGCACCGGGACTGCTGGCCACGCTTCCGCCGCAGGTGCCGGTGGCGATCGGCGGTACCCCCGCGGCCGACCCGGGCAGCGCCGGGACCATCGACTCCGACCACCTCCCCCGCGTCCTGGCGCTGCGCGAGGCGGTCGACGCGATGCTGCGCCATCCGCGGGCCGCCGACGTCCCCTGACACTCGTTCCCGCTCCCGATACCGCTGACCGCGCCGGGACCGTCACCGGCCGAATCATGGGCCCGATGACCGATCCGGAGTCCGGCTGCTCCCGAACATCGGTGGAGGGAGGCGGAGTCGCGGCCTCCCGGACCGGGGAGGGCACGTGGACGATCTGACCGACCGGGTGCCGACCAGCCTGGCGTCGAGGCACGCAGGTGGCGCACGGCTGCACGTCGACGTACACCGCCCGCGGTCGGGCGTGACGCTGGTGGTGGTGCGCGGGCAGGTCGACGAGCAGACGGCACCCGACCTCGAGCACGCGCTCCGTGCGGCCGACCGCAGACGCCGCGGCGCCCCGTGTCGTCGTGGACCTCTCGGCCGTGACCAGCCTCGACGGCACGGGCCTCGACTGCCTGCTCAGGGCGCAGGCCCGGCTGGAGGCCACGAACGGTCGGCTCGACCTGCTCGACCGGTCGTCGGCGGTCGTCATGCTGCTCCACGGGGCCCTGCGGGACACCGGCGTCCGCTGATCGGGCGTCCGCTGCGGACGCGGCCGATCACCGGTCCTCGGTCGAGGAGAGCAACCGCTCGCAGGTCTGGACCAGAACGCCCGCAAGTTTCCTGACGTCGGACGTCGACCCCGGGTGCGACGCACGGCGCTGCCAGTGGGCCAGCTGCTCCCCGGCCGCCCGCGCGACCTCCGGTGCTCCGGCGTCCGAGGCGAGCGCGAGGCGGGTCCGCGGCTCCGCACCCTCCGCGCCGAGAAGCTGCTCGGCTGCCCGGCGTTCCGCGTCGGGCAGGGCCGGCCTGCCGTCGCGCAGCGCATCGACCAGGTCCATCTCGGTGAGCTCGTGCGTTCCGGACCGGATCTGGTCGAGCTGGTAGGACAGCGACGACGGGCCGCCGGGTGGCGGGTTGGTGCGGACCTGCGTCTCCAGCACGATCAGCGCCGACCGGGCCTTCATCGCCTCGGCGCGGCGGACGAACCGTCCGTCGATCAGCTCGCGCAGCCGGGCCATACCGCTGCGCTCCACGAGCGCCGCCCCCAGCGTGGCGGCCGACGGAGCGCGCCCGGACCGGATCAGCTCGACGGCGAGCCTGATGCCGACCAGACCGAACCGTTCGAGCAGCTCCCGGCGCCGGCCGGTGGACTCGGAAGGCGCCGTCGCGACGGCGACGACGGGCGCCGTCCCGTGCGGGTCGGTCGCGGTCCTTCCCCCGCCCGGCTGGCCCCCGGTCACCTCGGGCCCGGCGGTGAAGGCGTCCACCGACAGGGTCAGCCGTGCGAGCTCGGCATCGGAGCACTCGCTCAGCCGCTGCAGGCTCCGGTGGTCGTCCTCGCTCAGGGTGGCGCCCGCCGAGGCGAGCAGCCCCGCCACCGGCACCACCGCCTGGCAGAGCCGGCGCACCTCGGGCTGCTCCCCGCACTCCTCGGCCGCGCGTTCCGCCGGCTCGGCCAGCTCGTCCGCGCGGGCCAGCACCCCGATCGCGTGCGCGGCCCGGTGCGGCGCCGGACCGCCGTGCAGCGCCGCGAACAGCGCCACGTCATCCGGGCGGCGGTGCCGCAGCAGCAACACGTAGGCGTCGGCGAGCGGGGCGTCCGGGCCGACGGGGGCGAGCTGCGCCCGAGCCCGCTGCTCCACGGGCTGCTGTGCCGATCCGAGACCCGGAAGGTCGATCACCGTCATCGTCGCCAGCACCGGGGCGGGAGCGAGCACCTCGATCCGGTCGACGTCGCGTCGCCGGGACCGTGCCCGAATCGGACGGCGCAAGCGGCCGGGGCTCCCCGGACCGCGCGTACATGACGGCGGAGAGCGGCTCGTCCGAGTGCCGGTACCAGACGGGCACCCCGGCGGGCGTGCGCCCGACGCGGTCCGTCCCACCGACGAGCGCCGCCACCAGCGTGGAGACACCGCACCCCGCGGGCCCCGCGACCGCGACGCGCACCGGCTCGTCGAGCCGCTCCGCCAGCGCGTGCAGGCGCTCGGCGTGCGGGGTTCCCTCGTAGAGCACGCGCGCCGCCCGCACGGCGTCGCGAACCCTGTCGAGCAGCGGGGCCTCGGTGCCGGCCGGCGCCGGTGGCGCGCCGGCGGCACCGGCCCTGACGTCCGCCGGAGCCTCGGGCGGAGCCTGCGTCGCGGGCCGGAGCCTCGGTCGGGGGCGAAGCCTCCGTTGACGGCGGACCCACCGGGACCCAGCCCTCGACGGTGGTGCCGGCGCCGCGCTCCGAGCGGATCTCGATCCGGCCGCGCACCGCGGCGATCCGGACCTGGACGTTGCGCAGCCCGCGTCCGGCCGACTCGGACCCCGCGGCCGTGTCCCAGCCCGGGCCCTCGTCGTGCACGGTGAACCGCAGCCGGCCGTCGCCGATCGTGATCCGCACGCTGATCGCCGCGCCCGGCGCGTGCTTGCGGGCGTTGTTGACCGCCTCCAGACAGCAGAAGTAGACGGCGGCCTCCACGTCGGACGGGAAGCGGCGCTCCGGGTCCACGCCCGTCGGCGATCACCGTGACCTGCGTGTGCCCGTCGCGCAGCTCCTGTCCAACGCCCGCACCAGGCCGAGCTCGGACAGCCGCGGCGAGGACACACCGGTCGCGGTCTCGGCGAGGATCGACTCCGCCACCTCGATCTGCTCGGCGACCTGGTTCAGCCGGTCGCGTGCCTGCGTCGAACTGGGCGGTCGACACCTGGTGCTCGACCAGGCCGAGCGTCAGCCGCAGCGAGACCAGGTGGTGCTGGGCACCGTCGTGCAGGTCCCGCTCGATGCGGCGCCGCTCGCCGTCCATCTCGGCGAACGGCCTCGCGACGCGACACCGCGATCTCGCCTGCGTGCGCGAGCGCGGCGCGCAGCTGGCGTTCCAGCTCGATCCCCATCCGGCTCGCCTGCAACACGGCACCGAGGCTGTCGGCGACGTCCTCCAGCAGGTGCTGGCGCTGAAGGTGCAGGCCGGCGACCGCGCGCGCGGTCCACCGCGATCGTCCCGAGCTGCTCGGCGCCCTGCCGGACCGGAACCTCGACGAGCGAGTCCGAGGCGTGCGCCCCGGGCTCGGTCCACGCGTAGGTGCGGTCGCGCAGCCCCGGCCGGATCACGGTCAGCCGGCAGGTGGTCGCGCCCAGCCCGCGGCCGACGGCCTCGGCGACCCGGGCCAGGTCAGGCGCGTCGACGGTCGAGGAGCGCGACAGCGCGGCGATCCCGGCGAGCACGCTGTACGGGGTGGGCCGGGTGCCGTAGAGCAGCCGGTCGACGAGCCCCTCGGCGAGCACGTAGAGGGGCAGGAACGCCAGCGCGGCCGGCACGGTGGCCAGTGCCGCGACCGCGACCGAGCCCTCGCGCGTCGCGGTGTCGATCACGTAGCCCGCGACGGGTGCTCACGACGACGTAGCCGCCGCCGACCATGGCGGCGACGAGCGCGGCGGCGAGCCCGCGGCTGAACAGGCGCTCCGCGGTCCAGAGCCCGCCGCGGCGGGTCGCGACGAGCACGGCACCGGCGATCGCGACGCAGGCCAGCCGGGAGAACCAGAACAGCAGGGCGTCGGCAGTTCCCCGCCGGCCGTCGAGTGCGCCGTCGGGTCGACGAGGGTCAGCCCGGTCCAGCCGATCGACCACAGCAGCAGCGTGATGACCGAGAGGACGACACGTCATCGCGACCGCGGCCACGAGCACGCTGAACAGCAGCCGGGCCTGGGTGCGCTCCTCGGCCGTGCTGCCGCGGCGGATCCGGCGGGGCAGGGCCACGAGCCCGGCGAGCGGCACCCCGAACCCGAAGAAGAGCACGCAGCTCACGGTGTGCGGGAGCAGCGCGGTGCCGAAGCCGACCAGCAGCAGGGTGCTCACGCCCGCCACGATCACCGCGGTGTGGGCGACCCGCGAGCCGGGCAGGGCGTCGTCGCGTCCCGAGGGGAACACCAGCATCGCGACGATGTACGCCGCGCAGGCGACACCGTGCAGCAGCACCTGGTGCAGGGCGCCGACGGCCAGCCCGGTGGCGGTCTCCACCGTGGCCGCGGCGGCGTGCGCCTGCAGGTTGAACGCCCCTGCCGAGCCGATCATGGCGAGCACCAGCAGCCGGATCGACCAGTTCCGCCCGCGCAGACGCCAGCAGCGCGACGGCGAGGCGACGTTGAGCATGCTGAAGCCGTAGTCGAGGACGGCCTGGGCGAGCGGCTCGCTGGGCGGAACGGCGTCCAGCACGCCACGCGCCCACAGGTCGCCGCTGGCCGCCGCGGCGGCCAGCCGGACGGTGAGCGCGGGCACGTAGGCCGCTGCGGCGACCACCGCGCCGACCACGAGCCACGGCGAGCGACAACAGCGGTGCAGGCACCCAGCAGCACCCAGTACCCGATCTCGGCCGGGCCGGCCCTGCGCGCGCCGTCCTCGGCGACTGCGGTCACGGCGCGCCTCAGCTCCGCGCCGACGCTGCTCTCGACCAGCGGCTCGAGCCGGTCCGGCAGCCAGGCGCGCAACGTGACCGGACCCGGACCCTGGTCGGCGGGCGGCCTCGCGCGCGAGCGGTCCGGGCCGCCTGCGGCGCCGTCGTCGGTCGAGCGCCAGCGCGCCGCCCAGCGCGGCGAGCCGCTCGACGTCGTCGGCCAGCGCGGTGCGCAGCTGCTCGGCGGTGACCGTCGGGGCCGGGTCCTCGATGCGCACGCTGACCCGGCCGTCGGCGTGCTCGAGATGCACCACCAGCTCGCCCTCGGCCGGGCCTGCCGGCGAGCTCGTGCATCGCGGCCGCCGCGACGTAGTAGATGCCGGACTCGATCTCCCAGGCCAGCCGCGCCGCCGAGGCCGCCGGTGAGCCGCACCGAGCGCGGCAGGTCGGCGGCCACCTCGTCGAGCGCGCGCTGCCGGGCCCTGGTCCCGCAGCACGGCCGGGTAGACGCCGCGGGCGATCACCCGGAACCGGTCGAGCAGGTCGTCGAGCCCGACCCGCGCGCGGGCCAGCGCCTGCTGCGCGGCCTCGGCGCTCTCCGGCCGGCTCGTCGAGGCTCGGTCCGGGCCGCGGACACCTCGGAGCGCAGCCCGGCCAGCCGGTCGGTGGTGGCGTGCGCGAGCTCCATGACCAGCCGGCGGCGCTCGACCTCCCGGGCCCGGGCCAGCCGTTGCCGGGACGCCTGCAGCTCGGTCGGCGAGGTCGTCGGCCCGCCGCACCCGTTCGGCCAGCTCGGCGTTCAGCGCGACCCCGCGCAGCAGCAGCGCCGGCCCCGTTCGCGACGTCCTGCATCAGCAGCTGGTCGGCCGGGGTGATCGGGCGCACCCGGCTTGCCGATGGCCAGCGCGGCGCGCAGCACCGTGCCGTCGAGCACCGGGACCACGTGGTCGGTGTCCGGCCGGGCGAGCAGGACGGCGAGGTTCTCGACGGGTTCGGGCCCGCCGACGTCGTCCCGGGCGCGGTGGCGGGAACTCGGCACCGGGGACCAGCCGGTCGCCGACCGCGAGCCAGACGCGGCCCGGGTGGCGCCGGTGCCGTCGGCCAGCACCTGGGCCAGCCCGGGCAGGGCCTGCTCCAGCGAGCCGGCCCGGATCCGGGCGGCCGCCTCCGCCAGCGCCGAGTACGGGGTCACCTCGCGGTGGTGGGTCAGCCGGCCGACCAGCGCGTCGATCCGCGGCAGCACGGCGCCGAGCGCGACCGCCGCGATGGCCGCGGCCGACGAACGGCAGCAGCACCGCGAGCTGCCCGGAGCCGAGCAGCGGCCGCTGCCCCGTCGACCACGACGACGAGCACCACGGCCACGCCGCAAGGCGACCAGCAGCACCCGCAGCAGCCTCGCCACGATCGTCCGGTTCATCGCCCACCAGCGGTCCTCGGCCCGGAACCGGTCCGGGTCCGTGCGCGGTCACGCTAAGGCGCGATCGCCGTCGGCCCCGGCCAACCGGCTCAGTCACCGTCGCGCTGGGAACGCAGGTAGGTCAGCACGGCCAGCACCCGGCGGTGGTGCTCGGAGGTGTCGGCGTGCAGGCCGAGCTTGCCGAAGATGTTGGCGATGTGCTTCTCGACGGCCTTGGGCGTGACGAACAGCTGCGCGGCGATGCCGTTGTTGGACCGGCCCTCGGCCATCAGCCGCAGCACGTCCATCTCGCGCTCGGACAGCGACGCGACGACGCCCTTCTTGTCCGCCGCGCGGCCGCTCGACCAGCCGCTTGGCCAGCACCGGCTCGATGACGATCTCGCCGTCGTCGATCCGGGTCGAGGGTGTCGGACGAGCACGTCGACGCTGCCGACCTTCTCCTTGAGCCGGTAGCCGATGGAGTCGGTGCCGATCTGCAGGATCCGCATCAGGTAGTGCGACTCGGCGTAGTGGGACAGGAACAGCAGGCCCATGTCGGGGTGCGCGGCGCGCAGCCGCTCCGCGGTGACCAGCCCGCCGTCGGGTTCCGGGGGCATCCGGATGTCCAGGATCGCCACGTCGGCGGGCTGGGTCGGCCAGCAGCTCGACCAGCGAGTCGCCGTCGGCCGTGCAGCCGACCACCTCGTGGCCCGCCGCCTGCAGCAGCATCAGCAGGCCCTCGCGGAAGAGGGCACCGTCCTCGGCCAGCGCTACTCGCATGGAATCCTCGCAGTGATCGTGCCGATGCCCGGTCCGCCCGGGCGACGTCGATCGTTCCACCCAGCCGCCGACCTGGTCGAGCATCGGCTCGGCGTGCCGCACGTCGACCCCGGCCAGCGACGACGAGTCGAGCACGTCGCCGCTCGCGGCGGAGCACCACCTCGACCGGCGGGGCGCCCGGGTCCAGCGCGTCGAGGCAGTCGGCGACGGCGAAGTAGGCGGCGCCCTCGGCGGCCGGGCCGAACCGCTCCGTCGGGCGCGTCCACCCGCACCGCGGCGTCGACGCCGTCGGCCGACCTCGCGCAGCGCCGGGCCGAGCCCGGCCTCGTCGAGCAGCGGCGGGTAGATCTTGCTCGGCGACGTCGCGCAGCTCCTGCAGCGACCGCGTGCAGCTCGTCCTGCAGGCCCGTCGATGGCCGCGTGCAGGTCGGGCTCGTCGACCGGGACCCGGTGCCGGAACAGCCCGAGCTGCAGGGTGAGCGCGGAGATCCGCAGCGAGGCGCCGTCGTGCAGCTGCCGCTCCAGGCGCCGCCGGCGCAGCCACTCGCTCGCGCTCGGCCCGGCGGCAGGCGTCCGGCCGAGGGCCGTCCGAGCAGCCGGGAAGAGCGGCGTCGGGCATCGGGGCTGCCCTGCTCGGGGGCGGTGCGGGGAGCGTCGCCCGCGCGCTGCGCTGGCTCGAGCATCATCGCTGGTATCTTCCGGCGGCCGCCGGCCCCTGGAAATGGGGGTAGTACCCCACCCCCGGGTGGGGCTTTCCCCCGAGCAGTCGACCGTACGCGGGTCACGCTGAGGTCTGGACGGCGATTGAGTCATCACGACGCGGGACTCTTCGGATGCTGCGAATCGAGCCGTGACCTGGCACGATGCGCCCGGCTCAGGGGGGCGTCGGTGGGCTACAACCTCGGAGTTGACCTCGGCACCACGTTCGTCGCCGCCGCGATCGCGCACGACACCCGCGTCGAGATGTTCACCCTCGGCGACCGGACCGTGGTGACCCCGGCCGTGATCTTCCTGGGCGACGACGGCACCCTCGTCTCCGGCGACGCCGCCGGCCGCCGCGCGGTGAGCAGCCCGGACCGGGTCGGCCGCGAGTTCAAGCGCCGCCTCGGCGACCCGACGCCGGTGCTGCTCGGCGGCACCTCCTACGCGGTGACCACGCTGCTCGGCACCCTGCTGCACGACGTCGTCGACGCGGGTCACCGAGACCGAGGGCGTGAAGCCGGACAGCGTGGTGCTGACCCACCCGGCGAACTGGGGGCCGTTCCGCCGGGAGCTGTTCGAGGAGGTGCCGCAGGTCGCCGGGCTGACCGGGACCCGGATGGTCACCGAGCCGGAGGCGGCGGCGGCGCACTACGCCGCGTCCCGGCAGCTCGCCGACGGCGAGATCATCGCCGTGTACGACCTGGGCGGCGGCACCTTCGACGCCACCGTGCTGCGCAAGACCCGCGGCGGCATCGAGATCCTGGGCGCGCCGGAGGGCATCGAGCGGCTCGGCGGCGTCGACTTCGACGAGGCGATCCTGTCCTACGTCAACTACTCCACCGGCGGCGCGCTGTCCGAGCTGGACATGAGCGACCCGCAGACGGCCATCGCGCTGGCCCGGCTGCGCCAGGACTGCGTGCTGGCCAAGGAGGCGCTGTCCATCGACACCGAGACCGACGATCCCGGTGTTCCTGCCCAACCGGCACTTCGACGTGCGGCTGACCCGGGCCGAGTTCGAGGACATGATCCGGGCGCCGATCGAGTCGACGATCGGCACCCTGATCCGCGCGCTGCGCTCGGCGCAGGTCGACCCCAGCCAGCTGTCGGCGGTGCTGCTGGTCGGCGGCTCGTCCCGGATCCCGCTGGTCTCCCGGATGATCTCCGAGGAGCTCGGCCGGCCGACCGTGGTGGACGCGCACCCGAAGTACGCGGTCGCGCTCGGCGCCGCCACCCTGGCCCGGGCCGGCACCGCGGTCGGCCAGCGCCGGCCCGGCCTCGCCGGGGCGCAGCGCCCGACGTCGGCGGGCGCCGGGCGGCACCACCGCAGCTGCGGCGCACCGGTCGCCGGCGCCGCGCCGGCCGCCGGCGGCGTCGCCGCCGGGCCGGCGGAGCGCCGCCCCGCCGGCAACCGCGCCGATCGCGACCCGGCCGCTGGTCGGATCCGGCCGCCACGGCCGCCGCCGAGCCGAGCAGACGCCGTACCCGGGCGGCCGGTCGGGCCGCCGGACCGGCGGCCACCCGCAGCGCACGGCCGGCCGACCCGCGGACCGGCCGGCCACGGGCCCGGGCGGCTACCACCGCCGGCCGCCGGCCGCACCGCGCGCCACGGGGGCTCGTCCGGCCGGAGCCGGCAAGGCGCTCGCTGATCGCGGCCGCGGTCGTCGTCGGGCTGCTGCTGCCTGTCGGAGGCGCCGGCTACTACGCCTGGACCGACGCTGACCGGCGCCGAGCGCTCGCCGACCGCGGCGCCGCCGGCGCCTCGGCTGCGGTCGAGCCGCCGCGGCCGCCGGCGCCGGCCGCTCCGACGCGGAGGCCCCGCCGCGGCGGCCGCCAGCGTGCCGATCCCGTCCGTCGGGCGCGACCATCCCGGTCGGCGCAGACCCCCGGCTTCGTCGTCGTCTCGCCCAACGGGCGGCAGGCCTACGTCGCCAACCGGGCCGCCGGCGTGGTCACCGTGGTCGACACCGCGGTCAACACGGTGACCGCGACCATCCCGGTGCCCGCCGGGCCGCCGCAGTACCTGGCCTTCTCCCCCGACGGGCGCAGGGTCTACGTCAGCATCTGGAACGACGCCCGCACGATCGCCGCGGTCGGCGTGCTGGACACCGCGACCAACACCGATCGTGGCCACCATCCCGGTGCGCACCCGGCCCGTTCCTGGCCGCGGTCACCCCGGACGGCAAGCAGCTGTACGTGCCCAACCACGACTCCGGCACCATCTCGGTGATCGACACCGCGACGAACACGGTGACCACCGAGATCAAGGTGGCGCCGAACCCGCACTGGGTCGAGTTCTCCGCGGACGGCCGCCGGGCCTACACCGCCAACCACGAGTCGAACCTGGTCTCGGTCATCGACACCTCGAACAACACCGTCGTCGCCGAGGTGCCGGTGCAGACCAGCCCGCACAGCGTCGCCGTGCACCCGACCCGGCCGCTGGTCGCCAACGTCAACTACGACTCCGCGTCGGTGACGATGATCGACACCAACACCGAGCAGGTCATCGCCACGATCGCGGTCGGGCAAGAACCCGCAGGACATCACCTGGGCCGCCGACGGCCGGTTCGCCTACGTCGCCAACGTCAACGACAACACGGTCTCGGTGATCAACGCCGAGACCATGGCGGTGACCGCGACGATCCCGACCGGCGGCGCGCCGACGTCGGTCGCGGTGCTGCCGAACGGCACCGCGGCCTACGTCACCAACCTCAACGACGGCAGGCTGATGGTGCTGAACGTCGGAAGCTGACACCGGGGGTTCTCCCTACGTCTGCTCGGCGGGTTTGCCCAGGCATTCGTAGGGCCAGCGAGATGTATCTCGGAGGCGGCGCGGCGCATCCTTCAACGGTTCGAGAAATCACCAGAACCGGAAGGAGAACGACGATGGACGCCACCACCACCGCCACTCTCACCCACCGCGACCGCGCCGTTCTCCGAGCCGTCGACGCAGGCCGATGCGAGATCTCCGGGGCATTCGCCGGGGCCCTGGTCATCGACGGGCTGTGCTTCAGCGACCAGTTCGCCGGCCCGCGGCTCACCGAGGCCGGCCTGATCTCCGCAGGCCCGCTACCCGGACCGGCCCGGCTGACCGACACCGGCCGCGCGCTGCTCGAGGCGGCGTGACGACATGACCTCCACCTCGGCCTCCGCCCTGTTCCCCGTCCTGACCGGCCACGACCGCTGCGACCGCTGCGGAGCAGCAGCCAAGGTCAGGGCCGTGCTGCCGGCCGGTGGTGAGCTCCTCTTCTGCCGGCACCACGCCCGCGAGCACGCCCGCCGGCTCAGCGAGATCGGCGCCGACCTGAGTCCCTGAACGACGTCGTCCTGCTCACGCGTCGAGCCCGGTCGGTTCCCCGACCGGGCTCGACTCGTGTCCGGGCCGTGGCGGGACGGGTTTGCCCCCGCCGGGCACGGGGGTCCACTCCCGCAGCGGTGGGGTCTCCTCGATGGTTCGGCGGGATTGGGTCGGTCATTCTTCTGGTGCACCGCAAAACGGCGGAAACACGCTCCGCCACCACCCACGAAAAGGAGAAGCAAATGTCGGACTACTGCGAGGACTACGAGGACGACACCGAGTACGACTCGGCCGACTGGGAGGACGAGGACTTCGAGGAGGACGAGGACGACGTCGAGGAGGACGAGGACAGCGACGAGTACGACTACGCCTGACCGCCCGCTCGACCGGCCACCGGTCGACGCGTCGAGGAGGATCCGATGAGCGCGCAGCCCGTGCAGGACCGGGTGGCCGTCCGGCCGCACGCGGTCCTGGACGCGGCCATCGGGACGGCCCGTGCCGGCGAGCGCTTCGACCTCGTCGACCGGCTGTCCGAGGCCCGGCACCTGCTGCGCGACTCGTCGATCACCGTGCAGGTGGTGGGCGGCGCGCAGCAGGGCCGGACCTCGATGGTCGACGCCCTGCTGCGCGCCGCGAACCACCCGGCGCGGCTCGTGGTCACCGAGACCGACGGGGACGCCGCGGACGCGGCCGTCTTCGTCTCCGACGCCGCACAGCCCCTCAGCGCAGCCGAGCTCGACCTGCTGCGCACCCTGTCCCACCGCTCCCCCACCGTCGTGTTCGCGCTCACCAAGATCGACCTGTACCCGCACTGGCGCGAGGTGCTCGACGCCGATCTGGACCTGCTGCGCTCGGCCGGTGTCGCGGTCGACCCGTTCGCGGTGTCGGCCCACCTGTACCTGCACGCCCGCACCCACGACGACGCCGCACTGGCGTCCGCCTCCGGTGTCGCCGCCCTCGCCGACCGGCTCCACGCGATCACCGATCACGCCGACGTGACCGCCGGGCGCGCCGTGGCCCAGCACGTCCTGAGCGCGATCACCGAGCTGGACCCCGCGCGCGGCCCCCGTGCCCCGACGCGGTCACCCGCATCCCGGCCACGCCCGGCCGCAGGCCACGGGAGGCGACCGGGGACACGGCAGGAACCGCGCCCGGCCGGGCCGCGCCGGAGCGCGCCCGCTGGCAGCAGCTGCTCGGAGACGGTTTCGCCGCCGCGTCCTCCGACATCGACTTCGACCTGCGCACCCGGGTGCGCGCAGTGGTCGCCGAGGCGGAGCGCGCCGTCGACGAGACCGACCCCGCCAGAACTGGGCCGCCGTGGACACCTGGCTGCGCGAGCGCCTCGACTTCGAGGTCCGCCAGACCTGCGCGCTGCTCGCCGACCGGACCTCCGAGATCGCGTCGACGCTCGCCGCCCACCTCGGGTGCCCCCCGCTTCGTCCCGTTCCCCGGCCGGACCCGCCGGATCTGCTGGCGCAGCTGCCGCCCCGCGACTCGCCTGCCGGCAACCGCCGCCCCCTCGCCGCACGGGGCCGCACCCTCGTCATGTCCAGCTACGGCGGCGTCATGATGGTGCTGATCCTGCCGCGGTTCGCGAACATCCACGTCCCGCTGTGGGTCGTCCTGACCGCGGGCCTGCTGGCCGCGCTGATGATGGGCGGAGCGGCGCTCAGCGGTGAGCGCAAGCGCCAGCTCGACGGGCGCCGCACCCGCGCGAGGGCACTGGTCCGCCACCTCACGGACGGGTTCCTGCTCGGGGCGGGCAAGCACACCCGCGACGCGTTGCGGTCCGCCCACCAGCAGCTACGGGACGAGTGCGCCGCGCAGGCCGCCGACCCGCCGCGGCCGGCCGCCGAGGCCAGCCGCCCGGACGCGCCCGTGACCGGGTCCCCGAGCCGCCACGCCCGCCACTGGTCGACGAGCTCGCCGCCCTGCGGCGCCAGGCACTCGCCATCCTCGGCCGTCCCACCCCCGGCTGACGATCCGCGAAGCGCTCAGTCGCGGGTCCGGTCCCGCGTGCGTTCCGCCGACGCCGCGAGGGAGTCGAAACGGTTCCGTTGCCGCCGACCGAGCAGGACCGTCGCCCCTCCGACGACGACGGCGACCGCCAGCAGCCCGCCCACCGTCACCGCGACCCCACCCGAGGTGGCCTGCCGGGCCGGCACGGCGACCGCCGCAGCGTCGTGGTCCCCGTGGTGGTCCCCCTGTGCCGACACGGCGACCGGCGGCCGGGGCGCCCCGCCCAGCGCCACTGCGAGCGAGCCGTGCGCAGGCGGCGGCGTGCCCTCGGCCCACGTGTCCGACCACTCCACGGTCCGCCCGCCGCTGTCGGTCTGCGTGGCCCGGAACCTGACGGGCCCGGCGCCGTCGGGCATCAGGGCCACCCGCACCGGGAGGTCGGTGCCCGTGGCCGAGCGCGGTCCCGTGGCCGACCACTCGATCGACGACACCACCTCGCGCACCGGGCCGTCGACGGTCGGGGCGGGCCGCGGCAGCACGGTCGTCGTGAGCTGCACGGTCCATCCGGGCTGGGCCGGGGCCGTGACCCCGACCAGCGGCCGTCCGGTGGGCAGGAACACCTGCAGCCGGGTGATCGGCGCAGCCGGGTCGTCGTCGGTCACCCGGAAGACCAGCGTCACGTCGCGGCTGCCCGGCTCCACGTGATCGGGCTGGACCACGACGTCGGCGGCGGCCGTGCCCCCGGCGAGCAGCAGCAGCGCGATCGACGCCAGTACCACCGCGACCGGAGCGAGTCGGTGTGCTCGCCGCATCGGCCCAGTGTGGCTGCGCCCCGCCGCCGGGCGAAACCCTGGACGCGCGCAACGCCGGCGCCCCGTGCGGGCGCCGGCGTTGCGGGCGAGCGGTTCGGTCACGCGGCCTGGGCGGCCCCGACGTAGGCGCCCTCGATGGCGTGCAGCAGGATCGACAGCGCGATGTCGACGACCTCGGCGGTGACGTTGAGCGGCGGCAGCATCCGGACCACGCAGTCGTCCCGGCCGCCCAGCTCCACGATCAGCCCGCTGCGCAGGGCGCGGGCCTGCACCTCCTCGGCCAGCTCGGTGACGGTGCGGCCGTCCCCGGGAGCGTTGAGCTCGATCCCCCACATGAGGCCCCTGCCGCGGACCTCCAGGACGGCCGGGTGCGACGCCAGCCCGGCCAGCCGGGCGGTGATCTGCTCGCCGCGGGCCACCACGTTGCCCAGCACGTCGTCCCGCCGGACGACCTCGACGGCCTTGGCGCCCGCGGCGAAGGCCAGCTGGTTGCCGCGGAAGGTGCCGGTGTGGGCGCCGGGGGTCCAGACGTCGAGCTCCTCGTCGTAGATCACGATCGCGACGGGCAGGCCCATCCCGCTGCAGCGCCTTCGAGGCGACGATCACGTCGGGCTCGATGTCGTACTGCTCGAAGGCGAACCACGTGCCGGTGCGCCCGCAGCCGGTCTGCACCTCGTCGACGATCAGCGGGATGCCCAGCTCGCGGGTCAGGTGACGGACCCGCTGGACGAACTCCTTGCGGGCCGGGATCACGCCGCCCTCACCCTGCACCATCTCCATGATCACCGCGGCCGGGAGGTTGAGGCCGCCGTTCGGGTCGCGCAGCGCGCGCTCGAGGAAGCTGACGCAGTTGGTCTGGCAGGTCTCCGGGTCCAGCGCCAGCGGGCAGCGGCTGCACGAGGAGAACGGGAAGAAGTGCACGCCCGGCATGCCGTTCGCGATCGGGCGCTTCTGGCACACGTTGCCCGTCATCGCCATCGCGGCGTGGCTGCTGCCGTGGAAGCCGCCCTGGAAGGAGACCACGTCGCCGCGGCCGGTGGCGGTCTTGCACAGCTTCATCGCGGCGTCGACCGCGTTGGCGCCGGTCGGGCCGCAGAACTGGATCTTCATCCGGTCCCGCATGCCCTCGGGCAGCATCGACAGCTGCGCCTCGGTGAAGTCGTCCTTGGCGGGCGAGGGCATGTCGAGCCCGTGGGTGAAGATGCCCATCTGCTCGGTGGCCGCGGCGACCAGCTCGGGGTGGTTGTGGCCGAGCGACAGCACGCCGGCACCGGCCAGGAAGTCGATGAAGACGTTGCCGTCGAGGTCGCGGATGTGGCTGCCCTTGGCCTCGGCGACCGCGAACGGGAAGTGCCGCGGGTACATGCGAGCGTTCGACTCCCGCTGCTCCTGGCGGTCCAGCAGCTCGGCCGAGCGCGGGCCGGGCAGCGCCGTGGCCACGTGCGGGCGGGCGGACCAGCCGGGTGGCCTCGGTGACGGCGGTCGGCGCCGGTGCGGGCACCGCGGCGATCGTGGGCCGCGGGGCCGGCGGCGGGCGGCGCGACCGGTCGCGGACCGGCGGCGATCGCGGGCAGTGGGGTGGCGGGCACGTGGTTGACGGGCGTGGCGGTCATGGCGGTCTCCTGGAAGGTGGGCGGCACCTGCGGAGCCGCGGGAACGGGACGCACGGCAGGTGCCGGCGGGACGGAGTCGATCGGGGCGGCCGGCATCGCGGGCGGCGCGACGGGCTGCGGAGCGGAGGGCTGCGGAGCGGGGGCTGCGGCGCCGGGACTGCTGCGCCGGGAACTGCTGCGCCGGGAACTGCGGCGCCGGGAACTGCGGCGCCGCGAACTGCTGAGCCGGGAACTGCGGGGCCGCGAACTGCGGAGCCGGGAACTGCGGGCCGCGAACTGCGGAGCCGCGAACTGCGGGGCCGGGAACTGCGGGGCCGCGAACTGCGGGGCCGCGAACTGCGGAGCCGCGAACTGCGGAGCCGCGAACTGCGGCGCCGCGAACTGCGGAGCCGCGAACTGCGGAGCCGCGAACTGCGGAGCCGCGAACTGCGGAGCCGCGAACTGCGGCGGCGCGAACTGCGGCGCCGCGAACTGCGGCGGCGGCGAACTGCGGGGCGGCCGGGATCGCCGCGGGGCGCGGGCGGTACTCGGTCGCGGGGTTGCCGTGCCACCGCGCACCCGGGGCCATCTCCTCGCCCTTCATCAGGAACGCGTCGGCGTCCAGCACCGCCCCGTCGCCCATCGTGACGCCGTAGTGCACGAACGCCTCGACGCCGACCGTGGCCCCGGCGCCGATGACGGTGTGGCCGGACTTGAAGCTGCCGTCCTCGAGCGAGTGGCACTGGATGACGCTGCCCGCGTTGAGCACCGCGTCGTCGCCGATGGTGACCAGCGTCTTCTCCGGGATGGCGCAGCCGTCGTCGAAGACGCGGCGCCCGATCCGCACGCCGAGCAGGCGCCAGATCACGTTCTTGAACGGGGTGCCGCTGAACGGCGCGGAGGCGCCCAGCTTCCAGAGGCGCTCGTGCCGCCAGAAGTACGGGTCGTAGATCGAGCAGAAGCGCGGGCTCAGGCGACCGGAACCCCAGGACGAGACGCTCGACCAGGACGGTGAAGAGGATGTTGAACACCAGGATGCCGACGACGGTCCGCGGCGATCACGAGCTCGCCGAACAGGTAGTACAGGTCGGCGGCCGTCGCGGCGAGCAGGGTGCTGACGAGCACCTGGAACCAGCGCACGAACAGGAACAGGACCATGCTGACGACGTTGTGCCGGTTCTTCGCCGACAGCCTGCGCGCGCAGCTCGCCCGGCTCCTTCAGGTAGTCGAACTCGGTGTCGCGGGCCACGGTGCGCGGGATCTCGAAGCACGGCGAGCCGAGCAGGCCGACGTCGTGGCGCACCGGCCCGTCGATCGGGACCATCACCTTCGTGCCGAGCAGGACGTTCTCGCCGACCTTGGCATCCGCCGGGAAGGCGATGTTGTTGCCGATGAAGTTGCGGTCGCCGATCGCCACCCGCGACATGCGGAACGACGTGCTGGAGAAGTCCGCGTTCATGATCGACAGCGCGTCGGAGACCATCGTCCCGGTGCCGATCGTGCTCAGCAGCGGGTTGTCCTGCTTGAGCTCGGTGCCGAAGTTCGAGCCGGTCTGCTCGACGCGGCACAGGTCGTAGCCGATCGCGCGCAGGTAGCCGGTGGCCGCCGAGCTGTCGCCGAACAGGGTCATGAAGAACGACGAGTTGGTCAGCCCGGTGATCGTCCGGGCGATGACGTAGTGGAAGCCGTACAGGCGGTAGACGCGGCCGGGCCGGACCAGCGGGCTGAGCAGCCGGGGCACGACGACGATCACGAACAGTCCGGCGAGCGCGCCGCCGACGAACAGGGCGAGGGAGGCGCCCGCCACGCCGAGGTAGAAGGTGGGGCTGGTCAGCGAGCTGGTGGCCGGAGCCGAGCACGCTCGACGACCGCCGGAACCGACGTGATCGCGGCGATCACGGCGGCGAACGGCGACCGGCGCCAGGACCAGCGCGCCCAGGATCTGCAGCAGGCCGAAGCCGAACCGGCGCACCGAGCCGCAGCGCGCGGGTGCGACCGTGCGGTAGTCCGCCGTGGTCGGCTCGGCGGGGACACCGTGCCAGCGCTCGCCTGCCGGGACGAACTGCCCGTCGTGCAGCGAGGAGGTGTGGCCGAGCTGGCCGCCGTCGCCGATCCCGGTGCCGATCTCCAGCACGGTCTTGTCGCCGACGAACACGTCGCGCCCGACGGTGACCGGGCCGATCTGGATCTCGCCCGCGACGACGTGGTACCCGGGGAAGGCGGACGTGCGGCTGATCACGGTGCCCGCCCCGATCGTGATCAGGTCGGTGGCCACCGGGACGGTCGCCGGACAGCACGGTCGCCCCGCGGCCGATCTTCGCGCCCAGCGCGCGCAGGTACAGGTTGTAGACCGGTGAACCGGCGAACAGCGGCCAGCGGGTTGGCCCGGATCAGCGTCTTGACCAGCCCAGAAGCGCAGGTGGCCCAGGCTCCACAACCGGATCTCGCGCGGGGTCCAGCGGCCGACCAGCAGCCACTTGCCCAGGATCGGGAGCACGCAGGCCGCGAGCGAAGGTAGCCCGCGGCGAAGGCCGCCGCCCGCCCGAACACCTCGAGCATGGTGGCGCCCTCGGACGCCCACAGGAAGCTGCGCTCCAGCACGACCGCACCGAGGTAGGTGAAGGCGAGGAAGCCGAGCAGCTGCGCGAGCGCCGAACATCGACGTAGCCGACGCTGCTGCCGCGGACCACGGGCGCGCTCGGGGCCGGGCCGGCATCCGGTCGGAGGTCGGCACCGGGCCGCCCATGCGCCTGGGCCAGCTGGCGGACGGTCGGGTTCTGGTAGACCTCGCGCATCGACATCGGCGGCAGCGCGGTGCTCCTTGCGGACCCGTGCGGAGAACTGGGCCATCAGCAGCGAGTTCGCGCCGAGGTCGTCGAAGAAGTGGCGTCGACGGAGACGCGTGTCCGAGCCCGAGGATGCCCGCGAGTGCGTCGGCGAGGAGCTGCTCGGTGTCGGTGGCGGCCGCGACGTGCTCGCCGGACGGGCCAGCGGCGCGCCGCGCGGTGGGCGCGGGCAGCGCCTTGCGGTCGGCCTTGTCCGAGGTCGTCATCGGGATGGCGGCGAGCTGCTCGAGGTAGGCCGGCACCATGTAGGCGGGCAGGCGGCTCGCGCAGGTGGCCGGTGATCACGTCGGGGTCCAGCGACGGCGACTCCGGTGCGCAGGCTGTAGTAGCCGACCAGCTCGACCGTGCCGGGGGTCGGCTCGAAGGTGTCGACGACCGCGGCGGCGATCCCGGGGACCTGCAGCAGCACCGACTCGATCTCGGTCAGCTCGATCCGGTAGCCGCGGATCTTGACCTGCAGGTCGATCCGGCCGTGGTACTCGATCTCGCCCTCGTCGTTGACCCGGCCCAGGTCACCGGTGCGGTAGATCCGCCCGGACGGGTTGCCCGCGATGCCCGAGGAAGTCCGGGATGAACGCCTTGTCGGTCAGGTCGTCGCGGTTGAGGTAGCCGGTGGCCAGCCCGATCCCGGCGATCCCGATCTCGCCGACCTCGCCGTGCGGCAGGGCCCGGTACGGGTCGTCGGGGTCGAGGATGACCGTCGTGTAGGTGGGCAGCGGCTGGCCGATCGTGACGGGTCGGTCGGGGTGCAGGGTCGGTCCAGGTCGCGGTGACGGTCGCCTCGGTCGGGCCGTAGACGTTCAGGAAGCGGCGGCCCGGCTTGTGCCAGCGGGCGATCAGGTCCTGCGGGCAGGCCTCCCCGGACACCAGCAGGAACCGCAGCTCGGGCAGGTCCTCCTCGATCGTGGCCAGCAGCGTCGGCACGCAGCACAGCGCGGTGATCCGCCGCTCGGTGAGGAACGCGTGCAGGTCCAGGCCGAGCAGGCTCGACCCGGCCGGCTTGGGCACCAGCGTGGCGCCGGCCATCCACGGCACCCAGATCTCCTCGACCGAGAAGTCGAACGCGATCGTCATGCCCTGGTAGACCCGGTCGCGCGCCTGGATCGCCGTAGACCTCGGCCGCCACGCGGACGAAGTTGCAGATGCTGGCGTGCTCGATGGCGACGCCCTTCGGCCGGCCGGTCGTGCCCGACGTGTAGATCAGGTAGGCGAGGTCCTCGACGGGCGCGCCGCGCTCGGCGTCGGTGAGCCGGGCCGGGCTCTGGCGGGCGATGGCGTCGGCGGCGCGGTCGACGTAGAGCAGACCGGGCGCGAACTCCTCGAGGCCCTCGACGCTGGTCCCGCACGTGGGACAGCGACAGCACCAGCCGCACGCCCGGCGTCCTCGATGATGTAGGCGATGCGGTCGGCCGGGAAGCCGACGTCCAGCGGCACGTACGCGGCGTTGATCTTCAGCACGGCCAGCATCGCGACGTAGGAGTGCACGGCCTGGTCGAACAGCAGCGCGATCCGGTCGCCGGGGCGGGCGCCGCTGGCGAGCAGGTGGCGGGCGAGCTGGTTGGCGCGCTCGTCGAGCTCCGGGAAGGTCAGCGTGACGTCGCCGGCGTCGACGGCGAGGTGGCCGGCGCGCCCGTAGGACCGCATCCAGTCGCAGCGCTCCTCGAACACGTGGTCGAGGCGCTCGCCGCGGCGGGCCCGCGATCCCTGCGCGTAGTCCTCGGCCACCAGCACGGCCGGAGCCGTCCGGGCCCGGGTTGAGCATCTGCTCGGGTTCCTGCAGCGTGGTCACGGTGCCTCCTCGGTCTCCAGCACTTCTTTCATGCTGGTCACGAGCCTGTCAGCGGCGGCGGCCGGTGATCGATGGTGCGCTCCCCCGAGCGGGCCGGGCCCTCCCCCGACCTCGCGGTAGGGACAACCCCCCGCCGGACATGCGACGTGCCCGCGGCCTGGGACACCGCGGGCATGTCCGGGCTGGCGTCGGCTGCCGGGGCCGGTGGCACCGACGCCGGGCTGTGGCCGGCCGGGGCGCGGCGCAGATGTCGGTGTCAGGCGGCGCCGCGGCCGCCAGCCGGTCGTGTCGGCCGCTGCTCGGCGCCGGGATGAAGATCGCCGTGCAGCAGCCGCACCGCGTCGTCGACCTGCGGCCGACGCCGACGAGGACGGTCACCCGGCCCGGCGGTGGTGGTGACCAGCTGCGGCGCGATCCCGGCCGCTTCGAGCGCGGCGAGCGCGCGCATCGGGATCTCCGGCTTGCGGGCGATGCCCAGGCTGACCACGCTGACACCGACCCCAGCTCCTGGTCGACCGTGACCGCGGCAGCCGACGGCGTCCAGCGCGGCGGTCACCTCGGCGGCTCGGCGCCGGGCGCGGTGAACCGGACCCCGGTGGCCGCGGGCAGCACCGCCCCGATGCGCGATGCCCCGCTCGGCCAGCGCCGCGGTGACGGCGCCGGCGCCGACCCCGTCGACCGCGTAGAGGCTCTCCTGCCGACGGTGCGCGACCCCGGCGACGTCGGTGGACCCGGTCGCTCGAAGCCCGGCCGCCTCGCGGCGGATCCAGGTGCCCGCCTCGGTGCTGAAGCTGGACCGCAGGTGGATGTCGACGCCGTGGGCCAGCGCCAGCTCGACCGAGCGCGGCTGCAGCACCGCCGCGCCGGCCTCGGCCATCTCCAGCATCTCCTCGTGCCGCACGCGAGGCGAGCCGGCGCGCGTCCGGGACCACCCGCGGGTCGGCGGTGAACACCGCCGGCACGTCGGTGAAGATCTCGCACTCGCGGGCGCCGAGCGCCGCGGCGACGGCCACGGCCGAGGCGTCCGAGCCGCCGCGGCCCAGGGTGGTCACGTCGCCGTCGTCCGAGACGCCCTGGAAGCCGGTGACCAGCACGATCGCTCCGTCGGCCAGCGCGTCGTGGATGCGCTGCGGGCGTGATCTCCGACCAGCCGCGCGTTGCCGTGCGCGGCGTCGGTGGCGATCCCGGCCTGCCGGCCGGTCGAGCGACACCGCGCGGGACCCGAGCTCGGCCACCGCCATCGCGGCCAGCGCGCAGGAGATCGACTCGCCGACCGAGAGCAGGGCGTCGAGCTCGCGCAGCGGCGGCCGCGACGGTCATCCCGTAGGCCATCCGGACCAGCTCGTCGGTGGACTTGCCCATCGCGGACAGCACGGCGACGACCCCGCGGCCGGACCGCTGCGCCGCGACCATGCGTTCGGCGACCGCCCGCAGCCGGGCGTGGTCGGCGACCGAGGTCCCGCCGAACTTCCACACCAACGGGGCGGCCGGGCCGGTGATCGCCCGGGGTGCCTGATCCGTCTCGTTGCCGTTGTCGCGCGTGCTCATGGTCGTGCCCTCCTGTGGTCGTCCCGGGCCCTGGTTCTCGCGGAACCACCCGGGCCGGTCTCTCGAGGACAGAGCGTGCTGGCACGCGGCCCGCTGATCGATGGTGTGCTCCCCCGGGCGCAGGGAGCGGTCCCCCGCGCTGCGGTAGGGGCTCCCCCCTGGCGCCGACCGGCCTGCACAGCTCGAGGGGCCGCCGTCGCTCCCGCGACGGCGGCCCCTCGAGGTCCGCGGTCTCACAGCACGTATCGGTCGGCTCCGGGGGTAGGACCGCACTCGTCGAGCCGCAGCAGGTCGCTCACGTAGGGCAGCAGTTCGGCCCGCGAGCCGTCGTCGTAGACGTTCTCCCAGGTGCGGGACCGGTCGTGGCCGCCCTGCTCGGGGTGCCAGGTCGCGCCGCGCTCGCCGAACATCGTGCACCTCGTCTCCGGGCGGCGGGCCGGGTCGCCCGCACCGGAGAAGGGTCGGGCGCGTCGGTGCGGTGCCGCCAGGGAGCCTCCCCGAGGAACGGGTGGGCGAACCCGACACCGGTGCGGGGGGCGAGCACCCGCTACGCGGGGAGCAGCTCGGCCCGCGTCCTGCACGGGCAGGCCCAGGTCGTGCGCCACCTGGAGGCTCGTGAGCGCTCCGTCGTGGGTGCTGAGCCCGGCCGCAAGCGCCGGGTCCGCGGCGAGGGCGGCCTCCCAGCCCTGGTTCGCCAGCTTCAGGACGTAGGGCAGCGTGGCGTTGGTCAGGGCGCGGGTCGAGGTGTTCGGCACGGCGCCCGGCATGTTGGCGACGCAGTAGAAGACCGAGCCGTGCACCGGGTAGGTGGGGTCGTCGTGGGTGGTGGGGCGGGTGTCCTCGAAGCAGCCGCCCTGGTCGACCGCGATGTCGACGAGCACGGAGCCGGGCCTCATGCGGCGCACGAGGTCGTTGCTCACCAGGCGCGGCGCGCGGGCGCCCGGGCACGAGGACCGCCCCGATCACCAGGTCGGCGTCGAGGACAGGCCCGTTCGAGCTCGTGGCTCGTCGACACGAGGGTGCGCACGCGGCCGGCGTAGCGGCTCGTCGATGCAGCGCAGCTTGCCGATGTCGAGGTCGAGGACCGTGACGTCCGCACCCATGCCGACGGCCATCGCGATCGCGTTCTGGCCGGCCACCCCGGCCCCGATGACCACCACGTTCCCCGGGCCGGACCCCGGGCACGCCGCCCAGGAGCACCCCGCGCCCGCCGTTGGCCCGCATGCAGCGCATTCGCCCCCGCCTGCGGCGCGAGCCGGCCTGCCACCTCGCTCATCGGGGCCAGCAGCGGCAGCGAACCGTCCGGCAGCCGGACCGTCTCGTAGGCGATCGCGGTGGTGCCGGCGGCCAGCAGCGCCTCGGTGCACGGCCGTGACGCGGCGAGGTGCAGGTAGGTGAACAGCACCTGGTCACGGCGCAGGCGCGGGTACTCCGGCTCGATCGGCTCCTTCACCTTGAGCAGCAGGTCCGCTGCGGCCCAGACCTCGTCGGCCGTGGCGACGATCTCGGCACCCGCGGACACGAAGTCGTCGTCGGTGATCGAGCTGCCGAGCCCGGCGCCGGTCTCGACGAGCACCGAGTGCCCGGCTCGGGTGAGCTCGTGGGCGCCGGCCGGGGTGAGCGCGATGCGGTACTCGTGGTTCTTGACCTCACGCGGCACACCGATTCTCATGCGGCAGATTGTGAATCTTCGGCTGATCTGCCACAACGATTACGAAGATAATTCGCTATCGTTGGCCGTGTGACCACTGAATCCTCGATCCGTCGCTCTTCCGGGGTTCGCCCACCGAAGGATGCTCGGTCCCGGCTCGACGACGTCGACCGCTCCATCCTCCGTGCCCTGTCCGCCGACGCCCGGATCTCCAACAAGGGACTGGCCGAGCGGGTCGGC
The DNA here is from genome assembly GCA_963784265.1 of uncultured Actinomycetota bacterium. Classification (GTDB taxonomy): domain Bacteria; phylum Actinomycetota; class Actinomycetes; order Mycobacteriales; family Pseudonocardiaceae; genus Pseudonocardia. The sequence goes on from CAWAQQ010000002.1 coordinate 107,751, forward strand.
ATCGCGCAGTCCACCTGCCTCGCCCGGGTGCGGGCGCTGCGCGAGAGCGGGGTGATCCGCGGCTTCCACGCCGACATCGACCCGCGGGCGCTCGGTCACGATCTGCAGGCCATGGTCGCGGTCCGGCTGCAACCGAACGCGCGCGGCGCGCTGAGCGACTTCGTCGCCACGATGCGGCCGCAGCCGCAGGTGCTCGACATCTACTTCGTGGCGGGCGCCAACGACTACCTCCTCCACGTCGCCACCGCGAAGCACCGACGAGCTGCGCTGGTTCGTCGCCGAGCACCTCAGCCGCAACCCCGCCATCGCGCGCACCGACACCAGCCTGATCTTCGAGCACATCCCGGCGGCGGGCCGCGAGGCGTGACGATTTTCGGCGCGATGCATCTCGACGGGCGCTGCGCGTAGCAGGATGGGCAGGATGACCGGCACCTCGATCGCCCCGTCGACCAACCATGGCGTGGTGGCCGTGGCCGGCGAGGCGTTCGTCGACCTGGTCCCGGCCCCCGTCGGGGACTACGTCGAGATCGCCCCGGGCGGTAGCCCCGCCAACGTCGCGGTCGGGCTCGCCCGGCTCGGCGTGCCCGTGCGGATGCTGGCGCGGATCGCGGACGACATGCTCGGCAGGCGCGTGCGGGCCCACCTCGAACGGGAGGGCATCGACCTGAGCCGTTCCGTCGTCGGCCGGCGAGCAGACCTCGCTGGCCATGGTCTCGGTCGGCCCCGAAGGCGGGCCCACCTACGACTTCCGGGTGGCCGGGACGGCCGACTGGCAGTGGACGGGCGCGGAGCTGGCCGGTGCGCTGGAGCCCGGCCCGGACGCGCCGGTCGTGGCCGTGCACTCCGGCTCCATCGCGTTGACCACACCGCCCGGCGCCGCCGTCCTGCGTGACCTGCTCACCCGTGCCGCCGCGACGGCGACCGTCAGCTACGACCCGAACTGCCGCCCCCTGCTCATGGGTGAGCCCGCCGAGGTCCTCGCCGGGGTGCACGACGTGCTCGCCGTCGCCGACGTCGTCAAGGTCAGCTGCGAGGACCTGGAGTGGCTGATGCCGGGCGCAGGGCCGGAGGAGGTCATCGACGACTGGATCGCGCGGGGACCGGCACTCGTCGCCGTCACCCTCGGCGGGGACGGGGTGCTCGCCCGCACCCCGACCGGACCGTTCGTCCGCAGGCCCGGCGCGCGCGTGACGGTCGTCGACACCGTCGGCGCAGGTGACACCTTCTGCGCCGCGCTGCTCGCCGGGCTGCACGGCCGCGGGCTGCTCGGCGCGGACGCGCGCCCGGCCCTGCGTGCCCTCGACGCCGCGGACGGTGCGGCGACCTCCTCGACACCGCCGCGGTCGCCGCGGCGATCACCGTCTCCCGGCGCGGCGCCGACCCGCCCACCACGGCCGAGCTCGAGGGCTGGCGCCGGAGGTGAGCGCCGCGGCGGCCACCGTGCAGCGGGGTGCGTGGATCCTCGCGGCGGTCGTCGCCGTGCTCGCGATCGTCCTGGCCCTGGCGTGGGGGTTCCAACGGCGGCTCATCTACCTGCCGTCGAACGGTCCGGTCCCGCCTGCCGCGTCCGTGCTCACCGGCGCCGAGGACGTCGTCCTGCACACCGACGACGGCCTGGTCCTGCGGGCATGGTGGGCACCGCCGACCGGACCGGACCGAGGCCGCGCGGTGCTGTTCACACCCGGCAACGCCGGGTCGCGCGCCGACCGTGCGGAGCTGGCGGCCCGGCTCGCCGCGTCGGGCTCTCGGGGTCCTGCTGGTGGACTACCGGGGGTACGGGGGCAACCCCGGCGACCCGTCCGAGGAGGGTCTCGCCGCCGACGCCCGCGCCGCGCACCGCCACCTCGTGCGAGGACCGGCGGATCGACCCGGGCCGGATCCTCCTGCTCGGGGAGAGCCTCGGCGCGGCCGTCGCCACCCGGCTCGCCGTCGAGCGGCCCGTCGGCGGGCTGGTGCTGCGCTCACCCTTCACCGACATGGCCGCCGTCGCCGAGCGGCACTACCCGTTCCTGCCGGCGCGCGCGCTGCTGCGCGACAGGTTCGACGTGCTGGGGCGCGTCGGGGCGGTGCCGGTCCCGGTCGTCGTGGTGGCAGGCGGCGCCGACGAGGTGGTGCCGAGCGAGCAGAGCCGGGCCGTCGCCGTCGCGGGTGGGGCCCGGTGGATCGAGGTCCCCGGCGCCCGCCACAACGATGCCGCGCTCGGCAGCGGCGACGCGGTGGTCGAGGCCGTGGTCTCGCTCGCGGACGCCGGCTGAGCCACCGGCTCAGCGCCACTTGATGCCGCAGCCGATCGACGGCTTCTGGTCGGGTCCACCGGCCGGCCGCGCGAGGACGGCGTCGACCGCCGCCCGCACGTCGGAGGCGGTGACCGGCGTGTCGTTGGAGCGCCGCGCGTCGTCGAGCTGGCCCCGGTAGACCAGCAGGCGGTCGCCGTCGAAGACGAAGGTGTCGGGCGTGCACGCCGCCGAGTACGCCCGTGCGACGTCCTGGCTCTCGTCGTACAGGTAGGGGAACTCCCAGCCGTGGCGGGCGGCTTCGGCGACCATCTCCGCCGGACCGTCCTGCGGGTAGGCGATCACGTCGTTGCTCGAGATCGCGACCATCCCGACGCCCGCCGCGGCGAGGTCGCGGCCGAGGACGGCGAGCCCGGCGGCGACGTGCTGGACGTACGGGCAGTGGTTGCAGAGGAACGTCACGACCAGCGCCGGCCCCCCGGCCGCGACGTCGTCGAGCGACACGGTGGCGCCGGTGGCGGGGTCGGGGAGGACGAAGTGCGGCGCGGGCGTCCCCAGCGCGAGCATGGTCGACTCGGTGGCCATACCCCCGAGCGTATGCCCGCGCCGCGAGTCGGGGGATTCCGCGCGCGAGTCGGGGGATTCCGCGCGCGAGTCGGGAGATTCCGCGCGCGAGTCGGGAGATTCCGCGCGCGAGTCGGGGATGATACTGCGCGAGCGAGGACTAGCCGGGTCAGCCGTCGTGGGCGAGGAGGCGCTCGGCCGGCCAGGTGTTGAGGATCCGCTCGGGCGGAAGCTCGCACGCCGCGGCCCGCTCGCAGCCGTAGTCGAGCCAGTCGAGCTGGCCCGGCGCATGCGCGTCCGTGTCGATCGTGAAGGTCGCAGCCCGCCTCGATGGCGAGCCGGAGCAGTCGCTTGGGCGGGTCCAGCCGCTCCGGCCGCGAGTTGACCTCGACGGCGACGCCGTACTCGGCGCAGGCGGCGAACACCGCGTCCGCGTCGAACTCCGACTCCGGTCGCTTACGGCTGCCGGTGACCATCCGGCCCGTGCAGTGGCCGAGGACGTCGACCCGCGGGTTGGCGACGGCGGTGAGCATGCGCTCGGTCATCTCCGCGCGTGGCATGCGGAGCTTGCTGTGCACGCTCGCGACGACGAGGTCGAGCTCGTCGAGCAGGTCGGGATCCTGGTCGAGCGCGCCGTCCTCGAGGATGTCGACCTCGATGCCGGTGAGGACGCGGAACCCGGAGTCGCCGATCTCGACGTTGAGCTCGGCGACCTGCTCGATCTGGGCGCGAAGACGTTCCGCGGACAACCCGTTGGCGACGGTGAGCCGCGGCGAATGGTCGGTCACGACGAGATACTCGTGACCGAGATCGCGGGCGGTGTCGACCATCTCGCGCAGCGGGGACCCGCCGTCCGAGGCGTCGGTGTGGCTGTGGCAGTCGCCCCGCAGCGCGTCTCGAAGGGCCTGCGCGGCATCGCGCCAGCTCCGTCGGCTCCGTCGCCTCGAGGCGGTCGAGGTAGTCGGGTCGCCTACCCGCCAGCGACTCCGCCACGCATCGGGCGGTGACCTCGCCGACGCCCTTCAGCCGCACCAGCTCGCCGGATGCGGCAAGTCGGGCCAGCTCGTCGGGGTCGCGGCCGCGGAGGACGGCGGCCGCGCCGCGGAAGGCGCGGACGCGGTAGGTCGACTCGTGTGCTCGCTCCAGCAGGAACGCGATGCGGCGCAGGTCGGCAACGGCATCGCGGGGCTCGGTCACGGCCGCGATGCTGCCATCTCGGGCCGGACGAGGCATGCCCCGGGCACGCCGACTCGCGCGCCCGAATCCCCGCGACTCGCGCACGGAATCCCCCGACTCGCGCACGGAATCCCCCGACTCGCGCACGGAATCCCCGACTCGCGCGCGGAATCCCCCGACTCGCGCACGGAATCCCCGACTCGCGGGCGGGCGGGGGCGGGGTCAGGAGGGGAGCCAGCGGCGGTGTTTGGGGCGCCAGGCGAAGGCCCAGAGGCCGGGGAGGCGATCCTCGATCCGCTCGGCGCGGGCGGCGTCGCGGCCGAACAGCAACCCGAAGCTGAACCCGTTCTCGCCCGACGCGTGCGCCAGCGCCCCCAGCTCGCGCAGCGCACCTCGGCTCACGACCGTGTCCTGGTGCTCGCCGAGCGCGGACTGGAAAGCCTTGAGGCCCTTCGCGAACCGCTTCGCCCGCTTCCCGACGGCCGGGCGGGCCACCTCGGTGGCGTAGCGCAGCCGCTTGCCCGCCTTCCGGGCTTCGTGGACAGCGGCGTCGCGCTCGTGGCCGGGCACACCCTGTCCGGTGGCGGTCGACACCGCCCGTTCGAGGCGGCGAGCGGTGCGCGCGACGATGCGGGGCAGCTCCTTGCGGGCCTTGCGGGCGGCTCGATCGCGGCGCAACGGCGGGTGCTCCAGGAGCTCGTCGAGAGCGTGGCGCAGCTCCATGTGGCGCGTGCTGTCGAGCTCGGTGAGCACCGCTGCGTTCGCCTCGGCCTCGACGCGCGCGAAGTGCCGGGTGACCTGCGCCCGGACCGGCCCGAGCACCAGCTCCGGTTCCAGCTCGTCGAGCCCCGCGGTGATCCGCTCGCGCAGCACCTCGGCGTCACGGGCCGGGGCCAGCTCCTGGCCGAGGGTCCGCAGCCCGTCGACCAGCGGCTCGGTGCGCTCACGGTCGAGCAGCGGCCGGTAGGCCTGCAGGGCACTGCGCAGCCTGCGGGACGCGACGCGCAGCTGGTGCACGGCGTCCGGCTCGCCCCGCCGGACCCGGAGGTCCTGGCCGCGATGCGGTCCACCTGCGCGGCCAGGTAGGTCATCAGCGCCGCACCCGCGGAGCCCTCGGGGCCGCCCCGGTTCCGGGTGCGCGGCTCCGGCCGCAGCAGGCGGTCCAGCTCAGCGGCTCCGGCGGGTGCCCCCGGCCGCAGGCCGCTCGCGGCGAGCCGGTCCGCGATCTCGTCGACCAGCACCTGCCCGGCATCGACGGGCCGGAGCTCGGCCTCGGTCCAGGACTCGACCTCGGTGGAGCGGCCGAGGGTGGCCAGCGACACGTGGTCGTGGACGACGAGCGCCAGCAGGCGGTCGTCGTCGGACAGCAGGCGCGTCGTGGTCCGCACGGTGCGGATCCGTCCGACGGGCCGCACCTCGCCGTCCCGGGACGCGCCGCGGATCAGCTCGTCCAGCTCGCCCGGCACGGGAGCGGGATCGGGCGCGTCGGGCGGCACCGGCACGTTCAGCACCTCCGTGCCCTCCCCGTCGGGGAGCGCGAGCTCCCACCGCGCCGGGCCCTCGCCGCGCTGCACGGCGAGCCTCATCCCCGCGGCGGCGAGCCGACGGTCGGCGGTGTCGTACCGCTCGGTCTCCAGCACCTGCTGGTCGTCGACGGTCTCCCGCCCGACTCCCGCGAGGCCGCTCAGCCGGGGCGGGCCTGCCTCGGCGGCACCGCGGTAGGTCCGGCGCCCGGTGTCTGTCGTCGTCGCGTCGGCCATGCCCGGGACTGCCCGAACGATCTCGCCGCTAATCCCGCGGCAGGCGCGCCTTCACCACCTTGCCCATGTCGTTGCGGGGAAGCGCCTCGGTGAACCGGACCTCGCGCGGGCGCTTGTGCGGGGCGAGCAGCGCGGCGACGTGATCGACGAGGTCCCGTTCGGACGGCGCGCCACCGCCGGTCACGACGAACGCGACCACCCGCTCCCCCAGGTCCTCGTCGGGCATCCCGATCACGGCCGCCTCGGCGACGTCGGGGTGCTCGAGCAGCGCGTTCTCGATCTCGCCCGCGCCGATCTTGTACCCGCCCGACTTGATGAGGTCGGTGGCCTTGCGTCCGACGATCGCGAGCATCCCCGACGGCGTCCAGCGGCCGATGTCGCCGGTGGCGAACCAGCCGTCCGCGGTGTGCGCCGCTGCCGTCGCGTCCGGGCGGTTGAGGTACCCGCTGAACAGGCCCGGGCCCCGGACCTCGACCCCGCCGAGCTCGTCGCGGACGGCTCGCCCGGCTCGGCTGCCAACGGCGCCAACCGGACCTCCGTGCCCGCGAGCGGACGCCCGACCGTGCCCGGCTCGGGCTCCTCGTCGGCCCGTGCCGCGGTGAGGATGAGGGTCTCGGTGAGCCCGTAGCGCTCGCGCACGGCGAGGCCGGTGGCGCTGCGCAGGCGGGTGTGGTCGTCCCCGGTGAGTGCGGCGGATCCGGAGACGAGCAGCCGCGCCCGCCCGATGGCGGCGGCTGCCCCGGGGTCGGCATCGAGCTCGTCGGCGAGGCGGTGGTACTGCGTGGGCACCCCGAAGACCATGGTCGCCCCGCCGTCGACGGCGGCGGCCAGCGTGGTCGCGTCCAACGCGCCGAGGTGGTGCAGGCCGCCGCCGCGGCGCAGCACCCCCAGCACGCCGAGCACCAGGCCGTGCACGTGGAACAGCGGCAGTGCGTGCGCCAGGCGGTCGTCGGCGGTCCAGCCCCATGCGTCGGCCAGCGCGTCCACGTTGGACGCGACCGCGAGCCGGGAGAGCACCGCCCCCTTGGGTGGGCCGGTGGTCCCCGAGGTGTAGACGACGAGCGCGGGCGCGTCGAGTGGCGGCTCGTCCCCGGGAACCGGTCCGGACGCGTCGAGGTCGACGTCCACGCGCGGCAGCGCGGCCAGCGGAGCGGGCAGGTCGACGCCGGGAGCCGCGAGGACCAGGTCGGGTGCGGCGTCCGTGAGCGACGTGCCCGAGCTCGCGCTCGCCGATCTTGGGGTTCAGCGGCACGGCGGGCACGCCCGCGACCAGCGCCGCCGTGACGGCGACGGCCGTGTGCACGCCGGGGGTGGCGAACACGACGACCCGCGACGCGCCTGGCCAGCTTGGTCGCGAGGCCGCCCGCGACGGCGGCGAGCTCTCGGTAGCTCAGCTCGTCGTCACGGGCGCGGGTGGTGAAACGCAGCGCGGGCCGGTCGGGCGGGTCGAGCAGCGGGGGCAGCAGCGGGCTCGTGGTCACCCGGTCACCTTGCCCGGGTTGAGGATCCCGTGCGGATCCAGGGCCTGTTTCACCGCCCGTTGCATGGCCACGACCGACGGCCCGAGCTCGCGCTGCATTCCGGCGCGTTTGAGCAGCCCCACGCCGTGCTCGCCGGTGACCGTCCCGCCCAGGTCGATCGCGGCGTCGACGATCTCGTCGAACGCGGCCTGCGCCCGGATCTTCGCCGCCTCGTCGCCGGGTGGCGTGATGATCAGCGGGTGCAGGTTGCCGTCGCCCGCGTGGGCGATGTTGGCGATCAGCGTGTCGTGGCGCGCCGAGATCGCCTCCACCCGGGCGAGCATCTCGGCGAGGCGGCCGCGGGGCAGGCAGACGTCCTCGGTGAGGATCGGGTGGCCGCGCTGCTCGAGAGCCGGGTAGGCGAGGCGGCGCGCGTCGAACAGGGCCTCGGCCTCGACGGGGTCCGTGGAGACGATGCTGTCCCGTGCCCCGGCCGCGACGAACTCGGCGTGGATGGCGTCGGCCTCGATGCCGGCGGCGGGCTCGGGGAGGTCGCTCTGGGCGAGCAGCAGGACGGCGGCGTCCTCCGGCAGGCCGGCATGCTTCCACTCGTTGACCGCGCGCAGGCAGTGCCGGTCGATCAGCTCGAACGCGGCGGGTTGCAGCCCGCGCGCCGTGACCCGGGCGACGGCGTCCCCGCACTCGGCGAGGGTGTCGAAGAAGCCGACGACCGTGCGGGGGGCGGGCGCGCGCAACGGGCGGAGCCGGACCGTGACCTCGGTGATCACGCCCAGCGTGCCCTCCGATCCCACCATGAGCCCCACGAGGTCGTAGCCGGCGACGCCCTTCGCCGTGCGCCTGCCCAGCCGGACGGCCTCGCCCGCGGCGGTGACGACCTCCAGCGCGAGCACGTAGTCGCGGGTGACGCCGTACTTCACGCAGCAGAGTCCGCCCGCGTTGGTGGCGACGTTGCCGCCGATCGTCGACCACGGGGCGCTCGCCGGATCCGGCGGGTACCAGAGCCCGTGCTCGGCCGCCGCAGCGCGCAGCTCGTCGTTGACCACCCCGGGCTGCACGACGGCGAGCCGCTCGCCGACGTCGATCTCGACGATCGCGCGCATCCGCTCGGTGCTGAGCACCACGCAGCCGTCGACGGCGTTCGCGCCGCCGGACAGTCCGGTGCCCGCACCGCGGGTGACGACCGGCACGCCACGCCGCGCGCATGCGGCACGACGGCCGCGACCTCGGCCGTGCTCCGCGGCCGCACCACCGCGGCCGGGCTGCCGTAGTCGGCCCACTCGGCCTCGTCGTGCAGGTACGAGCCGAGCACGCCGGGATCGAGCAGCACCCGGTCGGCCGGCAGGGCGTCGAGCAGGTCGGCCACGACCGGGGCCGGCTCGGCACGATCGGGGCGGGCGGGGTCGGGCGCATCGGCGGGCACGGCCATCCAGGGACCGTAACGCCGGCGGCGGGTGGATGGCGTGGTCACGGCGTCGGGAACCGAACCGCCCGTGATCGCCGGCCTGGCGCGTCAACCGGTCAGATCCGGCGGTCGACGCGCCGAGCCGGTGATCTTCGGCCCGGGGTCACTCCCGCAGCCGCCTGGCCAGTTCCTGGCCGAGGAGGGTGCCGGACCGCCACGCCGTCTCCACCCGCGAGCTGCCCCAGCCGTCGCCCGCCAGCGAGATGCCGTCGTCTCCGAGGTGGAACGGCCGGTCACGGTCGGCGGCCGGGGCGGCGAACCGCCAGCGGTGGACGTGGGTCCACAGCGGCGGGGCGTCGCACGCCGAGCAGCTCGCGCAGGGCGCCGAGCACGGGACCCGCGGCAGCAGGCGGGTCGGCGTCGTGCAGCCGGGCGAAGTCCGACGTCGTGTGCGCGACCAGGACCGGGGCGCCGTCGCCACGGCGGTCGCCGTCGTCGGCGACGAGGGCGAGCACCGGATGGTCGTTGACGAAGGCCGCGGGCAGCTCCGGCCACTGCCGGTCGGGCCACCCGGCGGCGACCGCGACCACCGGACGCCACGACCGGCCGCGCACCGCCGCCGCGGCCGGGGACGCCGGGTCCACCAGCCGGAGGGCCTGCGGGTCCGGCATCGCGAGCGACGACGGCGTCGGCCCGCTCGCCGTCGACCACGGGCCCGGGCCGACGCGGGAGACCTCGTGCTCGAGCTCGACGGTGAGTGCTCGGTGCCGGTCTCGGCGAGGTCGGCGACGAGGCTGCGCAGGCCGCGGGCCGCCGCCCAGCGCACCGGCCCCGGCGCCCGGGAGCGCCGCGCCGCCGCGTCGAGGACGGCCAGCTCGTCGGTCCACGGCCTGGCGAGACCCGCGGTGCGCCACCGGGCCACCACCTCGGCGAACCCGGGGTCGCGCACCGTGAAGTACGCGGCGCCGATGTCGACCGGACGGCCGTCGATCCGCCGGGTCGCCATCCGGCCGCCGACCACGTGCGACCGCTCCAGAACGCGGACCGGCACGCCGGCCGCGCCGAGCGCCGTCGCACACGCCAGCCCCGCCAGACCCGCCCCGACGACCACCACTGCCATGACGGCAACACGCTAGACGACAGACCGCCCGCGCCCCGCCGTCCGCGCGGACGCCCGCGATGAACCGGCAACTAGCCCGCGCGATGCCCGTCGACCGCGCGGGATCGCCGACACGCGGGCCAGGCGGGCGCGCCACCACGCGCTCGCGATCCGGAGCGGCGGCCACCGCCGCCCGCCGGGTCGGCACCGGGGCGCGCGGCGCGGCGCGGGCAGCCACCCGGCCCGCGGGACGAGCGCGTCCCCCGGGTCGACGACGTCCGCGCGCAGCAACGCGCCCGTGCCCAACCCGCAGGCGAAGTCGAGCCGGGGCAGCGCGGCGGCCAGCGCGACCTCCGCCGCGAGCCCGACGCTGGTCTGCAACGCCGACGACACGACGCAGGGCAGCCCGCACGCCTGCGCCACGGCGAGCGCGCGGCGCACCCCGCCCAGCGGCGCGCACTTGAGCACGGCGACGTCCGCAGCTCCCGCGAGCGCGACCCGCATCGGGTCCTGCGCGCGCCGGATCGACTCGTCGGCGGCGATCCGCACGTCCACCCGGCGGCGCACCGCGGCCAGCTCCTCGACCTCGGCGCAGGGCTGCTCGACGTACTCGAGGCCGCCCGCCGCACGGTCCAGAGCCCGGATCGCCGCGACGGCCTCGTCGACCTCCCACCGCGCGTTGGCGTCCACGCGGACGGCCCCGCCCGGACCCAGCGCGTCCCGGACGGCCTCGACGCGTGCCTCGTCGGCGGCCAGCGACCCGGGCTCGTCGGCCACCTTGACCTTCGCGGTGGCACACCCCGACGCCACGACGAGCGCGTGCGCGCTCTCCGGCCCCACCGCGGGGACGATGCAGTTGACGGGCACCCGGTCGCGCACCGGATCCGGCCAGCCGTCGACGGCCGCCTCCAGCGCGGCGGCGAGCCAGGGGGCCGACTCGGCGTCGTCGTACTCGGGGAAGGGGCAGAACTCGCCCCACCCGGACGGGCCCTCCAGCAACATCCCCTCGCGGACGGTGATCCCGCGGAACCGGGTGGTCAGCGGGATCGCGTACACCGTGTCGGCGAGGTCGCGAGGTCGGCGAGGTCGGGGTCGGCGAGGTCGGGCACGCGCCGAAACCTAGTCCCTGCGTCAGCTCACCAGCTCGTGGTCGGCGAGGTCCACGCGGCGCGTGCGGCGGCGGAAGCTCCACGTGTAGCCGGGCCAGAGGGTCCGGTTGCGCCCGTGCTCGTCGAGGTACCAGCTCGAACAGCCCCCCGCGTTCCACACGGAACCGTCGAGCCGCCGCTGGACGCCGGCGTTGAAGGCGTCCTGCCGGTCGCGACGGGTGTCGATGGCGGTGGCGCCGGTCTCGTCGAGCGTGGCCATGGCGTCGACGACGTAGTTCAGCTGCGACTCGATCATGTAGATCATCGAGCTGTGGCCGAGGCCGGTGTTCGGCCCGGCGAGGAGGAAGAGGTTCGGGAACCCGGCGACGGTCGTGCCGAGGTGGGCCTGCGCCCCGTCGCGCCACGCGTCGGCCAGCTTCAGCCCGTCGCGCCCGACGGCGTCGACCTGGCGCATCCCGTCGCCGACCCGGAAACCGGTGCCGAGGATGATCGTGTCGACCTCGTGCTCGACGCCGTCGGCCGTCACGACGGCGCCCGCGGTGACCCGGACGATCTTCTCGGTCACGACCGTGACGTTGTCGCGTTTCAGCGCGGGGTAGTAGTCGTTGGAGAGCATGATCCGCTTGCAGCCGATCGTGAAGTCCGGCGTCACCGCGGCCAGGAGATCGGGCCGGTCGGCGAACACCCGGTCGAGGTAGCTCCGCGCGAACTTCTCGATCACCCGCATCCGGCCGGGCTTCAGGAAGCCACCGACGAGGCTCTCGTTGCGCGTGTAGATGATCGCCCGCTGGAGCTTCTGCGTGGCGGGGAGCAGGCGGTAGAGGCGGCGCAGCCGGGCGGGGACCGCCCGGTCGGGCTTGGGCAGCACCCAGGCCGGGGTGCGCTGGAAGAGCGTGAGCGACGCGACGTCGGGCGCGATCTGCGGCACGAACTGGATCGCGCTGGCGCCGGTGCCGATCACGGCGACCCGCTTGCCCCGCAGGTCGTGCTCGTGGTCCCACCGCGCGGAGTGGAAGACCGTGCCCGTGAACGTGTCGAGGCCCTCGATGTCGGGGATCGACGGCTCGTGGAGCGCGCCGGTCCCCCACACGACGGCGCGGGCGCGCAGGCTGCGGCCGTCGGCGGTGCGGACCTGCCAGTGCGAGCCGTCCCACTCGGCGCCGGTGACGGCGGCGTGGAACCGGATGCGGTCGCGCAGGCCGTAGCGGTCGGCGATGCCTTCGAGGTAGGACCGGATCTCGGGCTGGCGGGCGAACAGCCGCGTCCAGTTCGGGTTGGGCGCGAAGGAGAACGAGTACAGGTGCGACTGCACGTCGCAGGCGCATCCGGGGTAGGTGTTGTCGCGCCAGGTGCCGCCGAGGCGGCCTTCCTTCTCCAGGATGACGAAGTCGCCCCGGCCGGCCCGGCTCAGCCGGACGGCCGCACCGAGGCCGGAGAACCCGCTGCCCACGATGGCGACGTCGACGCTTTCGACGTGTGCTCGACACTGTCGCTGACGGTCATCCTGCTCCTCCCGGATCACTACCGGCGGTAAGTTACCACGGGTAAGTTACCTGCGGTAGGGTCCGCCCCCGTGGAGACCAGGTCCCCCCGCCGTCGACTCGGCCGCGCCGAGCGCGAGCAGCAGATCCTCGACGCGGCCGTCGCGGTGTTCACCGAGCGCGGCTACCAGTCCGCGTCCATGGACGCCGTCGCCGAGCGGGTCGGCGTGACGAAACCCGTGCTGTACACGCACTTCGGCTCGAAGGACGGGCTCCTGCTGGCCTGCATCGCACGTGCGCGCGCCGAGCTCCTCGCCGTCACCGCGGAGGCGGCCGGGTCGGCGACCGGACCCGAGGACATGCTGCGGCGTGGGATCCGCGCGTTCTTCGACTACCTCGACGCGCAGGGACCGGCGTGGACGTTGATCTACGCGGACTCCACGATCGCGGGCGAGGCACTCGAGGGCATCCGCGCCCAGCAGACCGACCTCATCGCCGGGCTGCTCGCGAACCAGGCGCCCGACGCGGAGCCGCAGCGTCTCGCCGGCTGGGCGCAGGTGATCGTCGGGGCCTGCGAGCGGCTCGCGCTGTGGCGGGGCCCGGCCGGTGCCGCCGGTCCGAGCAGCGCCGAGGTCACCGAGTACCTCATGGACCTCGCCTGGACCGGCCTCGCCCACCGCCCGTGAGCGGCGGGTCCTGTCACCCACGAGCGGCCGAGCCGCACAATGGCCCGCGTGACCACGACGGCCCCCCGACTGCTGCAGGTCCGGCGCAGTGAGCGCCTCACCCCGCTGATGGTGCGGGTGACGCTCGCGGGCGACGAGCTCGCCGGTTTCCCCGGCGAGGGTCCCGACCGCCGGATCAAGATGTTCTTCCCCGTCGAAGGTCAGGAGCGCCCCGCCGTGCCGCGCGCCACCTCCGGCGGTCCGCTGTGGCCCACCGGCGAGGCCCGCCCGGCGATCCGGACGTACACGGTGCGGCGTTTCGACCCGCGTGCGGGCGAGCTCGACGTCGACTTCGTCCTGCACGGCGGGCACGGGCCCGCCGCCGCGTGGGCCCGCGACGCCCGCCCGGGCGCCTGGGTGGCGGTGTCCGAGCCCGGCGGCCGATACGTTCCCGACCCGGAAGCGGACTTCCACCTCGTCATCGGCGACGAGACGGCGCTGCCCGCCGTCGCGACCGTGCTGGCGGCGCTGCCCGAGGGCGCCCAGGTGCTCGCGTTCCTCGAGGTCGCCGGGCCGGCCGAGGAGCAGGCGCTACCGGGCGCCGCGACCGTGTGCTGGGTGCACCGCGACGGCGGCGAGCCGGGCGTCCCGCTCGCGGACGCCGTCCGCGCCGCCGTGCTGCCGGCCGGACGGGGCCAGGCCTGGCTGGCCGGGGAGTCGGCGTGCGTCCGGGACCTGCGCAGGCACCTGCTCGACGACCGCGGCCTCGACCGCCGCGCCGTCTACGCCACGGGCTACTGGCGGCTCCGGTGACTCGCACTCTGGATGCAGAACGCACTTCCGGACCCGCCCGGATCCGCGTAGTGCATCCAGAGTGCGGAAAAGGGGGCCGGTGTCAGCGGGGCTTCAGCAGCCGGCGGAGGGTCTTGCCGGCGGGTGAGGTCGGGATGGAGTCGATGAACTCGACGGCGCCCAGTCGCTTGTGGGGCGCCACCCGCTCCGCGACGTACGCCTCGATCTCGTCGGCGCCGACGGTGGCGGACGCCGTCCGCACCACGAACGCCTTCGGCCGCTCGCCCGCGCGGTCGTCGGGCATCGGCACCACGGCGGCGTCGGCGACGTCCGGATGGGCGCGCAGCACCGCCTCCAGCTCGGCGGGGGCGACCTGGAACGCCTTGACCTTGATCAGCTCCTTCACCCGGTCGACGACGAACAGCGCTCCGCCGTCGTCGAAGCGGGCGATGTCCCCCGTGTGCAGCCAGCCCTGCGCGTCGATCGTCGCCGCGGTCGCGTCCGGCCTGTCGCGGTAGCCGGACATGATCGACGGGCCCCGCACCCACAGCTCGCCCGGCCCCGCCCGGACCCACGTCGGCACCGGTGGCCAGGTCCACCACCCGGGCCTGCACGCCGGGCAGCAGCTTGCCGGCGGCGCCGGGGACGACCGGCGTGTCGAGCGGCCAGATGCGCGATGCCGGCCGTCATCTCGGTCATCCCGTAGCCCTGCAGCACCGGGCGGCCGAGCCGGCGCGCGCACGCCTGCTGCAGCTCGGCTCCCAGCGGAGCGGCGCCGCAGGCCACCCACTCCAGCGAGGACAGGTCGTAGCGGTCGACGGCCGGATGCTTGGCCAGCGCCAGCACGACCGGCGGCACGACGACCATCGAGGTGATCCGGTGGTGCTGGATCAGCGCGAGGAACTGCTCGACGTCGAAGCGCGGCATCGTCACGATCGTCGCGCCGGCGTGCAGGGTCGCGTTGGCGATGCAGCCGAACCCGGTGGCGTGGAAGAACGGGGCGACGCCCAGCACGCGGGCGGCTGCGCCGAAGCGGGACGACGGCCTCCTGCTGCATGACGTTGGCCACGCAGGCCCGGTGGGTCAGCATCACGCCCTTCGGGAGGCCGCTGGTCCCGCTGGAGTAGGGCAGCAGCGCGAGGTCGACGGCCGGGTCGATCGCCACGGGCGGCGGGGTGTCGCCGTGGGCCAGCAGCTCGGCGAACGGCGTGGCGCCCTCGACCGGCTCCCCGAGGACGATGATCTCCGCGCCGCCGACGAGCTCGACCGCGGCGCGGGCGGCGGGCAGGAACGGCGGCGCCGTGAGCAGGAACCGGGCGCCGGAGTCGCCGATCTGGGCGGCGATCTCGTGGGGCGTGTAGAGCGGGTTGATCCCGGTCACGATCCCGCCGGCGGCCATCGCGCCGTAGCAGCCGAGCAGCCATTCCGGTCCGTTGGGCGCCAGGATCGCGAACACGTCGCCCTTGCGCAGACCGCGCGCGGCCAGCCCGGCGGCGACCCGTCGGACGCCGAGCGCCAGCTCGGCGTAGGTGAGCGTGCGCCCGGAGGCGCCGTCGACCACCGCCGGGTGGCCTGCCCGCGACGATGCGGCACCGAGCAGGAACTCCGGCAGCGAGAGTCCGGGTATCCGCAGGTCGGGCCGCCCGCTCGTGAACACGTGCTCGGGAACGGGCAAGGTCGGCGGTGGCGGAACCGATCGGTGGTCGTCATCGTGTCCTCCCTCGTGGTCACGCCAGCCAACAGGTCGGGAAGGTCGGCGCGCATGAGGGCCGAACCCCCAGGTTTCGCCCGGCGGCAGGCTGGTGGGTGCCGGTGCGGGGGCTGCGATGGTGGGTGCCGTGCGGGGGTACGCGGGTGACCCGCCGCCGTTGCTGGAGCGCGAGCGGGAGCTGGCGACGGTGGCGGCCGCGGTGGACGCCGCGGCTGCCGGCCACGGGTCGGTGCTGTGGGTCGAGGGCCCGGCCGGGATCGGCAAGACCCGGTTGTTGCGGGCGGCGCGGGCGCACGCCGAGCGATCCGGGGTGCGGGTGTTGCGCGCGCGGGCAAGCGAGCTGGAGCGCGAGTTCGCCTTCGGCGTGGTGCGCGGGCTCTTCGAGCCCGCGGTGGCCGCCGAGCCGGGGGTGCTCGCGTCCGGACCGGCGCGGCTTGCGGCGCCGGTCGTCACCCTCACCGAGGACACGTCCGTGCCGGCGGTGGTGACGGCGGAGCGGCTGCACGGGCTGTACTGGCTGACGGTCGCGCTGGCCGACGGCGGCCCGCTGCTCCTGCTGGTCGACGACGCGCACTGGGCCGACGAGCCGTCGCTGCGGGCGCTGGCCTACCTCGCCCGCCGGGTGGAGGAGCTGCCCGTCGCCATCATGATCGCCACCCGTCCCGGCAGCGACCGCGCCACCGACTCCATGCGCGAGGACCCCCAGGCGGTCGTCCTGCGCCCCGGCCCGCTGACCCCCGGCACCTCCGACGAGCGGGTCCGCGCCGCGCTGGGCGACGAGGCCGATCCCGCCTTCCTCCGGGCCTGCCGGGACGCCACGGGCGGCAACCCGATGCTGCTGCACGCGCTGCTCGCCGCCCTGCGCGAGGACGGGGTGGCGCCCGACGCCGGGGGCGTGGACGCCGTGCGGCAGCGGGGGCAGGCGATCGTCGCCACGTTCGTCCTGCCGAGGCTGCGCCAGCTGCCTCCGGCCGCGGGAGCACTCGCCCGCGCGGTGGCGGTGCTGGGGCCCGCGGCCGAGCTGCGGCGGGCGGCGGCGCTCGCCGACCTCGACCCCGCTGCGGCTGGCGCAGCCGCGGACGCGCTGACCGCGGCCGAGCTGCTGGCGAGGGGCCGCCCGCTGGCCTTCGCCCATCCGCTGATCGCCGACGCCCTGCTGGAGCGGATGAGCGCAGCCGAGCAGCACCGCGGTCACGACCGCGCCGCCCGCTGCCTGGCGGCGGACGGCGCCGATCCCGAGCGCGTGGCCGCGCACCTGCTCGCCACCGAACACCTCGCCGACGGGTGGGTGGTGGAAAGGCTGCGCGCCGCCGCCGACGCCGCCACCGCCAAGGGCGCCCCGAAGGCCGCCGTGACCTACCTGCGGCGGGCGATGGACGAGCCGCCGGACCCGGCGATCCGGCCCGAGCTCCTGCTGCACCTGGGCATGGCCCAGATACAGGCCGCCGACGGCGACGGGTTCGCCACGCTGCGCGACGCGTGGCGGCTCACCCCGGACCCGGTCGCGGCCGGTCGGGTCGCCCTCATCGCTGTCGCGCGCGCTGCGGTCGGGGGGCAACTACGGTCCCGCCGACGAGACGGTCCGCGCCGCGCGCATCGCGCTGGGGGACACCGACCCGGACCTCGTGGCCGCGCTCGACACCGAGCTCGCGCTCGCCGGGCGCATCGGGTCGGGTAGCGGCCGGCCGACGGTGACCAGGGTTCGCGAGCTCGCCGCGCGGGCCGAGGCGGGCGGGAACGCCGGGATGGGCCTGCTGCTCCGGCTCGCCGCCAGGCGCGCGCTGCGTGATCCCGACCCGAGCGGGGAGGCGGTCGAGCTCGCCGCCCGCACCGCGGCCGTCGTGTCCGGCATCGGGATCGCGGACGGCGGTGCCTTCTTCACCGCGTCGCTCGTGCTCATCGCGGCCGACCGGCTCGACCTCGCGATCGCCTCGGCCGACGCCGCCGTCGCCGCCGCCCACCGCCACGGCAGGCTGCTCGACCTCGGGATCGCCGCCGCGGAGCGCGCGCACGTCCAGTACCGGCGCGGGCGGTTGCACGACGCCGAGGCCGACGCGCGGCTGGCCGACCGGCTCGGACGCGGGTTCGACGTCCAGGTGCGCCGGCAGACCCTGGCCTGGGTGCTGCTCTGCCTCGTCGAGCGCGGTGCGGAGGCACGAGGCCGAGCGGGAGCTGGCGGCGAGCGGGGTGCCGGTCACGAGCCCGCACCTGCTGGCCGTGCGGGCCAGGCTGCGGCTGGCCCAGGACCGGCCCGCCGAGGCGCTGACCGACCTGCGCGAGTGTGGACGGCGGTTGGCGCGCCGGGAGGTGCTGCACCCGAACTACGCGCCGTGGCAGGCGTGGAGCGTGGTGGCGCTGCACCGGCTGGGCCGGACGGCCGAGGCGGCCGAGCAGGCGGCCGAGGCCGTGTCGGAGGCGCGCCGGTTCTCCTCGGCGCGCGCCGAGGGGATGGCGCTGCGGGTCTCCGGGCTGGTCGCCGGGTCGGTCGACACGCTGGCGGAGGCGGTGACCGTGCTCGGCCGGGCCCAGGCGCCGCTGGAGCGGGCACGCGCGCTCGTCGACCTCGGCGCCGCGCAGCGCCGGGCCAACCATCGCGCCGCGGCCAGGGAGCAGCTGTCGGAGGGGCTCCAGGTGGCGCACGAGTGCGGCGCGCAACCGCTGGTGGACCACCGCACGCGTCGAGCTGGCCGCCGCGGGCGTGCACACCCGCCGCCCCGCCGTGAGCGGGCCCGACGCGCTCACCCCCACCGAGCGGCGGATCGCCGACATGGCGGCGGACGGCGCGTCGAACCGCGACATCGCCCAGGCGCTCTACGTCACCCCGAAGACGGTCGAGAACCACCTCGGTCACGCCTACCGCAAGCTGGGCGTCACCGGCCGTTCCGAGCTCTCCGAGCGCCTCGGTGCCACCTCGCCGCCCTGACGGCCGTCAGCGCGCGGCGGGCGGCCCCACGTGGGTGTCGAGCCAGGTGACCAGCGGCCGCGCCGCGCGCCACGCTGCCCGCACCCGGTCGAGCGGCTCCGGCGTCCGCAGCCAGGGCCCGGCCGGCCAGACCGCTCCGACCTGCAGGCCGCGGTGGCGGAGCAGCCCGATCCGGGGGTGGTCCGGCCGCATGCCGCGGGGCGAGCCGGTGAGCAGGCGGCCGGGAACGACGGCGAGCCCGGCCTCGAGACCCGCGAGGACCCGCTCCAGCTCGGCACCGGGCTCCCCGTCGACGGCCGTCCGGTACCGGCGGAGCTGGCCGCCGTCGAACTCCCAGTGGCCGGCGGCCACGGTGAGCGCCGCGGCCGAGAGCACGGCGCTGAGGACCGCGCCACCACCGGTGGTCACGGCGAGCCCGGCGTCGGTGCGGTAGGGGTCGGCGCCGGGCCGGAAGCGGCGGTTGACGTACGGGCGGAAGACCCGCGACGACCCGAACTCGGCGTGCAGCGCCTCGGCCAGCGCGCGCGTCGGGGCGTCCACGGCGTCGGCGTGGCGCTGCCGGTTGGCCGCCCAGAACTCCGCCGTGTTGGTGGCGGCGATCTCGGCGAGGAACGCGGTGG
Organism: uncultured Actinomycetota bacterium; assembly: GCA_963784265.1. Classification (GTDB taxonomy): domain Bacteria; phylum Actinomycetota; class Actinomycetes; order Mycobacteriales; family Pseudonocardiaceae; genus Pseudonocardia. The sequence goes on from CAWAQQ010000002.1 coordinate 126,768, forward strand.
CGTCGGCGGGCCAGCCCGCGAACTGTGTGGTGGCGACCGTCATGGTCGTCCTCCTCGGGTTGTGGGTGCGGGCTTGGACGAACCGGACGGCGCTCCGGTTCCCTCGATCGGCGAATCCACAGCCGGCACACAGGAACCGCCCAGCGACGGCACAGCGGTGGCGGGGAGCCTGGCTAGCATGAGCGCGGTGAGCGAGCAGGGGCCGGCGTTGCGGCGTGCCGACGGCAGCCCCGTGCGGGTCCTGGTCGTCGACGACGAGGCCGCGCTCGCCGACCTGCTCTCGATGGCGCTGCGGTACGAGGGCTGGGAGGTCCGCACCGCGGGCGACGGCGGTGCGGCGGTCCGCACGGCGCGGGAGTTCCGCCCGGACACCGTGGTCCTCGACGTCATGCTCCCCGACATGGACGGGCTGGAGGTGCTGCGCCGGATGCGGACCGAGGCCCCCGAGGTCCCGGTGCTGTTCCTCACCGCGCGCGACGCCGTCGAGGACCGCGTCGCGGGCCTCACCGCGGGCGGCGACGACTACGTCACCAAGCCCTTCAGCCTCGAGGAGCTCGTCGCACGGCTGCGCGGACTCCTGCGCCGGTCGGGGATGACGGCCGCGCGGCAGGGCTCCGAGCTGGTCGTCGGCGACCTCGTCCTCGACGAGGACAGCCACGAGGTGCGCCGCGGCGGAGCCGAGTTCGAGCTGACCGCCACCGAGTTCGAGCTGCTGCGCTACCTGATGCGCAACCCGCGCCGCGTGCTGAGCAAGGCCCAGATCCTCGACCGCGTGTGGAACTACGACTTCGGCGGCCAGTCCAACGTCGTCGAGCTGTACGTCTCCTACCTCCGCAAGAAGATCGACGCCGGACGGGCACCGATGATCCACACCGTGCGCGGCGCGGGATACGTGCTGAAGCCGGCGGTCGACGGGTGAGGGCGCGGTCGCTGCGGGCGCGGCTCGTGGCGACGGTCCTGCTGCTGCTCGCGGTGGCGACCGCCGTGATCGCGGTGGTCACGGCGATCGCGCTGCGGGACTTCCTCGTCGACCGGCTCGACGACGACCTGCGTTCGGCCACCGCCCGCTTCACCCGTTCCGCGCCCCCGTCCACCGGGGAGGACCGGCCGCCCCCGCCCGTCGACTCCAGCCACTTCGGCCCCGGGCAGCAGGCGGGGACCCTCGGCGCCGTGCTCCGCGGCGGGGAGGTCGTGGGGGCGTCGGTCATCGACCCGGGCGGGACGATCGACCGGGTCCCCGCCTCCGAGTACGCCGACCTCGTCGCGGTACCGGTGGGCGCCCCGCCGCGCACGGTCGACCTCGGCCCGCTCGGGGACTACCGGATCACCGCCGTGGCGGGCCGCAACGGCGACGTGATCATGGTCGGGCTGCCCGAGCGCGGCGTCCAGGACACCGTCACCCGGCTGGTCGTCATCGAGCTGGTCGTCGCCGCGGTCGCGTTGACGGGGGCCGGCGTCGCGGGCGCCGTGCTCGTCCGCAGGGAGCTGCGGCCGCTGGACCGCGTGGCGGCCACGGCGGCACGGGTGAGCGCACTGCCCCTGGACCGGGGCGAGGTCGAGCTCGCCGCGCGGGTGGCGGACGCCGACCCACGCACGGAGGTCGGGCAGGTCGGTGGGGCGCTGAACCGGATGCTCGACCACGTCGGCGCCGCACTCGCGGCCCGGCAGGAGAGCGAGATGCGACTGCGGCAGTTCGTCGCCGACGCCAGCCACGAGCTGCGCACCCCGCTCGCGGCGATCCGCGGCTACGCCGAGCTGACGCGCCGCACGCCGCTGCCCGCCGAGACGGCGCACTCCCTGACGCGGATCTCGTCGCAGGCGGAGCGGATGACCACGCTCGTGGAGGACCTCCTGCTGCTCGCCCGGCTCGACGCGGGCCGCCCCCTCGACCGGGCCCCGGTCGACCTCACCCGCCTCGTCGTCGACGCGGTCAGCGACGCCCACGCCGCCGGGCCGGACCACCGGTGGGAGCTCGACCTGCCCGCGGAGCCCGTGACGGTGCCCGGCGACGGCTCTCGGCTCGCCCAGGTGCTGGCCAACCTGCTCGCCAACGCGCGCACGCACACCCCGCCCGGCACGGCCGTGCGCGTCGCGCTCGGGCCCGCACCCGGCGGCGCCCGGCTGACGGTCACCGACGAGGGCCCCGGCATCCCGCCGGAGCTGCAGTCGGAGGTCTTCGAACGGTTCGCCCGCGGGTCGGCCTCACGCTCCCGCGACAACGGCAGCACCGGCCTCGGCCTGGCGATCGTGGACGCCGTCGTGGCCGCGCACGGCGGCTCGGTCACCCTGGTCAGCGCACCCGGCCGGACCGAGTTCGCGGTGTGGCTGCCGGCGGTTTGACCCCGCCGGAAAACCCGTTTGGCGGCCAGGTGGTTCGGGAATCGTTAGCCATGGCCACTGATGCCGCTCCCGCGGCTCCGGGTGCGGTCCGGAGCCTGATCCCCGCCCGTATCGACCGGCTGCCCTGGTCGCCGTTCCACACGCGGATGGTCGTCGCCCTCGGCGCGGTCTGGATCCTCGACGGGCTGGAGATCACGGTCGCCAGCGCCGTCGCGGACACCCTCACCCAGCCGGACACCCTCGCCCTGTCCTCCACCGAGGTCGGGCTGCTCGCGACGGTGTACCTGATCGGCGAGGTGGTCGGGGCGCTGTTCTTCGGACGCATGTCCGACCGGCTCGGCCGCCGCAACCTGTTCATGGTCACGCTGCTGGTCTACCTCGTCGGGAGCGGCCTGACCGCGTTGACGCTGGGCAACAGCCCCGGGTGGCTGGTGTTCCTCTACGCGACGCGGTTCATCGCCGGGATGGGGATCGGCGGCGAGTACGCCGCCATCAACTCCGCGATCGACGAGCTGATCCCGGCCCGGTTCCGCGGCCGCGTCGACATCGCGGTGAACGGCACCTACTGGTTCGGTGCGCTGCTCGGAACGCTCAGCACGTTCGTGCTGCTCAACGCGTTCGAGCCGAGCATCGGGTGGCGCATCGGCTTCGCGATCGGTCCCGTGCTGGGGCTGGTGATCCTGTTCGTGCGCAGGCACCTGCCGGAGAGCCCGCGCTGGCAGGTCATGCACGGCCGCGAGGACGCGGCCGAGAAGTCGATCACCTACATGGAGCACGAGGTGCGGGAGTCCGGGCGCGAGCTCCCCCCGGTGGACGAGAGCAAGGCGATCGAGGTCAAACCGGGTGACGACCACGGCTACTTCGCGCTGGCGAAGGTCCTCTTCCGTGAGTACCCGACCCGTTCGGTGCTCGGCGCCACCTTGATGATCTCGCAGTCGTTCCTGTACAACGCGATCTTCTTCACCTACACCCTCGTGCTGGGCAAGTTCTACGGCGTCGACCCGTCGGACGCGCCGCTGTTCCTCATCGCCTTCTGCGTGGGCAACCTGGTCGGCCCGCTGACGATCGGGCACTACTTCGACACCATCGGCCGGAAGAAGATGATCGCCGGCACGTACATCCTGTCCGGTGTCCTGCTGGCGATATCGGCGTTCCTGTTCAACGCGGGGGCGCTGACCGCGATCACGCAGACCATCGCCTGGTGCGTCATCTTCTTCTTCGCCTCGTCCGGCGCCAGCGCGGCGTACCTGACGGTGAGCGAGATCTTCCCGCAGGAGGTGCGCGCGAAGGCGATCGCGGTGTTCTTCGCCATCGCGCAGTGCTTCGGGGCGCTCGGCCCGGTGATCTACGGCGCCCTGATCGGCGACGGCTCCGACCCGTTCAAGCTGTTCCTGGGCTACCTGCTCGGCGCCGCGGTCATGATCGTCGGCGGGGTCGTCGCGATCATCTTCGGCGTGGCCGCCGAGGGGAAGTCGCTCGAAGACGTCGCCACGCCGCTGTCCGCGACCCGCCGGCCGGGCACCCGGGCGGAGGGCGCCGGCTCGCCGCGCTCGACACGCGAGCTCTGACCGTCCGGACCCACAGCCCGCTCACATCCCGGGCACAACAGCTCGACAGCGCGGGCCGCGATCGTCGTCGCCATGAGCGTCGACACCGCGCGGCCCGCGCCCACGCCCCCGACCGGCCGACCCGAGCGAACCGTGCTCGACGTCGTGGTCCCGGTCCTCGACGAGCAGGACGACCTCGAGCGCTCGGTGCGCCGGCTGCACGGCTACCTGCTCGAACGGTTCCCGTACTCCTTCCGGATCACGATCGCCGACAACGCCAGCACCGACGACACGCCGGCCATCGCCGCGCGGCTGGCCCGCGAGCTGCCGCACGTCGTCGCGCTGCGTACGGCCGGGAAGGGCCGCGGCCGGGCCCTGCGCATGGCCTGGACGGCGTCCGACGCCCAGGTGCTCGCCTACTGCGACGTCGACCTGTCCACCGACCTCGCGGCGCTGCTCCCCCTCGTCGCCCCCCTGCTGTCCGGGCACTCCGACCTCGCGATCGGCACCCGCCTCGGCCATGGCGCCCGGGTGGTGCGCGGCGCGAAGCGCGAGATCGTCTCCCGCTGCTACAACCTCCTCCTGCGCGGGACCCTCGCCGCCGGGTTCTCCGATGCGCAGTGCGGCTTCAAGGCGATCCGCGCCGACGTCGCCCAGCGGCTGCTTCCCCTCGTCGAGGACACGGGGTGGTTCTTCGACACCGAGCTGCTGGTGCTCGCCGAGCGCGCCGGCCTGCGCATCCACGAGGTGCCGGTGGACTGGGTCGACGACCCGGACAGCCGGGTGGACATCCTGGCGACGGCGATGGCCGACCTGCGCGGAATCGTGCGGCTCGGCCGGGCGCTCGCGACCGGTGCCGTGGCGCTGAGCCCGTTGCGGGAGCTGGGCCGGGGTGAGCTGAGCGGGGCGGCCCCACCGGGTGGTTCCCGGGCGTCCGCCCGCGTTGCGGGCGTGCCGCTCGGGATGCCCCGCCAGCTGGCGCGGTTCGCGGTGATCGGCGTCGTGAGCACGCTGGTGTACCTCGGGCTCTTCCTGCTCCTACGGGGCGCGCTCGGCGCCATCGGGGCCAACGTGGTCTCCCTGCTGATCACCGCCGTCGGCAACACCGCGGCCAACCGCAGGCTCACGTTCGGGCTGCGGGGCCGCGAGGGCACCGTCCGGCACCAGATCCAGGGCCTGATCCTGTTCGGTCTCGGGCTCGCACTCACCACGGGAGCGCTCGCCGCGCTCGGCGCGTGGGCGCCCGGGGCGGGCCGGCTCGTCGAGCTCGCCGTCCTCGTCGCGGCCAACGCGCTCGTCACCGTGCTGCGCTTCGTCGCGTTCCGGTCGTGGGTCTTCCGCGGCGCGCGTGCGCCGCAGCCGCGCGTCACCACCGCGGAGGTGGCGGCGTGACCGCGACGATCGCGCCGCAACGGCCCACCGACCCGGCGCCCCGCCCCGGCACCGGCGGGCCGCGCTCCCGCGCCGAACGGGTCGCGCTGGCCGTCCTGCTCGCCGGGACCGCCGCCCTCTACCTCTCCGACCTCGGCTCGTCGGGCTGGGCCAACAGCTACTACGCCGCCGCCGTGCAGGCGATGACCCAGAGCTGGAAGGCGTTCTTCTTCGGCTCGCTCGACGCCGGGAACCTGCTGACCGTCGACAAGCCGCCCGCCTCGCTGTGGGTCATGGCGCTGTCCGGGCGGGTGTTCGGCTTCTCGTCCTGGAGCATGCTGGTGCCCCAGGCCCTGATGGGCGTCGGCACGGTCGCCCTGCTGTACGCGGCGGTGCGCCGCGTCTCCGGGCCGGGCGCGGGGCTCGTCGCCGGCCTGGTCATGGCGCTGACGCCGGTGGCCGTCCTGATGTTCCGGTTCAACAACCCCGACGCGCTGCTCGTGCTGCTCATGGTGGCCGCCGCATACGCGACGGTCCGGGCGATCGAGAAGGCGGGCACCCGATGGCTCCTCCTCGCCGGAGCGCTCATCGGGTTCGCGTTCCTCGCGAAGATGGCGCAGGCGTTCGTGGTGCTCCCCGCACTCGCGCTCGCCTACGGGGTGGCGGCGCCCACCGGGCTCGGGCGCCGGATCGCCCAGCTCCTCGGAGCGGGCGTCGCGGTCGTTGTCGCCGCGGGGTGGTGGCTCGCCGCCGTCGCACTGTGGCCTGCGGAGAGACCGGCCCTACATCGGCGGGTCGGGGACGAACAGCGCCCTCGAGCTCGCCCTGGGCTACAACGGTCTCGGGCGACTGCTCGGCCGGAGCGCGACCGGTGGCGGTGGGGCTCCGGGCGGCGGTGAGGCTGCGGGTGGCGGTGGAGTACCGGGCGGTGGCGGGGGCTTCGGCGGCGACGCGGGGCTCACACGGATGTTCAACGCCGAGATCGGTGGCCAGGTGTCGTGGCTGCTGCCCGCCGCACTGGCCCTGCTCGTGATCGGCCTACTGCTCGTCCGCCGGACTCCGCGCACCGGACCGGTGCGGGCCTCGCTGCTGCTGTGGGGCACCTGGACCGTGGTCACGGCACTGGTGTTCAGCCTGATGAGCGGGGTCTTCCACGCCTACTACACGGTGGCGCTGGCCCCCGGGATCGCGGCGCTGGTCGGGATCGGCGGGCGCGAACTGTGGCGGCACCGGTCGTCATGGCCCGGGCGGGTCACGCTGGCCGTGCTCGTGGCCGGCACCGCCGCGTGGGCCTGGGTGCTGCTCGGCCGCTCCACGGCGAACCCGGCATGGCTGCGGTGGGCGGTGGTCGCGGCCGCCGTGGTGGCCGCCGTCGCGCTGCTGGTGCGGGCGGGCGGGCGGCGGTGGGCCGCCGTCGCCGCCGTCGCCGTGGCGCTCACCGGGCTCCTCGGACCCGCCGCGTACGCGGCCCAGACGGCCACCACCGCACACACGGGCAGCATCCCGCTGGCGGGTCCGAACGTCGACGGCGCCGCAGCGGGCGGGCGGTTCCCCGGCGGCGCGATGCCCGGCGGCGCGGTGCCCGGGGGCGCGGTGCCCGGCGGCGCGGTGCCCGGCGGCGCGGTGCCTGGCGGCAGGTGCCCGCGGCGGTCCGCGGTGCCCGGCGGCACGCCCGGTGGCGCGATGCCGGACGCAGGGCGGGTGGACCGAACGCCGGGTGACCCCGGAACGGCTCGCGGCGGCCCGGGCGCCGAGCGGACCGCCGACCCCCAGCTCGTCGCCATGCTGCGTGCCGCGGGCACCCGGTGGGCGGCCGCCACCGCGGGCGCTCAGGGCGCGGCCGGGCTCGAACTGGCCAGCGGCACGTCGGTGATGGGCATCGGGGGCTTCACGGGAAGCGACCCGGCGCCGACGCTCGCGCAGTTCCAGGCCGCGGTCGCCGCCGGTGACGTGCGGTACTTCGTGGGCGGCGAGTCCGGCGGCGGGCCGCCAGGGCGCGGTGGCGCGGCGGACGGAGATCGCGGCCTGGGTGGCGGAGCACTTCGCCGCGACGACCGTGGGCGGCTCCACCGTGTACGACCTCGCGACAGGGTGAACGTGCCCGGTCGCGCCGTGTGACCGTTTCGTCCCCCATCCGGCGATCACGGCACGTCGATGAAACCCTCTGCACCCAGAGACAAGATCGGCACATGTACCGCGGATTCGTCGACGGGGAGATTCGAACACATGACAACGGCTCCAGATCGAGACACCCAGCAGCTCGACGAACGGGGGATCCGCAAGATCGCCGGCTTGAGCCTCGTCGGCGCGAGCGTGGAGTGGTTCGACTTCTTCCTCTTCGGAACCGCGGCCGCGCTGATCTTCCCGAAGCTGTTCTTCCCGGCGGGCAACGAGTTCGTGAGCCTGCTCGCATCCTTCGCCGTGCTGGGCGTGGGGTTCCTGGCGCGGCCGATCGGCGGCATCGTCTGGGGCCACTTCGGCGACAAGATCGGCCGCAAGAAGGCCTTCCTCGCGGCACTGATGACCATGGCCGTCGCCAGCGTCCTCATCGGCCTGCTGCCCACCTACGCGGCGATCGGGCTCGCGGCCCCGATCCTGCTGACGGTGCTCCGGTTCACCCAAGGTCTCGCGGTCGGCGGCCAGTGGGGTGGCGCTGTGCTGATGGCCACCGAGTTCGCCCCGAAGCACAAGCGCGGCTTCTACGGCAGCTTCGCCCAGATCGGGGTGCCGATCGGCGTGCTGCTCGGCGTCGTGGCGTTCTACGTGATCGGCACGAGCATGGACGCGGCCGCCTTCGAGGCCTACGGCTGGCGCATCCCGTTCATCGCGAGTGTCGTGCTGGTCGGAGTCGCCATCTACGCGAAGAACAAGCTCGAGGACACCCCGGCGTTCAAGCACCTCCAGGAGCTCGCCGCGAAGGACCCGAACGTCGCGGGGGCGAGCAAGTCCCCCATCCTCGAGGTGCTGAAGGCGCACTGGGGCAAGATCCTGCTGGCCGGCGGCGCGTTCACCGTGGTCAACACGACGTTCTACATCTACATCACCTTCATGCTGTCCTACGGGACGAAGACCGTGAAGCTGAGCCAGGGCGAGATGCTGGTGGCCATCGCGATCGGTGCCGTGATCCAGATCCCCGCGCTGGCCGGCTTCGCCGCGATCTCCGACCGCATCGGCAGACGGAAGATGTACCTGGCCGGTTCGATCGCCACGGCGCTCTGGGCGTTCCCGCTGTTCTGGCTGGCCAACGCCGGCAGCCTGTTGACCATGACGATCGCCCTGGTCGTCGCGCAGGTGGCCCTGTCGATGATGTACGGCCCGCTCGCCGCGTTCTTCTCGGAGATGTTCAGCGCCAAGCTCCGCTACAGCGGCGCGTCGCTCGGCTACCAGCTCGGCGCCCTGCTCGGCGGCGCGATCGCCCCGCTGCTGTCGGTGTACCTGCAACAGGCCACCGGGGGCACCGCGGCGATCTCGATCTACATCATCGTCGTCTCGGTGATCGCGATCGGCTGCACCCTCGCCCTGACCGAGACCTACCAGAACGAGATGGACGACGCCGCCGCCTGACCCGCACCCCGCCTCCCGGGTGTCAGGAAAGCCACGTTCATGTCATCAGACGTCCTGAACGTGGCTTTCCTGACAACCACGGGGCCGGGATCGCCCGGTCGGGTTAGGGGACCCTTCGGTACCGTGTGTCGATGGGGGTCGAGGGCGGTCCGGGGGGGCCACGGTGTGCGGTGCTGTCCCACGCGCTCGACGAGCCGCTCGCCGGCACCGCGCCGGTCGCGCCCCGCTGGCTGTGCATCGAGCACCGGGGTGCGTGGCCTCGCGAGGTCACGGCGCATCCTGATCCCACGCTGCACGTGCTCGCCGCTCGCGCGGCGGCGGCGGGCTGGCGGCTCCTGCTCATCAGGCGGCCGGGCCGCCGCACCGTTCCGGGAGAGCCGCCCACCGGCCAGGACACGTGCACCAGCCAGGTCTTCCTCGCCGACACCACTCCACCGGGGCCGCGGGTGCACCGGCTCTCCGTCGCGGGCACCGCGGCGCTCGCGCGGGTACCGCTCCCGCGCGCGGCGGGCGAGCCGCTGCCCGGCACACCGGTGACCGAGCCACTGCTGATGATCTGCACCCACGGCAGGCGCGACCGCTGCTGCGCACTCGACGGCCGCGCCCTCGCACAGGCCGTCACCGAAGCGGGCGAGCCGGACGTCTGGGAGTGCAGCCACCTCGGCGGCCACCGGTTCGCCCCCACGGCCCTGGTGCTCCCCACCGGCTACCTCTACGGACGGCTCGACGCCGCGGCCGCCGTCGCCGTCCGCAAGGCCGCGGGCCACGGCGAGGTGGAGTCCGCGCTCTGCCGCGGCCGGTCGACGTGGACGGCGGCAGGCCAGGTGGCGGAGCTCGCCGTGCGCGCGGAGACCGGGCTGCGTGACGCCGACGCGCTCACCGTCGGCGAGGGCGACGGGCCGCGGGTGCCGGTGCAGGCCCGGGACGGCAGGCGCTGGACCGTCGACGTCCACGCCGAGCCGCAGACCGGCGCCCGGCCCGTCTCCTGCGGCGCGGCCGGGACGCCGTTCACCGCGCTGCGCGCCACCGCCGTGCGGGCCGACGCTCGGCACTCACGGAGACGGCGGCACGGCGCTGTCGCCTCCACCTGTCGGACCGTGACCTACCCGGGCGGCGACCTGCGCGACCAGCTCGCGCACGTCGGGGCCGCGGCCGTACGGGCCGGGCTGGTGCTCGGCTCGGGTGGCAACCTGTCGGCGCGCGCGCCGGGCGCCGGGCGAGTGCTGGGTCACCGCGGCCGGCACCTGGCTCGACCGGCTCGGCCGCCCGGACTTCTCCCTGGTCTCGATCGCCGACGGCACCGTGCTCGACGGCCACCCCGAACCGTCGAGCGAGTGGCGGCTGCACGCGGCCACCTACCGGGCCAGGCCCGACGTCGGGGCGGTGGTGCACCTGCACCCGCAGGCGTCGGTGCTGCTCACCGCGCTCGGCCACGACATCGCCCTGGTCACCACCGACCACGCCTTCTACGTGCGCGAGGTGGCGGTCGTGCCGTTCTTCCCGCCAGGGAGCGACGAGGTCGCCGACGCGGCGGCCGCGGCCGTGGCGGGCGGTATCGACGCCGTGGTGCTCGCCCACCACGGCTGCTCCGTGCTGGGCGACACCGTGGAGCTGGCCCACAAGCGGGCGTTCAACCTCGAGGAGGCCGCCCGCACCACCGTCACGGCGCTGCTGCTCGGCGGGCACGCGGGCGGCGTGCCCACCTGCCCGCCGTCCTGGCCGGCCGGAGGGCCCGCCGCCGTCTGAGCGGCGGCGGGACCTCGCGCCACGCCGCTACAGGCCCTTGCGGACCAGCTCTGCGGCCTCGCCCATGTTGCGCAGCTTGGCGAACGCGGTGGTCCGGCTGAAGTAGCCGAACCCGCAGTCCGGCGACACCAGCAGCCGGTCGGCCGGGACGACCTGCAGCGCGTGCTCGATCCGCTTCGCGATCTGGTCGGCCGACTCGACCATGGTGTTCTTGGCGTCGACCACGCCGACGCCGAGCACCTTGTCCGCCGGGAAGTTCCGGAAGGCCTCCAGCTCGCTGAAGCCCTTGTTCGTCATCTCCACGTGGATCACGTCGGCCGGGGACTCCTTGAACAGCGGCATCATCGACGCCGCGTGGTCGTCGAAGACGTCGCGCTGGCCGTCCACGCTCCCGTAGCAGATGTGCCAGAACTTGATCATGTCGATGCCCTCGAACATGATGTGCTGGCACTCGATCTGCCACATGTCCGTGGTGTACGGCGGCAGCACGTCGATCAGCTGCACCGCCTCGCAGCCCATGTCCTGCAGGAAGTGCATCTCCTTGTTCAGCGCGCGGGCGATGTCCTTGGCCATCGCGACGCCGTCGCCGTAGTGCTGGTCGTCGAGGATCACGCTCTGCTGGGCCGGGCCGAGGAACGCGACCTTGAACGGGCGGTCGCGTCGCGTTCTGCATCGCGTAGACGACGCCCTCGAAGATCGGGCGGACCCACTCGACCTTGCTCCGTGACGGTGCCCTTGTAGAAGGGCTTGTACTTCGCGCCGTCGCCGGGCGGCCCGTAGTTGGCGATGCCGCCGAGCATCTCGGGGATGTAGTGGAAGATCGGCTCGAGCTGGAAGCCCGGCGCCTCCCACTCGTAGTACTGCGCGCCGTCGCAGAGGATGTGCAGGCCGGCCAGCTCCTGCTCGCGGGCGACGATCTTGCTGGCGTCCTCGTAGGCGACGCGGAGGTTGTGGCTGCGGTAGGTCGGCTCGTACTGGCTGCCGAACACGCGACCCTGCAGCCAGTGCGGTCTGGGGAACGCCGACACCGCCGACACCGGAAGCAGGACCTCTTCACCGCGCGATCTCCACTCGCCGCCGATCTCCCTCTCGTTGTGTGTCGCGGCGGCCGGCACCGATGCCCGGTCCGCTAGCTGCGTACGAGACGCTCAGCGTCTGCCACGCCCGGGTGGCGAGCTGCAGGTTGAAGCACGTCTCCGGGTCGGACAGGTCCAGGCCGGTGATCTGCCGGATCCGCTGCAGCCGGTACTTCAGGGTGTTGCGGTGCACGATCAGCGCGGCGGCGGTGGCCTCGTAGCTGCCGCCCCGGTCGAGGTAGTGCGACAGGGTGCGGACGAGGTCCGCGCCGCGTTGCTGGTCGTAGGCGAGCAGCGTCGCCGATCCAGTGCTTGCACGAAGCGCTCCACCTCGCTCGAGGTCCTCGATGCCGGCCAGCAGCCGGTAGACGCCGAGGTCGTCGAAGCGCACCACCCGGTCGTCCCACTCGGCGACGGCGAGCAGCCGCAGCGCGAGCTTGGCCTGGCGGTACGAGCGCGGGAAGTCGGCGACCCGCTCGCAGCGCTCGCCGACCCCGATCCGGGCGCGGCCCGCCGCCCAGCTCGCGCAGCACCGAGGCGCGCAGCTGCGTCCCAGTCGGCCTCGCTGTCGGCGAGCAGCACGACCTGCGAACCCCGGGCCACCAGCAGCGTGCCCGCCGGCTCCTCGCGGGCCGCGCGGCGGACCGCCTGGAAGAACGCGTCGTTGTCGCGGGTGCGGCCGCGGCCCTCGACGACGAGCACGCGGTGCGGCCGCTGCAGGTCGTAGCCCAGCGCGGTGGCGCGGGTCAGCGCGCTCTCCTCCTCGGTGCCGGTGAGCAGCTCGTCGACCAGGTCGCGGCGGATGCGCAGCTCGCTCTCGGCGAGGCTGCGCACCCGCGCCAGCTCCATCGCGAGGATCGTGGCGCCGTGCTCGAGCGCCATCAGCTCCTGCTCGCCCGCGGCACCCGCCGGGTCGACCAGGAGGATCACGCCCGAGGACGTCGCCCTGCGGGTGGGCCAGCGCCACGACGCGACCGCCGTCGCGGATCGGGCGGACCGACTGCTGCGCGCTGCGGAGCAGCTGCTCGCGCCGGGCGGCCGGGTCCTTCGGGTAGGGGTCGGGGCGGTGCGGCCCGGCCCAGGCCCGCAGGTTGCCGTAGCGGTCCTCGATGGCGACCGGAAGGCCGGTGAGCTCGTGCACGGCGCGGGCGATGCCGTCGCGGCCCTCGCCGGAGACGGCGACGGCGGTGAGCCGGGCGTGGATCTCCATGCTCCGTTCCAGTGCCCCGACCGTGCCGCGCAGCCTGCCGTTGACCATCGACAGCTCGGTCGCGGTCGCGTGCTCCTGCGCGTGCAGGCGCTGGTTGGCCAGCGCGGACCCCGTCTGCTGGGCCAGCGCGCGCAGCAGGAACTGCTCCTCCCCCGACGGCTCCTCGTCGGCCGCGACCACGAGATGCCCGACGGCCCGGTGAGGCTGCCCAGCGGGTAGGCCCAGGCCCAGGCCACCCCGGGCAGGTCGATCTGACCGCCGGTCGACCCGACCAGGCCGAGCTGGACCGTGAGCTCGGGCAACGTGCCGGGCGGCGTCGATGCGCTCGATGCCGACCACCCGGCACCGGGCCAGCGACGGCACCGCGGTGACGGCGAGCTCCAGGATCTGCCGCTCGCCGGTGCTCTCGGTCATGAGCTGGCCCAGCACCAGCAGGCTGCGCATCGTGGAGAGCAGCCCGCGCCCGAGCTGGTGCGGCAGGTCCAGCTCAGGCGCGTTCATGTCAGGTCGGCCAGGTACTCGTCGGGTTCGGTGTACCAGGGGTTCTCCAGGAGCTGCCCGGACAGCAGCACCTTGGGATGGGTGCGCAGCAGGCCCATGCAGCAGCTGGCCGTCGGTGAACCGCTCCAGGTCGTAGAGGCAGAGGATCACCTGCGGGTACTTGGGGAGGAACTGGTTGAGCCGGGCCTCGTAGGTGACGAGCTGCTCGACGCCGGGCAGGTCGCGCAGCGCCCAGGTCATCTCGCCCACGGCCCGGACGAACCCGAACCCGGCGTCCTCGACGGCGCCGCCGATCCCGCGCTGCCAGAAGTCCAGCATCTCCTCGATCGCGAAGTAGCCGCCCGGCAGGTAGGCCGAGTCCGAGCACATCAGCTCGAACTGGCCCGTCCGCTGCGAGAGCTCGACGTCCAGCTCGGCGGACAGCGGGCCGACGACGCGTTCGGTGTCCGGGTCGTCCATCACGCAGATGCACTTGTCGCCCGCGAGCATCCCCTCGCGCAGGAACGGCACGAGCACGTCGTCGCGCTGCGCCGCCCCGCGGTAGAACGCGCAGATGTGGTCGCCGGGCGCGATGGTCACGCCCGGCAGGCCCATCGTGATCGACGCCATCGTCGGCTGGGTCGTCACGGCACCGTCACCGTCCATACCGTTCGAAGTGTCGCGCGAAGAGCACCTCGGCGTCCATGTTCTTCGGGTCGATCGGCCGCGAGACCCAGGTCAGGTTCACGAAGTGCCGGGCGTTGATGTTCTCCGTCGTGATCGTGCCGCCCCAGGTGCCGCAGCCGAGGCTGAGGGTGAACGGCAGGCCGTTGCGCGGGCTGCCGGCGCCCTCGTTGAGGTTCTGGTTGACGAGCACGCGTGCGGTGCGGGTGCCGTGCGCGAGCGCCTCGACGTGGGACTCGTCGCTGGTGTGGATCCCGCAGGTGTGGCCGAGTCCCTGGTAGCCGGTGATCGCGTTGACCTGGTCCACCGCGGCGTCGATGCCGCCGGAGTACCGGTAGAGGGCCAGCACGACCGACAGCTTCTCACCGCTGAACGGGTGCTCGGGGCCGACGCCGTCCTCGGCGACGATCAGGAACCTCGTGTCGTCGGCGACGTCGATGCCGGCCAGCTCGGCGATGCGCGAAGCGGGCCGGGCGATCACGTCCATCGTCGGGATCTCGCCGCCCCTCGGGCCACATCGCCGCCTGCAGGCGCTGCTTCTCGTCGTCGTCGCAGAGGTGTCCGCCACGGGCCCGCAGGAGCTCGAGCAGCTCGTCGTGGACGTCGTCGTGGGCGACGACCGCGTTGTCGGCCAGGCAGCTCGTGGCGTAGTCGAAGGTCTTGGCGCAGCGGCGATCGAGTCGGCGGCGTCGACGACGTCGCCGGTCTCGTCGACGACGTGGACGCAGTTCCCCACCCCCACCCCGAACGCCGGGGTGCCCGAGCTGTAGGCGGCCTTGACCATGGCCGCCCCGCCGGTCGCGACGATCAGGTCGGCCTGGCGCATCAGCTCCTGGGTGTGGGCGATCTTCGGCCTCGGGGAGCGCCTGTACGAGGTCGGCGGGGGCGCCGACCTGCTCGCACGCCTCGCGCATGTGCGCGACGACGGCATCGGTGGTCTGCTTGCTGCGCGGGTGCGCGGCGAAGACCACCGCGTTGCGGCCCGCGAGCGCCCACAGCGCCTTGACCGGCGGCGTCGCGTCCGGCCCTGTGGTGGGGATCAGCGCGGCCACCACCCCCACCGGCTTGGCGATCTTGACCAGGCCCCGCTCCGGGTCCTCCTCGACCACCCCGACCGTCGGGGTGGAGCGCAGGTCGGCGAGCACGCCGAGCACGCGCCGCTGGATCTTGAAGACCTTGTCGTCGTAGTTGCCGAAACCGGCCTCGTCCACGGCCAGCCGGGCGAGCCGCTCGGCCCGGTCCTTGCGCGCCACCGAGTAGGCCACGGCGGCGGTCAGGTCCTCGACCTGCTCGGGCGTCCAGTTCGCCACGGCCGCCTGCGCCGTGCGCGCACGGTCCATGACGTCCGATACCGATCCGACCTGCATGGCTGTGCTCCTCGACGGCGACGGCGTGGCCTTCGGACCGTACGCGGGGCACTCGCGCCCGTCGTCGGCCCTGGTGGACGGATTGTGACCTTGGCCTCGTCCTGCCAGGACAGAGCGCCGCTCATGATCGGTCAGAACGAGAGCTTCCAGTCGACCGCGACCGCCCCGGCGGGAGTCGCCAGCACCGGATTGAGATCGACGCCGCCGACGTCCGGGACCGCGGCCAGCACGTCTCCCACGGCGACGACGGCGCTGGCCAGCGCGTCGAGGTCGACCGCCTCGCCGCCCCGCCCGCCCGACAGCAGCGGGAAACCCCTGAGGCCGGACGAGCAGGCTCGCCCGCCTCCTCGACCGTCAGCGGTGCCAGCGCGAAGGCCACGTCGGCGAGGACCTCGACCCAGATGCCGCCGAGCCCGACCATCACGACGGGCCCGAACGACGGGTCGCGGAAGCCGCCGACCGCCACCTCGACCCCGCTCAGCTGCGGCCCGACGAGCACCGCATCGGCCTGCGCCAGGAGGTCGGCCGCCGCCGACCGGACCTCGTCCGGCCCGGCCAGACCCGAGCCGGACCCCGCCCAGCTCGGTCCGGTGCTCCGCCGCGGCGAGCTTCACCACCGCCGGGAACGTCGCGTGCCGCGTCGACGGCCGCATCCGCCGTGCGGCACAGCGTGGTCTCCGCCGTGGTCACGCCGAAGGCGCCGAGCAGGTCGGCGGCACCCAGCGGGTCGCCCGCGGCCGGCACCGGCCCGCTCCACGCAGGCGGCGCCGGGGCGGCGGGCCGCACCCGGTCCCGGGCCGCCGCGTAGCGCCTGGCGTGACCGATCGCCCGCGCCGTGCGCGCAGGCCAGTCGAGGACGGGGATCCCGGCCGCGGCGAGCAGGTCGGCGTTGGGCCGGGCCTTGCGGGCGGCCAGCCAGCAGACGTAGACGGGGACCGTGACGCCGTCGGCCCGCATGGCCTCGACGGCGGCGACGAGCGCCTCGGACGTGGCGGGGTCCAGCGCCGCCCGCTGCAGCAGCACCGGAACGACGGCGTCGACCTCGCCGGAGCGGGCCAGGATGTCGACCAACGCCGGGTAGAGCTCGGCGAAACGCGACCACACCGGCGTCATGTCCACCGGGTTCACCGGGCTCGCGTACGCGGGGAGCAGCTCGCGGATCGTGTCCTGCAGCCCGGGAGACAGCTCCGGCACCGTCATGCCCTCGTCGGCGAGCAGGTCGGACAGCTCCACCCCGGTGCCGCCGGAGTTCGTGACGATCCCGACGCGCGCGCCTGCCGGGAGCGGCTGGCCGTCCATGGCGCGGGCGGCGTCGAGCAGCTCCTGACCCGAGCGGACCTCGACGATGCCGGCCTGCCGGAACGCACCGCGCCACACCGCCTCCTGCGCGGCGAGCGCCGCGGTGTGCGACGCCGCGGCCCGCGCGCCCGCCTCCGAGCGGCCGGTCTTGGCCACGATCACCGGCTTGTCGGGGGTGGCGCGCCTGGCCTCGTCGACGAACGCCCGGCCGTCGCGCAGCGACTCCAGCAGGAAGCACAGGGTGCGCGACGCGGGGTCGCCCGACAGCTCGGCGAGCAGCTCGGCGACCGTCACGTCACAGGTGTTGCCGGGCGCGCAGACCTTGGCGAACCGGGCCTGCTCGTCGGTCGCCAGGTCGTAGATCGCCATGCCGTAGGCACCGGACTGGCTGACGAAGGAGATCCCGCCGCCGCCGCTCGGCAGGCCGACGGCGATGGACGCGTTCATCGGCAGGTCGCAGTTCTGCAGGCCGAAGCAGTTCGGGCCGACCACCCGCACGCGGTGGTCCGCAGCGGCGGCCCGCACCAGCTCGTCCTGCAGCGCCGCGCCGTCGGGCCCGGCCTCGGCGAAGCCGCCGGACAGCACCACCATCGCGGTGACGCCCTTGGCGGCGGCGTCGGCCGCCACCCCGGGTACCGCCTTCGCGGGGACCGCGACCACCGCCAGGTCGATCTCGCCCTCGACGTCGCGCAGCGACTCGCCCGACCGCACCGGCACGATCTCACCGGGGTAGGCGGCGAGGTTGCCCGCCAGCATCGCCCCGAGCGTGCCCTTGCGGTCCGAGGCTCCGACGAGCGCGATCCGCCGCGGGGAGAACAGCGCGTCGAGGAGGCTCATCCGTCCCCGTCTCCGCTCACCGGAACAGGTCCTGCCAGTCCGACGTGGACGCCGACCAGCCCGTCAGCCGGGCGGAGTCGACCTCGCTCCGGTAGGCGTCCTCACCGGCGTGGACGTAACGGTCGAGGTAGGCCGCGAGCTCGTCGCCGCCCGCGGTCGCCGCGGCGATGTACGCCGCGAGGTGCGGGCGGTCGTAGGCGTAACCCGGGTAGCAGGACGACGGGTGCGCGCCGAACGGCGCCTCCACGACGGCGGCCACGCAGTGCGCCGGGATCACCACGCCCGCCGCCGCGACCTCGGCGGTGTCCACCAGCCGGTCCACGGTGGCGACGACCATCCGCGACGCCGAGCGCGAAGCGCTCGTCGAGCACGTAGGGCTGGTCGAGGTGGAGGTTGCCGTGCCGGTCGCCGATCGGGGCGTGCACGAGGGCGACGTCGGGCACCAGCGCCGGGACGGCCACCAGCTCCTCGCCGGTGAACGGGCAGGTGACCAGCCCGTACTCGGGATGCAGCGAACCGATGTCGGTGCCCTTCACCCCACGGACCGGCAGGAACGGGAGGCCCATCTCCGCCGCCCTGAGCTGGGCCAGCACGGAGACGCAGCAGCTCTCCCGGATCTCGACCCCGCCCTCCCCGGCCCGGCCTCCGCGGCGCGGCGGAACGCCGGGGCGAGCCCGAGATCCTGCTCGAAGCCGACGTAGCTCTCCTCGCAGACCTTCACCGCGCCGGCGGCGATCAGCAGGTCGACGTCGATGCTGTGCGCCGAGCCGATGAGGTGCAGGTCGCGCGTGCCCCGGCGCACCAGCTCCCGGACCAGGGCCATCGGCAGCCGGGCGCAGAGCCCGCCGCCGAGCGCGACGGTCGCACCGTCCTGCACGAGCGCACCCGCATCCGACAGCGACGCCCGCTTGTCGGGGGCGAGGTGGAAGGTGGTCACGGCGCACTCCTCACTGCGAAGTCGTCACTGGGCCGTCATCCCGCCGTCGGGGGTGATCACCGAGCCGGTCATGAACGAGGCCTCGTCGCTGGCGAGGAACAGCGCCACGTTCGCGATGTCCTCCGGGTTGCCCAGCCGGCCGATGGGGTACTTGACCAGCGTCTTCGCCAGGCCGCCGTCGAGGTCGCCGTCGCCGCGGGCGCGCAGCATCGGCTCCATCAGCGGCGTGTAGACCGTCCCGGGGCAGATGACGTTGACCCGGACGCCGCGCGGGGCCAGGTCGACGGCCATCGAGCGGGTCAGCGAGACCAGCGCACCCTTCGCCGCGCCGTAGGCCGCGAAGTTCGTGACCCCGACCAGCGCCGCCACCGAGCCCTGGTTGACGATCGAGGCAGCCCTCGCCCATGTGCGTCAGCGCCGCCTGCGAGCACAGGAACGTGCCCTTGACGTTGACCGCGAAGCAGCGGTCCCAGTCCGCCTCCTCGGCGACCGCGACCGAGCCGGGGAGTCCGACGCCCGCGTTGTTGTAGAGCACGTGCAGCGCCCCGTGCGCGGCGACCAGCGGCGTCGACCGCCGCGTCGATCTGCGCCCTGTCGACGACGTCGGCGGCGAGCGCCACGGCCCGGCCGTCGTCCTTCTCGATCAGGTCGACGGTCTCCGCGGCCGCGTCGGCGGCAGGTCGAGACGCCACCGCGCGCCCTCCGCGGCGAACCGCCTGGCCGCGGCCTGCCCGATGCCGAAGCCGCCACCGGTGACCATGCGCGACCTTGTTCTCGCGTCGAGCCGATGCCGGTCATAGCGCCGTGTACCCCCCGTCGACGACCAGCGCGGAGCCGGTCAGGTAGCCGAGCCGGTCCGAGGCCAGCAGCGCGACGCGGTCGGCGACGTCGTCGGGCTGGGCGACCCGGCCGAGCGGGATCCGCGCCTCCATCGCCGCCCGCATCTCGGGCACGTCGAGGCGCCACTTCGTCATCGCCGTCTCGGCCATGCCGGGGCAGACGGCGTTGCTGCGGATGCCGTGCCCGGCGTAGTCGACGGCGATCGAGCGGGCGAGCATCAGCGCCGCGCCCTTCGACGCGGTGTAGGCGCTGCGGCCCGGGAAGGCGACCTGCCCGGCCACCGACGCGATGGTGATGACGTGCCCGGCGCCCTGGTCGATCATCACCGGCAGCGCGGCCCGCGAGCACAGGAAGGCCCCGCGCACGTTCACCCCGAACACCCTGTCCCACTCCGTCGACCGGGGTGCGTGTGCAGCACGTGGCCTCCGCGCGAGCCGCTGATGCCCGCGTTGTTGACCAGCACGTCGATGCGCCCGAAGGTCTCCACCACCTCCGCGAAGAACCCCTCCACCGCGGCGGCGTCGGCCACGTCCACGGCCCGCGACCGAGACCGCCGACGGCCCGGCCGCGGCCTTCGGCCCCGTCCGGGTCGAGGTCGCACACGGCCAGGGTGAAGCCGTCGGCGACCAGCCGGGCGCAGCTGGCCCGGCCGATCCCGGAGGCTCCGCCGGTGAGCACCGCGACCCTGGTCCGTCCGGTCAACTGCTCCGGTGCTCACACTGCCTCCAGGGCGCGCTCGGCGGCCTGCGCCGCGATCAGCAGGGGGTCGTAGACCGGCGAGTACGGCGGCGCGTAGGACAGGTCGAACGCCAGCAGGTCGGCCACCGCGAGCCCGGCGTGCAGCGCGGCGGCGACCACGTCGACGCGCTTGGCCGCGCCCTCCCGCCCGACGAGCTGGGCCCCGAGCAGCCGGCCGCCGTCGGAGTGCACCAGCCGCACGTGCAGCGGCGCGGACCCCGGGTAGTACTTGGCCCGGGACTTGTGGACGACGTCCGTGGCCACCGCGGGCAGGCCGGCGGCCCGGGCCTCGGCCAGGGTGAGGCCCGTGCGGGCCACCTCCAGGTCGAACACCTTCACGACGGCGGTGCCCGACGATCCCGGCGAACGCCGCCTCGCCGCCCGCGGCGACCGTGCCGGCCACCCGGCCGGTCTTGTTCGCCGCCGGGTCCGAGCGGCACGAAGGCCGGGGCGCCGAGCACCCGGTGGTGGGGCGCGATGCAGTCGCCCGCCGCCCACACGCCCGGCAGGCTCGTCCGCATCCGCTCGTCGGTGATCAGCGCGCCGCCCGGGCCGGTCCGCGCGCCCGCCGCGGCGGCGACCGTCGACGCCGGCCGCACCCCGGTGCTGAGCACGACGACGTCCGGGTCGTGCGCCAGCCCTCGGTGACGTCCGCGCCGAGCTCGCAGGTCGACGTGCTCGCGGACGTGCGCCTCCACGATCGCGGCGACCTCGGTCGTCCAGCGTTCGGCAGCACGCGGTCCAGCCGCTCGACCACCGTCACCGCGCAGCCGCGGACGGCGAACGCCTCGGCCATCTCCAGCCCGATGTAGCCCGCGCCCACGATCAGCGCGCGGCCGACCCGCCCGGCGTCGAGCAGGGTCCGCAGGGCGATCGCGTCCTCCAGCGTGCGGATGGTGAACATCCGGTCGCTGCGGTAGCCGGGCAGGTCCACGACGGCCAGGCGTGCCGCCCGTGGTCGACCACCAGCGCGGAGAACCCGAGCCGGTGGGTGCGCCCGGCCTGGCGGTACCCGACAGCGGAGCGGTCGAGGTCGAGCTCGACGGCCTCGGCGTGCAGGCGCACGTCGATCCGGCGCTGCTCACCGAAGTAGGACGCGGGGTAGGCCAGCAGCTCCTCGGCGCGCTCGACGATGCCCCGCCAGGTAGTACGGGATGCCGCACAGCCCGTAGGCGACGAACCCGGTGGCCTCGAGCACCACGATCTCCAGGCCGGGGTCGACCCGGCGCGCCGCGGACGCGGCCGACATGCCGGCGGCACCGCCGCCGACGACCACCAGCCTGCCCGCCGCCGGGACGACGCTAGGCGCCGTGCCGTCCCCGCCACCATGTCCCGGGCCGCCAGAGGTCTCGGTCGGTGTTGGTGTCTCCGGGACCATCTCGCCGTCCGGTCGCTCACGGCGGCACGTCAGCCGCAGCATCCGCAGGCGCGCCCGCCCGACCACGGGTGGTCGGTGACCTCGACCGAGCGGAGCGGGTGTGCCCGGCGGCTTCCGCACGCCGAGCACACCCACACCGTGGGGACCTTGGCCCCCTCCATCACCAGGGAACGGAACTCGTGCCCGCAGTCCGGGCAGTGCAGCTCCAGCACCGGCACCGGATCAGCCCAATGACTTCCGGACGAGCTCCGTGCCGGCCACCAGCGCGTGCAGCTTGTCGATCGCGATGTAGCGCTGGAGCAGGATCAGCCCGCAGTCGGTGGTGACGCCGAGCCTATCGGCCGGGATGTACTCCAGCAGCCGGTTGATCCGGTCGGCGACCTGCTCGGCCGTCTCGGTGATCGTCGACTTCACGTCGATGACGCCCGCCCAGAACATGACGTTGTCCGGCAGCGGGTGGTTCTTGATCACGTCGAGCCCGGAGAGGTCGTCGGAGCGGCGTCCGCAGTTCTCCAGGTTGAGCACGCTGATGTTGGCCTCGTAGGACTTCGGGATGATCGACGCGGTGGCCGACGGCGCCTCGCCACGGCGCTGGGTGAGGTCGAAGATCTCACCGGCCTCCGCGGTGTCGTCGGGCATGTAGGCGGGCGTGCCACCCCAGTTGCCCCAGCAGACGTGCACGATGATCTGCGCGTGCTGCACGCCCTGCACCGCGCGGTTGAAGGCCTCGATGGCCCAGTCCTCGTAGAAGTAGGGCCAGGTGAACTCGTCGATCTGGATGAAGTCGATGCCCATGGCGTCGACCTCGAGGATGTCCTCGTTGATCGCCGCGGCGATGGCCATCGCGCGGTCCCTGCGCGGCGTCGTAGTGCAGGTCGTTGGTGGCCTGCGCGAGCACCTGGATGCCGGTGTACTGGACCTTCGTGGCCTTGTTCGTGGCCCGCTTCAGCGCGCGCGCCTGCTCCACCATGATCGCGCCGTGGCGCTTGATCTCCGCGTCGCGGTGCCCGCGTGCAGCCTGCTGTAGATCGGGAACCCGAGGTAGCCGCCGTGGAGGTCGTAGCCCAGGCGGCGGTAGTAGTAGTACAGGGCCTGGTCGGCGTAGTTGTCGCCGTGCAGCCGGCCGTCGGTGATGATGTCGAGGCCGGCGTGCTCCTGGTCGGAGACCAGCGCCGCCATGGCGTCCTGGAACGCCTCCTGGTTGAAGGAGTCCGGCGGCTCCTGGTCGCCGGTCCAGTCGCGCACGGGCCCGGCGTCCCACCAGCGCGGGTTCGGATAGTTCCCGACCATGGACGTGGGGATGAGGATGTCCTGGTCTCCGACTCGCATCTGATTCCCTTCCTCGAACCTCCGGGCGCTCCAGACCGGCACAGCGGTGTGGGGCAGGTCACAAGCGTGGCCCGGGGACGAAAGCTAGTCCGCGTCGGCGGGCGGTCAGCAGAATTGTTGGCCCTGCGGGACAACCCGCCTGTCCCCCGCGGCCAACCGGGCGTTCGGACGCACGGTGCCCTGCGCGCAGGTGAGCGCCGCACTCCGTCCGGCGGCCACGAGGACAACACACGGGCCCAAGTTCGTCCCGACGGGCTACATCATCGGTCGGCCACCACCGGCGATACTCGCGGCGACCGCAACGGGGCGGACCGGAGGAGTGACGTGGCACAGATCGGCCCTGGCTTCCTCAGCCTCCCGCACCGCTCGCAGAAGCCCCGCACCGAAGGCCTCACCCACGTGCTCGACAAGGGGCTGTCGCTGGTCGGGCTGGAGTCGCTCATCCAGGCCGCGCGCGCGTCGATCGACATCGTCAAGCTCGGCTGGGGCACGGCCTACGTCTCCAACTCGGTCAAGGCAAAGGTGGGGCTGCGCCCGCGACGCCGGGATCCACCTGTGTCCCGGCGGGACGCTGCTCGAGATCTGCAACCACCAGGACCGGATCCCCGAGTACGCGCGCTGGCTGCAGCGGCTCGGCGTGACCCACGTCGAGGTCTCCGACGGGGCGCTCGGCATGTCGCACGAGCGCAAGCGGGAGCTCATCACGATGCTCGCGCAGGACTTCGTCGTGCTCTCCGAGTGCGGCTCGAAGGACCCGACCGACGACGTCGTCGCCGCCGACTGGGTCGCGGAGATGCAGGGGGACCTGGAGGCGGGCGCGTCGCTGCTGATCGCCGAGGGGCGCGAGAGCGGCACGGTGGGCCTCTACACACGGCCGGTGAGGTCCGCGGCGAGCTGGTGGACGCGCTCGTCGCCGCCCTGCCCGTGGAGAAGATCATCTTCGAGGCGCCCCGCAAGGACCAGCAGGCCTGGTTCATCCGGCGGCTCGGGCCGTCGGCGAGCCTGGGCAACATCGCGGCCGAGGAGGTGATCGCGCTGGAGACCCTGCGGCTCGGGCTGCGCTCGGACACGCTCGACCTGCTCCCGCCCGCGGACGGGTCGGTGTCGCGGTACCCGCGCGAGATGTCGGTGTCGCCGCTGGTCTCGGTGCCGCCGCCGACCAACTAGCGCTCCGCCTGCGCCACCCGGCAGGCGGCCACCACGCGGTCCACGAACGCGGTGGCGGCGCCGAGCGCACGCGTCGGGTCGAGGGCGGCCGCCACCTCGGCCTCCGTCAGCAGGCCCGGCCCGACCAGCCCGGCGGCCCGCAGCGCGTCGCCGAGGTCGACGCCGTCGTTCAGCCCGGCCATCGCGGCGGCGTACACGGCCTCGTGCGCGGCGTGCTTGCCCGACCGCTGCGCCAGCACGCCGCATCACGGGCTCGGAGAGGACGTAGCCGCGCTGGGCGTCCAGGTTGGCCCGCATCCGCCCGGCGTGGACCTGCAGACCCTCCAGCAGCCGGGCGGCGAACCCGAGTGCCGCCCCGGTGAGCAGGCTGCTCTCGGGCAGGATCAGCCACTCGGCCTTCCAGCCGCGCCCGTCGCGCTCGTGCAGCGCGATCATCCCCTCGACCGCCATCCCGGCGTTGGTGCGCACGACGCGGCTGAGGGTGTCCAGATGCTCGGCCAGCTCGGGGTTGCGCTTGTGCGGCATCGTGATGCTGCCGACCTGGCCCTCGGTGAACGGCTCGCCCAGCTCGCCGATCTCCGGGCGCTGCAGCTCGTAGATCTCGTTGCCGATCTTGCCCAGCGTGCGCGGTGACCATCGCGAGCAGCGTGGCGAACTCCGCCACCCGGTCCCGGGCGGTGATCCACGGGATGTCGGGGACGCCCAGCCCGAGCCGCGCGGCGAAGGCGTCGAGCAGCGGCAGCGCCTGCTCGCCCCAGAACTCCATCGTGCCCAGCGCGCCACCGAGCTGCACGACCTCCAGCCGGGACCTGGCCTGCGCGATCCGCTCCCGGTGCCGGTCCAGCTCCGACGCCCACACCGCGGCCTTGAAACCGAAGGTGATCGGGAGCCCCGGCTGGCCGTGGGTGCGCCCGCACATCACGGTGTCGCGGTGCCGGTCCGCCAGCTCGACGGCGGCCGCCCGGCACCGGGCGACGTCACGGTCGACGATGTCGAGCACCTGCCGCATGACCAGCGCGAACCAGGTGTCCGAGAGGTCCTGCACGGTGGCGCCGTAGTAGACCCACTCCGCGGCCGACGGCGGCAGCAGCGCTCGTAGGCAACGGATCAGCCCGAGCGTGGAGTGCCCGGCCGCGCGCGTGCCCTCCGCGACCGCCTCCAGTCGAGCAGCTCCACGCCGGCGTGCGCGCGGATGGCGTCGGCGGCCTCGGCGGGGACGAGTCCGAGCTCGGCCTGCGCCGCCGCCAGCTCGGCGAGGATGTCGAGCCACGCCTGGGTGCGGCCCTCGTCGTCGAAGATCGCGTGCAGCTCCGGCGTGGACCACAGGTGCCGGTAGACGACGGAGTCGGCGGGATGTGCGCTCACCGTTCGGCGCTCTCGGCCCGGCTCACAGGAGGAGCTTCCGGAGCCCCTCGCGGACCTCGTCCAGGTTGGCGCCCCACGGCACGACGGCCACGTCGCCGTCCACGTCGAGCCCGCGTTCGATCAGGCAGCACTTGGTGAGCGTCCGGCCCACCCGGTCGCGCCCCTCGCTCTCCACCCTGGCCCGCGGGCACAGGTCGACCCGGTCCGGCTCGTCGCCGTAGAAGTGCCGGTGGAACTGCAGCGACCGCTCGCAGCCGATCATGAGCCAGTCCTCGCGCTCGGCCGGCCGGGTGTCGAGGAACGAGACCGGGGCGCCCAGCTCCGTGCCGGACCCGCGGCACGGGAGCAGGTAGGCCGCGGCCGGGTTGGCCGCGGCGAGGTCGTGCACCCGCACCGCGTCGAGGACCAGCTCGACCGGTGGCAGGTCCTCGTCGTAGGCCACGGCCTGCTCGGCCTGCGCGAGCAGCTTCGGTGGGTTCGGCGGGACCACCTCGGTGACGCGGACCGCGATCGGGGCGGGCTCCCAGATGAAGTTGACGTGCTGGAACCGGCCGATCACCACGCTGGCACGCGCTCCGGGGGCGGCCGCGGCGGCCAGCGCGGTCGCGTTGCCGACGTCGGTCTCCGGCGACTCCACCCAGGTCGTCTCGTCGGGGCCCGCGAGCACCCTGGCCTCGACGACGGGCGAGAACAGCGGTTCGAGGCTCGCCTTGCGCACCGCGACCAGCGCCGTCTCCTCCACGCCTGCGGCCGAGCGGCCGCGCAGGGCCAGGAAGTCGGTGCGGCGGTAGACCTCGCGCCCGTCCAGGTGCTCGAGGATCGCACGCTCGGTGAGTGGGAAGTCGACCTCCTGGACCGAGAGGCCGCGGTAGGGGTGCGCTCGGGTGTTCGGCGGCGGGACGGAGATCATGGCGGAGCCCCCAGGCGGCACGCTCTCGGCACCGTCGCAGGTCGACGGCATCTTGCACGGTAGCGAGAACCGGTGCCGGAGTTCATCGGCCGCGCGGGACGAAGAACGCCGACATCGAGGAGGACACCCGGCATCCCGCCGCCGTGCACGAAGATGGCGGGATGCGCGCCGACCCGCATGCGAGCCTCGCGGACTCCTGCCTGCGCGTCCTGCACGCGGGCCCGGAGGGCACCGACCACGTCTTCGCGGTGCTGGCGCACACGAGCCGCACGCTCGCCGGGGCGGCCGGAGCCGTCGTCGTCGGCTGGCAGCCCACCGGACCGCTGCGCGCTGGCCGTCAGCGGTCCGGGGTTCGAGCTGCCCGCCCGACGCATCCCCGAGGGCGTGACCAGGTCACGGGGACCGGGCGGTCGCCTCGTTCGTGGTGCAGGGCGGGATCGATCTCGTCGTCTGGTGGGACGACCCGGCCGCCCGGCCGGACGCCGGCCAGGTCGAGGAGCTCCGGCTGCTCTGCGTCCTCGCGGCGTCGGCGTCCCGGTCCGCCGCCGACGCGCTCTACGGGGTGGCCCGCGGGCTGCTCGCCTCCCGCGACCGGGAGGAGATCCTCCTCGGGCTCGCCACGGCGGCCGCCGACGTGCTGCGCGCCGAGATCGCCGCCGTCTTCCTCGCGACGCCGGACGGGCAGCACGTCGAGACCAGGGCCGTGGTGGGCCACCGTTCCGTCGGGACGGCCCGCCTGCGGCTGGCCAAGGGCGAGAGCATCGTCGGCCACGTCTTCGCCACCGGCGAGATCTACCGCTCCGACGACTGGACCACCGACCCGGTGGTGAGCGCGGAGCTCCTGCCGATCGGGCTGGCCGAGGGCAGCCAGGCCTGCATCGCGGCGCCGGTCGCGGTGGACGGGGACACCATCGGGGTGCTCGCGGCGTGGCGGCGGCGGCGCTCGCTGTTCACCGACGACGACGTGGACCTGATCGGGACGCTCGCCGACCTCGCCGCCCTCGGGGTCCAGCGCGCCGTCGCCGACGCGCAGCGGCGCGACCTGTCCACCCAGCTGATCGCCGCGAACGCCGCGCTGTCGCAGCGCTACGACGAGGCCCGCGAGGCCCTGGAGATCCACCAGCGACTCGTCAAGGTCGTCGCCGACGGGGCCGACCTGGAGTCCATCGTGGAGGTGCTGCGGGGCATCACCGGACAGGAGGTCCGGTTCGTCGGCGCCGAGGGCACCGTGGTCGGGTCGGGTGGCTGGCTCGCCGACCTCATGTCCGCCGAGCGCATACCCACCGCGCCGCTCGGTGCGGAGGCCGTGCTGCTCGGCCCGGACACCGCGGGCCGGCACGGGATCTCGACGGCCGTGCGCTCGGCCGGTCTGGCCTGGGGTCGGCTCGCGGTGGCCACCGGGCTCCCCGTGGCCACGAGGGACGTCGTGGCCACCGAGCAGGCCGCGGTGGCCTGCGCGCTGCTGCTGTCCCGGCAGGACGCGGTGGCGGGTGCCGGGCGGCGCATCGAGTCGGAGTTCGTCTGGGACCTGCTCGACGGGCGGGTCGTCGACGGTACCGACGCGATGGTGCGCAGCCGCCAGCTCGGCCGGGAGCTGCCCTCGCCGGCGCGGGTGGTCCTGCTGTCCGTCGCGTCGACCGGCCGGCAACGGCGCACGGCCAGCCCGCCCGAGCGCGTCGAGTACCTCCGGGCCGAGCTCGTACGCGGCGTGATCGACCGGCTCGGCGCCCGGCGCCGACCCCCGATGGGATGGCGGGGCGAGACCCTCGCGCTGATCGTCCCCGACGGCCCGCCCGAGCGGCTGCGCCGCACCGGGGAGCAGCTGTGCGGCCTCGGTCCCGACCTCGACCGGGTGCTCTCACTGGGTGTGAGCGCCGCCGTCCGGTCGCTCGACGGGTACCCGGTGGCAGGGCGCCAGGCCCGGTACGCGATGGCCGCCACCCGCCCACCGGACGCGCCGGTCGTGGTGTTCGAGGACCTCGGCGCCGTGCAGTTCCTGCTGGAGCCGGCGAGCGGTGAGGACCTCGACCGCTTCGTCGAGCAGCAGCTCGGGGTCCTGCTGGCCTACGACCGCGAGCACGACGCGCAGCTCGTCGACAGCCTGGCCGCCTACCTGAGCTGCGACGGGCACGTGCAGCGCTCCGCGGAGACGATGCGCGTCCATCCCAAGACGATGAGCTACCGGCTCGGCCGGATCGAGGCACTCAGCGGCATCGCGGTGGGTAGCCAGGCGGACCGGTTCCACGCGCAGCTCGCGCTGAAGATCCTCGCCATCCGCGACGGCCGCAGCGATCCCGGATAGGCGGTCCGCGACCCCGGGCCCGCCCACGTGCGGGTGACCGGATGCGGTCGGCGAGGGGTGAGCTCCGGGTCAGTGCCGGCGCGGGGCCGACGGCACGTGCGGGCAGGCGGCCCGTCGGTCCTCCGGTCCTCGGCGGGGGCGAGAGCGCGCAGACCGTCGGCCAGCCGCAGCGCCAGCTCGATGTTGAAGCGGATCTCGGGTTGGGCGACGTCCACGCCGAGAATGGAGCGGATCCGGCCGAGCCGGTACTTCAGCGTGGACGGGTGGATCGCCAGCGTCCTGGCCGTGTCCTGATGGCCGTTCCCGCTGAGGAAACAGCCCAGCGTCTGTACCAGCCGGGACCTGTTCTTCGTGTCGTACCGCAACAAGGGCCCGATCCACCGTTCGATGTGCTCGTCGACGCGGTCGGTGTTGTCCGCGTCGAACAGGAGCCGGTGCAGGCCGAGATCGATGAACCGGAGCAACCGGGCCGGGCACCGCTGCGCCATGGCCACGGCGATCAACGCCTCCCGGTACGCGGGCCGGAGATCACCGAGCCGGACCCGCCCGTCGCTGATCCCGACTGCCACGTCCGATGCGGGCACCATGGCGGCCAGGCGCTCCACGAACCGTCGCGAGAACCGTTCGACGCTGTCGGTCCTCATGATCACGAGAACGTCCGCGCCCACCATCCCGGCCAGCCCACGGTTGCTCCCGCGCAGCTCCTCGCGCACCGCCGCGAAGATCCTCCGCCCGGCGCGGGCTGCGGCCTCCGTCCCCTCGCTGCCGGCGGCTCGCAGGGCCAGAACCGTGGCGGGGCCGTCGTCCTCGTAGCCCAGCCGGACGGCGAGCCCCGGCGGTGCCGACCCGTTGCCGCCGCGCAGCAGAGCGTCCTGGATCAGGTCGCGGCCGAGGCGTTCCTCGGCTTCGGCGACGCTGCGCTCGATGAGCAGGCGCAGCGCCAGGACGAGGCGGCCACCGTGGAAGGTGGTGCGGTCGACCGGGCCCAGTGCCGTCGATCCGACCATCAGGTAGCCGAAGGTCTCCCGGTCCGTCGCGACGCTCTGGACGAGAAACGGTTGTACGCCCGCGGTCGTGGCGACGTCGACCGACCGGGCGTCGTGGTCGGGGTGGTGTGCGCCGAGGACGCGGGTCAGCTCGGACTCGCGCGGCGGCGCCACGACACGCGCGGAACCACCGCTGGCGTGGGCGAGCGCGCGTCGATCGGAGTCGAGCAACCAGATCGGCGCTCCGAGCCGCTCCGCCAGGTGCTCGACGATCGTGCGGGCGTCCTTGCCCCGCAGCACCAGGTCGATGAGCTCCTCCTGCAGGCCCAGCGCCCGCGAGAGCAGCTCACGCTGCGACCGCAGCTCGGAGGCGAGGTCGCCGAGCTCGCGCACGCGCCGCGCCTCGGAGTCACGGATACGCGCGACGTACAGGGCGGTGGAGACCTGTGCGCCCAGCGCCTGGATCAGGGTGAGATCACCGGGTGTCGATCCGCGCTCACCACCGGCCAGCAGGAAGCCGAGCGAGTCGGTGGAGACCCGCAACGGAAGCGCGAACAACTCCTGTACGCCGGCCCGGCGTAGCGCCCGGGGCACCTCGTCGGCCTCGCGCCGCGTCGGGCGGAAGGTGTGGAGCTGGGTGCACAACCGGCGCAGCGTCGTCGCGACGCGGGCGTCGACGTCCGCGTGGCCCGCACAGCGGCCCGTGACCGTCAACGGGCCGTCCGAACCGGACGGATACCAGGCGACCGCGGCAAGCGGGAGCCTCGTCAGCGCGGCGAGACCGCCCGCAGCGAGCTCGGCGGCCTCCTGCGCGCTCGGTGCCGCGTGGAGGCAGGACCCGAGCATGACGACGGCGTTCAGCCCGGCGACGGTCTCCTGCAGGGTGGCGTCGCCGGGAACGGCCCGGATCGGTGCTCGCGTCCCGTTCACGGACGACCGTGGCCGCCGAGAAGTCCGCCCGGTCCGACACCCGGGTTGTGCATCTCGATGCCGTTGAGCACCACGCGGGCATGCAGCCGAAGCAGGTCGAAGAGCTGTTCGCCACGGGTCTGCTCGAGGTCGTAGAGGCACAGCGTGATGGCGGGGGCGCGGTCGAAGTGCTCGGCGTAGAGGCCCTCGTACTCGAGCAGGCGCTCGGTTCCGGGGCACCCCCGCAGACTCCAGCTCATCTCGCCGACGACACACGTCACCGGATAGCCGCGCGCGGCCATGCCGCCGCAGCTCGGCGGAGTAGAAGCCCACGGTGCGGTCCGGGTCGAAGCGGCCCTCCGCGAGGTAGGCCTCCTGCGAGGAGACGACCCGCACCTGTTCCCTCGCGATGGCCGGCTCGACGTCACCGCCCGAGCGGGCCAGGCGCACCGCGACCGAGCCGGGCGGGCGGCCGTCGCAGACGTAGACGACCCCGCACGCCGCGGACAGCGCGGCCGAGACCAGCGGCACCACGAACGCGTCCCGCTCGGCGTCCCCTCGGTAGAACACGCCGACGTGGTCGGTCTCCCGCAGCAGCGCCGACTCGAGCGGCAGCTCGACGTAGCGATCGGCCGTATCCGGTTGGATGCTCATTCCGGGCGCCCTTCGACCCGCTGGACGCTACCGGCGCCCGCGTCCGGCAGATCCGTCCCGCCGAGACAGGTTCGACCCGTCGTTTACTCCCGTTCGTACAAGTCCTCGCCCCTGACGCGCGCGGAGTCGGCCCTGACTAGCTCCCGGAGAGGGTCTCCCTGGCGAGCCGCGTTCCCTCGACCAGCGCCTCGATCTTTCGTGCGGCGTGCTCGCGCTTGAGGTTCAGCAGGCCGCAGTCGGTGCTGACCGCGATCCGCTCCGCCGGCACGATCTGGGCCGCCTCGACGAGCCGGCCGGCGATGGCGGCCGGGTCCTCGATCACCAGCGACTTCACGTCGATGACGCCGACCCCGAGGCTCATGTGCGACGGCAGGTCCTTCAGGTACTGCAGGTCCCCCGGCCCGCGCCGCATGGTCTCGATGTGGATCTGGTCCACGTCGGCCTCGAAGGCGAACGGGAACATGTCCTGGCCGCGCGGATCGGCGACGCCGGGGTTGCCGCCCTGGTTGCCGTAGCAGATGTGCCAGATGCGGTGGGCGTCCACACCCTCGAAGGCGGCGTTCAGCACCTCGACGAACCACGGCTCCTCGCCGTAGTAGGTGAGCGGCTCGTGGATCTGGATCTGGTCGACGCCGCGGGCCGCGAGGTCCTTGAACTCCTTGTTGAACGCCTTGGCGATCGCCATCGCGAGCGGCTTCACCTCGCCGTAGTGCCGGTCGGTGCAGCAGAACGCGAGGAACAGCGGGCCCTGCATGGCGATCTTGATCGGCTGGTCCCCCGCCGCGTCGCGCGTGACGTCCGCGACCGGTCCGTACACCGGACGGACCCAGTCGACGTCGTCGACGATGGCGGGGGCGTGGAACTTCTTGTACAGCTCGATCGCGATGGGGTCGCCCCAGCGCTTGATGCCCTTCAGGTGGTGGCCCCAGAAATGGAAGACCTGGCCGTACTCGTGGTTGGTCTCGGACTCGTAGTACTGCTGGCCGTCGCAGAAGACGTCCAGTCCCGCACGCCGCTGGTCGTCGACACACAACCGGACCGCGTCCTCGAAGTTCTCCTTGGTGTCGTAGTCGATGTAGTCGGCCTCGTCGTACTCGCCGAACACCTTGCCCCTGAGCCAGCGCGGCCGCGGGTAGGACCCGACCATGGTCGTGGGCAGCAGGATCTCCTGGTCACGTACGCGCATCAGCTGTTCCTCTCAGGGGCCGCACCGGTCAGTTCCCGGCGCACGATCTCGGTGCCCTGGACCAGGGCCTTGAGCTTGTTCTTCGCCACGACCCGGCGCATCGAGGCGAGTGCGCAGTCGGTGGACACGCAGATCTGCTCGGCGGGGACCACGTCGGCGGTCCTGCGCAGCCAGCCTGCGATCTTCTCGGGGCTCTCCACCCTGAGGTCCTCGATGTCGATCACACCGATGCCCAGGTCCTTGTCCTTCGGCCATCCCCGCAGGTCCTCGACCTCGGCGAAGTCGTGGCTCGCCATCTGGATGTGGATCTGCTCGCAGTCCAGCTCGAACGCCCAGGGGAAGAGCCGGTTGGCCTGCAGGTCGAGGATCCCCGGCTGCCCTTCCTCGTGGCCGTAGCAGATGTGCACCACGCGATACATCTCGACGCCGTCGAACGCCGTGTTGATCGCCTCGATGATCCACGGCTCCGGTTCGAAGAACGTGAGCGGCTCGGTGATCTGGACCATCTCGAGCCCACGGGCGGCGAGGTCGCGCAACTCGGCGTTGTAGGCCGCGGCCACGTCGAGGGAGAGGGCCTTGAGGTCGCCGTAGTGCTGGTCGGTGGACAGCGCCGCCAGCGAGGCGGGGCCGAGGGATATGTTGATCTTGAAGGGCCCGTCCGTCGCCTCGCGGACGGCGTCGAAGATCGGCTTGACGACGGGACGGCGCCACGCGACCGGCCCGATCACGGTCGGTTTGAAGATCGGCAGGTCGAACGCGCCCACCTGGATCCGCTCGCCGAACGGCGCGTACCCCTCGAGCCGGTGAGCCATGAAGTGGAACAGCTCGGCGTACTCGTAGTCGGTCTCGTTCTCGTAGTGCTGGGCCCCGTCCGTCACGATGTCGAGGCCGGCGTCGGTCATGTCCTTCACGGCCAGCGCGACCGAGTGCCGGTAGATCTCCCGCATCCGGAAGCTGGGGAACTCGGGAGCCAGCACACCCTCGCCGAAGACCTTGCCCTCCATGAACACCGGGCGCGGGTAGGCCCCCACGAGGGTGGTGGGAAGAAGGACGTCCTGGCCCCGGACCTTCATCTCGCGCCTCCGATGCGTCGTTGCCGGGTGCGAATGCGTCGACGAGCGTAGGGACGGCCGCGGTCGCCGGGCTTCAGCCGGATCGGACGAACTCGCGCGCGCGGTTCACCTCGTAGAGCCAGGGCGAGGGTGACCTCGGCGCCACCGATGACGGCTCCCCTGCGATGGGCGAGGCTGGCCCGACGACGGACCGGACGGGTCCGGTGGCGGAGGAGGGTGCGCGATGCATGCCAACGAGAAGGTGCTCAGGGCGGCGCTGGACGCCATCGCGGCGGGGGACGCGGACGCGGCGGCCCGCGCGATGGCCGACGACATGGTCGTGCACGTCCCGGGCCGGAGCCGGCTCGCCGGTGACCTGCACGGGCGCGGGAAGCTCGGGGCGAAGATACGGGAGCTCACCGGCGGGACGATGAGCATCGAGGTCCACGACGTGCTCGCGTCCGACGCCCACGCCGTGGGCGTCTACACGATGCGCGTCGTGTGCCCGGACCGGAGCCTGGAATGGCGCCACGTGAACGTCTACCACATCCGGGACGGCAAGATCGTCGAGGTGTGGCAGAACCCGTTCGAGCAGGACGCCTTCGACGAGTTCTTCTCCTAGGGGTGGAAAACGCGTGGCCCGATCTCTTCACCGGCGCACATGTGTTCCCCGCCGAATGCGGTGCTTGCATGGCCGTGCCTGCAGACCGGCGGAGGAGCCACGATGAGTACCGCGATCATGGACATCGACATCGACTACCCGACCGCGGGCCTGATCCGCCCGGTCTCCGACGAGGAGCGCGCGGCGTACGAGCGTGACGGCGCCGCGATCGTCAGGGGCGTCGTCCCGGAGGACTGGGTCGTGTTCATGCGCGACGCCGTCACCCGGCTGATCGAGGAGTCCGACCCGTCGTCGCAGAACTACGCCGACGACGGCGACCCGCGCTTCTTCTCGCTGACCTTCCCCTGGATGTTCGACGACGCGTTCAAGGCGTGGGCGATCCACGGCCCGCTCAAGGACGTCGCCCGGCAGGTCATGACCGACGCCGACCAGGTGATCTTCTTCTACGACCAGATCTTCGCCAAGGAGCCGGGCGCGACGAAGCGGACGCCGTGGCACCAGGACCTCCCGTTCCTCCCGGTGAAGGGCGACCAGCAGATCCGCATCTGGGTGCCGTTCGACAAGGTCACCGCGAACGGCGGCGCGGTCCACTACCTGCGCGGCTCCCACAAGTGGGGCAAGATCTACCACCCCGTCGGGTTCAAGAACATCCCGATCATCACCGACACCTACGTCAACTCGCCCTACGAGGACATGCCCGACTTCGAGGCCGACTACGACACCTACGACTGGTTGGTGGCCGAGGCGGAGCCGGGCGACCTGTTGCTCCACCATCCGCGGACGGTGCACGGCTCCCTCGGGAACCAGACCAACAACTACCGGCGGGCGATCACCAGCTTCTACGTCGGCGACCAGGCCACGTGGAACCCGCACGTCGCCAACATGTTCAACAACAAGAGCCTGACCGGCCACGTGACCGCGCCGGACCTCGAAGTCGGCGGTCCGATCGAGTGCGAGATGTTCCCGCGCGTCTGGCCCTGAGCCGCAGCCACGGCCGCGCAACCTCGTCGCGGCGTTTTGTGCACCGCAGACATGTCCGGTGGCGGCGGCACGGTGGTTCAGTGCATCGGCGGTCCCGGGCGCGTCGGATCGGCGCGCGTCACGTCCATGATTGGAGACCAGCATGCGCGTCGGCAATCAGGAGATGTTGCTCCCCACCACGATGGTCGGGAAGTACCCGGAACCGCGTTGGTGGAAGGGACAGGCCTTCGCCAACTACCCCGGGAAGCCGGGCCGGGCGGTGTTCGACGCCATCTCCGAGGAGGCGTTCGAGGACTGCCTGCAGAGCATCGCCCGCGACCAGGAGCGCGCCGGGCTCGACATCGTGGCCGACGGGCGGGTCTTCGACGGCGAGGACGCCTACGGCCAGCTGCTCTACCACTACATCGAGCGGCTCACCGGCTACGAGCTCAACGGCCCGAACCTCGCGGTCCCGATCTACAGCATGCTCTACGCGCCCACCTGCGTCGGTGAGGTCCGCCGCCGGTACCCGTTCCACCTCGAGACCCTCAAGGCGATGCGCAAGGCCACCGACCGGCCGATCAAGGTCTCCTACACCGGTGTCGGCGCGATCACCGCCGCCACGAACGACACGTACTACAAGGACATCAAGGAGCTCGGGACGGCGCTGGCGAAGGCCATGAACGAGGACTTCAAGGAGCTGGCCGGGATCGGCGTCGACATCATCCAGATGGACGAGTTCGTCTGGCCGTACGGCATGGGCGACTGGGAGATCGACTGCCTCAACACCGCGATCAAGGACGTCGACGCGCAGACCTGGCTGCACGTGTGCTGGGGCAACCTCGGTTCCTCACCCAGCTACCTGCCCTACGAGGGCGACGACGCGCACAAGGAGCTCGGCGTCTACGACGTCGCACGGCGCCCGCGCGGCGCCACGGAGGCCACCGAGCGCGCCCGCAACATCTTCCCCAAGGTGCTCGGCGCCGACATCGACGTCCTCAACTACGAGGTCGGCCGGCTGGGCCCGGACGACCTGAAGCCACTCGCCGACAACAACTGGGACAAGCCGTTCGTCGCCGGGGTGATCGACGTCAAGCAGGTCACGGTGGAGACCGCCGAGGACGTGGCCGACCGGATCCGGGCGGTGATGGAGTACGTGCCCATCGAGCGCCTCGGTGTCACCACGGACTGCGGGCTGCCGAACCTGAAGCGGTGGATCGCGCAGCTCAAGCTGGTCGCGCTGGTGGAGGGCGCCGACATCGTGCGCGCGGAGCACAGCGGCTGAGCAGACGGTCCCGTCAGCCCTCGGCGCCGTCGGCGCCGAGGGCGAGGATCTTGCAGGCGAGCTGCACGCGGAACCGGTCCTCCTGGTCGTCGAGGCACAGACCGGTCAGGTCGGCGGCCCGCTGCAGCCGGTAGGACACCGTCCGGTGGTGGATGCACATCAGCTCGGCGGTGCGCCGCGTGCTGCACCCGGCCGTCAGGTAGACGTCGAGGGTCCGCGTGAGCTCGGTCCCGCGCTTCTCGTCGTAGTCGAGCAACGGGCCGAGCTGCCGTCGCGCGAAGCCGTCCAGGTCGTCGCGGGAGGTCGGGGCGAGCAGGAACTGCAGCACGCCGAGGTCCTCGAACACGCAGGGTTCCCCGGACGCCCCGACGGCCGACCGTGCGAGCAGGGCCTCGTGCCAGCCGGCCGGGAACCCGGAGATGGCGTCCACCCGGCCACCGACCCCCACGGCGGCCGTCATCCCGTCGGGCCACGCGACCGCCGCCAGTGCCCTGGCCAGCCGCCTGGCCGACCCGATGTCGGAGCCGTGATCGCCGGGAACGACCGCGGCGAAGACGTTCGCGCGTCGCGCCAGCACCGCACCGGACACGCCCGCGGCGTCGAGCCGCTCGTTGATCAACCGGGCGCAGGCGCCGCGCACCCGTTCGAGGTGCTCGGGGTTCCAGCCGCTCGCCGTCGGCTCGTAGGCCAACCCGTGCACCATGATCGCCACCACCCGTGCGGGCAGGACGAATCCCGCTCCCAGGTGCCGGGCCCGCACGCTCGCCTCGACCGAGTCCGGCAGCCGCCCGTCGAGCAGGTCCCAGACGAACTCCGACTGCAGCCGCCGTGCCGCCGCGACGGCCGCCTCCTCCCGCGCCAGCAGCAGGGCGCTGACCACGGCCGCGTGCTCGGCGGCCAGCCGGTCCCCCGGGGTCGGCGCGGCGGCCAGGGCCAGGGCGAGGTGCCCGAACGTCGTGCCCGCGGCCCGGACCGGGGCCACCAGCAGCCACGAGCCGTCCGCCTGCTCGACCGTGACCGAGGCGCGGTCGTCCAGTGTCCCCGGCAACGCCTCCTGGACCCGGCGCACCAACCGGTCCACGTCCTGCCGGGACGAGGAGCCGAGCACCCTGCCGTCCTCGGCGACCACCGCGGCGGGGCTCCGGGTGAGGCGCCCGACCGTGCGGACCACGGCGGCGACCTCACCGCCCTCCATCGCGATCCCGGTCAGCTCGGCGTAGACGTGGAGGTCCCGCTCGGCGGCGCGGTTGCGCTCCCGGAGCGCGTCCCGCTCGGCCTCGGCCTGCGCGGCCCGCACGCTCGTGACCTCGTGGCGGTCGGCGTTGTGGATCGCCGCGCCGCACAGCTCGGCGAAGGCGGCGAGCATGCTCTCGTCCTCGTCGGTGAACGGCTCGCGGCGGCGCCGCCAGGCGCACAGGGCGCCGGTGACCTCGCCGCCCCATCGCAGCGGCACCGCGAGCGCCGAGCAGGTCCCCTCGATGTCGGAGAGGGCCATGAACTCCGGAGCGGAGCGCGGATCCGTGGAGTAGTCGTCGATCCGTTCCGGCCGACCGGAGCTGACGACCCGCCCCGCGAGGCCCTGACCGGCGCGGATCCTGAGCCGGGCGGTGTCGAGCCTGGTGTTGCCGATCGCGCAGCGCATCTCGAGGTCGCCCGACTCGTCGCGCAGCAGGACACCCGCGATCTCCGCGCGCATCAGCTGGGCCACCGCGTCCGCCGCGGAGACGAGCACCTCGTCCGGCTTCAGCGAGGCGACGACGCGGGTGGCGAACCCGCGGAGCAGCGCGTCGGGCTGACGGGCGCCACCCGCCCAGTTGATCAGCTCGCCGAGTGCGTGCAGCGCCTCCACGTCGGTCTCGCCGAACCCGACCGGCGCGGAGCGCACGACGACGACGTCGGTGCGGGGATCGACCGACACCGTCGCCACCGGGCGGCCGTCCGCCCAGCCCGCACCCTCGGGGGACCGCCGCCCGAGCAGGCCGCCGAAGTCACCGACGGCCGCCAGCACGACCGGGCGCCCGTCCTGCCATCGCACCACCGCGGCGGCGTCCGCCGCGAGCAGCGGCCGCGCAGCCCGGATGCCGGCGTCGACGACGGCCTGGCTCCCCTCGGCGGCCGCCGCGGCGAAGTCGACGATCACCCGGGCCCAGCGCACCCGTCGGCGCTCGACACGTGGCGGACGGGTCGCCCCCATCCGGGAGGCCCGGCCCGCGTCCGTGGTCGGCTCACTCATGGGCACCCCGTGCTCGGCGTCTAGGGCGGTGACACCCGTCACAATGCGGAGGGCCCCAGTGAACCATCCACGACCGCCGCCTGGCATGTCCGTACGGACGAACAACGGCGCGCAGTTTGCCCCGGTGGCGCATGTGCGGGCGCCGGTCATCGCCTGCGGACGATCGGCGGAGTCCGGTTTGTGGGTCGCGGACATGTCGGGACGACGCGTGCCCGGCCTAGCGTGACCGCCGTGAGGTCACAGTCGTGAGCGGGCGGACGCGTCCCGTGCGGGCACGGAGCACTGGAGCATCGACGAGTGGTTCGTGGTGGCGTTGGCGCGCACGATCCGGGATCGGGAGGTGGTGTTCCACGGGTTCGCGAGTCCGTGTGCGCAGGTGGCGATGCATGTGGCGCGGCGGACGCATGCGCGGGACGGGTTGTTGATCGAGGGTGCGACGTATGCGTGCAACCCGGATCCGGGGTTCGTGCCGCCGACGAGCAACGATCTGGCGTTGCATCGGGATGCGGTGTACCGGATGCGGTTCGAGGAGTTCTTCGACGCGGCGGCGCGGGGGGCGGTCGACCGGATGTTCCTGTCCGGTGGGCAGATCGACGGGTTCGGCAACACGAACGTGACCGCGATCGGGGGGATGGAGCGGACCCGGATCAAGTTGGGTGGTGGGGGTGGGGGGTGCAACATCTCGGCGACGATCGGGGCGTTGTCGTTGTGGACCACGCGGCATCGGTCGGGGCGGACGTTGGTGGCGGAGGTGGATTTCCTGACCGATCTGGGGCATGTGACGCCGGCGGGTTCGCGGGCGGATCTCGGGTACACCGGGGGTGGGCCGCAGTGGTTGGTGACCGAGCTGGGGGTCTTCGACTACGGCCCGGACGGGCACGCGCGGTTGCGGGGGTTGTTCCCGGACGTGACGGTGGGTGACGTGGAGGCCGCTACGGGTTTCGAGCTGCGGGTCGACGTCGTGCCCGGGATGCTCCACCCGCCCAGCGGCGCCGAGCTGGCCGCGGTGCGGTCGGTCGACCCGCTCGGGGTGCGGCGGCTGGAGTTCGGGCCCGACGAGCTGAAGCGCCACTTCACCCTCGGAGGGGCGAGCTGTGCGTGCTGCTGAGCCCGGAACCGTCTACCCCGACCTGCAGGGGAAGGTCGTGCTCATCACCGGCGCCGGCTCGGGGATCGGGCGCGCGATGGCGCACGCGTTCGCCCGGCAGGGCGCCACGCTCGGCCTGCTGGACACCTCGGCGGACGCCGTGCACGAGACGCTGCGGACCAGTGGCGGCGAGGGCACACCCGTCGTCGCCGACGTGCGCGACGAGCCGTCGGTGAGCGAGGCG
This sequence comes from uncultured Actinomycetota bacterium, assembly GCA_963784265.1. Taxonomy (GTDB): domain Bacteria; phylum Actinomycetota; class Actinomycetes; order Mycobacteriales; family Pseudonocardiaceae; genus Pseudonocardia. Next base: position 166,473 of record CAWAQQ010000002.1, read on the forward strand.
GTGGCCGCCGTCGAGGAGCGGCTCGGCCCGCTGGACATCGTGGTCAACAACGCCGGGACCGGTGGCCGGGACTCGCCGAAACCGACCCACCTCACACCCGCCGACGAGTGGCGTGAGGTCTTCGAGGTGAACGCGACCGGCCCGTTCCTCGTGTGCAGGTCGGCGTTGCCCTCGATGCTGGAGCGGGGCACCGGGACGATCGTCAACGTCGCCTCGGTGGTCGGGGTCATCGCGCTGGGTGGCCGCTCGCCGTACACCGCGTCGAAGGCGGCCGTCCTGCACTTCACCCGCAACCTGGCCGTCGAGTACGGCGCAAACGGGATCCGGGCCAACGCGCTGTGCCCCGGCTGGACCCGCACGCCGATGATGAGCTGGCGGCTGGAGGACGAGGCCTTCCGGGAGCGGGTGCGCACCACGGTGCCGCTCGGACGGGTGGCGGAGCCGGCCGAGCAGGCCGAGGCCTGCCTGTTCCTCGCCTCGTCGGCGTCGGGTTACCTGAACGGTCACGGTCTGGTCGTCGACGGCGGGTGGAGCGTCAGCTGATCGCCCGTTGATCCGGCCTCGCCGGGGTGAAGACTTCCGCGAAAGCTGTCAGTAGCGTGATGGAGCCCGCCTGGCGCCAGCACCGAGGAGGCCGAGCCGTGACACAGGTAGCCGCCACCCCGCCGGACTCCGGCGACGCCGTCCTGGCCGCGCCGAGCCTGTCCGAGCTCGCCGCGCTGCACGAGCAGATGGCCTTCGTCCGCTGGTTCGAGACCAAGATCGACGTGCTGTACCGGCAGGGCAAGGTGCGCGGGCCCGCGCACCTCGGCATCGGGCAGGAGGCGGTGGCCGTCGGAACCGCGTCGGTGCTGCGGCCCGACGACTACTCGATCGGCACCTACCGCGGCCACGCCCATGCGCTGGCCCGCGGCGCGCCGCCCGATGCGGTCATGTGCGAGCTGCTCGGCCGCGACAGGTGGGATCTGCGAGGGCAAGGGCGGCTCGATGCACATCACCAGCGTCGAGCACGGCTACTACGGCTCGTACGCGATCATCGGCGCGCACATCCCGATCGCGACCGGCATGGCGTGGGCCAGCCAGGCACAGGGTCTCGACCGGGTCACGGTGTGCTTCTTCGGGGACGGCACGACCAACATCGGTGCCTTCCACGAGGCCCTCAACCTGGCCGCCGTGTGGAAGCTGCCGATCGTGTTCGTCTGCGAGAACAACCACTACATGGAGTACACGCCGATCGCGGAGGTCATCCCGGTGAAGCGCCCGGCAGCGGACCGGGCGTCGGCGTACGGGCTGGCGCCGATCGTCGTCGACGGCAACGACGTGCACGCCGTGCGCGCGGCGCTCGACCATGCCGTGCGCCAGGCGCGCAGCGGCGAGGGGCCCTCGCTCGTCGAGGCCGACACCTACCGGTTCTCCGGGCACTCCGTCGCCGACCCCGCGGCCTACCGCAGCGCGGAGGAGGTCGACGAGTGGCGGGCCAGGGACCCGTTGCTGCGCCACGCCGAGGTGCTGACGGCGGCCGGGATGCCGGCCGAGGACGTCGAGGCGATCACCGCCCGGGTCCGTGCCGAGGTCGACCGGCTCGCCGCCGAGGCGCTGGCCGCGCCGCCGCCCGAGCCGGCCACGGCGTGGACGGACATGTGGAGCGACGGCAGCTCCCAGTGGCGGAACTGACGCGGTGGCGGAACTGACGCGGTGGCGGAACTGACGCGGTGGCGGAACTGACCCGGTGGAGGAACTGAGACCATGGCGCAGCTGACCTACCGGCAGGCGGTCGCCGCGGCGATCGCGCAGGAGATGGAGCGCGACGAGCGGGTGGTGCTGCTCGGCGAGGACGTGGCCTCCGGCGGCGTCTTCAAGACCACCGTGGGGCTGCTGGACCGGTTCGGCCCGGCCAGGGTGCGCAACACGCCCATCTCCGAGACCGCGATCGCCGGTGCGGCGATGGGTGCGGCGATGGCGGGCATGCGGCCGATCGCGGAGATCATGTTCTCGGACTTCTACGGCGTCTGCTGGGACCAGGTCGCCGTCGAGATCGCCAAGGCCCGCTACATGACCGGCGGCCAGTTCGGGTTGCCACTGGTCATCCGCGGGCGCCAACGGCGGCGGCATCGGCTTCGGCGCCCAGCACAGCCAGGCGGTGGAGAACTGGGCGCTGTGCGTGCCCGGCCTCAAGATCGTCTCGCCGTCGCAACCCGGCCGACATGGTGGGGTTGCTGGCGGCCGCGATCCGCGACGACGACCCGGTGCTGGTGTTCGAGCACAAGGCGCTCTACGGCATGAAGGGCGAGTGCCCCGACGGCGAGCACGTGCTGCCGCTCGGGCAGGCGGCCGTGCTGCGCGAGGGCGGCGACGTCACGCTGGTCGCCCTGTCGAGGACCGTCGCCATGTGCATGGAGGCCGCCGAGGAGCTGGCGGACGACGGCATCTCCGCCGAGGTGATCGACCTGCGCACGCTCGTGCCGCTCGACGCCGCCGCGGTGCTCGCGTCGGCCCGGCGCACCGGACGGGTCGTCGTCGCGGAGGAGAACCCCGGCCAGCTCGGCTGGGGTGCCGCGATCTCGGCGATCCTCGCCGAGGAGGCGTTCCACGACCTGCAGGCCCCGATCGCTGCGGGTCACGGGGGGCAACATCCCGCTGCCCGTGGCCGCACCGCTGGAGGCCGAGGTGTCGGTGTCCGCCGAGCGCGTCGTCGCCGCGGTGCGGCAGCAGCTCGGCGCACCACGCCGGGCTGCCGCCGCGTCGAGCACCGCCTGACCGCCGGGGCGTGCGCCGGGCTACAGGTGGCGCAACGACTTGTTGCCGGCCCGGAGCCGGGACAGCTGCACGAAGTGCTCCGGGTTGAGGAACAGCTCGTTCATCCAGCCGAGCTGCGTCGATCGTGAGGCCCTCCGGCCGGTGGATGAGGTGGTCCAGGTACTGGAAGGCGTCCTTCGCCCCGTACCCGCAGTGGTGCGCGCCGAGCACCTTGCGCGAGGCCCCGTCGACCACCAGCTTCTGGAAGCCGCTCAGCTCGGGCTTGCGGAACGCGTAGAGCATCGTGCCCTCGGCGCACGGGCAGCGGCAGGTTCGGCGTGTCCAGCCCCTCGACGTACGGAGGCATCTGGATGATGATCACGTCGTCGTACTCGGCGCGGGCCTCCGCCTCGGTCAGCCCGACCCAGGTGACCTCGTAGGTGGTGTGCAGGAAGTCCGGGAACTCGGAGTAGTCGAACTCCAGCTCCTCGCCCATGACGTTCCGCGCGGCGGTCACGCCCGGACTTGCGGGCCTTGAACATCTCCATCGGCCCGCCGATCATGTCGCCGATGGCGTAGACGCCGGGCACGTTCGTCCGCATCCGCTTGTCGACCACGACCCGCCCGGTGGGGCCGACCTCGACGCCGAGCACCTCGACCGCCTCGGCGGTCTGCGGCCGCTCCCCGGTGCCCAGGAAGACGAAGTCGGTCTCGATGCTCGATCTCCTCGCCGGAGGCGAGCCGGACGGTGACGCTGGCACTCGACCTTCCCGTTGCCGTTGACCGACACCGGGTGCGCGCCCTCCAGGATCTCCATACCGCGCTTGCGCATGCCGCCGACCACGTACTGCCGCAGGTCCTCGTCGACGTGGTGCAGCGACTTCGTCCGCATCAGCTGCGAGCGCGAGACGATCGTCGTGTCGCACCCGGTGGCGTGGAAGAACGAGCCGTACTCCATGGCCGATCTTGCTGCCGCCGATGATCACGCAGCGGTTCGGCTCGTAGTCCAGCTCCTCGACGAGGCTGACGAAGTCGAAGACGCCGCGCTTGTCCAGCCCGGGGATGTCCGGGTCGACCGGGCGGGCGCCCATCCCGAGGATGAGGTTGCGGGCGTGGAACGTGCGCCCGCCCGCCGTGACGGTGTTCTTGTCGACGATCGTGGCGCGCGCGTTGAGGACGTACTCGACGTCGAGCTGCTCCTTGGTCTGCCAGTTCATGAACGCGTGCGCCGAACCGCGGCCGGCGAGGAAGAGCCTTGACCATCTCCAGGATGCTCGCGCGCGAGGAGTCGAACTTCGGGAAGAACATCTCGTCGGAGAACCAGCGCATCCGGTCCAGCTCCTCGGCGACCTCCGAGAACAGGTGGTGCGGGACGCAGGCCTGGTGCGGGCAGGACCCGCCGAGGAACGGCCAGGAGTCGATGATCAGCGGTCGCCCACCCATCGCCCTCATGTACGCCGCGCCGAACCGGCCGCCTGCCCCGCCGCCGACGAAGATCGCGTCGTACGTGGGGTCGTCGCCGTCCGGCCAGGTTGAACAACGGCTCCGAGTCGGGGTCCTCGAGGCAGCGGTCGATCAGCTCGTTCCACTCGCCAAGGTTGAGATGCTGGTCCCGGATGTCCATGTGCACGCCCTTCTCGGTGTCGCGTCGCCCGGTTCGACAGTAGGCGGCGGCCGCCGCTGAGGGCTTCACCTTCCGGGATGAGAATTCCGGCTCCGGTTGTCCAGCCGGGAGTAACGGTCGACCCGCTCACGCGCCCGCTCGTGACACGTCCGGACGGGCCAGCTCGGTGGCCGTGCGGACCAGCCGGTCCTCGGCGGCGTCGAACGCGGCGCGGCGCTGCACTAGCGGTGGCGCCCGCCGCGACGGATGCCGCGAGGCAGTCCCGTGCCATCCTCCGCACGACCTCCGGAGCAGCCCCGCCCGTGGTCACGCGGGTGGCCACGATCGCCGCCGGATCCAGCACGTCGCGCAGGTCGCGACCGGCCAGCCCCAGCGGCGCGCCGCCGACCTCGACTGCGGCGGCGTCGAGCATCTCGCCGGTGATGGCGGCGCCCGGGACTCCGGCCGCGGCCGCCACGCGCACCGTCACCCCGACGACGTCGTACGCGGTGCGGTAGTCGACACCACACTCCTGCATCACGAACTCCGCCAGGTCCGTGGACTGCGAGTACCCCGTGCCCAGCGCGGCGTACATCGCGTCCGCGTCGACCCGCAGCCCGGCGACCACCCCCGCCATCAGCCGGGTCGCCTTGCCGGCCAGCTCCAGCGACCGCGGGACCTCCCCGTAGGCGAAGATCAGGTTGTCACTGCGAGCGGACGGGGTCTTGGCCACCGCGAACAGCCCGGTGAGCCTGCCGATCAGCACGCCGGCCTCGCCGCGGACCATCGAGAGCGCGTAGGGGTTGCGCTTCTGCGGCATCATCACGCTGCCGCGGCTGTGCCCGTCGGCGAGCTGGACGTAGCCGAACTCCGCGCTGCTCCAGATCTCCAGGTCCTCGGCGAGCTTGCTCAGCGTGGTGACCAGGCCGGTGGCGGTGGACACGAGGGCGAGCAGCCCGTCGGCCTGCCACATGGCGTCCCGGGTGTGCTCGATGACGCCGTCGAAGCCGAGCAGCGCGGCGACGCGTGCGCGGTCGTAGGGCAGCCGGCTGCCGTTGACGGCGCCCACGCCCGCAGGGCTGCGGTTGACCCACCCCAGGTCCACGAACAGCCGGTCGATCTCGCGCTGGACGGGGTAGGCGAAGGAGAGCAGGTAGTGGCCGAACGTGGACGGCTGGGCGTGCTGCAGGTAGGTCTGGTCGACCATGTAGGTCTCGGCGTGCTCGGCCGCCAGCTCCGCGACCGCGCCGGTGAACGCCGCCGCCGCCTCGATGAGCTCGACGGTGTCGCGACGCAGCCGGATCCGCATCGCCACCCGCACGGCCTCCCGGCGCGTCCGGCCGGCGTGCAGCCACCCGGCTTCGGCGCCGATCAGGCCGACGAACCTGCGCTCGCGGCAGTTGTAGACCTCGCCGTGGGCGGGGTCGTAGCCGAACTCCGCCACCGGCGTGCGGTGCGCGTCGAGCAGCACCTCGAGCAGCCGGGCGGCCGCCTGCCGAGCGACGAGCCCGGAGTCGAGCAGGCCGAGCACGTGCGCGATGTCGGCGAGGTTGAGGCCGTCGTGCAGCAGCGGGGCATCGGCCACCTCGATGGCGAACCCACCCTCGACGAGCTCGTCGGAGTAGCCGCCGCGTGGCGCGTGAACCGCCATCAACCGACCCCGGGGGCGAGCCGGGCCAGGAGCTTCCTGGTGCGGTCGACGCTCGTCGCAGGGTCGGGGCCGACGGGGAACACGGTGGCCCACAGCTCGGTGACGCCGACGTCGGCGTAGCGGCGCAGCTGGGCCTCGACGGCGTCCTCGGCACCGACGACGGCGAGCTCACCCGCCGACGAGACGCCCTCGCGCTCGAACTGGCGCTGGTAGTTCTCGAACCCGCCGTAGCGGGCGAACACCACCTCGGCGGCCTCGTGCCCGGCGCCGGAGTCGTCGCAGACGGCGACCGGGATCGCGGCCACCAGCCGGGGGCTCGACCGGCCGGCCGCCGCGGCGTTCAGCCGCCCGACGATCTGCGCCTCCAGGCTGCGCGGGCCCGCCAGCCAGGTCACGATCCCGTCGGCCAGCTCTCCCGGCGACCTCGACCATCTTCGGCCCCAGCGCCCCCACCAGCACCGACACCGGGCTCGTGCCGGGCACGACGAATCCGCCGTCGACGGCGTAGTGCTCGCCGCGGTGCTGCACGCTGCCCTCGCGCAGCAGCGGCACCAGCACCGACAGGTACTCCCGCATGTGCGCGGCCGGGCTGGTGAACGGGATCCCGTGCAGGCCCTCGATCACGGGCCGGTGCGACACGCCGACCCCGAGGGTGAGCCGGCCCCCGCAGAAGACCTGGGCGGTGGCCGCCTGCTGGGCCAGCGCCAGCGGGTGGCGCGGGTAGGTGGGCACGACGCCCACCCCGAGGTCGATGGTGCTGGTCCGGGTGCCGGCGACGGCGAGCGCGGTGAGAGCGTCGCCGCACCGGGAGAAGTGCACCGCCCACGCGCTCGGGAAGCCGTCCGCCTCGGCCCGGCGCACCTGCTCGACGATGTCGGGTGGCGAGGTCGGCGCACCGAGCGCTTCACCACCGATGTTCATTGCGATCCGCACGGTGCCAGCATGGTGCCCGTACGCGTGCAGTGGCACGTCCTGAAGGGACGAACCCGCCGGTACCCGTTGTCCCGAGGTGGTCGTCCCGAGGTGGCCGGTGGTGGCCGATCCGCTCGACACGCCGGTCTCGACCGGGTGTACGCGCGATAGCCTCCCCACCTCGGGCGCCGTGAGTTGGCACAGTGGGCACATGGACGGTCACATCCACACCGCCACCGCGTCCCCTGGCGCACTCCCGCTGCGCCCGCCCGCCAACCAGGTCGACCCGCGCGCCGTGCGCTGGTGGCGGGTGCGGGACCTGATCACGACGGTCGTGCTGGTGGTCCCGCAGGTCGTCGCCATGATCGTGCTCGGCGACCGCGCGCCTGGCGTCCTGCCGTACGCGGTGGCGCCACGGTCCTGCTCGGCGGGCTCTACGCCGCGCTGGTGCCGCCGCTGCTGTTCCGCATCGTCCGGTGGGAGATCACCGACGAAGCGGTGTACTCGCTGTCGGGCTGGCTCGTGCGGGAATGGCGGATCGTCCCGATCTCGCGGGTGCAGACCGTCGACACCGAGCGCGGGCCGCTGCAGCAGCTGTTCGGCCTCGCCACCGTCACCGTCACCACGGCGTCGGCCCGCGGACCGGTGAAGATCCGCGGGCTGGACGCCGACGACGCGGCCGAGCTGGCCCGCGTCCTGACCGAGACGGCCCAGGCCACGCCGGGCGACGCGACATGACCTCGCCGTCCGAGGTCGACGCGCCCACCGGCGAACCCGTCGACACCCCGTGGCACCGGCTCGACCCGCGGATGCTCGTCGTCGGACCGGTGAACAGCCTGGTCCGGCTGCTGCCCTTCGTCCTCGTGCTGCTGATCACCGGGCGCGGTGACGTCTACCGGCTGTGGATCGCCGTCGGGGTGGCCGTGCTGGTCGTCGGCGCCGGGGTGGCTGCCTGGCGCACGACGCGGTACCGCATCACCGCCGAGCGCGTGGAGCTGCACAGCGGCTGGCTGCGCCGGCAGCGGCGATCGGTGCCGCGGGACCGGATCCGCACCGTCGACCTCACGTCGAAGCTCCTGCACCGCGTCTTCGGCCTCAGCGTGGTCAAGGTGGGTGCGGCCGCCGGATCGCTGACCGAGCGAGGCCGGGCTCAGCCTCGACGCCGTGAGCAAGGCCGAGGCCGAGCGGCTGCGGCGGGTACTGCTCGACCGCTCCCCCGCGGTGGCGAGCCCGGCGGCCCGGTCCCAGCGGCCCCGGGCCCGGCCGTCCCGGGCCGCCGCGGTCGTGGGACCGGCGGCGCCGGTCGAGCCGTCCCCGAGCTGGCCCGGCTGAACTGGTCGTGGCTGCGTTTCGCCCCGCTCACCTTCTCCTCGCTCGCCGGGATCGGCGCGGTGGGTGCCGCCGCCTACAACCTGCTCGGCGACCTCGGCGTCGACCCGCGCGACATCGGTGCGGTCGACGCCGCCACCGACCGGCTGGTGCGCGCGCCGCTCTGGTTCGGCGTCGCGACCGTCGGCTCGGCGCTGCTCGTGCTCGCCGTCGTCGGCTCGCTGGTGCTGTTCGCGGAGCGCTGGTGCGGCTACCGGCTGACCCGCGAGCCCGACGGCACCCTGCGGGTGCGGCGCGGGCTGCTGACGCGGCGGTCGCTGTCGGTGTCCGAGCAGCGGCTGCGCGGGGTCGGAGATCCGGGAGCCGCTGCTGCTGCGCGCCGGGCGCGGCGCCCAGGCCCGGGCCCTGTCCACCGGCCTGACCAACGAGTCCCAGGGCGGCGCGCTGCAACCGCCGGTGCCGCGGGCCGAGGCCCACCGGGTGGCGTCGGCCGCCGTGCGCGAGCATCCGGCGCAGATCACCGGCGCCGTGCTCCGGCGCCACCCCCGCGCCGCGCTGGCCCGGCGGATGACCCGCGCGCTGGTGCCCGCCGCCGTGCTCGTCGCGGCCGCGTGGGTCGTCGGGTCGAGGGCGCCCGCATTCGGCTGGCTCGGACCGGCGAGCCTCGTGCTGTTCCCGCTCGCGGTGCTGCTCGCGGTGGACCGCTACCGCAACCTCGGCCACGCCCTCACCGACCGCTACCTGGTGACCCGCCAGGGCGGGCTGATGCGGCGGACCGTCGCGCTCCAGCGCGCCGGGGTGATCGGCTGGACGTTCCGGCAGAGCCCGTTCCAGCGACGCGCCGGCCTGGTGACGCTCGAAGCCGTCACCGCGGCGGGCCCCGGCGGCTTCGCGGTGCTGGACGTCGCCGCCGCCGACGCCGTCGCGCCTGGCCGGTTCCGTGCTGCCGCATACCGCTGCTCAGCGCCTGCGACGGGTGCCGAACATCCCCCGGGTGATCTCGCGGCCGAGCGCGCTGGCGGCCGACCGGAGGAACGACTTGACCACCGGGGAGCCGAACACCTTCTCGACCAAGCCCGGCTCCTCGCCGCTCCTCGCGGCGCAGGCGGGGGCGGTCGGCGGCGGGGCGGCGCGGCGTCCGGGGGCGGTGGCTCGGCGATCTTCGCGGTGAGCTGCTCGTAGGCCGACTCGCGGTCGACGGTCTCGCCGTAGCGCGGGAACAGCGGCGACGCCTTCGCCGCGGCCGTCACCGCGTCCTCGCCGATCGCGGCCATCAGCGAGCGGGGCGCCCGCATCCGGGTCCACGCCACCGGCGTCGGCGCGCCGCGTTCGGAGAGCACGGTGATGATCGCCTCGCCGGTGCCGAGCGAGGTGAGCGCCTCCTCGATGTCGTAGTTCTTGGTGGTCGGGTAGGTCTTGACGGTCTTGGCCAGCGCCGCCTGGTCCTCCGGGGTGAACGCGCGCAGCGCGTGCTGGACCCGGGCGCCGAGCTGGGAGAGCACCGCGTTGGGCATGTCGGTGGGCAGCTGCGTGCAGAAGAACACCCCGACGCCCTTGGACCGGATGAGCTTCACGGTCTGCTCGATGCGCTCCAGGAACGCCTTGGACGCGTCGGTGAACAGCAGGTGGGCCTCGTCGAAGAAGAACACGAGCTTGGGCTTGTCGAGGTCGCCCGCCTCGGGGAGCTCCTCGAACAGCTCGGCCAGCAGCCACATGAGGAACGTGGAGAACAGCCGCGGGTTGCCGGCCTGGTCGGACAGCTCCAGCAGCGTGACGATCCGCGCGGGCCGTGGCCCGTCGACCACGCGCAGCAGGTCGGCCGGCTCGAACTCCGGCTCGCCGAAGAAGTCCTCGCCGCCCTGCGGCCTCCAGGTTCACCAGGGCGCGCAGGATCACCCCCGCGGTGGCCGAGGAGACGCCGCCGATGCCCTTGAGGTCGGCCTTGCCCTCGTCGGAGGTGAGGTGCTGGATGACCGCGCGCAGGTCCTTGGTGTCCAGCAGCGGCAGCGCCCGCTGGTCGGCCCAGTGGAAGATCAGCCCGAGGGTGGACTCCTGGGTGTCGTTGAGGTCGAGCACCTTCGACAGCAGGATCGGGCCGAACTGGGTGATCGTCGCCCGGATCGGGACGGCCGAGCTCGTCGCCGCCCAGCGACAGGAACTCGACCGGGAAGGCCGTCGGCGCCCAGTCGTCGCCGGTGTCCTTCGCGCGCGCCTCGATCTTCGGGTTGGTCTCACCCGCCCTGGCCATCCCGGACAGGTCGCCCTTGACGTCGGCGAGCAGCACCGGCACGCCCGCGGCGGAGAGCTGCTCGGCGAGACCCTGCAGGGTCTTGGTCTTGCCGGTGCCGGTGGCGCCGGCGACCAGCCCGTGCCGGTTCAGCGTCGCGAACGGGATGCGCACGCGCGCGCGACGGGTCGACCACGCCGTCGACCAGCACGGTGCCGAGCTCGAGAGCCGCCCCCTCGGTGGCGTAACCGGATGCGATCTGCTGGGCCGCCGAAATCTGGGCAGCTGCCGTGTTGTCCCCCACGGCGCCGGAGCCTAAGGCATACGCTGCGCGGGTGAATGATCGTCTGGTGTGGATCGACTGCGAGATGACCGGGCTGGACCTCCAGCGCGACGCGCTGATCGAGATCGCCGTCCTCGTCACCGACGGTGACCTGGCGGTCCTCGGTGAGGGCGTGGACGTCGTCATCCACGCGGACGACGACGGCACTGGCCGGCATGCCCGACGTGGTGCGCGACATGCACGAGCGGTCGGGGCTGACCGAGGAGGTGCGCCGGTCGACGGTCCCGCTCGCCGAGGCCGAGCGGCTCGTCCTGGACTACGTGCGCAGCCACGTGCCCGAGCCGCGCACCGCGCCGCTGGCCGGGAACTCGATCGCCACCGACCGCGGCTTCCTGGCCCGCGACATGCCCGAGCTCGACGCCCACCTGCACTACCGGATGGTGGACGTCAGCTCGATCAAGGAGCTGTGCAGGCGGTGGTACCCGCGGGTGTTCTTCGCGAAGCCGGAGAAGGGTCTCGCGCACCGGGCCCTCGCCGACATCGAGGAGTCGATCCGCGAGCTCGACTACTACCGGCGCACCATGTTCGTCGGGCAGCCCGGACCGTCGACCGAGCAGGCCCAGGCCGTCGCCGCCGCCCTGGCCCCCCGGACCTGACCGGCAACCCGTTTCGGGCCACACCGCGAGCCCCTGTAGGATTCGCCAACGTCACCGGCTCCGTTGCTTCCGGACGGCCGGTGGTTCTCTTGGTGGGTGTAGCTCAGCTGGTAGAGCACCTGGTTGTGGTCCAGGGGGCCGCGGGTTCAAGTCCCGTCACTCACCCCGACCGCGGTGTCACCACCGCGGTGCCCCTCCGCGAGGCGGTGGGAACGCGTGCTAGCGTTCCCGTCGCGCCGAGCGGATGGGCGCACGGCATGCGCCGCTAGCTCAATTGGCAGAGCAGCTGGCTCTTAACCAGCGGGTTCGGGGTTCGAGTCCCTGGCGGCGCACCAGCATCCACCTGCGGGTTCTCCTCATCGGGAGAGCCCGCAGCGTCGTTTCACGGACCCGCCGCGCAACCGGCAGCCCCTCCCGGGCCTGCGTGCCGTCGGCCTCTGGTGGCTCGCGCTGTCCGCGCTCGCCATCGCGGTGTTCGCCCCGCTGCCCTACCTCCTGAACTCGATGCAGGACATAGCCACGAACGGCGGTGAGATCGCGGCGAACTACGCGCCCCGGCCGGGCTGGCTGCACGCCGTCTTCACCGCGCACATCGTCTTCGGCGGGCTGGCGCTGCTGCTCTCGCCGGTCCAGCTGGCGGCTCGGGTGCGCGCCCGGATACCCCGGCTGCATCGGGTCGTCGGTCGGGTCGTGCTGACGTCGATCGTCGTCGCGGGCGCGGCCGGACTTGTGCTGGCGACCGTCAACGCGGCGGGGCCCATCGGCACCGCGGGATTCGGAGCGCTCGCGCTGCTGTGGGTGACCTTCGCCCTGCTGGGTCTGCGGGCGATCCTGCGACGCGACGTCGTGTCCCACCGCCGCTGGATGCTGCGCGCCTTCGCGATGACGTACGCGGCCGTGACCCTGCGCCTCTGGCTGTTGGTGCTGATCCCGTTGCTGGGCGACTTCCACAGCGCGTACCTGCTGGTGAGACCGTTTCCACACCGGTGTCGCCGGTCCCGCCGACGGCCCGCTACGGTCGTGGTCCATGACGACAGCGCGTGACGGACGGGTCGGCCGGTACGTGCGGATGGTCGCCCTCCCTGGCCACGGCGGGGCGCTCGCCGACACGTTGATGCGCGTGGCGGACGGGATGCGCGACGCGCCCGGCTGCGAGCTGTACGTGATCAACGTCTCGGCCGACGAGGCCGACACGGTGTGGGTCACCGAGGTCTGGTCCGACGAGTCCGCCTCGGACGAGGCGCTCTCCGGGGATCTGGGCGAGGTCGGGATCGGCGACGTCGTCGCGCTGCTCGCCGGCCCACCCGAGCTGGTGGACCTCACCCCGCTGGGCGGCGCGGGCCTGCCGCGCTGACGCAGGCGCCTTGCTGCACCGTGCACACCGCTCCTCCCCCGCGCACACTCGGATGGTGTGCACGGCGGGGCGGAGGGGTGGCTGCCCGCGGGACAGCGCGTCAGCGGCCGGCGAAGATGCCCTCGGGAAAGCAGCCTGCGGCGAGCAGGTTCCGGACGAGCCCGCCGCCCAGCTCCGCGAGGCGGGCCGCGTCCTGCGCGCCGAGCTGCGACCACGGACCGGCGCCCAACCGGTTGGTGTCGTCCTCGATGCGCTTCCGCAGCGCGGTGCCGTCGGCGGACAGCGCACCGTCGGCGTCGAGGATGCCGCGTTCCTGCAGCTCCGCGACGACCCCGTCCCACTCCTCCTGCGACCAGCCGCGGCTCGCCATCGCGAACCCGGGTACGAACCCGCGACCGCTGGCGGTGTGGGTCACCAGCGCCTCCAGGCCGGTGAGCCCGCTGTCGAGCAGGACGCTCACGTGCCCGTCGCCGCGGTGCTCGCGCAGGATCGTCAGCGCGAGCCAGAGCACGAGGTGCGGCTCGGCGGGCCAGTCGAGCTCGAGGTGCGCCGCGGCGAGCGCGCGACCCTGTGGCGTGCAGGACTCGGCCGCCCGGCGCGCCAGCCCGGCGGCCTCGGCGACCTCGGGCGACTCCAGCACGTCGGCACCGAGCATCCGGCGCAGCGCGGCGTCGACGGCGGCGAACCGGGCGGCGACCAGCGTCGACGGCGCGGCCAGTGCCCACGCCGCCGGGATGCTGCGGGCGACCAGGCCGGGGTGGAAGTTGTAGAACGTGGCCGTCACGACGCCGGGCCCGACCGCCCCCATCGCCGCCGAGCGCCCGGCGAAGTAGCACATCCGGCCGGGCTTGAGGCCGGCGGCGGTGAGGTGCTCCTCGGTCTCCGGCGCGAAGTAGGTCATGGCGTGCAGGGGCTCGAGAGCGCGCGCGAGGCGGCCGGAGTCACGGGGGTCCACGACGGCCGGACGCTACCCCGCGGAACCACCCGCACGGGTGTAAGCGGTAGACCTGTGCCCGACCGGGTAGTACCTGCCAGTCACGGCAGTGACGACACCCCGGCACGAGGAGGATCAGTGGCGCTCGACGACGACGACATGACGACGACGGCAGGCGGCGGGAACGAGGGCCCGGCCGACTCGGGCGCCGGTTCCGGCACCCCCGGTGTCGAGGACGGCGGAGCCGACGAGGGCGCCGAGGGACCGGCCGACTCCGGGGCCACCGAAGGCACCCCCGGTGTGTCCGACGGCGGGGCGGACGGCGGCGCCGACAGCGGTGCCAGCTGACGCGACCGGCGCGCAGGCGGACGCCGGACGGCCCACCACGGACCGTCCGGCGTCGCCGCCCACCGCGCTCACCTGCGCGCTGACCCGGGTCATCGGCCTCGCACCCGACGAGTTCGGCGCCCGCTACTGGGGCCACGAGCCGCTCCTCACCCGCGGCGCCGACGCGAGCGCGTTCCGGGACCTGCTCGACCTCGACGGCGTCGACGAGCTGCTGTCCTCCCGCGCGCTGCGCACGCCGTTCCTGCGGCTGGCCCGCGGCGGCGTCGTCGTCGACTCCACCTCGTTCACCGGCTCCGGCGGCGCGGGCGCCGAGATCGCCGACCAGGTCCGCGACGACCGGGTCGCCGCCCTCTTCGCGGACGGGACCACCGTCGTCCTGCAGGCGGTGCACCGCACCTGGACCCCGGTGGCCGACCTCGCGACGCGCCTCGCCGCGGAGCTCGGGCACCCCGTGCAGGCCAACGCGTACGTCACACCGCCGTCCGCGCAGGGCTTCTCGGCGCACTACGACGTCCACGACGTCTTCGTCCTCCAGCTCGCCGGCCGCAAGCACTGGACGGTGCACGCGCCCGTGCACGCCGACCCGTTGCGCGACCAGCCGTGGGACCGACCACGCCGATGCGGTGGCCGCCCGGACCCGTGCCGACGCACCGGAGATCGACGCCGTGCTGGAACCCGGTGACGCGATGTACCTGCCGCGGGGCTGGCTGCACGCGGCCACGGCGCTCGGCGACGGTCTCGGCGCACCTGACCATCGGCGTGCACGTCGTGACCCGGTTCGCGCTGGTCGAGGCCCTGACGAGCCTGGCGGCCGCCGACCAGCGGCTGCGCGCGTCGCTGCCGCTGGGCATCGACGTGTCCGACCCGGACCAGCTCGCGCCGCACGTCGACGCGGTCCGGTCGGTACTGGCCGCGGCGCTGCAGCAGGTGAGCGCGGAGGAGGTGGCCCGTCACGTGCGTGGTCGCGTCTGGTCAGGCGGACGGCCCGAACCGGTGCGGCCGATCGCGGGCACCGCGTTCGCGCACGGTCTCGCGGCGGGCGACTCGGTGCGCCGCCGCGCCGGGCTGCGCCACCGCCTCCGACCCGAAGGCGACCAGGTGGTCCTGGAGCTGCCCGACCGGGAGATCACGCTCCCGGCCACGACCCGCCCCGCGCTCGACGCGCTGCTCACCGGTGCCGTGGCCACCGTCGGTAGCCTCCCCGACATGGACGGGGCCGACCAGATCGTGCTCGTGCGGCGGCTGCTGCGCGAGGGCGTGCTGGTGTCCGCCGGCCGGCCGTGACGCGCGCTCCGGCCGCCGGGGCGGCCACCTGGACCGCGGCAGGAGGGTATCGGTGCGCCGAGGTGGCCGGGGTCGCGGGCGATCCCCTCGACGGCTCCGCGGCGCCCGCCGACCGGTGGTTCCTCGTGGAGCACCCGGGACCGTGGGGCCGGATCGCCTTCGTCGGGTCGGCGATGCATCCGGACCTGGTCGCCGCCCTGTCGACCTGGGCGCGACACGAGTCCGGGCGGGTCCTGCTGATCCGCCGGCACGGCCGCAGCGGGCGCACGAGCGGGGCCCGGCGCTGGTTCCGGGTCGACTCGCGCCCGGGGCACGAGGGCGTGCGGACGGGCCTGTTCACCGACGAGCGGGACCTCGTCGGCGTCACCGCGGACGCGGATGCCGGTGACCCGGCCGCCGGGCCGCTGTACCTGGTCTGCACCCACGGTCGGCACGACACGTGCTGCGCGGTGCGCGGGCGGCCGCTCGCCGCCGCCCTCGACGTCGCGGAGCCGGGGTCCACGTGGGAGTGCAGCCACATCGGCGGTTGCCGCTTCGCCGCCGCCCTGGTGCTGCTGCCGCACGGGTTCGTGTTCGGCCAGGTGCCGGCGGACGCGGGGGTCACGGTGGCCAGGCGCTACCGCGACGGCGAGCTGGACACCAGGTGGTTGCGCGGCCGCTCCTCGCTGCCGCCCGTCGTCCAGGCGGCCCAGAACCACGCCCGGATGGTCACCGGGGCCGTCGGCGTCGACGCGCTGCGTCCGGTCGGGGTCACCCGGGACGACGCCTCGACGTCGCGCGTCGAGCTCGCCGACCCGGCCTGCACCGTGGTGCTGCACGAGCGCCTCGTCGCCACGGGCCGCCCCCTGACCTGCGCGGCGACCGCCCCTGGCTGGATGCACGCCTTCGATCCGGTGACGCTCTCCCTCGGGTGACCCGGCGCCCCGCAGACGGCAAGAAGCCCGCGCGATGCCGTTCTGGAGCCCCGCAAACGGCAAGAAGCCCGCGCGATGCCGGGTCTAGCGTTCCAGGGCGCCTTCGTCGAGCAGGCCCAGCGCGGTGGCGTGCGCGGCGATCTCGGCGCTGTCGTCCACGGCGATCATCGGAACGCCCTCTGCCGTGACGGCGGCGGCCAGCGCGTCCACCTCGGCGGACCGCCCGGGACGGGTGTGCGGGGTGCGGCGGATGTACGCGGCGCGGATGCGGTCGGGATGCTCGCGGGCCAGCGTGGCGTAGATCTCCGGGTCGGCCTGGCCGCTGTCCCCGATGAGGACGAGACCGAGCTCGGGATGGTCGGTGAGGAGGCGGCGGACGAGCGTCAGCTTGTGCTCCCGTGCGCCGATCCGGAACAGCCCCCTCCGCGACGGGCCCCAGTCCGTGAGCAGCAGCGGACCGGGCGGGAAGCCGCGCAACGCGATGAACTGCATCAGCACCTCGTGCAGGTTCCACGGGCTGGTCGAGAGGTAGAAGACCGGCCGCGCGACCCCGTCCGGCGCGTCCACGAGCGCCCGGTAGAGGGCCGCCGCCCCGGGCAGCGGCGCGCGGTCGTGCACCTCGGTGAGGAGCGTCGCGCGAAGGAACGCCAGGCCGCGGGTGAGCCCGGTCTCGAGGATCGTGTCGTCGACGTCGCTGACCACGCCGAGACGGGCCCGCGGGTCCACGACCAGCAACGGCGCGGGCACGGTGCTCCCGTCGCCGCCCGGAAGCGACAGTCCCGCCTCGTGCCAGCCGGGGTCGAGGCCGGCGATCTCGACCACGGCGTCGACGTAGCCGTCACGGTTCGCGCGCACCGTGACCGACCCGCCGCCGGGCGTGGCGATGCACACCGGAGCGTTCGCCACCTCGACCGTCATGAACCTGCTCAGGCTCGCCTTCAGCACCGCACGGCGGGAGCGGCGCGGAACCGGGTCGGAGGCTGGGCTGGGCCGCCGCCTGGGAGCGGCCGAGCACCACGCGCCCGCCGATCCGCGCATGGCCGGTCGTCCCGTGCCCGACGAACGGCAGGATCAGCGCGCGGTGCCGACCGCGGATCCGCAGCACGGCGAGCATCGCCGCCTGGATCACGTCCTCGACGAGGACCGCCACACCGATGAGCCATCTGCGCCAAGGGGTCTCCGTCACACCGCAGAGCTACCGCACCGCGGGCCGCACCGCCAGAGCAGGGGCCGGTCCGTCCCCGAACCGGGGTGCGCCGCGCCCTCCCGGTCGGCGAGGCTGGGCCGGTGCGCACCGTCCTGCTCGATCTCGACGGCACCCTCGTCGACTCCGCTGCCGTCATCACCGAGCATCTCGCCGCCGCACTCGCACGGGTCGGGGTACCGGTGCCGGACGGCGTCGCGCTGCGGTCCCTCGTCGGCCCTCCGTTCGAGATCGCGCTGCCCGCACTGGGGCTCACCGACGAGCAGACCGCCGCGGTGATCACGGCGTACCGGCACACCTACGACGCTGCGGCGGCCTCGGCGTCACCGCTGTTCCCGGGCATCCCCCGGCTGCTGGCGCGGCTGCGCGCCGACGGCATGCGGCTCGCACTGGCCACCGCCAAACCCGAGCACCTCGCGCGGGGCATCGCCGAGCGGCTCGGGCTGGCCGAACACCTCGTGCTGGTGGGCGGCGCCGACCCCGTGGCGGGGCGGGTGGGGAAGGGCGCGGTCGTCGGGTCGGTGCTCGAGCGGCTCGATCTCGACCCGGCCCGGGTTCCTGTCGTGATGATCGGGGACCGTGCCCACGACGTCGACGGCGCGGCCGAGCACGGGGTGCCGACGATCGGCGTCGGATGGGGTTACGCGTCACCGGGAGAGCTCGGCTCCGCGCGGCTGGTCGTCGCGGACACCTCGGAGTTGCTGGCGGCACTGGGATCCGACGGCGTGTGGTCCACGCGGCTCGCGAGAGCCGGGGAGCGGTGGGATCCCGCCGGTTCCGGGGCATGACGGCGAGCGACGCCGTCGCCCAGCAGGGTGGTTCCCGGTCGACAGGTGGCACCGACACCGCCTTACGGCCTAAGTTCCGGTGAATGCCGACCTCCCCGAACGATCGCGAGCTCGCCGTCGGCGCCAGGTTCCCCAGGCAGCCCGAACTGGAGTCCCGGCCGCCCGTCGAGACGAACTACTTCGGGCCCGGCCCGCGTCACGTTCGAGGCCGACGCGACCCGTCGTCGTTCACGGTGGTTCGCAAGGGTTTCGACCGCACCGAGGTGATCGAGAAGATCGACGGGTTGAGCTCCCAGCTCGCCACCGAACGGCAGCGGGCCGACTACGCGGAGCAGGAGCTGCGCCAGGCACTCAACCGGATCAACGCACTGGAGCAGGCCGTCGGCAGCCCCCACGGCTTCGGGGACCGCGTCGAGAAGCTGCTGGTGCTCGCCGAGGAGCAGGCCGCCGACATCACCGAGCGCGCCGAACAGCACGCCCACAAGATCGTGCAGCACGCCCAGAACGACGCGGAGTCCCACCGCCGCGACGTCGAGCAGTCCCTGGCCGCGCGGGCAGCGACCCTGGACCAGGAGGCCAACCGGCGCAGCGCTGCACTGCAGCGACGGGAGGACGAGATCGCCGCGGACCGCATCGCGGCGCGCGCGCACGCGGACGACCTCCGGGCCACCGCCGAACGCGAGGCGGCCACCGTGCGCGAACGGGCGGAGGCCGAGGCCACCGACGTGCGCGCCAAGGCGCAGGCCGAGGCCCGTGCCGAACGGGACAAGGGCTCGCGCGACCTGGCGAGGCTCGTCGACATGCAGGACGGCGTCCGTGCCGAGATGGGCCGCGTCAACCACGTCCTCGGCGAGCTGCGCGCCGTGCTCACCGGCGAGCTGGCGACCTCGGCCAACCACGCGGTGCGGCGCGAGCCTGCGGCGCTGCCCGCAGGGACCACGGCCGGACCCCGCGTCGCGACTCCGCGCGAGCCGCGACGGGATCGGCCCCGTCACCCAGCGGCGCGGGGCGACGAGGATCGATTGACAGTCGATAGGTAGCTCGCGATACTCGATGCGTGTTCACCGAGCATCGGGCGGTAGCCCCTCTCCGAGTCTTCCTCGTGCTGCTGTTCGGGATCCTGGTCGTGTTCCAGACCCTCTCGCTGCCCGGGCAGTTCGCGTACATGGCCGAGACGTCCCCGGACGTCGCGTACCTGAGATGGCCGCTGACCGCCGTATCGGTGTTCCTGGTGCTGTGCGTCCAGGTGGTGATCGTGTCCACCTGGAAGTTGCTCACCCTGGTCAAGAACGACCGCATCTTCAGTGCGGTGTCCTTGGTGTGGGTGGATGCGATCGTGTGGGCCATCGCTGCCGCGTGGGCGGTGCTCCTGGGCGTGTTCGTCTACTTCGCTCCCAGCTGGCGCGACCCCGCACCACCGCTCATCCTGATGTTGATGTTGATCGGGGTCGCCGTGCTGGGGCTCCTGATGGTCGTGATGCGCGCACTGCTGCGCCAGGCCACCACGCTGCGGACCGACATGGACGCGGTGATCTGATGCCCATCGTGGTGCGCATCGACGTCGAGCTGGCCAAACGCAAGATGAGCGTCGGCGAGTTCGCCGAGCGTGTCGGGCTCACACCGGCGAACGTGGCGGTGCTGAAGAACGGTCGCGCCAAGGCGGTGCG
Organism: uncultured Actinomycetota bacterium; assembly: GCA_963784265.1. Taxonomy (GTDB): domain Bacteria; phylum Actinomycetota; class Actinomycetes; order Mycobacteriales; family Pseudonocardiaceae; genus Pseudonocardia. The sequence goes on from CAWAQQ010000002.1 coordinate 186,363, forward strand.
CTTCAGCACCCTGGAAGCCATGTGCCGGGTGCTCGACTGCCAGCCAGGCGACCTGCTCGAGTGGGTCGAGGCGGGCGGCAGGCCGGAACACCGCGCGGACACGACGAGCACGCCCGGCTCCACCGACCCGCCCTAGGGCAAGGTCCTCGGTGGATGATCGTGCGGAAGCACCCATCGAGGAGGCACCATGGCCGAGTTCGTCGGCGCGGTCGACCAGGGCACGACCAGCACCCGCTTCATGATCTTCGACCACGACGGCAACGAGGTGGGTCGCCACCAGCTCGAACACGAGCAGGTCCTCCCGCAGGCGGGCTGGGTGGAGCACAACCCGGTGGAGATCTGGGAGCGCACCTCCGCGGTGCTGCAGACCGCACTGAACCGCACCGGGCTCGCGGCGTCCGACCTGTGCGCGCTCGGCATCACCAACCAGCGCGAGACGGCCGTCGTCTGGGACCGCGCCACCGGCCGTCCGCTGTACAACGCGATCGTCTGGCAGGACACCCGCACCGACCGGATCGCCGCCGCACTGGACCGCGACGGTCGCGGCGACGTCATCCGGCGCACGGCCGGGCTCCCGCCCGCCACCTACTTCTCCGCGGGCAAGGTGCAGTGGATCCTGGAGAACGTCGACGGGGCCCGCGAGGCGGCGGAGCGCGGCGACGCGGTCTTCGGCACCACCGACTCCTGGCTGCTGTGGAACCTCACGGGCGGCACGGACGGCGGCGTCCACGTCACCGACGTCACCAACGCCAGCCGCACGATGCTGATGGACCTCGAGACCCTCGACTGGGACGACGAGCTGCTCGGCTTCTTCGACATCCCGCGTTCGATGCTCCCCGAGATCAGGCCCAGCTCGTCGCCCGACCCGTACGGCACGACCCTCGCCCGCGGCCCGCTCGGCGGGGAGGTCGCCATCACCGCCGACCTCGGCGACCAGCAGGCCGCCACCGTCGGGCAGGTGTGCTTCGCTCCCGGCGAGGCCAAGAACACCTACGGCACCGGCAACTTCCTCCTCCTCAACACCGGCACCGAGCTGGTCCGCTCGGAGTCCGGGCTGCTCAGCACGGTCTGCTACAAGTTCGGCGACGAGCCGGTGGTCTACGCGCTGGAGGGCTCGATCGCGGTCACCGGGTCGGCCGTGCAGTGGCTGCGTGACCAGCTGGGGATCATCTCCGGGGCCGCGCAGAGCGAGTCGCTGGCGCGGCAGGTCGAGGACAACGGCGGGGTGTACTTCGTCCCCGCGTTCTCCGGGCTGTTCGCCCCGTACTGGCGCTCCGACGCGCGGGGCGCCATCGTCGGGCTCTCCCGGTACAACACCAACGCCCACCTGGCGCGGGCCACCCTCGAGGCGATCTGCTACCAGAGCCGTGACGTCGCCGAGGCGATGGAGAAGGACTCGGGCGTCCACCTCGACGTCCTCAAGGTCGACGGCGGCGTCACCTCCAACGAGCTGTGCATGCAGATCCAGGCCGACGTGCTGGGCGTGCCGGTGAGCCGGCCGGTGGTGGCCGAGACCACCGCGCTCGGCGCCGCGTACGCGGCCGGGCTCGCCGTCGGGTTCTGGACGTCCACCGACGAGCTGCGGGAGAACTGGAACGAGGACAGGCGCTGGGAACCGGCGTGGAGCGACGAGCAGCGCGAGGCCGGGTACGCGCAGTGGCGCAAGGCCGTCGAGCGCACGCTGGACTGGGTCGAGGTCGGATGAGCCGGGCCCTGCTCGACGTCGAGGAGGTCCGGGCCGCCGCGGCGGTGATCACCGGCCACGTGCTGCGCACCCCGACGCTGCCCAGCCCCGGGCTCGGCGCCCACCTCGGCGTGCCCGTCACCTGCAAGCTGGAGCTGCTCCAGCGCTCCGGCTCGTTCAAGCCGCGCGGTGTGTTCCACAAGCTGCTCGGGCTCTCGGCCGCCGAGCGCGACGCCGGGGTCATCGCGGTCAGCGGTGGCAACCACGGGCTCGCGGTGGCCGACGTGGCGGGGTCGCTGGGGATCGCGGCCACGGTCGTGATGCCCGAGTCGGTTCCGCGGCGCTCGGTCGCGGCCGTTCGCGCGTCGGGGGCGACCGTGCGACTCACCCCGGACATGACGGGCGCGTTCTCCCTCATGGCCGAGCTGCAGGCGGGCGGACTGACCCTCGTGCACCCGTTCGACGACCGCGTGGTGATCGCCGGGCAGGGCACCGTCGGGCCTCGAGCTCGCTGCCGACGCCCCGGACCTCACCGACGTGCTGGTGAGCATCGGCGGCGGGGGCCTGATCGCGGGCGTGGCGACGGTGTTGCGCGCGCTGGCACCCGGCGTGCGGGTCTGGGGGGTGGAGACCGAGGGTGCCGACGCGATGAGCCGCGCGCTCGCCGCCGGTGCCCCGGTGCCGATCACCCCGACGTCGATCGCGAGCACGCTGAGCGCCCCGCACGTCTCGGAGCTGACCCTCGACCACGTGCGGGCGCTCGTGGAGGACGTCCTCGTCGTCTCCGATGCCGACGCCGTGGGCGGGATGCGGGCGCTGGCCGAGGAGGCCAAGGTGTGGACCGAGCCCGCCGCGGGGTGCCTCGTCCCGGCCGCCCGCCGGGTGCTCGACCGCGTCGGCCCCGGCGCCCGTCTCGGGCTGGTGATCTGCGGCGGGAACGTGACGGCGGGCGACGTCGCGGGCTGGGTCGCGAGGTTCGGCGACGGTACCGCGGCTCGGCCTCCCGCCCGCTGACCGGATGATCTCGGGGGCCGGACTCATTGACCCTCGCCCTGACCGCACTCGCCCCGATCACCGCGGTCGCGATCGGGCTCGACGGACTTCCACCGGGGCAGGCGGCCCTGTGCGGCGGACTGGTCGTCAGCACCGGAACGCTCCTGTTGAGGTGGCACTTCTGGCTCGTCGTGCGGTACGGCACCGGTCCCACTCACGCCGTCGGCGCGGTCGGCCCCGCCGTGCCGTGGAGCTGGGCCATCGCCGGCCAACCGGCCGCCACCGAGCCCTGATCTGCATTCCCGTTGCGCTCCTGCTCGCCGCGGTCGGACTTCGCATCACGTGATCCGCGGCCCACACCGGCCGGATCGGTCCTACCGGACTCCGGTCTCGGATGATCACGCCGCGGCCCCGCCGCTAGGTTCACCCCGTGGCCACGCAGCGGGATCCGCGGATCGTCGTCGTCGGCGCCGGTTTCGGCGGTGTCGCGGCGGCGATCGAGCTGCGGACCCACGGCTTCCGCGACGTCACGATCCTCGACGCCGCGTCCGAGCTGGGCGGCACCTGGTTCCACAACACCTATCCGGGCGCGGCGTGCGACGTGCCGAGCCACCTCTACTCGTTCTCCTACGCCCAGCGCCGCGACTGGTCCCGGCTGTGCTCACCGCAATCGGAGATCCTCCACTACCTGCGCGCCGTCGCCCGCGACCGCGGCGTCGACCGGCTCGTGGTGCCGAACGCCTGCGTCACCTCCTGCCGCTGGGACGACGGCATCCGGCGCTGGTCGGTCACCACGCAGGACGGGCGCGAGTTCGCCGCCGACGCGATCGTGCTCGCCACCGGGCAGCTGAACCGGCCGCACGTCCCGACGATCGCCGGATCCGAGACGTTCGCGGGCCACCGGTTCCACTCGGCCCGCTGGGACCACGGGTACGACCTGCGCGGGAAGCGGGTGGCCGTCGTCGGCTCCGGGGCGAGCGCCGTGCAGTTCGTCCCGGAGATCGCGCCCGACGTCGCGCACCTCGTCGTCCTGCAGCGCACGGGCAACTGGATCCTGCCGCGCAGCAGCCGCCCGTACCCGCATCGGTACGGGCAGCGGTCCGTCACCTGCCCGGCCTGCAGGCCTACCGGCGGCGGTTCGTCTTCCACTACGGCGAGCTGCTGACGGCCATGATCCGCCATCCCGACGGCCTCGGCCGCGTCGGTCACGCGCGTTCGGCCGCGTTCATGCGCCGGCAGCTGCGGGACCCCGAGGTGCGTCGCAAGGCGTGGCCGGACCACACCTTCGGCTGCAAGCGGGTGCTGTTCAGCTCCTCGTACCTGCCCGCGCTGCAGCGGCCCAACGTCGAGCTGGTGACCGACCGGATCGTCGGCATGACCCCCGCGGGCGTGCTGACGGCGGACGGCACGGAGCACGCCGTCGACTGCGTGATCCACGCCACCGGCTTCGCGACCAACGACTTCATGTTCCCGATGGAGGTCGTCGGCTCCGGCGGCCGGGCACTGGCCGACGCGTGGGCAGGCGGCGCGCGGGCACACCTCGGGATCACCGTGCCGGGATTCCCGTCGATGTTCGTCATGTACGGGCCCAACACCAACACCTCGGGCGGATCGATCATCGTCTACCTCGAGGCGCAGGCCCGCTACCTGCGGCAGGCCATGGCCCAGGTCCGTGCACCGCGGTGCCGCGGCGATCGACGTGCGCCCGGACGTGGAGGCGGCCACCGACGCCGAGCTGCAGGCCCGGTTCGCCGGCACGGCGTGGACGCGGTGCGACTCCTGGTACCGCGACGACACCGGCCGGATCGTGGCCAACTGGCCCGGCTACATGCGCGAGTACGTGGCCCGCACGCGCGTCCTCGACCCCGCCGAGTACGAGTTCGTCGAGTAGGCGCGGCGCAGCGCGGTCAGTCGTCCGTGCGCACCTCGGTGCCGTCCTGGCCCCAGCGCGTGTGGAAGGTGCCGTCGTCGTCGACGCGCCGGTAGGTGTGCGCGCCGAAGAAGTCGCGCAGCCCCTGGATGAGGTTGGCCGGCCCGCGCTCGCGGCGGTAGCCGTCGTAGTAGGCCAGCGAGCTGAGCGAACGCCGGGATCGCCACGCCCTGCTCGGTGGCCGTCACGACCACGCGCCGCCATGCGTCCTGCGCCTGCGCCACGGCGCTCGGTGAAGTACGGGACCATCAGCAGGTTCGCGATGTCGCCGTGCTCGGCGTAGGCGTCGCGGATGCGGTTGAGGAACTGCGCGCGGATGATGCAGCCGCCGCGCCAGATCGTGGCCATCGCCCCGAGGTCGAGGTCCCAGCCGTTGGCCACCGACGCCGCGCGCATCTGCGCGAAGCCCTGCGCGTACGCCACGACCTTGCTGCGCGTAGAGCGCCTGCCGGATGTCGTCGACCAGGCTCCCGAGGTCGGCCGCCGTCGCCCGGCAGCGGCCCGGCCAGGGTGTCCGCCGCCGCCTTGCGCTCGTCGCGCAGCGCCGACAGGGCACGCGCGAAACGGCCTCGGTGATGCCGGTGAGCGGGACGCCCGAGGTCCAGCGCGTCCTCGCAGGTCCAGCGGCCGGTGCCCTTCTGCTCGGCCTGGTCGACGATCACGTCGACGAGCGGCACCGCCGGTGCGCTCGTCGGTCTTGGCCAGCACCTTCGCCGTGATCTCGATGAGGAACGACTCCAGGTCCCCGGAGTTCCACTCCTCGAAGATCTTCCCGATGGCCGGGGCGTCCAGCCCGCGCGACGTGCGTGAGCAGGTCGTACGCCTCGGCGATGAGCTGGATGTCGGCGTACTCGATGCCGTTGTGCACCATCTTCACGTAGTGCCCGGCGCCGTCCGGCCCGACGTGCACGCAGCAGGGCGTGCCGTCGACGACGGCGGCGATGCGCGGTGAGCACCTCCTCGACCTCGGCGTAGGCCGCGGGATCGCCGCCGGGCATGATGCTCGGCCCGTTGAGCGCGCCCTCCTCGCCGCCGGACACCCCGACGCCCATGAACCGCAGGCCCCGCTCGGCGCACTCCTCGGTGCGCCGCTTGGTGTCGTGGAAGTGCGAGTTGCCGGCGTCGATGATGATGTCGCCCTCGTCGAGCAGCGGGGTGAGCTCCTCGATCACCCCGTCGACCGGCGCGCCCGCCTTGACCATCACGATGATCCGCCGCGGCTTCTCCAGCGCGGCCACGAAGTCCTCGGTGGACTCGGCGCGCCGGTGAACGCGCCCTCGCCGCCGTAGGCCTCCAGGAACTCCTTGGTGCGGGCGGTGGTGCGGTTGTGCACGGCCACCGGCACGCCGTGCCGGGCGATGTTGCGGGCGAGGTTGGCGCCCATCACGGCCAGGCCGGTGACGCCGATCCGGCTCTGCCCGCCCGCACGTCTGCCCATCCGTGGTGCTCATCCCGCTACCGTCAGGTCTCTGTGTCAGGTCTCTGGTCGGCTCGGCCGTCAGATCTCGGCGGCGGCCGGGACGACCTCCCGGCCCAGGATCTCCAGCGGCTCGATCTCCCGGACGCGCGGCACCCATCCCGTGCGCCTCGCTGATGCCGAGCGCCGCGAGCCGCTCGAGCTGGGTCGAGCAGCTCGTCCGACCTTCTCGCCCTTCTCGCCGGGGTCGAGCCGGAACATCACGGTCTTCTCGATCGTCGTCGTAGTCGCGGCCGCGTCGCGCTCGCAGTGCCCGCGCAGCACGTCGAGCTTGTGCTCCAGGTCCGGGCTCGGGGAACAGGTTGCAGGCGTGCGGCGTACTGGGCGACCAGCCGCAGCGTCTTCTTCTCCCCGCCGCCGCCGATGAGGATCGGCGGGTGCGGGCGCTGCAGCGGCTGGGGCACGTTCAGCGTGCGCCCGAGCTGGTAGTGCTTGCCCTCGTACGGGCCGTCGTCGGGTCGCTCCACATCTGCAGGCAGATCTGCAGCGTCTCCTCGAGCCGCTCGAAGCGCTCGGCGGTCGGCGGGAACGGCAGGCCGAGGCCCGCGCGCCTCCTCGCTCGTTCCAGGCCGCGCCGATGCCCAGCCACGCCCGGCCCTTCGAGAGCACGTCCAGCGTGGTGACGAGCTTGGCGAGCATGCCGGGCTCGCGGTAGCTGACCGCGGTGACCCACGCGAGCAGCTCGACCTGCGACGGTGCGCGCGGCGAGGTAGCCGAGCGTCGTGTAGGCCTCGAGCATCTCGTGCTCGGGCGGGCCGAGCACGCGGATCTGCCACAGGTGGTCCATCACGCTGACGCGCTGCGAACCCGGCCTCCTCGGCCGCGACGACGATGCGGGTCAGGTCGTCGGCGAGGCCCGGGCCGGCCCGCCGGGTAGGTGAAGTCCGCGATGTGCAGGCCGATCTTCACGTGCTGTCTCCTCCGGCGGCGCACCGCGGCCGCGCACCCGCGGGCAGCCTCTTCCGAGCCTGGCACGCATCGCTCGGGCGTGCCCGTTCCGCACGGCGGCCGATCGCGGTCCCGCTCCGGCCCGTGCCGCCGGCCCGACGCCGGTGCGGATACGAGGCGGTGCTGCCGCGACCAGCGGCGCGACGATGAACAGCCACGGCGGCGACAGCGGCCTCACACCGCCGGCGAGCAGCGCAGGCCCGATCGACCGCGCGGGGTTCACCGCCGTGCCGGCCAGCGGGATCCGCGCCAGGTGGCACGCGAGGTGAGCCCGATGGCCAGACGGCGAACACCGCGACGCGCCAGCGCGGTGACCCGCAGCACGACGAGTACCAGCAGGCCATCATCGACGAGCTCGATCACGAAGCCCGGGGCCGGAGATCGTCTTGCCCCAGCCGCTCGCGTCGAGGTTCCCGGTCTGGTCCGCACCTGGCCGAACCCTGCATCGCGCGACGTCGTCGACACCGTCGGTGGCCGTCACCACCTGCGCGCTACCCGAAGGCGGCCTGCCGGCACTGGGCCCGCGAGTTCGACCGCTTCGACAGCGACTACCGGGCGGTCGCGGCGCAGGAGACGGCCCGATCGAGTACGGCTGCGCAACAGCACGATGCCGTCGGCCGCGCAGCCGTCGGCCGAGCTTGCGGCTGTGCGCGCCGATCGCCGCGGCGACGCCGGTGGCGGCCGACCGCTCGCTGCTGCTCGACGGCCAGTCCGCCTCGGCCCTGATGCGTGCGACCGCCACATCGCATCGGCTCCGCCGGCCGGCGACCGGCGCCACCGCGGCGTGTCGGAACGGCGTGTCCGCAGTGCGGGACGAGCCCGTCGATCCGGTGACGTGCCGCCGTAGCGTGACCGTCCAGGACGATCGACGGAGGTGGCCGTGACGGTGCGGACCGAGTACGAGGTGGTGCTCCTGCGCCACGGCGAGACTGTCGGCTACGACGGCGACCACGGGCTCACCGCGCGTGGGCGAGCGGCAGGCCCGCGAGCGCGGCGCCGCGCTGGCCTCGGAGCTCAAGCCGGGCACGACGTACGGATGCCGCACGCCCGCACCGCCCGTGGCATCGCCACCGCGGTCACGCTGCGCGCCGCCCTGGTGGCGGCGCTCGGCGGGAGCAGGTCGACGGCACCGAGATCGGCCCGCTCTACCCCGAGCCGTGGTTCGACAACCTTCGCTACTCGCTGCACGGCCAGGGCGTCGACCGTCCGCGCGGTCACCGCGCGGCTGGCGCTGCCGACGGCGACCTCATTGGGCGGCGCGAGTTCGACCGGTTCGACAGCGACTACCGTCGGCGGCCGCCGCGGGCGGCACCGATCGAGTACTGGCTGCACAACCCGACGCTCTTCCTCGAGCCGCCGCACGTGCCGCGCACCGGATCCGGCGCGGCACATCGTGGCTCGGCGCGCGCCGGCCCGCCGACTGCTCGTGGTCGCGCCGCACGCACTCGGCGCCGATGAGGGCGATCGTCGCCACCGCGCATCGGCGCGGATCCCGGCGAGCCGACAACCTCGAGGACGTGCGGGTCCGCGTGCGGCTGGATGGGTCGTCGACGGTCGTGTTCCGCGCCCGCACGCGTGGACGTGCAGGTGCCGCCGCAGCTCCCGCCGTGGATCGCCGGGCCTGGTTCGGTCGTACGGGCGCTGACCCGTGCGCGGTCGCGCCAGGTGCGGCGATTTCCGCACACGCTCGATGTCTGTCGCCGTCGGGGACCAGCGGTCGGCGTCGCGGGACGCTGGTCCGGACGGCGCCTGCGCCGTGCACCGTCGTCGACCGGCAGCGCCCCAGGGTGTAGGCCGTCATCGAGAGCGAGCCGTAGGTGTAGCCGTCGACGAGCACGTCGGTGCCCGAGCCCGCCGCGGCGCCGAGCCCGGCCAGGTAGAGCAGCGGGATGAAGTGGTCGGGGGTCGGTACGGCGGCGTCGAAGTCCGCGGCCTCGGACAGCGACGGCAGCGTCACCGGGGCGGTCGGCCATCAGGCTCGCGGGCGGCGTCGTCGAAGCGGTGCGCCCAGTCGAACCCGGAGTCGGGGCGCGTCGGGTCGATCCCGCCGAGGTTGTGCACCACGTTGCCGCTGCCGATCACCATCACGCCGCTGTCGCGCAGCGGGGCGAGCTTCGCGCCGAGCTCGAGGTGGTAGTCGAACGGCTTCATCGCGTTGATCGCCAGCTGTACGACGGGGATGTCGGCGTCGCGGGAACATGTGGGTGAGCACCGACCAGGTGCCGTGGTCGATCCCCCAGCTGTCGACGTCGGCGCCGACCCAGGTCGGCTTGACGATCTCGGCGACCTCGTCCGCCAGCTCGGGCGCGCCCGGCGCCGGGTACTCGACCGCGAACAGGTCCTCGCGGGAAGCCGAAGAAGTCGTGGATCGTGCGCGGCCGCGGCATCGCCGTGACCGCGGTGGCGTTGATGTACCAGTGCGCCGAGACGACGAGCATCGCCCGCGGCCGCGGCAGGCTCGCCCCGAGCGCCGCCCAGGCCTCGGTGTAGCGGTTGTCCTCGCAGCGCGTTCATCGGGCTGCCGTGCCCGATGAACGCGGCGGGCATCGGTTGCGCGGCCGTCATGCGGGCGAGCGTACGCGCGGCCTCAGAACGCAGGCCAGGGAATCGCGGGGCCGTAGCCGGAGGGCTCGGGGAAAGCGGGGGTCGTCGAGCAGGCGCGTCCACCCGCGGACGAGCAGCGTGCGCACCTCACGGCGGGTGATGTGCTCGCCCAGCACGTCGCAGAACGCCGCCGTCGAGCTCGGTCGCGCAGCTTCTCCAGTCCCTCGACGACGTCGTCGGGAAGCGGCTGGCCGACCCAGCCCCACAGCACCGTGCGCAGCTTGTCCTCGACGTGCAGGCATGAGGCCGTGGTCGACGCCGTAGAGGTGGCCGTCGACGCCCGCGAGCACGTGCCCGCCCTTGCGGTCGGCGTTGTTCGACGACCACGTCGAACGCCGCCATCCGCCGCAGCGCGGGCGTGTCGGCGTGGGCCAGCACGGCCGGCTCTCCCCGCGCACCGCGGGCGCGCAACACCCCCAGCCAGCCGGACGGCACCGTCCTCGGGCGAGCAGACGTCGACCAGCTCGCGCTCGTCGTCGGTGTCCACCCAGATCTGCACCATCCCCGGGCCCGAACGGGCCGTCGCGGTACACCGTCGTGCGGCACGACGTGCAAGCCCGCCGCCTCGGAGACAGGAACGAGGCGACCTCCCGGCCGGCGAGGGTGCCGTCCGGGAAGTCCCAGAGCGGCCGCTCCCCGCGCACCGGCTTGTAGACGCAGCGCAGCTCGACGCCGTCGGCGCACACGGTGCCGAACAGCGTGGCGTTCGAGGCGTCGACGAGCCGGCCGGTGACTCGATCCGGCCGCGGCGGAGCAGTTCCGGCACGGCCGGGTCGCGAGGGTCCACGGTGCGTGCGTTAGTCCGCGGCCGGGGTCCTCTGGTGGTACCCGTTCAGCCGCACGCAGACGTGCCCGGCCGGATCGAGCGGCTCGGCGCACAGCGGGCACGGCGGGCCGGCCCGGCGGACACCACGCTTCTCGGCCCGGTCGGCGAACGCGCGTGCCTGGCCGGGCGAGAGGAACACGCGCAGGGCGTCGGGGCCCTCCTCGGTGTCGTCGAGCACGACCGACTCGTCGACCTCCTCCTCGGTGACCGCCAGCAGCTCGACGACGATCGTGCGGGAGTCGGCGTCCCAGCCCAGACCCATCGTGCCGACGCGGAACTCCTCCTCCAGCGGCACGGCCAGCGGGTCGAGGTCCGATCCCGCGCCGGTGGCGGGGTCGTCGGCGGTGTCCGCGCCGAAGCGGCGGGCGACCTCCTGGAGCAGGGCGGCGATCCGCTCGGCGAGCACCGAGACCTGCTGCTTCTCCAGGAGGACGCTCACCGTGCGTGATTCCTCGATGGCCTGCAGGTAGAAGGATCGCTCGCCGGGCTCGCCGACGGTCCCGGCGACGAAGCGCTCGGGCTGGCGGAAGACATGGATGACACGTGACATGGCGATACCGAGAGTAGGCCACTGCGGGGCGCGGGCACGCCCGTGACCGTGGTCAGGTGGTGCCGCCGACCACGGCGTCGGAGCTGCGTGCGGCCGGCGTGCGGCGACGGCGCTTGGGTTTGGGCGGGATGAGGCCCGCGACGTCGCCGCCGAGGTCGTTCACCCTCGCCACGAACGGGCGGGTCTCGGTGTAGTGCACGACGCTGATCGAGCAGGTGTCGACCATGATCCGCTGGAAGTTGTCGAGGTGCGTGGCCAGCGCGTCGGCGAGCACGGCCTTGATCACGTCGCCGTGGCTGCACGCCAGCCAGACGGCGTGCGGCCCGTGCTCGGCCGCGATGCGGGCGTCGTGGCGGCGCACCGCGGCGACCGCGCGGGCCTGCATCCCGGCCAGGCCCTCGCCGTCGGGGAAGACGGCCGCGGACGGGTGGGCCTGCACCACCTTCCACAGCGGCTCCTTGGCCAGCGTCTTGAGCGCGCTGCCGGTCCAGGAGCCGTAGTCGACCTCGGCGAGGTCGGGCTCGGTCGTGCACGGGATCCCGCGCTCCGCGGCCAGCGGCGCGACGGTCTGCTCGCAGCGCACCATCGGCGAGCAGACGATCTCCGCGATCGGCACCGCGCGCGAGCCATTCGACCACCTTCTCGCGCCTGCGCCCGGCCGGTCTCGTCGAGCTCGACGCCGGGCGTGCGCCCGGCCAGGACGCCCGCGACGTTGGCCGACGACCGCCCGTGGCGGAGCAGGATGAGGGTGGTCACGATCACCGAGCCTACGTGGCAGCGGGCATCGAGCCCGCGCGACGGCGTTCGAGGCGCCCGAGAACGACACGCAGCCGGCGCGATGCCGGACCCGGGTCGGCTACGTCGCGGAGATCCAGCCCGCGCCCAGCGCGAGGAAGAGCAGCGCGCCCAGCGCCACCCGGTACCAGACGAAGACGTAGACGCTGTGTCGCTCGACGTAGCGCAGCAACCAGGCGATCACCGCGTATCCGACGGCGAACGCGACGGCGGTCGCCGCCAGCATCTGCGCCGGTGACGGCCCGTCGCCTGCGAACACGTCGGGCAGCGTGAACAGCCCCGCCGCGACGACGGCGGGGATCGCCAGGAGGAACGAGTAGCGCACGGCGGCGGGGCGGGTGAGCCCGAGGAACAGCCCGGCGGTGATCGTCCCGCCGGACCGGGACACCCCCGGGATCAGCGCGCAGCGCCTGGGCGAAGCCGAGGACCACGCCCTCGGAGACCTTCAGCTCCTGGAGCTCGATCTTCTTCCGGCCGAACCACTCGGCCAGGCCCAGCAGCAAGCCGAAGACGACCATGCGTGGTGGCGATCAGCCAGAGGTTGCGGGCCACCGTCTCGATCTGGTACTTGAACAGCACGCCGAGCACGGCGATCGGGATCGTGCCGATGATCACCAGCCAGGCGAGCCGGTAGTCCGGGGTCGGCGCGCGACCTCCGCGCTGCGCATGCCGCGGAACCAGGCGGCGACGAGGTGGCCGATGTCGCGGGCGAAGTAGATGAGCACCGCGGCCTCGGTGCCCGAGCTGGCTCACCGCCGTGAACGCGGCGCCGGGATCGTTGCCGAAGAAGGCGCCGGAGACGATCCGCAGGTGGGCCGACGAGGAGATGGGGAGGAACTCCGTCAACCCCTGCACCAGCCCGAGCACGAGGACTTCGAGCCACGTCATGGATTCCGACGTGCCACGGCGAGGGACCGTACCGGTGGCGCCTGAGAGCCCCGCAATAGGCTCGCGGTCCGTGCAGCGTCGGCGGGTGGGGGAAAGCGGGCTGGAGGTCTCGCGGGTCGGGCTGGGCACGATGAGCTGGGGCGGCGACACCGACCTCGACGCCGCATCGGCGCAGCTCACGCGCGTTCGTCGAGGCGGGGGGACGCTCGTGGAGACGGCCGACGGGTACGGCGACGGCGCGGCGCAGGAGGTGCTCGGCGAGGTGCTGGCGGGCACGGTCCCGCGCGAGGACGTCGTGCTCGCCGGCCGGCCACGTGCTCGGCGGCGGTGCGCTCGGCGGCGGCGCGGGCCGCGGCGCGCTCCTCGCCGGGCTCGACGCCATGCTGCGCCGGCTGGGCACCGACCACCTGGACCTCTGGCAGCTGCCCGGCTGGGACGCCGACGTGCCGCTGGACGAGACGCTGTCGGCCGTCCAGGTGGCGGTGATGTCCGGGCGGGTGCGCTACACGGGGCTCGTCGGCGCCGGCGGGTTGGCAGCTCGCGACGGTGGCGCGAACGGGCCGAGCGCTGGGCCCGGCCGCCGTGCCGGTGCACGGCGCAGGTGGAGTACTCGCTGCTGGCACGCGGACGCGGAGGCCGAGCTGCTGCCCGCGGCCGGCCCACCACGGCTCGGGCTGCTGGCCTGGGCCCCGCTCGGGCGCGGCGTGCTCACCGGGAAGTACGCCGGACGGCACCCCGGCCGACTCGCGGGGCCGCGTCGGCCGGCGCTCGCGCCCTACGTCGAGGCGCGCCGCAACGAGCGGTCCGCCCGGATCGTGCAGGCCGTGCTCACCGCCGCCGACGGGCTGGGCACCTCCCCGCTCGCCGTGGCGCTCGCGTGGGTGCGCGACCGGCCCGGCGTCGCCGCCGCGGTGGTCGGGGCCCGCGACGCCGCCCAGCTCGCCGCGTCGATGGCCGCCGAGGACGTCACCCTGCCCGCCGAGATCCGCGCGGCGCTCGACGACGTCAGCGCGCCCTGCTGCAGACGCCGAACGGCCCTGGCACGGCCTCCGGAGCGGGCCTAGGTGTGAGCAGTCCACCCGCTGTTCCGCGGCGTGGGATGGGGCCGGGCGACGGCGCCCGGTCATGGGCTTGGCGGAGGTGAGCCGGTGGCGCGAAGCGGCCAGACCGGCACGATCGAGGGAGACGCAGTCGAGGGGAACGCGGGAGGGCGGGGAATGGGAGTACCGCCCGGTCCGGCTCCCGGGTGACGTGTCGCGGATGACCGCGGCGGTCCGGCTCGCGATCCAGGCGGAGTTCGGCGGCTGGGAGCTTTCCCGCGTGCGGCTCTACCCCGGGGGCGTGCGGAAGGTGGTGCTGCGCCGCCGGCGCAGTTCGAGACTGCTCCCCGGGCTGTCCTCCTAGGGCACCAGCACGACCTTGCCGGTGGTGCCCCGCGACCCGAGCCGCCGCAGCGCCTCGGGGGCCTCGGTCCAGCGGCAGCTCCACCCCGACCAGCGGGGCGATCTGCCCTGCGGCCCAGAGCTCGTTCGAGCGCGCCCTGCCAGCGCGGGATCCAGCTCGGGCGCCATCGTCCGGTAGAACGCCCAGTGCACGCCGACGACCGCGTAGTTCTTGATCAGCACGTGGTTGGTGGGCGCGTCGGCGAACCGGCCCGCCACGAACCCGATCACCAGGATCCGGCCCTCGAACGCCACGAGCCGGCGCGAGGCGTCGAAGACGTCGCCGCCGACCGGGTCGTAGATGACGTCGGCGCCGCGGCCGTCGGTGAGCTCCTTGACCCGCGCGACGAGGTCCTCGGCGGCGTAGTCGACCACGTCGTCGGCGCCCAGCCGCGCGCGACCGCGCACTTCTCGGCGCCGCCGGCGGTGCCGATCACGCGGGCGCCCAGCGCCTTGCCGAGCTGCACCGCGGCGCTGCCGACGCCACCGGCCGCGGCGTGCACCAGCAGCGTCTCCCCCGGCCTGCAGCCGCGCCGCGGTGGTGCAGCGCGCAGATAGCCGGTCTGGTAGGTGACGAACATGCCCGCGGCCTGGCCCGGCGCTCATCCCGTCGGGCCAGGGCAGCGTGCGAGTCGGCGTCGAGCACGGCCAGCTCGGCGTAGCCGCCCTCGCCCATCGGCGGCGTGCCGAGCACCCGGTCGCCGACCCGCGCGACCGGCGCCCTCGCCCGCCGCGACGACCTCGCCCGCGATCTCCATGCCCGGCGTGAACGGCAGCGCGCGGCTTCTCCTGGTAGCGGCCCTGGCAGACCAGGATGTCGGGGAAGTTGCAGGCCGCCGCGTGCACCCGCACGAGCACCTGGCCGGGCCCGGGCTCGGGGTCGGGCAGGTCGTCGTGCCAGGTCAGCACGTCGGCCGGGTCCCCGAGCTCGTGCACCTGCCAGCCGCGCATCAGTGAGTCCTCGTCCAGCGTCGACCGGCTCGGGCGGCGGCGACGCCAGCCCTTCGGCCCGGGCACGCCGCGGAACCCGTACGGCGCCGGCTCGCGGCCGGGCTGCACGAACCAGCACTCCCCCGGCTCGCCGCGGTCGAGGATCGCCTCGACGGCGTCGGCGACGTCGTCGGCGGTGAGCAGCGGGAAGTCGCCGAACTGCCCCTTCGCGGGCGGCGATGCAGCGGGGTGTCGGCGAAGCCCGGGCACACCGCGTTGACCCGGATGTCCTCGGCCGCGAGCGCGGGCGCCGCCGCCCGCACGTAGCCGACGACGGCGTGCTTGGTCAGCGTGTAGAGCGCGTCGCCGGGCATCGGCGATGAGCCCGGCCAGCGACGCCGTCGCGATGATCGCGCCGCCGCCCGCGCGGCGCAGCGCCGGCACCGCGGCGCGTCAGCCCGAACACGACGTGGTCGACGTTGACGCCCATGATCCGCCGGTAGCCCGTCGAGGTCGAGGTTCTCCGACGCCCGACTGGCCCGCGGTGATGCCCGCGTTGAGCAGCACGACGTCGAGCCGGCCGAAGCTGTCCTCGGCGACGTCGACGGCCATCGTGCATCGTGTCGGGGTCGGTGACGTCGCCCGGCAGCGCGAGCCCGCCGATCTCCTCGGCGAGCGCGCGGGCGCCGGCCTCGTCGCGGTCGACGACGGCGACACGCGCGCCGCGCCGCGCGCCAGCCGCCGCGCCGCCGCCGCGCCGATGCCGGACGCGCCGCCGGTGACCAGCGCCGCCTTGCCCGTTGAGGTCCATCAGCAGCTCCTCGTCAGTTGTTACGCAAGAACGTGTCGAGCACCCGGGTGCCGAACTGCAGCGCGTCGACCGGCACCCGCTCGTCGATGCCGTGGAACAGCGAGGCGAAGTCGAGGTCGGGCGGCAGCCGCAGCGGCGCGAAGCCGTAGCAGCGCATGCCCAGCTCGTGGAACGACTTGGCGTCGGTGCCGCCGGAGAGCATGTACGGGATGGTCGCTCGCCTCGGGTCCTCGGTGCGCAGCGCGGCGGTCATCGCGTCGATCAGCGGCCCCTCGAACGGCGGTCTCCACCGGGCGGCAGGTCGGTGACCCACTCGCGGCGTGACGTCCGGGCCCGAGCAGCTCGTCGACCTCGCGCAGGAACGCCTCCTGGCGCCCCGGCAGCACCCGGCAGTCGACGACGGCCTCCGCCGTCGACGGGATGACGTTGGCCTTGTAGCCGGCCTTGAGCATCGTCGGGTTGGCGGTGTCGCGGACGGTGGCGCCGACGATCCGGGAGAGCGGGCCGAGCTTGGCGAGCGAGCCCTCGAGGTCGTCCTCGGGGAACTCCAGCCCGGTGAGCTCGCTCATCTGCGCCGAGGAACGCGCGGACGGTGTCGGTGAGGACCAGCGGGAACGTGTGGTTGCCCAGCCGGGCGACCGCCTCGGCCACCTTCGTCACGGCGTTGTCGTCGTGCAGGAACGAGCCGTGGCCGGGCTTGCCGCGGGCCCGCAGCCGCATCCAGGCGATGCCCTTCTCGGCGGCCTCGATCGAGGTAGACGCGCTGGTCCTCGGCCAGCGTGAGGGAGAACCCGCCGACCTCCCCGACCGCCTCGGTGCAGCCCTCGAACAGGTCCGGCCGGTGCTCGACCAGCCACTGCGCGCCGTACCTGCCGCCCGCCTCCTCGTCGGCGAGGAAGGCGAACACGATGTCGCGCGGCGGCACCACGCCGTCGCGCTTGAACCGGCGGGCGACGGCGATCGTCATCGCGACCATGTCCTTCATGTCCACCGCGCCGCGGCCCCACACGTAGCCGTCCTGCACCGCGCCGGAGAACGGGTGCACCGACCACTCCGCTCGCGTCGGCCGGCACGACGTCGAGGTGGCCGTGCACGAGCAGCGCGCCCCGCTCCGGGTCGGCACCCGGCAGCCGGCAGAACACGTTGTCGCGCCGCGGCGCGCCCGACTCGACCAGCTCGGTCTCGTACCCGACCTCGGCGAGCTTGGCCGCGACGTACTCGGCCGCCTCCCGCTCGCCGGTCGACCGTGTCGGGGTCGCCGGTGTTGGTGGTGTCGATCCGGATGAGCTCGGAGGCACAGCTCGACGACCTCGTCCTCGGCTGCGTCGTCGGTCACGCGGTCTCCTCACGCGGATCTTCCTACCACCGCGGGTCGCGGTCGCCGGCCGCGCCGGCGCGGTCGGCTATCCTCGTGGGACGCGCGCAGGTCCGAGTGGCGGAATGGCAGACGCGCTAGCTTGAGGTGCTAGTGCCCTATAACGGGCGTGGGGGTTCAAGTCCCCCCTCGGACACTCCACGGTGGCAGACCTGCCGCATCAGCCCTCTCAGCTCGGTGCCGCTCTGCCGGCAGCTCCGATGACGGCCGCTGGCGTGATCGACCCCGGTTGTCCCGCCGCAGCGAACCGGCCACGGGGCCACCGGCCATGGCGTCGCGTCACTGGCCCGGAAGCCCTTGCCGCTGCCCGACACGCCACCTCGGCGCACCTCCGCGGTGGTCTGTGGGGACTCGGCGGTCGATGGTCGCGCCCGGGTAACCGATCATGCCCGACCGCCGTAGCCCACCGATCACCGCCGGTCAGCAGCGGATGCATGGTTCCTGGAACCCCACACGGAATCTGGCCGCTGCCGGCAAGGATGTCGAGAACGGCCTGACGGCTCCGTCTCGGGGGCGGATGCGGCCACCGTGGCCGTACAACACCAAGGAGACCCAGCATGACGATCCAGCGGATGGACAACGTCCTCATCGTTGTCGACGACCTTGACGCTGTCATTTCGTTCTTCGTCGAACTTGGCATGGAGCTGGAGGGCAAGGGGCCAATCGAGGGACGTTGGGTGGAGCGTGTCATCGGGATCGACGACGTCCGACAGGACATCGCGATGCTGCGGACCCCGGACGGCCACGGCCGAATCGAGCTGGCGATGTTCCACACGCCGAAGGCGATCAGCGCCGAGCCGAAGGATGCACCGGCGAACACGCTGGGCATTCGTCGCATCATGTTCGCCGTCGACGACATCGAGGACGTCGTTGCCCGTCTGCGCACCCACGGCGCCGAACTCGTCGGCGAGCTGGCGCAGTACGAGGACATCTATCGGCTCTGCTACGTCCGCGGCCCCGAGGGCATCGTCGTCGGACTGGCCGAACAGCTCGGCTGAAGGCCGCCGACCGGACCGTGCACCCCGAGCAACTCCCGGCATGGCTCGCGGCGACCATGGCAGTCGGCGACACGTCGTCGCTCCGGGCTCGCGGTCGTGTCTGGCCAAGGTCGACGCCTCCACGGCTCCGAGGATTCGCCACGATGTCATCGGGCCGTCGGGCTCGGGCGGGACTCGAACACCTGGACGCCGGACGTCGGGTCGGCCGGGAGGACGGCCGTGAGCTCAGCCCGGCCTGCGCGAGCAGGTTGGCGTACTCCGCGCGCGTCCGCTCGCGGCCACCCAGTAGGGCGAGCATGTGCAGGTCCATGCGTATCGCGGCCGGGTGGTCCGCCGCTCTCTCCGGGAGCTCGGCCTCCACCAGCAGTAGCCGGGCCGATCCGGTCATCGCGCTGCGGCAGGTCCGCAGGATCGCGACGGCCTCGGCGTCGCCCCAGTCGTGGATGACGCGCGAGAGGACGTAGGCGTCCGCCCCCGGTGGAACCTCGTCGAAGAAGTCACCGGCTACCGAGGGCAGCGTCGAGCGGGCCACCACCGCCGGACGGTCGAACAGCACGCCGGACAGCCCGGGCACGGCTTCGAGGATCCTGGAGAGCAGCACCCCCTCGCCGCCGCCGACGTCGACAAGGGTGCCGAACGCCGAGAAATCGTAGGCCGCGACGACTGCAGCGGCTTCCCGGCTCGAACGAGCCCGCATCGACCCCTGGAACGCGGTGCCCTGCTCCGGGTGCGCAGCAAGGTGTTCGAAGAACCGCGCCCCGTGGGTGAGCTCGAACGGCACACCGCCGGCCAGGACCGCGGGCAGCAGGCCTGCCAACGCGCTGTAGTACATGCGACCGCGCGCCAGCACCGCACCGCGCTGCGATCCGGGCCGGTCGGCATGCAGCAGCTCGCCCACAGGCGAGGGCGTGAACCGGCGGCCCGGGTGCTCCACGACCACGCCGTACGCGGCCAGTGCCCGCAGCACCCGCTCCAACACCGCGGCGTCGGCGCCGATCTCCTCGGCCACCTCCGGCGCGGAACGAGGGCCAGCGAGCAGGGCGTCCATGAGGCCGATCTCGGCGGCGACGTAGAGGAGCTGGGTGCCGAGGTAGCCGTCGAGCAGCACGGCGAATCGACCGGCTGCGTCTGCCTCGGCCGACCCGGCGTGGTCGGACCCGGAATCGGTCGACTCAGCGTCTGTGGACACGGCCATGCCCCCCATCACGACACCGACGCCCGCCGGGTTCAGCCCACTGTGCACCCCGGTGCCCGATCCGCGCACCGGTACGGCTGGACACACCATCGGCAGGGCAGTACCCGCGCGGCGTCCACCCTGCTGGGCCGCCGCGCAGAACGATCGCGATCACGGGCCCGATGTTGATCGCCAGAACGCCGCCCCGCCCCGCCCCGCCCCGCCCCGCCCCGCCCCGCCCCGCCCCGGCGAGTCGGGGGAATCCGCGCGCGGTCGGGAATCCCGCGCGCGAGTCGGCGGAATCCGCGCGCGAGTCGGGGAAATCCGCACGCGAGTCGGGGGAATCCGCACGCGAGTCGGCGGAGGAATCCCGCGCACGCGTCGGCGGCATCCGCGGGAGTGGCGCGGGATCGGAGTGCCGTGGGTCGGCGGATGTTGGGGCCGTATGGATGTCCCCACCACCAGGAGTGATCACCGGTTCGGAACGCCGCGCCGCAGGCCACGCGGTTGCACGTTCCAAACCGCCGATCATCCCGCGCTTCGGCCACGGGCGCCCGCGGTGATCACCTGTTGGGAACGAACAGTTGCGCGTGAGCGCGGTGGGCGGTTCCGAAACGGCGATCACATCGCGCCGCCCGAACGCGGAACACCGACGGCCGTCCGACGGCCGTCGGCCCCCGACGTCCACCGCGGAGGGGCAACTTCGATCATGTTGTCCCCTTTGACTTCGGCAAAGTCGATCACGGGGATACCACCGAGAAGCAGTGAGCCGGACGTGCGCTGAACGGTCGATGGACACCGCCAGATCTCACTGTCGGCCGCGGCCCCTTGTCGGACACACACCTGACACACACAATGACCCACTGAGAGACCCACTGAGATGGGTATGCCCATACCCTCACCGCTCGACGTGCAGCAGCCCGAGCCGCTGGGTGGCGCGGGTCATCGAGACGTAGAGGTCGGCGGGGTTGTGTGCCCGGATCCGCTCCGGGTCGACGATCACGACGACGTCGAACTCGAGACCTTTCGCCGAGACCGGGGTGTGCACCTCGGCCGGGAGAGGCCGGCGAGGTCGTCACGTCGGCGGCGATCACCGCCAGCGTCCCGCGGCCCAGCTGCGCCGCCTCCGCCTCGACGGCCTTGCGCACCTCGGCGGCGAGGTCGGTCGCGGGCACGGTGCGCTGCCACGGATCCTCGCCCGTCGCCCGCACCGATCGGGCGGCTGCCGGTCGGGCGCGAACTCGGCCAGCACGGCGGCGGCCAGCGCCATGATCTCGGCGGGCGTCCGGTAGTTCACCGTGAGCGTCCGGTAGGTCCACCGGGAACCGAGGTGCGGGGCGAGCACGTCCGCCCACGCATGCGCTCCCGCGGGGGCGCTGCGCTGCGCGAGGTCGCCCACCGCGGTGATCGAGTGGGAGGGGCAGCGCCGCAGCAGGACGTGCCAGTCCATGGCGGAGAGCTCCTGCGCCTCGTCGACGACGAGATGCCCGTACCGCCAGTCCCGGTCGGCGGCCGCCCGCTCGGCGACGCTCATGAGGTGCTCGGGCACCTGCCGGGCCGCGAGCACGTCCGCGGTGACGAAGTCGGTCGGGCGCAGCTCGTCGGGATCCTCCCCGGCGAGCTGGCGGTCGGCCGACTCCAGGATGCTCAGCACCTCCGCGGCGTAGGCCCGTTGGGCCGCACTGTCGGGCTCGCCCAGTCGGCTGCCCGGCGGGCCGGGCGGCGGACCGAGCAGCTCGGCCAGCTCGTCGAGCAGCGGCGCGTCCGCCACCGTCCACGCGGAGCCCTCGGCGCGGTGCAGCCCGGAGAGGTCGGTGTCGCCGCCTGCCGAGGCCAGCCGGTCCGGCGACGCGAAGAGCTCGGCGAGGACCTGCTCCGGGGTCAGCACCGGCCAGAGCCGCTCGACCGCCGCGTGGAAGCCGAGGTCCGAGCGCAGGTCGTCGCGCAGCTCGTGGCGCAGCTCTGCCGACAGCTGCGCCGCGCCCGCCGGCGCGATCTCCGGGAGGTCGCCGAGCTCGCGGAGGATGCTCGGCGAGCTCGGGCGGGTCCTCCAGGTCCTGGTCGAGCCGCTCGACGCCCTGCTGGACGAGCAGGCTGCCGAGCGTGTCGCGGAACGTCGTGCGCGCGGCGTTGTGGGGCAGGCCGGTGGCCCGGGCGCGCCTCCGGCTTCCGCCGCCGTCGCACGGTCGATCTCGACGGTGACGTCGTCGAGCTCGATCGCGATCGGCGACCCGGGCAGCTCCTGCCGGTCGGCGACGGCGCGGCGCAGCACGTCCAGCATCGCCAGCCCGCCCTTCGTGCGGGCCACCTCGTCCGGGTCGACGGCGGTCGCGACGACGCCGTGCGCCAGCCGGCCGGGGGTGGTGAACACCACCGCCGACTCGCCCAGCGCGGGGAGCACGCCCCCGACGTAGCGGATGAACCCGGCGCTGGGGCCGACGACCAGCACGCCGCTGCGGGCCAGCCGCTCGCGATGGGTGTAGAGCAGGTAGGCGACGCGGTGCAGCGCGACCGCGGTCTTCCCGGTCCCCGGGCCGCCCTCGATCACGACGACGCCGGAGAGCGGCAGCCGGATGATCGCGTCCTGCTCGGCCTGGATCGTCGTCACGATGTCGCGCATCGTCGATCCGCGCGGCGCCTTCAGCGCGGCGAGCAGCGCCGGATCGGACGCGGATTCGGAATCGGCTTCGATGGCGCCGCCCGGTCCAGCACATCGTCGTGGAAAGCGGCGACCCGCTCGTCGGGCGCCGTTCCGGCGAGCTGGAAATGGCGTCGCCGGGTCACGCCGAGCGGCGTGGCCAACGTCGCGCAGTAGAACGGCTGGGCGGCGGGCGCCCGCCAGTCGATGAGCGCGCTTTCCCCGTCCGCGGGATCGGTGAGCCCGATGCGGCCGATGTAGCTCGTCGACCCGTCGGTGTGGTCGAGCCGGCCGAAGCACAACCCCGAGCGGGCGGCGGTCAGCGCGCCCACCCGCTCCGACCAGCGGTGCACGGAGACGTCGCGCTCCCAGCGGGCGCTGAGCTCCCCGCCCGTCGGCGCGGCCAGCATGCCCCGCGCCTGGGCCGTGGCGGCCGCGATCTCGGTGGCGAGCAGCGCGTGCAGCCGGCGGATCCGCCCGGTCTCCGCCGCCAGCTCCTGCTCGAAGGGGGGTCTGTCCACGCCCTCCCCGCCCGTGCTATTATCAAATTGCGGGGCTACGAATTCATTTTCTGATCGCACCCATCAGAATAGCTTTTCCGCATATCGCTGTGCAAAGTCACATTCGGGTGGAATCGCACGAGTGCGCACCGACGTGCTGATGCTCGAGCACACCCCGACACACCCGTCTGCCAGACTCGGCCGATGGCGTGGTCGCCGGATCCTGACGCACTGCGTGGTCGGGTCGCGGTGGTCGCAGGGGCGACCCGCGGCGCGGGGCGCGGCATCGCCGCCGCGCTGGGCGAGGCAGGCGCGACGGTCGTCTGCACGGGCCGCAGCAGCGCGGCGGGGCCGCACGTCCGGTCGGACTACGACCGGGCCGAGACGATCGAGGAGACCGCCGAGCTCGTGCACCGCGCTCGGCGGGACCGGGATCGCGGTCGCAGGTCGACCACCTCGACCCCGAGCAGGTGCGGCGCGCTGGCCGAGCGGGTCCGCGCCGACCACGGCCACATCGACGTGCTCGTCAACGACATCTGGGGCGCCGAGGTGCTCAAGGGCGGGCCGGCCGGCGTGGAACACCCCGATCTGGGAGCACGACCTCGACGACGGCCTGCGCATCCTGCGGCTCGCCGTCGACACCCACCTGATCACCTCGCATCACCTGCTGCCGCTGCTGGTCGACCGGCCGGGCGGGCTGCTCGTCGAGATGACCGACGGCACCGCGACCTACAACGCCGACCGGTACCGGATCTCGGTCTTCTACGACCTGGCCAAGGTCGCGGTGAACCGGCTGGCGTTCTCGCAGGGGCACGAGCTCGGTGCTCACGGGGCGACGGCGGTCGCCGTCACGCCGGGCTGGCTGCGCTCGGAGATGATGCTCGACAACTTCGGGGTCACCGAGGACAACTGGCGCGACGCCCTCGACGGCACGGTGGCGGGCTACCCGCAGGCGCCCGACGGGTTCGCGCTCTCCGAGTCGCCCCGCTACGTCGGCCGCGCCGTCGCCGCGCTGGCCGCGGACCCCGACCGGGCCCGGTGGAACCAGCAGTCGGTCACCTCCGGCCGAGCTGGCCCGCGAGTACGGCTTCACCGACGTCGACGGCACGCGGCCCGACAGCTGGGCCAGACTCGACTGACGACACGGACGCGGCGGCCTCGTCGAGCGATCGCAGAGGTGCCCGGTCCCGCAGAGACCAGGACGTCCTGCGACGGCGGCCGAGGTCACCCGCCGCCCGGCGCGGCGCGGCCGCATCCACCTCGACCAGCCGACCCTCGACCGGCTCCTCCGCCTGCTCGCGGGGTACTGACGGCCTGCCGAAACCCCGTGCGGGCGGCGGTCCTGTCGCCCGAACTTCGGCACGTCGGTGCTGGTCAGAGGCTTGCGGGGGATCGTTGCATCCGGCACGACCCGGGGTCGCCCATTAGAATGGCCGCAATCGTGCGCGGAGGCCGGTGTTCCTCATCGGTTCTCCGCGCTCGCTTGAGGGAAAACTTCATGGAGGCCACCGTGACCAGCACGAGACCGAGCGAGGCGAGCCCACCGGGCGTCGAAGCGTCCACCGATCTCCAGATCTTCCTACCTGAGGCCGACGGGGACCAGCGGCTGGACCAGGACGAGGAGTGGTGCGAGGCACTGGTCGACGGGAAGCGGATGCGGATCCGCTTCCACGACTACCACCGGATCTACGACATCCCGGGCATGTACGAGCGGATCTTCTACGACGTGCTGGAGTGCTCGTCTCCACGCACCGTTCGGCGATCTCCTGGCCAGGGTGCTCGACGAGCAGGGCATGAAGGCGTCGGACCTGCGGGTCCTCGACGTCGGCGCCGGCAACGGGATGGTCGGCGAGGAGATCCGCGGGCTGGGCGTCGACACGATCCACGGTGTCGACATCATCGACGAGGCCGCCGCCGCGGCCCACCGCGACCGCCCGGACATCTACGACGAGTACGTGGTCGCCGACCTCACCGCCCTGTCGCCCGCGCAGCGCGACTCCCTGGTCGCCGCCGACCTCAACACGATGACCACGGTCGCCGCGCTCGGCTTCGGCGACATGCCACCCGCGGCGTTCGCCGCCGCCTTCAACCTCATCGGCACCCCGGGGCTCCTGGTGTTCAACATCAAGGAGGACTTCGTCAGCGCCGACGACCCGAGCGGCTTCAACACCATGATCCAGCGGATGTTCGACGAGAAGGTGATCGTGCCGCTCGCCGAGGAGCACTACCGCCACCGGCTGTCGGTACGCGGCGAGCCGCTGCACTACCTCGCGTTCGTCGCCCGCAAGCTCGCCGACATCCCGGACTCCTGGCTGGGGTGACCGGCGGCAGTCACAGGTTGCGGCCGTACTCGAGGTTGTGCACGGCCAGCGTCGGCTCGTTCCCGAAGTAGATGTGCCGGGACATGTCCTCGGAGTACCGGCTGGCGGGCGGCGTGCGGCCCAGTGCCTCGGCCATGGCCCGGATGTGGTGCGGAGCGGCTCCGCAGCACAGCCCGAGGTAGCGCACGCCTGCCTCGAGGGCCGCACGCGTGAAGTCGACGATCTCGTAGCGGTTGCACGTGAACGGGTCGAGCCCGGTCGGGAAGGGCCTGCCCGACGGGAACAGGGCGTAGCCCGGATCGACGAGCGCCTGGAAGTTGCGGTGCTCGGCGTCCGTTCGGTACGGCACCGGTAGCGCGGCGACCGGCACCCGCACGGAGCCGACCAGCTCGGCGAGCAGCGGCAGCATCGTGGCCGGGCCCCACGCGCAGTTGAGTCCGACCACGTCGGCGCCTGCGTCGGCCAGCTGCCGCATCGCCTCGGGCAGCTCGATCCCCTCCCTGGTCCGGGGGGCGCCGTGCAGGTTGAGGGTCATGACGGCCGGCAGGCCCGCCGCCCGGATGACCTCGAGGGCGAGCAGCGCCTCGTCGAGGTAGCGGAACGTCTCCCCGATGACCAGGTCGACCCCCGCCTCGGCGGCCCACCCGACCTGCTCGGTGAACATCGCCCGCACCCGGCCGTGGCTGCCGGCGTCCGCCGGGTCGTAGACGTTGGTGTTGCAGACGTTGCCCGCCAGCAGGGTGCCGGTGTCGAGCGCCACCCGGCGGGCGATCTCGAGCGCCTGCCTGTTGATGCGCTCGAGCAGGTCGTCCTTGCCGATGAGGCGCAGCTTCTCGCGGTGCGCGTAGTAGGTGAACGCCTGGACGACGTCGGATCCGGCGTGCACGAACTCCTCGTGCAGCGCGATGACCCGCTCGGGATGTTCGAGCACGACCTCCGGGACGAAGGCGCCCGCCTGCAGGTAGCCGCGCCGCTCGAGCTCGAACAGGTAACCCTCGGCGCAGATCACGGGGCCTGCGGCGAGCCGGTCCGCCAGTCCGGGCCGGAGGGTGGACGTCGAGGACGTAGTCACGGGGATACCTCCACGTTCACCCGGGCAGCGACGACCGGGCCAATACCTGGTGCTTGACCACCGTGCGGCACCATCGACAGAATCAAGTGTTGCCCTCACGGCAATGCCGTTTCCACTAGCGCGGGGACCGTAACATGACCGTCGAGAACGAGACAACGGAGCGCCTGATCGCCTCCGTCGAGCGGGCGGTCGCCGTTCTCGGCGCGCTCGCGGAAGGGCCGGACGACCTCGGAACGAACGAGGTCGCCCGCCGTACCGGCATCAATGCGAGCACCGTATCCAGGCTGCTGGCCACCCTGGCCCGCGAGCAGCTGGTCCAGCGGATCCCCGCCACCGGGCGGTACCGCCTGGGGCTGCGGCTCATCCAGCTCGGCAACGCCGCGCTCGCCAGGGTCGACCTCCGCGAGGTCGCCCGCCCGCATCTCATCGCACTGATGGAGGCGACGGGCGAGACGAGCACGCTGTCGGTGCCCGGCGGCGACACGGCCGTGACCGTCGACTTCGTGCAGAGCCCCTCGACGGTGCGCAGCGTCGCCGAGATCGGCAGGCCGAGCATCCCGCACGCCACCGCAGCGGGAAAGGTGTACCTCGCCTTCGCCGCCCCCACGCTCCCGGACGGACCCCTGCGGGCCTTCACCGATCGCACCATCACCGACCCCGCGGAGCTGGAGCGGGAGATCGCCGCCGTACGGGCGCGGAGGTGGGCCCAGGTCTGCGGCGAGCGCGAGGCGGAGCTGAACGCCGCGGCGGTACCGGTCCTCGACACGCGCGAGCGGCTGCTGGCGGTGCTGGGCGTGCAGGGGCCGGCCGGACGCTTCGGGCCCGTGGAGATGGAACACGCCGTCCAACGGCTGCGGGAGGTCGCGGCAGCGCTCCGCGCGTCGATCACCTGATCACCCGACGGCCGCCGACGGCCGTCGAAGGTCTCGAACACATTGCCGCTCCGGCAGTGGGCTTGTGCCCTCGGCAACCCCGTGTCATGGTCGCGAACCAGTCGACAAGGAGGTGGACGTGCAGGGATCTCGCCTCCGGTTCCGGGCGACGGCATGAACTTCTTCCAGTACCTCGCGCGGCGCTGGGACAACCTCCTTGCGCTCACCCTCCAGCACGTGTACATCACGGTCGTGGCGGTGGTGATCGCCACCGTGATCGGGGTCGGGCTGGGCGTGGCGACCTATCACACCGAGCGCCCGCGCGAGCTGGTCATCGCCGTGACCTCGGTCTTCCTCACCATTCCGTCGCTGGCACTGTTCGGCCTGTTCATCCCGATCTTCGGGCTCGGCGCCCTTCCGGTGATCGTCGCGCTGGTGATGTACGCCCTGCTGCCGATCGTGGCCAACACCGTGGTCGGGCTGCGCGGGGTCGACCCGGCGATCGTGGAGTCCGCCCAGGGCATGGGGATGGGACGGGCCGCTGCGCCTGCTCCGCGTCGAGCTGCCGCTCGCCTGGCCGGTGATCCTCACGGGGATGCGGGTCTCCACGCTGCTCACGCTCGGCATCGCCGCGATCGGCGCCTACATCAACGGTCCCGGGCTCGGCAACGACATCTTCGCCGGGCTCGCCCGGATCGGCAGCCCGGCCGCGATCAACCTCGTGCTCGGCGGCATCTTCGGCGTCGTGGTCCTCGCCGTGCTGTTCGACCTGCTCTACCTGCTCCTCAACCGGCTCACGACGTCCAGGGGAATCCGGTGACCGCACCCGAACGAATCGGCCCGATCGAGAAGGGCCGCATCAAGATCCGCCTGGACAAGCTCACCAAGCAGTTCCCCGGGCAGGCGGAACCGGCCGTGAACGAGCTCTCCCTCGACATCCCCGAGGGCGAGATCGTGATCTTCGTCGGCCCGTCCGGATGCGGCAAGACCACCACGATGAAGCTGGTCAACAGGTTGATCGAGCCCACGTCGGGCCGGATCATCCTCGACGACGAGGACGTCACCAAGGTCGACCCGGACCAGCTGCGCCGCCGGATCGGCTACGTCATCCAGCAGATCGGGCTGTTCCCGCACATGACCATCGGCGAGAACATCGCCACCGTGCCCAAGCTGCTGGGCTGGGACCGCGACCGGATCGCGGCCCGCGTCGACGAGCTGATCGAGGTCGTCGGCATGGACCCGAAGTCCTACCGCGACCGCTACCCGAAACAGCTCTCCGGCGGCCAGCGCCAGCGCATCGGGGTGGCGCGCGCGATGAGCGCGGACCCCGACGTGATGCTGATGGACGAGCCGTTCGGCGCGATCGACCCGATCACCCGCGACCGGCTGCAGAACGAGTTCCTCCGCCTGCAGGCCGAGATCAAGAAGACCATCATCTTCGTCACGCACGACATCGACGAGGCGATCAAGATGGGCGACCGGATCGCGATCCTCAACGTCGGCTCGCGCATCGCCCAGTACGACACCCCGGAACGCATCCTGGTCGACCCGGCCGACGAGTTCGTGGCCGACTTCATCGGGCGCGGGGCGTCGCTCAAGCGGCTGAGCCTGAGCCGGGTGCGCGACATCGAGCTCAGCAGCTGGCCGACCGTGCTCGACGGCACCGAGCGGATCGCCGCCACGCAGCATCCTGCAGGCCAGCGACAAGGGCTTCCTGCTCGTCCTCGACGAGCAGCGCCGCCCGAAGAGCTGGGTCAGCCCGGACCACCTGCAGCGGCCCGACGACGGGTCGCTGTCCGACATCGGGCTGCCGGTGGCGGTCGTCGAACCCCGGGCCACCCTCAGCGACACCCTCAACGAGATGCTCACCGCCCGCTACAGCACGGCGGTCGTGGTCGACGAGTCCGGCGAGTACGTGGGCGTCGTCGACATCGACACGATCAACGAGGCCATCCAGGGGATGCGCAGGGCCGAACGGGGCCGGCTGCGCGACGCGCTGGACGACGCGGCGACGGGGCCGAGTAGCCATGTCCGTACTCACCGAGCAGACCGCCGAGATCGCCGTCGGGCTCAAGGAACGGCGTCGCCGAACCCTGGCCGGCTACCTGTTCATCCCGGTGCTGTGCGCCGTGGTGCTGCTCGTCCTCTACCTCTACGTGCGCAGCCAGACCCTGGACAGCATCGAGGAACGCCGGGTCAACCTGGAGATCGTCGGGGCGGCGTTCGTGCGGCACCTCCAGCTGACGCTGGTGTCGACGTTCCTGGTGCTGCTGATCGCCATCCCGGTGGGGATCGCGCTCACCCGGCCGTTCGCCAGGCGGATCACCACCGCCACGGTCGCCGTGTTCAACATCGGGCAGGCGCTGCCGTCGATCGGACTGGTCGCGCTGTTCGCGGTGGTCTGGGCCATCGGGTTCTGGCCGGCGATCGTCGCGCTGGTCGCCTACTCCGCGCTGCCGGTGCTGCGGAACACGATGATCGGGCTCAGCCAGGTGGACACGTCGGTCATCGAGTCCGGGCGCGGCATGGGGATGAGCAAGTCCGGCGTGCTCAGGGCCATCGAGCTGCCGCTCGCGGTGCCGGTCATCCTGGCCGGGGTCCGGGTCGCGCTCGTCATCAACGTCGGCACCGCCACCCTGGCGACGTTCATCAACGGCGGCGGGTTCGGCGACATCATCAACGCCGGCCTGGTGCAGGGCCGGATCCTCATCACGATCGTCGGCAGCGTGCTCACCGCGGTGCTGGCCCTGATGATCGACTACCTGGCCGGGATCGCCGAAGACGTGCTACGGCCGCGCGGACTGTAAGGACGACACCACGATGGAAGCGAGTACCTGATGCCGCACTCGAGGACCAGACGGACCCGGTTTCTCACCCTGCTCGCCGCCACGGCACTGGCGATCACGGCCTGCGGCGGTGGCGGAAGCAGTGGAGGCACCGGAGGCGGTGGCAGCGGTGGTTCGCTCGCCCCGATCAGCCTGGGCGGCGCGACGTTCAAGGTGGGCTCCAAGGAGTTCACCGAGCAGCTCATCCTCGGCCAGATCGCGACCCAGGCGCTGAAGGCGGCCGGGGCCAACGCAGGCGAGCCGATCTCCATCCAGGGCACCACGAACGTCCGCGCGGCGCTCACGTCGGGCGCGATCGACATGTACTGGGAGTACACGGGCACCGGCTGGACGGTCCACCTCAAGCAGGAGGCCTCCGCGGCGCCCAAGGGCTCCGATGCGCTCTACCAGCAGGTCGCGAAGGACGACAAGGAGCAGAACAAGATCATCTGGCTGCCGCCGGCACCGGCGAACAACACCTACGCCATCGCCACCGCGCAGGGGCGGGGCCAGGAGCTCAACGCCACGAACCTCACCGGGTACGCCGAGCTCGTGAAGTCCCGGCCGCAGGACGCGAAGCTGTGCGGTGCGGCGGAGTTCCTCACCCGCGACGACGGGCTGCCCGGGCTGGAGAAGGCCTACGGCTTCGACCTCCCGCAGGGCAACACGGTCGAGGTCGACCTCGGCGTGATCTACACGCAGATCCCGACCGGTGAGCAGTGCAAGTTCGGCGAGGTGTTCGCCACCGACGGGCGCATCGCGGCCAACAAGCTGGAGATCGTCACGGACGACAAGAACTTCTTCGTCCCCTACAACGTGGCGATGACCGTCCGCCAGGACGTGCTTCGACAAGAACCCGAAGCTGGCCGAGGTGTTCGAGCCGATCTCGGCGAAGCTCACCACCGAGGTGCTGCGCGTCGCTGAACGAGAAGGTCGACGTCGGAGGCGAGCTGCCGGAGGACGTCGCGGCGCAGTTCCTGAAGGACAACGGCTTTATCGCGTAAACCTCATGTTACCAACCGCCGCGGTGGTGTCCTTCCCGCGTACCGTTCGGGGTACGGACACCACCGCGCGGAGGCCGCCATGCGCATCACCCTCGCCCAGGTCGACTGCAACCTCGGAGATGTCACGGCGAATCTGGAACGCGCCGAGAAGGCGGTCACCACAGCGGTGGACGAGGGCTCCGAGCTCGTGGTGTTCCCCGAGCTGCATCTCACGGGCTACTGCATCGGAAGCGTCGACGAGGATCTCTCGATGCAGGCCGACGACCGGCGGCTCCGGCGCCTGGCCGCCCGGGCCGGCATGGCGGGCGTCGTGGCGGGTTTCGTCGAGGACGGGCCCGGCGTGCACACCTACAACAGCGCCGCCTACTACCACGAGGGCCGGCTGGCCCACGTGCACCGCAAGCTGTACCTGCCCACGTACACGACGTTCGAGGAACGCAAGTTCTTCACCCCGGGCCCGTCGCTGCGGGCCTTCCCCGCCGCCGAGGACACCCGGATGGCGATCCTGATCTGCAACGACGCCTGGCAGCCACAGCTCGCCTTCCTCGCCACCCAGGACGGCGCCCGGGTGCTGATCATGCCGACGTCCAGCGCGCAGAGCCAGTTCCCCGACAAGTACGACTCGAAGACCTACTGGCGCGACATCACCCGCTTCTACGCCCGCATGTTCCAGCTCTTCGTCGTGTTCGTGAACCGGGTGGGCACCGAGGACAGCCTGACCTTCTGGGGCGGCTCCCACGTCGTCGACCCGTGGGGCGAGGTCGTCGCGGAGGCGCCCGAGGACGTCGAGCACCTGCTGACCGTCGACATCGACCTCAAGGACGTCCGGCGCAGGCGCCGCGACATCCCGCTGGTCAAGGAGGCCCGCCTCGGCCTGATCAGCAGGGAGGTCAACCGCCTGCTCGACGAGGGCGGTGACCTCTGAGGGGCGGGCCGGGCTAGCTCCAGGGGAACGGCGAGTGGCTGGTCGGGTGCAGCCGGCCGGTGCGGTAGCGGTCGAACCGGAACGGTTCGAGCAGGGCGCTCCGCTCGCCCAGCAGCTCGCCCGCGACGAGATCGCCGACCCCGATCATCTTGTAGCCGTGGTTGGAGTCGGCGATGACGTAGGCGTTCTGCCGGAACGAGTCGATGACGGGAAAGCTGTCGGGCGTGAACGCACCGAGCCCACCGGAGGGCTCCCGCCGGTAGAGGTGCCGCTTGCCCGCGAACCGCTCGTGGCAGTGCGCCAGCGCCGAGGTCCACATGCGAACGAAGTCGTCGCCCACCGCGAACTCCGGGCTCTCCGGACCGTACGGGTCGACCGCGACGTCGCCCGCCTGCCGGTCGACGAGCACCGGCGACGCGCCGCCCTGGACGCCGCCGAAGGAGAAGTCCGGCTTGTAGTAGATGCCCCACATCTCGTCGGTCACCAGGCTGCCGTCGGTGTCGTCGTACAGCGGCTGGTCGGAGTCCACGTGCAGCACCGGCGGTAGCGCGCCCGCGTTGTCGACGAAGGTCGCGCGGGTCGACCTCGAGGGTGCCCTCCTGCAGCGCCCAGTACGTCCACATCGGCCGGTCCGGGTGCTCGGTCCCGTCCGGTCCGGTGACGGGGATGCGGTCGGGCAGGTCGAGCATGGCCCAGAGGTCGCGGATCCACGGGCCGACCGCGATCACCAGGTGGTCGCACCGGACGTCGCCCCGGTCGGTCTGCACCGCCGTCACCGCACCGCCGTCGAGCGCCAGCCCGGTCACCCGCACGCCGGACCGGATCGTGACGCCCTCCGCCTCGGCCTTCGCCGCCAGCCCCTTGAGCGACGCCACGTTGTTGGCGTACCCGCCGCGCTTCTCGTGCAGGACGACGGACGTGCCGGGCGCGCGCCAGTCGGAGAACATGCCCGTCATGTACGTGCGGCACGCCGCCTCGCCGACCACCAGCTCCGACTCGTAGCCGATGGCCTGCTGCTCGGCGTAGATCTGCTCGACGTCGCTGCGCATGGCCTCCGGGGCGATCTGCACGTATCCCACGCCGTGGTAGGCGAACGCCTCCGGATCGGACTCCCAGACCCCGACCGAGTGCGCCATCAGCTCCCGCATCGCGGGCTGGAAGTAGTTGTTGCGCACCACCCCGCAGGCGACGCCGGACGCGCCCGCCGCGACACCCGGTCTTGTCGACGACCAGGACGTCCCCGCCGTCGCCCTTCCCCGACGCGCGCAGGCGGCGGGCGAGGTGCCAGGCGGTCGACAGGCCGTGGATCCCGGCCCCGATGATCACGTAGCGGGCGCCGTTCTCGGTCGTCATACCGGCCACCTCGGATCGTTGCCTCCAGGGCAATGCCGTTTCCACAGGGCGCCGCCGAGGCTACGCCCTGCGCGCCATTCCACGGCGGGCGCGTCGGCGCTAGGCGTCGACCCGGACGCCGAACTCGGCGCCAGCGTCGAGCAGGGCGTCGGCGAGGTACTGGCCCGACGAGCGCTCGCAGTGCAGCAGGTAGCTCGGGACGCCACCGACGTCGTCCCGGACCAGGTCGGTGACCAGCGCGGCCACCGAGGTGCGCAACGCCGCGCCGTCCGGGACGGTGTCGTCGGCGAGATCGACGGCGCAGACCTTGGCGAGCAGGTCGGCGCTGCGCCTGCCGACGAGCCGCAACAGCGCGCGCCCGTGCGTGAGGTCGACGACCGAGGCGAACTCGCCGGTGGCCGCGACGAGCTCGGCCAGGCGGCCGTGCAGCGTGGACGCGGTGCCCGGCGCGTCGAGCACCAGCCACTCCCCCGGGCCGGACCCGACGACGAGCGCGCCGTGCGCGTCGCGGACGGTGCGGCCGAACCTGGTGCCCAGCGCGTTGGCGACGTCGCCGCCGTGCGGGGGCCCGGACCGCGACCTTGGCCAGCATGCTGGCGTCGGTGATGGTGACGCGGAATCCCCCGACTCGCGCGACGGAATCCCCCGACTCGCGGGGAGGACGACGGGGCTGCGGGGGGTCGGTGGGGTGGTGGTGCGGTGCTCGGGGGTGGCGTCCTCGCCCGCGTGCAGGCGGGTGCCCTCGGGATCGACCTGAGCGAGGTGTTCGGTGACGGTCGCGGCGATCCGGCGGCCGTCGGGCAGGTGCACCGTGAGCCGGGTGCCCGGCGCCGCGTGCGCGGCGTCCACCTGGGCGAGGCACACGGCCCGGCCCAGCGTCGGCGACATCCGGCTGGACGTGATCCGGCCCAGGATCGTGGGTCGGCGCGCCTCCTCGCCGGCCTCCACGATCAGGCTCGCCTCCGGCGGCACCACCGACCCGTCCGCCGGTGCCAGCGCCGACCAGCCGCGGGCCGTCGCCCGTCTCGTGCGCGACGACCAGCTCGGGCCTGCCGGCGAAGTCGGGCTTGTCGAGCTTCACCAGGCGGTCCAGCCCCGCACTGAACGCCTTCGTCAGGCCGTCGGTGTCCTGCCCGACGATGACGTGGCCCTTCTCCAGGCGCAGGATCCGCTGGGCCTCCACGCCGAACGGCGCCACGCCGAGGTCGCGGCCGTGCTCCAGCAGGGCCTCCCACACGTGCAGGCCGAACGCGGCGGGCACGTGCAGCTCGTAGGAGCGCTCGCCGGTGAACCCGATGCGCCACAGCACGCAGTCGTCGACCCCGGCCACCCGGCCGGTGCGGACGTGCATGTAGCCGAACGCGTCGTCGGACAGGTCCCCGACGCCCTCGCCGTCGGCGAGCCTGCCCACCAGCTCGCGGGACCGCGGCCCGGCCACGTTGATGCTCGCGTACGCCGTGGTGAGCGGGGTGACGTGGACCTTCAGCTCGGGGTGCTCGGTCTGCAGCCAGCTCTCGACCCACTCCCACACCGCGCCGCCCCGGACGACGTGGTGGACATCAGCCAGCGGTCCTCCGCGAGCCTGCCGGTGACGCCGTCGTCGAGGACCACGCCGTCCTCGGCGCACATCACGCCGTAGCGCACCCGGCCGACCTCGAGCTTGGACCACTTGTTGACGTAGAGCAGGTTCAGCAGCGTCGGCACGTCCGGGCCGCGCAGGTCGAGCTTGCCGATCGGCGTGACGTCGATGATCCCGACGCCGTTCGCGGACCGCCCGCACCTCGGCGGCGGGGTCGCCGTAGTGGTCGGGACGGATCCACTGGCCCGCCACCAGCGGCACCGCACCCAGGCGCTCGTGCGCGGCGCGCATCGGCGAGTGCCGGACGGGTTCGTGGATCCGACCGGCCAGGGCGCCGAGCGTGACGGGACGTGCATCGGCCGCCAGGTGGTGGTGCCGGTCTCCGCGATCGTGGAGCCGGTGGCCTCGGCGAGCACGGCCACCGCGTTGACGGTCTCCAGCTTGCCCTGGGCCGGGCCCATCGTGACCGTCGTGTAGCGCTTGAGCGAGCTCGACCGAGTCGTAGCCCTCACGGGCGGCGACGTGGATGTCGGTGCGAGGAGACGTCCTCGGAGAAGTCGACGATGCCGTGGGTGCGGCCGCGGAACAGCTCGGGGTGGTCGTCGAGCGGCAGCGCGGGTATCGCGACCGGCTGCTGCCAGCGCCCGGGCAGCGGCGCACCGCCCGGGCGGGTGGGCAGGCGAGCGAGCGTGTCGCGGCGGCGCAGCGAGGCCCGCCGCGCCGCCTCCGCCGCCGACGGCGCCGGCGTGCGGCGCGTAGCGCGTCGAGGCTGCCGTCGCCCGCGATCCCGCCCGCGGCCAGCACGCCGTCGGGCAGCCCGTCCCCCGGCACGAAGCGCGCGGCGCGGGGCACGTAGACCGGACGGTCGCCGGACTGGTTGAGCAGCGCGGTCGGCGCCGTCCAGCCGGTCGGCGGTGACGAGCAGGTCGGCGTCGACGCGGCGGCCGTCGGCGAGCTCCACCGCCTTCACCCCGGTGCGCCCGTGCACGCGCACCACGTCCTCGCCGCGGCGCGCGTCGGCGACGTGCGCGACGTCGACGCCCGCCCGGCGCAGGTCCTCGACCGCGGCGTCGCCGTCGGCGTTCGCGGTGAGGACGACGGCCCGCTCCCCCGGCCGGACGGCGTGCAGGTTGATCAGCCGGCGCACGGCGGTGGACAGCATCACGCCCGGCACGTCGTTGCCGGCGAAGACGTAGGGCCGTTCGATCAGCCCGGCGGCGACGACCAGCGTGCCGGCCCTCGCCTTGACCAGGCGCTCCGCCGCCTCGCCACCCGCCGCGCCGGCCGCCCCGCTGCACCACCGCGACCCAGTTGTCGTCGTAGCGGCCGAGGACCGCGGAGTTGGTGAGCACCTCGACGCC
The DNA here is from genome assembly GCA_963784265.1 of uncultured Actinomycetota bacterium. Classification (GTDB taxonomy): domain Bacteria; phylum Actinomycetota; class Actinomycetes; order Mycobacteriales; family Pseudonocardiaceae; genus Pseudonocardia. The sequence goes on from CAWAQQ010000002.1 coordinate 222,238, forward strand.
CGCCGCCTCGACGGACGCCCGCAGCTCGGCGAGCGCGGCGAGGTCGGCCGTCGCCGCCCCACCGCAGGTGCCCGCCCAGCTCGTGCTCCTCCTCGACGAGCATCACCCGCGCCCCGGCGTGGGCGGCCGCGACGCGCGGCGGCCATGCCGGCGGGGCCGCCGCCGGCCACGAGGACGTCGGGATGGGCGTAGCGCTTGTCGTAGCGGTCGTGCGGGGTGTCGGGGGAGATCTCCCCGGCGTGCGCGAAGCGCGACAGCACCTTCTCGTAGGCCGGCCACAGCCGCTCGCGGCTTGATGAAGGTCTTGTAGTAGAAGCCCGGCGCGAGGAACCGGCCGACCAGCTGGTTGACCGACTTGACGTCGTAGCGCAGCGACGGCCAGGTGTTCTGCGACGAGACCCGCATCCCCTCGGCCACGAGCCGGTGCGCGGCCCGCACGTTGGGCTCGTCGTCGACCTGCAGGATCGTGCCCGGGTCGTGGTAGCTCGCGGTGAGCAGACCGCGCGGGCGGTGGTACTTGAAGCTGCGGGAGAACACCCGCTCCCCGGCCGCGGCGAGCGCCGAGACGATGGTGTCGCCCGGGTGCGCCCGGTGGGTGCGGCCGTTCCAGGTGAACGTGAGCGTGCGGCTCCGGTCGATCACCTCCCCTGGCTGCGGGTCGAGGCGGTGGTCCGCGCGTACCGGCGAACCGAGAACCTGGCGGATGCTCATCGACCGGCACCCGTCCCGCGCGTCTCGTTGGAGACGGTGTCGCGCCGGATGCGGAAGTACCTGCGGCATCCGGAGCCGTGGTACCAGGTCTCCTCCACCCAGCCGCGTGGGTTGTCCCGGACGTACAGGTAGGCGCGCCACTGCTCGGGGGTGGCGGCGGCGCGGGTCGGGGCGCGGGCGCGCCTCGCCCGCGTAGCGGAACTCGGAGACGTTGCGCGGCCCGCACCACGGGCAGGGAAGTCGCATCATCAGTGGCCCACCGCCGCGGCGCCCTTCTCCCCCACCAGCTCGCCGCGGGCGAACCGGTCGAGCCCGAACGCCGCGATGATCTCCGGCGTGGCCCGCGTCGCGATCGCCTCGGCCATCGCCTCGCCGGACACCGGTCCGGCCTTGAACCCGTAGGTGCCCCAGCCGACGTCGAGGTAGAAGCCCTCGACGGGGGTGCGTGCCCATGATCGGCGAGTAGTCCGGGGTCATGTCGCACAGCCCGGCCCACTGGCGCAGCAGCCGCATCTTCGACAGCGCCGGCATCAGCTCCAGGACGTGCGCGGCCAGCCCCTCGACGAAGTCGAGCGAGCCGCGCATCGAGTACGACGGTGAACGGGTCGACGCTGGCGCCGAAGACGAGCTCGCCCCGGTCGGTCTGGCTGACGTAGACGTGCAGCGTGCCGGACACGACGACGGCGTGCAGGAACGGCCGGACCGGCTCGGTGACCGCCGCCTGGAGCGGGAAGGTCTGCACCGGGGTCCGCACGCCCGCCATGTCCGAGACGATCGTCGACCAGCCCGCCGTGCAGTTGACCACGATCGGCGCGGAGATCGGGCCCCGGCTGGTCTGCACGCCGGTGACCCGGCCGTGCGGCGACGTCGATGCCGGTGACCTCGGTCCTCTGGTGCAGGTGGACGCCGAGCGCGTCGGCCGCCCTGGCGTAGCCCCAGACCACGGCGTCGTGGCGGACGATCCCGCCGGGCGGGTGGTAGAGCGCGCCGAGGATCGGGTAGCGCGTGTCGGTGGAGGTGTCGAGGTAGCGGCACCAGCTTCGCGATCTCGGCCGGGTCGATCACCTCGGAGTCGACGCCCTGGCACTTGTTGACCTCGGCCCGCCAGCGCATGGTGCGCAGCGAGCTGTCGTTGTGGGCCAGGGTGAGGTGCCCGCGCCGGGAGAACATGACGTTGAAGTTCAGGTCCGCGGCGAGGTGCCGGTAGAGCTCGAGTGACCGGTCGTAGAACCGCACCCCCTCGGGGGTGAGGTAGTTGGACCGCAGGATCGCGGTGTTGCGGCCCGACCCGCCGCCGCCGAGGTAGCCCTTGTCGAGCACGGCGACGTTGCGGATGCCGTGGTTGCGCGCCAGGTAGTACGCGGTGGCGAGGCCGTGCACGCCACCGCCGACGATCACGACGTCGTAGCTGTCGCGGATCTCGTGGTCGCGCCACGCACGCGGCCACCGGGACTTCAGCAACCCGCGACGCACGAGGTCGAACGCGGAGTAGCGCGGCGGTCTCCCGGCGCGACCGCGGATCCCGTTGCCCGACCCGTCCCGAAGGTTCCCGTTCGTCACACCGGCACGCTCCTACGACCTCGACACCCGCACCTTACGAGGCAAGCCCCGCTCCGGGCGGGCCGGGGCAGGCGAGCGCGGGGCGCCATGGTCAGAGGTCGAAGAACACCGTCTCGCCCGGGCCCTGCAGGCGGATGTCGAACCGGTAGCCGTCGGCGGCCGGGGCCGCGACGAGGGTGCCCCGGCGGTCGGCGGGAACCGCGGCCAGTACGGGGTCGGCGGCGTTGGCGGCGGCGTTCTCCGGGAGGTAGATGCGGGTGACCAGCCGGTTCAGCATCCCCCGCGCGAACACCGACACGTCGAGGTGCGGCGCCTGCGCCGGGGAGCGCGCCGGGAGGCAGCGTGCGGATGGCGTAGGCGCCGTCGGGGTCGGTCGGGCAGCGGCCGAAACCGCGGAACCCGCCCCCGCCGGCTCCGCGTGGGTCGTCGGGGTGGTCGAACCGGCCGTCCGGGTCGGCCTGCCAGGTCTCCACGATCCCGTCGCCGACGGGTTCGCCGGCACCGTCGGTGACGACCCCGCGCACCCAGACCGCGCCCGGCGTGCCGTCCGGGACGACGTCGGGCCCGTCCGGCCAGTCCAGGACGATGGCGAGGAACGGGCCCACGGTCTGCGACGGGCGTGCTCCCTGCGCTCACCGGTGCTCCACAGGGTCTTCGAACGGCGTCGCGTCGCGGCCACGCAGGACGATGTCGAACTCGAAGCCCAGCGCCCAGTCCGCGACGGTGCGCTCGATGCTGAACCGCGACACCATCCGCTGCCGGGCCCGCTCGTCCGGGACCGAGTTGAAGATCGGGTCGAAGGCGGACAGCGGGTCGTCCGGGAAGTACATCTGGGTGACGAGGCGCTGGGTGAAGGCCCGCCCGAACACCGAGAAGTGGATGTGCGCGGGCCGCCAGGCGTTGTCGTGGTTGCCCCACGGGTAGGCCCCCGGCTTGACGGTCGTGAACGTGTAGCGGCCCTGCGCGTCGGTGAGGGCGCGGCCGGCACCGGTGAAGTTCGGGTCCAGCGGCGCGGCCCAGTGGTCCACGGTGTGCCGGTAGCGGCCCGCCGCGTTCGCCTGCCAGACCTCGACCAGCGCGTCGGGTACCGGGCGGCCGTCGCCGTCGCAGGAGCCGGCCCGACACGATGATCCGCTGCGCCGAGTGGCTCCCCGGAGCCCTGCCGGGTGAGGTCGTGGTCGAGCTCCCCGACCCGGCCCGAGCCGAGCAGCGGCCCGGTCACCTCGGTGAGCCCCTGCGGGAGCGGCACCAGCGGCTCCTTCGGATGGCGCAGCGCGGTGGACACGTAGGCGGGCGAGTCCAGCGGCGGCTGCGTTCCGTCCGGGTCGCGGGAGTACTGCGGGAGGAGCGGCGGCATGGCCATATGGAAGAGGAGATGTGCCCACCGCGCCAGGCGGGGCCGGGTCAGCCGCGGACGGCGCGGAATCGCAGCGAACGGTCCGAGAGGCCGGTGCGCACATCGGTGAGGCCGGCGGCGTTCAGCCGGGCCGGGAGCGTGGCCGGATCGACCACGACCATCGTGTCGCCGACGTGCAGCAGCCGGAACCGCATGCTCAGCCGGCTGTCGGAGCCCGCGAACGTGCCGCCCGGGCGCAACACCCGCGCCACCTCGGCGAACAGGCGGTCCTGGTGCTCGGCCGAGGGCACGTGGTGCAGCATCGTGAAGCAGACGACCGTGTCGAAGGCGGCGTCGGGGAACGGCAGGTCGGCGCCGTCGCCGGTCCGGACGTCCACCCGCTCCCCGAACTCGACGCGCAGGTCCGCGGCGAGCGCCGGGTCGACCTCGACGGCGCTGAGCCGCCCGCCCGCGCTCCAGCAGCCAGCGGGTGGTGATGCCGTAGCCCGGCCCGATCTCCAGCACGTCGCCGTCCAGCGGCACCCCGTCGCACGCCCACGGCAGCACCTGCGACCGCATCCGCTCGCCCCAGCTGTCGGACCTGCACAACCGCCGGTGGATCAGGTTCATCGCCACGGCACCGATGTTAGGTGCCGCCCCGAGCCGGTTCGGGAACGCCCGGTCACGGACCACCACCCGGCGGCGGACCCTGGTATCCGGCGCGGGACGAGTCGTCCATCCCGACCTCGTAGCCCACGCGGGCGAGCATCCGGTTGCCGCTGACGATCGCTCCGGTGGAGCCGATGTCGAACGCGAACGCCTTGCCGACCGTGCCGGCGATCTGGTTGTTGCGCACCACCACGTTCTGGACGTCCTCGATCATCACCGCCTGCGAGGCGTGGGCCTCGCAGTAGTTGTTGACGAAGGTGATGTGCGACGTGGTCCCCCGGCCGTCGCCCTCGCCGTCGTTCGGCCCCTCGGCGATCAGGCACTGGTTGTCGATCCGCTCGCACCGGTTGCCGTCGATCAGGACGTCGCGGCTGGTGGGGGTGTCGCTCGCGAAGGTCTGCATGCAGTCTGCGTGGGCGCCGGTGCCGCCGGGGTCGACGTCGGAGATGGTGTTGCGCAGGATCTTCAGGTCGGTACCCGAAGAACCGCAGGCCGTCGTGGTCGCCGCCGGTCGGCCTGCGCACGGTGTTGTCCTGCACCGTGATGCCGTTGCCCTCCATCGAGATCCCCGGCGCCTGCGCGTTCAACGCGTTGAAGCCCCGAGACGACGACGTGGTCGGCGTGCACCGAGATGCCCTTGACGGTCGTGCCGTTCCCGACGATGTGGATCGGCGCCTGCGCGGTGCCCGACCTGGTGATCTCCAGGCGGGTCGAGGCCAGCGCGCCGCTGACGCAGATCCCGTCGCCCGGCGCCGCCGCGGCGAGGACCTGCCGGAGGGCCGACGCGTCGGCCGCCCGCTTCGTGCACCGCACCGCCTCGGGCCGGGGGCTCGCGGGCCCCGGTGCCGGCCGTGCCTTCGTCGGCGTCGCCCGCGGGAGCGTGACGGCACGGCGTAGGGCGTCCGCCGGATCGCCCCCGGCCCGGTCCGGCGCGATCGGCACGAGACCGTCCTGCACGGTGTCCGGACGCCTCCACGTCCGGGCCCGGCAGGGGCATGGTGAGGACCGCCTGGCCGATGACCACCACCGCCGCCGCGACCGCGGCCGACGCGATCCGCCAGAACGTCCCGCGGGAGCGCGAGGGCGCGTCCGGCTCTACCGCCGGGCGTGCCTCCGAGCCGGCGGCCGGGGGTGCATCCGGCGGACGGGTTCGTCGGGCACTCGACGGCCACTCGGGGAGCTGTGGCGGGCCATGGGGAACCTTCCGCGGGGCGACCCGGCGGGACTCCGGCTGGGGACCGGTGGACCGGGGATCCCGTCCCGCTCGTTATTCGACCGTTACCGGTCACCGAAAGGTACCGACGCCCTTACGGCATAGGGGCCGAGGTTGCCTCCGATGAGGCCGTCGCGCCAGGGGGCGCGCCGAACGGTTCCTCGACCGTTCGGGCTACATCCGGTGTGCCGTTCGGCGCAACACCGTGAGCGCCCGCCGCCGCTCCTTGCGCGGTGTGCTCCGAACCCTGCAGCCGGATGGTCCAGCCACTTGTGAAAGCCCGGATCACGGTCTTGATCGCCATCCCGGAACGACGAACCGCACCACCCACGGCTCCACGTTCCCCACCGACGATCATCCGGCCAACCGGGACTCGCGGCCCGGACACCCCCGGGACGACACGGACGGGGACCGGTCACCGCCGGGAACGGGCCAGCGCCGCGCCCCACCCCACCCCGGTACCGGTGATCGTCGTCCGGGAACCCGGAACGGACCTGATCGCCACCCCGGGAACCACCAACCGCACCACCCACGGCTCCACGTCCCCCACCGACGATCATCCGGCCAACCGGGACTCGCGGCCCGGACACCCCGGGACGACACGGACGGGGACCGGTCACCGCCGGGAACGGGCCAGCACCGCGCCCCCACCCCACCCCGGTACGGGTGATCGTCGTCCGGGAACCCGGAACGGACCTGATCACCACCCCGGAACCACCAACCGCACCACCCACGGCTCCACGTCCCCCACCGACGATCATCCGGCCCGCCTGGACTCGCGGCCCGGACACCCCGGGACGGCACGGACGGGGACCGGTCACCGTCGGGAACGGGACAGCGCCGCGGCCGCCACGGCCAGGTCATGCGGATAGGTGATCTTGATGTTGCGCGGATCGCCGGGGATCCAGCGGACGGTCAGGTCGGAGAAACGCTCGACGCACGATGCCGTGTCGGTGCCGGCGAAGCCCTGACGGTCGGCCTCCTCGTACGCCGCGAGAAGTGGCGCCGCCCGGAAGCCCTGTGGTGTCTGCACCGCGACGAGCCCGGCGGGTGCCGGCTCCGCGCCCCGCTCACCGCCGACCGACAGCAGGTCGTCGCACGGCACTCCGGGCACCGCCCCACCCGTCTCGCGGGCCACGCGCAGGATCTCCGAGGCGAGACCGGGGCCGACGAGCGGGCGCGCCCCGTCGTGGACGAGCACGGCGTCCACGGCGCCGTCGCGGATACGCGCAGCCAGATGGCGCAGACCGAGCAGTTCGGACCCCTGGCGCGTGGTCCCGCCCGGTCACGATCTCGACGGCGGACGCCGCCCGGTCCCGTGTCGCGAACACGCTGCGCAAGGTCCCGGTCCTGCGGCCGCACGACCATGACGATCGGACCGACCCCGGGCAGCGCGGCCATGGTCGTCAGCGACCAGGCGAGCATCGGCCGACCTGCGATCGGCACGTAGACCTTGTTGGTCCCCGCGCCGAAGCGCGTGCCGCTTCCGCCGGCCAGCACGATCACCGCCGCGGTGGGATCGGGGTCGTATGTCCGCCTCCAGATCGGTCGGGGCGGTGCGCCGTCGGCGCCGCCGTCACTCCCCGTAGGATCCCGCCCGGTCGTGGAGCGCGGACGGCGGGAGCCACACGCCGCCCGCCCCACGCGGGATCACGGCCGGAGGCCCAGAATCGTCCGGAGAACAGGGGGTGGCGCGCGGTGGAGCCTGGTCCGCCCACCTCGGGCATGCGGCCCGGCGCAGGGGTCAGCCCGGCGCCGTGGCCGCGCCGCACGGAGCGCGAGCGGCCGCGCCCGGCCTCCGCCCAGGACGGCGGCCCGGTCCCGCCGCGGCGCGACGGCACGGGTCAGCCGCCTGCGCGGCCCCGCGATCCCGGTCGCCCCGCCCGGCCTGCCGACATGACGGCGCCCACCCGCCCGGTCCAGCGACCCGAGCCCGCCCGGCCGCCCGTACGCCGGCGGCGCGGGGCCCGTGCGCCAGTCCCCGCCGGGGGGCCGCCCGCCGAGCGAGCGCGTGCCCCGGGACCGACCGCCGTGGGACCGGGCTCCGAGGGACCGCCCGCCGCCGCTCCGGACGCCCGATCCCGCGCTGCGCCGCCGCCTGGCGGAACGGCGCAACCCCCGCACCTTCGGGCGCGCGCTGGTCGCCACCGCTGCCGCCACCGTCGCCCCCGGCACGGGCCACCTCATCCTGCACCGCGTCCGTACGGGCGCGCTGATCCTCGCCACGTTCCTGGCCTGCGTCCTCGCGGTGGTCGGTGCGGTGGTACTGATGCCGCGCTCGTCGCTGCTGCAGAACCTGCTGTCCACCCGCGTACTGGTGGTGGCGGTCGTCGCCTGCCTGGCGGCAGGCGTGGCCTGGATCGCGGTGATCGTCCGGACCTACCTGCTCGCCCGCCCCCGCGACCTCCCGCTCACCCAGCAGGTGCTGGGGGCGGCCGTGGTCACCGTGCTCTGCCTGCTGATCGCCGCCCCGCTCGGCTTCGGTGCGAACCTGGCGAACTCCCAGCGCAACCTGCTGAACACCCTGTTCCCCAGCGGGACGGGGGGCACGACGGCGGACGGCATCAGCAAGCCGCGGCTCAACATCCTGCTGCTCGGCAGCGACGCCGGACCCGACCGGACCGGCACCCGCACCGACACGATGATGGTGGCCAGCATCGACACCCGGACGGGTCGCACGATCCTCTTCGGCCTGCCGCGCAACATCGGCTTCGCGCAGTTCCCGCCGGGCTCCCCGATGGCCGAGGAGTTCCCCAAAGGCTTCCACGACCCCAGCGACCCGGCGTCCGGGAACTACCTGCTCAACGCCGTCTACGCCTACGGGCACGAGTACCCGGCGCTGGCACCCGCCGGACCCACCGCCGACCCGGGGCTCAACCTGCTGCAGTCGTCGATCTCCTACATGCTCGGGCTCCCGATCGACAACTACCTCGAAGTGAACATGGCCGGCTTCGCCGCGATCATCGACGCGCTGGGCGGGCTACGCGTGGACGTCGGCCCGGAGCGGATCCCCATCGGCGGCATCAGCCCGACCGGCCGCCCGATCCGACCACTCGGTTACATCGAGCCCGGCCTCCAGCAGCTCACCGGCGAGCAGGCGCTCGCGTTCGCGCGCTCGCGCACGAACTCCACCGACTACGTCCGGATGGGTCGCCAGCGCTGCCTCATCCAGTACGTCCTGGACCAGAAGAGCCCGACGGACCTCCTGACCAACTTCCAGGCGGTCGCGAGGGCGACCACCGACAGCGTCTCCACGAACATCCCCCAGGACCTCCTTCCGGCCCTCGTCGCGCTGGCCGGGGAGTCCACCAACGGGGTCCCGCTGGAGAGCGTGGCGTTCGATCCCAACCTTCCCGACCCGAACGAGCCCGACGGCCGGTTCGACACCGGGGATCCGGACTTCGCGTACATGCGGGAGGTGGTCCGCACGACGATCGACCGCGACCCGGCCGCCACGCCGCCGACCACGGCCGCCGCTCCCTCCACCACCCGCTCGCCAAGCGGATCCGCCACCCCTACCCCCACCTCCGCCCCGCCGATCGCCCCCACCTCGCTCGCCCAGGCCTGCTGAGCGGCCCGGCCGCTCGCCGTCGTGCCGTGTGTACTGGGCCCATGACGCCCGGCATCCAGGAACTGATGCGCGAGATCGAACGGGTCTGGGACGGCTACCGCCGGGCCGTACACGTCGACCGCGACGTCGAGGCCGCGATGGCGTTCACCGCCGAGGAGACGTCGCTGGTCAACCTGCCGATCATGACCGGAGGGCGGGATCGCGAGGGCCTGCGCCGCTACCTCTCGACGGACCTGCTGCCGCATGTGCCGGCCGACCTCGGCGTGCGCCGCGTGTCGCGCACCGTCGACCGCTTCCGGCTCGTGGAGGAGAGCCGGGTCGCGTTCACCCACGACCGCGAGCTGCCCTGGCTGCTTCCCGGCACCGCCCCGACGCTGCGACGGGTCGAGGTGCTGGCGGTCACCGTCGCGACGTTCCGGCAGGGCCGGATCGTGGCCCAACGGACGTTGTGGGACCACGCCGGGATGGTCGCGCGGCTCGGCCTGGACGGGGCCGCGGCGCTCCCCACACCGCCGTCGGACACGGCGTCCGGCCCGGAGCCCGGCGGATGGTGGTGACACGCCGGAGGGGGGTCCCTGCAGGTCGCTGAGGCGTTCTGCCAGGCTGGGGGAGAAAGACGACCTGCCGACGCCCCGTACCCGCGGGGGGACGCATCGGAGAGGAGCACACCCATGGCACTGCCCACGCTGACTCCCGAGCAGCGCGCCGACGCCCTGAAGAAGGCCGCTGCCGCACGCACCGCGCGCAAGGAGCTGCGCGACGCGATCTCTCGTGGCGAGCAGACGATCCCGGCCGTTCTCGACCGGGCCAAGACCGACACGATCGTCGGCAAGACCAAGGTCGCCGACCTGCTGAAGAGCCTCCCCGGCTACGGACCGGCCAAGGTCACCGCGCTGCTCGAGCGCACGGGGATCGACGCATCGCGCCGCGCCGCCGGACTGGGCGAGCGCCAGCGCCAGGCGCTTCTCGATGCGCTGAAGTGACACCCGCCGTGTAGGCGGGATCCTCGACGGCACCCACGCTTCGAGGATCCCGCCGCACAGGCCCTCAGCCTGCCTGGGTATTCCCAGGCAGTGCTCAGGCTCTTCCCAGGATCCGGGCGCATCGTGGAACCATGAGCGATCAGCCCCACACCCCGCCCACGAGCAGCCCGTACTGGAGCGGCACCGCTGTCGCCGACCGGCCGCTCTACCCGCCGCCCGGATCGACCCCGACGCCCGGCCCGCCCCCGAGCGCCCCCGGCGCAGGCCGATGGCCGGCATCGTCGTCGCCGCACTGATCGCAGGCGCGATCGGCGGTGGGGCCGGCTTCGGAGGGGCCTACGCCCTGCTCGACGGCGGGACCGTCAGCACGGGACTCACCTCGGCCGCACCGTCGGGCGCGCCCGCCGTGGCGACGCCGGGCTCGGTGGCAGCCGCAGCGGCAACCGCCACCCCCAGCACCGTCGACATCCAGGTGACCACCGCCCAGGGACGGGCGGAGGGCAGCGGCGTGATCCTCACGAGCGACGGCGCGATCCTCACCAACAACCACGTCGTCGCGGGCTCCACCGGCCCGATCACCGTGACCCTCGCCGACGGCAGCGAGCACGGCGCCAGCGTGGTCGGCACCTCGCCCAGCTACGACCTCGCCGTGATCCGCGTCGACAACGCCTCCGGCCTGACGGCAGCCACCCTGGGCCGCAGCACGGACGTGCAGGTCGGTCAGCAGGTCGTCGCGATCGGCTCGCCGCAGGGGCTCACCGGCACCGTCACCACGGGCATCGTGAGCGCCCTCGACCGGACGGTCGGCGTGCAGGGCGAGGACGGCAGCGCGGTCGTCTACAACGGGCTGCAGACCGACGCGCCCATCAACCAGGGCAACTCCGGAGGTCCGCTGGTGAACCTGGACGGGCAGGTCGTCGGCATCAACTCCGCGATCGCCACCTCCAACGGGCAGGGCGGCAGCATCGGCCTCGGGTTCGCGATTCCCGTCGACCAGGCGCGGCGGGTGGCGCAGGAGATCCTCTCCACCGGTGGCGCCACCAAACCGGTGCTCGGTGTCCAGGGTTCGGCTGCGCCGGACCAGGGCAGCGCCACCAGTGACGAGGGGGCCGCGATCGCGGCCGTGTCGCCGGGGTCGGCCGCCGCGAGCGCGGGGATCGTCGCAGGCGACACCGTGCTCAAGGTCGGTGACGACCGGGTCCAGGACGTCTCCGACCTCGTCGCACGCATCGGCTCGCACGCGCCGGGCGACACGGTCCGCCTGACGCTGCGCGGAAGCGACGGTGCGACGCGCACCGTGGACGTCACGCTCGGCAGCACGCCCGACCGGGCCGCGACCACCAGCGCCCCGCAGCAGAACGGCAGCTTCGGCACCAACCCGTTCGGCGGGAACGGCCGGCCCGGCGGCAACTGACCCCCCGGAGACCGTCGGGCCGCGGCACGCCCGAGCGACTCCCTCGCTCGGGCGTGCCCTTCCCGCGTGGCCCGTCGGGTCGGCGTCCAAGGTGTCTCGCACGTGCGGGTCGCACCTCCTGGACCGGGTGGCGGCAGGCCGCCGGGGCGATACTGTCTGGTCTCATGACGAACCTCGCGGGCAACCTGGTGGCCACGGCGCAGGAGCACGGAGACCGTCCCGCGGTCCGCCTGGACGACGCCGTCCTGAGCTACGACGACCTGCGCGGCGCCGCTGCCGCGGTGGCGGGGATGCTCGTCGCCCGCGGCATCTCCCCGGGCGACCGGGTCGGCCTCGTCCTCCCGAACGTGCCGGCGTTCCCGGTCCTCTTCTACGGATCCCTGCTCGCAGGCGCCACCGTCGTCCCGATGAACCCGCTGCTCAAGGCCCGTGAGGTGCAGTACTACCTGGAGGACTCCGGCATGTCGCTGGTGTTCGGCTGGGACGGCAGCGGGGAGGCCGTGGCCGAGGCCGCGAAGACGGTGGGCATCGACTCGGTCGTCGTGGGGGCGATGGGGCCGTCCGAGGACCAGATCGGGGACGCGGACCCCGTCACCGAGCCGGTCGAGCGGGCCGAGGACGACACCGCCGTCATCCTGTACACCTCCGGCACCACCGGGCAGCCCAAGGGTGCCGAGCTCACCCACCACAACCTCGACACCAACGCACGCACCACCGTCGAGACGCTCATCGAGGTCACCACGGACGACGTGGTCATGGGCTGCCTGCCGCTGTTCCACGTGTTCGGCCTGACCTGCGGTCTCAACGCCGCCGTCGCCAGCGGAGCCTGCCTGACCCTCATCCCCCGGTTCGACGCCGGCAAGGCGCTGAGCGTGATCGGCCGGGACAACGTGACGGTCTTCGAGGGCGTGCCGACGATGTACGCGGGCATGCTGCACCACGACGACGCCGGGTCGGCCGACGTCTCGTCGCTGCGCACGTGCATCTCGGGTGGCTCCGCGATGCCCGTGGAGATCATGAAGGCGTTCGAGGACACCTTCGGCTGCGTGATCCTGGAGGGCTACGGGCTGTCCGAGACCTCTCCGGTCGCCTCCTTCAACCAGCCAGGCATGGAGCGCAAGCCCGGCTCGATCGGCTTCGAGGTCCGGGGCTGCGAGATGCGGGTGCTCGACGACGACGGCAACGAGGTCGCCACCGGGGAGCCCGGCGAGATCGCGATACGCGGCGAGAACGTGATGAAAGGGTACTGGGGGCGCCCGGAGGCCACGGAGGAGTCGATCCCCGACGGCTGGTTCCGCACCGGCGACATCGCGACGAAGGACGAGGACGGCTACTACACGATCGTCGACCGCAAGAAGGACCTGATCATCCGCGGCGGGTACAACGTCTACCCGCGGGAGATCGAGGAGGCCCTCTACGAGCACGAGGCCGTGGCCGAGGCCGCCGCCATCGGGATCAAGCACCCGGACCTCGGCGAGGAGGTCGGCGCCGCGGTGGCGCTCAAGCCCGGGCAGTCCGCTGAGCCGGAGGACCTCAAGGCGTTCGTCAAGGAGCGGGTGGCCGCCTACAAGTACCCGCGCCACGTGTGGGTCGTCGACGAGCTGCCCAAGGGCCCGACGGGCAAGATCCTGCGCCGCGAGGTCGAGGCCCCGGAGGGCGTGGGCGAGTAGCGGGCCGGTCGGCGCGTCCGGCACGGGCCTCAGACCAGGCCCAGCATCCGCCGCACGGTGATCTCGACGACCACCCGCTCCGGGTTCACCCGCGGCTGGCGGTAGCGCTGCGCGTAGCGGCGCACGGCGTCGGCGACGACCTCGGGCTCGGCACGCACGACGGCCTCGCCCTCCAGGGTCGACCAGCGGCGACCCGCCACCTGGGACACCACCGCGAGACCGGTCGCGGCGACGTTGCGCGCCTTCTGCGACCCGCCGCCGCAGATCACGCGGGCCAGCCCGGACTCGACGTCGACGGTCACCCCCACCGGGACGACGTGCGGGCTGCCGTCGCGGCGCATCGTCACCAGGGTGCCGATCCGCCGTTCGGTCCAGAACTCGCGGAACTCCTCCGACACCCTGTCCGCGTCGATGCCGCGGGGCGCTGCTCGTCCGGCCACGCCCTCAGGATGCCGGACGCATGACCAGGCACGAGCTGGTGGCATGGGCGCACAGCCTGCCCTGCGCCGTCGTACAGCCGGGCCTCGGCGAGCGCGGTGCGGCCGCCGAGGTGCACGACGAGCCCCTCGCACCGCACCGGGCCCGACGCCACCCCGAGCGCGCGGACGAACTTCACCGACAGGTCGAGGCTCGTGTAGAACGTCCCCGCCGGCAGCATCGAGTGGACCGCGCACCCGGCGGCCGAGTCGAGCAGCGTGGCCACGACCCCGCCGTGCACCGTCCCGATCGGGTTGTAGTGGAACTCCGAGGGCTCCATGCCGAACACCACCCTGCCCTCCTCCACCTCGATCACGGCGAAATCGAGCGTGGCCGCGATCGGAGCGGACGGGACCTCACCGGACGCCAACCGGCGCAGGAACGTCAGCCCGTCGACGTCGCGGGCTGCGGCCGCGGTGAGCAGCGGGTTGTCCCAGCTGTGGGTGCGCTCGCGGACGGCGTCCGCGGCGGGGGGCCGAACGGCCGGATCGGTGGTGGTCATCGAGCCCTCCTGAGTTCTCACGAAAGACTCAGCCTAGACGGATGAGTTGTCGACCGCAACTCAGGGGGCTAGCCTGACGTCGTGGACTGGACCGAGCTGGACAGCACGCGCTGCTCGGTGGCGCGCACGGCGGCCGTCGTGGGCGACGCCTGGACGGTCCTCGTGCTGCGTGACCTGTTCAACGGCATCCGCCGCTTCGACGACCTGGCCGGGCACCTCGGCATCGCGCGCAACGTGCTCACCCGCCGCCTGACCACCCTCGTCGACGCCGGGATCGTCGACCGCGTGCCCTACCGCGAGCCCGGCCGCCGCGAGCGTCACGAGTACCGGCTCACCCCGGCGGGGCGCGACCTGCTCCCGGTGGTGCTCGCCATGCTGGCGTGGGGTGACGCGCACCTCCCCGACCCGGACGGCCCCCCGATGCGGGTGGAGCACGCCGGCTGCGGCGCGGAAGTCCACGTGGAGATGCGGTGCGCCGAGGGGCACGAGATCGCGACGTCGACGCGCCTCCGATCGGTTCCCGGGCCGGGTGCACGGCGGGTGGGCTGATCCGGTTCGACGTGGGTGTCCGCGTGCAGTACACCTAACCCCGCGTGTCCCGCCGGATCGGGTGCTCGGGTGGCACCTCCACGACGACGATCCGGATGCCGTCCGGGTCGGCCACCCACATCTCGTCGAGCCCCCACGGTTCCCGCCGAGGTTCCCGGAGCACGACCGCCCCCCGTCCGGCCAGCTCCCGGTGCGCCGCCGCGAGGTCGCGCACCTGCAGCCAGAGCGCGGCGGCCTGCCCGTCCCCGGTGCCGGGATCGCCGTGCCCCGACACCTCGAGGTAGCCGCCGCCGAGGAAGAAGACCGTGCCGCCGGGGAACTCACGGGCGATGGCCAGGCCCAGCACGTCGCGGTAGAAGGCCAGGCTGCGCTGCGGGTCGGCAGGCCTGAGGAGGACACGAGCGCCCAGAACCTCCATCGGTACCGACTCCTCAGTAGGACCGGGGCAGGCCGAGCACGTGCTCGGCGACGTAGTTGAGGACCATCTCCTGGGAGACGGGCGCGATCTCCATCAGCCGTGACTCCCGCCAGTAGCGCTCGACGTCGTACTCCGATGCGTAGCCGAATCCGCCGTGGGTCTGCACGGCCCGGTCGGCGGCGAAGTGGCCTGCCTCGCGCGGCCAGGAACTTGGCCGTGTTGGCGTGCTCCCCGCACGGCAGGCCGCGGTCGTAGCGCCACGCCGCCTCCCGCACGGCGAGCCCGGCGGCGCGCAGCCTCATGTGCGCCTCGGCCAGCGGGAACGCGATGCCCTGGTTCTGGCCGATCGGGCGGCCGAACACCCGCCGCCCGTTGGCGTACTCGACGGCACGGCGGACGGCGACCCGGCCGATGCCCAGCGCTTCGGCGGCGATGAGGATGCGCTCGGGGTTGAGCCCGTCGAGCAGGTAGCGGAAGCCCTCGCCCTCCTCCCCCACCCGGTCCGCCACGGGCACCGGGAGATCGTCGTAGCGCACCTCGCACGACGCGACGGCGTTGCGGCCCGCCTTCGGGATCGGCCGGATGTCGACCTCGGGGCGCTGCAGGTCGGCGAGCAGCAGGGTCAGCCCGTCGGTCCGGCGTGCGCACTCCTCGAGCGGTGTGGTGCGCACGAGCAGCAGCACCTTCTCGCAGTCCTGCGCCTTGGACGTCCACACCTTCTGCCCGCGTACGACGTAGTGGTCGCCGTCGCGCCTGGCCCGGGTGGTGAGCGCGGTGGTGTCGGTCCCGGAGTCCGGCTCGGTGACGCCGAACGCGACGTGCAGCTCGCCCGCCGCCACCCGGGGCAGGTACCGCCGCTGCAGCTCGTCGCTGCCGTGGCGCACCACGGGGTTCATGCCGAACACGGAGAGGTGGATCGCGCTGCAGCCGTTCATCGCCGCTCCGGACGCCGCCACCTCCTCCAGCACGATCGACGCCTCGGTGACCCCCTGGCCACCGCCGCCGTAGGCCTCCGGGATGGCGATGCCGATCCAGCCGCCCGCCGCCATGGCGGCGTAGAAGTCCCACGGGAAGCGGTGCTCGGCTGTCGCACTTGCGCCAGTACCCGTCGTCGAAGTCGCGGCAGACGGCGCGGACCGCCTCGCGGATGGCGTCGTGGTCGGGATCGGGCGTGAAGTCCACGGTGCATCACTCCGGGTGCGCGGCGAGGTGCGCGAGCACCAGCTCCGCCAGCTGGTCGGGGGCCTCGTCGGGGATCCAGTGGCTGACCCCGCGCAGCTCGACGAACCGGAACGGCCCGTCGACGTGACGGTGCGCCTGGTCGACCGCCTGCCGGGTGACGGCGGTGTCGCCGTCGCTCCAGACGAACAGGGTGGGGACGGTGACGGGCGGGTCGGCGCCCTCGCCCGCCGTGAACGGGATGGCGCGGTACCAGTTCAGCGCGGCGGTCAGCGCGGCCGGGTCGGCGAGACCGGCGGCGTCGCGCTCGGCCCGCTCCCGCGACTGCCCGCTCCCGCGCAGCGCGGTGGCGAGCCGCGGCCCGAGCACCCGCTCGGGCAGCCACGGGAGCTGGAACGCGAACAGGTACCCGGACGCGAGGCCCTGCCGGGTGGTGACCAGCGAGCGGGCGTAGGCCGCGGGCGGTGGCACCGACACGGCGGTCAGCGAGCGCACCCGGCCAGGGTGGCGCGCCGCGAGCCGCCACGCCACCGCGGCACCCCAGTCGTGCCCGACCACGTGCACCCGGCCCGACGCGCCCGCCACGGCGTCGATCACGGCGACGGCGTCGGCCACCAGCTCACCGAGCCGGTAGGCGGCGCGGCCGGGCGGCCGGGCTCGCGGGGAGTAACCCCGCTGGTCGGGGGCGGCACAGCGGAAGCCGTGCTCGACGAGCGCCGGCGACCACCCCGTCCCAGCAGCCGCCCCGCTGCGGGAACCCGTGCAACAGCAGCACGGGCACGCCGCCGGGTGGCCCCGAGTCCCGCACGTCGAACCGCCACCCGTCCCGCTCCACCGTCCGCACCTGATCACTATCCCCCGGTCGCACCCCGCGCCGGGCCCGTTGTGTGCCCGTTCGCCCCTTGTGCCCGGGAGGTTCGGTCGAGTTGGGTTGGGAACCTGTCCAGCCGGGGAGGCCAGTTCCATGAAGCCGTTCGTCGTCAACCGCCACGGTCGCCTCGTGTTCCCCGCGAACTTCCTCGGGGAGCTCGACTTCTCGGTGCTCGACACCCTCGAACAGTTCACCGCGGTCATCGGCCGCGACTTCGAGTCCAAGGCGCCCACCGGGACCGACATCCTGTCCCGGGTGGAGTCCGGCGCCTACAGCGGCCGGTTCGAGCTGCTGCGCGACCTCGGGCAGAACCTGTTCTGGGTCAACCGCTACTCGCATGACGATGTTCGACAAGCGACCCGACGCGCTGGCGCGACGTGCCCCGCCAGCGCGACGACGTCTTCCTGCCGATCCTCACCCCGTGGGAGGACGGCGAGCGGAAGGTCGCCGCCGTCGAGAAGGCCTACCGGGAGCTGCCCGCGACGTGGGACGCCGAGACCGAGGACCGGGTCTTCGGGCTGCTGTTCGACGTGTTCCGCAACAAGCGCCACCACGCCAGCGAGCTGCCGCGCGATCAAGCCGACGGTGGCCGAGCTGCTGGCCCAGCCCGAGGCGCTGACGTGGGTGCTGCCCGACGCACGACCCGGACTACCCGGTGTTCCGCATCGACGAGATCCTCGACGCCCACGAGGAGGTCCCGGAGCTCGAGGCGCTGCACCCGGTGGGCGATGGTGCTGCACAACCAGTACCCGTGGGACCGGGCGCGCACCGAGCTGCGACCGGCTGGCAAGATCGGCGACGACGACTTCGTCGATCGCCTTCCACCCGCGCAACCGCGAGGTGGCCGCGTTCATCGACCGGGTGCGCGCAGGCGCTGCGAAGCGGTCGAGCACCAGCGCCACTCCGCCGGTGCAGGCCCGCCAGCCGGTGCGGCCGTACCCGCCGATCCGGGTGCGCGAGGCGTTCTCGGTGATGCCCGCGATCGAGGCGCTGTCCGTGGTACGCGGCGAGCACGTCTGCGCCAACGACGACGTCATCCGCAACACGAGCTTCTCCTGGTCACCGATGAGCGCCGCGGAGATCAGCGCCAAGACCGGCATCGACGAGCGCCGCTACTCCAGCCGCGAGCTCGAGCAGCTCGCGCTCGACGCGGCGCAGCGCCGCGCTCGCGAAGTCCGGCCGCGGGGCGGACGAGATCGGCGCCGTGCTGGTCAGCACGTGCACGAGCAACCGGCTGATCCCGTCGGTGGCCTGCTGGCTGTCCGGCGAGCTCGGGCTGCTGCAGACCCACGCCTCGGTCGACCTCGTCGCCGCGTGCGCCGGGCTGCCCTACGGGCTCGCCGAGGCGGTGCGGTTGCTCCAGGAGGTGGAGCGGCCGGTCCTGCTGGTGTGCGTGGAGAAGTTCTCCGACAAGATCGGCGGCGTCCGCACGTCGCGCATGATCTTCGGGGACGGAGCCGCGGCCATGATCATCGCCCCCGCCGCGGAGGGCGCCACCCCCGACGTCGAGGTGGTGCAGACCTACGCCAGCGGACCGGCCACGCAGGTCAACTCGATCATCTGGCCGAACCCGGAGTTCGACAACGACATCACCGTCTACGGACCCGAGGTGAAGGCGCTCGTGCAGCGCTACCTCGCGCAGATGCTGGGCGAGCTGCGCGCGCTGCCCGACCCGGACCAGCCGGACCGCCCGCTGCTCGAGAGCATCGACCTGATCGTGCCCCACCAGGCGAACAAGACGATGATCCTGGGGCTCGCCGACAAGGCGGGGCTGACGCCGGACCAGCTCTACTTCAACATCGAGAAGATGGGTAACGTCTCGGCGGCGTCCATCCCGATCGCGATCTTCGACGCGGTACGGGACGGCGTGATCACCGGTCCGACGCGGGTGTTCGCGCCGGGCTTCGGCGCAGGCGCCGTCGGCGGCTACGCGGTGCTGCGGGTCGATCCCGCCATCGTGGCGCCGGAGGCGACGGCCGATGCCGGCGCGCCCGTGCCCGGTCGCCGCCCGGCGGCCGGGAGCACCACCAGCGACGACGTCCGCGTGGCGTTCGGGGAGTGAGTCGACGTGCCGGAGTTCTCCAGGATCGCGATCGTCAACCGCGGTGAGCCGGCGATGCGGCTCATCAACGCGGTGCGGGAGTGGAACGCGGAGGTCGGCTCGCAGGGCGACTCCGACGGGCCGCGCCGCAGCCGCTGCGGACGATCGCGCTCCACACCGCCGTCGACCGCAAGGCGATGTTCGTCCGCGAGGCCGACGAGTCGGTGCTCATCGGCCCGGACGACACGGAGGGTTTCGGCGACAACCCCTACCTCGACTACGACGAGCTGGAGCGGGCGCTGCGCCTGGCCCGGGCCGACGCCGCGTGGCCGGGCTGGGGGTTCGTCTCCGAGAAGGCCGAGTTCGCCGAGCTGTGCCGCCGCCTGGACATCGTGTTCGTCGGCCCGACCCCCGAGGTGATGCGCAAGCTCGGCGACAAGATCGCGTCGAAGCGGCTGGCCGAGGAGGTCGGCGTGCCGCTCGCGGCGTGGAGCGGCGGCCCGGTGGCGGACGTCGAGGCCGCGCGCGAGCACGCGGAGAAGATCGGCTACCCGCTGATGGTCAAGGCGACCGCGGGCGGGGGCGGGCGCGGGATCCGGCTGGTCAAGGCGGCCGAGGACCTGGACGAGGCGTTCGAGCGGGCCGCAGTCGGAGGCGTCGAAGACCGCGGGCGACGACACGGTCTTCCTGGAGCGGGCGATCCGGGGCGGGCGCCACGTCGAGGTGCAGATCGTCGGCGGACGAGTCGCGGCGCCGTGTGGACGCTGGGCGTCCGCGACTGCAGCGTGCAGCGGCGCAACCAGAAGGTGATCGAGGAGTCGGCGTCCACGGCGCTGGACGACGAGCAGGAGCAGCTGCTGCGCGACTCGGCCGCCGAGCTCGCGCCGTGCGGCGGGCTACACCAACGCGGGCACCGTGGAGTTCCTGTACGAGCCCGAGGAACGGTTGCTGTCGTTCCTGGAGGTCAACACGCGGCTGCAGGTCGAGCACCCGGTCACCGAGGCGACCACCGGCGTCGACATCGTGAAGCTGCAGCTGCACGTCGCGTCCGGCGGGCGGCTGGCCGAGATCTCCCCGGAGGCGCCGACGGCGCGCGGGCACGCCATCGAGGCCCGGCTGACCGCGGAGGACCCGGAGCAGGAGTTCGCCCCCGCGCCCGGCCTCATCGAGCACCTCGCGCTGCCCAGCGGGCCCGGCATCCGCGTCGACACCGGGGTGTCGGCGGGCGACCTCATCCCGCCGCAGTACGACTCGATGATCGCCAAGGTGATCGCCTGGGGCCGGGACCGCGCGGAGGCGCGGGCGCGGCTGTCGCGCGCGCTGCGCCAGACCGCCGCCGTGATCGACGGCGGCACCACCAACAAGGCGTTCCTGCTCGACCTGCTGGACCGCCCGGAGATCCTCTCCGGCGACACCGACACCACCTGGCTCGACACGATGATGGCCGAGGGCTACGCGCCGCCGCGGCGCCTCGACGTCGCGCTGCTGGCGTCGGCGGTCGAGGCCCAGGACGCGCACGTCGCGCGCCAGCGCGAGCGGCTGTTCGCCTCGGCCGAGCGCGGCCGCCCCGAGGTCGGGCACGAGACCTGGCACCAGGTCGACGTCCGCGCGGCGGGCGAGTCCTACCGGCTGCGGGTGGCGCAGTCCCGCGGGTCGCGCTACCGGGTGGAGCTGGACGCCCCGGGAGCGGACGGCGATCGAACGGCACGGTCGTCGACGTCGAGACCGAGCGCACCGGCCGGTTCGAGCGGCGGCTCACCGTGGGCGGTCACACGTACTCCGTGCTGTCGGTACCGCAGGGCTCGGACTACCTCGTCGAGGTCGACGGCGCCGTCCACCGCATCTCCGGCGGCGAGGCCGGGCTCGTCCGGGCACCGGCGCCCGCCATGGTCGTGTCCATCCCGGTCAAGGACGGCGACGTCGTCGAGGCGGGCGACGTGGTGGCCGTCGTCGAGAGCATGAAGCTGGAGACGTCGCTGCGCGCGCCGGTCGCCGGCCGGGTCCGCGAGGTGCTCGTCGCACCGAACACGCAGGTGGAGGGCGGCACGAAGCTCGTGCGCCTGGAGCCGGACGCGGACGCCGCCGGTGTTCCCGACGGCGAGCGGGCCGACCTGAGCAGGCTCGCCGAGCCCGGTCACGCCCTGGACGAGAGCGACGCGGCGGCCACCGCCACCGACGCGCTGACCGCGCTGCGGTTCCTGGTGCTGGGCTACGACATCGACGAGCGCGACGCGCGTCCGCTGCTCTCGGCGCTGGCGCGAGGCCCGCGAGGAGCTGCCGGGCGACGACCCGGGGGTGCTGGCCGGGGAGATCGCCGTCCTCGGGATCTTCGCCGACCTGTGCTCCCTCTCGCGCAACCGCCGCGGCCCCGAGGACGAGTCGCAGCAGATCGACCCCGCGGGCGAGGAGGCCCGCAACCCGCAGGAGTACCTCTACGCCTACCTGCGTTCCCGCGACGCCGACGCCGAGGGACTGCCGGAGTCCTTCCGCGACAAGCTCCGGGCCGCGCTCGCCCACTACGGCGTCGCCGACCTGGAGCCCTCCGCGGAGCTGAGCAGCGCGCTGTACCGGATGTTCCTGGCCCACAAGCGGGCCGCCGAGCAGGTGCCCGTGGTGCTGGAGCTGCTGCAGTGGCGGCTGACCCACTCCTCGTCGCTGCCGCCCGCCGCCCGCGACGAGTACCAGCGGATGCTGGACCACCTCATCACCGCCACGCAGCTGCGGCACCCGGTGGTCGGTGCGCTGGCCAGGCGCGTGCGCTACCGCTGCTTCGACGCGCCGCTGATCGCGGCCGCGCGGGCACGCGGGCAGCAGCAGGTGCGTGCGGAGCTGGACAGGCTGGCCGACGACACCGACCCGGACTCGCGCGCGAAACGGATCGACGCGATCGTCGCCGCCGCGGAGCCGATCCTCGGCGTCTTCGGCGAGCGGCACCACGCCGCGATGCTCGAGGTGATGACCCGCCGCTACTACCGGATCCGGCAGCTCGGCGACGTCCGGATCGACGACCGGGGCGGCCGCCCGCTGCTCACCGCGAGCTACAGCCACGAGGGCAACGACTACGTCGTGCTGGCCACCACGGTGCACACCGCGCCCGCCGCGCCCGCCGCGGGCGAGCCGCCCGCCGTGCAGGGCGACCTGCGCCGGATCGTCGAGCAGCTGCCGCCCGGCCGGACCGCCCTGCTGGACCTCTACGTCACCGCGGGCGAGGCACCCGACGCGGACACGGAGCGGTCCGTGGAGAAGATCCGGGCCGCGCTGGGCACGCTGCCCGAGCGGCTCGACCGGGTCGCCGTCGCGGTCCGCCGTCCCAGGGGTGACGAGCGCTCGGCCTGGTTCACCTTCCGGCCCGGCCCCGACCGGGAGCCGATCGAGGACCGCACCCTGCGTGGCCTGCACCCCATGGTGGCCGAGCGGCTGGGCATGTGGCGGCTGGAGAACTTCGAGCTCACCCGGCTGCCGGCGCCGATCGACGTGCACCTGTTCCGGGCCGTCGGCAAGGAGGTCCCCGACGACCGACGGCTCATCGCGCTGTCCGACGTCCGCGACCTCACCGTGCTGCGCGGCGACGACGGCCGGATCCGCGCGCTCCCCCAGCTCGAACACGTGCTGGACGGCTGCCTGGACGCCCTGCGCGCGGCCCGTGCCGCCGACCGCGGGGACGGCAAGCTGGAGTGGAACCGGGTGCTGCTCTACGTGTGGCCGGTGGTCGACCTGCCGCTCGACGAGCTGGACGCCGTGGTCCGCGTGCTGGCCCCCCGGTCCGAGTCGCTGGGGCTGGAGCAGGTGATGGTCCAGTTCCGGTACGCACGGCCGAGGACGGGCGGCGAGCCCAGCGAGCACATGCTGCGGATGTCGCGCCCGCCGGGCGCCGGGCTCACGGTCCGGGTGACCGACCCACCGTCCGAGCCGCTGCGCGAGCTGGACGCCTACGCGCAGAAGGTGATCCGGGCGCGGCGCCGCGGCGCGGTCTACCCGTACGAGCTGGTCCCGATGCTGGTGCGCAACCCGGACCGGGACGGCGACGCCGGCACGTTCACCGAGTACGACCTCGACGAGGACGGGGCCCCGGTCGTCGTCGAGCGGCCGCCGGGAGGCAACAGTGCCAACCTGGTGCTCGGCACGGTCACGACGCCGACCGAGCGCTACCCGGAGGGCATGACCCGCGTCGTGCTCATCGGCGACCCGACCAAGGCGCTGGGCGCCATCGCCGAGCCGGAGTGCCGCCGCGTCCTGGCCGCGCTCGAGCTGGCCAGGCGCTTCGAGGCCCCGGTCGAGTGGTTCGCGGTGTCGGCGGGCGCGAAGATCGCGATGGACTCCGGCACCGAGAACATGGACTGGATCTCCCGGGTGCTGCGCGGCCTGATCGAGTTCACCCAGGACGGCGGCGAGATCAACGTCGTCGTCACCGGCATCAACGTCGGCGCCCAGCCGTACTGGAACGCCGAGGCCACGATGCTGATGCACACCAAGGGCATCCTCGTGATGACGCCGGAGAGCGCGATGGTGCTCACCGGCAAGCAGTCGCTCGACTACTCCGGCGGGGTCAGTGCCGAGGACAACTTCGGCATCGGCGGCTACGACCGGATCATGGGCCCGAACGGGCAGGGCCAGTACTGGGCCCCCGACCTGTCCGGCGCCGTGGACGTGCTGCTCGCGCACTACGCCCACACCTACCGGGCCCCCGGCGAGCGGTTCCCGCGCCCGGCGCCGACGTCGGACCCGGTGGACCGCGACGTCAGCGACTCCCCGCACTCGGGGCCCGGCTGCGAGTTCACGACGGTCGGGGAGGTCTTCTCCCCCGAGACCAACCCCGAACGCAAGAAGCCGTTCGACATCCGTTCGGTGCTCAAGGCGGTCGCCGACACCGACCACCCCACCCTGGAGCGCTGGGCCGACATGATCGACGCGGAGGGTGTCGTCGTCCTCGACGCCCACCTCGGCGGCCAGCCGATCGCGCTGCTCGGCATCGAGTCGCGGCCGCTGCCCCGCCGGGGGCGGGTGCCGGTGGACGGCCCGATGACGTTCACCGCGGGCACGCTGTTCCCGAAGTCGTCGAAGAAGACGGCCCGTGCGATCAACGCGGCCAGTGGGAACCGGCCGCTCGTGGTGCTCGCCAACCTGTCCGGTTTCGACGGATCGCCGGAGTCGCTGCGGGCGCTGCAGCTGGAGTACGGCGCCGAGATCGGCCGGGCGGTGGTCAACTTCGACGGCCCGATCGTGTTCTGCGTCGTGTCCCGCTACCACGGCGGCGCGTTCGTCGTGTTCTCCGGGACGCTGAACGACAACATGGAGATCGCCGCCGTCGAGGGCTCCTACGCCTCCGTGATCGGCGGGGCGCCCGCCGCGGCCGTCGTCTTCGCGGGCGAGGTCAACAAGCGCACCGCAGCCGACGAGCGCATCGCCGAGCTCGAAGGCCGGATCGCCGACGCCCAGCAGGCCGGGTCGGAATCCGAGGCGGCGAAGCTGACCGCCGAGCTCGCCACGCTGCGACCTGCCGTCCGCTCCGAGAAACTGGGGACCGTCGCCGACGAGTTCGACACGGCGCACAGCGTGCAACGGGCGCACGACGTCGGCTCGGTGCACCGCATCGTGCCGGCAGTGGAGCTGCGGCCCTATCTGGTCGACGCGGTGCGGCGGGGCATGGACAGGCTAGTGGACTCCAGCGAAGGGGCAGCGACATGACCGACCAGAGAGTGGCGATAGTGACCGGCGGCGCGCGCGGGATCGGCGCGGCCATCACCACGTCGCTGGCCAAGTCCGGCATGCACGTGGCCGCCGGCTACAGCAGCAACTCGAAGGCCGCCGAGGAGCTGGCCGGCAAGCTGGGCGCCGAGGGCGCTTCGGTCTCGATCCACCAGGGCAACGTCGGTGAGCCCACCGACTGCGAACGGGTGTTCTCGGAGGTGATCGCCGAGAAGGGCCGGGTCGACGTCCTGGTCAACAACGCGGGCATCACCGTGGACAAGACGATGCGCAAGATGACCGTCGACGACTGGCACGCGGTGCTCCGGATCAACCTCTCCGGCGCGTTCTACATGACCAAGGCCGTGCTCGACCACATGCTGGAGAACAAGTTCGGCCGGATCGTCAACATCAGCTCGGTGATCGGCCAGACCGGCAGCGTCGGGCAGGCCAACTACGCCGCCTCGAAGTCCGGGCTGTTCGGCCTGACCCAGAGCCTGGCGCGGGAGACGGCCAGCAAGGGGATCACGGTCAACTGCGTCGCACCGGGCTACATCGAGACCGAGATGGTCGCGGCGATCCCCGAGAAGGTGCTGGAGAAGCTCATCTCCGGCGTGCCGGTCGGGCGTCTCGGCCAGGCCAGCGAGATCGCCAGGGCGGTGCAGTTCCTCGTCGACGACGACGCGGGCTACATCACCGGCAGCGTCCTCACGGTCAACGGCGGGCTGGATATGTAGCTTGTGCGCGGAAATCGCGGTTCCAGCCACGATTACCGCGCACGAGCGCCGCAGGCGCCCTTGGCGGTCAGCACCCGCTCCACCGAGCGGTCGTTGGCCGCGGGGTCGAGCCGGCCCTTCGCGAGCGCCTGCTCCAGCCGGTCCAGGACCGGGGAGACCGACCCTCCCGACGACCACAGCGCCATGTCGGCACCGGCGCCGAGCGCGCGCTGCACGGCCTCGGGCAGCTCGAAGGTGCCCGTGACCGCCTTCATCGCGCCGAGGTCGTCGGTGAGCACGAGGCCGTCGAACCCGTAGTCGCCGCGCAGCAGCGCGTAGACCGCGGGGGTCAGCGAGCTGGGTAGCCCGTCCGTGAGGCCGGGGACGTCCAGATGCCCGACCATGACGCCCGTGCGGCCGCCGCCGAGGGGTCCCGGCCAGGAGGTCGGCGTAGGGCTTCAGATCGGACGCACGCAGGTCGGCGACCGGTGGGGTCCGGACGCGGCCCCGGTGGGAGTCCCCTGTGCCCGG
Organism: uncultured Actinomycetota bacterium; assembly: GCA_963784265.1. Classification (GTDB taxonomy): domain Bacteria; phylum Actinomycetota; class Actinomycetes; order Mycobacteriales; family Pseudonocardiaceae; genus Pseudonocardia. The sequence continues at coordinate 248,334 of CAWAQQ010000002.1, forward strand.
CCGTGGCCCGGGAAGTGCTTGAGCACCGTGAACACGCCCGCCTCGCGCTGGGCCTGCGGCGAACGCGCCCGCGTAGCGGCTGACGGTTGCGGGATCGGTGCCGAAGGCCCGGTCCCCGATGACCGCCCCGGCCGGCTGGCCCCCGAGGTCCACGGTCGGGGCGAGGTTCATCGTGACGCCGCGCGCGGCGAGCGCGCGGGCGCGCTCGCCGCCGAGCGCCCGGACCTGCGCCGGATCCTTCGACGCCAGCGCACGTGCGCTCGGCAGGTCGCCGTCGAGGGTGTCGATGCGCTGGACCCGCCCGCCCTCGTCGTCGACCGCGACGGCGACCGGCACCCGCGCCATCGCCTGCACCCCACGCAGCGCCTGGTCCTGCAGGAGCGCCGTGGCGTTGCCGCCGACGAAGATCCCCCCGACCTGCGTGGCCCGCACCGTCTCGGCGACGGCCGCGGGGTCGGAGGCGTCCACGCCCACCATGAGCCGCTGGGCCAGTCGCCGGCGCGGCGACATCGCCGCCACGATCGGACCGCAGGCGGGCAGGCGTTCGGGGCCGAGCCGGACGTCGGCAAGGGGGTCGGCGGGCGGGTTCACGCGGCGGCGGGACCGGGGTGGTGCTGCTGGACGGCGCCGGTCGCGGACAACGCGGCGACCTGCGGTGACCCGCGATCGGGACCACGACCAGGGCACAGGCGAGGACCCCGGCGACGAGACCGGCCAGCATCGGAGCGGCCGGACGGCGGCGCGACGGTGAGGGCATCCCGGCCCATCATGCCCCAGCACCCCCCCGCAGTCCGGCGCGGATCCGCCGCGGGCTCAGCCGCCTGCGGCGCGGGGCTGCTCGACGAGGTGGTCCGGGCCGAACACCCACTGTCGCAGGATCAGGAACCGGCAGGTGCCGCCCAGCAGGCTGGCGAGCACCACCGCCAAGGCTCTGCAACCACGGGCTCGGGTCGTCGACCAGCACGCCGAGCAGCATCAGCACCGCGGAGCTGTAGACGGCGTAGAACAGCACGGTGCCGCCGATCTGCACGTTCGTGCGCCACCGGTGCGCCACCGCGCCGCCGAACGTGAAGCGCCGGTTGACCTCGGTGCTCACCGCGGTGCTCAGCACGAGTGCCACCAGGTTGGCGGGAAGGGTGTCCCACCACATGCGGAGCACCAGGAAGATCAGGGCGTTGGCGGCGGTGCCGAGACCGCCGATCACGGCATAGCGCGCAGCCTGGACGAGCAGCGGGTGGCGCAGGGCGAACGAACCCGCGGCGGGGGGCGACGACCGCCTGACCGCGAACGCGCTGCTCGACATCCTCACCACCCCTCTCATGGTCATGTCTATCGCATGCACCACCGGATTCGCGCTGCCTCCTCCTGTGGGAACGCTGTGAGCCCGACCGGATTCCGCCGGTCGAGGCTGCATTCGGGTGATCGCCGTGTGCGGTTCGCCACGGCATGCGAACGTGCCGCACCCGCGGAGCCTTGCGCGGCGGTCGGTGGCGGGACCACGATCACCCGCGTGAACGTCGTCGCAGGCGGTGGCCGGTAGTGCGTGCGTTCCGCATCGACGTTCCCGAGTCCGAGCTGTTCGAGCTGCGCCAGCGCCTGCACCGCACCCGCTGGCCGGAGCAGGCGACGACCGGTGGCTGGGAGCAGGGCATTCCGCTGGACTACACCCAGGAACTCTGCGCGTACTGGGCCGACCGGTACGACTGGCGCCGCTGCGAGTCCGAGCTCAACGCGCTGCCCCAGTTCCGCACGGGGCTCGACGGCGGCGGCGACGACACCGTCGACGTGCACCTGATCCACGTGCGGTCCCCGCACGCAGGCGCGTTGCCGCTGCTGCTCACCCACGGCTGGCCGGGCTCGGTCGTGGAGTTCCTGGACGTCGTCACGGCACTGACCGACCCGCCCGACCCGGCCGACGCGTTCCACGTCGTGGCTCCGTCGCTGCCCGGCTACGGGTTCAGCGGGAAGCCGACGGGGACCGGGTGGGGCGTGGAGCGGATCGCCGTGGCGTGGGCGCAGCTGATGGACCGGCTGGGATACGAGCGGTACGGCGCGCAGGGTGGTGACTGGGGCTCGATGGTCACCGCGGCGCTCGGGACCGGTGCGCCGGAGAACCTCGTCGGCGTCCACCTGACGATGCCGCTGGCCCCCCGTCCACCCGACGACGCCGCCGTCCGGGCACTCACCCGCGCCGAGCAGGACGCGCTCGCGGCCCGGAAGGCGTTCCTCCAGCGCGGCTCCGGCTACGCCGGTGAGCAGTCCACCCGCCCGCAGACGTTGGGATACGGCCTGGCCGACTCGCCCGCCGCGCAGTGTGCGTGGATCGTCGAGAAGTTCTGGGACTGGACGGACTGCGCGGGACACCCGGAGAACGTGATCTCGCGCGACCGCCTGCTCGACAACGTCATGCACTACTGGCTGCCCGGCAACGGTGCCTCGTCGGCGCGGCTGTACTGGGAGAGCTACCGCTCCCGGCGCCTGGACACCGTCACCGTGCCGTCCGGAGTCACGATCTTCCCGCGCGAGATCGTGCGCCTGCCGCGGCAGTGGATCGAGCGCCGCTTCACCGACCTGCGCTACTGGTCCGAGCCGGAGACCGGCGGCCACTTCCCGTCGCTGGAACAGCCCGAGGTGTTCGTCGACGAACTGCGGGCGTTCTTCCGCCTCGTCCGCGCGGGGCTAGTCGAACGCCAGCACCGACGCGGTGAAGCCGTGCAGGTGGTTGCGCCCGCCGACCGGCCCGATCTCGCCCGCGGCGAAGAACCCGGCCACGCCGGAGGCGCCGAGCACGTCACGGACCACGCGGACGTCGTGGTCGGCCTCGGGGAACATCGCCGCGCCCCGGCCGTTGCAGGAGAACAGCAGCGCCCCGCCCGCCGGTCCGCGGGGGCCGCCCAGCAGCTCGGAGAGGTCCTCCCCTGCGCCTGCGGCGTCGCGCACCTGGAACCGCACGGTCTGCCCGACCTGCACCGCGTCCCCCACCGCGACGGCTCCGGCGTCGTCGTCCACCCCGAGTACACCGCGGATCAGGAAGTCGCCGCGTCCGTGCTCGTCGGCGTACTCGTCGATCGCGACGCCGATGTGCAGGCCGCGGCCCGCAAGCTCCTGCTCCTCGGGGGGCAGCGCCAGGACGATCTCCGTCAGCCGGGTGTACGCGGGGGTGCCGGCGAGCTCGTAGAGGATGTTGCCGCTCGGCCCGGGTGACGATCATCGGCGGGCCGATCGGGCGGCAGCCCTGGCTCACCACGGCACGCGCGGCGACGTCGCCGCCGAGGAGCACGCCCACGCCGCCCCGCTCGTGCACCTCGCCGTCGACGAACAGGCGGTTGGCCCCCTGGCCACCGGTCGCGCTCGCCAGGCCCCCGACGAGCGGGAATCCGGGGACCTCCTCGTTCCCGTGCTGCAGGAACGCGCCGATGGGGAACGAGTAGGGGTCCACCAGCAGCGCCGCGATCGTGTCGTCGGGCTCCGGCGCCGGCAGCCCACCGACCTCCACGCCGTCCTCGGTGCGCTCGGCGGTGAGCCGGAACGGGCCGATCCGAACCCCGGGGAGCACCGCGGCCCATGCCGCCACCGCCGGGCCGTGCTCCACCCCGCGGCCGTCGCCGATCACGCCGCCCGCCGTGGCGCCGATGGTGGTGGCCGCGCCACCGATCTCCATCGCCCGCCTGCCGGCCGCCTCCGCGAGCTCCGGAACGCCCCGGGGGCCGCCGGAGACGAACACGCAGAGCAGGTCGGGGGTCGCGCCGTCCAGTGCCGCGAGGGCCTGCGTGACGGCGACCTCGGCCGCTCCGATGATGTCGGGACCCACGGCGAGGCCGTCGCCGAACCGGCGCTCCGGTCCGGCCGAACCCGCCGTGCCTGCCCCGGTCACCTGCTCCGGCCGCCGGTCGCCTGGCACGCCGTGCTGCTCCACCTCGGGCACCTCCGGATCGAGCCGCCCGCCCAGGCGGTACGGCCACCCCATCGTCGCAGCCCTGCCGCGACGGGGCTACCGGTCCCGGGGCGTCAGGAAAGCCACTTTCATGCCACAGATGGCGGGAAAGTGGCTTTCCTGACATCCGCGGGACGGCGGCTCAGCGCCGAGCGAGCCCGCGGGCGGTGCGGAGCAGGAGGTGCATCCCGAGGTCCACCGACCGCTCACGCACGTCGGCGCGCCGTCCGGGCAGGACCGGGTCGCGGGCCAGCACCTGGCCGTCCGCCGTCGTGACGCAGAAACAGACGTAACCGACGGGCTTGGCCTCCGTGCCGCCGTCCGGGCCGGCCACGCCGGTGATCCCGATGCCGACGTCGGCGCCGAACCGGTCGCGCGCACCGTCGGCGAGCGCACGTGCGACCTCCGGCGACACGGCGCCGTGCGCGGCGATCATGGCGGCCGGCACGCCCAGCAGCGCCGTCTTCGCCGCGTCCGAGTACGCGACGACCCCGCCCGCGACGTACGCCGACGACCCCGCCCGGTCGACGAGCCGGCCCGCCAGCAGCCCGCCGGTGCACGACTCGCCCGTCGCGACGGTCCAGCCGCGGTCGAGCAGCGCGCGGGCCACCAGCTCGTCGGTGCTGGTGCCGTCCGCGCTGACCAGGTGCTTCGCGTGCCGTGATGCGAGCTCCTCGGCGAGCGCCGCGGCCACGTCGTCGCTGCCGGGCCGGGGCCGCACGTCGACCTCCAGCTCGGAACGGCGCAGGCAGGTGGTGACCTCGACACCTGACAGGTCCCGGTGCTCACCGATCGACCGCAGCGTGGCGGCGATCTCCGACTCCGGCAGCCCGAAGTAGCGCAACGACCGCGACGCCGCCTTCGGCACACCCGCGAGCAGCTCGCGGACCGGCGCCGTGCCCAGGGCCGCCTGCCACATGCCTTGCAGCTCACGCGGCGGCCCGGGCAGGACGACCACGAGCGGCCCACCGGGCCGGGAGACCACCAGCCCCGGCGCGGTGCCCACCGGGTCCAGCGCGATCGCGCCCCGTGGCACCATCGCCTGCTTGCGGTTGGCCTCCTCCAACGCCGGGCCGCCGAAGCCGGTGCGGGCCGCCCATGCCGCGAGGATGTCCGCGATCCGCGCGCGCATCGCCTCGTCGAGGACCAGGTCGACACCGGCGAACGAGGCCACCACCTCGCCGGTGAGGTCGTCGGCCGTGGGGCCGAGTCCCCCGCTGGTGACGACGAGCGCGGCCCCGGCCTCGGTGACGAAGCGCAGCGCGGCGGCGAGGTCGTCGGGTCGGTCGCCCACGATCAGCAGGTGGGCCACCTCGAAGCCGAGCTCGCCCAGCTCGTGGGCCAGCCAGGGGCCGTTCCGGTCCGCGATCGCGCCGGTGAGCAGCTCGCTCCCGGTGACGACGACGGCCGCACGCGGCCGCTCCTGCCCCGCATCCTCGCCCATGCCGACGACGCTAACCCGTCGCCGACGCCGTCAGCTGACGGCCTGTCCCGGATCGAGCCCGCCTGCCTCCTGGATCGCGCTGACGACCGACGAGTACCCGATGCGCACGGCCTCGCCGACCGTCTCCGGTTCGACGCACAGCGCGCCCATCCCGAGCGACCGCTGCGGTCCGATCGCCATCAGGTGCCCGGGTCCGCGGTCCGGGTGCGCGGCGTCGGTGACCAGCCGCAGGTCGGCGCCGTAGCGCCGGGAGCCCTGCGCGACCGTGCCGAGGCCCGGCACCAGCCGGTCCAGCGCGCGTGCCCACAGCGACAGCCCGGCGTCGGCGTCGCCGTGCAGGTCGGCGGTGCCCCGGCAGAGCATCACCAGCACGTGGGTGGCGCCCCCGCGCAACGCGCGAGCCATGGCCAGCGGCTCCCCGACGGACCCGTCGATCCAGCGGCGACCCGCGAACCGGACGGGTGGTCCGGCGAGCAGCGGGATGCAGGCGCTGGCCCGCATGGCCTGCTTCCAGTCCGCCACCGTGACCGGCGCCAGCGTGTGCGGGGCGAGGTCGGCGGTGTCGGTGGCGACCACGTGCAGCGGGGCGGGGCTGTCGCGGACGCCCTCCCACGACATCGGCTTGCGCACCTCGAGCACCTCGTGGCACAGGTGGTCGAGGTTGACGACCGGACGGCCGGTGCCGAGCCTGCGCATGTCGATGAAGGTCTTGGTGGCGAGGTCCTCGGGGAAGCTGCGTGCGCACGAGCCCGCGTCGCCGGTGAGGAACGCGGCGGCGGTGAACGAGCCGGAGGACGCGCCGTAGACCTCGTCGAACGCCGGCTGCAGGCCGGCCGCCGCGAGCGCGTCCAGCATCCCGGCCACGTACGCGCCGCGCATCCCGCCGCCGCCGACGACCAGCGCGACCCGGTGCCGGTCCCGCCGGACCCCCGGCCTGCTGCCGGCGGCCTGCCGGCTCATCAGGACCCGCAGGACGTCCAGGTCGCCGTGCAGGAACGGGTCGCCGTCGGGCGTGGTCACGACACGTCAGCCTACGGCGCGCACGCGAGATGCCGGGTCGGACCTCACGGTCCGACCCGGCATCCGGGGGGTGGCGCGGTCAGCGGCCCGCCCCGAGGCTCGGCTGTCGGAGGAGTGCGGGCGGGGTCAGCGCCGTGCTGGGGTATCTGCAGCAACGCTGACCGGCAGGCGCCGGTGCGCGGTTCATGCTTGTCGCATGGCCGCGATCTGGTTCACCATCGCCGGCGTCAGCATCGTCGCCGGGGCGGTGCTGCTCGGACTCGCCCGGCGACGCCCGGTCCGCCGGGACGAGCCGGAGGAGGAACCCCCCTTCGACCTGTTCCGGGAGAGCTAGCGAGCGCCCCGGGGTTGGGCCGACCACACCCCTGGGACGGGTCTCGCACCCGGGCGGGGACGCCCGGCGCGGCCACACTCGGTCATGGAGGCCGACGGCGACGTGCGGCGCGCCGGGCACCCGGACCGGGCGGGCGGTGTTACCGGTGGCTGAGCGCAGCAGCCGGGCGGCGCGGCGGTCCGGCGATGACGCCGAGGGCGACGAGGACGGCGTCCAGATCGCGGTAGCTGCCCACGGGGAGGGCCCACAGCTCCCCTCGGGTCGACGCGTCGGCGCCGTAGTCCTCGGCGTGCATGATCAGCTGCCACTTCGCTGCCGGGAAGGCCAGGCCCGTGAGCACCTGGGTGATCCGCTGTGCGTCAGCGCGAGGGTTCCTTCGGTACACGGTGACCTCCTGCGGCCTCCCGAGTGACAACGTTGCTGTCGCGAGTTACCCCAGCTCAGCCGGGCCCAAACCCGGCGGGAGGGGGTGCGTTGTGGGCCGGAGGGGGCGGCCGTAGGGTTGGGTCGCGGTTGAGAACGACAGCCACCCCGAGGGCCCACTGCCACCCGCGGGACCAGATCGAGTCCGCGACACCACTATCGAGGAGCCGGTGCGCATGAGCAGCGAACCTGCGGTCGGAACCGGCGACGTCGGCGACGTCGGCGACGTCGGCGAGGTCGTCCGGTTCGACGTGGTCGACCACGGTCCCCATGCGCGCGTCGTGCACGTCGTCGGGGAGATCGACACGCTCACCGCACCGCTGCTGCAGGCGCGGCTCGACGAGCACCTCGTGGTGACGCTGCTGGTGCTCGACCTGTCCGACGTCACGTTCCTCGGTTCGGCCGGGCTGGCCGTGCTGGTCGCGGCCAAGGACGACGCCGACCGGCGCAGCAGCACCCTGCGCCTCGTGTGCGGATCCCGCATCGTCATGCGCGCGCTGGAGGCCACGGGACTGCTCGGGCTGTTCGACGTCGCGGACGGGGTGCCGGAGGCCCTCCGCCCTTCGGCCTGACCGCCGTTGCTCTAGGGTCCTCCGCGGAGGCGTCAGGGTGCCTGGTGGCCCCCGCGGTCTTCAAAACCGACGTGGCCGAGCATCTCGGCCAGGCGGGTTCGATTCCCGTCCGCCTCCGCCACAAGCTTCCGGACACGGCACCGGATCGGAGCGGGTCGCCCGCTCGCCGGTGGCAAGGTGGCCGGATGGACGCCGCCGACCTCACCACGCTCACCGCAGGAGAGCTCGCCGCCCGGGTGCACGACGGCCGCAGCACCGCCGTCGACGTCGCACGCGCCCACCTCGCCCGGCTCGCGGCGCAGGAGCCCGACCTCGGCGCCTACCAGGTACTCGACGCCGAACGGGTGCTCGTCGAGGCGGCGGCGGTGGACGCCCGCCCGGACCGGTTCGCGCTGCCGCTCGCCGGCGTGCCGGTGGCGATCAAGGACAACGTCGACGTCGCCGGCTACCCGTCGCGCCACGGCTCGGCCGCCACCTCGGACGCGCCTGCGACACGCGACGACGAGCTCGTGAAGCGGCTGCGGGCGGCGGGCGCGTTCGTCATGGGCAAGACGCGCATGCCGGAGCTGGCGATCTGGCCCTTCACGCACTCCGCGCTGGGCGTCACCCGCAACCCGCTCGACCCGGCGGCGGACCCCGGAGGCTCCAGCGGCGGCGGTGCCGCTGCGGTCGCGGCGGGCACGGCCGCGCTGGCGCTCGGCACCGACGGTGGCGGCTCGATCCGGATCCCGGCCGCATACTGCGGGCTGGTCGGGCTGAAGCCGGGAGCGGGCGTGGTCCCGTTGCCCGGCGGGGTCGCCGAGCACTGGTGCGGGCTGAGCGTGGCCGGCCCGATCGCCCGGACGGCCGCGGACGCGGCGCTGATGTTCGCCGTGCTCGCCGGCGTCCCCGCGCAGGATCTCGGCACCGGCGACGGGTGGCCCGGGCGGGTGGCGCTGTCCACGGGCAGCCCGCTGCCGGTGACCCGGCTGCACCCCGACCACCGCGCTGCGGCGGTCGGCGCCGCCGCGCGCCTCCGGGTTCCCGCCAGGGGCAGCGGCGCGGCCGTGGTCGCGGCCGAACCGCCCTACCCCCTCGCGCTCGCCTCCCGGTTGTCCCGCCGCTGGCACGCGGGCGTCGCAGCAGACGTCGCCGCGCTCGGCCTGGACCTCGCGGACGTCGAGCGCCGCACCGCCACGATCGCGCGCAAGGGCCGCCGGGTGCTCCGGCTCGGCGGGCCGCGACCCGGCGTCGCGACGGCGTGGCGCGACCGGATGGTCGCCTGGATGGACGACGGCGGCTACGACCTCCTGCTCAGCCCGGCCGTGGCGGGGCCGCCGGTCCGCGCGGGGGCGATGCAGGGCCGTGGCTACCTGAAGACGTTCGCGGTCGCCGCACCCCTGGTCCCGTACACCCCGGCATGGAACCTGGCCGGGCTCCCGGCCGCGGTGGTGCCCGTGCGCGTGGACGGCAGGCCGGTGGCCGTGCAGCTGGTGGGCAGGCCGGGCGACGAGCTGCGGTTGCTCGGGGCCGCCGCGCAGCTGGAGGGCCGCGTGGTGCCCGTGCAGGTGAGCGCGGCCGCGAGGAGGTGAGCCCGGCCGGCGATCAGTGCAGCGCGATGCGGCCGGTCCCGCTCCGGACCGAGCCCACGACGGCCGCCGCGACTCCCCTGCCGGCCAGCTCCGCGACGGCAGCCCGCGCCCGGTCCGGTGCCGCACCGAACAGCAGCCCGCCGGACGTCTGGGCGTCGGCCAGCAGCAGGACGTCGACCTCGTCGAACCCGCCCGCGTCGACGACGGGGGCCGTCCAGTCGCGGTTCCGCCTGCTCCCGCCGGGCGCGATCCCCTGACCGGCCAGCTCGCGCACGCCGGGGAGGAACGGCACGGCGGCGAACTCGATCGTCGCGTCGACACCGGAGGCCGCCGCCATCTTGGCGAGGTGCCCGAGCAGGCCGAAACCGGTGACGTCGGTGCAGCCCGTCGCCCCGGCCGACACCGCGGCCATGGCCGCCGCGGCGTTGCTGGCGGTCATCGACGCGACCGCGGCGTCGAGCACGGACCGGGACGCGGCGCCTGCCTTGATCGCGGTGGTGGCGATGCCGACCCCCAGCGGCTTGGTGAGCACCAGCGCGTCGCCGTCGCGCAGGCCGGCGTTGGTGAGGATCCGGTCCGGGTGCACCTCGCCGACGACGGCCAGCCCGTACTTGGGCTCCGGGTCGTCGATGCTGTGGCCGCCGACCACGGCGAAACCGCTCTCCGCGCCGATCTCGGCGCCACCGGCGAGCACCTCGCCGAGCATCGAGACCGGCAGGTCGCTCGACGGCCAGGCCACCAGGTTCAGCGCGAACAGCGGGCGCCCGCCCATCGCGTACACGTCCGACACGGCGTTCTGCGCGGCGATCCGGCCCCATGTGCGCGGGTCGTCGACGACCGGGGTGAAGAAGTCGGTCGTCGCCACCAGCGCGCGGTCGGCGTCCAACCGCCAGACGGCGGCGTCGTCGCCGGTCTCGGTGCCGACCAGCAGGTCGGGATGGGTCATCGGGACGAACGCTCGCAGGACATCGGCGAGGAGCCCCGGGGCGAGCTTGCACCCGCAGCCCGCTCCGTGACTGAACTGGGTGAGGCGCTTGGCGAGCAGCTGGTCGGGCACGACGCGAGCCTACGTCGGCGCGACTGCGCACCGCCGGTCGCAGGAACCGACCCATCCGGCGCTCACCAGCCCGACTCGTTTGAGTGTCACCCATACGCTGTACGAAAATGCGCCGCGTGACCACCAGCCCTGGCGAACGCGCAGCTCAGAGCGGAACCCGACCGACGGGGAGAGCTTCGGGCTACGGGCCGAGAAGATCCTCCGCTTCGCCGAGGACGAGGCCGCCGACGTGCGCGCCCGCGCCGCGAAGGACGCGGCGGCGCTCCTCGACCAGGCCCGCGCGAAGGCCGACCGGCACCGTCTCAAGACGGAGCAGTCCCTCATCACCCGCGCGGTGGAGCTGGACCAGGAGGCGGCACAGCGCGAGATCGCGCTGCAGGAGCGGGAGAAGCAGGCCACCGCGATGCTGGCGGCTGCGCGCGAGGAGGCGGTGCGCATCACCGATGCCGCCCGGCAGGAGGCCGACGACCTGATCGCCGACGCGCGCAGCCAGGCCGAGGAGGAACGCCAACACGGCAAGCAGGAGGAGAGGCGCCGCCGCGAGGCCGCCGAGAAGGAGCTCCGCCGCATCGCGGCGCTGCGCGAGGACATCCTCGCCGATCTGGCACGGCTGCACGCCCTCGTGGGCACCGAGCTCGGGTCGCCGCCGGGCGGTCCGGGGATCCGGGCCGTGGGCTGACCGCGGCCGCGCGGGCGTCCCACCGGCCGAACGCCGTAGGGTCGGGTTCGTGACGCAACTCGCCCCGGACCCGCGTCGGCGCGTGCCCCGCACCGACGCGGTCCTCGCCGAGCCGAGGGTCGCCGCCGCCGCCGACCGGCTGGGCCGGGCGCTCGTGAAGGACGTGGTGCTCGCCGCTCAGCAGCGGGCCCGCCGGGGCGAGATCGCCCCGGATCCCGACGCCGTGATCGGCGCCGTGCTCGACGCGCTCCCCGCGGAGGCGACCGCGCTGCGGCCCGTCCTCAACGCCACGGGCGTGCTGCTGCACACCAACCTCGGACGCGCCCCGCTCTCCGCGGCGGCCCGTGCGGCACTGGACGTGGCCGCGGGAACGTGTGACGTCGAGCTGGACCTGGACACCGGCGGCCGGGGCAGGCGCGGCCGCGCGGCGATCGACGCGTTGCTCGCCGCCGTCCCCGGCGCGGGCGCGGCGCACCTGCTCAACAACGGCGCCGCCGCCGTCGCGCTGGTGGCCACCGTGCTCGCCGCCGGGCCGGGAGATCGTCATCGCCCGCGGTGAGCTCGTCGAGATCGGCGACGGTTTCCGCATCCCCGACCTCCTGACCGCGACCGGGGCCCGGTTGCGCGAGGTGGGCACGACGAACCGGGTGCGCAGGGCCGACTACGCGGACGCGGTCGGCGAGGACACCGCGCTCATCCTGAAGGTGCACCCGTCGAACTTCGTCGTCACGGGCTTCACCCGGACCGTCGGGATCGACGAGCTGTCCGGCCTCGGCGTGCCCGTCGTCGCCGACATCGGGTCGGGGCTGCTGGCGCCACACCCGTTGCTTCCCGACGAGCCGGACGCCGCCACCGCACTCGCCCGCGGCGCCACCCTCGTGACGGCGTCGGGCGACAAGCTGCTCGGCGGCCCGCAGGCGGGGATCCTGCTCGGCGGCCGGGGCGCGGGCGCGCAGCTGGTGGAGCGCATCCGCAGGCACCCGCTGGCCCGGGCCATGCGCGTGGACAAGCTCACCCTCGCCGCCTTCGAGGCCACCCTCCGCGGCCCCGCCACCCCGACCGCCACGGCGCTGGATGCCGACCCCTTTGCTCTGCGCACACGGGCGCAGCACCTGGCGGCCGCGGCTGGCCGCGGCCGGCGTCGACGTCGCCGCGGTCGACTCCGTGGCCACGGTGGGCGGCGGCGGCGCGCCCGGGGTCTCGTTGCCCAGCGCGGCGCTGGCCCTGCCCGAGCGATACGCGGCGGCGTTGCGCGCGGGCGACCCGGCGGTACTCGGCCGCCTCGAGCAGGGCCGGTGCCTGCTGGACCTGCGCGCGCTGCCCCCCGAGGCCGACGACACCCTGCTGCGGTGCGTGCTCGTGAGCGGCGGGTAGAGCTGGAACGCACGGACCACTCACGGGCGCGGAGCACGAGATGCAGGTGATCGCCACGGCGGGGCACGTCGACCACGGGAAGTCGACGCTGGTCAGGGCGCTCACGGGCATGGAGCCCGACCGCTGGGCCGAGGAACGGCGCCGCGGCATGACGATCGACCTCGGTTTCGCCTGGACCACGCTCCCCGGCGGCATCACCGTCGCGTTCGTCGACGTTCCGGGCCATGAACGGTTCGTCACCACGATGCTGGCCGGTGTCGGGCCGGTGCCGGCGGTGCTGCTCGTCGTCGCCGCCGACGAGGGGTGGATGCCGCAGTCGGCCGAGCACGTCGACGCGCTGGTGGCACTCGGTGTTCGCGACGGCCTGCTGGTGATCACCCGAAGCGACCTGATGGACCCCGAGCTCGCCCTCGACGACGCGCGCCAGCACCTGACCGGCACGCCGCTCGACGGGATGGACGCGGTGTGCGTGTCGGCGACGACGGGCGCCGGGATGGACGAGCTGCGTGCCGCGATCGGTGGGCTCGCCGCCGGGCTGCCCACCCCCGATCCGGCGGCCGACGTCCGGTTCTGGGTCGACCGCGCGTTCACGATCCGGGGCGCGGGGACGGTGGTCACCGGCACGCTCGCCGCCGGCCGGATCCGGGTGGACGACGAGCTCGAACTGGTCGGAGCGGGCGCCACGTCCAGAAGGGTCGGGGTGCGGGGCCTGCAGACCCTCGGAGCCCCCGTCGCGGAGGCGCGCGGGGTCGCGCGCGTCGCCGTCAACCTGCGCGGGCTTCCCCGCGACGCCGCCGCCCGCGGTGACGTGCTGCTCGCTCCGGGCGCGTGGGCGGGCACGGACCTCGTCGACGTCCGGCTGCTCGGCGTCCGCGGTGGCGCCCCGGACCCGGCGACACTCCCGGAGGAGCTGAGCCTGCACGTCGGATCGGCCGGTGTCACGGCGCGGGTGCGACCGCTCGGCGAGGACACCGTGCGGCTGCGGCTGCGGCGCCCGCTGCCGCTGCGCATAGGCGACCGTGCCGTGCTGCGCGACCCCGGGCGCCGGCAGGTCGCCGCGGGGCTCGTCGTCCTCGACGTCGCGCCACCCGTGCTTCGCCGCCGGGGTGCGGCCGCGAGGCGGGCCGCCGAGCTCGCCGGCATGGACGGGACGCCACGGGCGGCCGCCGAGCTCGCCCGGCGCGGCACGGCCCGGCGCGCCGACCTCGTCGCCATGGGCGTGCGCCCGGCCGACCTCGACGCGCTCGCGGCCGAGGGGACTCCCGGGGCGGCGGGCTGGCTCGTCGATCCCGGACATGCGCTGGAGCTGGCGGCCAGGCTGGACGCGGCCGTCGCCGCTCACGACGCCGCCGACCCGCTGGATCCCGGGTTGCCCACGGAGGCCGCCCGCCGCGTACTTGGGCTGCCCGAGCCGCGGCTGGTGGAGGCCGTCCTCCGGCACGGGCGCGCGGGCGAGCTGGCACTGCGCGACGGGCGGGTGGTCCGGTCCGCGCCCACCGCGCTGCCCGCATCCGTCCGTGCAGCGATGGACACGTTGCGAGCGGACCTGGAGCGCGAGCCCTTCGCCGCCCCCGAAGCCGCCCGGCTCGCCGAGCTGGGCCTGGGGCCACGCCAGGTCGCCTCGCTGGTGAAGGCCGGTGAACTGCTGCGGATCGCGGACGGCGTGGTCCTGCTGCCGGGCGCCGACGCCAGGGCGGTGGGGGTGCTCGCCGGCCTGGGTTCCGACTTCAGCCTGAGCACGGCTCGCCAGGCACTCGGCACCAGCAGGCGGGTCGCGGTGCCCCTGCTGGAGCTGCTGGCCCGGACCGGCAGGACGGTCCGCACCGAGGACGGCGGGCACCGGCTGGTGTGAACGGTCGTTCGGAGTGGCAGCCGATCTCTGCGAGCCCTACGGTGTCTGCGATGCCCGAGATCCGATCGAACCAGCCCGCCGACCCGCCGACCAGGCGCGTCGGCGAGCCGGACGACCAGATCACGCTGGCCACCCGCACACCCGCGCCCGGACAGGTGATCCTCGAGGTCGGCGGCGAGGTCGACATGCTGACCTCGCCCCAGCTGCGGGCCGCCGTCCTGGAGCGGTTCGCCCCGGCGGCGGGCATCGAGCTCGTGGTGCTCAGCCTCGACGGGGTCACCTTCCTGGGCACGAGCGGACTGGCCGTGTTGATCGAGGTGCGCGAGGCGGCGCACGCGGCCGGCGTGGAGCTGCGCCTGGTCTGCACCGCACGCCGGGTGCTGCGGCCGCTCACCATCGCGGGTCTCGTCCCGCTCTTCGACATCCACGAGAACCTCGAACAGGCGCTCGCCGCGACCTGACGCCGAGACTTTCGAGTGATCTGGGCCACATCCAAACGGTCCAGCGACCCGCCGAGCCCGCGGACCGGCCCCGGTGCCCCAGATCCCGCACCATGAGCCCTCGCCAGCGCCGTGAGCTGCGACAACAGCGCGGATGACCGCCTCGCACAGGCGACCCTCACCGCCCGCTTCCCCAGCCCGTCGCGCACCCCGCAGAAATCCGGACCGGCGCCGTCGTGTTGCGAACACGTCGCGGGCGTGGGTCCACCGTTTGACGTCCGGCCCCCCCGGGAATCAGACGTCGATCGCCCGGGGCGCCGGGCCACATACGGATAAGAGGTGACTCCGCGATGAGCGACGTTTCCCGCCTCCCCGGTCCGATGGACCACGCCTGGCAATGGCAGCGGCTCGGATCGTGTCGCGGAATGGACAGCTCGGTGTTCTTCCACCCCGACGGCGAGCGCAACCCGTCGCGGGCACGGCGCACAGCCCAGGCCAAGGAGGTCTGCAACCGGTGCCCCGTGCGCGACCTGTGCCTGGAGTTCGCGCTTCAGACGCGCGAGCCGTTCGGGGTCTGGGGCGGCCTGGCCGAGGCCGAACGCCGCGTCATCCTGGAGCGGCGCGGGATCCCGCTGGCGAGCTGAGACTCCGGCTCGGTCGGGGATCGCGCTGCGTCGGGGGCTGCGCGAGATCCGACGACCGGTTCAGCCCTTCCCGACGACGGACAGCTCCAGGCAGCGGTAGCGGAGCAGCGGAATCCCGTAGACCCGCGCGATCCGCTGCGCCGCCCTGATGATCACGGCACGGCTGGGGTCCGCCGGGACGGGAGCGGGCGCGAGGCAGTAGACGCCGGGCTCCGGGTCGAACCCGACGAGCTCGCTGAGCGCAGCCACCAGATCGTTCTCGTGGCCCGGCCCCAGCGGCCCGCGCAGACCCAGCCGGTGCAGCTGGAGATCGGGAAGCCCCGCGACGTCGGCCTCCGTACCGGTCGCGTCCGCGGCGGGCGTCGCCTCCGCTGCGGGCGGCGGCCCGGCCTCGTCGTCGGGCCGCGTGCGTCGTCGGGGTCGTCGTGGGTCGGGGTCGTCGTAGTCCGGGTAGTCCGCGTAGCTCAGCACCCCGACGGGGCCCGGATCCGCGACCGGACCGTCCTCGCACGCCAGCAGCAGGTCCACCGGACCGACGCCGTCGATCAGCCGGGCGAGGTCGGACTCGGGGCGGAGCAGCTCCATCGGGCTGACCGCGACGGCGACGAGCCTGCGGTGGAGCGCAGGCGCGGCGGGCCGCCCAGTGGCGACCCCCAACACCGGCGTGTGTGATCCCATGCGGAATCGCGGCCATCTCGTCCCCCCGACGCCCCCTCGGCGCTCCGGTCGTCCTTGACCGGTCGTGCACGACCTAACAGCCTAAAGTCGGCTCGTGGTGTCAGTCGGGTCAGACGTGAGGCGAACGGTGGCCGGTGATCCGTGAGCGGCAGCCCGACCTGCGCCGGAGCTGCTCCCGCGGCCGGCACCGGAGGCCGGTGGAGGTAGGGTCCACCCGCCCCGGTTCGCACCGGCAACGATCGGGAACGGACGGCACCCGCCACCGTGACCGAGGCCGTGATTGATACCGCACTGACCGGGGAGCAAGATGAGACGCGGTTCAGAGCATTCCTCGGAAGGAGATCCGTCAGCGTGTCCGACCTGGGCTCTTCCCACCCCGCCGACACGTTCGACGGAGTGTCCACCCTGGAGGTCCGGACGTCGGCGAGCGCCGCCCTGATCCCCACCATCCGGGCGGTCGCCTCCGACCTGGCGGCGCGGGCCGACTTCGACCTCGACGCCATCTCGGACCTGCGGATGGCCGTCGACGAGGCCTGCGCGACGCTCGTCGACGTCGCCGCCCCCAGCTCGGTGCTGCAGTGCACGTTCCGCGTGCGGACCGAGCGGATCGAGGTGCACGCGCAGGTCCAGGCCGAGCAGGCCGACGCCGTCGTCTCGACCGACACCTTCGGCTGGCGGGTCCTGCAGACCCTCGCCGACGAGGTCGAGGTGCACCACTCCCCCGGCACCAACGGCGAGCGCACGACGGTCGGCATCCGACTGGACAAGCGGGCCGGCGACTTCGGGCCGGTCGGGAACGAGCATTGACCCGAGCCGATCCGGAGTACGGCCACCTCGTGCCACTGCTCGAGGAATACGCCGCGACCGACCCGGACGACCCCAGGCGCGACGAGCTGCGCGCGAAGCTGGTCACCGGGTTCCTGCCGATTGCCCAGCACATCGCCCGCCGGTTCGCCCATCGCGGCGAGCCGCTGGACGACCTGGTGCAGGTCGCGACCGTCGGGCTGATCAACGCCGTGGACCGGTACTCCCCCGAGCGGGGCAGCGACTTCTTCTCCTTCGCGGTCCCGACGATCAGCGGGGAGGTTCGCCGGCACTTCCGCGATCTCGGCTGGTCGATGCGGGTGCCGCGACGGCTCAAGGACATGCACGTGTCGATCAACGGCGTGGTGTCGGAGCTGGCGCAGAGCCTCGGCCGCGCCCCGAGGCCCTCCGAGATCGCCGAACGTCTCGACGTGCCGGTCTCCGAGGTGCTCGAGGGCCTCGAGGCGTCCGAGGCATACCGCAGCTCCTCGCTGGACGAGATGCTCTCGTCCGAACAGGGCAGCGCCACCGTGGGCGAGCTCGTCGGGGCGGCCGACGCCGAGCTCGACCGGGTCGACTTCCGGCAGGCCCTCCGACCCGTGCTCGCCGAGCTGCCGCCGCGCGAACGCACGATCGTCCTGCTGCGGTTCTTCGGCAACATGACCCAGACACAGATCGCGGAGGAGGTCGGCATCTCCCAGATGCACGTCTCGCGGCTGCTCGCGCAGACCCTCGACCGGCTCCGCAAGCGCCTGGACCCCGAGACGCGGGTCGGTTGACCGGCCCGCTCGGACGGGGTGGCCGGTGACGGGGCAGCCCGAACACGTCCTCGTGGTCGGCGCGGGCCTCGGTGGCCTGCGCACCGCCGAGCAGCTGCGGTCGGCCGGCTTCCAGGGCCGGATCAGCCTCGTCGGGAACGAGTCGCACCCGCCGTACGACCGCCCTCCGCTGTCCAAGCAGCTGCTCAGCGGCGAGTGGGAAGCCGAGCGGGTCGTGCTCCGTGACGCGGCCGGGCTCGACGACCTCGGCATCCGCGCGTACCTCGGCGTCGAGGCGGTGGCCCTGCGGCCGGGCGAGGTCGAGCTCTCGGACGGCGCCATGCTCTACGGCGACGCGGTGGTGGTGGCCACCGGCCTGGTGGCGCGCCGGCTGCCCGGCCAGCCCGACCATCCCGCCCTGCACACCCTCCGCACGCTGGACGACGCGCTGGAGCTGCGGGCCACCATGGCGCGGAGCGGCTCGTTGCTGGTCGTCGGCGGTGGCTTCGTCGGGGCGGAGGTCGCGAGCACCGCGCGGGCACGCGGCCTGGACGTCACGGTGCTGGAGGCGCTCGCCGGCGCCGTCGGGCCGGGCACTCGGCGAGGAGTTGGGGACGCTGTGCGGCCGGTTGATGACCGACGCGGGGGTGGACCTGCGCACCGGCGCCCGGCTGGAGCGGTTCCTCGACGCGGGCGACACCGTCGCCGTCGAGCTGGCCGACGGCTCCAGGGTGGAGGCCGACGCGGCGATCGTCGGCGTCGGCGGCGTGCCGCAGCTGGGCTGGCTGGCCGACAGCGGTCTCGACCTCACCGACGGGGTGGCGTGCGGCCCGACCGGCCGCGTGCACGGCGCGCCGGGGGTGTGGGCCGTGGGCGACGTCGCCGCCTGGGACGACCCGGCGAACGGGGACCGCCACCGCACCGAGCACTGGACCAGCGCCACCGACCAGGCCGCCGCCGTGGCGCGCGACATCCTGGGTGCGTCCCCGCCACCGGTGGCCGTGCCCTACTTCTGGTCGGACCAGTTCGGCCTCAAGATCCAGCTGTTCGGGCGCCCCGAGCTCGCCGACTCGGTCACCGCCCTGCACGGCGACGGCCTCACCGGCGGCGCGGTGAAGGGCACGGTGGCCGCCTACCTCGCCGGGGACCGGCTCGTGGCGGTGGCGGGTTTCGGGGCCGCCAGGCTCATGGCCAGGTATCGGGGACCGGTCGGGTCGGGTGCCACCCGGGCCGAGGTGCAGTCGCTCGCGGCGTCGCTGTCCTGACGGTCGCTGCACCGCGTCGACGGAGACCGTGCGTCAGCTGAAGACCTTGCGGACCACCGCGAGCGCGATCAGCACGCCGACGGCGATCAGCGCGTACCGGACCTTGGGTTCGGACAGCTTCGCCACCACGCTCTGCCTGCCGTCCTCGACCAGCCGCTTCGGGTTGGCGCGGTCGCTGAGGGTGTCCAGGCTCTCGGCGAGAGCGTCCCTGCTCCGCTCGATCTCCCGCTGGATGGTCTCCGGGTCGCGCGCCACGACGCCTCCTCGTGCCGTTCGGAACAGGTGCAGCTACTGGTGGCACACCGTAGATCACACCTCCCGCCACCGTCCGACCAGCCGCACCTCCCGCGCGTCGTGGTGCCAGGATCGGTGCATGAGCACCCGACTCGAGACCGGCGACCCCGCCCCGGACTTCACCCTTCCCGACGCCGACGGCAACCCGGTGTCGCTGTCGGACTACCGCGGCCGCCGCGTCGTCGTCTACTTCTACCCGGCCGCGAGCACACCCGGCTGCACCACGGAGGCGTGCGACTTCCGGGACAGCCTCAGCGACCTCGGCGACGCCGGGCTCGACGTCCTGGGGATCTCACCGGACGCCCCGCCGAAGCTCGCGAAGTTCCGCGACGCCCAGGGCCTGACCTTCCCGCTGCTCTCCGACCAGGACCGCGAGGTCCTCACCGCGTGGGGAGCGTTCGGCGAGAAGAAGCTCTACGGCAAGACGGTGACGGGCGTGATCCGGTCGACGTTCGTCATCGGGGCGGACGGCCGGGTCGAGGTGGCGCAGTACAACGTCCGCGCCTCCGGGCACGTCGCGAAGCTGCGCCGGGAGCTCGCGGTCTGACCCGCCGCGCCTCCTCGCACACCCCGTGTGCTCCTCGCACAGGCCCGGGCCTGTGCGAGGATCACGCCGAACGTGCGAGGAGCTGACTCACGGCCGGCGTAGCCCAACGGCAGAGGCACGGGCTTTAGGTGCCCGACAGTGCGGGTTCGAATCCCGCCGCCGGCACGGCCGCACTACCTATGCCGCGGTCCCGGGGCGTTCCCGCCGTGCCACGACGGCCGCGCCCGTCAACCCGACGAGACCGGACACCACCGAGACCGCGAGCAGCGCCGGGTCCGGGGTGCCGTCGGTCACCGCGTCGCCCAGCACGACGATCGCCACGGTGCCCGGCAGCGTCCCCAGCACGGTGCCGAGCAGGTACGGCGCGAAGCGGATCCCGGACAGCCCCGCCGCGTAGTTCAGCACCGAGAACGGAAGCGCCGGGATCAGCCGCAGCGACACCACCGCGAGCAGCCCACGCCGGTCGAGGCGGGCCTGCACCCACGCCACCGCGGCCCGGTCGGCGTGCCGTTCCACGAACCCGGCACCCAGCATCCGCACCAGCCAGAACGCGGCCACGGCGGCGAGCGCGGTGCCCACGACGGCCAGCAGCAGGCCCGTCACGGCGCCGAACAGCACGCCGGCGGCCACGGTGAACACCGTGCGCGGTACCGGCGCCACGGTCATCGCCACCTGGAGCGCCAGGAACAGCAGCGGCGCCCAGATCCCGGCTGCCTGCACCGTCGACTGGATCTCGGCCAGCCCGGGCACGCCGACGACGTACACGACGGCGACGACGGCGACCACGGCAGCGACCGCCGCGACCACCCGCACCCAGCGCACCGCGCCGACGGTACCGGCCGGGACCCGGCTACCGTGGCCGACCGTGACCGAGCCGCCAGCCAGCGAACCGCTCCTCGACCTCGACCCGGACGGCCTGGCCGTGCGCCGCGAGGTCCTCGGATCCGAGCACGTCGACACGGCGCTCGCGGGCGCCGACGCGACGACGGCGGAGTTCCAGGAGCTGATCACCCGCTACGCGTGGGGCGGCATCTGGACCCGGCCGGGCATCGACCGGCGGATGCGCAGCGCCGTGACGATCACCGCACTCGTGGCCCACGGCCATTTCGCCGAGCTCGAGCTGCACCTTCGCGCGGCGTTGCGCAACGGGCTCAGCCGCGAGGAGATCGTCGAGGTGCTGCTGCAGACGGCGATCTACTGCGGCGTGCCGGCGGCGAACTCGGCGTTCGGGGTGGCGCGCCGGGTGCTGGCCGAGGGGTAGCGGAGCGCCCGAGCATCAGAGCCGAGGGGTAGCGGAGCGCCCGAGCATCGGTCGTGCGCGGAAATCGCGGCCCTGGCTACGGTTTCCGCGCACGAGCATCGACAAGCGCCCGCAGGTGCGGCAGCAGGGCCCGCATCGACCGGCCCCGGTGCGAGGCGGCGTCCTTCTCCGCCGGGGAGAGCTCGGCGGACGTGCGCTCCTCCCCCCGCGGCACGAAGATCGGGTCGTAGCCGAAGCCACCGGTGCCGCGAGGCGCGCGCACGAGCCGTCCGGGCCACTCGCCGTGCACCACCGTGCCCGCACCGCCCGGCACCACCAGCGCCGCGGCGCACACGAAGGCCGCGCCTCTGCGGTCGTCGGGGACGTCGGCGAGCTGGCCGAGCACCAGTTCGAGGTTCGCCGCGTCGTCTCCGTGGCGCCCGCTCCAGCGCGCGGACAGGACACCGGGCATCCCGTTGAGCGCGTCCACGGCCAACCCGGAGTCGTCGGCGACGGCAGGGAGCCCGCTGGCCATGGCCGCGTCACGGGCCTTGGCCAGCGCGTTCTCGGCGAACGTCCGCCCGGTCTCCGGCGCGTCCGGGAACTCAGGCACGTCCGCGAGCCCCAGCACCCGCACCGAGCCGAGGTCGGCCGCACCGAGCATCCGTTGCAGCTCCGCCAGCTTGCCCGGGTTACGGGTGGCCAGCAGCAGATCGATCACGGCTTCCCGGGCAGCTCGCCCGGGTACGGCTCCTCCAGCACGGACTCCTGCATCGCCGAGAGCTCCCGGATGCCGGCCAGCGCGACGTCCAGCATGGCGTCGAGGGTCCGCCGGGTGAACGTGGCGCCCTCACCGGTGCCCTGCACCTCGATCAGGGTGCCGGTGTCGGTCGCGACGACGTTCGTGTCGACCTCCGCCCGGGAGTCCTCGGCGTAGGGCAGGTCCAGCCGCACCCGCCCGTCCACCACGCCGACGCTCACGGCCGCGACCCGGCACGCGAGCGGCTTCGGGTCGGCCAGGGCACCGTGCGCGCCGAGCCACGTGACCGCGTCGGCGAGCGCCACGTAGGCGCCGGTGATGGCTGCGGTGCGGGTGCCCCCGTCGGCCTGCAGGACGTCGCAGTCCAGGGCGATGGTGTTCTCACCGAGCGCACGGAGGTCGATGGCGGCGCGCAGCGAGCGCCCGATCAGCCTGCTGATCTCGTGGGTGCGCCCGCCGATGCGGCCCCGCACCGACTCGCGGTCGTTGCGGGTGTTCGTGGCCGAGGGCAGCATCGCGTACTCGGCGGTGAGCCAGCCCAGCCCGGAGCCCTTGCGCCAGCGGGGCACGCCCTCGGTCACGCTCGCCGCGCAGAGCACCTTGGTGTCGCCGAACTCCACGAGCACGGATCCGGCGGGGTTCTTCTGGAAGCCCCTCGTGATCCGCACCGGGCGGAGCTCGTCGTCTGACCTGCCGTCTGCTCGCGTCACGGCGCAAGCTTAGGTCGGCGTTCGTGCGGCATACCGCACGGTCCGGCCTTCGTCGCGTGTGCACTAGCCTTGTCCAGGTCATGGTCACGATCGACGGAATCCCCGCACATCCGCTCGTCATCCACGCGGTCGTCGTGCTCCTCCCGCTGGCGGCTCTCGGCACGCTGGCGGTCGCCGCCCGGCCGTCCTGGCGGCGCCAGCTCGGCGTGCCCGTGCTGCTGCTCGCGCTCGCCGGCGTCGCCGCCGTGCCGGTCGCCGTGCAGACCGGCGAGCAGCTGAAGGCCGCGCTGGGCGGCCAGAACCCGCTGATCGACGTGCACCAGGCGCGGGCGGGGCTCCTGCTGCCGTTCGCCATCGCGTTCCTGGTGCTGCTCGCGGTCACCGTCCTGGTGGGCAAGCGGGCGGACCGCGCCGAACCCGGCAGCGGCGGCGGCACGACCACCGCCACCCGGGTGACGATCGGCAGCGGGGTGCTCGCCGCCGTGCTGGGGCTCGTCGTACTCGGGCTGGTCGTGTGGATCGGGGACGCGGGAGCCACCGCCGTCTGGCAGGGCGTCGGGAGCTGACCCGCCCGGCAACGCCTCAGACGTCGTAGCCGGCGTCCGCGGCGACCAGCTCGACCGGCCCGTCGAACACCTCCCTGGCCTCGGCCGCGAGTGGCGCACCGTCGAACCATGCGGGGACGTGGGTGAGGAGCAGCCGTCCCACCCCGGCGGCCGCCGCGTGTTCCCCGGCCTGCCGGCCGGACAGGTGCACCCCGGGGGGCGGCTCGGTCCACGACTCGGTGACGTGCGGCCACGTCGCCTCGCACAGCAGCACGTCGGCACCGCGGGCGAGCTCGACCAGCGCGGCGCACGGGCCGGTGTCGCCGCTGTAGACGAGGCTGCGGCCGCCGTGGTCGAGGCGCAGCGCGTACGCCTCGCAGAGGTGGTCCATGCTCCTGGCCCGCACCCCGACGCCGCGCACGTCGGCGACGGTCCCGTCCGACACCGGGCGGAAGTCGAAGACGTCGGACAGGTCGGTCTCCGCCCGCTCCTTGGCCGACGGCGCGTACGCCGCGGCGAACCGGTCGGGCGCCTCGGCCGGGCCGTAGACCGGAAGCCGTCGCGCGGTGGGGTCGAACGGCGGGCGCGGATGGTAGCGGCGCTGGACCACCAGCGACGCGAAGTCCGCGCAGTGGTCGGGGTGCAGGTGCGAGAACGCCACCGCGTCCAGCGCCCAGGGATCGAGGTGGCGCTGCAGCGCACCCATCGTCCCGTTGCCGAGGTCGAGTACGAGCCGCACCCCGTCGGCCTCGACCAGGTAGCCCGACGCCGGCGAGTCCGGGCCCGGACCGCTACCCGAACATCCGAGCACGATCAACCGCATGGGTCACGTTAACGCGCGCGCGTCCGCCACAACCACCACAGGCCGACCAGCGGCAGGATCAGCGGCACGAAGCCGTAGCCGCGGCCGTAGAACGACCAGACGGTGTCGTCGGGGAAGTCGGCGGTGTCGAGCACGGTGATGGTGCCGACCACGAGCACCCCGACGAGCTCGAACCCGACCGCGGCCCAGGCCAGCCGGCGGAAGCCGGGGCCCGAACCGGCGAGGCCGATCGTGGCCAGGATGTAGACGACGCCTGCGAGTGCGGACAGCAGGTAGGCCACCGGAGCCTCGTGGAAGCGTCCGGCGATCTGCACGGCGGCCCTGGCGGTGGCGGACAGCGCGAAGATCCCGTAGACCGCGATCAGCACCCGTCCCGGACCGGACGAGGTGGCGCGAGCCGGCTCACCCACCTCCGGCGACCGTCCCCGCGTCCCAGAGCGACTGCAGCCGCAGCACGGCCACCGCCGTGGCGACCGCGGCGACGGCGACCACCGTCCCACCCCAGCGGGTGGGCTCGGCGTTGGCGAACTGCGCGGCGATGGGCAGCACGCAGACCGAGACGACCAGGTAGATCAGGAAGGTCGTGCTCTCCGGGAGGTCGACGCCGCCGAACACGCGGATCGCGGCGATCCCGGCCTGGCAGGCCAGGAGCACCACCACGGCGCCGACGGCGATCCGCATGGCGCGGCCGGGCGGACGGTTCGCCACCGTGCTGGCCACTCCGTACACCGCGAGGGCACCGGTCGCGACGTAGACGGCGACCACCAGCGCGTCGATCACCGCCGCGACGCTACCGGAGCCCGGTCGCGACCCCGGGCGCGGCCGCCGGGCGCGTCGTGACCGCGACGAGCACGACCGCCCCGACGGCGAGCACGGCAGCCACCGGCGGCAGCGCGAGCACCCCGACCCAGGCGATGACCAGCCCCCCGACGACTCCGGCCAGCCCGGCACCCAGGTAGATCGCGGACGCGTTGAGCGACAGCAGCAGGTTGGCGTTGGCGGGGGCGAGCTCGATGAGCATGCTCTGGATCGGCGCCGCGCTCGCCCATCCCGAGACGCCGAGGACGAACAGCGCGAGGGCGGCGCCCACCGTCGTCGTGGCCGTCACGGGCAGTGTCGCGAGGACGGCGGTGAAGACGGGCAGCGTCATCAGCAACGGCCGCCTGCTGCCGAACCGGTCCGTCAGGCGCCCGCCGAGGTTGTTGCCGACCAGTGCCCCGAGGCCGTACGCGAGCAACACCAGGCCGAGCAGCGCGCCCGCCGTGCCCGCGGACGCGGCCAGCAGCGGGGCGATGTAGGTGTAGACGGACATCACGGCCAGCAGCGTCAGCGCGGACGCGCCGAGCACCCCGAGGACCGCCGGGTTTGCCGCCGCGGCCAGCCGTTCCCGCAGGCCGACCGGCGCCGGGGCCTCGACCCTCGGGAGCAGCACGCGCACGGCCACCGCGCTCAGCAGGCACACCGCCGCGACCAGCGCGAACACCCCGCGGAACCCCAGCGGCCCACCGAGCAGGCTGCCCGCCGGCACCCCCACGACGAGGGCGAGCGTGAGCCCGCCGAACACGACGGCGACCGCCCGCCCCCGCCGCTCGGGTGGACTGAGCTGGGTGGCGACGACGGTCGCGGCGGGAGTGAACGCCGCCGCGCCGAGCGCGGCGACGACCCGGGACCCGAGCAGCGTCGGGTAGGACGGCGCGAGGGCGGACAGCGCGTTGCCCAGGCAACCGACCAGCAGCGCGGACATCAGCACCGCGCGCCGCTCCCAGCGGCCGGTGAGCACCGCGAGCACCGGCGCGCCGAACGCGTACGCGAGCGCGAAGGCCGTGGTGAGCTGACCGGCGGCGGGCAGCGAGATGCCCAGCTCCGCGCTCACCGCAGGCAGCACTCCGGCGGCGATGTACGCGCTCGTCCCGGCGGCGAACGCACCTGCCCCGAGCAGGTAGACGCGGGGGTTCACCGGGCGACGGGGGAGGCCGTCGCGATGCCGGCGGCGGCGCCGCCGAACCCGGCGACGGTGCCGATCTCGGGGCCGAGGAAGCGCCTGCCGAGGCGGCGGAAGGGCTCCGGGTCGCCGGTGGCGAGGAACTCGTGCGACGGCGCGACGCCACCGGCCGGGCCGCCGTCGGGGTCGCGCAGCAGGTCCTGCGCCATCAGCACCCGCACGAGGTCCTTGCCCGTCTCCTCGGCGCTGGAGACGAGCGTGACGTCCGGGCCGAGGACGATCTGCAGCACCCCGGCCAGCAACGGGTAGTGCGTGCAGCCCAGCACGACGGTGTCGACCCCCGCCCGCTGCAGCGGCTCGAGGTAGCTCTGCGCCAGGCCGAGGACCTGCCGTCCGCTGGTCATCCCGCGCTCCACGAAGTCGACGAAGCGGGGGCAGGCGACGGCGGTGACCTCGACGTCACGGGCCGCCGCGAACGCGTCGGTGTAGGCCCCGGACGCGATGGTGGCCCGGGTGCCGATGACCCCGATCCGGCCGTTGCGGGTGGCGGCCGCGGCCCGCCGCACGGCCGGCAGCACCACCTCGACGACGGGTACCGGGTAGCGCTCGCGGGCGTCGGCGAGGCAGGCCGCCGATGCCGTGTTGCAGGCGATGACCAGCGCCTTGACCCCGCGCTCCACCAGTGCGTCGCCGACGGCGAGCGCGTGGCGGCGGATGTCGGCGATGGCGAGCGGCCCGTACGGCCCGTGCGCGGTGTCACCGACGTAGACCACCCGCTCGGCGGGCAGCTGGTCGATCACGGCGCGGGCGACGGTGAGCCCGCCGACCCCGGAGTCGAAGATGCCGATGGGGGCGTCGAGGCTCACCGGCGCCTGCGCTGCCACTGGGCAGGGCGGGACGGGGCATGCGGCACAGCCTACGGCGACACGATCGCGTCGGGACCGGCGCGGCGGTCGGCCCGCGCCACGAGCCACGCCGCCAGCAGGCCGGCCAGCGCCCCGAACAGGTGCCCCTGCCAGGAGATGCCCGGCTGCCCGGGCAGCACGCCGAACAGGATCCCGCCCCAGATCGCGAACAGCACGACCGCGAGCCCGATCTGGCGGGCGCTGCGCGCGAAGAAGCCGCGGGCCAGCAGGAAGACCAGCCAGCCGAAGATCACCCCGGAGGCGCCCACGTGGACGGTGCCGGACCCGGCCGTGAGCCAGACGCCCAACCCGCCGAGGATCCAGATCGTGGCGGTGACCGCGACGAACTGGCCCAGCCCGCCTGCCATCACCAGGAACCCGAGCACGAAGAACGGCACCGTGTTGGCGAGCAGGTGCGCCCAGTCGTCGTGCAGCAACGGTGCCCACAGCACCCCGTCGAGGCCGCTCAGACTGCGCGGCACGATGCCCTGCTGTTCGAGCTGCTCGCCGGTGACGACGTCGACGACCTCGGTGACGTAGAGCAGCGCGGTGAAGGCGAGCATCGTGATCGCCGCGGTCATCGGCGCGGCCGGCAGCACGCGGGAGATCGACCGGCGCGGCGCGGGGGCTGGAGCGACCATGCTCACGACGGTACCCGCTCCGTCAGGCCCAGAGGTGGCCCTCGATGCCCTCGGCGGCCTCGTCGAGGGAGCCGGAGTAGGCGCCGGTCGACAGGTACTTCCACCCGCCGTCGCACACCACGAGCACGATGTCGGCGGTCTCGCCTGCCCCGGCCGCCTTCTCCGCGACGGCCAGCGCGGCGTGCAGGATGCCGCCGGTGGAGATGCCGGCGAAGATGCCTTCCTTCTCCACCAGCTCACGGGTGCGGCGCAGCGCGTCGTGCGAGCCGACCGAGTAGCGGGAGGTGAGCACCTCGGGGTCGTAGAGCTCGGGCACGAACCCCTCGTCGAGGTTGCGCAGCCCGTAGACCAGCTCGCCGTAGCGCGGCTCGGCCGCCACGATCTGGACGTCGGGCTTCTGCTCGCGCAGGTAGCGCCCGCAGCCCACGAGCGTGCCGGTGGTGCCGAGGCCCGCGACGAAGTGGGTGATCGTCGGCATGTCGCGCAGGATCTCCGGACCGGTGGTGCGGTAGTGCGCGTCGGCGTTGGCCGGGTTGCCGTACTGGTAGAGCATCACCCAGTCCGGGTTCTCCGCCGCCAGCTCCTTGGCCATCGCCACGGCCTGGTTCGAGCCGCCCGCCGCGGGCGAGGAGATGATCTCCGCGCCGTACATCTCCAGCAGCTGGCGCCGCTCGACCGAGGTGTTCTCCGGCATCACGCAGATGAGCCGGTAGCCCTTGAGCTTGCACGCCATCGCCAGCGAGATCCCCGTGTTGCCCGAGGTCGGCTCCAGCACGGTGCAGCCCGCGGTGAGCAGGCCGTCGGCCTCGGCCTTCTCGATCATCGCCAGGGCGGGGCGGTCCTTGATCGAGCCGGTGGGGTTGCGGTCCTCCAGCTTCGCCCACAGGCGGACGTGTGGCGCGGGCGACAGCGACGGCAGGCCCACCATCGGCGTGTCACCGACGGCGTGCAGCAGCGAGTCGTACCGGGCCACGGGCGATCAGCCGCCTGCGACGGCGGGCAGGATCGTCGCCCCACCCGCGACAGCGGGCAGGATCGTCGCCCCACCCGCGACAGCGGGCAGGATCGTCACCGTGGAGTTCTCCCCGACCGGCGCCTCGAGGCCGCCCGCGAACCGCACGTCCTCGTCGTCGACGTAGATGTTCACGAAGCGGTGCAGCGCGCCGTTGGTGATCAGGCGCCCGGAGATGCCGCTGTGGCGCGACTCCAGGTCCTCGATCACCTCCGCGACGGTGCCGCCCTTCGCCTCGACGGACTTCTCGCCGCCCGTGTGGGTGCGGAGGATGGTGGGGATGGACACGGTGACAGCCACGGAGTTGCTCCAGGTCGGTTCGGTCTGGTCGGTCGGTCGGCAGGGCGGGCGGGGACGTCAGCCGCTGTTGTCGGGCACGTCGTCCGCGCCGGTGTGCGCGAACATGTAAGTCTCCACGACCTCGACCTGTTCCTCGGTGACGACGCCGTCGACGATCCGGTAGGACCGGAACTCGTGCGTCGTCCGGCTCCCGGGTGGAGACGAGCACGTAGTGCGCTTCCGGCTCCTGCGCCAGCCCGATGTCCGTGCGCGACGGGTAGGCCTCGGTGGCGGTGTGCGAGTGGTAGACGACCACCGGCACCTCGTCGCGGGACTCCATGTCGCGGTAGAGCCGCAGCAGGTCCCCCGAGTCGAACTCGTAGAACGTGGGCGAGCGAGCGGCGTTCAGCATCGGGACGAACCGCTCCGGCCGATCCGAGCCCTCGGGTCCGGCGATCACGCCGCAGGCCTCGTCGGGATGGTCCCGGCGGGCGTGCGCGACGATCTCGTCGACGAGATCTGCTCGGATCACCAGCACCACACCAGAGTACGGGCCGGTGTGCGCGGCCCGCACGTCCCGACCGGGTGCGCTACCGCACCTGCATCCGGATCTGGACCAGCGAGTCCTGCACGAACGTCAGCCAGTGGTAGACGCCGAGGTGTGCCGACTGCGGGTCGTCGGGCGGCAGCTCGTCGGGCATGTCCTCGCTGACGTCGAGCGCGGTGCCCAGTGCCAGCCGGACGTCGTTGAGCGCCGCGAGCCACGCGTCGGCCTGCTCCACCGTGAGCTCGACCCGCCCGCCCGACTCCGGCAGGGTGTCGAGCACCACGGCGGCGGCCGCCTCCTTCGCCTCGATCAGGGCGGGCTCGTGCAGCGAGCGCAGCCCGGCGGCGAGCTCGGCGTCCTCGGTGGTGAAGTCGGGCAGCAGGCGGGCCAGTACGCGGTCGTCGGGACGGCTGAACGAGCCGGTGCGCAGGCCGGTGAGCACCGCCA
The DNA here is from genome assembly GCA_963784265.1 of uncultured Actinomycetota bacterium. Classification (GTDB taxonomy): domain Bacteria; phylum Actinomycetota; class Actinomycetes; order Mycobacteriales; family Pseudonocardiaceae; genus Pseudonocardia. The sequence goes on from CAWAQQ010000002.1 coordinate 277,875, forward strand.
GCTCGTCGGCGGGCGCCTCGTCGGTGCGGGCGGCGAGCATCTGGCGGACCTCGGCGACCAGCCCGCGCAGCACCGACGCCTCCTGCGCCTCCATCGTCGCCACGAGCCGCAGCCGGGCCCCGCGCCCGGTCCGCTTCCACCCGTTCACGCCGCGACTCCGGAGTCGATCATGACCGCTGCATCGTGGCCCACAGGCCCGCCGCATGGAGTTTGGCGACGTCGCCCTCGATCTTGTCCTTGTCACCCGACGAGACCGCTGCCTTGCCCTTGTGGTGCACGTCGAGCATCAGCGCGGTGGCCTTCGGCTCGGGATAGCCGAACAGCTTCTGCAGCACGTAGGTGACGTAGGACATGAGGTTGACGGGGTCGTTCCACACGATCGCCTGCCAGGGGGTGTCCGCCGAGCGGTCCTCGGCGACGACCGGATCCACCTGGCGGGTGGGTGCGGGTAGAGGCGCGGCCATGGCCCCCATGGTGACAGCCGCGCCATCGCCACCGCACGCCACATAGGCTGCCGAGCCATGGGAAGCTCCGCGCTCCTGACCGATCGGTACGAGCTGACGATGGCCGCGGCCGCGCTGGCGGACGGCACGGCGGCGCGCCGATGCGTGTTCGAGGTGTTCGCCAGGCGCCTGCCGGACGGCCGCCGCTTCGGCGTCGTCGCCGGGACGGCGCGGCTGCTGGAGGCGATCGAGCGGTTCCGGTTCGGCGACGACGAGCTGTACGCCCTCGCGGGGGTGGTCGACCGGGACACGCTGGACTGGCTGGCGCGGCTACCGCTTCTCCGGAGACGTCGACGGCTACCCGGAGGGTGAGCTGTACTTCCCCGGCTCCCCCGTCCTCACCGTCCGCGGCACGTTCGCCGACGCCGTGCTCCTGGAGACGCTGGCGCTGTCGATCCTCAACCACGACAGCGCGATCGCGTCGGCGGCGGCCAGGATGGTCACCGCGGCGGCCGGGCAGGCCGCTCATCGAGATGGGATCGCGCCGTACCCACGAGGTGGCCGCCGTCGCCGCCGCCCGCGCGACCTACCTCGCCGGCTTCGCCGCCACCTCGAACCTCGAGGCGGAGCGGCGCCACGCCGTCCCCACCGCGGGCACCGCCGCCCACGCCTTCGTGCTGCTCCACGACGACGAGCTGAGCGCGTTCCGCAGCCAGGTCGAGGCGCTGGGGGCCGAAGACGACGTTGCTCGTCGACACCTACGACATCCGGCGCGGGATCGACAACGCGATCGAGGCCGCCGGGACGGGGCTGGACGCGATCCGGATCGACTCGGGCGACCTCGGTGAGCTGGCCCGGCAGGCCCGCGAGCAGCTCGACCGCCTCGGTGCGACCGGCACCCGGATCGTGCTGTCCGGGGACCTCGACGAGTACGCGATCGCCGCGCTGCGGGCCGAGCCGGTCGACTCCTACGGCGTCGGCACGTCGGTCGTCACCGGCTCGGGCGCGCCCACGGCGGGGATGGTCTACAAGCTCGTCGAGGTGGACGGCCGGCCGGTGGCCAAGCGGAGCGCGTCGAAGGAGTCGCGCGGCGGGGCGAAGTCCGCGGTGCGCCGGTACAAGCCGACGGGCACGGCGGTCGAGGAGGTCGTGCACTCCGTCGCGTCGCCCGTCGAGCTCGGCGAGCACGACCGGGTGCTCCCGGTGCCGCTGATCCGCGGCGGCGACCAGGTGGCCGGGCTGCCGACCCTGGACCAGTCCCGCGAGCACCTGCGGGCCGCGCTGGTCTCCGTGCCGTGGGAGGGGCTGAAGCTCTCGCGCGGCGAGCCGGCGATCCCCACCGTGTTCCCGCCGTAGCCGATCGGCTACAGTCGTGCGGTGGCCGAGATCCCGCTGCGCGAGCTGCGCAACCACACGAGCGAGGTGCTGCGGCGCGTCGAGGACGGCGAGGAGCTGGACGTCACCGTCAACGGCCGGGCCGTCGCCCGCCTCGTGCCCCTGCCCCGCCGCCGCCCATCCCTGTCCTGGGCCGAGGTCCAGGCGAACCAGGCTGACCACGGCCTCCTTGACGAGCTGCGCGACCTGCTCGGCGATGAGACCACCGACGACATCGAGGACCCGTGGCAACGCCACTCGCACTAGCGGACACGTCAGTGTTCATCGCGATCGAGAACGGCCGACCCCTTCGCGCCGAGCCACCGGATCAACTCGTGGTCTCGATGATCACCGTCGGCGAGCTGCGCGCCGGGGTGCTCGGTGCCGCGGACTCCAGCGTTCGCGCCGCACGACTGAGAACTCTCGCCAAGGCACTCGAAGCCGAGCCGCTCCGGGTCGACGACAGCGTCGCGACTGCGTGGGCCGAGCTGCGTGAACGGCTCCGTGGGAGCGGGCGCAGACTCGGCATCAACGACTCCTGGATCGCGGCCACCGCGATCGCGCACGACCTGCCCCTCGTCACGCAGGACAGGGACTACGACGACGTGCCCGGGCTGACCGTCGTCGCGCTGTAGCCTCCCGACGTGCCCACGACGACCGACCTCCCCGGGGTCGCCGAACTCCTCGACGCCGCGGTCGACGCCGTCGGCGGGCAGCGCCGTGACGGTCAGGACGAGATGGCCCAGGCCGTCCGCGACGCCATCACCAGCGGCGAGCACCTCGCCGTGCAGGCGGGCACGGGCACGGGCAAGTCGCTGGCCTACCTGGTGCCCGCCATTCGGCACGCCGTCGCGCGGGACTCCACCGTCGTCGTCTCCACGGCGACGATCGCGCTGCAGCGCCAGCTCGTCGACCGCGACCTCCCCCGCCTCGCGAAGGCCCTCACCCCCCTGCTCGGACGGGCACCGACGTTCGCCATCCTCAAGGGCCGCCGCAACTACCTCTGCCTCAACAAGCTGCACGGCGACGGCACCGACGTCGACCCGAGCGAGGAGCTGTTCGACCCGTTCGCCGTCTCCGCGATGGGCCGCCAGGTGAAGCGCCTGCACGAGTGGGCCGACAGCACCGAGAAGGGCGACCGCGACGAGCTCGTGCCCGGGGTGCCCGACGCCACCTGGCGGCAGGTCTCGGTCAGCGCCAGGGAGTGCCTGGGCGCGTCGCGCTGCCCGGTCGGGGACGAGTGCTTCGCCGAGCGGGCGAAGGCCGAGGCGGGCCGGGCCGACATCGTCGTCACCAACCACGCCCTGCTGGCGATCGACGCGCTCGACGACCGCCCGGTGCTCCCGGAGCACGACGTGGTGATCGTCGACGAGGCCCACGAGCTGGTGGACCGCGTCACCGGTGTCGCCACGGCGGAGCTGACCGCGGGCGCGGTGTCCGCCGCGGCCCGGCGCTGCGGGAAGCTCGTCGACCAGGCCGTCGTCGACCGGCTGGTCGAGGCCGGGGAGGGCCTGGCCCTGGTCGTCGAGGACCTCGAACCCGGACGCTGGGACGTGCTCCCGCAGGCAGCGGCCGGCGCGCTGTCCGCCGTCCGCGACGCCGCGGGCTCGTGCCGCATCGCGCTGGGGTCCGAACGCCGGGAGGAGCCGGAGGGAGCCACCGCCCGCAAGCTCGCGACGGCCGCGCTCGACGAGGTCGCGGACGTCGCCGTGCGCCTGCTCGGCGTCTTCGACGAGCCGGACCCCGCGAAGCGCCGCGACGTCGTCTGGCTCGCCGAGCAGGGCCCCGACGGCGCCCGGCACAAGATCCTGCGGGCCGCGCCGCTGTGGGTCGGCGGGCTGCTGCGGGAACGGCTCTTCGGGCGCGGCACGGTCGTGCTGACGTCCGCGACGCTCGCGCTCGGCGGCTCGTTCGACGCGCTGGCCCGGCTGTGGGGCCTCGCCGCCGCCCGGAGCGGAAGGCAGCCGAGCAGCGCGGCACCGACGACCCCGTGCCCGACCCCGACGACCCGAAGTGGTCCGGCCTCGACGTCGGATCCCCGTTCCAGCACGCGCGCAGCGGCATCCTCTACGTCGCCAAGCACCTCCCCCCGCCCGGGCGCGACGGCCTGGCCCCGTCGTACCTCGACGAGATCGCCGGCCTGGTGGAGGCGGCGGGTGGGCGCACCCTGGGCCTGTTCTCGTCCATGCGCGCGGCCAAGCAGGCCACCGAGGCGTTGCGCGGACGGCTGGACACGCCGCTGCTCTGCCAGGGCGACGACTCGACGATGCTGCTGGTCAAGCGGTTCGCCGAGGACCCAGCCACGTCGCTGTTCGGCACCCTGTCGCTCTGGCAGGGCGTCGACGTGCCCGGCCCGTCGCTGTCGTGCGTGATCATCGACCGGATCCCGTTCCCGCGCCCGGACGACCCGCTGGTCGCCGCGCGGCAGCGCGCCACCGACGCCCGCGGCGGCAACGGCTTCCTCACCGTCTCGGCCACCCACGCCGCCCTGCTGCTCGCCCAGGGCGCCGGCCGGCTGCTGCGCGGGATGGACGACCGCGGTGTCGTCGCGGTACTCGACCCGCGGCTGGCCACGGCCCGCTACGGCGGGTTCCTGCGCGCCTCGCTGCCGCCGTTCTGGCCGACCGACGACCGGGAGAAGGTCCACGCGGCCCTGCGCCGGTTGCGGGACGCGCCGTGAGGGGCGCCGTGCGGCGGCAGGCCACGGTCCGGTTGGGCGTCTACGGCTGAGCAGGGCTCTCCGGCGGCGTCACGACGCACGTGACGGTGCCGGGGGCCACCTCGGTGAATCCGGCGTCGCGGACCGCCACCGCCCGGCCCGCAGCCGCCACCGTGCACAGCTCCGCCCACCGGTCGCCCTCGGCGTTCCGCACGGCGAACGCCGGCACCGCCGAGAGCCCGTGCACCGCCGCGTAGATCATCGACCCGTGCCCCACCTGGGCCGCCGCCTTGCCGACCGTCATGTCCAGCGCGGCGTTCACCCAGATCACGGGGGACCCCGGCGCAGGCTCGCCCGGCTCGTCGGCGTCGAGGTCGGTGCCGCCGATCTGCAGCCGGGAGACCACCCGCGGCACCTCGTCGACCGGGCCGGGCAGCAGCGCGCGCACCTCGGCGCCCGCCGCCCCGCACGTCACGCCGGGCAGCTCCTGGACCGCGGACCAGTGCGCCCCCGGGCCCGCCTGGCGATCTTGCGGATCCGGCCGTCCGCCCAGGTCGCGACGGCCTCGTGCCACTCCCCGCCCTGCTCGGCGCGCGGGTCGAGGCACACGGCCAGTGCGGCCGCGGCCGCCGCCTCCAGCACCGGCGTGCGCGGTGGCGGCGGGCGCTCGAGCCGCAGGACCACCGGCATGGCCCGCACGACCCCGTCGGCCTCGGGCGGGATGACGACGGTCGGCCCGCCGTACCGCGCCGCGAGCGACGCGAGCACGCCGCCCGTCACGCGATCGGGACGCGTCGCCCGATGCCCTCGGCGGCGTCGGCGCGCTCCACCTCGTCGCGGGTGATGCCGAGGACGAACAGCACGACGTCGAGGTAGGGGTGCGAGAGCGCGGCGTCCGCGACCTCGCGCAGCGCCGGCTTCGCGTTGAAGGCCACCCCGAGTCCCGCGGTGGAGAGCATGTCGATGTCGTTGGCCCCGTCCCCGACCGCCACGCACTGCTCCAGCGGCACCCCGAACCGGGCGGCGAACCGGCGCAACGCCACCGCCTTGCCCGGCCGGTCGACGATCTCGCCGACGACGCGCCCGGTGAGCCTGCCGTCCACGATCTCCAGCTCGTTGGCCGCGCAGAAGTCCAGGCCGAGCTCGTCGACGAGGCGGGAGATGACCCGGGTGAACCCGCCGGAGACGACACCGCAGCGGAAGCCGAGCCGCTTGAGCGTCCGGATCGTCGTGCGGGCACCGGGGGTGAGCTCCAGCCGGGAGGCGACGTCCGCCAGCACGGTCTCGGGCAGCCCGGCGAGCACGGCCACGCGGCGCCGCAGCGACTCGGCGAAGTCCAGCTCGCCGTGCATCGCGGCCTCGGTGACCGCGCGCACCTCGGCCTCGGCCTGTGCGCCCGCCCGCGCCGCGAGCATCTCGATGACCTCGCCCTGCACGAGCGTGGAGTCCACGTCGAAGACGATGAGCCGCTTGCCGCGCCTGGCCAGCCCCGCGCGCTCGACCGCGATGTCCACCCCGGCGGTGCGGGCGACCTCCACGAGCCGGGCGCGCAGGGTGCCCGCCGGGTAACGGGCCGTGTCCCGGGGGTCCGGGGAGACCGTCAGCTCGAGGCCGGTGACGGGGTAGTCGGCGACCCGCCGGATGGAGTCGATGTTGGCGCCGACCTCCGCCAGCGCCTGCGCCACCGACCCGAAGGCGCGCGCGGTGATCGGCCGCCCGATCACCACGACGACGTGGGTCGAGTGCCGTCGCACGGCAGGATCGTCGTCCACGTCGAGCGAGGTGTGCACCTGCATCGAGATGCTCGCCATCGCCTGCTCCACGGCCTCCTGGAGGGCCTCGGGGTCGTTGCGGGTCGAGACCAGGGCACCGAGCGTGAGACGCCCGCGGATGACCACCTGCTCGACGTCGAGCAGGTCGACGCCGTGCCGGGTGAGCGCGGCGAACAGCACCGAGCTGACACCCGGCCGGTCCGGACCGGTGACCGTGATCAGGACGGCGGTGCCTGCCCCGAACCCGTCCGGGGCGTCGGTCACGGCCGGGGGCGTCAGCGCGACTTCGGGTCCTCGTTCGGCTGCTCCTCGTGGCCGACCCCTTGGGTCACCAGCTCGGCCAGGCGACGCTTTGGCGCCCATGTGTGCCTCGTCGCGGAACCTTTCCACCAGATGCGGGTAGTGCAGCTCGAACGCGGGCCGCTCGGACCGGATGCGGGGCAGCTCGGTGAAGTTGTGCCGCGGCGGCGGGCAGGACGTGGCCCACTCCAGGGAGTTGCCGAAGCCCCACGGGTCGTCGACCGTGACCACGCGCCCGTACCGGTAGCTCTTGAACACGTTCCACAGGAACGGCAGCACCGAGGCGCCGAGGACGAACGCCCCGATCGAGGAGATCCCGTTGAGGATGGTGAAACCGTCGGTCGGCAGGTAGTCGACGTAGCGACGGGGCATGCCCTCGTTGCCCAGCCAGTGCTGGACGAGGAAGGTCATGTGGAAGCCGATGAACGTCGTCCAGAAGTGGAACTTGCCCAGCGTCTCGTCGAGCATCCGGCCGGTCATCTTCGGGAACCAGAAGTAGATCCCGGCGTAGGTGGCGAACACGATCGTGCCGAAGAGCACGTAATGGAAGTGCGCCACCACGAAGTAGGTGTCCGACACGTGGAAGTCGACCGGTGGCGAGGCCAGCAGCACGCCGGTGAGCCCACCGAACAGGAACGTGATGAGGAAGCCGACCGAGAACAGCATCGGCGTCTCGAACGTCAGCTTTCCCTTCCACATCGTGCCGATCCAGGTGACGAACTTGATTCCCGTCGGCACCGCGATGAGGAACGTCGTGAAGGAGAAGAACGCCAGCAGCACAGCGCCGGTGGCGTACATGTGGTGGGCCCACACCGCCACCGAGAGGGCCGCGATCGAGATCGTGGCGTACACCAGGAGCTTGTAGCCGAAGATCGGCTTGCGGCTGAAGACGGGAATCACCTCGGTGATGATGCCGAAGAACGGCAACGCCACGATGTAGACCTCGGGATGGCCGAAGAACCAGAACAGGTGCTGCCAGAGGATGACGCCGCCGTTGGCGGGGTCGAACACGTGGGCGCCGAGGTGGCGGTCGGCCAGGAGACCGAGCAGCGCGGCGGTCAGCACGGGGAACGCGATGAGCACGAGGATCGCGGTGACCATGATGTTCCAGGTGAAGATCGGCATCCGGAACATCGTCATGCCGGGCGCGCGCATGCAGACGATCGTGGTGATGAAGTTGACCCCGCCGAGGATCGTGCCCAGACCGGCGAGCACCAGACCCATGATCCACAGGTCGCCGCCGGTGCCGGGCGAGCGGATCACGTCGGAGAGCGGCGTGTAGGCGAACCAGCCGAAGTCCGCCGCGCCACCGGGGGTGAGGAACCCGGACAGCACGATCAGCCCGCCGAACAGGAACAGCCAGAACGAGAAGGCGTTCAACCGCGGGAACGCGACGTCCGGCGAGCCGATCTGCAAGGGGACGATGTAGTTCGCGAACCCGAACAGGATGGGCGTCGCGTACAGCAGCAGCATGATCGTGCCGTGCATCGTGAACAGCTGGTTGTACTGCTCACCGGAGAGGAACTGCTGCCCCGGCAAGGCCAGCTCGGCGCGCATCAGCAGAGCCATCGCGCCACCGGCCATGAAGAAGCCGAACGACGCGACCAGGTACAGGATCGCGATGTCCTTGGGATCCGTGGTCCGCAGCATCTTCAGCAGCGTGGATCCCTTGGCCGTCTGCCGCGCCGGGTACGGGCGCGACGTGATCGGCTTGGGGGCGACGGCTGTCACTGTCCATCCTCCTGCACTGGCTCCAGCTTTCGAACCTCGCAAGGATCGTAGCTCTACTCGCTGTCGAAGGCGCGGTCCGGGTTCGCCGTCCTAGGCTCCGTCGGTGGGGTCGACGAACGTCGTCATCGGGCCGGGAATCGCGATCGCCTGCGTCGCCGCTGTGGTGCTCGCCGCGGCGGTCGCGTGGTGGGCCGGCCTCGGCACGTCGAGAGCGACGGTGACGGCCGCGGCCCGCGCCGTCGTCCAGCTCGGCGTGGTGTCGTTGCTCATCGGCGCGATCGTCGGATCGATCCTGGCCAGCGCCGCGTTCGTCGCGGTGATGGTCGTCGTCGCCGCCCGGACCGGCGGCCGGAGGATGACCCCGCGATCGCACCGGGTGGTGGGCCACGCTGCCGATCGCTCTGGCGCCGGTGCCGGTCACCGGGGCGCTCGTCGCCTCCGGCGTGGTCCCGCCGACGGGGATCGCGGTGGTCCCGATGGCCGGGATACTCATCGGCGGCACGATGACCGCCACGGCGCTGGCCGGACGGCGGGCGCTCGACGAGCTCGCCGCCCGCCACGGCGAGCGGGAGGCCGCGCTGTCGCTGGGACTGCTCCCCCGTGACGCCGCGCTGCTCGTCGCCAACCCGACGGCGGCCCAGGCCTTGGTCCCGGCGTTGGACCAGACGCGCACCGTGGGTCTCGTGACCCTGCCGGGCGCGTTCGTCGGGATGCTGCTGGGCGGCGCGACCCCGGTCCAGGCGGGCGCGGTACAGCTGCTCGTGCTGATCCTGCTGCTGGCGGTGGAGACCGTCGCGGTGGCCGTGACGGTCGAGCTGGTGTGCCGCGGCGCCATCCGGCGGGTCAGCGCATCGGCGTGAAGATCTCCGTGAACAGCTCAGGCGCCTCCGCACCCGGCATCGGGTCGACGATGTAGTGCTCCACCCCCATGCCCGCCGCGAACCAGTCCTCCGACATCGTCAGCAGGAAGTGGTCCGGGGCGATCTGGCTCGCATGCGCGAGCATCGACGACCGTTTGACGTCGACGAACTTCGCCGCGTCGACCCGGTGGGTGATCACCGACTCCGGCTTGCCGAACGACTCGTCGCCCTCCTGCGGGCCCTCCCAGTCCTCGGGGAGCTGCCCCGCCTCGGCCGCTGCCTTCACGCCGCGTGCCAGCTCGTCCCGGTTCATCGTGACCTGTGCGACGACCGGGACACCGACGATCTCGGCCGCCTTGAGCCCCACCCGGTGCACCTGGATGTGGTCGGGGTGCCCGTAGCCGCCGTTGTCGTCGTAGACGGTCAACACGTCCGGCCGCTCCTCGTCGAGGATCAGCGCGAGCCGCCTGGCCGCGTGGTCGACGTCGGCCTGCCAGAAGCAGTACGGCGCCGCGTTGGACGGTTCACCGAACATCCCCGAGTCGGTGTAGCCGAGGAACTCCACCCGTTCCGCCCCGATCGCGGCCGCCGAGGAGTAGCACTCGGCGGAACGGCGCATCGACAGCTGCTCGCCGGGGCCCAACACCCCGGGCACCGGTTCCCCCAGCTCGCCCCGGGTGGCGAAGACGAGCACGACCCGGTGCCCCGCCGCCGCGGCCCGCGCCAGCGTGCCGGCATCCTGGATCGACTCGTCGTCGGGATGTGCGTGGAAGCTCACGATGGTGCCCATCGCGCCGAGCCTATCCGTGTCTCATGATCGCGGCGAGCGCGCCATGATCGACGGCGCGCGGTGCGCTGGGAGCGCGTTCGACGCGATCATCCGCGCGGGAAGGCCGACGCGATCCGGTCAGCTCGCGACCTGTCGCCTGCCGCAACGGCTCGTGGAGCGTCGACACCGTTCCAGGCCGCAGCGGAGAACCGGAGGATCTTCTACCCGTTCGCCGCCAACAGCGCCTGCCGCGCTCGAAGGTCCTTCATGGTCGTCCGCAATCGCTGGCTGCGATGGAGCCGCCCGTCGTACTCGATGCCGAGCCGGACGGCCGGGTACGCCAGGTCGAGGCGAAAGGACCTGCCGTCGACGAGACGGGGTATTGGGTCACCGGTGCCGGTAACCCCGCGAACGACCAGTGCCATCCGGATCCGGCTCTCCATCGGCGACTCGGCCGACGGATCGGCCAGCCGGACCACCGGGCCAGACCTTCCGCACCCCGCGGGCGCCGAGGTGTCTGTGGCGCAGGACCATGAGCTGCTCGACGGCGAGACCGTGGCGGCGGGCCAGGGTGTCGAGCGCGACGACGCCCTCGGTCGGGGTCCTGCCACCGCACGAGGTCGAACGCCGTGCGCAACGGTGAGGTCACGGCGATGCCTCCCACCGTGGTGATCTCGTCGGCGTCGAGCCGATCACGATGGACCACCAGCCCGAGCACTCTGCGCCGGAAGTGGCCGCTCGGCAACGTCACCTCGGCCGGCGCATCGGCCGGACCGCACGAGGCGTCGAGGAGCTCCGCGGCCGACCATCCGGATACGACCCCGTCAGGTGCGGTGAGCACGGCCGCCGCGATGCTCCGGAGCGTGGGATCCACGACCGATGCCCGCGGACACGTACACGTCCGGGAAGAGGCGCCGGAACAGCGGGCCGCAGAGCACCGCGCATGTGACGAGCACCACTCCGCACAGCATCCGACCCACGGAACGGGCGAAGAGAGATCCATGGTCGACACGGCCGGATCCGCGGGCGACCCGGTCCACTCCGCACCGAACGCGCCGTCAGCCACCTGGCGAGGTGTGTGATCGCGCGGTCGTCACCCCAGGATGCGGGTGAGTGCCGGGCCGACGTCGGTGAGGCGGCGGATCGACTGCGCGTACCCGCCACCCCGGGAGGCGAGCGCGGCGGCTGCCGAGGCGGACTCCGCACCTCCGAGCGGGACGAGCACGTGCAGCCGGTCGATCCCGGCGAGCGCCTCCGCCGGGTCGTCACCGGCGGTGTGCAGGCAGTCGGAGAGCAGGACGACGGCGCGCTCGTCGGCCACGGCTCCGGCGAGCTGGCGGGAGGCCTCGCGCAGACCCGCCGCGAGGTCGGTGACCCCGTGCCCGCGCAGCCCGACGAGCTCGGCGATCAGGTCCTCGGGCGGCCGGTGCACCCCCTGGGCCTGGAGCACCTTCACCCCCGCTCCGAACGCCAGGACGGCGGGCTCCAGCTTCCGGCCCCCGTCCTCGGCGGCGAGCACCACCCCCGCAGCGGCCACCGCCGCGAGGGCCACCGCCGCCCCCTGCATGGAGCCGCTGATGTCGACCATCAACGACACCGCCCGCCGGTGCGCGGTCCAGGTGGACGTCACCATGTCCTCCGGGGCGATGCGTCCGGAGACGCCGGGGCTCCAGCCGTCGAGCGTGCGGTCCAGGTCGAGGTCGCCCGTTCCGCCACGGGACGGCTCCCAGCCGCCTCGTGCCCCTGGCCTTCGCCGGCCCGACCCGGCCGAGCTGGATGAACACCCGCCCCGCGAGCCGGCGCGCGGCGGCGCGCAGCTGTCGGTCGGTCGCGGTGGCGAGGTCGGCGAGCAGCGCCGCGGCCCGCTCCGGGTCGGCGGCCAGCGCGCGGTCGAACGCCTCGACGTCGAGCTCGCCGAGCTCGGGCGAGACGTCGTCGAACGCCTCGTGGCGGGCCGCGAGCTCCTGGCGTCCGGTCTGCCGGGGAGCCCGGTTGCGGTGTGGCCGCTCCCGCCGGTCGGGGTCGGACTGGTCGTGGCCCGCCGCGCCCTGGGGCGGCGGGCCGTCAGCTTTTCCCTGCTCACCGCCACTGTCGGGGTCGTCGGGATCGGAGGGCTCGTCCGAGTCGGGAGGCCAGAGCAGGTCCAGCAGCTCGTCGATCACCGACTCGGGCGTGCGGTCGACGCCGTCGGCGACGCGGATGCGACCCGAGAGCGCCGCGTAGGCCGCGTCGCGCGCGGTCTCCCGCTGGAGTCGCGGCTCGGCGCGCAGCGTGGTCAGCCCGGTGAGCACGAGTGCGAGGTCGATGGCACCACGCACGGACGAGCCCATCCGGATGTCGCGGTGGGCCCGGGTGGCCCGCGCGAGAGACACCGACAGCTCCACGACCGCGCCGTTCAGCCCGGTCACCGAACCCGTGATCACCCGCTCGCCCGCCTCGTCCTGGTAGCCCAGCACGACCCGGCACATCCGGTCGGCGATGGACTGGCTGACCCGCGCCGTGCCGATCGCGTCGAACGGGTTCATGGCGGCGATGAGCCGGAACTGCGGCCCGGCCGCGACCGTGCCGAGCCGGGGTACGGCGATCTCGCCCTCGGTGAGCACCGTGATGAGGACGTTCAACGTCTCCTCGGGGACCCGGTTGAGCTCCTCCAGGTAGAGCAGCCCACCGCCGCGCATCGCCGTCAGCAGCGGACCGTCCACGAAACTCGCCGCGTGGTAGCCCTCCGCCAGCACCTGCGAGGGGTCGAACGCTCCGATCAGCCGGGCCGGGGTGAGCTCGGCGTTGCCCTCCACGAACACGACCTCCTGGCCGTGGGCACGCGCGATCGAGCGCAGCAGGGTCGACTTGCCGGTGCCGGGCGGGCCCTCGATCACGATGTGGCGCCCGGTCTGCAGGGCGACCGTCAACACCTCGCGCTCGCGGCGCAGACCCACGATCGGGGTGATCGGCCTGGGCGTCGTCACGGGACCTCCACGTGGAAGCGGCCGTGCCGGAGCAAGGACTGCCCCGGCACGGCCGCGCGCTCGTCGTACCGTGGTCAGGCGTTCGCGTCGTGGATGATCACGCCGCGGATGTTCTTGCCGTCCAGGAGGTCCTGGTAGCCCTCGTTGACCTGGTCCAGCGTGTAGGTGTTGGTGATCATCTCGTCGATCTTGAGCTGACCGGCCTGGTACATGTTGACCAGCCGCGGGATGTCCTCGAACGGGTTGCCCGAGCCGAACAGCGATCCCTGGATGCGCTTCTCGAACAGCGTGAGCAGGGAGCTGGGCAGCTCGACCGACACCTTCGTCGGGTCCGAGAGGCCGGTGAGGACGACGGTGCCGCCCTTGCGGATCGCCAGCGTCGCGTTCAGCACGACCTCGGAGGTGACGACGTCGACGGTGACGATCGCCTTGTCGGCGCCGACCCCGTTGGTCAGCTGCTGGATCAGCTCCTGGGCCTCCTCGGCGGTCTCGGCGGAGTGCGTGGCGCCCATCTGCTCGGCGAACTCGCGCTTGTTCGCCAGCGGGTCGATCGCGACGACGTTCGCCGCGCCTGCCAGTGCCGCGCCCTGCACCGCGTTCATCCCGATGCCGCCGACGCCGTAGATCGCGATGGTGTCGCCCGGCTCGGTCTGCGCGGCGTGCACCGCGGAGCCGAAACCGGTGGGCACGCCGCATCCGATCAGCACCGCCTTGTCCAGCGGGACGTCGTCGGCGACCTTGATGCAGGAGTACTCCGAGATGGTGGCGCGCTCGGCGAACGTGCCGAGCATGCACATCCCGCCGAGGTCCTCGCCGTCCTTGTGGAAGCGGAAGGTGCCGTCGGGAAGCGTGCCGATCAGGATCGTCGCACCGGAGTCACAGATGTTGGACTTGCCCATCGAGCACCACCGGCAGTGGCCGCACACCGGCAGGAACGAGCAGATGACGTGGTCGCCCGGCTTGAGGCGGGTGACGCCCTCGCCGACCTCCTCGATGATCCCGGCGCCCTCGTGGCCTCCGACGACGGGGAACCGCGGCACGATGTCGCCGTGGCGGAGGTGCTCGTCGGAGTGGCACAGGCCCGCGGCGACGAACTTGATCAGCACCTCGCCCGCCTTCGGCGGGTCCAGGTCGAGCTCGGTGATCTCGAAGGGCTGGTGGACTCCGCGCAGGATCGCGGCCTTGGTCTTCATTGACCCTCCAGGTGGGAAGCCCTCTCGGGCCCGGTCATGGTCGACGTGTCTAGCAGTGTCCACCCGGATCGGCAGGCCGACGTTCCCGACTGCGGAACGATCGCAGATCTTCTACGGTGCGTTGACGCTCGGTGATCACACAGTAGAGTTCTGACACCCGAATCGCACCGGAGCGCCCGATGACGGAATCGTTCAACGCCGCCGCGTACCTCACCCAGCGCCGCGTCGACGCCGGTGACGGCGACCGGGTGGCGCTGCGGCACCCCGGGGGGACCCTCACCTACGACGAGCTCGCCGTGGAGGTCCGCCGGGTGGCGGCCGGGCTCGTCGGGATCGGCGTGCGGCCCGAGGAGCGGGTGCTGCTCTGCATGGTCGACGACGTGGAGCTGGCCACCGGGATCCTCGCCGCGATGTACGTCGGCGCGGTCGCGGTGCCGTCCTCGACGATGCTCACGGGCCGCGAGCTGGGCAAGCTCGTCGTCGACTCCCGGGCACGGGTGCTGCTCGGCAGCCACGAGTTCGCCGCGACCGTCACCGCCGCGGCCGCCGACGCGCCGGACCTGCGCCACGTCGTCCTCACCGGCGACGTCGCGCCCGAGGTCACCGGCCCGGGCGTCACCGGCCTGACCTGGGACGCGTTGCGCTCGCCCGACGCCGGCCGCCGTCCCCTACGAGACGTGGGACGAGTCCCCCGCGCTCTGGCTCTACACCTCGGGCACCACCGGCACGCCGAAGGGTGCGATGCACCGCCACGCCGACATCCGCTTCGTCGCGGAGACGTACGGGATGCAGGTGCTCGGCATCGGCCGCGACGACGTCTGCCTGTCGGCGGCGAAGCTGTTCTTCGCCTACGGGATCGGCAACTCGCTGTTCTTCCCGCTCGCGGTGGGGGCGAGCGCGGTCCTCGAACCGTCGCGACCGAACCCGCAGCTGTTCGCCGACCGGATCGCCGAGCACGGGGTCACCCTGTTCTTCGGCGGCCCGAGCTTCTGGGGCCCCCTGATGGCGGCGGACCTGCCGCGGGAGACCTTCGCGACCGTCCGTAACGGCGTGTCGGCGGGCGAGGCCCTGCCCGCGCGGATGTTCCACGGCGTGAAGGAGCAGTACGGCTTCGAGATCCTCGACGGGATCGGCTCCACCGAGGCGCTGCACATCTTCATCTCCAACGTCGCGGGCAAGGTCGTCCCCGGCAGCTCCGGCTTCCCGGTGCCCGGCTACCGGGTGGAGCTGCGCCGCACCGACGGCACCCGCATCGACGGCACCGGCGAGCCGGGGATGCTCTACGTCGCGGGCGACTCGATCTGCACCGGCTACTGGTGCCGCACGGAGGTGAACCGGACCGTCTTCCAGGGCGAGTGGATGCGCACCGGCGACCAGTACGTGCGGGGCGAGGACGGCAGCTACACGTGCCTGGGCCGGGCCGACGACGTGCTCAAGGTCGGCGGCATCTGGGTGAGCCCCACCGAGGTCGAGACCCGGCTGCTCGAACACCCGGGACTGTCCGAGGCCGTCGTCGTCGGGGTCCCGGACGCCGACGGGCTGGACAAGCCGGTGGCCTACGTCGTGCCGAGGCCGGGCACGCACGTCGACCCGGACGAGGTCATCGCGTTCTGCCGCGCCGGGCTGGCCGCGTTCAAGCGCCCGCGCCTCGTCGTCGAGGTGGCGGAGCTGCCCAAGACCGCCACCGGGAAGATCCAGCGCTTCCGGCTGCGTGCGCTGGCGAGCGAGACCGCCGCACCGGTGCCGTCGAGCCCGTCGGACGTGGCGGAGGCCCAGGGGTGATGCGGCGTACGGCGGGGCAGGCGTCCCCGGCTGCGGACACCTGCTCGGTTCTGCACACTCCGAGCCGACCCGCGAGGAGGCCGGAATGACCGAGCACGAGGTGCGCTGGGTCCGCGAGACCCCCGCACGGTGGGACGCGGACAAGACCCGGGTGCTGGGCGAGCTGTCGCCGAAGCTGTTCGGTTTCGGCTCGCCCACCGACGGGGACGCGCTGGGCGACGAGTGGTGGCGGGTGGAGGACGGCGACCGCGTGGTGGGCTACGGCCGCCTCGACGACACCTGGGGCGACGCCGAGATCCTCGTGCTCGTCGAGCCGGAGCGGCGGTCGTCCGGGCTGGGCGCGTTCATCCTGGATCACCTCGAGCAGGAGGCCGCGTCGCGCCACCTCAACTACATCTACAACGTCGTGCCGGCCGGGCACCCCGATCCGGAGGCCGTCACCGCCTGGCTCACCGGGCGCGGCTTCGAGGCCAACGACGTCGGCGAGCTGCGCAAACGCGTCCCGGGGAACGATCCCCGCTGATCGACGTTCTACAGGACTGGCTCGTCACGTGCATGTGTTGTAGCATTATCGTCCGGAGGTAGGAGATGACGACCACCGAAGAGCCCGACCACGGCCGCGATCCCGACGGTGTCGTTCGACGCCGAGCCCGGCTCGTACCGGCACTGGACGCTCGACGTCGACGGCGAGGTCGCCTACCTGCGGCTCGACATCGACGAGACCGCCGGGCTGGTGCCCGGCTACGAGCTCAAGATGAACTCCTACGACCTGGGCGTCGACATCGAGCTGTACGACGCCACCCAGCGGCTGCGTTTCGAGCACCCGGGCGTGCGCGCGGTGGTGGTCACGAGCGCGAAGGACCGCGATGTTCTGCGCGGGCGCGAACATCCGGATGCTGGCGCAGAGCTCGCACCCGTGGAAGGTGAACTTCTGCAAGTTCACCAACGAGACCCGCAACGGCATCGAGGACGCGACGGAGAACTCCGGCCAGGTCTACATCGCCGCGGTCAACGGCACGGCGGCGGGTGGTGGCTACGAGCTGGCGTTGGCGTGCGACCAGATCCTGCTGATCGACGACAACTCCTCGGCGGTGTCGCTGCCCGAGGTGCCGCTGCTGGGCGTGCTGCCCGGCACCGGCGGCCTCACGCGCGTGATCGACAAGCGCCGCGTCCGCAAGGACCGCGCCGACGTGTTCGCGACCCGGTCCGAGGGTGTCCGCGGGAAGCAGGCCGTCGAGTGGAAGCTCGTCGACGAGGTGATCCCGAAGCGCAGCTGGGACGAGACCGTGGCCGAGCGGGCCGCGACGGCGGCCGAGCGCTCGCACCCGTCCCGCCGACGCGCGACGGCGTCGCGCTCGCCGCCGCTGCAGCGCGAGGAGACCGCGGACGGCATCGCCTACCGGCACGTCAAGGCCGGCCTTCGACCGCGAGCGGGGCATCGTCGAGATCACCGTGGACGGCCCCGAGGGCGACGTGCCCGACACCGTCGAGCGCGTGCACGAGCTGGGTGCCGACTTCTGGCCGCTGGCGATGACCCGCGAGCTCGACGACCTGATCCTGCGGCTGCGCGCCAACGAGCTGGAGCTCGGCACGTGGATCGTCCGCACCCGCGGCGACGTGGAGGACGCGCTGGCGTTCGAGCGGGTGATCGAGGGGCTCTCGGGCGAGGACTGGCTGGTCAACGAGATCCGGCACTACTTCAAGCGCACCCTCAAGCGCCTGGACGTCACCTCCCGGTCGCTGATCGCGCTGATCGAGCCGGGCTCCTGCTTCGCCGGGGCGCTGCTGGAGCTGGCGCTCGCGTGCGACCGGCAGTACATGCTCGACGGCCTCATGGAGGACGACGCCGAGGAGGGCGAGCCCGCGCAGATCGTGCTGTCGAACTCGAACTTCGGCGCGTTCCCGATGGCGAACGGCCTGTCGCGCCTGGAGTCGCGGTTCTACGGCGACGAGGACCACGTCGCGAAGCTGCGCCAGGAGACCGGCCGCCGGATCGAGGCGGCCGAGGCGATGGAGCTGGGCCTGGTCACCGACGCCCTCGACGACATCGACTGGGCCGACGAGATCCGGATCACGCTCGAGGAGCGCGCGTCGCTCTCCCCCGACGCGCTGACCGGCATGGAGGCCAACCACCGGTTCGTCGGGCCCGAGACGATGGAGTCGCGGATCTTCTCCCGCCTCACCGCCTGGCAGAACTGGATCTTCGTCCGACCCAACGCGTCCGGTCCGGAGGGCGCGTTGCGCAAGTACGGCACGGGACGCAAGGCCGACTTCGACCGACGGCGCGTATGAAGGCCTGGGGAGTGTAGCAGAACCAGATGTCCATCGACTACAGCGAGAAGATCCCGAACAACGTCGACCTCGCGGGCGACCGCAGGCTCCAGCGCGCGCTGGAGTCCTGGCAGCCCAACTTCATCAACTGGTGGAAGACGATGGGCCCGGCCGTCCCCACCCAGGACGTCTACCTCCGCACCGCCGTCGACGTCGGCCGCGAGGGCTGGGCGCACTTCGACCACGTCGCGATGGAGGAGTACCGCTGGGGCGTGTTCCTCGCCGAGCGCAACTCCGACCGCAGGATCGCGTTCGGTGAGCAGAAGGGCGAGCCGGTCTGGCAGCAGGTGCCCGGCGAGTTCCGCGCCGACCTGCAACGCCTGATCGTCATCCAGGGCGACACCGAGCCGGCGTCGGTCGAGCAGCAGCGCCGCCTCGGCGAGACCGCCCCGTCGCTGTACGACCTGCGCAACCTCTTCCAGGTCAACGTGGAGGAGGGCAGGCACCTCTGGGCGATGGTCTACCTGCTGCACGCCTTCTTCGGCCGCAACGGCCGCGAGGAGGCGGAGGCCCTGCTGCACCGCAACTCCGGCGACGTGGACAGCCCGCGGATCCTCGGCGCGTTCAACGAGGAGACCCCGGACTGGCTCTCGTTCTTCATGTTCACCTACTTCACCGACCGCGACGGCAAGTACCAGCTCGGCACGCTGAAGGAGTCGGCGTTCGACCCGCTGTCGCGGACGTGCGAGTTCATGCTCAAGGAGGAGAGCCACCACATGTTCGTCGGCACCACCGGTGTCGACCGGGTGGTCACCCGGGCCGCCGAGCTGATGCGCGAGCACGAGACCGAGGAGATCGCCCCGCACGGCGGCATCTCGCTCGACGTGATCCAGAAGTACATCAACTTCCACTACTCGGTCTCGCTGGACCTGTTCGGCTCCGAGCAGTCCACGAACGCGGCCAACTACTTCACCGCCGGGCTCAAGGGCCGGTGGCAGGAGGAGCGGCGCAAGGACGACCACGTGCTCGCCGAGGACTCGGCGCACATCGACCTCGTGCGCGACGGCGAGCTCACCACCGACGAGGTCCCGGCGCTGCTGGCGCTCAACCACGACCTGCGCCGCGAGTACGTCGCCGACTGCGAGAACGGGCTCAAGCGCTGGAACCGCGTGCTGGAGCAGGCCGGGATCGAGCGGCGCCTCACGCTGCCGAGCGTCGGGTTCAACCGCGACGTCGGGCTGTTCGCCGACCACCACGTCACGCCGAAGGGCGAGGTCGTCGGGCGCGACGCCTGGGAGGCCAAACGCGACTCCTGGCTGCCGACCGAGGCCGACAAGACCCACGTCCGGTCCCTGATGCGGCCGGTCTACGAGCCCGGCAAGATAGCCGGCTGGATCGCCCCGCCGTCGAAGGGCATCAACGGCCAGCCGTTCGACTACGAGTACGTCCACTGCGCTGACGCGCCTGTGCGCGGAAATCGCGGTCGGAACCACGATTTCCACGCACAGGCCGACCGAAGGGAGGCCCGTGCCGTACGTGATCGCGGAGCCGTGCATCGACGTGATGGACAAGTCGTGCGTCGACGAGTGCCCGGTCGACTGCATCTACGAGGGCTCGCGCAAGCTCTACATCTCCCCGGTCGAGTGCATCGACTGCGGCGCGTGCGAGCCGGTGTGCCCGGTGGAGGCCATCAGCCAGGACCGCGCGGTCGACCCCGACCACGAGGAGTACGTGGAGGACAACGCCCGCTTCTTCGACGCGGCCCTGCCCGGTCGCGACGAGCCCCTCGGGGCGCCCGGCGGCGCGATGAGCGTCGGACCGGTGGGGGCCGACACCGAGCTCGTCGCGAAGCACGAGGCCCAGGGATGAGCGTCGAGGCCAGGGGGCTGCCCGCGTCCGAGCTCTCCGACGACGACCTGGAGCGCCAGGGCCGCCAGGCGCACGCGACGCGCCACTGGGTGTTCCTGCACGGCACCGCCGAGCAGTTCCAGCGGCACACCGAACGGATGCTCGAGCTGGAGCAGGAGTACCTGCGCCGCCACCCCAAGCGCACGTGGCAGGGTGCGGGCGGGCAGTCCACCGAGGTCGACCGGGCGATGCGGCTGCGCCAGCTGCTGCGCGGGTTCACCGACCAGATCGAGGCCCTGCTGGCCGAGGAGCCCGAGCCGGAACCGGCCCCGTCCGGACCGGGCGGCGGCGAGCGCGCGCTGCTGGAGCGGTTCGCGGCCGCCGAAGGCGGGCGACTCCACAAGCTGGAGGCCCACCAGGTGGCCCGCGAGCTCGGGGTGTCGCCCGCCGCGGCCGCCGAGCTCTACCGGCACGACCCCCCGCTGCTCTCCACGGCCGGCAGCGACCGGTTCATCACCGACGCGGGCCGCGCCTGGCTCGCCGAGCACTGACCGCCACTCACGCCGGGGCGAACGTCTCCAGCACCGCGTCCACCCGCTCGGTGATCTCGCCGTCGGACAGCCCGTAGCTCGGCACGTAGCAGAGCAGCCGGTCGTAGAGGCCGTGGAAGCCGGGCAGCTGGTCACGCGCCTCGTCGGGCGTGCCCGCCACCGCCATCCGCGCCACCATCTCCGCGCTGACCGCGGCGACCATCGCATCGGCGTCGCGGCGCTGCCACGCCGCCCGGATCTCGGCGACCTCGTCGGAGAAGCCCTCCATCTCCACGATGGACCGGTAGGTGCGCACGACCGTGTAGAACGCGATCTGGGCCGCGGCGTCACGCCGCGCGCGGTCGCCGTCCTCGGCGACGCTGCAGATGACGTAGCCCGCGATCGGAACGTCGGTGGGGCGGCCCGTCGCGCTCGGCACCGGCCGCGAGCGCGGGCCGCACCACCTCCTCGACGTAGCGCGGCGTGAAGATCGGGTGCCCGACCAGCCCGTCGGCCACGGCTCCGGCCGCCTGCACCATCCGCGCGTTGAACCCGGCGAGGTACACCGGGATGGGGTCCCGCGGTGTCACCTCGGACGTGGGCTGCAGGGCCATCCGGTAGAAGCGGCCCTCGTGCTGCACGCCCGAGTCGTCCATCGCCCAGATGCGCCGCAGGAGCGGCACCAGCTCCTCCACGCGCGGCGCGGGCGACAGCGCCGTCGGCGCCGTGCCAGTCCTGCTGCATCCGGCGGGCGCCGGTGCCGAGCCCGAGGACGAGCCGGCCACCGGAGAGCTCGTCGAGGTCCCGCGCCTCGATCGCCAGGACCAGCGGGCTGCGTCCCACGGCGTAGGCGATCCCGCTGCCGACCGTCACCGTCGACGTCGCGGCGGCCATCGCGGCCAGCGAGACCGTGGCCGAGCGGTCGTAGAACTCGGTGGTCCACACCGACTCGAAGCCGCGTTCCTCGGCCCGGCGGGCCGCGGCCGCCGCGCCCGCCAGCGTGCCGCCGTGCACCGCCACCCCGAGCCGCTCCCCGTTCACCGGGCCACGTTATCCCGCCGCTCCCCGGCGCGTCGATCGTGTGGCACGCGAGCGCACCGCGGCGCAGAATCGACGGCGATGCTCCCGTCACCCGGCCGCGCCGAGCGGCTCCGCGCCGCCGTCGTGCGCGACGGCCCGGCGTGCGTGTGGTGCCGCCGCGAGTGCTCCGGCCTGGTCCGGGCGACGACGGATCATCTCGTTCCCCGGGTCAAGGGTGGTCCGTCGTGGCTGGAGAACGAGGTGGTGGCGTGCGCGCGGTGCAACGGGGAGCGCGGCCACGCCAGCCCGTCCGACTGGTTCGCCGAGTGCGAGCGACGTGGCTGGGCGCCGGACCGCCGTGCCGTGCTGGGCGCGCTGCGGGACCTGGACCGGGCGATCACGGAGCGGGGCGGGCAACGGCGGGCGCGCCCCTACCTCGCGGCGCAGCTGCGCAGGCTGGGGCGCGACCGCCCGGCCCGGCACGCGGGCTGACGGCCGGTCAGCGCGCTGCGCCGCGGACGACCAGGGAGTCCAGCAGGTCCGCGGTGGCACGCTCGACGGCGTCGACGGCCGCCTCGAACGCCGCGGCGTTGTGTGCGGCGGGAGCGCGGAACCCGGAGATCTTGCGGACGTACTGCAGCGCGGCGGCGCGCACGTCCGTCGCCGTCGGATCCGGGGTCATCGGCGGCCGGAGGGTCTTGATGCTGCGGCACACGGCGTGGTCGACCTCCTTCTCGGGCCGCGCACGGGCATCGCGGCGTTCCCTCGACGTTACCGGCGGGGATCGCACCGCGCTCCGGGCCGTCGAGCCGCCCGCTGACTGGGCCGATCGGGTGAACCACCGTCGGAACCCGCGGCCGACGGCCGATGAAGGGGTGTGAGCGGCGAACGAGGGGTGCGGCCCGACCCCGGCCTCGCGCTGCTCGACCTCTACGACGCCGCGCTCCCCCAGGTCTACGGATACCTGCTCGTCCGGTGCGGACACCGCGCCGTCGCCGAGGACCTCACCGCCGAGACGTTCCTGGCCGCGGTCGCGGCCTGCCGACGGGTGCCTCCGCCGTCGCCGAGCACCGGCTGGCTGGTCGGGATCGCGCGGCACAAGCTGGTGGACCACTGGCGTGCCGCCGCGCGCGAGGAGCGGGGGTTGCGGGCCGTCGACGACGAGACCCCGGACGGCGCCGAGGACCCCTGGGACGAGCGGCTCGACGCGCTGCTCGCCCGGGAGGTGCTCGCGGCGCAGACCGCCACCCACCGCGCGGCGTTGACGCTGCGCTACCTCGACGCCCTCACGGTCCCGGAGGTCGCGCGCACGCTCGGTCGCACGGTGCACGCCACCGAGGCCCTGCTCGTCAGGGCCCGCGCCGCGTTCCGTCGCAGCTACACCGCGATCGGGGAAGGCGGCCCGCGATGACCGATCCGTTCGACGCCCTGCGGGCTCCCCTCGGTGCCGCCGAGCCCGACCCCGACTTCGCCCGTGACCTGCGCGCCCGCGTGGAGCGCGCCCTGCTCGATCCCGGGAGGACCATCGTGACCACGACCGCCGACACCGCCACCGAGGCCGGCCCCGCCGAGGCCGTTCCCCTGCACGCCGTCACCCCCTACCTGGCGGTGCCGGACGCGCGGGCGGCGGTCGAGTTCTACGTCGAGGCGTTCGGCGCGCGCCGCCGCGGGGAGCCGATCGTGATGCCCGACGGCCGGACCGGCCACGTCGAGGTCGCCCTGGGGGACAGCGTGCTGATGATGGCCGACGAGTTCCCCGAGATGGGTCTCGTCGCGCCGCTGAACCGGGGTGGCGTCAGCCAGTCGCTGCGCCTGGAGGTCGGTGACCCCGACGCCGTGGTGGAGCGCGCCGTGCGGCTCGGCGGCACCCTCGAACGACCCGTCACCGACTCGCCGTACGGCCGCGGCGGCGTCGTGGTCGACCCCGCAGGCCACCGGTGGATGATCTCCCGCGAGCCGGCGGGCCCCGCCGGCCGCACGGGCCCGATCGTCTACGCCTCGGTCTGGACGCACGACGTCGACCGCGCCGAGCGGTTCTACGCCGCCGTGCTCGGCTGGACCGTCACGGCGGGCTCCGGGGCGCAGGGACGGCAGGTCGCGAACCGGCAGCCGCGCCTCGGGCTGTTCGGCGGGCAGCGGAGCACGCTGATGGCCTGCTTCGCCGTGGCCGATGTCGACGCGGCGGTCGCGCTGGTCCGGGCCGCGGGCGGGACCGCGACCGACCCGGTGGACGAGGACCACGGGCGCGTCGCCGACTGCGTCGACGACCAGGGCCTGCCCTTCGCCCTGCAGCGCGCGGCGGGCCGGCCGGTCCGGCCGCCGAAGTCACGGGCGCCGGCGAGCTCACCTACGTGTCGGTGCACGTGCCGGACGAGGCGCGCGCACGGGCGTTCTACGGCACGGTTCTGGGCTGGCGGTTCTTCCCCGGCGCCCGCCCGGGCACCTGGCACGTGCGCACCGACGGCGCCGACGGCCCCGGCGCCGCGCCGATGATCGGGCTCTCCGGTGGCCACCCGGCGTCCGTCGCGGTGCCCATGTTCACCGTCGCCGACATCCGGGCGGCGGCCCGCGACGTCCGCGCCGCGGGCGGCACCTGCACCGACCCGGCGCCCGCCGGTTACGGGACGGCCGCCGAGTGCACCGACGACCAGGGCGCCCGTTTCGACCTGGTCCAGTACTGACCGGGTGCTCCGGCCTTGACGCCTCCGGGCACGCGGAGTAGCGCTGAAGCGGACACACCGCAGGCGCCGTCCCGAGGAGACCCGATGCCCGTCACAGCCACCGGACCCCGCTGCACTCGCCCAGATCGCCGAGCGCTACGGCCTGGGCCTGTCCGAGGCCGACATCGCGTCGTTCGGGCCGATGGTGCACGGTGCGCTCGCGTCGTGGGACGCCGTCGAGGAGCTTCACGGCGAGGTGGCACCCGTGGCGCCCGAGCGCGCCTGGCACCGGCCCGACGCCGCCGAGAACCCCCTCAACGCGTGGTATGTCCGGACCGAGATCAACGAGTCCGTCGACGGCCCGCTGGCCGGGCGGACCGTCGCGATCAAGGACAACACGAACGTCGCGGGCGTGCCGCTGATGAACGGCTCGGCCACGCTCGAGGGGCACGTCCCCACCCGGGACGCGACGATCGTGTCCCGCCTGCTCGCCGCGGGCGCGACGATCACCGGCAAGGCGGTCTGCGAGGACGCGCGCGGTCGGCAGCCAGTTCTCCGAGACCGTCAAGCTGGTGCTCCTGGCCGGCCGGTACTCGATCGACCGGTACCACGGCAAGCACTACGCGATGGCCCGCAACCTCGTGCCGCTGCTGCGGGCCGCCTACGACGAGGCCCTCTCGCGCTACGACGTCCTGGTGATGCCGACGACGCCGATACAGGCGTCGATCATCCCCGAGGCCGACGCCCCGCGGGAGGAGATCATCGGCCGCGCGCTGGAGATGCTGGCCAACTGCGCGCCACTCGACGTCTCGGGGCACCCGGCCTGCAGCGTGCCGGCCGGGCTGGTGAACGGCCTCCCGACCGGGATGATGATCATCGGCAGGCAGTTCGCCGACGCCACCGTGCTGCGGGTAGCGCACACGTTCGAGCAGGCCGTGGGGGGCTTCCCGGCCCCGCGCACCGCATCAGTCCCGAGTGCGGCCCCTGCCGGCCGGTCGTGACACCTCGCCGGTGCGGGGCCTGACGCGCCGCACGGATGCGCCGTCGCACGGGTCCGCGACGGACTGCCCGAGGCCGAGCTGCTGCCCGTCGGGCCGGTGCGGCTGGCGGTAGTGGCCCGCCACCCAGCCGAGACCGCGCGCATGCCCGTGCACGTACGACACGCCCGTCACCTCCCGCCACGAGTCCAGCACACCGCACCGACAACGACGGTGCCGTCGGTACGCGGCGAACCGGGGCGGCGACACCGCCCGGCTCAGCCGGAGCGTGCCGGGGTGCGCTCGCCCACCGGGCAGCGCAGGCGGATGGCGCTGATCAGCAGGTCGACACCGAACTCGAACTCGGTCTCGTGGTGACACACCGCAAGCGCCTCGGCCGCCGCGTCGAGCTCGGGGAATCCGCTCTGCTGCAGCTCCGTGACCCTGGCTGTCGACGTCCTTCGGCGACAACCCGCTGAATGCGGGCGTCGCGCCGAGCTCACGCATCAGCGAGCCCGTGAGCAGTGCGGTGAAGGCCCGCATCGCGTGCACCGACTCGGTCGGCGACAGCCCGGCGTCGTTGAACACGCCGAGGACGACCCTGGTGACGTGAAGTGCCGTCGACGAACCCACCGGACGGGTCAGCACCAGGGGGAACGAGCCCGGATGCGCCACGGCCGTACGCCGGAACGCGCGGGCCATGGCCCGCAGGCAGTCGTCCCACTCCATGCCGACCGGGTCGGTCTCCAGGCCGTTGAGGTAGATCTCGCCGAGCACGAACTCGGCGATCCCGTCCAGCACGGCTGCCTTGTCCGCGATGTGCCCGTACAGGGACATCGCCTCCACGCCCAGCTCGGCGCCGAGCCGCCGCATGCTGAGGGCGTCGACGCCCACCTCATCGGCGAGGTTGACGGCCGCACGGATGATGCTCTCCCGCGTCAGTGGTGCCCGCACGCGCGCTTCCATCGATCCACCCCGTCTCGAGCTACTGGCCACTTCTCGACTCCCCCCCGGGTTCCCACGATCAACTGACAGCTGTATCCTTACCACGTAAGGCGCTTAATGCATCACCAGGAGTAACAAGCTTCTCTCGGCAACAACCCCGAGTGTTGCACGTCAGCCTTACACCCGCTATCCCGGCAGTGCCCAGGCCGTCCGGCCCCCGATCAGGGCCGGGACCGTGTCCCCTCGCGGTCCCGGCCCTCCCGGCCAGGGGACTTCCGGCTCGTCAGAGCACCCGACGCAGCCGCGGCGGCCTGCGCGTCCCATGTCGTCAACGCCACAGCCAGCACGAAGATCTGGACCGGCATCGGTAGGCCGGGCAGGTCGGCCTCCGCGTCGCTGCGCCACAGGCTGGTTCGCCGCACCGATCCGATCGACCGGCCGCCCGACTGCAGCTCCTCCGCCTGCCGCCACGATCGACGGCCGCCGGAACTCGTAGGTCTGCCCGTCCGCCTGGACGGCCCAGCGCTTGCGGCCGACACGGTCGGCGGCGGCCACGTGCGACCCGTCCTCGGCCGCCATCCCGTACCGGCTTCCCCACATGTTGCCGCGGATCCCGTAGTGCCGGATGTCGGCGGGCCTGCGGTCGCGCAGCCCGCTGAAGCCCGGCCGACACCGTCACGGGAGCGGGGGTGGCTTCACCGGTTCGTGCCGGTCGCTCGTTGCGGACTGTCGGACCCCGATGCGAACGTATGTTCGTGCGCAGCGACGCGGCGATCCTGCACGCCGACCTCGACTCGTTCTACGCGTCGGTCGAGCAGCGTGACGATCCGCGCCTGCGTGGCCGTCCGGTGATCGTCGGCGGCGGCGTCGTGCTCGCGGCCAGCTACGAGGCCAAGGCGTTCGGCGTGCGCACCGCGATGGGCGGGCGCCAGGCGCGCAGGCTCTGCCCTGGCCTGGCGGTCGTCGCGCCGCGGATGTCGGCCTACACGGCGGCGAGCAAGGCCGTCTTCGCGGTGTTCGCCGAGACCACCCCGCTGGTGGAGGGGATCTCGATCGACGAGGCCTTCCTCGACGTCGGCGGGCTGTGGCGGATCGCGGGCTCGCCGATGGACATCGCGGCCCGCCTGCGGCAGGAGGTGCTGGCCCGGGTCGGGCTACCCATCACCGTGGGCGTGGCCCGCACGAAGTTCCTGGCCAAGGTCGCGAGCGGGGTGGCGAAGCCGGACGGGCTGCTGCTCGTCCCGGCGGACCGGGAGCTGGAGTTCCTGCACCCGCTGCCGGTCGAGCGGCTCTGGGGGGTCGGCGCCGTCACCGCGGCCAAGTTGCACGCGCTGGGCGTGCACACGGTGGGCGAGGTGGCCGAGATCAGCGAGTCGGCGCTGTCGTCGATCCTCGGCCGGGCGTCCGGCCGCCACCTGCACGCCCTGGCCCACAACCTCGACCCACGCCCCGTCGACACCACGCGGCGGCGCCGGCTCCATCGGGTCGCAACGGGCGCTGGGCCGGCGGCCGCGCACGGCGATGGAGCTCGACGGCGTCCTCACGGCGATCGTCGACCGGCTCGGCCGCAGGCTGCGCGGGGCCCACCGCGTCTGCCGCACCGTCGTGCTCCGCCTCCGCTTCGCCGACTTCACCCGGGCCACCCGCTCGCACACGATGCACGAGGCCACGGGTCACACCGAGACGATCCTCGCCGCCGCGCGGGGGCTGCTGTCCGGTGCCCTGCCCAAGATCACCGAGAGCGGCATCACCCTGCTCGGGGTGTCGCTCACCAACCTCCACCACGACCTGCCCGTCCAGCTCGCCCTGCCGTTCACCGCGCACAGCGGGAGCGCGCTGGACGACACGCTCGACTCGGTCCGCGAGCGCTTCGGAACCGGCGCCGTGTCCCGGGCGAGGCTGATCGGCCACGATCACGGCCACTCGGTGCCCCTGCTCCCCGACGACTGAGGATCGGCACGGCCGCGGTGGGCGCGCGACACGTTCCCGGCGAGGGCGCCCGCGCTCGCCACCACGACGCAGACGATCGCCAGCACCTGGCGGGTGTCGAGCGTCTCGCCGAGCACCACGAGACCCACGAGGGCCCCCACCGCCGGGCTGAGGCTGAGCAGGATCCCGAACAGCATGGGGGCTGATCCGGCGGAGCACCACCAGGTCCAGCGCGTAGGGCAGGAGCGACGAGAGCAGCGCGACCAGCAGCCCCGCGGTGAGCACGCCCGGGTCGAGCAGCCGGGCGCCTGCGCTGACCACCCCCCACGGCGCCACCAGGCAGGCACCGGTGGCGAGCGCGACCGCGAGCCCGGACCAGCCGTCGAAGACGCGCCCGACCCGGCGGCTGAGCAGGACGTAGCCCGCCCGGCCTGCCGCGGCGGCCAGCCCGGCCACGAGGCCGAGCAGCGGCAGGTCGCCACCGGGCGCGGTGAGCAGCAGCACCCCGGCGACAGCCAGGGCCACCCATGCCCCGTCGGACGGCCTGCGCGTGAGCGCGACGGCCAGCAGCAGCGGGCCCAGCAGCTCGAGCGACGCGGCGACCCCGAGCGGCAGCAGGCCGATGGCCATGAAGTAGGCGAGGTTCATCGCCGCGAGGACCGCACCGAGGCCCAGCGCGGCGCACCACTGCGGCCGGGTCAGCGACCGGAGCCGGGGACGCACGAGGACCCAGAGCACGATCGCGGACAGGGAGATGCGCAGCGCCGCGGTCGCCGTGACGCCGATGTCGGCGAAGAGGCCCTTCGCCACCGCCGAGCCGAGCTGCAGGCTGATGATCTGCGCCAGCACGAGCGCGGGGGCGGTCAGGGTGCGGGTCGTGGTGTCGATGGACCCACTGTGCTGTCATGTCCTTATGCAGTTCAACCATTACGGAGGCGCCGCCGCGCTGCTGGCGGCCGATCTGGTCAACCTGGGCCCGGCTCCGACCCCTGACCAGGTCGGGGCGGCGCTGCGACGGCACCGGGTCGTCGACCCCCACGTCACCGCCCGGCAGGCCACCGACCTCGCGGGTTGGGGCGGCGAGCTCGCCCGCTGCTTCGGCGACGCCACCGTCGAGCAGCGCTGTGCCGACGTCAACGAGCTGCTCGCGCGCGCCGCCAGCAAGCCCTACGTCTCCGTGCACGACGGCCATCCGCACCTGCACTACCGGGCGATGTCCGACGACGTGGTCTCCCGGGTGCGCGCCGTCACGGTCACCGGGCTCGCGTACCTCGTGTGCTTCGCGGGCGGCCACCGCCTGGGTCGCTGCGCGCGAACCGGCTGTGGCACGGCGTTCGTCGACACGTCGCGCGCCGGCCGGCGCCGCTACTGCTCCGTGCGGTGCGCCAACACCAGCGCGGTGTCGAGGCACCGGGCCAGCAGGCGGGTCACTCGTTGACGCCCTTCACTACCCTCGCCTTCGAGCACCCGGGCGGGCTGCCACCGACCCGCCGCGGCTCGCC
The DNA here is from genome assembly GCA_963784265.1 of uncultured Actinomycetota bacterium. GTDB lineage: Bacteria > Actinomycetota > Actinomycetes > Mycobacteriales > Pseudonocardiaceae > Pseudonocardia. The sequence continues at coordinate 307,406 of CAWAQQ010000002.1, forward strand.
GTCGCCGCGCCGGTCGACGCCCGATGCCGGTCACGTGGGCACGGCAAGGACGGGGTCTCGGGGTCCGGTTTGATCTGGCCGTGACGCGCATCGGGATACGCGCCAGAACAATTGAAGAATGGCGAGTCAACAGCTCCAGGAGCATTTCCGACAATAGCGGCGCCCATTCCGGACGGAGATGTCACAGGCCCCCCGAGCGCCGGCAGACCCAGGGCCTACCCTCCGTGACGTGAGCTCGGACGACGGCGCGGGGCTCCCGCGGCGGCAGGTGCTGCGGGCCGTGGCCGCGGCGGCCGGGTTGGCCGGCGTCGCCGCATGCGGGCCGGGCCGGGCCGAGCCCGCGCCCGCGCCCCCCGTGTCCGCGGCGACCCCGCCGCCGCAGCCCGCCCCGGCACCGGGCGGACCGGCACCGGGCGGACCGGCCGTCGAGGTCGACCACGCCACCACCGGACGACCCGAGGTCGCGCTGACCTTCCACGGCGCGGGCGACCTCGGGCTCGCGCGCCGGATCCTCGCCGGGTTCCGCGAACGCGGGGCCGCCGTCACGGTGCTCGCGGTCGGCACCTGGCTCCAGCAGTACCCCGACGCCGCGCGGCTCGTCGACGACCTCGGCCACGAGCTGGGCAACCACACCTGGTCCCATCCCGACCTCAGCGCGCTGAGCGACACGCAGGTGCGCGTGGAGATCGAACGCTGCCGCGACCGCATCGCCGCACTCACCGGCGGCCCTGGCGCGTTCTTCCGGCCGTCGCAGGCGAAGGAGGCGACGGCGGAGGTGCGCACGCTCGCGAGCGCCGCCGGATACCCGACGGTGCTGTCCTACGACGTGGACTCCCGGGACTTCACCGATCCCGGCGCGGCGGCGATCCGGCGGAACGTGGCGTCCGCCGGTGCCGGGAGCGTCGTGAGCCTGCACCTCGGGCACCCCGGAACCCTGACGGCGCTACCCGGCATCGTCGACGACCTGGCCGCACGGGGGCTCACCCCCGTGACCGCCGGACACCTGTTCGGCTGAGAGGGAACTGTTCGTGACGAGATCCCCCGCACGCGCCCGCTGCTGGCCGCCGTGCTCGTCGCAGGCACCTGGCTCGCCGGTTGCACGGCGCCGCCGCCCGCGCCACCACACCCCGCACCGCCCGACCCGGCCGCCGCGACCGGGGTGCTGGCGACCGACCCGCTCCCCGGGATGCCACCGGTACTCGACGCGCACGACGTCTACTCGAGCGCGGCCGCCGGAATGCTGTCCGACGTCGCCCGCGCGGCGAAACCCCTGGTCTACGTGCCGCACAACTCCGGGCGAGGTCTGGGTGATCGACCCGGCCACGTTCGGCGTGGTCGGGAAGTACCAGCTCGGCGGGGAACTGCAGCACGTCGTCCCGTCCTGGGACATGACCACGCTCTACGCGAGCGACGACACCACCAACAAGCTCACCCCGTTCGACGCGAGGACCGGGAAGCCGGGCGCGAACATCCCGGTCGATCGACCCGTACAACCTGTACTTCACCCCGGACGGTCGGACGGCGATCTCGGTGGCCGAGGCGCGCAGGCGGCTGGTGTTCTACGACCCCCGCACGTGGGCCGAGCAGGGCCAGCTCCTCACCCCCGACTGCGGGGGCATCGACCACGCCGACTTCACCCCCGACGGCCGCACCGCCGTGTTCACCTGCGAGTTCGCCGGGCGGGTCGCCGTCGTCGACATCGCGAGCCGGACACTCCTGCGCATGATCGACATGCCGGTTCGCAACAAGAAGATGGGGCCGCAGGACATCAGGCTCGCGCCGGACGGCTCGGTGTTCTACATCGCCGACGCCCAGCAGAACGGGCTCTGGGTGCTCGACGGCGCCGCGACGAAGGTGCTGCGCGAGATCCCGACGGGGCACGGCGCGCACGGCCTCTACTTCTCCCGAGACGCGAAGCGGCTCTTCGTCACCAACCGCCACGAGGGGACCGTCAGCGTCCTCGACGCCTACACGGGCGCCGAGCAGGCGAAGTGGACGATCCCCGGCGGAAGCCCGGACATGGGCAACCTCACCGCCGACGGCACCCAGCTGTGGCTCTCCGGGCGCTACGACCGCGAGGTGTACGTGCTGTCCACCGCCGACGGCCGCCTGCTGGCCAGGATCCCGGTCGGGGAGAACCCGCACGGCCTCGCCGTCTGGCCCCAGCCCGGGCGCTACTCCCTGGGACACACCGGGATCACCCGCTGACCGACTCCCGCGGCGGGACCGGTACAGGCGGCGGTGAGGAGCAGGGCGCCGGGGACGTCGAACTGGTGCCGTTCACCTTCGTGGCTCCCAACGGCGAGACGGTCCACGTCGACAAGGACGGCAACTACCACCACGCCGACGGGACGCCGTTCACCCCCGAGGAGGCGGAGGCCTTCGAGAACGACACGACCGGCACGGACGACGACGGCTCCGGGGACGACGGCTCCGGGGACGACGGCTCCGGGGACGACGGCTCCGGAGACGACGGCAGCGGCGACGGCACGGAGGCCGCGACCGACGGGTCCGGCGTGGAGTTCACCCCCGACCCGGACGCGCCGGTCCTGCCTCCGCGCGACAGCCTGACGTTCGATCCCTTCACGCCGAAGGAGGGGGCCGTCGACCCCGCCGACGACGGCGGCGTCAACACCGGTCAGATCGACACGACCGTCCGCCTGCCCGACAGCCTCACCCTGCTGGGCAACCCCGGCAGCGCGAACCCGGGGCTGGACTTCGGGAGCGGTTCGGGCAGCGGCGGCCCGCTCGGCGACCCGCTCGCCCCTGACGACCGGGTGATCAACCACGGTCCCGACAGCGACTTCGGCGCCGGCGCCACCGGGCCGGAGGACGACCCGTTCGACACGGGTCCCACGATCAAGCCGATCGACCGCGACGACGTCGGCGCCGGGACCGAGGAGGGCGACGCGACGAACCACGTCGATCTGCGTGACTCCACCGAGTTCGTGATCGAACACCCGGTCGCGCGGCTCGACGGCCATGACCTACATCTGGACGCTCGCCGACAAGGACGACGACGACGAAGGCGCCGACGCCGTGGACTGACCGTGCGGAGGCCTGCACCGGCGACGGTCCGATCGGCCGGGCGAGCAGGGCGCTCCCGCCTCTACTGGGAACGCGCCGGTAACGCTACGGTCATCGACTGATCGCAGGATCGCCTTCGTCGGCGGGAGGCCGAGTCCGTCGACGTCAGGAGCCGCCCATGCCGCGTGAAGGTCCCAGCGCCGTGCGCCGCCGGTCGCGGACCGTGCTGACCACGGTGGCGGCCTTCGCCCTGCTCGTCGTCTTGTGGGAGCTCGCGAAGGCCGTCCTGCCCGCGGCGGGCGTGAGCATCGGCGACACCCGGGTGCTTCCCCGCACCGACGACGCCGCGATGCCCCACGTCTGGACCGTGCTGGGACGCTTGACCGACCCCGAGGTCGCCGGCTCCGCCGACACGCGCACCGTCGGGGTGGCGGTGGTGACCGCGGCGTTGCTGACGCTGGGGCTGGCGCTGGGCGGGCTCGTGATCGGTGGGATCTTCGGCGTGCTGCTGGCCCTGGTCATGCAACGGTTCGGAATCGTGGAGCGCGCGGTGCTGCCCTTCGTCGTGGCGTCGCAGACGGTGCCGCTCATCGCCATCGCGCCCCTCGTCGTCGGCTGGGGAGGGAAGATCGTGATACTCGGCTGGTCGTGGCAGCCGTGGGCCAGCGTCATGGTGATCTCGTCCTACCTCGCGTTCTTCCCCATCGCGGTCGGCATGCTGCGCGGTCTCAACTCGCCGCCCAAGGCCGACGTGGAGCTCTTCCACACGCTCGCCTCGGGCTGGTGGACCACGCTGCGGCGGCTGCGGCTGCCCGCGTCGGTGCCGTTCGTCATTCCGGCGGCGCGCCTCGCGGCGGCGGCGGCGGTCGTCGGGGCGATCGTCGCCGAGATCTCCACCGGCACCCGGGGCGGGATCGGGCGGCTCATCATCGAGTACGCGCAGTCGGCGACCGGCGACCCGTCGCGGATGTACACCGCGATCCTCGGTGCGGCGGCGCTGGGCCTGTTCGCCGCGGGTGCCGTCGGGGTCCTCGACGTCAGCCTGCGTCGTTACCGCGGGAGCATGCGGTGAACGCCGTCGAGCTGTCCGGGGTGGACAAGAACTTCGGTCCGGTGGAGGCGCTCGTCGGGCGTCGACATCACGATCGGGCCAGGCGAGTTCGTCTCGCTGATCGGCCCGTCGGGATGCGGCAAGTCGACGGTGCTGCGGGTGGTGGCCGACCTCGAACAGCCCACGGCGGGCACCGTGCTCGTCGGCGGCAAGACACCGCGGCAGGCCCGGCTGGACCAGGACTACGGCATCGCGTTCCAGGAGGCCGGGGCTGCTGGAGTGGCGCACGGTGGCCGAGAACGTCGAGCTGCCGCTGCAGGTGCACGGGATGCCCACGGCGCGGCGGCGCACGCGTGCCGCGGAGCTGCTGGAGCTCGTCGGCCTCACCGACTTCGCCGGGTCGCGCCCCAGCCAGCTCTCCGGGGGCATGCAGCAGCGGGTCGCGATCGCCCGCGCATTGGCGCCCGAGCCCCCGCCTGCTGCTCATGGACGAGCCGTTCGGCGCCCTGGACGAGATGACGCGCGAGCGGATGCAGGCCGAGCTGCTGCGGATCGCCAGGGAGTCCGGCGCCGCCGTCCTGTTCGTCACGCACTCCATACCCGAGGCCGTCGTCCTCTCCGACAACGTCGTCGTGATGTCGGCGCGGCCCGGCCGGATCACCGAGATCGTGCCGGGACGGCGTCCGGAGGCGGCGGACGCCACCGACCTCGCCCCCGACGTCGTCGAGGACGTCCGCGAGACCGGGGACTTCTTCGCGGCCATCACCGCCGTCCGCGAGGCGCTGCGCAAGGGGAACGAGCCGTGAGCGGCCCCGCCATCGACGCGACGTCGGGCGGCGTGGTCCGCAGCGGCAGCGGGGTCATACCGCCGATCGTCTTCGGCGTCCTCGCGCTGGTCGTCTGGGAGGTCGTCGTCACCGTCGCCGCGGTCCCGGCGTTCCTGCTTCCCGCACCGTCCGCCATCGCGGCCCAGGTGGTCGCGCAGTTCGACGTGATCCTCGCGACCGCCGCGGTCACCGGCGGCAACGCGCTCGTAGGGCTGGTGGCCGGGTTCCTGCTCGGGCTGCTGCTGGCGCTGCTCGCCACGGCGTCGCGGCTGGTCTCGGAGCTGACCAGCCCCGTGGTGCTCGCCGCGAGCGCGGTGCCGATCGTCGCGCTGGCGCCGGTGTTCACCACGATGTTCGGCTCCACGACCGAGATCCCGCGGCGGCTGGTCGTCACCGTGGTGGTGGTCGTGCCGGTCTTCGTGTCCACCGCACGCGGGCTGCGGCAGGTGCGGCCGGTGCACGCCCAGCTGATGTCGGCGCTGGCCGCGTCGCCCTGGCAGCAGGCGCGGTTCGTTCGCCTGCCCGGTGCGGTGCCCTACATCATGACCGGGCTGCGGCTCGCCGCCCCCGCCGCCGTCATCGCGGCGATCGTCGCGGAGTACTTCGGCGGGCTGCAGAACGGTCTCGGGAGCCGCATCTCGGCGGCCGCGGCCAACACCGCCTACGCGCGCGCGTGGGCGTTCGTCGTCGCCTCGATCGTTCTGGGGCTGATCTTCTACCTGGCGGGCCTGCTCGCCGAGCGTCTCGCGACGCGCTACCGATGACCCACCGTTCACCAGGAGGATCCATGCCCAGACCGTCCCTCCGACCGGTCCTCGCGGTCGCCGCCGCGCTGGCCGTCGCGCTCACGGCGTGTTCGACGACGGCGGCTCCGAGCGGCGGCTCCGGCGGCAGTGCCCCGGCCGGTCCCACGAAGGTCGTCGCTCCAGCTGCAGTGGTTCACCCAGGGCCAGTTCGCAGGCTACTTCGCCGCCGTCGACCAGGGCTTCTACACCAAGCGCGGGCTCGACGTGCAGATCAAGGAGGGCGGGGTCGACATCGTCCCGCAGACGGTACTGGCGCAGGGCCAGGCCGACTACGCGATCGCCTGGGTGCCCAAGGCGCTCGGGTCGCGCGAACAGGGCGCGGGCATCACCGACGTGGCCCAGGTCTTCCAGCGCTCCGGCACCTACCAGGTCGCGTTCGCGGACAAGGGGATCAAGTCCGCCGCCGACCTGGCCGGCAAGAAGGTCGGCAACTGGGGCTTCGGCAACGAGTTCGAGCTGTTCGCGGGGATGACCGACGTCGGGCTGAAGCCGGCCACCGACGTGACGCTCGTGCAGCAGCAGTTCGACATGCAGGCGCTGCTGTCCGGCGAGATCGACGCCGCCCAGGCCATGTCCTACAACGAGTACGCGCAGGTGCTGGAGGCGCAGAACCCGAAGACCGGGCAGCTCTTCACCCCCGCGGACTTCAGCGTGATCAACTGGAACGACGCGGGCACCGCGATGCTGCAGGACGCGATCTGGGCCAACACGGAGAAGCTGAAGTCCGACCCGGCCTACCAGGAGAACACCACGAAGTTCATCGCCGCCTCGCTGGAGGGGTGGGCGTTCTGCCGCGACAACGTGGCGAAGTGCCGCGACATCGTCGTCAAGGCCGGGTCGAAGCTCGGCGCGAGCCACCAGCTGTGGCAGATCAACGAGGTCAACAAGCTGATCTGGCCCTCACCGGACGCGGGCGTCGGCACCATCGACCAGGCCGACTGGGCGCAGACGGTCAAGATCGCCCGCACCGCCGTCAACGCCGACGGCCAGACGGTGATCACCAAGGACCCCGACGCCGACGCCTACACGAACACCTACGTCGAGAAGGCCGTGGCGCTGCTCAAGGGCGAGGGCGTGGACGTGGTCGGGGCCGGCTACAAGCCGGAGACGGTGACGCTGAACCCCGGCGGCTCCTGACCCACCGCGCCGGCCCCGGGGCTTGCAGGAAAGCCACTTTCACGCCATCTGGTGGCGTGAAAGTGGCTTTCCTGCAACGGGGGACGGCGGCTCACCGTGCGGAGGAGGCCGGGCGCGGGGGTCAGACGCCGGGGAAGGCGGCCCGGAGGTCGTCGAGGCTGACGCCGTCCGTGTCGACCGGCGGCGTGTGGGCGGCGTCGAGTCGGCCGTAGACCAGGCGGACGAAGGCCTCGGCGGGCAGGGTCACCGTGGCGTCGGGCTCCGCCGGTCGCGCCGTCGGTGAGCGCCAGCTTGTCGGGGCCCGACTCCAGCCGGAACCGGCGGTCGGGTGCGGCCGTCCGGACCTCGACGACCGGGACCGCGAGGGGCCGGCCCACATAGCCGGTGATGAGCCCGAGCGCGTCGACGAGCAGGTCGACGGCGTCGGGCGAGATCTGCGCTCGCTCGTCGAGGGCGACGGCCACGTCCCAGGTGTGGACGGCGTGCTCCGACAGCCGCATCTGCAGGAACCCGGCCAGGTCGACGTCCATGCCGAAGATCGACATCCGGACGCCGTCCCGCTCCGCCGCGTCCATCGACTCGATCCGCGCCACGAGCTTCCCGCTGGCGGCGAGCGCGGCCGTCGCCTGGTCCTCGGGGGACCTGGCGTTCCACTCGTCCCAGATCGGCGGGAAGCTCTCCGCGCCCGGCGGCTCGTGACCCTGCCAGCGAGACGTCGAGGAACATGCCGAAGATCTCGGACTGGGACCCGATGTGGGACAGGACCTGCGCGATGGTCCAGTCCCCCGCGTAGGACCGGCGCCGCAGCCCCGCCCCGTCCAGCGGTGCGACGAGCGCCTCCAGGCGATCGTGCGAGCCGCGCAGGGCCTCGAGCCATCTCAGCGGGTCGGTCTCCATCGCGATGCTGTCCTCCGGTGTCGGATCCGCGGCGCCGTGGGCAACGCCACGGCAAGCTTACTTGACGACCGGCTAGTAAACGCTGGTATCGTTCACGGTAGCTAGCCGGGCGTCAAGTAAGTGGCCCCGGGCCCGGAGCGAGGACGGTCGATGACGACGAGTACGGACCCGGTCACGGTCGATCGACCGAGGACCAGGCGCGAGATCTACACCGTGATGAGCGGTTTGATGATCGCGATGCTGCTGGCGATGCTGGACAACCTCATCGTCGGCACCGCGCTGCCGACGATCGTGGGCGACCTGGGCGGACTCGCGCACCTGTCGTGGGTCGTCACCGCCTACGCGCTGGCCACGGCGGTGTCCACGCCCGTGTGGGCCAAGCTCGGCGACCTGTTCGGCCGCAAGGGCGTGTTCATGGCCTCGATCGTCGTGTTCCTCGTCGGCTCGGCGCTGTCCGGGCTGGCCCAGGACATGGGCCAGCTGATCGCGTTCCGGGGGCTCCAGGGCGTGGGCGCCGGTGGCCTGATGGTCGGGGCGATCGCGATCATCGGCGACCTCGTGCCACCGCGGGAACGGGGCCGCTACCAGGGGCTTGATGGCCGCGGTCATGCCGCTGGCCTTCATCGGCGGACCGCTGCTGGGCGGGTTCCTCACCGACAACCTGAGCTGGCGCTGGGCGTTCTACATCAACCTGCCGCTCGGGGCGCTCGCACTGGTGGTCGTCGCGCTCACCATGCACCTGCCGGGCAGGCGGCCGGGCCCGGTCACGATCGACTGGTGGGGAGCGGGCCTGCTCGGCACGGGAATCTCCGCGCTGACGCTGCTCGCCAGCTGGGGCGGCAACCAGTACGACTGGGGCTCGTGGCAGATCATGGGCCTGCTCGCGCTCACCGTGCTCGCGCTGGTGGCGTTCGTCCTCGTCGAGCGCCGCGTCGAGGAGCCGATCCTGTCGCTCGAGCTGTTCCGCGGACCGCAACTTCACCGCGGCGATCGCGATGACGTTCGTGATCGGGTTCGCGATGTTCGGGGCGGTCACCTTCCTGCCGCAGTTCCAGCAGAACGTGCAGGGCGCGTCGGCCACGAGCAGCGGGCTGCTGCTCCTGCCGCTGATGGGCGGGATGCTCACGACCTCGCTGCTGGGCGGCCAGCTCGTGACCCGCACCGGCCGCTACCGCGCGATGCTCATCACCGGGGCGGCGTTGATGGTCGTCGGGCTCGGCCTGCTGGCCACGATGGACGTGACCACGGGGCAGCTCGTCACGTCGCTCTACATGGTCGTGCTCGGCGTGGGGATGGGGATGCTCATGCAGACCACCATGCTCGTCGTGCAGAACAGCGTGGAGCAGCGCGACCTGGGCGCCGCGAGCGGCGCGGCCACGATGTTCCGGACCATCGGCGGCTCGCTGGGGGTGTCGCTGCTCGGGGCCCTGTTCGCCACGAAGCTGGAGAGCAACCTCAGCGGGCGGCTCGGTGCGGGGGCCGCCGGGCAGATCACCGGCGGCAGCCAGCAGCTCACCCCGGCGATGCTCGGTGAGCTGCCCGCCGCCGTGCGCGACGCCTACCAGCAGGCCATCACCAGCGGTGTCGGGCAGGTGTTCATGTGGGGTGCGGTGATCGCCGTGCTCGCCGTCGTCGCCGCGTGGGTCATCCGTGAGGTCCCCCTGCGCGGCAGCCCGACCGGCAGGAGTTGATCGTCATGCAGGAGGGACGGGACGACCGCCGCACCGACACCCGCGAGCAGATCCGCACGGTGGCGCTGGCCCTGTTCGCCGAGCAGGGCTACGACCGGTCCTCGCTGCGTGAGATCGCGGAGCGCCTCGGGGTGACCAAGGCCGCGGTCTACTACCACTTCAAGACCAAGGAGGAGATCCTCGTCAGCCTGATCGAGGACTTCCTCGCCCAGGTGGACGGCATCGTCGACTGGGCGGCGAGCCGACCTCCCGGCGAAGCCACCCGGGAGGAGGTGCTGTGCCGCTACAGCGAGCTGCTGGGCGGACGCACCATCGCGCTCACCCGGTTCCTGCACGAGGGCCAGGCATCCATCCGCGACCTGTCCGCGGGCGTCGAGATGCGCAAGCGGATGGAGCGCCTGACCGACGTGCTCGCCGCGCCGGGGCAGGGTCTGGAGAGCCAGCTGCGCGCTCGCGTCGCGCTCATGGCGCTGCACGTGGGCATGTTCGTCGGGCACGACGTCGACGCCACCGAGGAGCAGCGCCGCACCGCGTCCCTGCGGATCGCGCGGGAGCTCGCGGGTGGCGCCCCGCCCTCATGACCCGCCGCCCTCGTAGGCCCTGGCGGCGGCGAGCACGGTGGCGTCGCCGTGGCGGGGCCCGACGATCTGCAGCCCCACCGGCAGGCCGGCCGCGGTGAAGCCGCACGGGACGGTCACCGCGGGCTGCTGGGTCAGGTTGAACGGGTAGGTGAAGGGCGTCCAGCTGGTCCAGCGCCCGGCCGGCCCACCGGGTGGCACCTCGAACCCGGCCTCGAACGCCGGGATCGGCAGGGTCGGGGTCACGAGCACGTCGTAGCTCTCGTGGAACCGGCCCATCCGCACGCCCAGCGCCATCCGCTCGGCCGTGGCGTCGAGGTAGTCCAGTGCCGAGAGCGTGCGGCCCTCCTCCGCCACCTCCCGCAGCCCGGGGTCCAGGCCCTCCCGCAGCTCAGGGGCCAGCCCCGCCAGCGACTTGGCCGCGCCGGAGAACCAGAGCACGTGGTAGGCCCGGACCGGGTCGGAGAAGCCCGGGTCGACCTGCTCGACGACCGCGCCGAGCCCGTCGAGGACCTCGACCGCCGACCGCACCAGCCGGGCCACCTCGGGGTCGACGTCCACGAAACCGAGGTCGGGGCTGAACGCCACCCGCATCCCGGCGATCGCCCGGAACGGTGGCTCGCGGAACGGCAGCGACGGGCGGCGCGAGCGCGGACCAGTCCCGCGAGTCGGGCCTGGTCACGACGTCGAGCATCAGCGCTGCGTCGTCGACCGACCGCGTCATCGGACCGGCGTGCGAGAGCGTGCCGAACGGGCTCGCGGGATACAGCGGGATCAGCCCGTAGGTCGGCTTGAACCCGACGATCCCGCAGAACCCGGCCGGGATGCGCACCGACCCGCCACCATCGGTGCCGGCCGCCAGCGGGCCCATCCCCGACGCCACCGCGGCCGCCGCTCCCCCGCTGGAGCCGCCGGACGTGCGCCGGGAGTCCCACGGGTTGCGCGTCACACCGGTGAGCGGGCCGTCGGTGACCCCCTTCCAGCCCAGCTCGGGCGTGGTGGTCTTGCCGACGAGCACGGCCCCGCTCTCGCGCAGGCGGGCGACCAGCGGCGCGTCGACCGTCCACTCCTGCCGCGGGTCGATCGTCCGGGAACCGCGCAGCGTCGGCCACCCGCTCGTGAGGAACAGGTCCTTGATCGACGTGGGCACGCCGTCCACCGGGCCAGCGGGCTCGCCCGCGTGCCAGCGCTTCTCCGAACCGCGTGCCTGCGCGAGCGCGCGCTCGCCGTCGACCAGGCAGAAGGCGTTGAGCTCGGGGTTGCGGGCCTCGATCCGGTCGAGGACCGCGAGCGTCGCCTCCACCGGCGACACCGCACCGTCGGCGTAGGCCGCGACCAGCTCGACCGCGCTCCAGTCGGCGAGGTCGACCGGCGCCGAACGTTCGGGTTCCTCCGGCACGGCTCACTCCTCGGGAGGCGTCGACCGGACGTAGCCGACGGTCTTGTCCACGACGTTGCGCAACGGCCGCCCGGCGCACCACCGCCGCAGATTGTCCAGGAAGACCTCGCCGAGCGCGTCCTGCCAGCCGACCGCGTCCGCGGACATGTGCGGGGAGACGAGCACGTTCGGCAGGTCCCACAGGGGTGACGACCGCGGGAGACGGCTCGCGGGCGAACACGTCGAGCGCGGCGCCGGCGATCGCCCCGCCGCGCAGGGCGGCGACGAGGTCGTCCTCGACCACCAGCTCGCCGCGGCCCACGTTGATCAGCCGGGACGACGGCTTCATGGCCGCGAGAGCGGCACCGTCGACCATGCCGCGGGTCTGGTCGGTGAGGGGGGCGGCGAGCACGAGGTAGTCCGCGTCGGGCAGCAGCGCAGCGAGCTCGGAGGACGCGACGATCTCCCCGAGGTCGGGGTCGCCGGTGCGCGCCGTGCGGCCCACCGCCGCGTACCCGCAGGCCCGCCGCTGCCGAGCAGGGCGGCGGTCGCCCGCCCGATCGGGCCGACGCCGACGACGACGGCGTCGCACCGGCCACTCGTTCGGTGTCGCGGTGCTGCCACTCGCGGGCGCTGCTGGCGCTCCCAGGTGCCGATCAGGTCCTTGGCGATCATCAGCACGAGGCCGAGTGACGTACTCGGCGATCGGGGTCGTCGAACACCCCGCGCGAGTTGGTGACGGTGACGCACGCTCGCTGCCATGACGTCGGGCGTGAGCACGTTGTCGACGCCCGCGCTGGCCGTGTGGACCCAGCGGAGCCGGTCGGCCGCCGGACCAGCGCCGAGCGCAGGGCTGGGCGTGCGTGAAGTCCCAGGCCAGCAGCACCTCGGATGCCGCGGTAGACACCTCGGGCAGCGTCCGGCGCGGAGACGGTCCCGCACGTCGCGCGAGGCGCGCGATCGCGTCGAGCTGCGGCGGGCGGTCGGCGCCGCGCAGCACCGACCGGTCGCGGCAGTGGTCATGGCTCTCCTCGCGTCGTGTGAACACCGTGTCCGACGTCCTGGGCCGGACTACTTTTCATGATAGGGGACCGTAGGATTGTCAACAATCAGCGCACGGGTTGTCGACCCCGTGATCGAGGACGAGCCGCATGGCTGAGACCAGCTGCCGAGCTCGGGCCGGCTGGGACGACCACGTACGGCGTGATCGTGCCCTACGACTTCGCCATGGACCGGGAGATCTGGCGGTGGGTTCCCCCCGAGGTGAACGTCTCCCTGTGCCGACCCGCACCGCGCTGCCATGCCGATGTCGTCGACGGTGGCGATGGCCGAGCTGATCAGCACCGAGGACACCGTCCAGGCCGGCACGGCGAACCTGCTCGCCGTCGAGCCAGAGGTCGTGGTCTACCTGTGCGCCTCCGGCAGCTTCGTGCGGGGCGTACGCGGGCGAGGCGGCGGATGTGCGAGGAGATGGTCGCAGGCGGGCGCGGCAGGCGCCGTCACGACGTCCGGCGCGATGCTGGAGGCGCTCGAGCCACCTCGGCGATGCACGACGATCGCCGTCGTGTCCCCGTACGTGGCGAGCGTCGGCACCGCTCCTGGACATCTACCTGGCCGAGGCCGGTGTCCAGGTGCGCGCCAGCAGGGGGCTCGGCCTGGGCGACCGGATCTGGCGGGTGCCCTGGCCGCACGGTGCACGAGCTGGCCGTGGCCGCCGACGACGAGCACGCCGGGGCGGTCTTCATCAGCTGCACCAACCTCGCCGACCTACAACGTGATCGCGCCGCTCGAGGCGACGCTGGGCAAGCCCGTGATGACCGCCAACCAGGTGTCGCTGTGGGCGGCGTTGCGCCGGGCAGGGCTGACGCCAGCCCGAGACCGGGCAGCGGTTGTTCGCCACCGGACCGGGCGGCCTGAGCGCGCCCCTGACAGCCCTCAGCCTCGCGGCGCCGGGAAGCTGCAGCGTCTCGCCCTCGAACGCCGCGCTTCCAGAGGTCCTGCGCGGCCGCCGCGATGCTCGTCGAGCCCGCGGACGATCGTGGCGAAGACGTTGGCGGGGACGAACCCGTAGTCGGGGTTGAGCAGGAGGTTGTTGCGCTCGTAGAACAGCGCGAGGTCGACGATCTGCGCGGCCCGGCTGCGGCTGAGTCGGCCGCGGAGTAGCCGTAGCGACGGCGTGCGCCAGCTGCCACTGCTGCGAAGCGGGAAGTAGACGACGTCACCGGGGATCGGGGTGATCGTGGGGTTCTCCCGGCCGGCGGCTCGCGGGTCGGCGAAGGCCGGAACGAGCGTGTAGATCTCGTTGCGCGCGTACTTGGCGTGGTAGACGTCCGCCCCGAGCGGCAGCGCGTCTCCACACTGCCGCGCAGGTGCGCGGCGCCAGCTCGTCGAGCATCCGGGCGACGCAGCGTGACACCGCGCTTGTGCAGCGAGATGTCGAGGTAGCGCGCCATCAGAGCCTCCCGTTGTGTGTCCCGTCGGACATGCCGCCGGGTGTCGCCACGACGGCGGGTCGCGCGGCGAGCAGCCCGGCCTCGAAGAGGGGCACCAGCTCCCGGACCGAGCCGAACCGCCCGCTGAGCCCGGTCGAGCTCTCGACGGCCAGCGCCTCGGCACCGTGGCGGGGATGCACCCCATTTGCGAGCCAGTCGGCCATCAGCCGGGTCACGACCGGGCGCACGTGCGCCGAGACCATCGCGCGCGAGCTGTCGGCGTCGTGCACGAGGCCGAAGACGACCCACCACGCCCACGCGACCGCCCCGGCATTCGCGACGAAGTCGGGGATCACCGGCACGCCGCGGCCGAGCAGCCGCTTCTCGGCGTCCGGGGTCAGCGGCACGTTGGCGGCCTCCGCCACGAGCAGCGCACGCAGCCGGTCGCAGTTGGCCTCGGTCACGCTGTAGGACGTGGCGGCCGGCACCGCGACCTCGACGTCCAGGTCCAGCCACGCATCGCCGGGGAGCTGCTCGTCGTTGGCGCGCAGGTTGGCGCGGTCGATCTGGCCGCCGCGACGGCGGGTGGCGAGCAGGGCGGGCACGTCGAGACCGCGGGCGTTGTGGACGAGCCAGTGGACGTCGCTGATCCCGGTCACCCGGACACCGGCCCGATGGAGGTAGAGCGCCGAAGACCCGCCCATCGCACCGAAACCCTGCACGACGGCGCGGCAGCGCGACGGGTCGAGCGAGGAGCCCGGCGAGCCCGGCGAGCGCGGCCTCGGCCACCCCGTAGCCGCCGATGAGCTCGGGCATGCCGAGCCCGTCGTCGACGAGTCCGAACTGCTCGTGGACCCGGGCGGCGACCCCGGCCGGATCGGGGCTGCGGCGCAGGGCGGCGCGCAGCGACGACCGGCCCAGCCCCGCCCGCTCGAACACGGCGTCGAGCGCACCCTGCGGGGTGCCCAGGTCGCCCGCCGTCACCCAGATCGTGTCAGCAGCGGCCGGACGGCCGTGACGAACCGCTCCCGGACCTCGTCGACGTCCGGGGCGTCGGACGGGTGGTCGATGCCACCCTTCGCACCGCCGACGGGCAGCCCGTAGGTTCCGGCCTTGAGCGACATCTCCCTGGCCAGTGCTCGACCTCGGCCAGCGTGCATCCCGCACGTGTCCGGAGGCCGCCGGTGGCGATGCCGGCCACCAACCGGTCCACGACCACGTAGCCCGTGGCCGGGCTCTCCGGGTCGGACCAGATCATGCGGAGGAACGGCCGGTACTCCTCGGACATGGCCCTCCAGACGTCTCGCCTGCCTGGACGCTAGGTTCGCGGCTGTATGATTGTCAACAATCCGCGCGCCGAAGGGTCCGCCCATGCCACGTCCGATCGGGATCCTCTACCCCGGCCACTCCGCCGAGGACGACTACCCCGACCTGGAGGCCCGCCTCGGTCCCGGGTTCGCGTTCCCGGTGCGGCACACCGTGATGACCGAGGACGCCCACCGCCTCGACGCGCTGCTCGACTGGGGCCGCGCGGACCACCTGGCCGACGGTGCGCGCGCGCTCGCCCCGCTGTGCCCCGCCGCCGTGGTCTGGGCGTGCACGAGCGGCAGCTTCGCGTTCGGCTGGGACGGGGCGCACGAACAGGTGGCCGCACTCGCCGACGTGGCCGGGGTGCCCGCGACCAGCACGTCGCTGGCGTTCGTCAGCGCGGCGCTGGCGCTGGGCGTGCGCAGCGTCGCCGTGGTGGCCACCTATCCTGCCGATGTGGCCGGACTGTTCGTCGACTTCCTCCGCAGCGGCCGGGGTCGCCGTCACCGACGCGCGCAGCCACGGCATCGTGACCGCGGCCGAGGTCGGCACCCTCGGTGGGCCGGAACTGCTCGAGATCGCGAGCGCGGGCGACGACCCAGACTGCCGAGGCGCTCCTGCTGCCCGACACCGCGCTGCACACGGTCGGGCACGTCGCGGCCCTGGAGCACTCGCTCGGCAAGCCGGTGCTCACGGCCAACCAGGTGTCGGCCTGGGAGGGCCTGCGGTCTCGCCGGCCACCGCGACGTCCATCCGGGCCTCGGGTCGCTGTTCGCGCGCGTCCCCGCGGCATCGCTCTGACTGGACCGCGTGGTGAAGCGTCGGCCCGATCGAGCGCGTGGCCACGGCCTCCAAGCTCGCCGACCACCTGCGCGAGGCCGATCATGTCGGGCGAGCTGCCGCAGGGTGCCCAGGTCGGGGAGGTGCAGCTGGCCGCGCAGTTCGGTGTCAGCCGCGGGCCGTTGCGCGAGGCCATGCAGCGGCTGGTGCAGGAAGGGCTCCTGCGCAGCGTCCCGCACCGCGGGCTGTTCGTCGTGGAGCTGACCGACGCGGACGTCCATGACATCTACATCGCGCGGCTGGCCGTCGAGAGTGCCGCGTTGCTGGCGATCCTCGGCCGCCCGACGACGCCGAGAAGGTCGCCAGGCGGCTCGACCGGGCGGTCGCCAGGATGTCCGCCGCAGCGGACCGCGGCCGACGCCCCCGCGCTGAGCCGAGGGCGACCTGCTGTTCCACGAACTGCTGGTGGCGCGACTCGGGCAGCCCCCGCCTGCAGCGCATGGGGAGCACCCTGCTCGTCGAGACGCGGATGTGCCTGGCCGCACTCGCCGACACCTACGTCGCGCCGGCGCGACTCGTCGACGAGCACGCCGAGATCGTGCGGACGATCCGCTCCGGCGATCGGGAACGGGCGCTCGCCGTGCTCGACGAGCACATGGCCGACGCCATCGGGAGGCTCTCCTCGGAGCCGGCGTCCGCG
Organism: uncultured Actinomycetota bacterium; assembly: GCA_963784265.1. Classification (GTDB taxonomy): domain Bacteria; phylum Actinomycetota; class Actinomycetes; order Mycobacteriales; family Pseudonocardiaceae; genus Pseudonocardia. The sequence continues at coordinate 324,018 of CAWAQQ010000002.1, forward strand.
GGTGGCACCTGACGGCGCTGCGCGTCAGGGGGCGGGCAGCCCGACGTACTTGACCTCCAGGAACTCCTCGATGCCCACGCGCCCGCCCTCGCGGCCGAGCCCGGACGCCTTCACCCCGCCGAACGGCGCCGCCGGGTTCGACACCACGCCCTGGTTGAGGCCGACCATGCCCGGTCTCCAGCCGCTCGGCACACCCGCAGCGCGCGGTCGAGGTCGCTGGTGAAGACGTAGCTCACGAGGCCGGACTCGGTGTCGTTGGCCGCGGCGACGGCCTCGTCCTCGTCGTCGAAGGTCGAGATCGGCGCCACCGGTCCGAAGACCTCCACGTGACGCATGCGCGGCGTCCTCGGGGACGCCGGTGAGGACGGTGGGCTCGTAGAAGTAGCCCGTCCCCGCCAGCGGCCTTTCCGCCGAGCACGACCTCGGCACCCTTGTCGACGGCGTCGGAGACCAGCTCCTGCGATCTTGTCGCTCGCCGCCTGGTCGATCAGCGGCCCGACGGTCGACGCCGTCCTCGACGTCCCCGGCCCGACGACCATGGGCCGCCATCCGGTCGGCCAGCAGGCGGGCGAACTCGTCGGCGACGGAGCGCTCGACGTAGAAGCGGTTGGCGGCCGTGCACGCCTCCCCGCCGTTGCGCATCTTCGCCGCGAACGCGCCCTCGACCGCGGCGTCGAGGTCGGCGTCGGCGAAGACCAGGAACGGGGCGTTCCCACCGAGCTCCATCGAGGTGCGCAGCACCTTGTCCGCGCACTGCTCCAGCAACGCGCGGCCGACCGCCGTGGACCCGGTGAAGGACAGCTTGCGCGCCCGACCGTCCCGGATGAGCGGCTCCATCAGCGGCACCGGAGTCGCTGGTGGTGAGCGATGTTGAGCACGCCGGCGGGCAGCCCGGCCTCGCGCAGGATCTCGGTGAGCGCCAGCATCGACAGCGGCGTCTGCGACGCCGGCTTGATCACCATCGTGCAGCCTGCCGCGATCGCGGGCCCGATCTTGCGCGTGCCCATCGCCATCGGGAAGTTCCACGGCGTGATCAGCAGGCACGGCCCGACCGGCTGGCGCGTGACGAGGAACCGGCGCCTTGCCGTCGGGGGACACCGCGTACCCCCGTCGATGCGCACGGCCTCCTCGGAGAACCAGCGGAGGAACTCGGCCGCGTAGGCGATCTCGCCGCGCGCCTCGGCCAGCGGCTTGCCCATCTCCAGCGTCATCACCAGCGCCAGGTCGTCCTGACGGTCCATGCAGCAGCCTCGAAGCGCGGCGCAGGATGTCGGAGCGCTCCCGCGGCGCGCTCTGCCCCAGCCGGCCTGCGCGGCGACCGCGGCGTCGAGCGCGGCCACCCCGTCGCCAGGCTGCGCGTCCGCGACGGCGCACAGCACGGCACCGGTGGAGGGATCGAGGACGTCGAGCGTCGCCCCCGTCGTCGCCGCCCGCCATTCGCCGCCGACGAACAGCTCCCGCGGTACCGCATCGACGGCCGCCGCCTCCCGCGTCGTCACCATGCTGTCGCCCATGCCGCTCCCGCCTCTCGTTCGCCCCGGCCCTGGATTTCGTCGGAACGTATCGTTACCCTCCAGATTGTCAACAATCGTACGATCGGAAGAGTAGATGACGGCCCTGTCACCGCAGTTGAAGCAGGCCACGCCCGTCCTCGTCGACCGGGGGGAGGGCGTCTACCTCTTCAGTGACGAGGGCCGCCGGTACCTGGACTTCACCGCCGGCATCGGCGTCACGTCCACCGGACACTGCCATCCGACGGTCGTCGCCGCCGTGCAGGAACAGGCCGCCCGCCTGATCCACGGCCAGTACACGACGGTCATGAGCCGCCCGCTGCGCGACCTGACCGAACAGCTGGGCACGGTGCTGCCCGCGGGACTCGACTCGCTGTTCTTCGTCAACAGCGGCAGCGAGGCCATCGAGGCCGCGATGCGCCTGGTCCGGCACGCCACCGGGCGGCCCGGCATCGTCGTCTTCCACGGCTCCTTCCACGGCCGCACGTTCGGTGCGGCGGCGCTCACCACGTCCGGGACGAAGTTCCGCGCCGGGATCGGACCACTGCCCGCCGGCGTCGCGGTGTCGCCGTTCCCGTTCGCCTACCGGTACGGCTGGGACGAGGACACGGCCACCGACTTCGCGCTCCGCGAGCTGGACTACGTCCTGCGCCACCACCTCCCCCGCTGCGGACACCGCGGCGTTCTTCGTCGAGCCCGTACTCGGCGAGGGCGGCTACGTCCCCGCGAACGCCAGGTTCATGCGCGGGCTGCGGGAGCGCGCCGACCGGCACGGCATCCTGCTCGTCGTCGACGAGGTGCAGACCGGATTCGGGCGCACCGGCCGGTTCTGGGGCCATGGACCACTTCGGCGTCGCGCCGACGTGGTGGTCACCGCCAAGGGCCTGGCCAGCGGCTTCCCGCTGTCGGCCGTCGCGGCCCCGCGTGCGCTGATGGAGCGGGCCTGGCCGGGTTCGCAGGGCGGGACGTACGGCGGGAACCCGGTGTCGTGCGCTGCGGCGCTCGCGACGCTGCGAGGTGATCGAGGAGGAGGGCCTGGTCGACCAGGGCCGACCGGATGGGTGCGCGGCTGCGCACGCGGGCTTGCGAAGCGTGGCGGAGGGGCGCAAGGAGATCGGTGACGTCACGGGGGCTCGGGCTGATGCTCGCCAGCGAGTTCATCGACGGCGGACGGCGCGCCCGACGTCGACGACGGCGGCCCGCGCGCCAGCGTGCGGCCGGCGAGCGACGGTCTGATGCTGCTGACGTGCGGGGCGCACAACAACGTGGTGCGGATGATCCCGGCCCTGGTGGTGGACGAGGCCGAGATCGACGAAGCCGTCGGGATCTGGGCGGACGGCGGTCGAGGTGGCGACTAGCGGCTGAGCCCTCGGGCCCGGTCCGGACGGCAAGGACACACCGGTCACGGAGGACACTCCTTATTACACCCCATGACGTCCGAACCCGACAACCCCAGCCACGACGGCACCAGGATCACGCCGGACCGCACGACGCTGCGCCGCGCGATCGCGGCGTCCGCCATGGGCAACACGACGGAATGGTTCGACTACGGCGTCTACGCCTACGCCGCGGTCTACATCGGCCAGGCGTTCTTCCCCAGGACGACCCCACCGCGTCGACGCTGGGCAGCCTCGCTGGTGTTCGCGGTGTCGTTCCTGATCCGCCCGCTCGGCGGTCTCGTGTGGGGCCCGCTCGGGCGACCGCCTCGGCCGCAAGAAGCGGTGCTCGCGACCACGATCCTGCTGATGGCGGGGGCCACGCTTCTGCGTCGGCCTGCTCCCCGGCTACGCGCACGCTCGGCATCCTGCGCCCCGATCGGCCTGCTGATCCTGCTGCGCATGGTCCAGGGCTTCTCCACCGGCGGCGAGTACGGCGGCGCCGCGACGTTCATGGCCGAGTACGCCCCGCGACCGCAAGCGCGGCTTCTGCGGGAGCTTCCTGGAGTTCGGCACGCTCGCCGGCTTCACCTTCGGCGCGCTGCTGGTGCTCGGCGACCGAGTGGATCATCGGGCTCCGAGGCGATGGCCGACTGGGGATGGCGGCTGCCGTTCCTGGTGGCCGGACCGCTCGGGCTGGTCGGCATCTACCTGCGCTCGCAAGCTGGAGGACACCCCGTGCTTCCGCGAGCTGGAGCGCGGAGGGCGGTGTCGAGAGCCGAGACGAAGACCGAGTTCAGGGACCTGCTCGGTCGGGTACTGCGAGGCCAGCTGCTGCTGATGGGCGGGCTCGTGGTCGCGCTCAACGTCGTGAACTACACGCTGCTCAGCTACATGCCGACCTACCTCCAGGCCGAGATCGGCCTGGAGCTCCGGAGGCCGCGCTGGTCGCTGATCATCATCGGGCAGCTCATCATGATGGCTGCTGCTGCCGTCTCCGGCGGCGCTGTCCGACCGGGTCGGCCGCAAGCCGCTGTGGTGGGTGTCGCTGGTCGGGCTGTTCGTGCTGGCGATACCGCTGTACCATGCTGATGGGCCCAGGCTTCGCTGGTCGCGATCCTCGGCTTCGCCGTCCTGGGCCTGCTCTACGTCCTGCAGCTCGAGCACGATCTCGGCGACGTTCCCGGCGATGTTCCCGACCCACGTGCGCTTCGCCGGCTTCGCCATCGCCTACAACGTCTCGACGGCGCTGTTCGGCGGCACCGCGCCGGACGCCAACGAGACGCTGATCGAACGGTCACCGGCGACTCGCTGGTGCCGGCCTACTACATGATGGGGGCCTGCGTGATCGGCGCTGATCGCGCTGGTCTTCGTATCGAGACGGTCGGCTGCTCGCTGCGCGGGACGCGGGATCCCGGCGTCGACCCGCCGTACGCCACCGCATCCGGCCGCGGGTGACGCACCCGTCGCCGTGCGCGGGCACCGCCCGGTACCACTAAGGTTAGGCTGTGCTCAGTCTTGGACCGGCACGATCCGGGCGGTGTGAGCCACCCTGGGTGGGAGGGGAACGGCGGGTCGGCCGTCGGCCACCGTCAGCGCGGTCGAGGACCCTCACCGGGCCTGCGCCGCGTCACGTTCCCGGGCCGGCGGCGCGGGGATGCACTGGGCGCCGGGGGGGGTCGAGTGGGTCAGCGAGCGAGTTCGGCCTACACGTCGACGCCGAGACGGGCGCTTCGACGTCGTGTTCTGCGACCACAGCGGCGGCCGGCGCGGGTGGGCCCGGGGGACTGTCGGTCGGTGACGAGGTCGGCGTCATGGGACCCGCGGGCGGGCTGCGGGGGCGCACGGCGTCCCGGGGCTCCCTGCTCGGTGACGCCACGGCGCTCGGGCTGTTCGGCGCTCTCACGGCCGACGGGCGCGGCCCGGCCGTCGGGGCGGTCGAGGTGCCGGCGCCCGACGTCGAGGCGGCGGCATCGCTCGTCCCGACGCTGACGGTCGTCCCCTCCGAGGCGGAGCCCGGAGTCGGGCTGCACGGATGGGCGGTGGCCCACTACGTCGCCGACGGGTCCGGTGACCACGCCTACCTCATCGGCCATGCGCAGACCATCCAGTCGCTGCGCGAGCAGCTACGACGCGCAGGGCCAGCCGCGCACGGCGGGTCCTGACCAAGCCGGTACTGGGCGACCGGACGGCGCGGGCTGTGAGCTCCGACGGCATCCCGGGCGGCGCCGGCTCGTTCGGTGCCTGGCCATCGCCTCCGTACGCGGGGAGCATGGCGGGACACGACGTCACCCCGGAGGTTCCGATGCCCTACCGCTTCGACACGATCGACCCGGCCAGGACCGCGATGATCGTGGTCGACATGCAGAACGACTTCGTGGCCAACGACGCGCCGCTGCAGTCGAAGCAGGCACTGGCGCTGGTCGACGAGCTGTCGCGCACCCTGGACTTCTGCCGCGAGCACGGGATCCGGGTCATCTACACCGCGCACGTCCACCGTGAGGACGGCTCGGACATGGGCCTCTACGACGACCTCTACCCGCCCATCGACCAGCGCGCCGCGCTCGTCGCCGACAGCGACGGCGCCGACATCTACCCCAAGCTGGCCCCGAAGCCGGGTGAGCACCTCATCAAGAAGCACCGCTACAGCGGCTTCTTCGCGACCGACCTGGACCTGATCCTGCGCGAGTGGGGGATCGACTCCGTGGTCATCTCCGGAACCACCACGGAGAACTGCTGCCACGCGACCGCCAGGGACGCGATGTTCCACAACTACAAGGTCGCGTTCCTCTCCGACGCCACCGGGACGTTCGACTACCCCGACGTCGGCTACGGCGCGATGTCCGCGGACGACGTCCACCGCGCGACGCTGTCCATCCTCGCGTTCTCGACGGCGCACGTCATGACGGCCGACGAGTTCAAGGCGCTCGTCACCGCCTGATCTGGCAGCCCCGCGATCCGGCCCGTTCGGGTCGGGGTGATCCGTTCCGTGCCGGAGTAGACGTTCATCGTCTCGCCCCGGAGGAACCCGACCAGCGTGATCCCGGCGTCGACGGCCAGCTCGACGGCCAGCGAGGACGGCGCGGACACGGCGGCGAGCACCGGGACCCCGGCCATCGCGGCCTTCTGCACCAGCTCGAACGAGGCCCGGCCGGACACCATCAGCACGGTGTGCGCCGCGGGGACCCGGCCGTCGAGCAGCGCCCAGCCCAGCACCTTGTCGACGGCGTTGTGCCGGCCCACGTCCTCGCGGACGGCGAGCAGGCTCCCGTCCGCGGCGAACAGGCCCGCGGCGTGCAGGCCGCCCGTCGAGTCGAACAGGCGCTGGGCCGCGCGCAGCGTGTCGGGCAGGGTGCTCAGGGTCGAGGGGGACACGGTCACGGGGTCGCCTGCGGGGGGGAACCGGGTCTTCAGCCGCACCGCGTCCAGCGACGCCTTCCCGCACACCCCGCACGAGGACGTCGTGTAGAAGTTGCGTTCGAGCCCGGTCTCGGGCGGCTCGACGCCGGGGGCGAGCGCCAGGTCGAGCACGTTGTAGGTGTTGGCGCCGGTGTCGTCGACGGAGTCGCAGTAGCGGGCGGTCGACACGTCCGCCGCCGCACCGAGCACACCCTCGGTGAGCAGGAAGCCGTGGGCCAGCTCGATGTCGTGCCCCGGGGTCCGCATGGTGACCGACAGCGGGGTGCCGTCCACCCGGATCTCGAGCGGCTCCTCCCCCGCGAGCGTGTCGAGCCGGCGCCGCGGCCCGTCGGGCCCGAGCCGCAGGACCGGACGGCGGACCGTGAGTCGCCCCATCCCGTGCCCTCCGAGCGATGCCGCGGGCCGCCGACGACGGCCGTCGCCCACAACGGTAGTCGGGCGCGGCGGCGGCGCCGTGATCATCGAGCCCAGTACGTGCTCGCCGCCGTACCTTCCACTGGTCGAGACATGCTCGACCGGTCGTGCGCGCGGACGACACGATCGGGCGGTGATCCGGCCGGTCGGCCGGAACGGGAGGCGGAACGTGCGAGTACCGGGCTGGGTGCGCTCGTGGCCGGTGTACCGGCAGCTCACCGGCCCGGACCGGCTCGGCCGGGGCGCCGCCACGCAGTCGCCGCGGTCGGCCGCGCTGCAGCCGCGCACCGCCACCGCCGACCGCGTGGCGAAGTCCGTCTGCCCCTACTGCGCGGTCGGGTGCGCGCAGAAGGTCTACGTGACGAACGAGCGGGTCGTGCAGATCGAGGGCGACCCCGGGTCCCCGATCTCGCGCGGCAGGCTCTGCCCCAAGGGGTCGGCGAGCACGCAGCTCGTCACCGGGCCCCATCGCGAGCAGAAGGTGCGCTACCGCGCTCCCGGTGCGACGGAGTGGACCGACCTCGACCTGCACACGGCCATGGAGATGGTCGCCGACCGGGTGCTCGAAGCGCGCCGGCAGTGGTGGCAGGACACCGACGCGCAGGGCCGGGTGCTGCGCCGGACCACCGGGTTCGCCGGGCTCGGCGGCGCGACGCTGGACAACGAGGAGAACTACCTCATCAAGAAGCTGTTCACCGCGCTCGGCGCGATCCAGATCGAGAACCAGGCGCGTATTTGACACTCCGCCACGGTTCCCGGTCTGGGATCCTCACTTGGGCGCGGCGGCGCCACCGACGGACCGCACAAGCTCGTCGACTCCGAGTGCATCGTGATCATGGGCTCGAACATGGCCGAGGCCCACCCGGTGGCGTTCCAGTGGGTCGTGGAGGCCAAGGCGCGGGGCGCGCGGGTGCTCCACATCGACCCGCACTTCACCCGCACCAGCGCGCTCGCCGACTCCTACGTCCCGATCCGTGCCGGCAGCGACATCGCGTTCCTCGGCGGGGTGATCAACTACATCCTGGAGAACGAGAAGGAGTTCCGCGAGTACGTCGTGGCCTACACGAACGCGTCGTTCCTCGTCGGCGAGGACTACCGCGACACCGAGGACCTCGACGGCCTGTTCAGCGGTTTCGACCCCGACACCGGCTCGTACGACCCGGCCTCGTGGCAGTACCGGTCATCGGGCGAGCCGCCGGAGCACGAGGAGCCCGACGAGGTCCGGGACGAGGCGCGCGCGCACGCGTCGGGTGCGGGCGGGCCGCCGCTCAACGGGACGGCCGACGCGATCACCACGGACCCGACGTTGCAGCACCCACGCTGCGTCTTCCAGATCCTCAAGCGGCACTTCGCCCGCTACACCCCCGAGTTCGTCGAGGAGGTCTGCGGCACCCCGCGCGAGCAGTTCCTGGCCGTCTGCGAGACGTGGACGGCGAACTCGGGCCGGGAGCGGACGGGCGCGCTCGTCTACAGCGTGGGCTGGACCCAGCACAGCGTGGGCGCCCAGTACATCCGCGCCGGCTCGATCGTCCAGCTGCTGCTGGGCAACATCGGCCGCCCGGGCGGCGGCATCCTCGCGCTGCGCGGCCACGCCAGCATCCAGGGCTGCACCGACATCCCGACGCTCTACAACCTGCTGCCGGGCTACCTGCCGATGCCCTCACCCGCCACGCCGGACCTCGCGAGCTACGTCGAGTCCATCCGCAGCCGCAAGCAGAAGGGCTTCTGGTACAACGCCGACACCTACATGGTGTCGCTGCTCAAGGAGTACTGGGGCGACGCGGCGACGGCGGACAACGACTTCTGCTTCGACTACCTGCCGCGCATCGACGGCGACCACGGCATCTTCCGCACCCTGATGGACATGGCCGACGGGAAGGTCCCCGGCTTCTTCGTCTTCGGCCAGAACCCGGCCGTCGGCATGTCCAACGGCCGCCTCGCGCGAAAGGCCCTCGCCCAGCTGGACTGGCTGGTCGTGCGGGACCTCGCGATGATCGAGACCGCGACCTTCTGGAAGGACTCACCCGAGGTCGCGACCGGCGAGATCGACCCGGCGACCTGCCGTACCGAGGTCTTCTTCTTCCCCGCGGCCTCCCACGTGGAGAAGGAGGGCACGTTCACCCAGACCGAGCGGATGCTGCAGTGGCGCGAGAAGGCCGTCGAGCCCTCCGGTGACCAGCGCTCGGAGCTGTGGTTCGCCCACCACCTCGGGCGGCTGCTGCGCGAACGGCTCGCGGGCTCGACCGACGACCGCGACCGCCCGCTGCTCGATCTCGTGTGGGACCACCCGATGCACAACGAGGAGGAGTGGGGCGAGTTCGGCGAACCGGACGCCGAGGACGTCCTTCGGCGCATCAACGGCTACCACCTCGACAGCGGCAAGCTCGTGGGCGACTACCGGGAGCTGCGCGCCGACGGCAGCACGTCGGCAGGCTGCTGGATCTACTCGGGGGTCTTCCGGGACGGGGAGAACCTGTCGGCCCGCCGCGGCGACGGCCCCGACGGCAAGTGGGGCTGGTGCTGGCCGCTGGACCGGCGCGTGCTCTACAACCGCGCCTCCGCCGACCCCGAGGGCAGGCCGTGGAGCGAGCGCAAGGCGCTCGTCTGGTGGGATCCCGAGCTGGCCGCTGGGTCGGCGACGACATCCCGGACTTCCCCGACGACCTCCCGCCCGGGCACGTGCCCCCACCGGGCGCGGTGGGCCCGGCCGCGCTGCGCGGAGACGACGCGTTCGTCCTGCAGGCCGACGGCAAGGCCTGGCTGTTCGCGCCGAACGGCGTCGTCGACGGCCCGCTGCCGACCCACTACGAGCCGGACGAGTCGCCGGTGGCGAACCCCTTGCACGGGCCGCAGTCCAGCCCGACCCGCAAGCACTACCGCCGCAGCGACAACCCGGCCAACCCCGCGCACGACTCCGAGGTCTTCCCGTTCGTGCTCACCGCGTCGCGGCTGACCGAGCACCTGACGGCGGGCGGGATGAGCCGCTACCTGCCGTTCCTCGCCGAGCTGCAGCCGGAGCTGTTCGTGGAGGTGTCCCCCGAGGTCGCCGCGCTGCGCGGCCTGGAGCACAACGCGATGTGCCACGTCGTCACCAGCAGGACGGCCGTGCAGGCCAGGGCGATGGTGACCGAACGCATCCGGCCGCTGCGGGTACAGGGCCGGGTGGTGCACCAGGTCTGGATGCCCTACCACTTCGGCAGCGGCGGCCTCGCCCGCGGCGACGTCATGAACGACCTGCTCGGCATCGTCGCCGACCCCAACGTGCTGATCCAGGAGAGCAAGGTGGCCACCTGCGACGTACGGCCGGGTCCACGGCCGACCGGGCCAGCGCTGCTGGCGTACGTGGAGGACTTCCGGCGACGCGCGGGCAACCGCACCGGGGACGAGGAATCGTGACCAACAGCCTGTTCGGGCCGCTCCACGACGTCGCGGGCGACGCCGGCCACGTCGACCATCCCGCGCGCATGGGCTTCTTCACCGACACGTCGGTGTGCATCGGCTGCAAGGCCTGCGAGGTGGCCTGCAAGCAGTGGAACGGCGTGCCGGCGGGCGAGCACCTCGACCTGCTCGGGATGTCGCACGACAACACCGGCTCGCTCGGCGCCGACTCCTGGCGGCACGTGGCGTTCGTCGAGCAGCCCGCGCCGCCGCCACCCCCGCGGACCGGGAGGTCGTCGACCTCGGGATGCCGGTGCCCGCGCTGCCCGGCGCGGGCAGCGGTGTCGAGACGCGCACCGACTTCCGCTGGCTCATGGCGTCCGACGTCTGCAAGCACTGCACGCACGCCGGCTGCCTGGACGTCTGCCCCACCGGCGCCCTCTTCCGCACCGAGTTCGGCACGGTGGTGGTGCAGCAGGACATCTGCAACGGCTGCGGGTACTGCGTCTCCGGTTGCCCGTACGGGGTGATCGAGCGGCGGTCGGGCGACGGCCGCGCCCAGAAGTGCACCCTCTGCTACGACCGCCTGCACGACGGCCTCGAACCGGCGTGCGCCAAGGCCTGCCCGACCGACTCCATCCAGTTCGGCGAGCTCGACGAGCTTCGGGAACGGGCGGCCGCACGCGTGGAGACCCTCAAGGCGCGCGGGGAGACCAGTGCGCGGCTCTACGGGGCCGACCCCGACGACGGGGTCGGCGGCAACGGGGCGTTCCTCCTGCTGCTCGACGAGCCCGAGGTCTACGGGCTGCCGCCGGACCCGGTCGTCCCGACGCGCGACATGGGCCGCATGTGGGGGTTCGTCGGGGCGGCTGCCGGGGCCTTCCTGGCCGCCGGGGTCAGCGCCTTCCTGGGGCGGGGCCGGTGAGCCGCAAGGAGCCGACGGTCGTGCCGCGGGCCGACCCGTCGTCGTACTACGGGCGGCCCATCCTGAAGCCACCCGCGTGGGACTGGCGCATCCCCGCCTACCTGTTCACGGGCGGGCTCTCGGCAGGCTCGACGATCCTGTCCACCGGCGCCGACCTCACCGGACGGCCGCTGCTGCGGCGCCGTGGCCGGATCGCGGCCGTCGCGGCGCTCGGGGCCAGCACCTACCTCCTCGGTCTCCGACCTCGGTCGGCCCGCCCGCTTCCACCACATGATGCGTGTCGCGAAACCGACCTCGCCGATGAGCGTCGGCACGTGGATCATCGCCGCGTACAGCCCGGGCATCGGCCTCGCCGCGGTGAGCGAGGTGCTCCCCGCGCGGTGGCGTTCCACCCGCGTCGCTCGCCTGCTGCGCTGGTTCGCCAGGCCCGCGGCGGCGTCCTCGGCCGTGATCGCCCCCGCGCTGGCCTCGTACACCGCGGTGCTGCTCTCCCAGACGGCCGTCCCCGCGTGGAACGAGGCCCACCCCTACCTGCCGTTCGTGTTCACCGGCTCGGCGGCGGCGAGCTCGGGCGGGCTCGGGATGATCGTGGCCCCGGTGGCGGAGGCCGGCCCGGCGCGGACGTTCGCGGCGTTCGGGGCGGTGGCGGAGATCGCGGCCTCGCGCGTCATGGAGCACCGGCTGGGCCTGGTCGGCGAGGCCTACGAGTCGCAACCCTCGCACGGGCTCCGGCAGTGGTCGGAGCGGCTCACGGCGGCCGGGCTGGTCGGGACGCTCGTCGCGCGCCGCAGCCGCGCCGCGGCCGTCGCGTCCGGGCTGGCACTGATGGCGGGCAGCGTCCTGCAGCGCTTCGGCGTGTTCGAGGCGGGGATCGCCTCGACCCGGGACCCTCGCTACGTCGTGGCACCGCAGCGCGCGCGGCTGGCTGCCGCGGAGACGGCCCAGCGGCAGCGGCGACGGCGGCCGCGGCGCCCGCGCAGGCGTCGCGCGGCTGAGGGCGGCCGTTCCCGGGCGATGAGGTTACGATCGGACAGTTCCGATCTGAAGTAACCCCCGAGAGGGTGGAGCGATGCGCAAGCCCCGTCACGTACGCCTGACCGAACCGCTGGTCCGCGACGCGGGGGAGCTCCGACCGGCCAGCTGGGACGAGGCCCTCGACCGGGCCGCGGCGGGCTTCGCCGATCACCGGGGCGAGGCGTTCGGCATGTTCAGCTGCTCGAAGGCCACGAACGAGATGAACTACGCCGCGGAGAAGTTCGCGCGCGCGGTGATGGGCAGCAACAACGTCGACTCCTGCAACCGCACTTGACACGCTCCCTCCGTCGTCGGTCTGACGACAGTGTTCGGTGCCGGTGGTGGCACCTCGGCCTACATCGAGGCCGAGCACGCCGACCTGCTCCTGCTGTGGGGCTCCAACGCCCGTGAGACCCACCCGATCTTCTTCCACCACGTGCTGCAGGGGCTGCAGAACGGGACGCGGATGTACACCGTCGACCCGCGGCGCACGTCCACGGCGCAGTGGGCCGACGGCTGGCTGGGCCTCGACGTGGGCACCGACATCGCGCTGGCCAACGCGATCGGGCGCGAGATCATCCACGCCGGGCTGGTGAACCAGCCCTTCGTCGACCGGGCCACCACCGGCTTCGACGACTACCGGCACACCGTGGAGCCGTACACGCTCGAACGCGCCGAGGAGATCACGCAGGTCCCGGCCGCGCTGATCAAGGAGGTCGCGCACGCCTACGGCCGGGCCGACCGGGCCCAGATCTGCTGGACGCTGGGCATCACCGAGCACCACAACGCCGCCGACTACGTGTTCGCGCTGATCAACCTGGCCCTGCTCACCGGGCACGTCGGCCGCTACGGCTCGGGGCTGGTGCCGCTGCGCGGGCAGAACAACGTGCAGGGCGGCGGCGACATGGGCGCCATCCCGGCCAAGCTGCCCGGCGGCTACGACCTCGGTGACGACGAGGCCCGCGCGCGATTCGAGAAGGTGTGGGGCGCCACGATCCCGCCGAAGCCCGGGCTGCACCTGTCGCAGATGTTCGAGGCGATGGAGACCAAGCAGCTGCGCGCGCTGTACTGCATCGGCGAGAACCCGGCGGAGTCCGAGGCCAACATCACCCACGCCCGGCACATGCTGGAAGGCCTCGACCACCTCGTCGTGCAGGACATCTTCCGGACCAAGACGGCCGACATGGCCGACGTCGTCCTGCCGGCGGCGGCCGACTGGTGCGAGTACGAGGGCACCGTCACCAGCTCCGAGCGGCGGGTCCAGCGCGTCCGCAAGGCGCTCGACCCGCCGGGGCTGGCCCGCCCGGACACCCTGATCATCGCCGACCTCGCCAACCACATGGGCCACGAGTGGGGCCAGCCCAGCGCCGAGGAGGTGTGGGACGAGCTGCGCTCGGTGTCGCTCAACTGGCACCACGGCATGTCCTACGCCCGCCTGGACGAGCACGGCGGGCTGCAGTGGCCGTGCCCCGACATCGACCACCCGGGCACCCCGCTCCTGCACGCGCGGCTGTGGGAGCCCGACCCCGACGACCGCGGCGAGCCCGCACCGTTCGTGCCGGTCGAGCACGTGCCCCCGGTCGACACGCTCACCGCGGAGTTCCCGATCCGGCTCACCACCGTCCGGGTGCTCGACGGGTACAACTCCGGCGTGCAGACCGGCGGGTACTCCTCGCCGCTGCGCCGCCGGGAGTCGCTGCGCATGGACGCCGAGGACGCCGCCGAGCTGGGTATCGCGAACGGCGACCGGGTGCGCGTCACGTCGCGGCGCGGGTCGGTGGAGGCTCCGGTGGCGTTCGACCCGGCGTTGCGCCCGGGGCTCGCGTCGTTCACCCCGCACTTCTCCGAGGAGGTGGACGTCAACGTGCTCACCAACGACGCGTGGGACCCGAAGTCCGGCACGTCGGAGTTCAAGGCCACCGCGGTGCGCATCGAGAAGGTCACCGCGGCGACGCTGCCGGTGGCCGGTCAGTAGGGAGTCACGTGGATCTTCGCCTGTCGTCGGCCGCCCCGAGCGCCGAGGAGCGTGCGGCCGTGGACTCGTTCCTCGACGAGCTGCTGGGGACGCAGCGCGACGCGCACTTCGTCGACGCCGGGCACGCCGCGCGTGGGCGGCGGCACCTGCTGCTCCCTGCCCTGCACGCGGTGTCGGACGCGATCGGGCTGGATCAGCCCGGGTGCGCTCAACCACGTGGCGATGCGGCTGTCGGTGCCGCCCGCCGACGCGTACGGCGTGGCCAGTTTCTACGCGATGTTCGCCACCGAGCCGCGGGCGCCGCGGGTGGTGCACGTCTGCGACGACATCGCCTGCGGCCCGTACGGCGGCGAGGAGATCGTCTCCAGGCTCACCGCCGAGCTCGGCCCCGAGGGCGACGGGCGAGCAGGCCTGCTGGGTGCGCAGCCCGTGCCTGGGCCTGTGCGAGCGGGCCCCCGCCGTGCTCCACCAGCTCGTCGCGAGCGCCCGACTTCACCCAGGCGCCCGCCGACCCCGACTCCGTGGCCGAAGCGGTCGTGCGCGGAAACAGCGGTCCGGACGACGATTTCCGCGCACGGCTGCCGCAGGCCGGCTCGTCCGCGCTCCGGCTGCTCGGGCGGGTCGGGGTGGTCGACCCGGAGAGCCTCGACGACTACCGCGCCCACGGCGGGTACGCCGCCCTGCGCCGCGCCGTCGACCTCGGCGCCGCCCGCGTGGTCAAGGAGGTCACCGACGCGTCGCTGACCGGCCGCGGGGGCGCCGCCTTCCCCACCGGCGTCAAGTGGGACGGCGTCGCGAAGGCCCCGGAACGGCCGCACTACCTGGTCTGCAACGCCGACGAGTCCGAGCCCGGCACGTTCAAGGACCGGGTGCTGATGGAGGGCGACCCGTTCGGCCTGATCGAGTCCATGACGATCGCCGGGTTCGCCGCCGGTTGCGAGCGCGGCTACCTCTACATCCGCGGCGAGTACCCGCTCGCCACGCGTCGCCTGGAGAACGCGATAGCGCTCGCGCGCCGCCGCGGCTACCTCGGCGACGACGTGATGGGCGAGGGTTTCGCGTTCGACATCGAGCTCCGCCGCGGCGCAGGCGCCTACATCTGCGGCGAGGAGACCGCGCTGCTGAACTCCATCGAGGGGTTCCGCGGCGAGCCGCGCAACAAGCCGCCGTTCCCGAGCGTCAGCGGCCTGTTCGGCAAGCCGACCGTGATCAACAACGTCGAGACGCTCTACAACGTGCTCGAGGTGCTCGCCATCGGCGGCCCGCAGTTCGCGTCGGTCGGCGGTGAGCGCTCCACCGGACCCAAGCTGTTCTGCGTGGCAGGCGCCGTGGCCACCCCCGGGGTGTACGAGGTGGACTTCGGCACCACGCTGCGCGAGCTGCTCACCCTCGCGGGCGGGGTCCGCGGCGAGCTGCGCACGATCCTGCTCGGTGGGGCCGCAGGCGGGTTCGTCATGCCCGACCAGCTCGACACCGTGCTCACCCTGGAGGGGGCCCGGGAGATCGGGGCCTCGCTGGGTTCGGGCGTGGTGCTCGCCTTCGACACCGCCGCCGACCTCACCGGCACGCTGCGCCGCATCGCCGCCTTCTTCCGCGACGAGTCGTGCGGGCAGTGCGTGCCCTGCCGGGTCGGCACCGTCCGGCAGGAGGAGGCGCTGGCCCGGCTGGCCCGCGGCGCGCCCCTGGGGTCCCGGGAGACCGAGCTGGCGCTGCTCACGGACCTCGCACGCGTCATGCAGGACGCCTCGATCTGCGGCCTCGGGCACACCGCGCCCGCCGCCGTGCAGTCGGCGTTGACACTGGGGCTGCTGGATCCCCCGGCGTCCCGAAACGGGAAGGTCACGCAGCGATGACGAGCACGCCGGCCGACGGCGCACCCGAGGCCTCCGCCGGGGGCTCGTCCGCCCCGGGCACCGACACCGTCGGCGACGGACCGCGCGCCGGGGAGCGCGCAGGCGAGACCCGCGAGGCCGCGGCCGGACCGGTCGGTCCCACCGCCGTCGACCCGGCGGACCCGGACCGGCCGGGGGTCGCGGCTGCGCCGGTGCTGCTCGGCCGGATCCGCCGGATGGTCACCCTGACCGTCGACGACACCGAGGTCCGGGTACCCGAGGACGCCACGATCCTCGACGCGCTGCACGACCAGGGCACGCCTGCACAGGCCGACACCCCGACGCTGTGCTGGGCGCCGAACATGAACCCGATCAACGCCTGCCGCGTGTGCGTCGTGGAGGTCGAGGGCTCCCGGGTGCTGGTGCCGTCCTGCGCGCGCAAGGCCGAGGACGGGATGGTCGTCCGCACCGACTCGGAGAAGGTGCGCCACAGCCGTCGCATGGTGCTGGAGCTGCTGGCGTCGTCCACCGACATGTCTCAGGCGAGCGCGGACGTCCAGCGGTGGATGGCCGACTACGGCGTCGACGCGCAGCGCTACGGCCCGCCCGCCCCGCCGTCCGCGGCCGGGGAGCGCGACGCGCGCCACGCCGGGCACCACCACGCCCCCGACGGCGCCACCGCGGAGACCGTCGCGCAGCCCGTGAAGATCGACAACGACCTCTACGTGCGCGACTACTCCCGCTGCATCATGTGCTACAAGTGCGTGAAGGCCTGCGGCACCGACGCCCAGTTCACGTTCGCGATCACCGCAGCCGGCCGCGGGTTCGACGCGCGGATCGCCACCGAGTTCGACGCCGTGCTGCCCGACTCGGCGTGCGTCTACTGCGGCAACTGCATCGGGGTCTGCCCGACCGGGGCGCTGAAGTCGGTGCGCGAGCACGAGCTGCGCGAGGCGGACGACTGGCATCCCGACGAGGAGACGGTCACCACCACCATCTGCTCGTTCTGCGGGGTGGGCTGCAACCTGGAGCTGCACGTGCAGCAGGGCTCGATCGTCAACGTCACCTCGCCCTCGGACCACTCGGTCACCCACGGGCACCTGTGCATCAAGGGCCGTTTCGGGTTCCAGCACGTCCAGA
>CAWAQQ010000003.1:0-101224 GCA_963784265.1 uncultured Actinomycetota bacterium
TAACCTCAAGGCCCTCTACACCGATAGCTCCTACGAGCCGACGCTCGACGAGTGGAACTGGCTGGTCCACGAGGCGGGCGCGGCGTACAAGTCCGAGCTGACCTCGAGCACGGTGTTCGAGTCCGAGCTGTTCGGGATGAACACCTACATCCTGATGTCGATGATCGAGGATTATCTCCGCGTCCCGGAGCGGATCCGGACGATCAGCAGCACGCCACGCCTGCGGAGCTGGTGAGCCGCGCGCTGCCGATCGGCAACAAGCGCAGCTTCATCAACCTCGCGGCGATGCCGCTGCACTACCTGACCGGGCGCGAGCTGTTCGTCGACCTCGGTGAGAACACCCTCGACGAGGGGCTGGACGACCAGCTCGCCGTCCTACGGTTCTGGCGCGAGGCGACCATCGCCATGCGCACCGACGGCGTGCTGTTTCAACATGCACGCCGAGCCGGAGGAACAGCTCGCACGTCGTCAGCGACGAGCTGCTCGCCGGATCCGCGGCAACCTGCTGCCGGCCGACGACGCCCACCGGGGCGCGATCCGCAAGTTCGGCGCCCGGCTCACCGCGTACGCGTTCCTGGAGAACTGCGACGCCCGCACCGCCGTCTGCGACACCGGGCCGTACGTGCTGGAGGACGGCTCGTTCATCGCGCTGCGCGAGACCTGTGCCGACGGCGACGGCGACTTCCCGTGGCTCGACGGGATCCGCGAGACGCTCCCCGTTCCACCACTTCGTCATCGCCCACCGGCTGCCGAGCACCGTCAAGATGGACAACAACGTGTGGGGCACGGCCTGGTTCACCCCCAGCGACTACCAGGCCGACATCGTCGAGACACGGGTGTTCTGCACCGACGGCGGCACGTTGCGCCCGCTCGGCATCGAGGACCTCGCCGAGGCGACGGCAGCGATCCGCAAGGCGCACCGGGCGCTCTACCAGCGCCTCGCCGAGACCGACCCCGAGGAGCGCAACCTCTACGCGACCCAGATGTACGCGTGGGAGCTCAAGGCGTGGGCCGGCTGGCCGGGTGCTACGACGAGTCGACTGGTCGGTGAGCCCGCGCATCGCGCAGTCCTACGAGAAGTTCCAGGACCCCGACCTCGCGCTCCGGCTGATCGGTGGGGTGTTCGTGCCCCCAGGACCGCGACGGCTGCTTCCGGCCGATTGGGGAGCAGGGGGCATGACCGTCATCGGAAAGGGAGTCCCGTCCTACCCGTTCAGCCCGGTCGCAGGCCGGATCAGGGCGTTCCGCTCACCGTCGGACGTCATCACGTCCATCGACAGCGACCTGGAGTCGACGATCGCGCTGGTGGAGTCCGGCGGCACGACGTTCCTGTCGCCGATCCTCGGCCGGCTCGGCGGCATCGTGTGCCGCGACGGCACCCTGGCTCGCACCTCGCGATCGTCTCGCGCGAGTTCGAGGTCCCCTGCCTGGTCGGGACGGAGCTCGAAGCGGTCGAGGACGGCACCGAGGTCGTCCTGGACATCGCGGACGGCGCCGGCGTCGTCCGCGTGCGCGACGACGCGGACGGCGGCCCGGTCGCGACGGCGCCGCCGGACGGCGACGTCTCCGCGGCGTGGTGGGCCTACGTGCGCCGGGTCGGCGACGAGATCGCGGTCAAGGACTTCGACGTCGCCGTCGCGCCGGAGGCGCTCGACCGGCTGATCGGCGAGGAGCTGACCGACGACCGGCTCGACGACCTCGTCCAGCACATGGGCCGGGCGTCAAGCCGGAGATCACCCGGCGCTCCGGGTTCACCTCAGAGCTGTTCCCGATGCTGCCGTACATGTCGTTGTCGGTGATCGACGACTTCCACACCTATGCCGAACGCGTGGCCGTGATCGACGCGGCGATGCCGGCGGAGGAGATCGGCCGCCGGCTGCGGTCCGAGCCGGGCCTGGTGAGTCCGCTGTGGATCTGGATGGTCGGCTACCACTACTCACCGGGCGGAGTACCTGATCCAGATGGGGAAGCTCCGGCGCGACGAGCGGCGGGAGGAGATCCGGGGAGTCGTCGACTTCGGCGCAGGCTCACCCTCGCCCACCGCGGCGACGGCACCCTCGACTACAAGGACGCGGGCTTCACTAACCGCTACCTGCCGGCCGAGGCCGTCGACGCGCTCGTCGCCTCCGGGCAGAAGCTCGACCCGACGGCCGCCAAGGCGCTCAAGCGGCTCAACGCCACGGTGTCGGGCTACTCGTTCCTGTACTTCTGCGACTCCCGGGTCGGGATCTGCGACTCCGGGCCCTACCCGCGGCCCGACGGGCGGCACACCATCGTCCGCGACTACCTCTCGCTCGGCCCCAGCGCGTGGGCCTATCCGTGGGCGGAGCGGCTCGACCCGCCGTTCGGCAGCCTGACGATGGCCTTCACGTTCGATCCGGCGGCGTTCACCAGCTTCGAGATCAACGACTGGGGAACGACGTTCACCGAGCCCGACCAGCTGCTCGGTGCGGTCACCGAGGCCGCGGTCGTCGGGCGACGGGCGGACGGAGACGACCGAGCTGCTGGGGCCAGTGCAGTGGGCGGAGCTCATGACCGACCTGAGCCGTGCCCACATGCAGCTCTACCAGGAGTTCGCCGGCATGGACCGCGAGCAGCGGATCTTCGCCGCGACCAGGATGTACACGTCGGGTCTGCGGCCGTTCGCCGAGGTGGCCGGGGTGACCGACCGGATCGACTGGTCATTCTCGCCCGACACGATGGCCCTGCACCCGGACCCGCTCGACGACGACAACCAGGCCGCGGCGGTCTTCGGGACCGCCGTGGTGGCCAACGACATGCCGGGCTCGTTCTCACCCGTCCGCTGAGCCGACCGCCGACGAGAGGAGCACCACCGTGCGCCAGTCGATGCAGAAGATCGTCCCGGCCGACGAGCTCCTGTGCCACCAGACCCCCGAGACCTTCGCGACCATCCACCAGTCCGACATCTCCTGGACCGAGAAGCTCTGGGGATCCCTGTTCGCGCGGGACGGGTCCATCCAGGTGGACTGCGGGATCGGCAAATACCACAACCGCAACGTCATCGACATGTTCGCCGGGATCTCCCGTGGCAAGGAGCAGCTGACCGTCCGGGCCAGCCGCCAGCTCGACCTCGACCCCGGGCGGGTCGGCGTCGGACCGCTGGACTACGAGGTGCTGGAACCGTTGAAGAAGGTGCGGTTCGTGCTGCGGGAGAACCACATGCTCCCGATCCGGTTCGACCTCACCGTCACCGGCGTGCTGCCCCCGTTCCTGGAGTCGAAGGACCAGCAGCGGGAGCCGCACGGCTTCCGGATCCAGTCCGACCTGCTGCGCTACCACCAGGCGTCGACGGTGAGCGGCAGGATCTGGATCGACGGCGAGACGATCGAGGTGAACGACGAGGAGTGGTTCGGCTTCCGCGACCACTCCTGGGGCGTGCGGATGGACGTGGGCGACCCGGCCCCGGACGTGTACAAGGCCCAGCGGTTGAACCAGGACTTCATGCTCACGTGGAGCCCGATGTACCTGCGCAGGCCCGACGGCAGCAGCTACGAGATCCACCACTACCTGCAGACGGTGGACGACGAGGTGACCTACTTCTCGGGCTTCGCCAACAACGCGGACGGCACCCAGTCGCCGCTGTACAGCGTGCACGACGAGCTGAAGTACGACCCGGTCAACCGGCGCCTGCTCGGTGGCAAGATGACCTTCGACGCCGGGTGGGGTGCGACCCGGACGGTGGAGATCGAACCGGCAGGCGACACGGGGTTCCACCTGGGCGCCGGACTCTACTTCGGGTTCAAGGGCCAGCGGCACGGCCAGTGGCACGGGCCGCAGCACATCGACGGGGAGCGCTACGCCGACACGTCGTCCCTGGAGACGGTGAAGGAGATCCACCAGCTCCGGGACTGCGTGATCCGGTGCCGGGAGGGCGACGCCGTCGGCTACGGGATCTTCGAGTCGATGGTGATCGGCGAGCACCCGCGCTACGGGCTCACGCGCGCGACATCGTTCCTCTAGACCGGACCAACCCCGGGCACGACGAACGGGCACGACGAACGGGCCATCGAGCAGATCGGTGGCCCGTTCCGTCCGACGGTGTCAGCCGCGCGAGCGCGCGAGCAGCGCGAGCTCCATGCGCGACTGGCAACCCGAGGCGCTCAGGATCCGGCTGACGTACTTCTTCACGCTGTCCTCGGCCAGCGACAGGGTCTCCGCGATCTGGGCGTTGGACAGGCCGTCGGCGACGAGCCGGACCACCTGCCGCTGCCGCTCGGACAGTCCGGCGAGCGCCGCCTGCGGCCGGGAGACGGGCAGGCCGCGGGCGATCGCCGAGAGCTGCCGACTGACCAGCCGCAGCGTCGCGAGCTCGTGCGGCCCGATCCGTTCCGGGGCGGTATCGAACAGCCCGACCAGTGCGGTGTGTCCGGCAGGCAACTCCAGCCGCAGCGCGGCGGCCGACTCCATGCCCCACGTCGCCTGGAGGAAGTGCCGGACGTAGGCGGTCGCCGAGGCCGGGAGCACGCCGATCGCCAGGAGCTCGCTGACCGAGGAGGCCCCGCTCGACACGAGCTGCCGCATCGCGGCCGGCGTGCCGAACACGTCGTAGCGCGCCCACCGGTCCTGGTACTCGGGCAACATCCTGCTGGTGTGGCCCTCGGTCAGCGGGGCCAGGTCGCCGAAGACGTTGTGGAACGTCGCCCCGGCGAAGAACGAGACGTGCCGCAGCGCGAAGTTCCGGCTCAGGGCGTCGACGAGCTGCTCGCGAAAGTCGGGCAGCGACGGCGCGCGCGTCGCAGCTCTCCAGGATGTCGAAGGCGCGCTCGTAGTCAGCTGATGCGCAGGGAAGGACGAGCCCGGCGACGCGGGGTCAGGGCGTCCGTCATGGACTTGTCCACCAACGTGGACTGGGTCACACCCTGCGAGGCTACTTAGATTTCGTGCTCGTGAACAGCCACGGAACGGGGCCCACCAGCGCCGGGATGTGGCATCGGATCCGCAACCGCCGGTGGGCTCGCCCCCGACACGAGCACAGAGAGGTGACGATGTCCGACTCCGCGGTGACTCCCCCGAAGTGGGGAACGGAGGAGATGCTGCCCCTGCCGGGCCGCTACAACGGCGCCGTCCGCGCGATCGCTGCGAAGCGGTTCGGGGCGACCGGCGCGGCGTGGAAGGACGTGGTGTTCGACCGGCAGTTCGACCTGTTCTCCCTCGCCGACGCCCGCGCCGTCGAGCAGGAGGCACTCGACTCCGGCTACCGCTTCGACTTCTCCGCGACGGTGTCGCTCGAGTCCGAGCCCGACAAGTACAAGCGCCCGGAGAAGGCCGCCTCCGGCTTCGCCGACGGGGAGGTCACCGACGGCCGCCGGCAGGTCGGGGTCGGCGACAACGTCATCCGCAAGGCCGCGACGGTGTCCGGCCCGGTCGCGCTGATCTCCAAGATCGAGCAGGTGATGGGCTTCCTCGCCGACGGCGTCCCGGACGGGACGATCGCGGTGATCGACGACTCCGGCGGCACGCTGACCGCCCCGATCATCGAGGGCTTCGCCGGCGTCATCTGCCTGGGCGGCTCGGTGCGTTCACACCTGGGCATCCTCGCCCGCGAGTACGACGTCCCGACGCTGATGAACTGCAAGATCGACGACCTGGCCGACGGCGACGTCGTCGAGATCGAGGTGACCGCGGCGCCGCCCGCGTCCGACGCGTACGAGACCGGAGACACCGGGCACGCCCGGATCTGGAAGATCGAGGGCTGAGCGATGGCGCACGTGACCTACAAGTCCCTGCTCGAGACGAACAACTACCTCCGGCAGCTGAGCGACACGACGTACTGGCTGTGCATCACCCGCACGGTGCAGGAGTCGAAGCTGTTCCCGATGAACCCCGTACATGCTGCTGAGCTACCTCAACAGCTTCTACCGGCTGCCACGCTGCTCCGCGAGATCGACGCGGCGACGCCTGCCGAGGAGCTCGGGGACCGGGCCCGCGAGGTCAGCCTCAAGGCCGACACCGTCAACACGGCCTGGGGCATGCCGGCGTTCTACCTCATCGGCCGCGAGATGCTGATGAACTGGGGGCTGCTCGGCCCGTCCGACGCGGTCGAGGACGTCGTCGACGTGCTGGACTTCTCGCGGCGGTTCAACCTCGCCTACCACCGCAACGACGGCCACATCACCAACAAGGAGTTCGGCGACCGCAGCCAGTTCCTGCCCGAGCGCACGCTGCAGGTCTTCGAGTCCGACCTGCACGGCGTCACCCCGGGGGACCGGCTGCACACGGCGGCCACCAAGCTCGTCGCGCAGCTGTCGCAGTACGCGTTCCTCGCCCACTGCGAGTGCCGGATCGGGCATCCACAACAGCGGCCCGTACAACTTCGGCGACAACCGCCAGCTGATCGTGCGGGACTTCTTCGAGCTCACCGAGGGCGACTACCCGTGGCTCGACGGGATCGCCACCCAGCTCCCGTTCACCAACCTGACGATCCCGATCGTCTTCAAGGACACCAACTTCCACCTCATGGACGACTGGGCGTCGTTCGAGGCCGAGCCGACCTACGACGCATCGAACATCGCCGCGGTCGGCATGTACACCTCCGACGCGCTCACCGACGGCTACATGCCGGTCGGGATGGAGAACGCGGACACGCTCGCCGAGACCATGGAGCCCTACCGCGAGATCCTCAACAAGGCCACGGCGGACCTGTGGAAGCGGATCGCCGGCTGGTCGCGCGAGCAGATGATCGACGCGGGCGCCTCGTCTACTCCTCGGTGGCCAAGGACTTCGCGCACCTCGCGGGCGCCTACGAGCAGGACGACTGGTTCCAGCTCGACGACCGCGTGCAGCGCTTCAAGCCGCTGATGAACGACGAGTACGGCCGCGACAACCTCGGCGAGATGGTCGGGCTGCTCGGCTTCCCGCACCAGAAGACCAACGAGTACACGATGGCCCGCTACTCCGGGCTGAACCAGAACATGCTCACCGGCGTGCCGTACTCGGTGCTCACCGACGACGAGTTCGCGCCGACGGCGGGCAGCCGCGCTCTCCGGCTCGACGCAGCCTGGAGCCCAAGACGGGCTGTGGACCACCAGCGCGGGCCGGCTGGAGCTCGACGAGTACAACCGCCGGGCCCGCGAGTTCACCCCGGCCGTGCTCGCCGAGGAGCCTACCGCTACCTCGACGAGGAGTGGGTCAAGCGCACACCGACACCGCGCGCGCGCCGACGAGCTCTACAGCTCGACCAGCGCGGCTCGCGCAACCTCGAGGGCCGCGGGGCGGGCCTGCGGCGCGCGGACCTGCCCTACGCGACCGGCCTGCCGCCGACGAGGCCCCGAGCGCGCGATCCGTCGTGACCGACGCCGATCGGCGGGCTGCCCGGCTCGACTTCGTCGAGGAGACTCGTGCAGATCGGTGACCTGATCCGCGGCGCCGGCGGCAGTACGGCGACGCGCCCGCGCTCGTCGACGGCGAACGCATGGTGTCGTTCGCCGAGTTCGACGAGCTGACCGACCGGCTCGGGCAACGCGCTGCTCGGCCGCGGCCTGGAGCCCGGCGACCGGGTCGCCGTGGTGCTGCCCAACGGCATCGACGGAGTGGTCGTCTACTTCGCGCTGGCCAAGGCCGGGCTGGTCCGCGTGCCGCTGAACACCCGCGAGACCGCCGCACGAGCACGCCTACAAGGTCGACGACTCGCAGGCGCGGGCCTCGTCACACGACGGGCGACGCCGCCCGCGGCGACCGAGTTCGCGATGCCGCGGGACGAGCTGCCGGCGATGATCGCAGAGCGCGGCCGGCCGGGCCGTGCGACGTCCGACGGACCCGGACGCGCCGCTGCGCCTGGCCTACACCGGCGGCACCACCGGCAGGCCCAAGGCCGTCGTGCTGACCACCCGCAGCGAGCTGCGCCGAGGTGAGCAACTTCCTGCTGGACCTGCTGCCGGGACCTGCAGCCGGCGACGTGATGCTGCACGCCGCGCCCGATCACGCACGGCAGCGGCGCGTACTTCCTGCCGCACCTGGTGCAAGGGCGCGCCGAACGTGTTGCTGCCGAGGTTCTCGCCCGGCGCGTTCCTGGAGGCGGCGGAGCGCACCGGCGCGACGGCGACGTTCATGGTGCCGACGATGATCGCGATGCTGCTGGAGCGACCCGGCCATCGCCGACGTCGGACTGCGCGCTCAAGCGGCTCTGCTACGGCGGCGCGCCGATCGCGCCGACGGTCGCTGAGCGCGGCGATCGACGTGCTCGGCCAGGTCTTCGCGCAGACCTACGGGCAGGCCGAGGCGCCGATGGCGATCACCTGCCTGCGCCCTGGGAGCACACGCCCGGGCGGCTGACGTCGGCGGGCAGGCCGTACACGTTCGTCGCGGTGCGAGGTGCGCGACGCCGAGGGCCGGGACGTCGGCGTCGGGCGAGACCGGCGAGGTCGTCACGCCGCGGGCCGCAACGATGCGACCGGGCTACTGGCAACCGCCCCGAGGCCACCGCCGAGACGATCGAGCCCGACGGCTGGCTGCACACCGGCGACATCGGCCGCTGGGACGACGAGGGCTACCTGCACCTGCTCGACCGCCGCGAACGACATGATCATCAGCGGCGGGTTCAACGTCTACCCTCGCGAGGTCGAGGACGCGCTGCTCAGCCCACCCGGCGGTGGTCGAGGCGGCGGTCGTCGGGCTGCCCGACGAGCAGTGGGGCGAGCGCGTCGCCGCCGCGGTCGTCACCCGCACGCGCCGTCGACGCCGGACGGAGATCTGCGACGTACTGCGCCGGCCGGCTGGCCGGCTTCAAGCGGCCCGCGCGGTCCAGATCTGGCCGGACCTGCCCACGAGCGCGGTCGGCAAGTCGCTGCGCCGCGAGGTCCGGACCGGATGGCCGAGGGAGCAGCCGGCGCACCGCACCCACCGAGCCGCACCTGACTCGAGAGGACCTCGATGCTCGACCCCTACCAGCTCACCCTGCACACGCTGACGCTGCGCAGCTGGCCTCCGGCCGAGCAGGTCGCCGAGATCACCGGGCAGCCCGTCGCCGAGGTCGAGGCCGGCCTGGAGAAGGCGGTGGCCGACGGAGCGGTGCTCGCCGCGCGGGGCAAGTACATGATCGCCCCGGCGGGCGGGCGCTGCTCGACGCGCGTACCCGACGCCGTTCGCCGACGTGCGCGCGTCGCAGGCGGTCGCGCGAGCCGATCGAGGCGTTCGAGACGGGGTCAACAAGCAGGTCCTGGCGCTGACGACGGGCTGGCAGACCGTCGAGGTCGGCGGCGAGCGCGTGCCCAACGACCACTCCGACGCCGACTACGACGCCGGGATCCTGGACCGGCTCGGCGGAGCTGCACGAGAGGACGCGAAGGTGCTCGGCGCGCTCGCGGCGGCCGATCCGCTGGTCGACCGGTTCCTCGACCGGCTCGGCGACCGCGCTCGATCCGGGCCGAGGGCGGGGAGACCGACTACGTCAGCGGCGTGCGGGTGGACTCGTTCCACACCGTGTGGTTCCAGATGCACGAGCACCTGCTGCGGCTGACCGGGCCGGGAGCGCCGGAATGAGCGTCTCCGACCGACCGGGTACCGCTGGCTCGTCGTCCCGGACGACCCGGCCGCCGAGCCGAGCCGGGAGCTGGTGGGCGGCAAGGCGTGGAGCCTGTGGCGGATGCGGTCGCTGGGCCTGCGGGTGCCGCCCGCGTTCGTGGTCACGACGGAGGCCTGCGCGGCGTACTTCGCCCGGGCGGGCCTGCCCGGACGGGCTGGCCGGCGTGCTGGAGGCCGGGCATCCGGCTGCTCGAGCGGCGAGCTGGGGCGGAGGTTCGGCGGCGCCGAGCGCCCGCTGCTCGTCTCCGTGCGTTCCGGCGCGGCGCACAGCATGCCGGGGATGATGGACACGATCCTCAACCTCGGCATGCACCGACGAGGTCGAGGCGGCGCTGGCCGCGGAGAGCGGGGACCCCGCGTTCGCCGCCGAGATCCACCGGCGCTTCAGCGGGTTCTACGGACGCCTCGTGCTGGGCTGCACCGAGGAGCTCGAGGACCTGCCGGACACCGCGGCGGTTCGGGCCGCCATCCGCGACGACGACGCGGGCACCGTGCCCGGCCGACCCGTAGGAGCAGCTGCGCGCCGCGGTCGCCGCGGTGTTCGCGTCGTGGCGCTCGCCGGCGCGCCATGGCCTACCGCAAGCACCACGGCATCCCCGACGACCGGGGCACCGCCGTCACCGTGCAGGCGATGGTCTTCGGCAACCTCGACGACGAGTCCGGCACCGGGGTGCTGTTCACCCGCAACCCGCTCGAGCGGCGACGCGCGAGCCGTACGGCGAGTACCTGCCGCGCGGCCAGGGCGAGGACGTCGTCTCCGGCGCGGTCGCCCCGCTGGCCGCTCGCCGCACCTCGCCGAGCGCGACCCGACGGTGCACGCCGAGCTGCTCGACCGCGGCGGAACGCGCTCGACGCCAGGGCCGCGACGCGCAGGACATCGAGTTCACGGTCCAGCGCGGCAGGCTGTTCCTGCTGCAGTCCCGGCCCGCCAAGCGCACCGCCCGCGCCGCCGTGCGGATCGCGGTCGAGCTCGTCGACGAGGGCGTGATCAGCCCGGCCGAGGCGGTCGGCCGCGTCGACGGCCGAGCAGGTGCGCGCCCTGCTGCGGCCGGAGCTCGACCCCGGGTGCCGCGCGACGGCGCCGAGCTGCTGGCCCGCGGGGCGGCCGCCAGCCCCGGCGTCGCGACCGGGCGTCGCGGTCGGCACGCCCGAGGAGGCCGCAGCGCACGCCCGGGCGTCGATCCTGGTCCGCCGCTCCACGAGCCCCGAGGACGTGCACGGCATGATCGCCGCCGCGGCGGTGTCACCGAGCAGGGCGGCGCCACCTCCCACGCCGCCGTCGTCAGCCGGGAGCTGGACGCCCCGTGCGTCGTCGGCTGCGGGGAGGGTGCCGTCGACACGCTGCGTGGGCCGGACCGTCACCGTCGACGCCACGGCGGGCCGCGTCTACGCCGGGGAGATCGCGACCTCCGCCGTCGGACGAGGCCGAGGACCCCGACCTGCGCAGGCTGTGCGAGTGGGCCGAGCAGGCGGGCGCCGTGACGGTCGCCGAGCCCGGCACGGCCGTCCCGGAGCCGGTGTTCGACGCCGACACCATCCCGCCCGAGGAGCTGGGGGAGCGGTTGCCCGACATCCCGCCCGGCACCCGCACCGTGCGCGGCGTGCTGTTCACCACCCCCGACGGGGTGCGGGCCGCACTCGACGCGGGGGTCGGCGTGATCGTCGCGGAACACCGGCTGCCCGTGCTGCTCAGCGCGGTCGCACACCGGGCCGTCGCACACCAGGGGGGATCGTCGTGACCACCGAACCGCAGGCCGAGATCCCCGACACCGTGACCTACCGCGAGGTGCAGGAGATCCTGCGCACCTTCGCCGCCTCCGGCTGGTCCGGGATGCAGCTCGACGTGCGGGGGATCCGGATCACCGTCGGCAAGGACGGCCCACCGGCCGTGGCGGCCGGTGCCGCATCGGGCACGGTGACGGTGACGGCGCCACCGGTGGCCCTTGCCGCGGCTCCGGAGTCCGCGGCCACACCGTCGCGCCTGCTCCGGCCGCTGCCACTCCGGCCGCCGGACCACCAGCCCTGGCGACCCCGCCCCCCGCTGCGCCGATCGACACCGAGGGGCTTCTTGAGATCCGCTCACCTGCCGTCGGGGCGTTCTGGATGGCGCCGAGTC
The DNA here is from genome assembly GCA_963784265.1 of uncultured Actinomycetota bacterium. Lineage (GTDB taxonomy): Bacteria > Actinomycetota > Actinomycetes > Mycobacteriales > Pseudonocardiaceae > Pseudonocardia. The sequence continues at coordinate 11,657 of CAWAQQ010000003.1, forward strand.
CCGGGGAGCCGCCGTTCGTCGAGGTCGGGCAGGTGGTCGGGCAGGACGAGCAGCTGGCGATCGTCGAGGTCATGAAGCTGATGAACCCGGTGCTGGCACCGCTGGCGGGCGAGATCGTCCAGGTCTGCGCGGCCAACGCGGAGATGGTCGAGTACGAGCAGGTGCTGTTCCTGATCAGGCCGAGCGATGGCTAGCGCCGCGGCAGCTCCCGCGCACACCGGGGTCCGGCCGCGTCCGATCCGCCGGGTGCTCGTCGCCAACCGTGGCGAGATCGCGGTCCGTGTCGTCCGCGCCTGCCACGACCTGGGGATCGAGACCGTCGTCGTGGTCTCCACGTCGGACCGCGACGGTCTCGCGCCGCGCGGATGGCCGACCGGGCGGTGTGCATCGGGCCTGCCCCGGCGGCCGACAGCTACCTGGACGTGCCCGTCGGTGCTCAGCCGCCGCGCTGGGCACCGGCTGCGACGCCGTGCATCCCGGGCTACGGGTTCCTGTCGGAGGACCCGGACTTCGCGGCGACCTGCGTCGAGGAGGGGCTGGTCTTCGTCGGGCCCGCGCCCGGAGGCGGTCGCGCAGGCGCGGGGACAAGGCCAGGCGCGCGCGAGCTCGCCGCGTCGCGCGGGCATCCCGGTGCTCGCGGGCTCCCCGGTCGTGGACTCGGCGGACGCCGCCGTGCGACGCGGCCGCGCGAGCTCGGCTACCCCGTGCTGGTCAAGGCGGCGGCCGGCGGCGGCGGCCGCGGCATGCGCGTCGTCGAGGACGCGCCGGGCTGCGCGGCGCTTCCGGCGCGGCCGCGGAGGCGCAGTCCGCGTTCGGCGACGGCCGGCTGTACGTCGAGCGGTACGTCCGCAACGCCCGGCACGTCGAGGTGCAGGTGCTCGGCGACCGCCACGGCGACGTGATCCACCTCGGCGAGCGCGACTGCACGCTGCAGCGCCGCCACCAGAAGATCGTCGAGGAGGCGCCCGCCGCCGACCTGCCCGCCGAGGTGCGCGCGGCGAATCCGCGCCGCCGGCGTCGCGTTCGCCCGCGCGCTCGGGCTCGACAGCGCCGGCACCGTCGAGTTCATCTACGACGCCGACCGCGGCGACTACGCGTTCCTCGAGCTCAACGCCCGCATCCAGGTGGAGCACCCGGTCACCGAGATGGTCACCGGCGTCGACATCGTGCGCCGAGCAGCTCCGCGTCGCCGCGGGCGAGCCGCTGCGGCTCGCCCAGGAGGACGTCGCGCTCGACGGGCCACGCGATCGAGGTCCGGATCACGCCGAGGACCCGGCGCGCGGCTTCGCGCCGCGCCCGGGCACGGTCGACCGCTGGGAGCCGCCCGAGCGGCGAGGGCATCCGCGTCGACACCCACTGCGACGCCGGGCTACGTCGTCAGCGCCGTACTACGACTCGCTGCTGGCGAAGGTCATCGCCCACGGGCGGCGACCGCGACCGCGGCGATCGAGCGCCTCGACCGCGCGCGCTGGCCGCCTCGCGCGTCGAGGGCGTGCCGACCACCGCCGACTTCGCCGCTTCGTCCTCGCCCACCCCGACTTCCGCGCCGGCGCGTCACCACGGACTGGATCGCCGACCCGCGGTCTGCCCGACCTATCTCGCAGCAGCGATCGACATGAGCGTACCTGCGACTGCGCCGCCGCGCACCGAGGGCGGCGCAAGCGAAGATCGAGTTCATCGACCAGACCCTGCGCGACGGGCCGCAGAGCCTGGTGGGGCATGCGGCTGCGCCAGGACATGGGGCTGCCGATCGCCGCGCGAGCTCGACCGCACGGGCTTCCATACGATCGACCTGGTCGGCAGCTCGATCTTCGAGGTGCAGGTCCGGCACTGCCGCGAGGACCCGTGGGAGCAGCTGATCTCGCTGTCGCGGGCGATGCCGCAGCACCACCGTGCGCGCCGGCACCCGCAGCAACGGCATCGTCACCTTCGGGCTGACCGCCGACAGCGTCATGGACCTGTGGGTGCAGCGGCTGTGCGCGCACGGCATCGGCAGCTTCTGGATCTACGACGGCCTGTTCAACATCGACAAGATCGGCGCGGCTGGTCGAAGACGGCGCAGGCCGAGGGCGCCGAGGTCGATGCCCTGCATCCTGTTCGCCGACAGCCCGTACCACACCGACGAGTACTACGCGGAGAAGACGCGCGAGCTGGTCGCCCTCGGCGTGGACGGCATCGAGCTCGAGGACGCGGCGGGCGTGCTCACGCCCGAGCGCGACGCGCACCCTGATCACCGCGATCAGCGGCGCGGCGGGGACGTCCCGCTGGAGCTCCACTTCCACACCAACAACGGGCTGGCGCAGCTGAACTACCTCGAGGGGCTGCAGGCCGGCGCCGACCTGGTCCACACGCTCAGCCGCCCGCTGGCCGACGGGCGTGTCGCTGCCCTCCACCGAGGACACCCTCGCGAACCTCCGCTACGCCGGGCTACGACGTCGATCTCGACGAGTCCCTCTCCCGCCGGTCGCCGAGCACATGCTGCGCGTCGCCGAGCCGAGGGCTCCCGGTCGGCACGCCAACGAGTACGAGGTGTTCACCTACCGCCACCAGCTGCCCGGCGGGATGACCGGGACGTTCAAGGACCAGCTGGGGCGCGGGGCATGGAGGACCGCTTCGAGGAGGTCCTCGACGAGATGCGCGCGGTCCGCGCGGAGCTCGGCTACCCGGTGATGGCGACGCCGTTCTCGCAGCTCGTCGGCACCCAGGCGGTGCTCAACGTCGTCACCGGAAGCGCTACTAGGTCGTCCCCGACGAGGTGCTCGTCTACGCGACGGCCACTACGGCGAGCCCGTGGCGCCGCTCGACCAGGACGTGCTCGACCGCGATCGAGCATCGCCGCAGGCGAAGGAGCTCACGGACTGGGAGCCGCCCCAGCCGCGCTCGACGGAGCTGCGCAAGCGGCTTCGGCGAGACATCGCCGACGACGAGCTGATCCTGCGGCTGCTCGTGCCCGAGCCCGACATCGACGACATGCGCGCAACCCCGCGGCGCAACCGTGACTTCGCGCCGACGACGCAGGAGATGCGCTTCGTGCGCGAGCTCGTCGAGACCCGGTCGGCGCCTACCTGCACATCGAGGCCGGGGACTTCACGCTGACCCTGGAAGGGGACCACTGATGGCGCGAGCCGATCCCGGACGAGCCGGGCGGTCACGGCCAGGCGCCACGCAAGCGCCGGGCGCGGCCGGTGGCCGGCGGGCTGCCCGTCGCCGACTCCCGGCCGGTGCTCGACGCGCGGCGCGGTGCTCGGCGTGCGCTGCACGGCGTGCCGCTACCCGGCCGCGCAGCAGGGCACTCCCGTGGTGCCCGGTCTGCTACGCGCGGTCGACCCGGAGCGGTTCGCGCACCGGCGCCGCGTGGTCGTCGACGGTGGTCGCCATCCGCCGTCGGCGACCGCGCGTCCGCCGTTCGCGCTGGCCTACGTCGACCTCGACGACGGCCCGCGGGTGCTCGTCCCACCTCGCCGAGCCGGCGGTCGCTCCCGATCGGCGACCCGGGTGCGGATCACCGGCACCGATCGCGGCGACCTCGGTCGCCGCGACGGAGGACAGCGCATGAGCCAGCCGATGCTGTGGGGCGTCGGGACCTCGGCAGTACGGCCTGTTCCCCGAACGCCGCGTCGAGTCGCTGGCCTGGGAGGCCGTCGCCGAGGCCGTCAGCGACGCCGGCATCACCCCGGCGAGATCGACGCGATCGTCGTCGGGTCGGTGTTCGGCCCGCCCGGCGTCGCCACCCGCGTCCAGCGCGGGCTGGGCATCCCCGGCGTGCCGATGTGGACGGTCGAGAACGCCTGCGCCAGCGGCACCGGCGCCTACCACGAGGCCGTCGAGGCGGTGCGGCTCGGCCGGTTCGGGTGCGTCCTCGTGCTCGGCGTCGACCAGATGTCGACGCTGTTCTCCGGCGCGATCGTGCCGGAGGCCACCGACCCGGAGGGCGCGTCGTCGCTGCCGCTGCCCGGGCTCTACGCGCTGCAGGCGCAGCGCTACGTGCAGGAGTTCGGCGTCACGCCCGAGCAGCTCGCCGCCGTGGCGGTGAAGAACAAGCGCAACGGCATGGACAACCCGCGCGCCCAGCTGCGGCGGCGGCGCCAACGGTCGACGAGGTCCTCGACTCGCGGATGATCGCCGATCCCCTGACGTTGCTGCAGTGCTGCCCGACCAGCGACGGCGCGGGCGCGGTGGTCGTCGGCGCGGACCGCGGCGATGGCGACGACCTGCGCGTCGAGGCGTCGCGCGATGGTGTCCGGCGCGCTGTGGGACCACCGCAGCGACGACGTCTGGGGCTACGCGAGCGTCGCCCGCGCGGCGGAGAAGGCGTTCGCCCAGGCCGGCGGGCCCCGGCGGAGATCGACGTGCTGGAGGTGCACGACGCCTTCACCATCGGCGAGATCCTCACGCTCGAGGCGCTCGGCATCGCGCCCCGGGGCAAGGGAGCCGAGCTCGCGCCGTCCGGGCCACACCGCCCGCGACGGCGCGCAGCCGGTGAACCCCAGCGGTGGCCTGCTCTCCCGCGGCCACCCGCTCGGTGCGACCGGCACGGCGCAGCTCGCCGAGGTCGTGTGGCAGCTGCGTGGCCGGCCGGGCCCGCCAGGTCGCGCGGCACGGGTCGGTCTCGTGGAGACGATGGGCGGGGGAGCCGCCGGGCATGGACGGCAACGCCTGCGTGGTCACGATCCTCTCGACGCAGCGGTGACCGCCGTCGGCTACCCGGGTCTGCTGGGCTTCCGGGAGGTCGCCGGGCTGCGCACCGCCGCCGGCGGCACCGTCCGGCCGGGGCTGCTCTACCGCAGCGGAACCCCGCAGTTCCTCGACGACGGCACCGCGAAGGCGTTGCTGGCCGACACCGGTATCCGCACGACGATCGACCTCCGCCTGCCGTACGAGGTCGCGCGTGAGGGGCGCGGGCCGCTCGACAGCCTCTCCGTCCGCCACCTGCCCCACCCGTTCCGGATCCGCGGACTGGTCTCGGCGGACTCGGCGGTGGCCCCGATGGTCGGTGCGGATCCGCTGCTCGAGACCTATCTCGGCTACCTGCGCGACGACGCGGCCGCTGTGCTCGGCGTGCTGCAGGAGCTCGCCCGGCCCGACGTCCTGCCGGCACTGGTGCACTGCACGGTCGGCAAGGACCGGACCGGGGTGGCGATCGCGCTCGTGCTCGCCTCGGTCGGCGTACTCCCCGACGACATCGTCGCCGAGTACGCAGCCGGGGCGGCGGACGTCGTCGAGGCCATGGAACGGCTGCGCACGATGGAGTCGTACGCCGCGGCGGTGGACGTCTACCCGCGGGACGCGTGGGCGGCGCCGCCCGGGGTCATGCGTCGATTCCTGCAGGCGATCGACGAGCGCTACGGCGGTGTGCCCGAGCTGCTGGAAGCCAACGGTGTCGGCGCCGACGTCGTGGGTCGGCTCACCGACGTGCTGGTCGAGCGTCCACCCGTTCCGCCGCCCAGCGAGGAGAAACCATGAACGTCAGCGAGTCCATCGTCATCGCCGCCGACCCCGACGACGTGTGGAAGGTGGGCGGTGACGTCGGGAACGTCGCCGACTGGGTTCCCGCCATCGAGAGCTCGCACCTCGTCGGCGACGTGCGGCACTCGACGTTCGCGGGCGGCGGCGGGGACGCGACGGAGCGGATCGTGGAGCGCGACGACGCCTCCCGGGCTTACGTGTACGAGTACCTCGCCGGCCCGCTACCGCTGGAGTTCTACCGTTCCCGCTTCGCCGTCGACGAGCATCCCGACGGTGCGGAGGTCGTGTGGAGCGCGGAGTTCCGGGCGGGTTCGGCCGAGCAGGAGGCGGACCTCGCCCAGGCCATCGGAGGCATCTACGGCGCGGCGCTGGAGGAGCTCCGGAACCGGCTCACGGCCTGACGGCCCGCGTGGAGCATCAGGCGGTGCATCCTGTGAGGTAGGTCTCGAGCAGCTCCAGGGAGGTGCAGATCAGGCTCGCCTCGGTGTCGGCGTGGCGGGCGTGCGCGGTGACCTTCGCCGCCAGCTCCCGTGCGGCGTCCGCGGGGATCTCGTCCGTCCACAGCGGGTCCGACCGGGGCTGCGGCGCAGCCCCTGCAGCCAGTCCGACCTGGTGTCGCCGGGAAGGTGCGGGCAGGCGACGATCTGGCCGCGCACCGCGCCCGCACCCACCGGGCGCGACGGCGCGGGGAGGTCGGGCAGCGACAGGCTCTTCAGCAGCTCGTCGAGTCGGGGCAACAGGTACGACGGGGCCTGCTCGCCCGCCAGCGCCGAAGCGATGCCCCGTAGCCCGCGCTGGTTCGCGTCGGCGGCAGCTCGGACGTCCTCGCGCAGCCGGCGGGTCTCCGCGACATCGTCGGATCCCGTCCGCAGGATCCGCGAGGTCCGCTCGGCCCACGTCTCGCAGGCTTCCCTGGCGAAGAACGCGCAGGCGCGGACCTCGCGTTCGATCCAGTCACGCTCCCGCTCGGCGTCCGCCCGGTACTTCGCGCGACGGTGGCTCCGCTCGACAGCGGAGACCTGGTGCCATCCGCTGTCGATGGCGGTGCGGGACTCGATGAGCCGCATGTCGAGCTTGCGCCTGCGCTCCTGCTCCCTGCGGTCGAGCTCCCCGTAGTACTGGGAGAGCTCCAGATCGCCCTTCCACCAGCCCATGGCTCCCCTTCCGCCGGCCCATGCCGTGACGCACGCTGTCCATCGGTGCCACGGATGGCGGCGGCCACGGGTTCACCGCCGGCCCGCGTCGTCCTCACCGGGCGCTGTGCGATCCGGCCGTCAGGGCCGCGAGGTCTACGCCACGACCGCCTAGGTCACCAGAGCGCAGCGGACGCCACCCGTGCGCCTTCGGACAACGCTGCGAGTTTCAACCACGCGATCGACGGCGCGCAGGGGTGGAAGCCGACGAAGGTGGCGAAGCCGCAGTCGGTGCCTGCGATCACCCGCTCCTTGCCGACGAGGTCGGCGAAGCGCCCCAACCGCTGCGCGATGAGCTGCGGGTGCTCGACGTGGTTGGTCTTGGTGTCGACCACTCCGACGATGAGGTTCTTGTCGTCGGGCAGCTTGACGTCCCGCCACAGCTCCCATTCGTGCTCGTGGCGGGGGTTGGCGCCCTCGACGTAGATGAACTGCGCACGGGAGGTCAGCACGATGTCGAGGATCTCGGCCAGTGCCACGTCCTTGTGGTGCGGCCCGCGGTAGTTGCCCCAGCAGACGTGGTAGCGGATCTTCTCCGGCGGAAGGTCGGCGAGGACGTCGTTGAGCACCGCCATGCTGGCGGCCAGGTGCCCCTTCGGGTCGTCGAGGTCCGAGCCCTCGGTCGCGCAGTGGAAAGCCATGGCCGCGTCGGGTGAGTCGAGCTGCAGGTTGAACCCGGCCTCGATGATCGCGTGGTACTCCGGGGCGAGCGCCTCGGCGGCGGCTTCGATGTAGCTCTGGTGCGACGGGTAGTACCGGTTCGGGAAGTTGAACGCGACCTGGCCCGGCGTCACCGCAGGCACGAACGCATCGTCGGGGTCGCCGTCGCCGAGTGCGCGGCGGAAGGCGTCGAGCTCCGTGACGATCTCCGCGGTGCCACGGGCCTCCATCGGCCCGTTGAGGCTCGGCAGCAGCAGGTGTGCCCCGCCCTCGTTGCCGAACACCTCAGCGATCGCATCGGGCACCTCGGCCAGGTCGGCGGCGAGGAACTGCGCCGCCTCACCGAAACCGCTGTAGCGCTGCGCGACGTAGTTGGAGAAGCCGAACTTGCCCATCTCCCCGTCACTGATGACGTCGATCCCGGCTTCCCGCTGCCGGGCGACGGCCTCCTCGACGGCAGCGGCGACCCTGGTGTCCAGGGCTGCCTGGTCCACCTCCTTGCCGTCGATGACGTCGAACATCATCTGGGCGAGATCGTCGGGACGGGGCAAGCTGCCGGCGTGGGTGGTCCGGATGCGGTCCGTACTGGCCTTCATCTCCGTGCCTCCGTCTCGGATCGGGATCGCTGCACCACCTCCACTCGCTAACAGGTGCGGCTCACCCGACATACCGCCGTCCGGCTCCTAGCGAAGATCCCGGAGCTCGCGCTTGAGAACCTTGCCCGCGGCGTTCTTCGGCAGCTCGTCCACGAACCGCACGTGCCGCGGCTTCTTGAACGAGGCGAGGTGGGCCCGGCAGTGGTCCACGAGGGCCTCCGCATCGGTGCCGTCCCCGGCGACCACGAACGCGCACACCGACTCACCCCACTCAGGGTCGGGCACGCCGACGACGGCGACCTCGCGCACGAGCGGGTGGGTCAGGAGCACCTCCTCGACCTCGCGTGGGTAGACGTTGGAACCGCCGGTGATGATCACGTCCTTCGCGCGGTCGGTGAGGAAGAGATGGCCGTCGGCGTCGAGGTGGCCGACGTCGCCGGTGTGCAGCCAGCCGTCGACGACCGTCCGGGCCGTCGCATCGGGGTCGGCCCAGTAGCCGGTCATCACGACGTCGCCCCGCACCGCGACCTCACCGGTTGCGTCTGCCCCGAGTCGGGCGCCGTCGGCGTCGAGGACGCTCACCTCGACGCCGGGGAACGCACGGCCGCACGAGGTGGCCAGCTGGGGCGGCGCTCCCGGAGGCATGGCGGTGATCGTCATCGGGCACTCGCCCTGTCCGTAGATCTGGGCGACGATCGGGCCGAAGGTGTCGGTCGCGGCGCGCAGGTCCTCCTCGTAGAGCGGCGCACCCCCGACGACGATGCTCCCGAGGCTGCTCAGGTCATGGGTGCCGGCCCTGGCGGCGTCGACGAGGCGGGTGAGCATCGTCGGCGCGAGAAACGTCGCGTGTGTGACCCGGTGCTGCTCGATGCCGGCCAGGAAGTCGGCAGGGGAGAACCGCGTCGCCGTGGAGATGACGTTGGTCGCGCCGTGGCCGGTCGCGGGCAGCAGGTAGAGCCCGCTGCCGTGGGTGAGCGGCGCGGCGTGCAGGAAGGTGCTGCCGGGCGGGACGCGGTCGATCTCCGCGTAGTAGTTCAGGGTCATCGCGATCAGGTTGCGGTGGCTCAGCGTCGCGCCCTTCGGCCGTCCGGTGGTGCCCGAGGTGTAGAAGAGCCACGCGGGGTCGTCGGGCGCGACGTCGACCAGCGGGTCGCCCGCAGCGGCGAGCGTCTCCTCGTACGACCCCCCGACGTCGAGCACGCGGACGTCGCGCGGGAGTGCGTCCACCGCCGCCACGGTGTCGGGGGAGACGACGATCGCCGATGCGCCACAGTGCCGCACGACGTAGGCGACCTCGTCAGGATGCAGGTGCCAGTTCAGCGGCACGGTGACGAACCCGCCCCAGAACCCGGCCCACAGCGCCTCGACCAGCTCCGGTGCGTTGGGCATCAGCAACACCATCCGGTCGCCCCGCCCCAGGCCGATCGACCGCAGCCCGGCGCTGAGCCGGGCGACGCGGTCGACCAGCTGGGGATGGGTGAGGCTGCGCCCGCCGTACACGATCGCGGGCTGCGAGTCGTCCGCGCGGGCTGCACCTGCGACGAGGAGCTGGGCGACGTTCACGGTCCCCTCCGTTGGTCAGGAGCCGACGGCGGCGCGTCGGCGCACTCAGATGCGCACGGTACGCAGCAGGCCGCCTCGGCGCGCTGTCCTAGAGGTCCTCGACGGCTGCGCGGCCGGCCTCGGTCGCGCGCCGTAGGAAGTCGACGATCACGGCCAGCTCGTCGGCGGAGTACCCGCCGAGGATGTCGTCGAGGCTCGCGTTCATCCCGCCGTAGAGCCGGAACACCTCGCGCTGCCGATCGGGGACCGCCCGCACCACGACCGCCCGCCGGTCGCGCGGCAGCCGCTCGCGGACGACCCAGCCGGCGGCCTCGAGCCGGTTCAGGATGCCGGTCAGCGTCGCGACATGGACGCCCGTGCGCCTGGCCAGGGCGCTCGGGGTGATCGGACCGTGCCGGGAGATCACGTCGAGGGCGTCGAGGTCGCTGTCCTTCAGCTCGATCCGGGTGCCCACGAGGTGGTTGAGCGCACCCAGCTCCAGGCGGAGCTCGCGCAGGCGCATTTTCGCGTCCGCGACGCCACGCCGCCTTCTCCGCGCCTCGTCCGCGCCCATCCCACCCCATCTCGTACGAGATTCATATAGTATGAAACTCATAGTACATCGCAGGGAGGGCACCACCATGAACCTCACGGTCTTCGGCGCGAACGGGTCGACGGGGCGGCTGCTCACCGGGATGGCGCTGACCGCCGGACACCGCGTCGTCGCCGCCACCCGGCATCCCGACGCCTTCCCGATCCGGCATCCGGAGCTGCGCGTGGCGGCGGCCGGACGTGCACGACGGGAGCACCGTCGCCGACGCCCTGCGCGGTAGCGACGCGGTGCTGTCCTGCCTCGGAGTCCCGTTCGGTCGAGCCCCGATCAGCGTCTACTCCGCAGGTGTCGCGAACATCGTCGCCGCGATGAACGCGCACGGCGTCCCTCGCCTGGTCGTGGTCAGCTCCAGCGCGACCGAGCCCCATCACCACGCCGACGGCGGATTCCTGCTCAACCGGGTGCTCCAACCGCTGATCACCGCGACCCTCGGGAAGACGACGTACGCCGACATGCGCCGGATGGAGGCACTCGTGCGCGAGAGCGACCTCGACTGGACGATCCTGCGCCCGTCCGGCCTGTTCGACCTGCCGGAACCGACCGGCTACCGGCTCGACGAGAACGAGGCCCCCGGCGCCTACACCGCGCGGGCCGACCTCGCCGCGTGCCTGCTCGACGAGGCCACCGATCGCCGGCACGCCCGCACCGTCGCGGCCGTCACCACGACCGCCGTCACCCCCAGCCTCTGGTCGCTGATCCGGCAGGAAGCGCTGAGGAGCGCCTGACCGCGATGAGTTGTGGCGACCGCGCCGGTCACCCACCATGACTTCCTTCGTCGACCTCGCTCCCGCCGCGGACCGCGTCGCCGGGCTGCTGCCCGGCGTCACCGACGAGTGCCTCGGCGCTCCCACCCCGTGCGCCGAGGTCGACCGTCGCCGACCTGCTGAGCCACCTGCTCGGCCTGTCCGAGGCGTTCCGTGCAGGCGCGGAGAAGGCGCCGGACCACGGGCCCGCCGCCGTCCGGCCCGGGCGCTCTGGCGCCGGTCTGGCGTACCGAGCTGCCGGCGCGCCTGGACGCCCTCGTCACGGCGTGGCGCGATCCGCAGGCCCGGCTCGGAACGACGTCCGTCGGCGGCGTGGAGATGCCGGCGGGAATGGTCGCCGTCGTGGCGCTGGACGAGCTCGTCCTGCACGGGTGGGATCTCTCGCGCGCCACCGGCCAGGCCTACGAGGTCGACCCGGCAAGCGTCGAGGCGTGCCTGGAGTTCGTCGCTGCGACGGCGCGACCGGAAGGGGTGCCGGGCCTGTTCGGCCCGCCGGTGCCCGTACCGGAGGACGCACCGGTACTGCACCGGCTTCTCGGGCTCAGCGGCCGGGACCCCGGATGGTCCCGCCCGAGCGTCGAGGAGGGGCCATGACAGGCGAGAGGTCCGCGGGTTCCGCCGCGCTCGAGGTGTTCGTGGGCGAATGGACGGTGCAGGTGCTCGTCCCGGACGTCCCGCCCGGCCGGGTGGTGTTCGACCGGGCGCTCGACGGCACCTGTCTCGTCCAGCAGTCCGCTGCTCCGCAGCCCGAGTTCCCGGACAGCATCTCGATCATCACCCACGACCCCGACACCGGCTACACGCAGCACTACTTCGACTCGCGGGGGTCGTCCGCGTCTACAAGATGGACCTACGCGACGGCGTCTGGACGTTGCTACGCGACGAGCCGGACTTCAGCCCGCTGGACTTCGCCCAGCGTTTCGTGGGCACGTTCGACGCCGGGCGCGACTCCATCGACGGGCGGTGGGAGACCTCGAACGACGGCGGCGAGAACTGGGAGCTCGACTTCGCCATGGTCTTCACACGGGTCAGGTAGGACGTCCGGGCCGGTCACCTCGCCGTGAGCCGGGGCTGCTGCGCTCACAGCCAGGCGGCGCCGTCGACCGCGCGGTCACACCACCAGCGCAGCTCGGCGTCGTCGCCGAGTGCCTTCTCCCAGCCGAAGATCACCAGGGCGCCGAGGAGGCAGAGCGCGGCCTGTCGCTCGTACCAGGCCGCCGTGTCGACGCCGTGGCGTTCCAGCGCGGCACGGAACTCCGCGACGGTCTCCTCCTTCGTCGCCGGCAGCCGGGCGCTGTTGAGCGCCAGGTACCACGCGAGCTCGTAGCACGGCGGTGCCTCGCCGGGGTAGGTCCAGTCGATCAGGATCGTGCGGCCGTCGCGGGCGGTGCCGACGTTGCCGAGCTTCCAGTCGCCGTGCACGAACGTCATCGGGGTCGTCGCGACCGCGGCCACCAGCGGCGCCGGGTCGCGGCGCAACGCGTCAACGACGTCGCGAGCAGCCCGGGGGGCGCGCTCGGCGAAGCGGTCCCAGCCCTGCGCCGCGATCCGGGGCACCAGGTCAGGCCAGCCTCGTGCCGCCTCCGCGTCGAGGCACCGGGGCCGAACCAGCCCCAGCGGGCGGCCAGGGGCACCAGGCCGACGGTGTCGCGCCAGCCGAGCATCCGCGCCGACAGCCCGGCCATGTCGTCGAGGTAGCCGGCGTGCGCGGCCCTGTCGAGGAGGGCGTCGCCCGGCGCGACGAGCTCGGGCGTGGCGTCGCGCATGAGGATCGCCCCGCCCCACCCGTTGCGGCCCAGCCCACCCGCCACCGCGACGGTGGCGTGGTCGATGCGGTCGGGGGGGGCGTCCATCAGCCCGGCCGCCCACACCTGCACCGGGTCGCACCCGACGTCGTCGTTGAACCGCATCGTCCAGTCCCGGTCCGGGTGGACGTGTTTGAGCACGAGCCGCTCCCCGTCGATGACGACCCGTTCGAAGCCCGAACCGGACTTCGAGTCGTCGGTCAGGAACGGCTCGCGGTGCGACGCGCCGCGCAGCAGCTCGTCGACCGACGAGGCCACCGGTCGCGGCGTCAGGGTCGGGGTAGGGGTCGCGGTCTCACCGGGCACGGTTGGCCGCCTCCATCTCGGCAAGCAGGTCGGCGGGCCAGCGGCCGCCGCACCAGACGTGGTCGGAGGCGATCGCGCCGGTGGTCTCGTCGAGGTCGAGGACGTGCAGGTGGCGACCCGCGTGCCCGACGCCGTCCTCGGTCCAGGTCAGCGTGTACTCGACGACCTCACCGGTCGCGGTGGGGAGCCGGCGCAGGTCCTCGAAGCGGCCGGGACAGCGGAACCAGCGGCCGTACTCCTGGGCGATCGCGTCGGGGCCCTGGACGGTGAACCGCCAGCCGGGCACGACGGCGTCGAGCACGGCGTGGCGCGTGTAGAGCGCGGGTGACACCGAGCCGCGCAGGAGGCCGTCGAGGAACCCGTCGACGGTGGTGGAGGTGTGCGTGGTCGTCTCATGCCCGAGAGGATCGCCGGGTGGGGTTGCGGAAACCTTGCAGCCGCGGGTGCGGGCCGGTGGGTGGCTCACGGGACGGCGTGGCCCGGTCCGCCCGCCAGCTCGGCCAACCGCCCGGTCGACACGGCGTGCCCTCCCTCGCGTGCCCGCGCGAGTGCGGTGGCCGCCCGGGCGGGGGTGGCGGGGTCGCCCGCTGCGTCGAGCAGCTCCACCTCGGCCAGCCGCGCCTCGTAGTGCCCCAGCGGCGGGCCGAGCGCCAGCGCGCGCGCCACCAGCGCGTCGACCCCGCGCAGCGTCGCCCCGCGCCACGGCGACGAGCGCCGACCGGGCCGCGGCCCAGGCCGCGAACAGCGTCAGCGACTCGCCCGCGGCCACCGCCGACGCCGCGAACGCGGCCGCGGCCTCGTCCAGGTCCGCCGCGCGCCGCGAGCGCGATCCCGCGGGCCCGGTGCGCGGTGGCCGTCCAGCCGCGGTGGCCGAGGCCGCGGGCGATCGTCAGCGCCTCCCGCGGCGTCGGCCTCCGCCTCGTCGGCCCGGCCCAGCGCGGACAGCGCCTCCGACCGGTGCCACAGCGCGTAGGCCTGGCCCTCGGGCGAGTCGAGGTCGCGGGCCAGCGCGCAGCGCGGCCGACGCCTCGGCGAGGCCCTCGGCGGGACGGGCCAGGAACACCAGGCCGTGGCCACGCGTCGATCGCGGCGTGACCACCCGCAGCAGCTCACCGGAGTCGGTGAACAGCTGGGCCACCCGGCCGAAGACCTCGACTCCCTCGGCGATCCGGCCGTCGAGGAACGTCGCCATCGCCCGGCCGTCGAGGATCCGGGCGACGCCGCGGGCGTCGCCGAGCCGCCGGTACAGCGCGAGCGCGGCCTCGGCGCGCTCGGCCGCGCGGTCGGGGCGCTCCAGGTTCATGTCCAGGATCGCCGCGGTCTCCAGCGCGACGGCCCGTGCGGCGTCGTCGTCCCCGGCCTCGACGAGCGCGAGCTCGGCCAGCTCGGCGGCGCGCCGCGGGTCCTGGGCCCCGAAGGTGAGCATCGCCAGCCGGGACAGCCGGCGCGAGCGGGCCGGCCCGGCGTCGGTCAGGGCGAGCGCGGCCTGCAGGTCGGTGACCGCGGCCGGGTCGCCGTGCGCGGCGCGCGGCCTCGGCGCGGACCGCGAGCAGGTCGGCCCGCACCGGCGCGCGCGGGTCGAGGGCGAGCCCGGCCTCGGCCAGCGCGGCGGCCTCCCGGGTGGCGTGGGCGGCCAGCGCGCCGGTCCGCGGCCCGGGCGAAGGTGCGCGCGGCCGCCGCGGCGTCGCCGGCCCCGCGGTGGTGCCGGGCGATCTCCGACGGGTCGGCGTCCTCGGCCTCCAGCGCGCGCGGCCAGCAGCCCGTGCAGCCGGCCGCGCTCGCCCGGCCCAGCCCGGCCGTCACGGTCTCGGCGACGAGGTCGTGCGCGGTGGCCCAGCCCTGCTCGCCGAGCCGCACCAGCCCGGCGGCGGCGAGCGCCGAGAGCGCGTCGAGCGACGGTCCGGCCGTCCAGCCCGGCGGCCGCGGCGACGGTGCTCGCCGGAGCCTCCCGGCCCAGCAGCGCGAGCAGCGCCAGCACCTCGGCGCGCGGCCGGTCTGCCGCTCGGCGCGGCGCCGGACGGCGCGGCGCTGGCCCGCCCGGCCGAGCTCGGCCGCGAGCGCCGCGGCGTCCGCGGAGCGCGGGCGTCCAGCCGCCGCCCGGCGCGGCGACCGAGCACGTCGCGTGCGGCCAGCTCGCGCAGCAGCTCGGCGACGGCGAACGGGGTGCGGTCGGTGGCGTCGAGCACCGCCCGGGCCAGGTCCGGGTCGCCGACCAGGCGTCCGACGGCCTCGGCGGGCAGCGGCCCGAGCACGACCTCGACGCCGGGCCCGCGCGCCGCGCAGCTCGGCCAGCACCCCGGCGGGCGAGCTCGTCGGGCCGGAACGCCAGCACCGCGGCGAGCCGGGGCAGCCGGGCGAGCACCGAGCCGAGCAGGGCGAGGCTGCTGGGGTCGGCCCACTGCAGGTCGTCGGCGACGAGCAGCGCGCCGTCGCCCGGTGGCCGCCTCCAGCACGCGCAGACCGCCGGCCAGCAGCAGCGCGCGGCGGCTCTCGCCGTCCAGCGCCGCGGCGGGCCCGTCGCCGAGCTCGGGCAGCAGCCCGGCGAGCGCGTCGCGGATCCGGGGCGGGAGCCGCTCGGCCACCGCCGACGTCGAGCGGCGAGCGCCTCGCGCAGCAGCGACCGGGCCAGGCCCCACGCCTCGGCGCGCTCCGGCAGGAACGCCCGCGCGGCGATCACCGGCAGCGGCGACACCCGCACGAGCTCGGCGATCAGCCGCGACTTGCCCACCCCGGCGACCCCGGCGAGCGTCGCGACCCCGCGGTCCGGCCACCACCGCGCGCAGCCGGGCCAGCTCGGCGTCGCGGCCGACGAACGCGAGGTCACCGAAGCGACCGCGGGCGCCACGGGAGCGGGCGCCGCGACCCGCCGGGCCGGCCGGCACCTCCCCGCGCAGCAGCGCGAGCTGCAGCTGCGCCACCTCGGGCGACGGGTCGACGCCGAGCTCGTCGGCCAGCCGCGCGCGCAGCTCGGCCAGCCGGGCCAGCGCCGCGGCCGGGTCGCCCGCCGCGGCCAGCGCCTGCGCCAGCACCAGCGCCGCCGACTCCCGCAGCGGCTCGGCGGCCACCGCGTCGGCCGCCCAGCCCGCGGCGTGCCGCGAGTCGCCGAGCGCCAGCGCGGCCCGCGCCGCGCGTTCGCAGCACCTCCACCCGGGCCCGGTGCAGCCGCTCCCGGGGCTCGCGGGCCCAGTCGGCGTAGGCGTCCTCGGCCAGCGGCTCGCCCCACAGCGCCAGCGCCCGGCCGGCAGGCCCGCAGCGCCGCGGCGTGGTCGTCGCCCGCCGCGCGGGCCTGCTCGATCGCGGCGAGGAACTCCGTGACGTCGACGGTGCAGGCGGCGCCCAGCGCGTACCCGCCGGTGCCGGTGACGACCAGCGTCGGATCGCCGAGCGCCCGGCGGGCCCGGTTGACCAGCACGCCGAGGTTCGCCGCCGGGTCGGCCGGGAGCCGGTCGGGCCACAGCGCCTCGGCCAGCGCCTCGTGCGGCACCAGGTCGGGGCGGCGCACCGCGAGCACCCGCAGCAGCGTGCGCACCTTGCGGCCGCCGAACGCCGCGGGCGGCACCTCCTCGCCGTCGCGGCGGACCTGGAACCGCCCGAGCAGCTGCAGGTGAACGCTCGCACGGCCATCGTCCTCGACCGCAAGTCGAACCGCAAGGTCGGGTTCCTAACGTCGCCCGCCGTCAGCACGACACGGCATCACGACACCGGAGGACACCATGGGAACCGCCTACGAGCAGCAGGACTTCGCCAGCCCCACCGAGACCCGCGAGTTCCCGAACGGACGGCTCGACCTGCTGCGGATCGGCGGCGCCGACATCGGCCGGCTGACGCTGCAGCCGGGCTGGCGCTGGTCGAACGACGTCAAGCCGGTGGCGGGCACCGAACTGTGCGAGGCCCCGCACTTCCAGTACCACGTGTCCGGCACGCTGCGGGTCCGGACCGCCGACGGCGAGGAGTTCGACGCCACCCCGGGCCAGGTCACCGCCCTGCCGTCCGGGCACGACGCCTGGGTGGTGGGCGACGACCCGGTGGTCGTCGTCGACTGGTGGGGCGCGTCGGACTACGCCCGCGCGTGACGCGACACGCGGTCGCCGTGGACGTTGCGTAGCCCAGCGGCGGGACCGCCGACGCCCGGTGGTCCCGCCTGCGCCTCCGCGCGCCAGGATCCGGTCCAGCGTCCCTAGCCGGCCGAGGGTCATCCGCCGACGTGGACGACCGGCCGGCGGGCGACATCCTTCTCGGCCTCGCGCAGGACCTCGCGGGTGACGGGGGCGGCCTCGCCCTGGCCGAACAGGACATACCGCAGCAGGTGCACGAGCGGGTTGCCTTCGGACCACTGGAAGTGCAGGTGCGGGCGCACCCCGGTGTCGTCGCGAATACCGAGCATGACGGCGGCGAGGGCGTTGGGCACCGCCGGGCTCTCGGTGCGCAGGACGCGGTAGCCGTCGACCTCGACTCCCCGGACGTGCAGAACCTGTGAGAACTCCGAGGGATCGGCCACGTCGACCTCCAGGAAGACGATCGGGCAGCTCGCCGGGATCGGGTTCAGGTCCCGCTGCTCCCGCTCCTTGTCCCGGTACTCCGCCAGGTCGCCCGCCTGCCGCTTGTTCGCGATGACGTGCAGGCTTCCCTGGTCGACGCACTCGCCGATGAAAGGTCCTGCCGCGTCGTCGAACACGATGTCGTCGGCGCGCAGCTCCGTCGTCCTGCTGAGCCGCGACACGATCGAGATGACGACCATCCCCGCGATGAAGGCCAGCGAGATGACGATGCCGTCCGGCTTCTCGACGACGTTGTCCACCAGTGCGTAGGCGAAGATCAGGGTGACCAGGCCGAAGCCGAGCACCGCCCGCCGTTTCCGGCGTCGCCGAGCGGACATGGTCACGGCGAACGCCGCCGACACCATCATCGCCAGGATCCCGGTGGCGTACGCGCCCGCCTGAGCGTCCACGTCGGCCCGGAACAGGACCGTGATCACGACGGCGACGGCGGTGTAGATCAGGACGACCGGGCGTACCGCACGCGCCCACTCCGGGGCCATCCCGTAGCCCGGCAGGTAACGCGGCACGATGTTGATCAGTCCGGCCATCGCGGAGGCGCCGGCGAACCACAGGATGAGGATCGAGCTGATGTCGTAGGCCGTGCCGAAGGCGTTGCCGAGCAGCTCGTGCGCCAGGTACGCCAGCGCGCGGCCATTTGCCTGCCCGCCCGGCTCGAACTCGGCGGGCGGAACCAGGACCGTCGTGATGAAGCTCGTCGTGAGCAGGTAGCCACTCATGATCAACGCGGCCACGGTGAGCAGCTTGCGGGTGTTGGCGATCCGGTTGCGCAACCGCTCCTGCTCGTCGGCGCCGTCGGCGTGGACCAGCGGCATCATGCTCACGCCGGTCTCGAACCCCGACAGGCCCAGCACCAGCAGCGGGAACGCGAGCAACGCCGTCACGGCGACGCTGCCGGGGCCGCCCGTGCTCAGCAGGGCGTCGAGCCAACGCTCCAGCACCACGGCTGCCCGAAGCTCGCGACGATCCCGGCCACCACGACGACCGCGTTGAGGACGAGGAACACGGCGACCAGTGGTACGGCCACCCCGACCGCCTCCTTGAAGCCGATCAGGAACACCGCGCCCAGGACCAGGAGCAACCCCACCGTGAGCAGGACCTGCTGGTCGGTGAGGAAGTCCGGGGCGAAGGGGTTCTCGACGAAGTGCGCGGTGGCGTCCGCCGAGGAGAGGGTGATGGTGATGATCCACGAGGTGGCGACGAAGCCGAGCAGCGTGAGCACGAAGAACTTCCCGCGCCAGAACGGCAGCAGCCGCTCCAGCATCGCCACCGACCCCTGCCCGTGCGGGCTCTCCTCCGCCACCCGCCGATACATGGGCAGCATGCCGAACAGGGTCAGCGCCACGATCAGCAAGGTGGCGATCGGCGACACAGCCCCCGCGGCCAGTGCGGCGATTCCGGGCAGGTAGCTCAACGTGGAGAAGTAGTCCACCCCGGTCAGGCACATCACCTTCCACCACGCGTGCTCCTCGTGGTGATCGTGTTTCGCCTTCGGACCGGGAACGGACTCCACCCGGTGATGCAGCAGCCACTGCCGGACCCGGCGGTGGGAGGCGTCGGCAGCCGGATGCCGTGCCCGACGCCGCGGGCGGCACCCGTTCCTGCGCTGTGCTCATGCCGCCCATCGTCCTACCGCGTCCCCGCGGGACCGTCCGCGGCGTGCTCCGCGCCCGCCGCGGGCCATGACTCAGCTCTCAATCGGCCGACAGACGGCAACGGCCCGGCACCCGGGACGATTGAACTGATGGACAGCGTCGTCTCCACGAGGAAGGAATCGGCCGAGAGAGGTGGCAGTGGACCGTTCGATGATGGACCGCATGAGGGCGCGGGGTGCCCGGCTGTTCCGGCGCGGCCGCACCCCCGGCCTGCGCACGGCCAAGACCACCCTCGCCGCGGTGGCGTCGTTCGTGGTGGCCGAGCGGCTGCACACCAGCGACCAGCCGATCCTCGCGCCGCTGACCGCGCTGCTGGTGGTGCAGCTGACCATGAACGAGACCGTCGCGCACGGGCGTCGAGCGGATCGTCAGCGTGGTGGCGGGGGTGCTCGTCGCGGTCGGGTTCGCCTACGTGGTCGGGCTCACGCTGGTGGAGCCTCGGTGCGGTCGTCGCGGTCTCGCTGGTCGCCGGCCGGCTGCTGCGGCTCGGTCCGCACCTGCCCGAGGTGGCGATCAGCGCGATGCTGGTGCTCGCCGTCGGCGGCGGCCGAGTCGGCGGCGCCGGCCGGGTGATCGAGACGCTGATCGGGGCGGCCGTCGGGGTGGTCGTCAACCTGGTCATCGCACCACCGCTCTACGTCCAGCCGGCCAGCGACGCGGTGGGTGAGCTCGCCGACCGGATGGCCGGGTACGCCCGTGACCTGGCCGGGACGCTGCGCGGCGAGTGGTCGCGGGCGGCGGCGGACCGCTTCCTCGGCGAGGCCCGCGAGCTGGGTGCCGAGGTGGCCAGGGCGGACCGACGGCCTGGCCCGCACCGAGGAGAGCGCGCGGCTCAACCCGCGCGGGCGCGTGGCCCGGGAGGCGCAGCCCCGGCTGCGCACCGCACTCACCGGCGCTCGAGCACGCCCAGATCGGCCTGCGGAACCTTGCCCGGGCGCTGCTGGACCGCACCTACTACCTGCCGGAGGACGGGCCGACCGGGCGTACGGACCGCGGCTCGGAGCGCTGGCCGGCGTGCTCGACGCCGTCGCGGCGGCGGTGGCGGCGTGGTCCCGGTCGCCGCCGGGCAGCCGAGCCGGCCGCGCGCGACGCGTCGAGGAGCACCTCGAAACGGTCGCACCTCCGTCGCGACCGGCTGAGCGCGCTGCTGCTGGTCGACCCGCACGTGGACCCCGCAGCCTGGCAACAGCACGGCGCGCTGCTCGCGGCGATCGACCGGCTCCGCGTGGAGATCGCGGCCGCGGCGCGCCCCGCCGACGCGCCGTGGCGGCCCGCACCCCTCCTCGACCGGCAGCGGCAGGCGGTGCGGCGCGCCTTCACCGGGGGGACCGAGCAGCACCCCGCCGACGAGCCCGCCGTGGTCCCTCCCACCGCGGCCCCCCCTGACCGGGACGCGTGAGCGAAACGTCCCTATCGGGGTGTCCCGGTGCGCGGCCGACGCGTCGGTCAGTCGATGGTGCGGGTGACCGCGCGCGAATCGCCCAGCCGGCGGTAGATCTCGTCGAAGTCGATCGCGTAGTTGAAGTCGTCGCGCTCGGTGGCGCGGGCGCCGCGGACGTCGAGGTTGCGAACGATCAGCAGCTCCTCGTTGATGTTCGAGGCCTGGATCAGCCGCATCCCCGACGGCGCCCAGATCCCCGAGCCACCCCAGAACTCCGCGCCGCTGATCGGGTGGGGGCCGACGGCGTTGCAGGCGATGACCCACGCCTGATTCGTCGCCGCGGCGGCCGGCAGCACCGTGTCCCACAGGTCGCCGTAGTAGCTGTCGGTCCGCACGTTGAGGTCGGGTAGTCGCGCGTTGCGGCGGCCCGCCAGGACGCGACCTGGATGATCGCGTCGACCTCGTCGCCCTTGCAGTACTCGCGGATGAGGTCGGTGAACAGGCAGTCGTAACACGTCGTGAAGCCGAACCGCCCCGATCGCCCTCGAGCACCAGCCGGTCGTCCGGCCGCTGGCCGTGTACTCCTTCTCGATCCCCGGGAGGAAGACCTTGTCGTAGGTGTGCTCCTCGGCCAGGTAGTCGCGCTCGGGCGCCGCCGAGGATGAACGTGCGGTTGAAGACCCTGTCGGCGTCGACCCGCGATCAGGCCGTTGAGCACGATCCCGCGGAAGTCGTCGTCGATCAGCGGCATCAGCTCGCCGTCGAGCCAGTCGCGGTGGTGCTCGATCAGCGAGGACTCCATGTAGGGCCGGCAGGCGTCCTCGTCGTCCCAGAAGTAGCCCGACAGGCACAGCTCGGGGAAGATCGCGACGTTCACGCCGCGCTCCTTGAAGATCCGCGCGGCGCGCAGGATCTTGTCCTTGTTGGCCTCGACGTCGGGGACGACCGCGCTGATGTTGGCCAGCCCGACGGTGCCCCCGGCCCGTCCCCGAACGTCCGCTCGACCACGGTGAAGCCATCGACGATGTCCATGCCGTGACCCTACGGGAGCGCGGGTGGGTGACGTGTCCCGCCGCGCACTACGTCGTGGGTGCCGTCGACGGTGCGCCGCTCGGCAGTGACGCGCTGGGGATCGCCGGGCAGCCCGCTCGCGCGCTGGCCACGATCGGCGCGGCGGCCCGCTCGACCGCACCGAGGGACGTCGCGATGGCCCCGAGCTTCGAGGCGAGGTCGGCCTGGTTCTGCAGGCCGGCGACCGTGTTCCCGAGCGCGGTGATCGACTGGCGCAGCTCGGCGACCTGCGGAGCGAGAGTGGCTTGCGCGGCGTCCGCCAGGCCGGTCGCGGCAGTGCCGACCTTCTGCAGGGCAGCCTTCACGCCGTCGAGGCCCACCGCGGCGGCGTTGAGCCCGACGAGCTCGTTGCTGGCGGTCTGGAACTCGGCGGCGGCGGAGCAGAGAGCCGAGGTCGTGGTGGGCGCCGGAGCGCTGCTCGGCGCGGGGGACGCCGGAGCGGTGGGAGCGGGCGCGCTGCTGGCGCATCCGGCCGCGGCCAGGCCGAGCACCAGTGCGGTGACGACCGCGGGGAACAGCCTCTGTCCGCCGGGGCGACCCTTCCGTTGCGTCGTCGTTACGCTGCTGGTCACGTCGTCTCCCAGGGTCTCGGTCGTTCGGTGCTCGCCCTGGTCGTCGGGGCTCGCCCCTGATCGTCGGGGCGGCGCGGTCGTGCTGCCTCACCCTGGACGGGTGGTGTCGGCCCTTCGCGTCATCGCCAGATGGTGACGATGGGTGCGAGCGCCGTCGCCACCACGATCGGATCGGGCATTCTCACGCCGGGGTGTCGAGGCCAGGCGAGCGGTCTCGACATCTGAACAGCAGAATGCTCCGACGATCCCGGAGGCGACCGTGAAGTACATGATCCTCATCCACAGCAACCCGCACTTCCTGGAGCGCTGGGAGGGGCTCACCGACGCCGAACGCCGGGAGTTCGGACGTGGCCACTTCGCGCTGACCGACGAGCTCGCCGCCTCCGGGGAGCTCGTCGTGTCCGAGGGGCTCGCCGACCCGGACCTTGCCACGCGCGTCACGGTCCGCGGCGGACAGACCATGACGACCGACGGACCGTTCGCCGAGGTCAAGGAGCACCTGGCCGGGTTCTACCTGGTCGAGTGCGAGTCACCCGATCGGGCGGTGGAAATCGCCGCGCGGGTTCCCGACGCCATGTGGGGGCTGGTGGAGGTGCGCCCGGTGCTCGACATGAGCAGCTGGGACCTGAACCCCGACCGACGGACCGGCACCTGATCTGACGGATCGGCGCCACCTGACACAGGTCTGGCGCGAGTGGCCATCGACGAGCCGGTTCATCCTCTTCGGGCGAGGCACGCGCGCTCCGGGAGGTGCAGCCTGCACGTCGAGTCGACGAGTCCGGAGGTCCCAGATGTCGCAGGTGCAGGGCCGCGAGAGCGTGCCCGTCGAGGTCACGGACCCGCTGACGGTCGACGAACGTGCCGAGCTCGAACGGCTGCGGCAGGAGAACACCACGCTGCGCACCAGCGTGCGGCCACCGCGGCGCCGGATCCGATGGCGGTCCGTCGTCGCCGCGGTGCTGCTCGTCCTCGGCTGCCTGCTGGCGCCGGTGTCGCTGGTCGCGGTGTGGACCGACAGACCAGGTATCGGACACCGACCAGTTCGTCGAGACCGTCGGACCACTGGTCGGCGACCCGGCGGTGCAGGAGGCGCTGACGAACCGGGTGACCACCACGGTGTTCGAGTACGTCGACGTCGAGGGCCTGGCGAAGGAGGCGATCACGGCGCTGGCGGCGCAGGGTCTGCCGCCGCAGCTCGTGAACGGTTGGAGACCTTCACCCCGCATCGCGTCGGCGGCGACCTCGTTCGTCCGGGACAAGGTCGCCCAGCTCGTGGCGAGCCCGCAGTTCGCGTCGGCGTGGAACCAGGCGGTCCGGTCGCCCACCAGCAGGCGGTCACCGGTGCTCTCGGGTAACAGCCAGGCCGTCGTCGTCGAGGGCGGCGACGGTGTATCTGGACCTCGCGCCCTTCATCGACGCGGCGAAGCAGCGGTTGAGCGCCGCCGGGCTGACGGCCGTCGACCGCATTCCCGAGGTGCACCCGAAGATCGCGATCGCGCCGGCCGACCAGCTGGTGCGCGCGCAGACCGCATACAGCGCGCTGGACTCGGTCGCCACGGTGCTGCCGTGGATCACCGTGCTGCTGCTGGCCGTGGGCGTGTACCTGGCCCGTCGCCGACTGCGTGCGCTGATCGGGGCGTGCCTCGGGGTCGCGCTGGCCCTGGTCCTGCTCGCCGCGGGCCTGCTCGTGGCGCGCAGTCTGCTGGTCGGGGCCGTGCCGACGGCCGGGGCGCCCGCGGCGGCGGCGGGCTTCGACATCATCGCGCAGTCCCTGCGCTACTCCGGGCGGGTCGTGCTGGTGCTCGTGCTGGTCGTGGCGTTGGGAGCGTTCCTCGCCGGCTCGTCGGCGACCGCGGTGGCGGTGCGCGGGTGGGCGAGCGGGCTGCTGCACAAGATCCGCGGCGGCCACTCGGCCGGACCCGTCGGCATCTGGGTAGGAGCACACGTGCGGGGGCTGCGGATCGGGGCGGTCGCTCTCGCCGCGTTGGTGTTCGTCTTCCTGCAGCAGCCCTCGGGGGTGGCCATCCTGATCATCGCCGCCCTGCTCCTCGTCGTGCTCGGGGTGATCGAGTTCCTCGCCCGCCCGGGCCCGGAACCGGAACCGGTCGACGCGCCGGTCGACGCGGCCGAGCCGGCCGGCTGAGGAACCGGCCGGTCGCCGGCCGCCGACGCCGCTCACGCACAGGGCGGCGGGCCGGCGCACACGCCGGAACATGTGCGTGAGCACGCCATGGTGCGGGGGCGACCGGGTGGCCGCTACCCGGCGTCGCTCATGCCCGGCCGCCGTCGCGGCGGTCGTCGGTCTCCGCCGCTGCGGGGTCTTCGCTCTCCTGTCGCCGGACCGCCACCTGGACGGCGCCGAGCACGATCTTCGCGATCAGCCCGACCGCGACCAGTCCCACGATCATCTGGATCATCGTGACGATGCGTGCCAGCTCGCTGACCGGGACGATGTCGCCGAATCCGACGGTGGCGAAGACGGTGACGGTGAAGTAGAGCGCGTCGGTCTTGCCGAGTGCCTCGTCGAAGCTGGCCGGGGCGGCGCCCGAGATCACCACGTAGGTCGAGGCGAACAGCAGCAGCAGCGTCGGCAGGCCGATCGCGACCGCCTGGACGGCGCGCAGTCGCGGGGCGTCGGATGTGGTGATCGCGCGCACCTGCCAGACGACGATGAGGGCGAAGACCACCAGCCCCAGCACGAACGCGATCCAGGTACCGGCGTCGAGCGGCCGGTCGAGCGGCGCCACGTAGTACACGACGACCAGCAGCGCCGTCGACATGGCGGCCCGCACCAGTGCGGCGGTCATGATGCGCCTGCGAGCCGACCGGCTCAGCTCGCTGTACCGCTTCCTCGCCATCGGGCTCGCCCCTGCTCGTGCTGCCGATGATCGGCTCGCTCCTGCGCGACCGAACACCCGCGGCCGGTGCATGGTCGTCACCCGCGCTGGGTGGTCTTCGCCGGTCGGGCGACGAGCGTCTCGGCCCGCTCACCCGCCTCGGGGGATGCCCGTTTCACTGGACGAGGGCACGGTGCCGGGGGTGGAGGTGTTGCGACATCGCCACCGGATGCCCGGGAGACGAGATGAGGCCTGATGGGCACGAGGCGGTACGAGTTCCGGGTGGACGGTCGGCTGTCGGAGGAGGCCCGGAACGCGTTCGTCGACATGCGGATCACCGAGGCGCCAGTGCAGACCATCATCGACGGCGAAGTGCTGGACGAGTCGCACCTGCACGGCATCATCGTCCAGCTACTGGCGCTGGGCATCACGGTGGTGTCCGTGAACCCGATCCCCTGACGCGCGACGGCCAGGCAGTCGGCGGCGTGGACGATCGGACCCGGCCGTGATCTCGTGGGCCTCCCGGTTCGAGCTGCGCCAGTACGTCAAGGGCAGCCTGTGGGTGCTGCCTCTGCTCGGCATGGTCCTCGGGGCGGTCCTCGCTCAGGGCACCCTCTGGTTGGACGGCGCGGTACGGCTGCCGGGCAGCTGGACCTATTCGCCCTCGACGGCCAGCGGGGTGCTCACGGCGATCGTCGGCGGCGATGGTCGCCCTGCTCGGGTTCGTCGTGACGATCGGTGTGCTCGTCGTCCAGCAGGCCACGGGCACGCTGTCGCCGCGGTACATGCGGCTGTGGTATCGCGACCGGCTGCAGAAGGCGGTGCTGGCGACGTTCGCGGGCACGATCACCTTCGCCTTCTCGCTGCTGCGCCGGATCAACGACGACTTCGTGCCGGACATCGGCGTCACGGTGGCCGGAATCGTCATGGCCGCGAGCCTCGGCCTGCTGCTGATCTACCTCAACCGCTTCACCCACAACCTGCGGCCGGTCGCGGTCGCGGCGATCGTCGCCAGGCCGGGCAGGAGATCCTCGCCGGCTGGTCGCCAGCTGCGGGCTGGGGTATCGACGTCCGGGCCCCGGCCCCGTCCCGGCAGGCGGACCGGTGTGGCAGGTGCTGGCCCGACGGTCCGGTGCGGTGCAGGCCGTCAACCTGCCGGCACTCGTCTCCGCGGCGGACCGGCACGACTGCACGATCGTGCTCATGCGCACGGTCGGTGACTTCGTGACGAGGGGACGTGCTGGCCGAGGTCTACGGCGCCGGGCCCCCGTCGGCCCGCTACCTGCGCCAGCAGTTCGCGCTCGGCCGTGAGCGCACGATCGAGCAGGACCCGGCCTTCGCGATGCGGATTCTCGTCGACATCGCGATCAAGGCGCTGTCCCCCGCGATCAACGACCCGACGACCGCGGTGCAGGTCCTGGACCATGTCGAGGCCTTGCTGGGGGACCTGGCGCGTACGGAGGCTGCGCGAGCGCTACGTGATCGGCTGTCGCACCGGCGGCACGAGGCTGGTGGTACCTGGCCGCACCTGGGAGGACTACCTCCTGCTGGCCGTCACCGAGATCCGTGACTACGGCGCTGTGTCGACGCAGGTGTGCCGGCGCCTGCGGGCACTGCTCGACACGTACTCGAGGTCGCGTCCGCCGAGCGTCGCCCGGCGGTGCAGGAGGAGCTCCGGCGCCTGTCCGATGCCGTGGCGGCGAGGTTCCCCGACCCGGCCGCCGGGAGCTGGCGTCGGCAGGCGACCAGCAGGGCATCGGAGGGCGCGTGCCGCAGCCGCGTCCCGTCCGATCCGGTCGCCGCCGTCGTCGGACCCGGTCCCGTCAGCCCCCGGGCCCGACGACCGGGACCGTCATCGAGGGCGTAGCACCGCCAGGAGCAGCACGGCGGGCGGCGGCGGTTCCGAAGCCCGTAGACGCGGTTGGAGTCACCCAGTGTTCGGCTCGACGAAGATCACCGGCTCCCCGCCCTCGCCGTGCGCATCGCATGGTCGGCACCACCCGGGTCCGGCCCGACCGCCGATGCCGTCGCCTGGCGCGCGGGCAGGCGCACCTGCGGCAACCCGGGCAGCTCCTCGGGACGGTGGGTCACGACGAGCGCGGTGCGTCCCGTCGTCGACCCGCAGCAGGTCGGCGCACACCCGGGCCGCGGTGCCGGCGTCGAGGTGGGCGGTCGGCTCGTCGAGCAGCAGCACCGGCCGGTCGGCGAGCAGCGCGCGGGCGAGCCCGATGCGCTGCCGCTCCCCGCCCGAGACCTCCCCGCCGTGCCGGCCGACCTGGGTCCCGAGCCCGGCGGGCAGCCCGTCCAGCCACGAGCGCAGGCCCGCCCGGCGCAGAGCGTCGACGAGCTCGCCGTCGGCGGCGCCCGGACGGGCGAGCTGGAGGTTCTGCCGCAGCGTGCTGTCGAACAGGTGGGTGGACGGGCCGCACCAGGCGATGCGGGCGCGCACGTCGTCGCTGCGGACGTCGCGCGCGTCGACGTCGTCGATGAGCACCGCACCGGCCCGCGGGTCGAGGGTCCGCATCAGCGCGGCCAGCACGGTGCTCTTGCCGCTGCCCGTCGGGCCGGTCAGAACGAGCCGCTTCCCGGCGGCCGCCACCAGGTCGACCGCCGGTGACGGCGTCGTCGGTCGGCGCCCGGCCAGCGCACGGTGAGCGCACGCGCCGCCAGCGTGCGGCCGGCCGGGACGGTCAGCGGGTGGACGGGTTCGGACACCGCCGCGGGCGCCTGTTCCAGCGCGGTCAGCCGGCGCGCCGCGGGCCGGGCCGTCGACATCCGGCCCGCGGCGTCGGGAAGCGCTGCGACGAGTTCGGCGCAGGCGAGCGGGGTCAGGGCCAGCACCGCCAGCGCCGTGCCGGGCAGCGCGCCCGTCCCGCAGCGCGACGATCCCGAGTGCGGTGCACGCGACGGTGGCGCCGCCGACCGCGAGCACCGTCAGCGCGACGCCGAGCCCCGTCGCGGTGGCGCTGCGGCGCTGCAGGGCGGTGAGCCCGGCGTCGAGCTCGGCCACGGCGCGGCGACGGCCGGCCGCGTTGCCGAACGCGAGCATGTCGGCGAGGCCGTCCAGCAGCTCGACGACGCCGCCCACGACGGCCCCCCTGGCCGCCGCCGTCCGGCGGGCCGCCCGCCGCGCGAGCCGGACGGTGACGGCGGGCGCGACGACCCCGGCGCAGACCAGCCCGGCCGCGAGCGCCAGCCCCGCGCCCGGGAGCAGCGCACCGAACACCACCGCCGTGCCGATCCCGACCACTGCGGCCGACGCCGCGGGCACGAGCGCGCGGACCACCACGTCCTGCTGGGCGTCGACGTCGCCGACCAGCCGGGCCAGCAGCTCGCCCGACCGCAGCCGCCCGGTCACGGCCGGGCCCAGCCGGACGAGCGACTCCCAGAGCCGAACCCGCAGCGTGGCCAGCATCCGGAGTGCGACGTCGTGCGACGCGAGCCGCTCGGCGTAGCGCAGCACGCCCTTGGCCAGCCCGAACGTGCGTACCGCGACGATCGCGACCATCAGCGCGAGCACCGGCGGGTGGAGCGCCGCTGCCGAGATCAGCCAGGCGGAGGTGGCCGTCAGCGCCACGGTGCAGCCCAGTGCTCCACTGCCGGCGAGCACGGCGAGGGCCAGCCGCCCACGGTGCGGACGGAGCGCGGCGAGCAGCGAGCCCGCACCGCCACGCCCCGCATCGGACGTCGGCGGGTCCGCGTCCGGCGCGGGGTCCGGCCCGACGGCCGCCGCGGTGATCGGCGGCGCCGCCCGGCCCGCTTCGGGCTCCGGTCCGCCGCGGTGGGGCAGGGTGACCACCCGGTGGCAGAGGCCGAGCACGGCGGGCCGGTGGCTGACGACGACGGCCGTGCGCCCGGCGAGCGCGTCCGGGAGCGTCGCGAGCAGGGCCGCCTCCGTGTCGGCGTCGACCCCCTCGGTCGGCTCGTCGAGCAGGAGCAGCGGCCGGTCGGCGAGCAGCGCCCGCCCGAGCGCGACCCGGCGCTGCTGGCCGGTGGAGAGCCCCGTGCCGTGCTCGTGCACCGGGGTGTCGAGCGGCAGGTCCAGCGCGGCGGCCGCGGCCGCCGCGGCGACCTGCTCGCCGGTGGCGTCCGGTGCGCCGAGCCGCAGGTTGTCGGCCACCGTGCCCGCGACCAGCACCGGGCGCTGCGGCACCCAGGCGACGCGCCGCAGCCACTCGTCCCGGTCCACGGCGGCGAGGTCGACGCCGTCGACGGACACCGTGCCGCGGTCCGGACGCCGCCAGCCGAGCAGCAGGTCGAGCAGCGTCGACTTGCCCGCGCCGCTGGGACCGGCAAGCCCCAGCACCTCACCCGGGGCGATCTCGACCGACACGTCGTCCAGGACCGGCCCCGACCGGCCCTCGACGCCGACGCCGTCCAGCCGCACCGGTCCGGCCGCGGGGTCCGGGGCCGCGGTCGCCGCCGCGCCACCGGGTCGCGTCGGGGACCAGGTCCAGCACGGTGAAGACCGCATCGGCGGCGGCCGCGCCCTCCGCGCTGTCGTGGAACCGGGCCGCCACCGCCCGCAGCGGCAGGTAGACCTCGGGGGCCAGCACGATCACCAGCAGCCCGGTCGCCAGGTCCAGCTCGCCCTCGACGAGCCGCAGCCCCACCGACACCGCGACCAGCGCCACCGACAGCGTGGCCAGCAGCTCCAGCGCGAGCGAGGACAGGAACGCCGTCCGCAGGGCCTGCATCGTCTCGGCCCGGTACCGCTCGGACATCGCGGCGATCCGCCTGCCCTGCCTGCGCGCGCGCCCGAAGGCGGTCAGCACGTCCAGCCCGGCGACCACGTCCAGGAAGTGGTGGCCCAGCACGGCGAGCGCGCGCCACTGCCGGGCCGTCCGCTGCCGGGTGTGCATCCCGATCAGCACCATGAACAGCGGGATCAGCGGCACGGTGACGCCGACCAGCACTGCCGACACCCAGTCGGCGGTCAGGATCCGGACGCCCACGACCAGCGGCACGACGGCGGCCACGAGCAGCTGTGGCAGGTAGCGGCCGACGTAACCGTCGAGCCCGTCCACGCCGCGGGTGGCCAGCGTGGCCAGCTGCCCGGACGGGGGGAGAGCGGGATGGCGTGGCCCCAACCGCAGCACGTGGTCGAGCAGGGCGGCGCGCAACTGCGCGACGGTGGCCGCGGCCGCCCGGTGCGCGGCTGCTTCGCCCGCCCAGCCGAGCGCCGCGCGGCCGACCACCACCGCGAGCAGCGAACGCCAGCGGCAGCAGCAAGCTCGTCGAGCCCCGCGCCGTCCAGGAACGCGCGGGCGATCGTGTCCGCCAGCAGCCCGGCCTGGGTGATCACCAGCAGCGCCGTGGCCACCCCGATCGCGGCGCCGAGCACGACGAGACCGCGGACCGCCGGCGCGCGGCGCAGCAGCCGGCGGTCCAGCGCCCTCATCGTCGCGCTGTGGTCACGGCGACACCGCCGGACGTTCCTTCTCGGTGCGCGTGGCGGAGCGGTCGTGCAGGTTCTCGAGGTGGCGGGTGGTGAACGTGCGTTCGCGCCGCGCGTCGCGGACGAAGGCGGCCGCCCAGGTCAGCACGGCGCCGACCCGGTTGCGGAAGCCGGTGAGGAAGGCGAGGTGGATGACCAGCCAGGTCAGCCAGCCCGCGAGGCCGGCGAACCGCAGCGGGCCGGCCGACACGACCGCGTTGCCGCGGGATATGTAGGCGGCCGAGCCGAGGTCGTGGTAGCGGAACGGGGGGAGCGGGGGCCCGTCGCCGAGCCGGTTGCGGATGCGGCGGCCGGCGTAGTGCCCGGACTGCAGGGCGACCTCGGCGACACCCGGCAGTCCCCGCAGGGCCATCAGGTCTCCGACGACCGAGATCTCCGGGTGGCCCGCGACGGTGAGGTCGGGCGCTACCTCGATGCGTCCGGCGCGGTCGCGGCCGGCTCCGGTGGCCGTGGCGAGCGAGTCCGCGACGGGCGGCGCCTCGACACCGGCCGCCCAGAGCACCGTCCCGGCCTGGTGGCGCACGGTCGTTCCCCGCCCGGTCGCGGACCTCCAGCCCGTCCGCGTCCACCTCGGTGACGATCGAGCCCATGTGCAGCTCCACACCCAGCTTCCGCAGCGCGGCGGCGGCCTTCTTCGACAACGCGGGGCCGAAGGAGGCGAGCGGGGCGTCGCCGCCGTCGAACAGGAGGACCCGGGCGTTCTCGGGGTGGATGTGCCGGAACTCCGCGCGCAGGGTACGGGTGGCGAGCTCGCGGATCTGTCCGGCGAGCTCGACCCCGGTGGGACCGGCGCCGACCACGGCGAAGGTGAGCCACCGGCGGAGCTCGCGGGAGTCGGTCGCGCTCTCGGCGAGCTCGAACGCCCCGAACACCCGGCGACGGATCGCCAGCGCGTCGTCGACGGTCTTCATCCCGGGGGCCCATTGCGCGAACTCGTCGTGCCCGAAGTAGGACTGGCGCACGCCTGCGGCGACGACCAGGTCGTCGTAGGGCAGCGTGATGCGCTCGCCGTCGGGGCTTCGGGCCACGACCAGGTGGGCGTCGACGTCGATGTCGATCACCTCGGCCAGCACGCATTCGACGTTGCGGTGCCGCTTGAGCACGACCCGCAGGGGCGCGGCGATCTGGCCCTCGGACAGGATCCCGGTCGCGACCTGGTACAGCAGCGGCTGGAACAGGTGGTGCTGCGCGCTGTCGACGAGGGTGATCGCGACGTCGCTGCGGCGCAGCGCCCTGGCGGCGAAGAGCCCGCCGAAGCCGCCGCCGATGATGACGACCCGGTGTCCTGCGGTGCGGTGCACGTGCCCTCCTCGAGCGGTCGGCTCAGCCGGCGGGATCGTGCCAGTCGCCGCCGTCGGGGAGCAGGGCGTCGGCCTCCTTGGGCCCCCAGGTGCCACGCGGGTAGCGGTGCACGGGCACCGCGTCGCCCAGCACGGGGTCGACGACGCGCCAGGCGGCCTCCACCGTGTCCTGGCGGGCGAACAGCACCCGGTGCCCGTCGAGCGCGGCGCCGATGAGCCGGTCGTAGGGCCGCATGTCGGAGCCGGTGTTCTGGGCGAACACGAGCTCCTGCAGCTGCGGCTCGCGGGACGCGCCGGGTTTCTTCCCGGCCAGGGTGATCCCGATCTCCGTCTCCGGCCAGATCCGGAACCGCATCGTGTTGGCGATCGGGTTGTCGACGGCGAACACGTTGAACGGCGTCGGCCGGAACCGCATGGTGATCTCCGTGGCGGTCACCGGCATCGTCTTGCCCGCGCGGATCAGAATGGGCACGCCCGCCCACCGCCACGAGTCGAGCGCGAGCCGGACCGCGACGAAGGTCTCCACCGTGGACGCCGGGTCGACCCCCTCGACCTCGTGGTAGCCCTCGTACTGGCCGCGGACGGCGTCCGCGGGGGTGAGCGGGCGCAGTGCGCCGATCACGCGCGCCTTCGCGTCCAGCCAGGAGTCCAGCCCGGAGCCGTCCGGCGGGTCGGCGAGCACGCTGGCCAGCACCTGCAGCATGTGGTTCTGCACCACGTCGCGGATGGCGCCCGCGCCGTCGTAGAACCGGCCGCGGTCGGCCACGTCGAACGCCTCCGACATCGTGATCTGCACGCTCTCGACGTGGGTGCGGTTGAGCAGCGGCTCGATCATCGAGTTGGCGAACCGCGCGACGAGGACGTCGTTGAGCGGGTCCATGCCCAGCCAGTGGTCGACCCGGTAGATCGCGTCCTCCGGGAAGTACTCGTGCATCGTCTCGTTGAGGGCGACGGCACTGTCCAGGTCGGTGCCGAACGGCTTCTCGACCATCACCCGGGCGCCCTCGGCCCGGCCGGCCTTCGAGATGCCCTCGGCGATGCGGCCGAACAGGAACGGGGGCACCTCCAGGTAGAACAGGGCCCGCCCGCCCTCGCCCATCTCGTCGGACATCGCCGCGTAGGTGGCGGGGTCGTCGAGGTCGCCGTCCACGTAGCGCAGCAGGCCGAGCATCGTGCTCCCCGCCGCCGAGTCCGGGTCCATGCCGTTGTCACGCAGGGACTGCGCGGCGTACTCACGGAAGCGGGCGAGGTCCCATCCGCTCTTGGCGACCCCGATGACGGGGACGTCGAGCACCCCGCGTTCCACCAGCCCGACCAGCGCGGGGAAGGTCTCCAGCTTGGCGAGGTCGCCGGTCGCCCCGAAGATGACCAGCGCGTCCACTCGCTGTCCAGCCATGGCGTGCTCTCCTGTCCGTACGGGTGGTCTTCGAAGGTGCTCAGCCGAGCCGCTCGAGCACGTGGTCGGCGACGCGCATCGCGTTGGCGATGGCCGTCAGGGACGGGTTCACGGCACCGATGCTCGGGAAGACGCTGGTGTCGACGACGTAGAGGTTGTCCACCTCGTGTGCCCGGCAGTTCACGTCGAGCGCCGAGCTCGCCGGGTCCGTGCCGAACCGGACGGTGCCTGCCTGGTGCGCGGTCGCCCCGATCGGCATGCCCTTGTGCATGTAGATGCTGTGGTGCAGCAGGTGGTGCTCTTCCATGCCGAGGTCGCCGAGCCTGCTCTGCAGCGCGTGCCGCAGCCGCTTCAGGCCCTCCATGTTGTTCTTCTCGTCGAGCGCGAGATGGATCCGCCCGTCCCCGTCGAGGGTGACCCGGTTCTCCGGCAGCGGGAGGTCCTCGCCGCACAGCCAGAAGTCGACGGCGTGGTGGGCCAGCACCTCGAACGGCATCTCCGGGGACAGCTTCCCGGCCCAGTGCGGGGCGTTCGCGCGGATCTGCTCGGCGTCGGACTTGCCGAGCATCTGGATCCCGCCCATCGGGTAGTCCCAGTCCTCGGACCCGAGGTACCAGTCGTTCATCGCCAGCGTCTTCTGGAACCGGGTGGGGTTCGGCTCCTTCGAGACCGCCATGAGCGCCAGGTTGTTGTGCCGCATGTAGTGCCTGCCCACCACGCCCGAACCGTTGGCCAGCCCGTCGGGGTGCCGGTCGTTCGCCGAGGCCAGCAGCAGGGCCGCGGAGTTCACCGCGCCGCAGGCGACCACCACCACGTCGGCGCTGAACCGGACCGTCTCGGTGGTGCCGTCCGGGTTCTCGATCTCGGTGACCACGGCGGCGACGGAGCGCCCGCCCGGATCCGTCTCGAGTCGCGTCACGTGCGCGCCGGTGCGCAGCTCGACGTTCTCGTTGCGCAGCGCCGGATCGACGCAGACGACCTGGGCGTCGGCCTTGCCGTCGACCAGGCACGGGAAGCCGTCCACCCGGTCGCAGCGGATGCACACGCTGTCATGGGTGGCCCGGCCGTGCGCGTCCTGCGTCAGCCGCACCCCGATGGGCAGGTGGAACGGGTGCAGCCCCTGCTTCTCGAGGTCGTCGCTGAGCTGCTGGATCCGGGGTTCGTGCGCCACCGGCGGGTAGCGGTACTCCGCGCTGCGACGGACCCGCGGTCGGGTCCTCGCCGTGGCGGCCGTGGACGTGGTAGAGGTGCTCGGCCTCGCCGTAGTACGGCTCGAGGGTGGAGTACTCCAGCGGCCAGGCCGGGGAGATCCCGCCGTGGTGGCGGAGCTCGCCGAAGTCCTGCGGGCGCAGGCGGAACAGCGCGGCGCCGTAGAACTTCGTGTTGCCCCCGACGTAGTAGTTGACCTCCGGGGGGAACTCGTCGCCGTCGCGGTCGAGCCAGAACTCCGGCGCCCGGTACTTGCCCTTCACGAAGACGGCGGTGGAGTCCCAGTTGTCCCGCTCGCGCGGCAGGTAGCCCCCGCGTTCGAGCATCAGGACGCGCTTGCCGGACGGTGCGAGCCGGTGGGCGAAGGTGCCGCCGCCTGCGCCGGTGCCGATCACGATGACGTCGTAGTGCCGGTCGTCGGACACGGGACCTCCTCGGTGGCGCTGTCGAGCGGTGGCGCTGTCGACGCGCCCACCGTGCTGCGGGCGGGCGCGCGCGGCATCACCTCACCCGGATGAACGGCAGCGTGGAGCCGTCCGGCGAGCCGCCTGCCGGGATCACCGGTTCGGAGGCAGCGGGCCGGAATGCCGGGCTGGCGGCCGGTGCCCGGCTCCTCCGTAATCGGGTGATGCGTCGCCCGGCCCGGCCCGGACGGTGACGACTGGTGCGAGGCTCGCCCGCGCAGCGGCGCCGGATTCCACGAGGAGGCAGTCATGACCGAGGCGGCGATCGCCGATCACGGACTGATCGGAGACCTGCAGACGGCCGCGCTGATCAGCACGGACGGGTCGATCGACTGGTTCTGCTGCCCGCGCTTCGACTCACCGAGCGTGTTCGGTGCCCTGCTCGACGACGAGCGCGGAGGGCATTTCCGGATCCGCCCGGAGCGGGGGACCTACGAGTCGAAGCAGATGTACTTCCCGGACACCGCCATCCTCATCACCCGGTTCACCACCGAGAACGGGGTGGGTGAGGTCGTCGACTTCATGCCGCCGTCGGGCCGGGAGGCCACCGACAACCACCGGCTCGTCCGGATGGTGCGCTGCGTGCGCGGCGAGATGAGCTTCGAGATCGAGATCGCGCCACGGTTCGACTACGGCCGCAAGGCGCACCAGACGGAGTTCAGCGGGCACGGCGCGGTGTTCACCACCGACACCGTCACCCTGACCCTGCACCCGGTGCGGGAGCCCGACGACGCGCGGCTGGCGCACATCGTCGTCGACGAGGGTGACGTGCGGGTGTCGCTGGACCTGAAGGCGGGCGACGTCCGCGGCGTCGTGCTGGAGGCGGCGTGCGACGGCCCGCCGCGCGAGATCCGGGTGGCCGAGTTCCAGCAGATGTTCGACGACACCGTCGCGTTCTGGCGCTCGTGGCTGTCCCGCTCGACCTACACGGGGCGCTGGCGCGAGATGATCCAGCGCTCGGCCATCACGCTGAAGCTGATGACGTACGCCCCGTCCGGCGGGCTGGTCGCCGCGCCGACGACGGGCCTGCCCGAGCAGGTGGGCGGCGAGCGCAACTGGGACTACCGCTACACGTGGGTGCGCGACGCCTCGTTCTCGATCTACGCCCTGCTCCGGCTCGGCTTCATCGAGGAGGCCGCGCAGTTCAGCGGCTGGCTGCGGGACCGGGTGGACGAGCGGATCGGGGGTGACGGTGGCCCGCTGAACATCATGTACCGGGTCGACGGGTCCTCGGACCTGAAGGAGGAGTCGCTGGAGCAGTGGTCGGGCTATCGCGGATCGCGACCCGTCCGCATCGGCAACGGCGCCTCCGACCAGCTCCAGCTCGACATCTACGGCGAGGCGCTGGACAGCATCTTCTTCGCCGACGAGCGGGGGTTGCAGGTCGGGCACGGCGGGTGGATGTCGATCTGCGTGCTGCTCGACTGGCTGGCCGGGAACTGGGACCAGCCGGAGGAGGGCATCTGGGAGACCCGCGGCGGGCGCCAGGACTTCACCTACGGGCGGCTGATGTGCTGGGTCGCGTTCGACCGCGGCATCCGGATGGCGGCGGCGCACGGGCGGCCCGCCGACATCGCCCGGTGGACCGTGGCCCGCGACGCGATCTACGACCAGATCATGGAGAAGGGCTGGAACGCCGACCGGCAGGCGTTCGTCCAGCACTACGGCAGCGAGGTGCTGGACTCGTCCCTGCTGCGGATGTCGACCGTCGGGTTCATCTCCCCCTACGACCCGATGTGGGTCTCCACGCTGCGGGCGATGGACGACGAGCTGGTCACCGACAGCCTCGTCTACCGCTACGACCCCGGCGCCTCGCCCGACGGTCTGCAGGGGTCCGAGGGCACGTTCTCCCTCTGCTCGTTCATGTACGTCGACGCGCTCGGCAGGGCCGGGCGGCTCGACGACGCCCGGCTCGCGTTCGAGAAGATGCTCACCTACGCCAACCACGTCGGCCTGTTCTCCGAGGAGATCGCGCTGACCGGGGAGCAGATCGGCAACTTCCCGCAGGCCTTCACCCACCTCGCGCTGATCGACGCCGCGATCACCCTGGACGAGGCTCTCGACAAACGGGCCCAGCACTGACGGGAGGACGGCGTGTCCACGGTCGACCTGGCCCGCCTGCAGTTCGCCACCACGACGATCTACCACTTCCTGTTCGTGCCGCTCACGATCGGCCTGGCGCTGATCACCGCGATCCTGCAGACCCGCTGGCACCGCACGGAGGCGCCGGAGTACCTGCGGCTGACACGGTTCTTCGGCACGCTGCTCGTGATCAACGTGGCCGTCGGGGTGGTGACGGGCCTCGTGCAGGAGTTCCAGTTCGGGATGAACTGGTCGGGTTACTCGCGGTTCGTGGGCGACGTGTTCGGCGCGCCGCTCGCGATGGAGGGGCTGGCCGCGTTCTTCCTCGAGTCGACGTTCCTCGGCCTGTGGCTCTTCGGCTGGGGCCGGCTCTCCCGGCGGGTGCACCTGGCGACGATCTGGATGGTGGCGCTCGGCGGGGTGCTGTCCGCGGCGTTCATCATGGCGGCCAACTCCTGGATGCAGAACCCGGTGGGCTACGCGATCGATCCGGCGACGGGGCGCGCGCAGCTCACGAGCATCGGGGACGTGCTGACCAACCCGGTGTTCCTGCGCAGCTACCTCCACGTCTTGCTGGCGTCCCTCATCACGGCGGCCGTCGTCGTGCTGACGGTGTCGGCGTGGCACCTGCGGCGGGGGTCGAACCGGGCGGGCTTCGACCGCTCGGCCCGGCTCGCGCTGGCGGTGCTCGCGCCGGCCACGATGCTCAACCTGCTGGTCGGCAGCGAGCTCGGCGTCACGGAGGGGGTCTACCAGCCGATGAAGATCGCGGCGGCCGAGGCGCAGTGGGAGACCTGCCAGCCGTGCTCGTTCTCGCTGTTCCAGATCGGGGGCGGCAACAACGACCAGACCCCGACGAAGATCATCCAGGTGCCGCACCTGCTGTCGATTCTGGCCACGAACTCGTGGAACGGTCAGGTCGTCGGGCTGAACGAGCTGCAGGCGCAGTACACGCAGCAGTACGGGCCGGGGGACTACGTGCCCAACGTCTTCGTCCAGTACTGGGCGATGCGCGTGATGGCGTACCTGGGCAGCCTCATCCTGCTCGTGGCGCTGTGGGGGCTCTGGCGGCGCAAGCGACTGGAGACGTCGCCGTGGTTCCTGCGAGTGGCGATCTGGTCCCTCCCGCTGCCGTTCATCGTGAACACGTCGGGCTGGATCCTCACCGAGAACGGCCGCCAGCCGTGGATCGTGCAGGGGCTGCAGAAGACCCAGGACGCGGCCTCGCCGACGGTCGGTTCGGCCACGATCGTCACCAGCCTCGCGATCTTCGTCGTGCTCTACGCCGTGCTCGGCGTCGTCGACTGGCTCCTGATGGCGCGCTACGCGCGCAAGGAGCTCGCGCCGGAGCCGGCGGAGGGCGAGACCGAGTCCCCGGTCCTCGAACCGAGCTACTGATCCGATTTCCCCGGGAGGGCCCTGATGTCACTCGACGCCTTCTGGTTCATCGTCCTGGCTGTTCTCTGGACGGGGTTCTT
The DNA here is from genome assembly GCA_963784265.1 of uncultured Actinomycetota bacterium. Taxonomy (GTDB): domain Bacteria; phylum Actinomycetota; class Actinomycetes; order Mycobacteriales; family Pseudonocardiaceae; genus Pseudonocardia. The sequence goes on from CAWAQQ010000003.1 coordinate 50,062, forward strand.
CCTGCTCGAGGGTTTCGACTTCGGTGTCGGGATGCTGCACGGGATCGTGGGCCGGGACGAGGCCGGGCGCCGGGCGGCCGTGCGGAGCATCGGGCCGGTCTGGGACGGCAACGAGGTCTGGCTGATCGTCGCCGTCGCCGTGACGTTCGCGGCCTTCCCGATCTGGTACGCGACGATGCTGTCGGGCTTCTACCCGGTCTTCCTCGTGGTGCTCGTCGCGTTGATCCTGCGCGGGGTGTCCTTCGAGTTCCGCTCGCACTCGGAGAGTGAGCGGAGCAGGCGGATCTGGGACGGGGCGCTCGTCGCGGGCAGCCTGGTGATACCGCTCGGGCTCGGGATCGTGCTCGGGGGGCTCCTGGGCGGAGTCCCGATCGACTCCGAGCAGGAGTTCGCAGGCGGCATCGGTGACCTGTTCGGCGGCTACGCGCTGGTCACGGGCGTGACGATCACGCTGGTGTGCCTCCTGCACGGCGCCGTGTTCCTCGCGCTGCGCACGGAAGGGGACCTGCGCGCCCGGGCGATGCGCATCGCGACGGTCGTCGGTCCGGTCACCGCGGTGGCCGTGCTCGTCTTCGCCGCCTGGACCCGGATCGACTCCGGGCACGGCGTGCTGCTCTCGGTGGTCGAGCTCGGCGCCGTGCTGGCCGCGATCGCCGCGGTGGTCTTCGTACGCGGGGGCCGGGATGGCGCGGCCTTCGCCGCCACGTCGGCGACCATGGCCGCCGTCGTCGTGTCGATCTTCGCCGAGCTGTACCCGCGGGTGATGGTGTCCAGCCTCGGTGCGGCGAACGACCTCACGGTGAGCGGCACCGTGTCGTCGCCCTACGCGCTGCGCGTCATGACCGTGGTGCTCGCGGTGTTGCTGCCGGTCATCCTGGTCTACCAGGGGTGGACCTACCACGTCTTCCGGGGCCGGTTGCGCGGCGGCGGCGACGACCCGCCGCCGCCTGCCACGCCCGCCGGAGCCACCGCCGGCCACGTGCGGCAGTGCGGTGCAGTCGGGACGGTGGGGGGCCACAGCGCGCGCAGTCCGTCGTCCTGCCGGCCTCGCCGCTGCGGCTGGCCGGACGCTTCGGTGCCTGGGTGCTGATGTGGCTGGCGGTGTGGCTCCTCGTCCGCGTGCGCGGGACGGGCTCGGCCGACACCGCCGAGGCGGGAGGGCGGGGACATGCATAGGCCGCGGCGGGTGTGGCTCAGCGATCAGGAGCGGCGCGCCCTGCGCGCCATCGAGGAGGGCATCGCCACCACGGACCCGGAGTTGGCGAGGACGCTGGACGGGTCCGATCGGCCGCCGCGGCGGCCGTGGAGACGCTCCGTCGTGGTCCTCCTGGCGTTCCTGGCGCTCGGGCTCCTGGTGGCGGACGTGGTGCTGCAGACCGGCGGCGCCATGCTGCTCCTGGTCGTCCCCCTCGCCGTGTTGTGGTACGTGGTCGTGCGAGCCCGCGCGGGATGAACCGGCCCGGGCCGTCCCGCGTTCATCCGCCGCGGGGGAGGCCGCCGCCGCCGACGCACGGCACGCTGCCGCACGAACCGTCCCGGGCGCAGAGGAGCCCCGCATGTCACGCAGCACGTCCGACGCGCCGGACGACTCGACGAACGTCGACCCGCGCCCGCCCGTCGACGGGGCGAGGGCGCCGACGCGCAAGGTCGAGGCGGTCGTCGCCCGCTACTCCCGGACCCGCGAGCGCTTCGACGCCAGCGTCGCGGGCCGAGCCCAGCGCCGCATCGTCGAGGTCGACCTGTCCAACCAGGCGCTGATCCTCGCGGCGCTGGCGTTCATGCTCCTGATCCCGGTGCTGGTCACCCTCTCCGCGCTGGTCCCGCTGGCCGGCGAGGGCTCGGGCGTGGTGGCCCAGCGCCTCGGCCTGTCCGCCGAGGCGACGCACGACATACAGCAGCTGTTCCCGGCGCGGGATCGCGTGGTCGGGGCGACGACGATCTTCGGAACGGCGTTCACCCTGGTGTCGGCGTTCTCGTGGCCGACAGCGCTGCAACGCGCCTACGAGCTCGCGTGGGGCCTGCCGTCGCTTGGCTGGCGCGCACTGTGGCGGCCGCTGCTGTGGCTGTCCACCTTCATCGTCTTCGGCGCGCTGGCGGGTGGATCCGTCCCCCTGCTCGGCGAAGGCGTCCGGATCCTGCTGCTCGTCGTGATCGGGCTACCGGTGGCCATCGGCTGGGCGTGGTGGTCCCAGCACCTGCTGCTCGGTCGGCGGATCGGATGGCGCGCGCTCCTGCCCGGCGCCGTCCTGATCGGGGTCGGCCTGATCGGACTGCGGCTGATCGCGAGCGTGTTCCTGTCGAGGTCGATCACGCACCACTTCAACCTGTACGGGCCGCTCGGGATCGTCTTCGTCATCCTGACCTGGCTCGTCGCGTTCAGCACGGTGATGCTCGGCGGTGCCGTTCTCGGTGCGGTGTGGCACGAGCGTCATCAGGAGCGCGACGTCCCGGAATGAGGGTTTCGCCCGTCGCGGGTGACGTCGCGGGGTGGGCATGGTCCTAGCCTCCGGCGGATGACCACCACCGACGTTCCCGAGCCGCCTGTGACCTCGGCCGATCCAGCGGCCGTCGACGGCGACAGTCCGACGTCGGTACGGGTTGCCGCGGGCGATCGTGATCCTGGTGGGTGCGGCGTCGACCGTGGTGGTGTTCGCGGGGGTACAGGCGATCGCGTGGTTGATCGGGCCGGCGTTCATGGCGTTGATCCTGGTGATCGCGGTGGCGCCGGTGTCGGGGTGGCTGGGCCGGCACGGGTGGCCGGGGTGGGCGCGGGGCCTGGCGGTGGTGGTGCTGGTGTACGGGATCCTGCTCGTGCTGGCGTTGGGGATCCTGTACTCGGTGGCGCAGCTGGCGACGCAGCTGCCGCAGTACGCGTCGCAGGCCAACGATCTGGTGGCGTCCGCGACGCAGAAGCTGGCAGCGATGGGAATAGGCCAGGAGCAGCTCAAGCAGGCGGCGAGCTCGCTCGACCTGGGCAAGCTGGTAGGTGTGCTGGGTGCGGTGTTGAGCAGCCTGGCGGGGTTGCTCACGAACTTCGTGTTCCTGCTGGCGTTGTTGCTGTTCCTGACCGTGGAGTCCGGCGGGGTGGGCGAGCGGATGGCCTCGATCGCGGCGGACCGGCCGAAGATCACCGGGGCGTTGGGCCACTTCGCGTGGGGGACCCGGCAGTACCTGCTGGTGACCACGATCTTCGGGTTCATCGTCGCGGTGCTGGACTCGGTCGCCCTGGCGTTGCTGGGCGTCCCGCTGGCGGTGACGTGGGGGTTGCTGGCGTTCATCACCAACTACATCCCGAACGTGGGGTTCATCATCGGTGTGGTGCCGCCCGCGTTGATGGCCCTGCTCGTCGGCGGGCCGACGTTGATGATCGTCGTGATCGTCGTGTACTGCGTGTTGAACCTCGTGATCCAGTCGATCATCCAGCCGCGCTTCATCGGGGACGCGGTGGGGTTGTCGGTGACGATGACGTTCGTGTCGTTGCTGTTCTGGGCGTGGTTGCTCGGTGCGCTGGGTGCGATCCTGGCGATCCCGTTGACGTTGCTGGGCAAGGCGTTGCTGGTCGACATCGATCCGAAGGCGGGGTGGGCCGATGCGTTCCTGCGCGCGTCACCCACCAAACCCGACCCGGACGCCCCACCGCCGGAGAAGAAGCCGAGGAGGTCCCGGCGCCACCGGCGCGACCAGGCGGCGGCATCCGCGGACGTGACCCCCGCACCGACCTGACGAAGCGCAGCCGCAGCCTCGTTCATCCGGCGAAGGTGAGGCCGGCAGGTGCTGCCGGCGTCAGGATCCGGGGCGCGTCCACCACCGTGACGAGTCAGACGACAGGCGAGCAACCGACAGGCGAAGGGGCCGACATGAGCGAAGACGCGGACAGCATGGGACCGGTCGACTACATCGTCGTGGAGTTCCCCGACACCCGGTTCAGCGGCGAACCACTGAGCCGGCTTCTCGACCTGGTCGACGGCGGCCTGGTGCGGATCCTCGACCTCGTCGTGCTCCGCAAGGAGGCGGACGGATCCCTGACGGTGCTGGAGATCACCGACGTCGACGGCGACGGTGAGCTCGACCTCCGCGTCTTCGAAGGCGCCCCCTCCGGCCTCGTCGACGGGTCGGACATCGAGGAGGCCGCCGAGGTGATCGGTCCAGGCCGGGCGGCCGCGATCCTGCTGTACGAGAACCTCTGGGCGATCCCCTTCGCGACCGCGCTGCGCCGGTCGGGCGCCGAGCTGGTGGCCGGTGGACGGGTCCCGTTGGCGGCCCTGCTCGACTCGATCGACGCCGCCGAGGCAGGGGCGAATCCGGTCGGCGCCTGAGGTGGCCCCCACGACCCGGTTCGGAACCAGACCAGACGACGAGAGGACACGACCATGCCCGGTCTGCTCAGGGGAATAGCTCGCACGGCGGTCATCGCCGGGACGGCCACCGCGGTGTCCAACCGGGTGTCGCGGCGCCAGGCCGGCCGGTGGGCCAGCCAGGATCAGCAGGAGGGTACGCGCAGGAGCCCGCGCAGGAGGAGGAGCCCGCCCAGGCGCGACCCCGGCGGCGGCATGGACGACACGCTGGCGCAGCTGAAGCAACTGGGCGAGCTCAAGAGCCAGGGTGTGCTCACCGAGGCCGAGTTCGAGCAGCAGAAGAGCCGGATCCTCGGCAGCTGACGCCGAGGCGGCGTGTGGTGCTCCCGGGTGCGGGTGGCGCGGACCGCACCACCCGCACCGGGTGACCCCGACTGCAGGACGGCGGACGACGGGGAGCCCGCCGGGCGGCTCAGGAGCCTCCCGGCGGGCGTCCGTCGTGGGTCCGGCGCTGCCTCAGGCCTTCAACTCCCGACCGTGCACGATGATGGCGTAGATCACGATGATGTCGACGGTGATGACGATCATCGACCAGACGGGGTAGGCGGCGATGAACAGCACGTTCAGCGTCGCGCTGAGGATGGCCACGACGACGCCGGCGATGCGGGCGGCCATGTTGCCGGCCATGAGCCCGAAGCCGACCGCGATGGCGATGAGGCCGAGGACGAGGTGCACCCAGCCCCAGGCCGTGTAGTCCACGTTCACGACCAGGCCCTCGCGGCCCACCAGGTAGTAACCCTGGTCGAATATCGCCACGAAGCCCTGGATGGCCTGGAAGATGCCGAGCATGATCAGCATGATGCCGGCGAAGGCCACCCAGCCCGCCCAGCCGGTCATCTCGCGTGTGTCGTCGGGAGCGTAGCTCCTCGAGCGGGAAGTCTCGGTCATTTCGTTCTCCTCTGCAGGGCCGGACCCGCTCCGGCTCCCACCGCGTCCGCGGCAACAGTCCGTGCGCGTCCTCCGCCGACAGTCGACGGCGTGTAGATGGTCGTGCGACGGCGGGTGGGCGGCCTCATCCGAAGCGGGTGGATGACCACGCGGCGGCGATCTACGTCGACACTCGCCCGCCGGCCACCCGTCGAGGGTGGCGACCCCGTCGGGCGTTGCACCCCAGACTGCGTTCCCGGGCGGCCGGCGCAGGCTCCGGACGCTCAACGGACCGCCTTGAAGAAACGGAGCATCCCCATGTCGGACGTCGAAGTCAGCCGGACCGAGACCCTCACGCGGCACGAGGCCGCGCGCAGGCTCTCGGCGCTGGCCACCGCGCTCGCCGAGGGCGGCAAGGTCGAGGTGGAGCTGGGCGCCAGCACCCTCAAGCTGCACGTTCCCGACGAGGTCCGGTGCGAGGTCGAGGTGGAGGTCGACGGCGACGAGGTCGAGCTCGAGCTGGAGCTCAAGTGGTCCACGGCACGGGCGCCTGCCGCGCCGGCCGCGCCTGCCGAGCCGGCCGCGTGGCCGCTCCTGCCGAGCCTGGCCGAGGCGGCCGCGCCTGCCGAGGCGGCCGCCGCCGCGCCTGCCGCACCGGCACGCCGGAGGCGGGCGGCGAAGAGCAAGACCGCGGGCACCACCTGACCGGCCCCAGCGCGTCCGGCTCAGTCGGTGACAGGCATGGTGGGCGCGGGTCGGTGCGGGCGGGTGTCGGCGGGCGAGGCGCCTGCGGAGCTGACCGCGTCGCGGTCCGCGCGGTAGGAGCGGGACCCGTACCAGAACACCACCGCGGCGGCACCGCAGGCGATCGGCATCAGGGCCAGCGCGGTGGGCAGGTCGTAGAGGTCGGAGAGCAGCCCGGCGAGTACCGGGCCGATCGCGAGGCCCAGCAGGTTCTGCACCACCGTCATGGTGGAGATCGCCGTCGCACGCAGGCCGGGATGCACGACGTCGGTGACCACGGCGGCGACCGGACCGACGCGCCCGTCATGGTCAGACCGGCGACGAAGACGAGGGCCAGCTGCGCAGGCCCCGGCGTGAGCACCGCGAACGACGTGGTCAGCAGCACCAGGGTGACGCAGCGACACCGCCGCGGGCACCAGCAGCCTGGCGCGCGGATCGCGAACCGCACGCCGGTCGGCGAGGATAGGCGAAGGCCACGGTGCCGACCCCCCCGCCGATGATCACCGCGGCCGCGAGAGCCGACGCGCGGTCGATCGGCAGGCCGTAGGACCGGTTCAGATAGCTCGGCAGCCACGTGTACAGCGTGGAGACCACCATGAGCTGGCACGCGCCACCGACGTACGCCGCCACGCCCGAACGGGCCCGGAACAGCTCGCCGACGGTGGCCCGGACCCGTTGCCGCGTGCCGGCCGGGCGGACGACGCGGACGGTGCGGTAGTCGCGGAGCCGGAGGAACGCCAGCGCGAGGACCAGGCCGGGGATCGCGAACAGGCCCAGCGCGGCCCGCCAGCCCCAGTTCGCGACGAGCACCCCGCCGAGCACCACCCCGAGCACCGTGCCGATCGGCGCGGCGGCCTGGAACCCGCCGAGGACCGTCGCCCGCTTGCGCGCCGCGAACACGAGGACAGCAGCGCGCCTGCAGCGGGCCCGTAGCCCGCCTCGCCCACGCCGACCAGTGCTCGTGCGCCGAGCAGCTGGGCGTAGTTCTGGCTGAACCCGCCGGCCAGGGTGGCGAGGCTCCAGGTCGTGCCCATGACCGCGATCGCCTTCACCCGGCTCCACCGGTCGACGACGAGCGCGGCCGGGAGCGCACACACGGCCACCGTGATCGACACGATCGACACCAGCGCGCCGAGCTGCGTGTCCGACAGCTGCCATTCCGCCTTCAGGGCCGGGAACGTGGCGACGATCGACCTGGCGGTGCATGAAGTCCACGGCCATCAGCGCGAACGCGATCGCGAACACCGTCCAGGCGTAGGACCTGGTGACCGTGCCGGCCGCGGTTCCCGACCCGTCGAGGACGAGGGGCGGCTTCCTCGTGCGGGACGGGTTGACCACGGTCGGTCCTCCGGAGGCTGAGGAGGCGGCTTCGACGTGCCGCGTCAGCATCCTAGGCGGCGGTGTTCCCGTCGATGCGCCGCGCGACCCGCGGCGGACGGATCGCCCTCACCCGGCCCGGGCGATGCCCTGGCCCGGCAGGTCCTGAACCGTGAGAGGTACGACGGCGCCGGGTCTGCCCCGGTCGCCGGGCTGCCCGAGGAAGGACACGTGATGGCCGAAGCGGACGCGGCTGCGCATGCAGGCTCGCCGCCGACCCCCACCGGCACCGGCACCGGACGTGGATGCGGCAGCCCAGCTCCGGTCGGCTGCGTACGTGCGCCTCCTGCTCCTCGCGGCGCTCATCGGGGTCCCGATCTCGGCTGCCGCGTACTTCTTCCTGCAAGCTCGTCGACGTGCTCCAGGACTGGGTCTTCGAGGACCTGCCGCGCGCGCTGGGCTTCCCGGCGGCGCCGCTGTGGTGGCCGCTCCCGATCCTCGCGCTCGCGGGCGTGCTGGTCGGACTGACCATCCGCAACCTCCCGGGCCGGGGGGGCCACTCGCCGGTGGACGGGTTCGCCGCCGGAGGGGGACCGACGCCGATCGAGCTCCCGGGCGTCATGCTCGCCGCGCTGGCGACCCTCAGCCTCGGTGTCGTGCTGGGACCGGAGGCTCCGTTGATCGCACTCGGCGCAGGTCTCGCCGTCTGCGCGGTGCGGCTCGTCCGCCGTGACGTGCCCGCGCGGGTGGAGGCCGTCGTCGCGTGCGGCCGGGAGCTTCGCCGCGATCAGCGCCCTGCTGGGGTCCCCGCTCCTCGGTGCCTTCCTGTTGATGGAGGCCTCGGGCCTGGGCGGGGCCGCGCTCGGGTTGGTGCTCCTGCCCGGCCTGCTGGCGGCGGGGGTGGGATCGCTCGTCTTCGTGGGGCTGAACGCGCTGACCGGTCTCGGCGTCGCCTCGTTCGCCATTCCTGACCTGCCGCCGTTCGAGCATCCCGACCTCGCGCAGTTCGGTTGGGCGCTCGCCATCGGCGTGCTCGCGGCCCTGCTCGGGTCGGGCATCCGGTGGCTCGGGAAACGGCTGCGCACCCCGGTCGAGCGCCGGATCCTGCTGCTGACACCGGTCGTCGGTCTCGCCGTCGCCGGGCTCGCGATCGCCTACGAGGCGGGTACCGGGCGCAGCTTCACCGACGTGCTGTTCTCGGGCCAGGAGGCGGTGGGTCCGCTGCTGAGAACAGCAACGGGTACACGGTCGGCGCCCTGCTGATGCTCATCGTGTGCAAGGGCATCGCGTACGGCCTGTCGCTCAGCGCCTTCCGCGGCGGTCCCGGTGTTCCCGGCGATATTCCTCGGCGCGGCGGGCGGGATCGCGCTCTCGCACCTCCCGGGGCTGCCGATGGTCGCGGGCGTGGCCATGGGGATCGGCGCGATGTGCGTGGTCATGTTGCGGCTCCCGCTGACCTCGGTCCTGTTGGCGACGTTGTTGCTCGGCTACGGACGGCCTGACGGTGATGCCGCTGGTGATCGTCACCGTCGTCGTCGCGCACGTGGCGGCCGCGTGGCTCACGCCCCGTACCCCCGTCGCGCCGGACCGGGAGGAGCACGAGCCGACCCCCGGATGATCACCGCGGCCGTTCGTCGTGTGCTCGGTGACCCGTCTCGCCGGAGTCGTCGTCGGTCACGACCGTCGGGGTCACGCTTTGCGGCGCGCCGACGCGTGGATCGAAGCTCGCGACGTCCGGGCCCCCTGGCGGGCGAGGCCTGCGCCTGCAGCCGCGGAAGCAGGTGCTCGAGGTCGTCCAACAACAGGTCGGCCATCTCCCGGCCGGTTCCGTTGCGCACCACGACGCGCATGGCCGCGAGGTCCTCCCGGTTGGCGGGGAACGTGTACGCCGGCACCTGCCAGCCGCGCTCCCGCAGGCCGGCGGAGACGTCGAAGACGCTGTAGTTGGTGACGTCGTCGTGCAGGGTGAACGCGAACACCGGGAGCTCGTCGCCCCGGGTGAGCAGGCGGAACGGCCCCAGCTCCTCGATGCGGGCGGAGGTGTAGGTCGCCACGTCGCGGCACTCCTGCTGGATCTGCCGGAAGCCCTCCTGGCCCAGCCGGAGGAACGTGTAGTACTGGGCGACGACCTGCCCGCCGGGCCGGGAGAAGTTCAGCGCGAGGGTCGGCATCTCGCCACCGAGGTAGTTGACCTTGAAGATCAGCTCCTCCGGCAGCGCCTCGGCGTCGCGCCAGACCACCCACCCGACGCCGGGGTAGACCAGCCCGTACTTGTGCCCCGAGGTGTTGATCGACGCGACGCGGGGCAGCCGGAAGTCCCATTCCAGGTCCGGGTCGACGAACGGGGCGACCATGCCGCCCGACGCCCCGTCGACGTGCAGGGGCACGTCGAGCCCTGAGCGCGACTCCAGCTCGTCGAGGGCGGCGGCGATCTCCGCGACCGGCTCGTAGCTGCCGTCGAACGTGGAGCCGAGGATCGCGACCACGCCGATCGTGTTCTCGTCGCACAGGCCGACGGCCTGCTCGGCGTCGAGGTGGAAGCGCTCACCCTCCATCGGCGCGAAGCGCGGCTCCACCTCGAAGTAGTTGCAGAACTTGTCCCAGCAGACCTGGACGTTGATCCCCATCACGAGGTTGGGGCGCGCGGTGTCCGCCCCGGCCGCGCGCCGCCGTTTCTGCCAGCGCCGCTTGAGCGCCAGGCCCGCGAACATCGCCGCCTCGCTCGACCCGATGGTCGAGCATCCCAGTGCCGGTGTCGCGGTGGTCCCGTTCCCGTCGGTTCCGGGACGTTCCACAGCCGGGCGAGCATGTTCACGCAGCGCACCTCGAGCTCGGCGGTCTGCGGGTACTCGTCCTTGTCGATCATGTTCTTGTCGAGGCACTCGGCCATCAGCCGATCGGCCTCCGGCTCCATCCACGTCGTCACGAACGTGGCCAGGTTGAGCCGGGCGTTCCCGTCGAGCATGAGGTGGTCGTGGACGACCTGGTAGGCCGTGCCGGGGTCCATCGGCCCCTCGGGCAGCCGGTGCTTCGGCACGCTGACGGACTCCCCGTGGCGCGTGAACATCGGGTTCACCGACAGCCTGCCGTCGACCGCGGTACCGGTCCTCGCGCCTGGCCGGTAGGTGTGCGTTGTCATCGCGTCTCCCCGGGACGAATCGGTCGCGTCACGGCTCCGGTGAATCGTTCGGTCGGGCCGTGCACCGGGACCGCCGATTAGCTGGCCCCGGTGCCTACCGAAGCGCTACGGCCGCTCCGGGCGCACCACCCGGGCCGGGTGACTGCTGCCCCGGGCCTCACCGCGTCTTGAGCTCGCGCCCGTGCACGACGATCGCGTAGATCACGATGACGTCGATGACGATGACGATCGTGGACCAGATCGGGTACGCCGCGATGAACGCGAGGTTGACCACCGCACTCAGGATCGCCACCACGATGCCGACGATGCGGGCCACCATGTTGCCGGCCAGGAGCCCGGCACCGGTGGCGATCGCGACGAGGCCGATGATGAGGTGCGCCCAGCCCCATGCGTTGTAGTCGACGTTCACCAGGAGGCCCTCGGCGCCGACGAGGTAGTAGCCGGGGTTGAAGAGCCCGACGAGGCCTTCGATCGCCTGGAAGATGCCGAGCAGGATCAGCATCATCCCCGCGAAGACGACCCAACCGGCCCAACCGCTGGGGGCGCCGGCACGATCGGACTCGTAGCTCGGGGACATGCCCGTCGCATTGCTCGTGTGCGCGGTCTCGGACATCACGTGCTCCTCTGCGGTGCTCGGGTGTCTGCCGCCGACCGTCGGCGGCGCCGGCAACGATCGCCCGCGGCGCCGCGCGCGGCCTCATCCGAAGTGGATGAACGGCATCGACCGTCCGCGGGCATCCGCACCCGCTCGCCTCCTGCGGGTGATGCCGGACCGGGCCGCGCTCCGCACGATCACGGGAGCAACTTCTGACGGATCCGAGGAGGCTGGGCCATGGCGACCATGACGGTGTGGAAGTTCGAGTCGGCGAATGGTGCGCAGAACGCACTCGACCTGCTCGAGCAGATGCAGAAACAGGAACTGATCCAGATCAACGACGCCGCCTACGTCTTCTGGCCGGAAGGGCAAGAAGAAGCCGAAGACCGAGCAGCTGCACAACATGACCGGCGGGGGTGCGCTCGGCGGGAGCTTCTGGGGCCTGCTGTTCGGGCTGATCTTCTTCGTGCCGCTGCTGGGGATGGCGGTGGGGGCGGCGATGGGGGCGCTGGCCGGGTCGATGGCCGACGTCGGCATCGACGACGACTTCATCCGCGACGTGCGCGACAAGGTCACCCCGGGTACCTCGGCGCTGTTCGTGATGACGTCGAACGCCGTCGCCGACAAGGTGCTGGAGCAGTTCAAGTCGACCGGGCGCCTCGCTGATCTCGACCAACCTGTCGCACGAGCAGGAGGCCAAGCTGCGGGAGGCGTTCGCCGAGGCCGAGTAGCTCGCCGACCGGCTCGACCACGGGGACGGCCCGGGCCACCGCGGCCCGGGCCGCCCCGTGCCGGTCAGTGTGCCGGCTGCTTCCCGGCGAGCACCCGGAACAGCGCGGTGACCGCCCAGCCGATCCCCTCCGGCGCCATCGCCGCGGCGAGGCACCGGCGACGGACACCGGGGTCCGGACGCGCAACGCGCCCGGCAACGAGCGGAACTGCAGGGGCGGCGGCAGCCGCAGTGCCTCGCCGTCGACGCCGACGTCGAGCAGCGGCTCGGCGGAGTCGACCTGGAACTCCGGCGCCGTCCACTCCCGGTAGCCCCGGAACCGCTCGATGTGTCCGGTGGCCTCGGCGGCCAGCAGGCTCGGCACGTCGCGTGCCCGGTCCACGGTCACGCTGACGACGCCGAGGACGCCTGCGTCCATCCGCTCCCTGGTGCCGAAGCCGTTGAGGGAGCCGAGGCGGTAGGCGCCGTTGGAGACGAGCAGGATGTCCGCCGATGCCACCACCTCGCCGTCGGGCCGGGTGAAGCGCAGGTCGGACCGCTCGGCCTCCGGGCCGAGCAGGTCGGGCAACACGTCGGCCGTGGTCGCCAGCTTCGCGTCGCGGTAGGCGGGGGACTGCACGACCCTCGCGTAGGCACCGAGAGAGGCGTTGTTGACGAAGATGCGCTCACCGATGAGCGCGAGGTCGATCCGCCGCTCGTGGGCGTCGCCGTAGGCGTCCAGCGCGGCGGCCACGTCGTCGCGGTCGAGCCCGAGGTCCAGGGCGAAGTGGTTGCGGGTACCGGCAGGCACGCAGACGAACGGCGACGTCGTGACGCCGCGCCACGTCGGCGACCAGTGCCTGCGAGCCGTCGCCCCCGGCCATCCCGATCACGTCGGCGCCGGCGGCGATCGCCTGCTCCGCGAGCGCCTGCAGGTCGTCGCCGCGCTGCAGCACGACCGGCGTGACCCCCCGGCGCTGCGCCTCCTCCTCCAGTCCGAAGCGCTCGACCTTCCCACCGCCCGACCACCGGTTCATGATCAGGACACCGTGGCGGGCGGGTTCGACGGCATGGGCGCCCCCCTTCGGCGCCAGGGCGTGTCCGAGCGCCACCCGCGCCGCCGCGGTCGCGAGCAGGACGAGCACGACCACGGCGATGAGTACGAGCGGGGAGCCGGTGAGCAGCAGCACGACGATCCCGGCCAGAGCCAGTACCGTCACCACCGTCGCGGTCACCCTCCACGTGCCGCGATTCACCAGCGCCGTCCAGGCCGCCACCACCGCGACGGTGACGAGCAGCAGGACGAGGACCAGGCGCAGCGGATCGCGCAGGAAGCCCAATGCCGCGAGGACCAGCGCCGCGACCAGGGCGATCAGTGCCCCGGCTGCGGCGAGGCGCCGCCCGGCCGACGGGGCCGGCAGGGTCGTCGGTGTCTGCCGGGTTGCTCATCGCGCCGTCGTCCATCCGGGCCTCCTCGGGAACTCCACCACCCGCAACCCTCGACCCGGAGATCGAACCCGTCGTCACCCGGCCAGGATGAGTTGCGCGCTCACCCGGGCCGGGCGATGCCGGGGAGCTGCCCGTGCGCGACGGTTGCGCGGTCGGGCCGCCGCCCGGCGAGCGGGAGGCCGGACGGATGAACAGCGCGCAGATCGGACACCCCGACGAGCGGCACGGGCCCGGGGCGGCCCGCCGGGTCTACATCCACGCCGCCGACGCCCCGGCGGCCACGGCGGTCGTCCCGTCGGTCTTCGTCGCGGTGCGCGACGAGCAGGCCCGGCTGCTGCTGGTCCGTCGGCGCGACAGCGGCGCGTGGGAGCTGCCGGGAGGCCGGGTCGACGTCGGCGAGAGCGCCGTCGAGACGGCGGTGCGCGAGACGCTCGAGGAGTGCGGGCTGCAGGTGCGCATCACCGGGCTGGTCGGGCTGTTCACCGACCCGGCGCACGTCGTGGAGTCCGCGGCGGGCGACGAGATCCGCCAGCAGTTCGTGGTGTGTTTCCACGCTCGGCTCCTGTGGGGCAGGCCACGGCCCGACCTGTCCGAGACCGTCGAGGCCGCGTGGTTCGACCCCGCCGACGTCGCCGCGCTCCGGCTGGAACCCGGGGCGCGTCGCCTGATCCGGCAGGCACTGTCCGGGGCGCCCGAGCCCCATCTCGACTGAGGAGAAACGGCGATGACACGCGGACGACGGCGCAGGACGACGACCCCGCGACGCCGGCGCGGCGCGGCCGGCGGCCGGGGTGGCCCGTCCGACCCGGGAACAGCGCGTGGCGCGGGGCAAGGCGGCCAGGAGGGAGGTGCCACGGGAGAGCCACGCGGAGTTCGCGCCCACGCCCGGCCGGCCCGACCCGCTGAGCCTGCTGGCGAGCCAGGACGCGACGCGGGTGCCGGAGCTGCTGCCGATCCGCTACGGGCGCATGGCGGTCTCGGCGTTCACCTTCTTCCGCGGAGCCGCGCTGCCCATGGCGAGCGACCTCGCCGACACCCCGCGCACCGGCCTGGTCACGCAGATCTGCGGGGACGCCCACCTCGTCCAACTTCGGGCTGTTCGCCTCCCCGGAGCGTCAACTCGTCTTCGACATCAACGACTTCGACGAGACGCTGCCCGGTCCGTGGGAGTGGGACGTCAAGCGGCTGGCGGCGAGCCTGGAGGTCGCCGCGCGGGACAACGAGCTACTCCGCGAAGGAGTCGCGGAAGATCGTGACGGCGGCGATCGCCAGGTACCGCGCGGCGATGCGGACGTTCGCCGACGCGACCGCGCTGGACGTCTGGTACGCCCACGCCGACTCGGACGCCATCCAGGCGTATTTCGCACACGAAGCTGGACAAGGCCCGGCTCAAGAAGCTCTCCCGCACCATGGACAAGGCGCGGACCAAGGACAACCTCGGCACGCTCGGCCGGTTCGTCGGGGTCGTCGACGGACAGCCGAGGATCACCGCCGACCCGCCGCTCATCGTGCCGATCGGTGACATCGTGGGGGACGGGCATGGATCCGGCCGAGGTGGCGAGGCAGCTGCGCGAGCATCGCTGCGCGCGTACCGGACGAGCTTCGAGCCCGAACGACGCGCCCTGCTGGACCAGTACCAGCTCGCCGACTTCGCCCGCAAGGTCGTCGGCGTGGGCAGCGTCGGGACCCGCTCCTACATGGCGCTGCTGCTGGGGGACGGCGTGCGTGACCCGCTGTTCCTGCAGGCCAAGGAGGCCGGCCCGTCGGTGCTGGAGGAGTTCGTCGGGCGCAGCGAGTTCCAGAACAGCGGCCGCCGGGTGGTGGTCGGCCAGCGGCTCATGCAGGCCGTCAGCGACATCTTCCTCGGCTGGGTGCGCGTGCAGGGCTTCGACGGGCGGACCCGGGACTTCTACCTGCGGCAGCTGCGCGACTGGAAGGGATCCGCGGAGATCGAGACGATGGTCCCGGAGGGGATGCGTGCCTACGGCGAGCTGTGCGGCTGGACGCTGGCCAGGGCACACGCCCGCTCCGGGGACCGCGTCGCGATCGCGGCCTACCTCGGCTCCGGACCGGCGTTCGAGCGGGCCGTCGCCGAGTTCGCCAGCGCCTACGCCGACCAGAACGAGCGCGACCACCAGGCCCTGCTGGATGCGATCGCCTCCGGCCGGATCAAGGCCGAGTCAGGACTGTAGCCGGCGCGGGGTCCGGTGGTGGAGGAGGCGAGCGGCGATGACGTCTGCACGGTACGAGGTCCGGGTGAACGGCCACCTGTCCGAGCGCGCGCGTAGCGCGTTCTGCGCGATGGACGTCACCACGGTCCCGGCTCAGACGATCGTGTTCGGGGAGCTGGCCGACCAGTCCGATCTGCGCGATCTGCTGGCGTTGTGCAGCGCGATGGGTCTGGAGGTGGTCTCCCTCCAGCGGCTGCCGTGCTGAGGGCGACCAGGGGCCTTCCGGCTCAGCGGACGCCGCTGCTGAGCAGGCCGTGCTCGTGAGCGGCGAGCACCGCGAGCCTGCGGCTGCTCACCCCCAGCTTCATGTAGATCGACCGGACGTGGCTCTTGACGGTGTTGACCGACACGGTGAGGTCGACCGCGATCTCGTCGAGCGAGAGCAGGGACGGGAGCAGCCCGAGCACCGTGAGCTCCCGCTCGCTCAGGATGGCTCGCTGCGGCCCGCGGCCCTGCCCCGCGGCGAGCGCCCGGTCGGCGAACTCGTCGGATGCGCCGAAGCTGCCGTGCTGGTGCCCGAGCAGCTCGTGGACGCTGGGTCCGGCCTGGGCGAACGGGCGGAGGGCGTCGAGCGGGGCGGCGAGGGCCAGTGCGGTCTGCAGCGCGCGGCGGGCGGCAGGCCGCTCGCCGGCGACGAACGCGATCGACGTCTCCAGCAGCCAGGCCTCCACCATGGTGTGCGGAAGCAGGGCCGGTGTGGAGCCGTCGAGCACCGGGCGGATCAGCGTGCGCGCGTGATCGTCCCGACCGCCCGCAGACTCGGCCCATGCGCGCATCAGCAGCAGCTCGGCGTTGTCGCTGGTGCGCTCGGTCAGCCAGCCGAAGACGGTCCGCGCCGCTGTGGAGTGCCCGAGGAGCAGTGCGGCACGGAACTCCAGCGTCGCCA
Organism: uncultured Actinomycetota bacterium; assembly: GCA_963784265.1. Lineage (GTDB taxonomy): Bacteria > Actinomycetota > Actinomycetes > Mycobacteriales > Pseudonocardiaceae > Pseudonocardia. Next base: position 66,354 of record CAWAQQ010000003.1, read on the forward strand.
TCGAGGCGTACTGCTCCGCGCCCGCCTCGTTGTCGCCGAAGTCCGAGCGCGCACGCTGCAGCTCGGCCAGCCCGTGCGCCCGGTCGCCGCGGTCGAAGACGGCGGCGCCGTGGACGGCCTGCAGGGCGAACCGCAGCGGCGGTGTCGCCGCGGCCGAGCCCGATGCCAGGCCTTCGGCGGCGAGGCGCTCGGCTTCGGCGGCATCGGCCCGCATCAGCTCGGTGTAGGCCAACACCGCCGTCGCTGCGGCCGACCATGCCGAGCTCTCCCAGCCGTGGTCCGCCGCTCTGGCGCGTGCCTCGCTGCTCGCTGCTCGCATCGTCGTGACGTCTCCCGATGTCGCCGCGACGACACCGAGCAGGGCGAGGCACTGCATCGTCAGGTAGTCGAAGCCGTGCCGGCGGCTCAGGTTCAGCGCGGCGTCGAGCTCGGCGCGCGCCCCCGTCCGGTCGCCACGATCGAGCAGGGCGCTGCCGCGGCTCAGCCGGGCGAGCGCCTCCAGCTCGGGTTCGTCGGGCAGCGCGTCGGCTTCCGCGATCGCGGGCGGCAGGGGGAGGGCGGTTCCGGCGCCGAACTGCTCGGCGACGCCGCGCAGCACCTCCAGATCGATCGGACCGTCCGCCGGCCAGTGCTGCCGTGCGTGGCGCAGGTCACCTCGCGCGGCGGGGATCTCCCCGGCCTCGAGGTGGGTGAGCGCCGAGGCGATGGCCAGCCACGGATCGGTCGCCGCGGCGCGCGCACCCACGCTCGCCAGCGCCCGGCGCAGTGGCCCGTGGTCCCCGGCGAGGATCAGCGGCACGGCGAGGCGGTGCAGCATGTCGGTCACCAGTGCCGGGTCCTGGCTCTGCGCGGCGTGCTCGAGGGCTCGGACCGGCCGGCCCTGGCCCGCCCACCAGCGCGCCGCCGCGGCGTGCAGGTCGGCCACCCGCTTCGGACCCTGGCGTTTGAGGTCGGCGAGCAGGTGCGTGCGCAGCAGCTCCTCGACGCTGTACTCCGCGCGCCGCGGGCCGATGGCGGCCACCAGCGAGGTCTGGTGCTCGAGCCGGTCGAGCAGGCTCGCGGCGTCCTCGCGCCCGGAGAGCTCCGCTGCGAGCCCGGTCGGGACCGGGTCGCAGATACTGATCACGCGCAGGAACTCCTGGACGTCCTCCGGCAGCCCGGAGAGGATCTCCCCGACGAGGTAGTCGGCCACCGAGCGGTCGTCCCCGGAGAACTGGGCGAGGAACGCCTCGCGGTCGGCGGACTCCCCGACACCGAGCGCGGCCAGCCGCAGGCCGGCGACCCAGCCTCCGGTGCGCCGGTGCAGCACCTCGACCTGTGGTGGCGAGAGCTGCAGCCCGGACTCCTCCATCAGCGTCGCCGCCTGATCCGGCGTGAAGCGCATCTGCGCGGCCCGCAGCTCCCACAGCCGTCCCTCGAGGCGCAGCCGGGGCAGCGACAGCGGTGGGTCGAGCCGGCTGGAGAGGACGACCTGGACTCCCGCCGGCTTGATCCGGGTGAGGAGCGCGACGCCGTGCAGCGCGTCGGGTCGACCAGTTCGTGCACGTCGTCGAGGATCAACCGGATCGGCTGCGGCAGGGCCGCCACGGCGTCGGCGAACTCGGCGGCGAACTCGGGCTGGCCTCCGGAGCCCCAGGACCACGGAGCGTGCAGCCTGCTGGTGCTCGGAACCGACGGGCAGCCCGCGACCGCCTCCACGATGGCCGACCACAACCGCCTCGGGTCGTTGTCGTCGCGGTCGACGCCGACCCACGCGGTGTCGACCGAGGTGCTCGTGCGCACCCAGTCCGCGAGGAGCAGCGTCTTTCCGTAACCGGCGGGGGCGCAGACCAGCGCGACGTCGGCAGCCGCTCCGGCATCGAGCTCCGCGCACAGCTCCGGGCGAGGGACGAACGCGGCGGGAGCGACGGAACCGTGATCTTGACACGCGGGACGAGCGACAAGGCGATCAGCTCCAGTGCCCGTCCGGTCCGGGGTCAGGAGAACGGATCGTGATCTTTCCTCGGCAACTACTTCTTGCGCGATCACGATAGTGCGGGCAGGAGGAGGTGTCCATCCGCCACGACCGCGGCCACCAAGTGTTCACCATCAACGCTCAGAACGGCCATCACGGTGAGTCAGCGGTGTTCACCGATCGAAGACGGTCTGCCAGTCGCGGTTGATGCTGACGACCGTCCAGCCGTCCGGTTGCGGCCTGTTCGAGCGCCTGCTCGGCACCGCGTGGTGTAGTCGAACTCGCGTCTGGCGTCGTCGTGGAGGACGAGGAGGCGCAGCGAACGGCTTGTCGCGCGTGCTGGGTGAACTGGAGCATCGGGATGTCGCCGTTGGAGTTGCCCGCCGCGAGCACCGGTCGGCGGCCGGTGCGGCTCCAGATGCGGACCGGCTTCTCCGGGCCGTCGTCGAGGTAGTCGGCCTCGGCCTTGTGCGTGATGGTGCCGCCGCGTTCGTCGCTGGTGTACGCAAGCGTCGACGAGCTACCGATCACCCGCTCACGCGGAATGCCGTACATCTCTGGCTGATCGGCCGCATGAAGTCGCGCCCGCCGCCTGAGGCGATGTAGTTCGAGAAGCCGTTGGCTGGCCAGGTAGCCGAGCAGCTCGACCATCGGCGCGTAGCCGCATTCGAGATAGCCCCGGCCGAGCGTCGGATGCCGAGCCTGACGGAGGAACGCGTCGGATCTGTGCCTCGAAGTCCGTCGACGGTGATCCCGCCATATGCCGCAAGGATACCGGCGGCGAGCGTTTTCACGTTGCGGTCGTCGCCCGCATAGTGCTCCGCGAGCAGGGAACTCGAGCCAGCCATAGTCCCGCTCGTAGGCAGCCTTCCAGGGCTGGCGCACGCGCAACGCCGGCTCAGCGTCGGCCATCTCGACGAGCCGGCGAAGGATGAAGTCGAGCTGTATCGGCATCGGCTTCTCGCACCACAGGGTGCCGTCGTTGTCGAACACGGCGACGCGCTCCTCGACCGGGACGGCCGCAGAACCGTGGTAGCCGCAGGTCGCGGCGGACGAAGTCCACGATCGCGCGCTTCGCGTCACCGTCACGCCAGTTCGACAGACCAGCCCCACCCGCTGGCGCGCTCGTCCGTGTTCGTGCTCACCGTCAGTTTCACTCCCGGGCGAGCATCGCCGCGGCTTCGCGTTCGAGGTCGATGAACGGCTCGCCGCTGACGTCGACGACGACCCGCTTGATGATGCCGCCGGTGAACCCCCAGGGGCGCTCGCCGGGGTAGTCGGTGACCGGCGCGCCGGTGTCGCGGCCGACGCAGAGGCCTTCGCCGGCGATGGCGAACTTGCCGGGCTGGGTCTTGATCCGGCCCTCGCCGACCTTCTGGTCGCCGTAGTACAGGGACAGGATCCCGGTGGCCACGCCTGGGGACTCCTCGCCGGTCCTTGACGAAAGACTGCCGCCAGGATGAGGTTCTCGCCGGTTGGCAGGTCCTCTGTGGCCACGATCCGCTGCTCGCAGGCTTCCGACGAAGTCATAGACGTAGTGGAGCCGATCCTCCTTGACGTAGAGCGCGTGCCCGCCGAATCGCGCACCATGCGCGAAGAGCACGCCCTGGGCGCCCCGTGCGGGGATGTCGACGAGCGCGCCGATGGAGTAGGACCGGTTGCGGATGTTTACCGCCTGTGACTCCGGTATCTCGGCGATGTCCGGGTAGTAAACGTAGCGGTCGGCGTGGCGCGGCACGAGCTGCGGGCGCTGGGCGTGGTGAAGATCTCCACGGCGGAGCGGTCATCGAGAGGGAACGCCTGGTTGGCGCCGGCTTCGGCGAACCAGAGGTTGACCAGTTCGCGTGAGCCTCGTCGGGCTCCTCGTCGGCGAGGTTGTGGGCCTCGGCGCGGTCGACGTCGGTGTGGTAAAGCTCCCAGACGTCGTCGTTGAAGCGGCTCCAGCCGCTGATCGTCGGGTGGGTGGTGACCGCCTTCCAGCCGTCGTGCCAGATGCCGCGGGAGCCGAGCATGGAGTAGAACTGCGTCTTCCGTGCGCTGGGGAGGTTCGGCGGCGTCGAAGCTGTAGCGCATGCTGACTCCCGTCGAAGCGACTCTGGGTGAAGCCCTTGATCGCCTCTGGCGGTTCGACGCCGAGCACGTCGAGGACGGTCGGCACCAGGTCGACCGCGTGGTGGTACTGGTCGCGGATCTCGCCGTGCGCGGCGATGCCGGCCGGCCAGGAGAGGATGCACGGGTCGCAGGTGCCGCCGTTGAACTCGTAGCGCTTCCACATCTTGTATGGCGTGTTGAACGCCATCGCCCATCCGGTCGGGTAATGGTTGTAGGTCTTCGGCCCGCCGAGCTCGTCGAGCATTGCCAGGTTCTCCTCCAGGTCGTCCGGGATGCTGTTGGCGACTTTGTTCTCGTTGACCGAACCGTTCGGGCCGCCCTCGCCGGACGGCGCCGTTGTCGGAGACGACGATTATCAGCGTGTTCTCCAGCTGCTCGGTCTCCTCCAGGTAGTCCAGCAGCTTGCCGACGTGATGGTCGGTGTGGCTAAGGAAACCGGCGTAGACCTCGGCCATCCGCGCGAACAGGCGCTGCTCCTCATCGGACAGCGACCCCCATGGCCGGGTGAAGTCCAGGGCCGGGAACGGCTGGCCGTCCGGGCCGGTCCGGGTGTCGGGGTCGCCGATCGGGTTGATCGGCGGCAGCTCAGTGGATCCGCCGGGACGATACCCATCTCCTTCTGCCGTGACAGACGTCTGCTCGCGCATCGCCTCGTAACCAGCGTCGAACCGCCCGCGGTACCGGTCGGCCCACTCCCGCGGAACGTGGTGCGGGGCGTGGGCACCCACCCGGGGCGTAGTAGAGGAGGACACGGGCTTGTCCGGGGCCAGCGCCTTGACGTCCTTGATGAAGCCCAACGCCTTGTCGGTGAGTCGTCGGTGAAGTGGTACCCCTCCTCGGGCGAGCGCGGCTGGTCCACCGGATGAGCGTCGTACACCAGCTCCGGATACCACTGGTTCGTCTCCGCGCCGAGGAACCCGTAGAACCGCTCAAACCCCGACCCGGTCGGCCAGTTCCGTCGGGTTGAGGCGAGATTCATCTCCGCCTCCGGCGGTCAGGTGCCACTTCCCCACCGCTGGCGGTGTTCAACCCGCGCTCGACCAGCATCTCCGCCATCGTCCGTACTCCGGTGGGATCTTCCCGCTCGCGTTCGGGAAACCGCCAGCGCCCTCGGTGATGCACGCCATCCTGTTCGGTCGTGTGGTTACGCCCGGTCAGCAGGCACGAGCGGGTCGGCGAGCACAGCGCCGTGGTGTGCCACTGGGTGTAGCGCACGCCCGTCGGCGGCGATCCGGTCAATGTTCGGGGTATCGATCAGGCCGCCGTAGCAGCCCAACGCGCCGAACCCGACATCGTCGAGCACGATGTACACCACGTTCGGCGCCCCCGGTGGGGCCTTGGGCGGCTCGTACGGCGCCCAGTCCGGCACCGAGTCCCGGATGTCCATGTTCACCACGCCACGAAACGGCTGCGTCATCGCCTGTCCTCCCAGAGTCGCGGGAACCGTCTCCCGGCAGGGGCGGCAGCCGCACCACCTGCACGGGGTGGTCGGACGGTTGCCAGGGCGTGCGCGCAGCGCGTTCCGCGCGCGGGAACGTCGCGTCAGGAGGCGGTCCCACCTCGGCGGTTGCCGTGCCGAGGACGGGCCCGGCCGACGGTCACCCGTGGTGGATGAGGCGGTGGTGGCTGTTCGCGGTGACCCTGGCCGTCGGACGTAGGAGATGGAAGAGGGAGAGACATGACTATCGGACCTGTCCAGCTGATCGTGGTGGGGTTCCCGGAGCCGGACTTCCACGGGGCGATCATCGAGGAGCTCGAACGCCTGCGCGCGAGTGACACCGTCAAGGTGGTGGACGCGCTGGCCGTGCACAAGCTCGTAGGCGGTGACGTGGAGGTCGCGCACCTGAGCAACCTGTCCCAGGAGGAGGCCGTGGAGTTCGGCACCGTGGTCGGGTGCGCTGCTCGGGCTCGGGATCGAGGGCGAGGAAGGCCTGGAGGCCGGTGCCGAGGCAGGCGCACAGGCCGCCGCGGACGGCATCCGCGTGTTCTCCGACGAGGACGCGTGGGACGTGCTCGACGACATCCCGGAGGGGTCGGCCGCGGCGGTGGTGCTGCTCGAGCACGTGTGGGCGATTCCGTTGCGCGACGCGGTCGCGGCGGCCGGTGGGTTCCGCATCAGCGACGGCTTCATCAGCCCGCTGGACCTGATCGCGGTCGGGCTGGTCTCGGAGCAGGAGGCCAGCGAGCTGCACGAGCTCGAGACCTCCTCCGTGGGCGCCTACTGACGAGTCGATGACGGGTTCGGATCTCGGGAGGAGGTGGAGCATGTTCGGATCTCGAAGGGTCGCGCGGCGCACCGCGCGACGGACCGCGAGGCGCGTGGACCGGCGCCGCTGACCGCCGGCTCAGGACGCTCTCGCGGTGTTCCACGGGAGCGTCCTACCCGGCCACCGGCGACGTCGCGTGTCGCGATGGCCGGAGGGCTCAGTCGGCGAACCACACGTCCACGAGATCCTCGGCCGCGAGCCCCTGGTCGTGAGCGATCCGCTCGAGTGCCGTGGCCAGAGCGAGCGACAGCGCCACGGCGAAGTCGCGGAGCCCGCTCGGGCCGTCCTCCCGGACGATCCGGTCGACGAGGTCGTTCAGGACGGCGAGCCCGCGCTCGTGGTTGTGGTCGTCGGAGAGGACGGCACGCATGGCCTCCAGCACCAACGGTCGGGTCCGCCGCTCGCATGGCTGGTCGCTCACGCTCGTGCTCCTCGCTGGCCCCGCATTGTCGCCGCCGTTCGAGGAGCCGCAGGCCGAGGCGACTCTACCTCCGTGGTCCGGAGCCGCTCCGGCGAGTAGCGGCCGACGCCCGCGGGTACCCCAGTACGGAACGCTCCGATATGGCGTCTCCCGAGGGAGCTGACGTGACCGACGACAGGCTGGGTCCCGGCGAGTCCGTGGACCTGTACGGCCGGGCGCGGGCCTACGACTCGGTCCGGGCCGTGCTGTCGGACGACCACAACCACGAGCGCGGTGTCGCCGCAGTCCAGGACGTCGTGGCGGCGGTGCTGGCCGAGTCCGGCGTCGACGGGCTGATGGAGGTGTCCGTCGAGCTCGCCATGAAGCTCGCCTCGGCGATCGAGCGCATCGCCAGTGACCAGGGCCTCGCGGCCGTCGACCTCGCCGACGTGTGGTTCGTGGACTGATCGGCGACCGATCGCGGACGGGTCAGCGCAGCAGCCCGCGCTCGTAGGCCACCGACACGGCGGTACGGCGGCTGCTCACCCCGAGCTTGCGGTACACCGCGCGGATGCCCGTGCTCGCGTCCGACGGCGAGATCCGCAGCTCCCCGGCTATCTGGTCGACCGACAGCGCCGAGGGGAGCCGTGCGAGCAGCCGGAGGTCGCCCTCGTCGAGGCGCGACGTGCGGTTGTCCGGGCGCCGCCCGGCGGCGAGCGCCCTGACCACGAAGGGCTCGGTGGTCTCGGCGCGTCCGAGGTGGTCGATCAACAGTTCGCGGGCCTGGCCGCCTGCCGTGGCGAACGGACGCACGACGTCGAGGGCGGCACCCGAGGACAATGCCGCGCGCAGCGCGCGCCGGGCGGTCCGGACGTCACCGCCGCTCGCCTGCACCAGGAGTGCCTCGACCGGGGTGTGGGGGAGGACCGAGGTGACGGTGCCGTCCAGTACCGGTCCGACGATCGCACGGGCCGCCCGGTCGTGGCCCGCCGACTGCTCGGCCCACGCCCGCATCAGGAGAACCTCACCTCGGACGCCGATGCGGCCGGCGAGCCAGTCGGCGACGGCGCGGGCCGCCTCGGGGCGACCGAGCGTGGCCGCGGCCTTGTGCTCCAGCACGGCCAGGGCGGCCGCCTGCTCGTGGCTCAGGCGCGACCGCGCCCAGGTCGGCCCGGGCCTGTTGCATCTGCTGCAGCCCGCGGTGCCGCTGTCCCGCGTCGAACAGGGCGGCGCCCTGGACGGACCGCAGGGCGAACACGTAGCGGGGCCGGATCGAGTTCCCGCCGCGCCGCAGCGTCTCCTTCGCGAGCCGGTGCGCCTCGACGGGCTCGGCGCGCATGAGCGCCCCGTAGGCGAGCATCCACCGCGCCGCCGTCGCCAGCGGCGACGCCTCCCACCCGCACGCTCGTCGCCACGGCATCCGCGTCGGCCGCGGCTGCCGTCATCGCCGGGTAGTCGCCAGCGATGCCGGCGACGCTGCCGAGCAGCCCGAGGCACTGCATCTCGAGGTAGCCGAAGCCGTGCGCCCTGGCCAGCTCCAGCGCCTCCTCCAGCGCGGCGGTGGCCGCGGCCGGGTCGCCGTCGACCAGCATCGCCCGGCCGCCCGCGCCCACCAGGGCCAACCCCGCCCATTCCGGGGTGTCGCCCCTGCTGCGCTCCACGTCGACGGGGTCGGGGGCGGTGCCGAGGTCAGCGGTGGATGCGGCGGCGAACACGGCGGTGGCCGAGCGCAGGACGGCCAGGTGGGTCGTGGCGCCGGCCGGTGCCGGCGGGTCGGCGCGCAGCGGCGACCGGGTCGGCCGCCGTCGCGTCGAGCGCCGACGCCCGACCGGTCTCCATGCGGACCAGCTCGGCGCAGAGGGTGAGCCAGGGGTCACCCGCGACGGCGCGCTCGGCGAGGACGGACAGCGCCCGGTCGAGGACGGCGTGCTGTCCCGTCACCAGCAGCCGAGCGGCGAACCGGTGCACGAGCTCGACGAGCAGGGCGGGGTCGTCGGTCCGAACGGCCTGCCGGATCGCCGCGAGCGGGTCCGCGTCGCGCGACCGGCCCGCGTGCCGTCGGGACCGGTCGGCCGGCCCGGCTGCCCGTGGCTTTCGGTGCGCGAGGTGGGGCGGCACGAGCGGGTGGACCCGGAACCGCTCGGCAGACGTGCGTTCGACGAGCCCGGTGTCGCGGGCCAGCCGGTCCAGCACGTCGCCTGCGTCGCGCGCGGCCGCTGAGGCGGGCGGCCACGGAGGCGGTGACCGGGCCGCCGACGCCGACCGCGGCGAGCAGGTCACGATCCGCGGCCGGCAGGGCGTTCAGGACCTCTCCCACGAGGACGTCGGTCACCAGCTGGTGACCGTCGGCGAGCCGTTCCACCAGGCGGCCCGGGTCCGCCCCGTCGCGCAGGGCGGCCGCGGCGAGCCGCACCCCAGCGGGCCGCCCTTCGGTGCGCGCGTGCACCACGTGCGCCAGCGGTCGATCCACCCGCGGGATCGAACGTCGCAGCATCTCCTCGGTCTCGTCGGCGGTGAAGCGCAACTGGTCAGCGCGAACCTCGCGCAGTCGCCCCGCGGACCGCAGCGGTCCGAGCAGCAGTGGGCTGTCCCAGCGGCTGCAGAGGACGAGCCGTACCCCGGCCGGACGTGCGGCCAGGAGCGCATCGAGCTCCGCCAGCGCCGCCGGGGCGACGATCTCGTGGACGTCGTGGAGAACCAGCGCGACCCGCACCGGCAGCGCGTCGAGCGCGCTCATGACCTCCGGCGACGGCGACGCCGGACCGAGCCCGTGCAGCGCGCTGTCCGGTGGCACGGCGGGGCAGGCCTTCAGCGCGGTGAGGATCGCCGGCCAGATGTGCCTGGCGTCGGCCAGCCGTCGGCCGAGGCTCGCCCAGGCGACCGGTATGTCGCGGCCCGCGCGTCGCGCGCCCAGTGGGCCAGCAGCGCGGTCTTGCCGAACCCCGCCGGAGCGCAGACCAGCACGACATCGGCACCGTCGGCGTCCAGCGCGGCGAGCAGCCGCGGCCGCGGAACGAAGGGGTCGGGGAGTGCGGGTACCGCAGCGCTCGTCGCTGGAATCGGCAGCATGCCGAGCCTCCCCACCTGGACCACCTGCGTACGGCTCACAGGGTCCGGCCGATCGGGATGACCCCGGCTCATTCCACCGGGATGAGCATCGTCCGCGCAGTCAGAGAAGGTGCAGCTCCTTCGCGCGCCGCACGGCTGCCCGCCTGCCGCCCGCGCCGAGCTTGCGGTAGACCATCCGCTGGTGGGTCTTCACCGTGTTGACCGACAGGTAGAGCTCCGAGGCGATCTCCGCGTTGGACAGGGTGCTCGCGAGGTAGCGCAGGACGAGCTGCTCCCGGTCGGTCAGCGCCGCGGCCGGGACGACCGGCTGGTCGGCTCTCCTGCCCCGACATCCGGCGCATCAGGTCCACGGCGAAGGCGGCGACCGCGGTGCCGGCCTCGATCCTCGCGCCGAGCAGCTCGCGCAGGTCCGCGGCCTCGACCAGGAAGGGCCGTCGCATCCCGCGCGGAGCGGCGGCGAGCAGCGCGTCCTCCAGATGGGTCAGCGCGGCCGCGCGGTCGCGCGGCGCGGCGATCAGGCTGCGCAGGACGGCGCCCGTCGCACCCGCCCGCGCACCGTAGCTCCCGTCGTCCGGGCACGCGGCGAGCGCCTCCGCGCGCGCCGCCGAGGTCGCCCGTGCACAGGCGCAGGCGGGCGACGGCCTGCGCCGAACCCGCCGTGGCCGGGCCGCGCAACCCCGCCAGCACCTCGCCCGCGCGCTCGACGTCACCCAGGCGGCGCAGCAGCTCGGCCTCCACCTGCAGCAGCCGGTCGGCCAGCGCAGGCGGTGCGCGGTCGGCCAGCCTCGCCGTCGTGAGCCGCAGGCCGGACAGCGCGTCCTCCAGGCTCGCCCGCGTCGGCCCGGCGGAGCGCGGTCAGCGCGGCCGCGGTGAGCTGGACGTGCGGGCTCGGGGATGACCGCCTCGACCTCCGCGACCCGGGCGAGCCAGCCGTCGGCCTCGGTGTGTTCGTCCCGGTCGAGCGCGACCCAGGCGAGCGCCAGGTAGGCCGAGGCGACCTGCGCCGATACCGTCCACCCGGCATCGACCGCCCGCGCGACCGCCGCCTGCGCCTCGTCCTGGGCGGCGTCGAGATCGCCGCGCTCGCACTGCAGCAGGGCCAGGTGGGCCGCCGCGTTGAGATGGGGCCGCAGCACGCCCCCGGACTGGTCGATGTCCAACGCGGCCCGCAGGTGCTTCTCCGCCTCGACGGTGGCGCCGGTCCAGAGCTCCGCCGTCCCGGCGTTCGCCAGGACCATCAGCGGCACCACGTCCCACGCGGCGAGGCCGAGCGCGGCGAGCGTCGCGCGGATCCACGGGGATCCGCCGGCAGGCGGCGGCGACGCCGACGAGATCGCCCCTGGTGCCGGGCGTGGCCCATCTGGACCAGGTCGAGAAAGAGCCGGAGCCGCTCGGCGCGCGGGCCGGCGAGGCGGTCCGCGCCCGCACGGGCCGCGGCGGTCAGCTCCCCGAGCTCCGTGGCGGAACCCTGGTAGATGCGGGCTCGCGGCGAGCGCGGCCGCGAGCTCGGGATGGCTGAGCAGCGACGTCGCCGCGGCACCGCGTCCAGGAGCACGTCGATGTCGCGCGCATTGCCCCTGACCAGCAGCGCGAGGAAGTGGACGCCGAGGAGCTCCGCGGCGAGCGGCCAGAGGCCGCCGCGCAGCGCGTAGCGGACGGCCTCGAGCGGCATCGCCTGGTGCAGGTACCACTCGGCCGCCCGCCGGTGCAGGTCGCGGAACGTCCGGGGCTGGGTGATCCGGGTGCGCAGGACGTCGGCGATCAGCCGGTGCAGCCGGTACCACCGGCCGCCCGTGCCGACGGCCTGCACGAAGAGGTTCGACGCGGCGAGCTCGGCGAGCGTCGCGGCGCCGTTCCCGCCGCCGGTCAGGGCGTCGGCGAGCTCGGCGGACACGACGTCGAGGATGCTGACCCGCACGAGGAAGTCGAGCAGCTCCGGGGCCAGCCGGTCGATCACCTCGTCCAGCAGGTACGCGGCCACGGCGTGGTCGTCGCCGGAGAACGCGTCGACGAAGCCGGTCGGGGTCCGCCGTGCCCTGCAGCTCCAGGGCGGCCAGCCGCAGCCCGGCGGCCCACCCCTCGGTCCGCTCGACGAGCCGGCCGACGTGCACGGCGTCGAGGTCGATCCCGAGCCGGCCGAGCAGGGCGCGGGTCTCGTCCGCCTGGAAGGCGAGGTCGGACGCCCGGATCTCGGTGAGCACACCGGCGAGGCGCAGCCGGTTCAGCGGCCACGGCGGGTCCCGGCGGGTCGTGATCACGAACCGGAGACCGGGCGGCGGGCGCTGGACCAGCCGCAGCAGGCTCTCGTGCACGTCGAGCCCGGTGATCTCGTGCAGGTTGTCGAGGACGAGGACGACCGGCGTCCCGTCTGCGGCCAGCGCCGCGGCGAACTGCCCCGGCACCTGCTCCAGGTCGTCGGCGGCGACGGCGTTGCGCAGCATCGCCGGCGGCGCGGTCCCCGACCACGGGGACGAGCGCGCTCGCGACGGACGTCCAGAAGGCCCGCAGGTCGTCCTCGGCCGGGCCGAGCGAGATCCATGCCGCCGTGCCCCGGGCGCCGTCCGCCCCGAGCCAGGAGCTGGCGAGCAGCGTCTTGCCCCAGCCCGCGGGGGCGGCGATCAGGACGCAGGGGGCCGCCAGGCCCGCCGTCAGCTGGGCGTGCAGGCGCGGCCGGACCACCACGTGGGTGGCGAGCGGGACGGCGAACCGGGGGTCGAGGAACCCGGTGCCGTCGAGCGCGGGCGGTCGGCGATCGCCGTCTCTCATGCTGGGAGGAGGGGACGCTCTCACCCTGTTGCTCCGACCATGGCAGCAGCGGGACGCACCACCGGACGGGGGAGCGACGTGAGCGCTGAGTACGCCTTTCGGGTCACCGGCCGGCTGACGCCCGGGCTGCTGGGGGCGCTCGATCCGCTCGAGGCGAGCGCAGCGACGACCGAGACCCTGCTGGTGGGTCAGGTGGCCGACCGTGCCGCACTCCACGGCTTCATCGCGCGCATCGAGGCGCTGGGGCTGGAGCTCGTCGAGCTGCAACGGCTTCCTCGCCGCCCGGCGGACCGCGGCCCGGCCGGATGCTGTCCGGAGTGCGGTCGCGGCGGCGGCGCCGGTGTGCGCGACGAACGTGTGAGCGGGGCCGGGCCGCTGACCTAGCGGCATCGTTCGCCCCCTCGGACGCGACGTGCGATCAACGCCACGTCGATCCTTCCTGCGCCAGACCTCGCCATCCATCGCCCCTCGCCGCATGTCTCCACCGTCGAGTTAACCTGCACGGCCCGGAGACCGGTAGACCCATACGGATCTCCCCGGCGCATCCGCGCGGTACCCGCAGTCCCCTCGTCGGCGGGAGCGGACGCGCACGGTCGGTGCTCGTGGGTCAGTGCAGCGCCAGCTTCAGCGCGATGACGGCCACACCGAGCAGGCCGCTCATGGCCGCCCATCCGAGGGCGCCCAGCACTGTGGCGTCCGACCGGCGCGCGGCCCGGTAGCCGAGGCCGCCGAGCACCACGGTGGACAGGCACAGCGCCGCCAGCACGGCGCCGGGCAGGTCCGCACCGAGGAGGGACGCGGCGAGCAGCACGACCAGCGGCGCGTAGGAGGACTGCAGCATCGGCCAGCCGCGCCGCAACGCGGCCGCCACGCTCGCCCTGTCGGGAACCCGCCCGTGCGCTCCCGCGGCGAGCAGTTCGGCGTAGCGCTCGGTGGCCCAGTAGACCAGCAGCGTCGCGACGACGGCGATCACGACCTGGCCGAGCGTGCCGTGCAGGCTCGCGGCCACCATGACCGCCGACCCGACCACGGTGCCGTGGATCGCGTCGGCGAGCTCCTGCTCGTCCGACCAGCGGACGCCGAACCCGCCGTGCCGTCGGGCTCCGGTCTCGCCCGCCCCGGCGCTCCCGTCGGCACCGGCGCCCGCAGGCGGTGGTGCCTCGGTCACGCCGCGGGAGGGACCGCGCCCGCGTCCGCCGGTCCGGCTGTCGCGGTCGATCTCATGACGTCCCGGAAGGGCATGCCGTACTCCTTGATCCACGCCTCGCGCACCGTCGGCGGCGCGCCGTCCGCAACCGTCACGCGGACCGTAGTCCATGGCATCACCCGTGGCGAAGGATCGGCCGAGCGTCGGGCGCGGGCCCCCGTGGCCCACGCTCACCTTCGTGCCCTCGCGCACACGTTCCGACATGTGCGCCGGCACGCGAAGGTGTGCGCGGCCCGGGGCGTCGATGTGTCCCCGGCCACGGCTCGTAACGCTTGATCCGCTGCCCGCGACAGGCAGTGGTGCGGGGGCTGAGGTACCGGAGCGGGAAGCTCGTCGGATCGCTCGCGGTCGGTGCAGCGTCGGCGCTGGTCGTGACCGTGCTCGCCGGTGACCTGCCGATCGCGGGCTCCGAACGGGGCGACGGCGACGTCGCGCACCCGGTCGCAGGCGCGTCGAAGATCCCGCCCGCACCCGCGGGCGACGGCACTACGGCCGGCACGTCCGGGGCGCCGCTCGCCGGTATCGCCGACGGGCCCGCCGTCCTCGACGAGCACCAGCGCGAGGTCGCCGACCAGATGATCAGCGTCTTCGAGAACTCGAAGGCCACGATCCAGTACGACTACATCCGCGACGTCGTCGACGGGCGCGGCTACACGGCGGGCCGCGCGGGATTCTGCACCGCCTGCGGCGACCTGCTCACCGTCGTCCAGCAGTACACCGACTCGCAGCCCGGCAACCCGCTCGCCGGGTACCTGCCCGCCCTGCGGACCCTGGCGGCCGAGGGCAGCGACAGCCACGACGGCCTGGGCGGCCTGGAGCAGGCGTGGCACCTGGCCGCAGACGACCCGGCCTTCCGCGGGGTCCAGGACGCGGTCAGCGACCGGCTCTACTACGACCCGGCGGTGGACCTCGCGCGCGAGGAGGGACTGAAGGCCCCGCTCGGCCTCGTCATCCTCTACGACACCGCGATCCAGCACGGGGTCGACGAGGGGCCCGACAGCCTCGAGGCGATCGCGCAGAAGGCCGACGCGTCCGCCGGGGGTTCCCCCGCGGCGGGCGTGGACGAGCAGGAGTGGCTGGGCTCGTTCCTCACCGTGCGCCGCGACACGCTGGAGAACCCCAGCTCGGATGCCACGAAGGAGGAGTGGGAGCAGTCCGTGGGTCGGGTCGACGCCCTCCGGCAGCTGCTCGACGCGGGCAACCTCGAACTCAGCACGCCCGTGACGATCGACCCGTTCGGGATGTCGTACAACTTGTCGTGAGTTCGACGAGGACGAGGAGCGACCGGTGCCGTCACCCGAGATCAGCCGCCAGATCCAGCAGGCGGCTCGAGGAGCTCTACCGCCGCCACCTCCCGATCGCGGACGAGGACGTCGCCAGCTACTACTCGCCGGGCGAGGGCTACCTCCCGTCCGAGCGCGGGGGACCCAGGCGCGAGCAGTTCGGTATCTGCCTGGCCCTGCTCGACGGGTCGGTCTTCCACGCCGGGGACTGGGACGTGCGGTTCGCGATGCAGTCGATCTCCAAGGTCTTCGTGTACGGCCTGGCGCTGGCCGACCACGGCCGCGAACACGTCCTGCGCCGGGTCGGGGTGGAGCCCAGCGGGGACGCCTTCAACTCGCTGGTCTTCGACGAGCACAACAACCGCCCGTTCAACCCGATGGTCAACGCGGGAGCGCTGGCGACCACCGACCTGGTCCGCGGCGGCGACGCGGCCGAGAAGCTCCAGCGGATCCTCGACCTGCTGCGCTGCCACGCGGCCGACGACGACCTCGCCGTCGACGACGCCACCTACGACGCGGAGCAGCGGGGCGCGGACCGCAACCGGGCCACGGCCTACCTGATGCGGTCCGACGGGATGCTCCACGGCGACGTCGAGGCCACGCTCGCGCTCTACCTGCGGCAGTGCTCCGTGCAGGTCACGTGCCGCGACCTCGCCATGATGGCGGCGACGCTGGCGAACGGGGGCGCCAACCCGGTCACCGGGCGCCAGGCGCTTCCCCGCGACCGGGTCCGCGACGTGCTGGGGGTGATGTACACCTGCGGGATGTACGACTTCGCCGGGGAGTGGGCCTACTCCGTGGGCGTTCCCGCCAAGAGCGGCGTCAGCGGCGGGATACTGGCCGTCATCCCCGGGAAGATGGGCATCGGCGTGTTCTCCCCCGGCCTCGACCGCTTCGGCAACAGCGTCCGTGGCACGCGCGTGTGCCAGGAGCTCTCCGAGCGCCTCGGGCTGCACCTGTTCGCCACCGACGCCGAGGACGGCCTGCTCAACCCGGCGAACGCACCCGGCTCCTAGCGGTGCCGTTCCGGCCGGGCTGCGATGTGGCGCCGGATCCGTAAGGGTGCACGCCATGAGCCGCGCTATGCGTCGGGAAGCCGACCTGCGTGCGTTGCTCGTCCGGGTGGAGCGGGCGTCACCGGTCGAGGCCATGGACGTGATGGCCGACGAGCTCGGCGGCGATGCTCGGCGCCGACGAGGTGTGCTTCCTGATCATGGACCTGGGCGGGCGGGCCGTCGCCCGCTTCGGCGGCACTGCCGCGAACGCCGCGCGGCAGCAGGAGCCGGCGCCGCGCACGCGCCGGCCGTGCCGCTTGCCGGGCACCGTCTACGAGAAGGTGCTGCGCAGCCAGGAGCCCGACCTGCGCGCAGCGACGGTGACGGCTGCACGCTCGTCGTGCCGGTCACCGACCGCGGCGACGCCATGGGCGTGATCGAGCTGACCCTGCCGTGGGCGCCGACGAGCGCGAGGTCGCCGACGTGCCGGAGCGCGCCCGCGCGCTGGCCTACGTCGTCGTCGGCGTGCAGGCGGCACACCGACCTGTTCGAGTGGGCCCAGCGCTCCACGCCGTTCTCGCTCGCCGCGGAGATCCAGCGACGGCTGCTGCCTGCGGCGTTCACCTGCGAGGCGGGCCAGTTCACGGTCGTCGGGCTGGCTGGAGCCCGCCAACGCCGTCGGGCGGCGACACGTTCGACTACTCGCTCGACCGCGACACCCTGCACGTCTCGATCACCGACGCCGTCGGCCACGACGTCGCACGCCGCGATGCTCGCCACCGTCCTGGTCGGCAGCCTGCGCAACGGCCGCGCAGGCGTGACAGGGGCTGCTGGAGCAGGCCGCGGCGGCCAACGACGCGCTGGCCGCGCACTCCGGCCCGTGGCGACTTCGTCACCGGGCAGCTCGATGCGGGTCGACCGCGCACCGCGCTGGCCTGTCGATCGTCAACGCGGGCCACCCGTTCCCCTACCGGGTGCGCGACGGGCGTGGTCGACGGGGTCGAGCTGGCGATCGACATGCCCGTTCGGCCTCGAGCCCGGCCGGGCGTTCACCTAGCAGGAGGTGGAGCTGCGCCCGGGCGACCGGATCGTCCTCGTCACCGACGGCATCCTGGAACGCAACGCCGCCGACCTGGAAATCGCGGCCGCGCTCGACCGAACCGCCGACCGGCACCCCCGGGAGGTCGTTTACACCATCGGGGACGAAGTGCTCCGCGCCACCGGCGGCGACCTGCGCGACGACGCCACGATCGTGTGTCTCGACTGGCACGGCGGGCCGTCCCGCGTCCGCGACGCCACCACCGGGGCACACCGTCAGCCGGGAGCGGACGAGTCCGCCCGAACTAGTGCCGCGTGATCGGGACGTCCGGCTCAGTCGCTACTTCGTCGGTGCCTCGCAGGGCGCCGTCGTACGCTCAGCGCATGCCCGGCCTGCAGCACACCGTCACCATCGCGGCCCCGCCCGAGCGGGTCTGGGCGGTGGTCGTCGACGTCGAGCGCTGGCCCGAGCGGATCCCGACGGTCGACGCCGTGGAGCGTCTCGACGCCGGACCGCTGGCCGTCGGCTCCCGAACCCGGTTGCAGCAGCCCCGGCTGCCCACAGCGGTGTGGACGGTCACCGAGCTGGCTGACGGGTCGTCGTACACCTGGGAGTCGAGCTCGCCCGGCGTCACCGTCACCGCCGCGCACGTCGTCGAGCCGCACCCCGACGGGAGCCGGCTCACCCTCGCCCTGACCGTGTCCGGGCCGCTGTCCGGGATCGGCTGGCTGCTGACGCGGTCGCTGACCAAGCGGTACGTCGAGACGGAGGCCGCTCGATCAAGAGGGCCGCCGAGACCTCGACCACGTAGACGAGCTGGTGGCGCGAGCTCGCGCCGTTGGACGGTTGGCTTTCGCCAGATTGTTCGCGGTCTGGTCGCGCCGGCCGCGATCAGCCGCAGAACAGGTCGGGGTGGTCGCGGACGTGGCGCCGCAGCTCGTCGCGGTGGGCGGGCGCGGCCAGCTCGGCGAGCGCCGTCGCGCGCTCGCGCACGGAGAGGCCGTCCAGCTCGGCCGTGCCGTGCTCGGTGACGACGCGGCGCATCAGCGTCCGCCCGATCGACACCGGCCCGGGTTCGAGGCGGGCCACGATGCGCGACCGCCCGCTGCCCGTCTCCGACCGCAGCATCACCGTGGACCCGGCGTCGGACGCGGAGGCGGACGCGGTGAGGAAGTCGACGCTGCCCCCGACCCCGCCCACCTGCCTGCCGCCGAGGATCTCGCTGTTCGCCTGCCCGAACAGGTCGACCTCCAGCGCGGAGTTCAGCGTGACCATCCGCCGCCTGCCCAGCAGCGCGTCGAGGTGGTGGGTGACGCGGCTGTCGGCCATCTCGATCGCCCGGTTGCGGTGCACGTGCTCGTAGAGCGCCCTCGACCCGACGACCTCGCCGACGATCGCCATCGGCCCGGAGCCGGCGCACGCGTCGGCCGCGACGAGCTCGAGGAACGAGTCGGTGAGTACCGAGAACTGCTGGAGCCCGCGGCGGCCGTGGGCGGCGACCGCCGAGATCACGGCCGCGGGCAGGCTCCCCACCCCGACCTGCAGGACCGCGCCGTCCGGGACCGTCTCGGCGACCCGGTCGGCGATCACCCGTTCCACCCCGTCCGGCGTCCGTGTCGGGTACTCCGCGAGCGGCTCGTCGACCTCGACGAGGACGTCGACGGCGTCGGGCGCGAGCTCGGTGTCGCCGAAGGTGTAGGGCATCTGGTGGTTGACCACGGCGATGACGGTCCGGGCGCGTTCCACGGCCAGCGTGTTGTAGCCCGCGCTGGTGCCCATGCTGTGGCGACCGTCGGGACCGGGTGGCGAGACCTGGATCATCGTGAAGTCGATCGGGTCGCGTTCGAGACTCCCGCGGATCTGTGCCCAGCTGATCGGCAGGTACTCGATCCGGCGCCCGTCCACCTCGTGCCGGGTCAGGGCCGTCGGCGCGAACCAGGTCCGGAAGCGGAACGTCTCCTTCGGGAAGGCGAGGAACGGGTAGCCGTCCAGCAGGATGCCCGCGGTGATCGTGACGTCGTGGAGCTCGGACGCCCGGTCGCACAGCGCGCGCACGAGCCCGGCGGGCTCGGACGAGAACGTGCCGAGCACGATCCGGTCACCGGAGCGCACCAGCGCGGCCGCCTCCTCGACGGTCGCGGCTCGTGGTCCGGGCACGTGCACAGCCTGTCGGTCGGCGGGGCGGCGTGCATCGGCCGGGCCGGTCGCAGGCTTGCGGGCCACCGCTGGCCGGGACGGGGGCGTGCGTCACGTGCAGGATGGACCGCGGGCGGGAAGACTTCTGACCTGTGAGCCAGTTCTCCGCCACCACCGCGTCCGAAGCCGTCGTCCCCGCCGGGCGCTCCGAGATCTGGGCGGTGCTGACCGACCCGGTACTGCTGCCGAAGCTGACGCCACTGCTGCGGCGGATCGAGACCCGCGGCGACCTCTGGCGCTGGTACATGGTCGGAATCAACGTCATGGGTGTCGGGCATCAGCCCGTGCTTCACCGAGCGGATGCGGTTCGACGAGGAGCGCCGCATCGACTACTCGCACGAGCCGCCGAGGGGCACGGTCGAGCGGACCGGTGCCGAGGGCTGGTACGAGCTCTCGGACGCGCCGGGGGGCACGCGCCTGACGATCAGCCTCACGCTGTGCGTCGACCTGCCGCTGCCCAGGGTCATGGCCCCGGCGGTCACCCGGGTGATCAAGGGAACGATGGAGCGCACCGGCGACCGTTTCTCGGCCAACCTGATGCGGCACCTCGGGGTCGAGGGGCAGGCGCGCGCCGCCTGACGCCCGTCCGTCCCGCGGACCGATGACTTCGGCGGCCCGCACGGGTCAGAGGTGTGCACGCACGTCGACGACCGGATAGGGAGCTGATCATGCCCAAGCAGACACCGTGCCTGTGGTTCGACACCGAGGGCGAAGCCGCGGCGGAGCTCTACACCTCCGTGTTCCCGAACTCGAAGATCGGCGAGATCGCACGCTACGGCCCGGCCGGGCCGCGGGCAGGAGGGCTCGGTGATGACGGTCGCCTTCACCCTCGACGGGCAGGACTACGTGGCCCTGAACGGCGGCCCCGACTTCACGTTCTCCGAGGCGATCTCGTTCCAGGTCAGCTGCTCCTCGCAGGAGGAGGTCGACCACTTCTGGGACAAGCTGTCCGAGGGCGGCGAGGAGGGGCCGTGCGGCTGGCTCAAGGACCGCTTCGGGGTCTCGTGGCAGATCATCCCGACCGCGCTGCCGGAGCTGCTCTCCGACCCGGACCCCGGCCGGGCCCAGCGGGCGATGGAGGCGATGCTCCAGATGAAGAAGATCGACATCACGGAGCTGCGGCGGGCCGCCGACCAGGCGTGACGGCGGGTCAGCCGGTGGGGACGAGTTGGGACAGCAGCCGCAGCACGTGGGCGTGCAGGTCGGTGGCCGCGGTGTCGACGCCTGCCAGGTGCCGCAGCAGCGCCTGCTGGAACAGCCCGTCGAACATCGCGTAGGTGGCCGGGCTCGCGAGCGCCGACCTCGACGCCGGTGAGCTCCGCGTACCGGACCACGATCCGCCAGATCATGCGTTCGCAGGGTGTCGTCGATCTCCAGGACGTCGGCGCGGAACGACTCCTCGAACAGCGCCTGCGAGCGCAGGTCGTACCAGAGGCGGTGCATCGGGGCCTCGGTCCGCAGCGTGGCGACCAGGCCGTCGGCGAACCCGGTGGCCAGCGCGTCGGGGGTGCGCGCGGTGGCGACGATCTGGTCGTAGCGCTGCACGCAGATCGCCTTGTACTGCCGGACGCAGTAGGTGATCAGGTCGACCTTGTCGGCGAAGTAGTAGTGCAGCACGCCGTGCGAGAAGGCCGAGTTCTGCGCGATCTCGCGCAGGCTCGTGCGCGCGTAGCCGAGCTCGGACAGCGTCTGCAGCGCCGCGTCGGCGAGCTCGCGGCGGCGCTCGGCGAACTTGTCGACCTGGCGGCGGGAGACCGGTCGGTCTTCTCGGCGGTGGACATCGCGGCACAGCGTAGCCGGCCGTCGATTCTTGACGAGTGCCCAAGAAAATCTTGACACTCGTCAAGTTCCCTCCTACCGTTGTGGTCCGCATCACGCGACGGGGCGGGATCGCCATGACGAGGAGCGGCACATGACGGTGTTCGAACTGACGGGGAAGCGGGCGCTCGTCACCGGCGGCGCCCGCGGGCTGGGCGCCGGCATGGCCAGGCGCTCGCGGCGGCCGGCGCGTCGGTGATGATCGCCGACGTCCTCAAGGACGTCGGCGAGCAGACCGCCGCGGAGATCGCGGCGACCGGGGCGACGGCCGGGTTCGTCCAGCTCGACGTCACCGAGCGACGCCGACTGGGAGGCCGCGGTCGCGCACACCGTCGCGGAGCTCGGCGGCCTGGACATCGTGGTCAACAACGCCGGCATCGAGATCACCCAGCTCCTCGTCGACGCCGATCCCGACGACGTCCGGCGGATGCTGGAGGTCAACGTGCTCGGCACGACGCTGGGCATCAAGCACGGGTTCCGGGCGATGCGCCCCGGCGGCGCGGCGGGCAACGGCGGCGCGATGATCAACATCGCGTCGGTCGCGGCCACCATCGCCTTCCCGGGCATCTCCGGGTACTCGGCCACCAAGTCCGCCGTGGACCGGCTCACCAGGGTCGCCGCGATGGAGTCGGGCAAGCTCGGCTACGGCGTGCGCGTCAACTGCGTCTACCCGGGCCTCGTCGCCACCGACATGGGCATCAAGCTCGCGGTCGAGACCGCCGGGCTCGGGCTGTTCGAGAGCCCGGACGCCGCCGTCGCCGCGGTCATCGGGCTGACGCCGTCCGGTCGCCTCGGCGAGGTCTCCGACATGGCCGACGCGGTGGTCTTCCTGGCCTCGGACGCGTCGCGGTTCGTCAACGGCGTCGGCCTGCCGGTCGACGGCGGGATGGGGATGTGACCGTGACCACCGACCGAAGCCTGTCGTCGTCTACGGCGTCTCCGGCTACACCGGGCGCCTGATCTGCGAGTACCTGCGCGAGTACAACGTGCCGTTCATCGCGCGGGCCGCGACGGCAAGAAGGTGCAGGAGGTGGTCGACCGGATCCCCGGCCTCGACACCGTCGAGCACGAGGTCGTCGAGGTCGAGCACGACGTCGACGTCGCTGACCGAGCCTGTTCGCAGGCGCCTCGGTCGTCTGCAACACGGTCGGGCCGTTCATCAAGCTCGGCCCCGAGGTGGTCGAGGCCTGCCTGGCCGCGGGCTGCCACTACCTGGACACCACCGGCGAGCAGGACTGGATGCTCGACGCGCAGAGCCGCTTCGGGCCAGGCGTTCGCCGACGCCGGGCCTGCTGCTCTCGCCCGGCGTCGCGCAGATGTACACCACCGGCGAGATCGCGGCGAACATCGCGCTGGAGACCGCCCGGCCTCGACACGCTCGACATCCTGGTGCTGTGGAAGGGCTTCCCGACCTACGCCTCCACGCAGACGATCTTCACGATCCTCAAGGCCGACTGGTTCCACCTCGCAGCAGAACGAGTACGTGGCAGTGGGACCACCGGGCCACCCGCGAGTGCGTCGTGCCCGGCCAGCACGAGCACGGCGCTCGACGGTGCCGTGGGGCGGCACCGCGCACCCGGTGTGGTTCAAGAACGACCCGCGCGTCGCCACCGTGCATGGTCACCGGCGGGGTGCTCGACCGCGCGGTGATGGACGGGCGTCGTCGCCACCACCGGCGATGTTCGAGGAGCAGATCACGCCGCTGGACGCCGGCGGCGCAGGAGGCCGCGCTGGCCGACATCGCCGCCGGCCTGCAGGCCGACATGCCGCCGCGGGAGAACCCGCGGATCAACACCTCCATCGACTCGGTGCACGCGTCCGGGCCGCTCGGCCGCGCGCACGTGCGCCATCCACGGCAACTCCAACTACAAGCAGACCGGCCTGCTGCAGGCCTACGCCGCGTACTCGCTGCTGCAGCAGCCGCCGCGGCGGGCCGGGTTCGCCTCGGCCTGCCAGGCGTTCGGGCACCGCGAGCTGCTGGGGGTGCTGCGCAACTTCGGGCTGGTGCTCAACCCGATCGTCGACGCGTCACGACTGACGGGACGTGGATGTCCTCACTGGCCGACTACCTGGACAAGGGGGCGTCGCTCGGACGCGACGCCCCCTGTCTGGTCACGGACACCGTGACGCTGACCTACGGCGACGTGCAGGACCTCAGCCGGTCGGTCGCCAGGGCGCTCGCCCGCTCGGGCGTCGCGGCGGGGGACAAGGTCGGGATCCTGTCCGGCAACGACCCCACGGCGTTCGCGACGGTGTTCGGCATCGCCCGCCGGGGCGCGGTGTGGTGCCCGATCAACCCGCGCAACTCGGCGGCGGAGAACGCGGAGCTGCTCGACCTGTTCGACTGCGTCTGCCTGCTCTACCGCAGTCCCTACGCGCCGCTGGTGGCGGAGATGGCGCCGCACCTCCCGCGGCTGCGGGTGCTCGTCTGCATCGACTCCGACGACGGCGACGTGCCGTCGCTGGACCGCTGGCTGGCGGAGCCGCCGGACCCGAGCTCGACCCGTGCTCGACACCGACCCGGCCGGACGACACCGTCATGATCGTCGGCACCGGGGGCACGACCGGGCGGCCCAAGGGCGTGCAGCTCACCGACCGCAACATCGAGACGATGACGGCGCTGACGCTCATGGGCTACCCGTTCGACGGGCGCCCGGTCTACCTCGCGATGGCGCCGCTGACCCACGCGGCGGGGGTGCTGTGCTTCCCGGTCATGGCGCTGGGCGGGCAGGTGGTCGTGATGGCGGCGCCGGACCTCGGCGAGTTCCTGCGGCTGGTGCCCGCGCACGGCGTCACCCACACGTTCCTGCCGCCGACCCTGATCTACATGCTGCTGGGCCACGAGGGCCTCCCGGCCGCGGACCTGTCGTCGCTGCAGTGCTTCTGGTACGGCGCCGCGCCGATGTCGGCGGCCCGGCTGGAGGAGGCGCTGGAGCGGATCGGGCCGGTGATGGCGCAGCTGTTCGGGCAGACCGAGGCGCCGATGATGGTGTCGATGATGGCCCCGCGCGACCACTTCCGCGCCGACGGCTCGGTGGCCCGCGAGCGGCTGACCTCGGCCGGGCGGCCCGGCCCGCTGGTCACCGTCGGGATCATGGACGGCGAGGGGCGGCTGCTGCGGCACGGGCGAGCGCGGCGAGATCGTGGTGCGCAGCTCGCTGGTGATGGCCGGGTACTACCGCAACCCCGAGGCGACGGCCGAGGCGTCGCAGCACGGATGGCACCACACCGGCGACATCGGCTACCTCGACGGCGACGGCTTCCTGTTCATCGTCGACCGCGCCAAGGACATGATCATCACCGGCGGGTTCAACGTCTACTCGGCGGAGGTCGAGCAGGCGCTGATGGCCCACCCGTCCGTCCGCGACTGCGCGGTCGTCGGGCTGCCCGACGACAAGTGGGGCGAGCGGGTCACCGCCGTGCTGCAGCTGCAGCCGGGCGCCGAGGCCTCGCCCACGGAGGTCATCGCGTTCGTCAAGGCGCAGCATCGGGAGCGTCAAGGCACCCAAGCAGGTGGAGATCTGGCCGGACCTGCCGCGGTCGAAGGTGGGCAAGGTGCTCAAGGCCGACGTCCGGGGGAGCCTGCTCTCCCCGCCGAGGAGGCGGCCCCTCCGCAGTGACCGCGTGATCCCGGCTCAGGCGCCTGCCCGGCGGAGGCGTGCCGTTCCGAGCACGGCGAGGGCGAGGCACAACGCCGCCATGGCGCCCACGAGCAGGAGCGCGGTGTCGTGCGGGGCCGCGGCGGCGGCCAGGACGACCGGAACGGCCGCGCTGGGCCACGGCCAGATCGCGCGCCACTGCTGGCGGGTGCCGGCCAGGATGAGGGCCGACCCGGCCAGGAAGAGCGTGATGCCACCCGCCAGGACCCAGCCGCCTGGCGACGGCAGCGCTGCAGCCGGGTGCAGCACGAGGTCCTCGATGCCGATCCCGGCCATGACGATGCCCAGGCAGAGGGGCAGGTGTCCGTAGACGAAGAGGTCGTGTCGCTCGTCGGCCGCGGCGCCGTCCCGCCTCGCCGTCGTGGTCGTCGCGTTCCTGGAGCTTCTCGGCGCTGTGGACGGCGGTGACGTCGAAGTAGTTCCACCACAGCGCGGCGGCGACGACGAATCCCGCGATTCCCACGGCCACCGGGGGGCAGTCCACCCGGCGTCGTGCACGCCGGTGGCGGCGCCGCCGACGGCCTCGCCGAGTACGAGGATGACGAGCAGCCCGAACCGCTCGGGAAGGTGTTCCATGTGCAGCGGGAGCTGGTCCCCGTGCCAGGTGGCGATCACCGGACCGGCGGCGTCGACCGCGACCGCAGCCGCCCACAGCAGGTAGCGGGCGGTGCCGTCGACGCCGACGGAGACCCCCCACAGCACGATGCTGACCGTCGTGGTGGCGATGTAGACGGTGATGGTGCCTCGGGCCTCGGTGACATGACGCCAGGCACGGGCGTGCAGGAGCAGCAGGATCACCCGTCCGGCGAGAAAGCTCAGGGCGAACTGGACGGAGAACGACGTGGTCGCGGCCGAGGCGCTGGCCGCGCATCCGGCGATGGCGAGGGTCGCGCCGAGCTTGGCGATCCGGAACACGACGTCGTCGGTGTCGAAGCGGTTGGCGTAGAGGGTGAACCCGACCCAGGACACCCAGATGGCGACGAACAGCGCGGCGAACGTGCCGAGACCGCGCCAGGTCAGATCGCCGAGAAAGGTCGTGGCGAGCTCGAGCACCACCAGGACGTAGGCGAGATCGAAGAACAGTTCCAGCCGGCTCGCCGACGCCGGCTGCCCGGGTGCGCAGGGTAGGTGGACGGACCAGCGGCTCCCGGTCGACATCGGATGTCACTACACCTCCCGTCCTCGCCGGTGTCGGGTCGCCGATGCCCCAGACGAGTTGGTCCTCGTCAACTCGCTTGAATATCACGACTCGACGCGTGGAGCACGTCGGCCAGGGCTTCGGGTGCGTTGTGCTGGACCATGTGGTTCGCCGGGATCTCGTGGTAAGCCCCACCGCTCGTGGGATGCGGCGTGCTCGGCCGCGTCCCAGAACGCGTCGCCCCCCGGCGCCGTCCGCGGGTCCGCCGTCGCCTTGACGTAGGTCAGCGCGAACGCGTGGTCCTCGATCGGGCGCCCGAGCGAGACGGGCTCGCGGAAGCACCCGACCGGCTGTGGCAGCCGTCGGGCGTTCGCCCACGCCGCCTCCTGCGGGGAGTCGAACTGGCGCGCGACCGGCGGGACCAGCCAGTCCCCGCCCACCTCGGCGAAGGTCGCGCCTGCGCCCCGTCCCAGCAACGCCTCGACGGACTCGCCGTCCTTCGGCACGAACGCGTCGAGGTAGACGAGGTCCCGGATCCGGTCACCGATGTGGTCCACGCAGCCGGTGACCACCGACCCGCCGTACGAGTGCCCGAGGAGCACGACGTCGTGCAGGTCCTCGAACAGCACCTGGTTCACGACGTCCTGGACGTGCGTCGACAGGTCGACCTGCGGGCTCACGAGGTGGGCGCGCTCACCGAGGCCGGTGAGGCTCGGGGTGAACACGGCATGACCCCGGCTCTGCAGCAGTGGCCTGACCCGGCGGAAGCTGTGGGCGCCGCTCCAGGCGCCGTGCACCAGGACGTAGGTCGTCACGCCCGGCCTCCCTTCCCCGGTGGACATGCCCGGTCGTCGTGCCGGTCATCGTGCTCCTTGCGACGCTCCCGGTCACGGCGGCGTCCCGGCGCCGATGTCGTAGAGGGCCACGCTGGCGTGGTCGGCTGTCGGCGCGTCCTCGCACGCCCGGTGGGCTCCTCGCACACGGCAGGGCAAGGTGCGAGGAGGACAGCAGGTGTGCGAACAGCGCTACGACGCACGGGCCTGATCGCGCCGGACGGCAGACTGGCCGGATGCCAGGTGCCGCCAGCTGCCCCAAGCGCATGCACTACGGCCCCTGCGGCGGCGTGCGCGACGACGGGAGCTGCGAGATGCGCCCGTACCGTGCCCGTTCGCGACGGCCGGTGACGCCGTGGCGTGGGCGGGCTCGAGCGCGGCCCGCGGCCCGCGCCGGAGCTGTCCGCCGGCGCCCGGTCGTCCTCACCGACCTCACCTTCCCGCCTTCGCCGCCGGCACGTCGCGGAGATCGTCGAGGTGCTCGCCGCCGACCTGCGACGCCGTGCTCGTGGGCGAGCACCAGAACCGGCCCGACCTGCCGCCCACCCTGATGGCGGCGCTGATCAAGGAGCGGGGTGTGCGCCCGTGGATCACGTTGACCTGCCGCGACCGCAACCGCGTCGTGCTGGAGCAGGAGCTGCACGGCTTGGCCGCGCTGGGCGGGGCCGGGGTGTTCTGCGTGACCGGTGACGGCCGCGCGCCCGGGCGTGCGCGACGAGGTGACCCAGGTCTTCGACATCGACGGCACCCGGCTCGCGGGGATGGCCGCGCACGTCGGGCTGCCGGTCGGCGTGCCCGAGGCGCCGGACGCGCCGCCGCGGCACCTGCGGCCGGACGGCTGCTGGCCAAGCAGGAGGCGGGGGCGCAGGTGGTGGTGTTGAACCACGTCGGCTCGGTCGAACGGCTGGCCGCGTTCGTGGCCGAGGCGCGCGCGATCGGGGTGCGGCTGCCGTTCGTGGCGGGCGTCGCGGTGTACACCGACGAACGCTCGGCCGCGGTGTTGCTCCGCTTCCCCGGCCTGGGCCTGGACCCCGAACGGGTGGCGCACGTGCTCGCCGCGGCGGACCCGGTGGCGGCCGGGTGCGCGGAGGCGGTGCGGGAGGCCCGGGCCGTGCTCGCGGTGGACGGGGTGGTCGGGGTCAACCTGTCCGGGCTGGCCTCGGGCCGGGGCGAGCGGGTGGGCGCGGAGATCAAGGCCGCGATCGGCGCGGAGATCACGGGCGGCGGCGGAGCGATGACCGACGCGATGGAGGCCGAGTTCGATCTCGTGGCGGAGTGGACGCGGCAGGCGGTCCGGCAGCTGGGCGACGACCACGCCCTCCCGGCCGGCTGCCAGGGGAGCGCCAGCCCGGCCGCGCTGGACTGGCTGGCGGACGCGTGCGGGGTCGCCGCGGGACGCGGCTGCTCGACGTCGGCGGCGGCACCGGTGGCCCCGCGGCCTACGCCGCCTCCGGTTCGGCGCCCGCCCCTGGTGGTCGAGCCGATGCCGGGGCCTGTCGCACGGCGCGCGAGCTCTTCGGTCTGCCCGTCGGTCGTCGGGGCGGGCGAGGCGCTGCCGATCGCGACCGGCTCCGTCGAGGCCGCCTGGTGCCTCGGGGTGCTCTGCACGACGCCGCACAGGCCGGCGCTGCTGCGGGAGCTGCGCCGGGTGCTGCCGCACGGCGGGCGCTCGGGCTGCTGGTGTTCGACCGCGCGCGGCGGCGGGCTGCCCGACACCCCCGAGGGCAACGACTTCCCGACCGCGGCCGAGCTGGACCGGCTGCTCGCCGCGCCGGGTTCGACCTCATGCAGCAGGTCGACGCGGCCGAGGTGGCCGCCTCCCCGCTGTCGTGGACCGAGCGCGTCGTCGCGGTCGAGCGGGCGCTCGCCGAGGCGCACGGCGACGATCCGCGCTTCGCCGCGGCCCGTGACCAGGAGCAACGGATGGGCAGGCTGCTGGCCGATGGGCACGTCGCCGGGCGGCCTGCTGCACGCCGTCGCGCGCTGACCTGAGTCGCGCCCGCGGCGGACACTCAGCTGTTCGTCCCACCGGCGCGGGTCTGATCCGAGATGCCGGCGTCGTGGGTCTGCTGGAAGTTGCGGCCGCCGCGGGCACTCCGGAGGGTTCCGCGGGAACCTCGCCTCGGCGACCGGTCGGGCGCCCGCGAGCCGCCGGCTTACGAGGTCCACCGCCCGCTCGCACGAGCGGGCTCCAGCGAACGCGCCTCGGGGACTGCGCGAACCCCGCCCCGCCCCCCCCCCCCCCCCCCCCCCCCCCGTCCGCAGCCCGTGGCTAGATCTGCTGGGTGAGGTTGAGGGCGTTGCCGTCGGGGTCCTCGACGTGCGCCACGCGCTGTCCCCACGGCATGTCGTTCGGCGCGGAGGGGCCCGCCCGCCGAGCGCCTCGACCCGCTCCAGGCGGCTGTCGACGTCCGCGACGTCCACGCTCAGCAACATCCGCTGCGCGCTGCCGCCGGTCTGGACCGCTCCGTCGGACACGAGCCCGAGCTCGGAGTCACCGAGCCGCAGGCCGAGATAGAACGTCGACCCGCCGTCCCCCGGCACGCGTTGGATCTCCTTCCCCGAACAGCTCCACGTAGAAGCGCGCGAGTCGGTCCAGGTCGGGGGTGGCGATGATCGGCTGCAAAGTGACTGTCATACCTCATTGGACCCCCGGCGCGGCCCGAACTCATCGCGGGCAGCGATCGAGGTCAGGACTGCAGCACGGACGCGAGCTGCGGGGCGACGTCGTCGACCGCCACGTTCTACCCCGCGAGCGGTGGGTGGGCCGCTCCGGCGTCGGCGAAGTCCTTCTCGGTGGCCGCGACCTGTGCCGGGCGGCCCAGCGCCTTGCCGGTGATGCGGGTCTGCTCCTGCCGCGGTGCCGCGGTGTCACCCGCCGGGGGCGGGGCGATTGTCGGGGCGAGCGGCCCTGCGATCGTCACGACAAATCACCCGTACAACCGAACCGGGCAACTCGGGGAGACCGGCACCACCACGCATGCGGGTTAGCGGTACCGGTGAGCGGGAAGCAATAGCCCGTGGGCGTGCGCACGTTCGTCGAGGGCTGGCCGGTCTACCGGCAGCTGACCGGCAGCGACCCGCTCGGGCGCGGCGGTCGGCGCGCGGTCCGCGACGGACCGAGCGAGGCAGCCGCGCGGACCCGGCAGGCCGACCGGGTCGTCGAAGTCCGTCTGCCCGTACTGCGCGGTGGGCTGCGGGCAGAAGGTGTTCGTCAAGGACGAGCAAGGTCACGCAGATCGAGGGCGACCCGGACCAGCCCGATCTCCCGCGGGCCGGCTGTGCCCCAAGGGCGCGCCAGCAGCAGCTGGTCACCTCGCCCGAGCCGGGTGACGAAGGTCCGCTACCGCCGCCCGCACGGCACCGAGTGGGAGGACCTCGACCTCGACACGGCGATGGACATGATCGCCGACCGGGTGCTCGCGACGCGGCGCCGACACCTGGGAGGACGCCGACGAGCACGGGCGCACCTGCGCCGGACACTCGGGATCTCGAGCCTCGGAGGGGCGACCCTCGACAACGAGGAGAACTACCTCATGAAGAAGCTCTACACCGCGCTGGGCGCGATCCAGATCGAGAACCAGGCGCGCATTTGACACTCCTCCACGGTCCCCGGTCTGGGGACCTCGCTTCGGGCGCGGCGGCGCCACCACGTTCCTGCAGGACCTGGCCAACTCCGACTGCATCGTCGATCCAGGGCTCGAACATGGCCGAGGCCCACCCGGTCGGGTTCCAGTGGGTGATGGAGGCCAAGCGCGCGCGGCGCGACGGTCATCCACGTCGACCCCCGGTTCACCCGGACCTCCGCGGTGGCCGACCTGCACGTGCCGATCCGCGCCGGCTCCGACATCGCCTTCCTCGGCGGGCTGATCAACCACGTGCTGAGCAACGAGC
The DNA here is from genome assembly GCA_963784265.1 of uncultured Actinomycetota bacterium. GTDB lineage: Bacteria > Actinomycetota > Actinomycetes > Mycobacteriales > Pseudonocardiaceae > Pseudonocardia. The sequence goes on from CAWAQQ010000003.1 coordinate 96,984, forward strand.
TCGACTTCCGGGAGTACGTCGTGGCGTACACCAACGCGCCGACGATCGTCGGCGAGGACTTCCAGGACACCGAGGACCTCGACGGGCTGTTCTCCGGCTTCGACGCCGAGGAGCGGCCACCTACGACAGCGAGACCTGGCAGTACGAGGGCGCCGACGTGCGCCGCGGCGGCCGGGACCGCGAGCCGACGCCCCCGCGACGCCGGCCGGTCCGAGGACCGGACGTCCGGCAGCCGGAGCACGCGTCGCAGCGGCGCCGAGCAGGCCGGCTCGGGCGGTCCGGCCGTGCGCGCCAAGCCGCGAGCGGGACGAGACCCTGCAGCACCCGCGCTGCGTCTTCCAGGTGCTCAAGCGGCACTTCGCCCGCTACACGCCGGAGATGGTGCAGGAGGTGTGCGGCGTCTCCGCCGGAGCAGTTCGCTGCAGGTGGCGGAAGCGCTGGTCGCGCAACAGCGGGCGCGAGCGCACCACCGCGTTCTGCTACGCCGTCGGCTGGACCCACCACACCGTCGGGCGTGCAGAACATCCGCGCGGCGGCGATCCTGCAGCTGCTGCTGGGCAACATCGGCCGTCCCGGCGGCGGGATCCTGGCGCTGCGCGGGCACGCCAGCATCCAGGGGTCGACCGACATCCCCACGCTGTTCAACATCCTTCCCGGCTACATCCCGATGCCGCACGCGCTCGCGCACCAGGACCTCGACGACTGCGTGCGCAGGACGACCGGGCGCGACGGGCTTCTGGGGCAACATGGACGCCTACACGGTGAGCCTGCTCAAGGCGTGGTGGGGCGACGCGGCCACCGCCGACAACGACTTCTGCTTCGACTACCTGCCCCGGCTCACCGGCGACCACGGCACGTACCGACACGGTCTGGACCAGATCGAGGGCAAGGTGCAGGGCTACTTCCTGGTCGGCGAGAACCCCGCCGTCGGCTCGGCGAACGGCAGGATGCAGCGGCTCGGGCTGGCCAACCTCGACTGGCTGGTGGTCCGCGACCTGCAGATGATCGAGTCCGCGACGTTCTGGAAGGACGGGCCGGAGATCGAGACCGGCGAGCTGCGCGACCGAGGACATCGGCACCGAGGTGTTCTTCCTGCCGGCGGCCACCCACACCGAGAAGGACGGCACGTTCACCAACACCCAGCGGCTGCTGCAGTGGCACCACAAGGCGGTCGAGCCGCCCGGCGACGCCCGCAGCGACCTGTGGTTCTACTACCACCTGGGCCAGCGGATCCGCGCGAAGCTCGCCGGCTCCACCGACGCGCGCGACCGGCCGCTGCTCGACCTCACCTGGGACTACCCGAGCGAGGGGCCACCGGCGAGCCGAGCGCCGAGGCGGTGCTGCGCGAGATCAACGGCACCGGGCCCGACGGGAAGGCGCTGTCGGCCTACACCGCAGCTGAAGGCCGACGGCTCGACGCGCTGCGGCTGCTGGATCTACTGCGGCGTCTACGCCGACGAGGTCAACCAGGCCGCCCGCCGCAAGCCCGGGCAGGAGCAGGGCTGGGTCGCGCCGGAGTGGGGCTGGGCGTGGCCGGCCAACCGGCGGATGCTCTACAACCGGGCCTCGGCCGACCCGGACGGCAAGCCGTGGAGCGAGCGCAAGGCCTACGTCTGGTGGGACGCCGAGCAGCAGGCGTGGACCGGCCACGACGTCCCCGACTTCGAGGCCACCGCCGCCCGCACCACCGGCCCGCCCGAGGGGGCGCAGGTCCGGACGCCATCGGCGGGCGACGAGCCGTTCATCATGCAGACCGACGGCAAGGCGTGGCTGTACGCCCCGGCCGGCGTGGTCGACGGGCCGATGCCGACGCACTACGAGCCGCCGGAGTCGCCGGTGCGCAACGCGCTGTACGGCGCAGCAGAGCAACCCGGCGCGGCAGCGCTACTACCGTCCGGAGAACCCGCTACCACCCGGAACCCGGAACGCCGGCGCCGAGGTGTTCCCGTACGTGTTCACCACGTACCGGCTGACCGAGCACCACACGGCGGGCGGCATGAGCCGGTGGACCCCGTACCTGGCCGAGCTGCAGCCGGAGATGTTCTGCGAGGTCTCGCCCGAGCTCGCGGCCGAGCGCGGGCTGGAGCACACCGGCTGGGCGACGATCGTCACCGCGCGCACGGCGATCGAGGCGCGGGTGCTGGTCACCGAGCGGGCGGCCGCTGCGGGTCGGCGGGCAGGTGGTGCACCAGATCGGGCTGCCCTACCACTGGGGCCCAACGGCCTGACCACCGGCGACGCCGCGAACGAGCTGCGTCGACGTCACGCTCGACCCCAACGTGCACATCCAGGAGACAAGGTCGGGACCTGCGACATCCGGCCCGGCCGGCGGCCGCGCGGCCACGCGCTGGTCGAGTACCTGGTCGAGTACCGGCGCCGGGCCGGTCTGGAGGAGAGGCGTCCGTGACCCGCAACCGGCTGTCCGGACCGCTGGACGACGTCCGCGGATGCCGGCTACCCCGCCGACCACCCCGAGCGGGTGGGCTTCTTCACCGACACCAGCGTCTGCATCGGCTGCAAGGCCTGCGAGGTGGCGTGCAAGGAGTGGAACGCGTGCCCCCGAGGAGACGACGGGCCGTGGACCTCACCGGCATGTCCTACGACAACACCCGGGGGCTCGGGCGCGAACACCTGGCGGCACGTCGCGTTCGTCGAGCAGACGGTGCCGGCGCGCAGGTCGGCGCCGGCGTCGACCTGGGGATGCCGGCGGCCGCCCCGCCGGGCACGACGCCGGGCGGCCGCGACGACGCGACCGAGGTCCGCTGGCTGATGTCGTCGGACGTCTGCAAGCACTGCACGCACGCGGCCTGCCTCGACGTCTGCCCGACCGGCGCGCTGTTCCGCACCGAGTTCGGCACCGTGGTCGTCCAGCACGACATCTGCAACGGCTGCGGCTACTGCATCCCGGCCTGCCCGTACGGCGTGATCGACCAGCGCACGGCGACGGCGGCGCGTTCAAGTGCACGCTGTGCTACGACCGGCTCGGGGACGGCCTGATGCCGGCCTGCGCCAAGGCCTGCCCGACCGAGTCGATCCAGTTCGGCCCGCTCGACGAGCTGCGGGAGCGCGCCGCCGAGCGGGTGGACGAGCTGCACCTGGCCGGGGTGCCGACGCCCGGCTGTACGGGCACGACCCCGACGACGGCGTCGGGCGGTGACGGCGCGTTCTTCCTGCTGCTCGACGAGCCCGAGGTCTACGGCCTGCCGCCCGACCCGGTCGTCACCACCCGGGACCTGCCGTCGATGTGGCGCCACGCCGGGGCCGCCGCGGCGGCGGTGGCGGGGATCGTGGCTGCCGCGTTCCTCGGAGCCGGAGATGAGCCCCGGCGGCAGGCGCACCGGCCGCCGCGGCGAGCGGCTGATGGTGCCCGAGGCGGACTTCGGCTCGTACTACGGCCGGCCGGTGATCAAGACGCCGGTGTGGAAGGTGCCCGACGTGCCCGCGTACCTGTTCCTCGGCGGGGTGGCCGGGGTCTCGGCGTCGGTCTCGGCGCTCGCCGACGCCACGGGCCGGCCCGCGCTGCGCCGCGTCGGCAGGCTCGCCTCGGCGGTCGGGGCCACCGTCAGCGTCGGCGCGCTGATCCACGACCTGGGCCGGCCGACCCGCTTCCTGAACATGCTGCGCGTGTTCAAGCCGACGTCGCCGCTGTCGGTCGGGTCCTGGATCCTCGCGCCGTTCGGCGCGCTGGCCGCCGCCACCGCCGCGTCGGAGCTGACGGGGGTCGCGCCGCGGCTCGGGCGGCTCGCCGGGGCGGGCGCGGGCGTGCTCGGTCCCGCGCTGGCCACCTACACCGCCGTGCTCCTGGCCGACACCGCCGTGCCCGCCTGGCACGAGGCCTACCGCGAGCTGCCCTTCCTGTTCGCGGGCAGCGCGCTGGCGAGCGGCGGCGGCGTGGGGCTGCTGGCCGGTCGCGAGGCGGGCCCGGCGCGCACGGTGGCCGTGGCCGGGGCGGCGCTGGAGCTGGCCGCCACGGCGGTCATGGAACGGCGGATCGGGCTGCCACGCGCGTGCCTACCGCACCGGACGGGCCGGGTCGGTGCTGCGCGCCGCACGGGTGGCCACCGCGGCGGGAGCGGTCGGTGCCGTGCTGTCCGCGCGGGGCAGGCGCTCCCGGCCGGCGTCCGTGCTGGCCGGGGCGCTGCTCAACGCCGGCTCGGCCGCCACCCGCTACGGCGTGTTCGAGGCCGGGATGGCCTCCGCACGCGACCCCGAGTACACGGTGGTGCCCCAGCGCGGGCGGC
>CAWAQQ010000004.1:0-192641 GCA_963784265.1 uncultured Actinomycetota bacterium
ACAGCCTGTTCCTCACGCCGAACACCGAGACGACGTACGGGACGACGTTCCTGGACCTGAGAGCGTGGGGCCCGACAGTCATCGAGGCGCCGCCGGAGTCGCTGTGCGTCGTGGACGACTTCTGGTTCCGGTACGTCGCCGACATGGGGATCCCGGGACCCGACCAGGGCAAGGGCGGGAAGTACCTGTACCTCCCGCCGGCGTACGACGGGGAAGTGCCGGAGGGTTACTTCACCTATCACTGCCCGACGTACACGAACTGGGTCGTGCTGCGTGCGCTCGGCGGCGTCCCCGCCATGAAGCGGACCAAGATCTACCCCCTGTCGCAGGTGGAGGCGCCGGAGGACAACGTGTTCATCAATCTGGCGGCGATCACCATGAACACGGTGCACGCGAACGACTTCTCGTTCTTCGAGGAGCTCGACGAGCTGATCCAGGAGGAACCGGTCGAGGCGCTCGATGCCGAGCGGGCCGGGCAGCTCTCGGCGATCGGCCTGGTCAAGGGGCAGCCGTTCGCGCCGGACGACCGGTTGCGAGGGATCCTGTCGCGCGCGGCCACCATCGGCGCCGGGATGTCCCGGGTCATCACGTACACCCCGCGGGACTCGCAGGCGAGTCTGTACGGATCCTGGACGAACGCCTTCGTCGGCGGTAGCCACGAGTTCCTCCGCGACGGCGCCCGGCTGCTCGATGCGCGGACCCAGTTCCACTACCTCGCCACCGTCGTGACCCCCGCCATGGCCCACGCCCAGGTCGGCGCGGGCTCCGCCTATGCCTACACGGTGCACGACAGCAACGGCGACCTGCTCGACGGCGCCCGCACCTACCGGCTGCATGTCGACCCGGACCCGCCGGCGAAGAACTTCTGGTCGGTCGACGTCTACGACACCCAGACCCGGTCACTGCTCCAGGTGCCCTCGACGATCTGGCCAGCTCTGGCAAGCAACACCGGCACACTGGAGGCGAACGAGGACGGGTCCTACGACCTGTACTTCGGCGCGGCAGCACCGGAGGGCAAGGAGTCGAACTGGGTGGAGACCATCCCGGGCAAGTCGTGGTTCCCGCTGCTCCGGCTGTACGGGCCACTGCAGCCGTGGTTCGACCAGACCTGGAAGCTCAACGAGTTCGAGCCCGTCGACTGAGAAAGACCTGCTCCCGCGCTCGATCAGCGGGGGCGGCCCGATTTCCGCCGCCATTGCAGCTAGCCAGGCGTCATGCTGGTCGACGGCAGCGCTTGGTCATCTCCTCGGTGCCCGTGTCGTCCCAGGACGATGAGCGGGCGCAGGGCAATCAGGTAGTCGACGCAGGCGACGGCCATGCGCTCGGCGATGTGCGTGCTGGCCACGACAGACCGGCAGCCCGCGAACGAGGTCGTCAAAGACACTGCCCGAGGCGACTGGACCACGGCCGAGGACGAACGGTTGGAAAGCGCGCGAACGGCCGCAGCGTGCGAGGGGGCTTGACAAGAGGTGGACAATAAAAAATCGGCGTGCCCTCCGACAACCAATGGAGAACTCGCCGAACCTGTCCTTAGTTTAAGCACTGTGAGGGGCATGTGTCAACTCAGGGGTACGAAGAGGAATTGCGGTCCGAGCGGAGCTACGTGGCCGGGCTCTACGCGCGGCTCGACGCCGAGCGCGCGCGGGTGAAGGGCGAGTACAGCGCGGCGTTGCGGCGGAACCGGCGGGACACCCATGGAACGGGACGTCGAGGTGCGCGCGTCGGCCACAGCAGATGAAGCGGCTGGACGTCGCGGACAACGGGCTGTGTTTCGGCCGGTTGGACACCGTGTCGGGCGAGCATTCGTACATCGGCCGGATCGGCCTGTTCGACGAGGAGAACGAGTACGAACCGGTGTTGCTGGATTGGCGGGCACCGGCGTCGCGCGCGTTCTACGTCGCCACCGCCGCGAACCCGGAGAACATGCGCCGGCGCCGCCAGTTCCACACGCGCGGGCGCCAGGTGGTCGATTTCACCGACGAGGTGCTCGGCCGCCCGGACGGCGGCGAGCGCGGGGACGCGGCGCTGCTCGCGGCGGTCAACGCGCCGCGCGGTGACGGGATGCGCGACATCGTGGCGACGATCCAGGCCGAGCAGGACGAGATCATCCGGCTCGACCACCCGGGGGTGCTGGTGATCGAGGGCGGCCCCGGCACCGGGAAGACCGTGGTGGCGCTGCACCGCGTCGCGTACCTGCTCTACACCCAGCGGGAGCGGATGGAACGCCACGGCGTGCTCGTGGTCGGGCCCAACCCGGCGTTCCTGAACCACATCGGCCGCGTTCTGCCGTCGCTGGGCGAGTCCGACGTGGTGTTCATGACCACCGGCGACCTCGTGCCCGGCCTGCACGTCACCGCCGAGGACACGCCCGGACGCCGCGCGGCTCAAGGGCTCGCTGCAAGATCCTCGACGTGCTCGCGGCGGCGGTCGCCGACCGGCAGCGGCTGCCGGAGCATCCGCTGCCGATCGACCTGGCGGACGTCACGGTGCGGATCGACGCCGAGACCGCGGAGTGGGCCAGGGAGGAGGCGCGCGCGAGCGGGCTGCCGCACAACGAGGCCCGCGCGGTGTTCACCGAGATCGTCACGTACGTGCTCACCGAACGGGCGATGGCCCGGATCGGCCGGGGCTGGCTGACCCGGGACGGACCGCGAGGCGTGGGAGCAGATGCGGGCGGACCTGCTCGAGGAGCTCGCGGACGACGACACGTTCACCGCCGCGCTCGACGAACTCTGGCCGATCCTGACGCCGGAGACGCTGCTGGCACCGCTGTACGCGTCCCCCGAACGGCTGCGAGCGGCAGGCGCCGACCCGGCGCTGTGGCGCGCCGACGGCGACGCCTGGACGGTGTCGGACGTGCCGCTGCTCGACGAGCTGGTCGACCTGCTGGGCCGCGACAAGGCGGCCGACCAGGCCGCCGACCGGGCCGCCGAGCGGGAACGGACAGGCCGAGGCCGAGTACGCCGCCGGCGTGCTGGACATCATCGTCGGACCGCGAGGACTCGATGGACGACGACGACCACCTGTTCGCCACGGACCTGCTCTACGCCGAGGATCTGGCGGACCGCTTCGTCGAGCGCGACACCCGTGAACTCGTCGAACGCGCCGCCGCGGACCGGGACTGGACCTACCGGCACGTCGTGGTCGACGAGGCCCAGGAACTGTCCGAAATGGACTGGCGGGTGCTGATGCGGCGCTGCCCGGGCCGATCCTTCACGGTGGTCGGCGATCTCGCCCAACGCCGGTCGGTGGCCGGCGCGACGTCGTGGGACACGATGCTGGAGCCGTACGTGCCCGGCCGCTGGGTGTACCGGTCGTTGTCGGTGAACTACCGCACCCCGGCGGAGATCATGGCCGTCGCCGCCGCGCTGCTCGCCGAGTTCGCGCCCGGGGTCGAGCCACCGGAGTCGGTCCGCGCGTGCGGCGTCCAGCCGTGGTCCAGGCGGGTCACCGAACGACGAACTGCCCGCCGCCATCGAGGAGTTCGTCCGGGACGAAGCCGGCCGCGAAGGCACCAGCGTCGTGATCGGGCCGCCGGGCGTGCCGGGCGCGGTGCGTGCCGTCGGAGACGAAGGGCCTGGAGTTCGACGCCGTCCTGGTCGTGGAACCGAGACGGATCCTCGCCGACGGCCCACGCGGCGCGGCCGAACTCTACGTCGCCCTCACCCGCGCCACCCAACGCCTCGGCGTCCTGCACCAGGGCCCACTGCCGCAGGCCCTGGCCGGACTCGCCGAGACCGGGATGTCCGTCGCGTCGTGACGGCTATCCGGGTTGCGTGCGCCCGCGGACCAGCCGTGTGTACATCGCGACGCACCCCCACGACAGCACGCCGCCGACCAGGAGGAGTTGGTAGACGCGGCCGAACCCACCCTCGGCGGCGAGTGCCGCCGCGGCCACCGGGGCCAGCAGGCCTGCCGCGCCCCATCCCGTGAAGACCAGGCCGTACGTGGCCCCGAACCGTTCGGCGGGTACCGCCTCCGACGTGGCCAGGGGTACGAGCGCGGACAGGGCCCCGTACTGGGTTCCGAGCAGGAGCAGGGCGACGAGCGCGACGGTCCCGCTCGATCCCGCGGCCAGTGGAATGCACGCGAGAAGAAGGACGGCGGAGTTGCCGTTCAGCGCCGCGGACCGTCCCACCAGATCCGACAGGGGCCCGGCCACGAGGCGACCGACGAGGTTGCCGACGTTGAGCAGCGGCACCGCCAGAGCCGCGGCGCTCGGAGTCCCGGCCAGCGCGCCGGCGTGGGCGAAGGCGGCCAGAGCAGGCGCGCTGCCCAGTCCGAAAACGAGCCACAGCGCGACGACGGGTCCGCTCGGGCGCTGCCAGGTTCTGCCGGTGCGCCGCCTCGGAGCGTGGGAGTCGGGGGCACGACCAGGAACGAGGACGGCCGCGACGACGAGTACGCCACCCAGCGCGCCGGCCAGGATCACGAAGGTCCAGCTACGTCCGACCGCTGCGAGGAGCCACGCTGCCACGGGGGCGAGGACGGCGGCGCCTGCCGCGTAGGCGCTCACCACGAGGCCGACCACCAGACCGCGGCGTGACTGGACGGTGCCGGCGACCCGTACGGCCGTGGCGTAGCCGAGCCCGGTCGATCCGCCGAGCAGCACGCCGAAGGTGAGGATCATGGTGGTCACCGACGTCGTGGCGGCGCTGCCCAGCAGGCCGATGACGGTGCCACCCGCCGCGGCCAGCGCCAGCCGGCGGGGCGAGACCGAATCGGCGACCCGTCCACCGACGAGGACTCCGACGGTGAACGCGGCAAGGCCGACCGAGAAGACGCTGGCCAGCGCGGTGTCGTCGGCTCCGAGTTCCTGACGCAGTGACCCCGTGAAGGCATCCCAGGCGAACAGCGGACTCACCGCGAGATCGAGCAGCACCGCGCCGACGACCGCGCGCTTCGTGCTCACCGGACGGCCGTGGGGGCGGGCAGCCGCTCGATGTGGGCTGCGCGCGCGGCACCACCAGCGCTGCATGCCTCGACGACTATCAAGCCAGGAGGCTGCGCGTCGAGATCGATGCGTGTCAAGGGTGTGGAAGTTGAGTCCGGACGCGCGCAGTCACCGCGCGTGCGGACGACCGGTCCGTTGCGGCGGTCAGTTCGGCGGACCCGCATCCACATCCGGCGCGGGCGGGTTCGCAGCAGGCGGCCTTCGCGGACGGGGCGCAGCATGTCCGCTGCTCGGCTGCGGAGCAGCAGGCGTGCGGGTCGGCCGTGGCGTCGTCGTCTCGTGGGCGGGGCAGCGGGCGTGCGGTTTGTGGGCGCGGACGATCGCGGCGGCGGCGTGGGTGTGCACCCGGTGGGTTTCGGTGATCTCGACGTCGACCAGGCCGGCCTCGTGCAGGGCTTGCTCGAACTCGTCGCGGGTCAGCGCGCCGGCGATGCACCCGGTCCATTGCTGCATGTCCGTGCGGGTGGCCTGGTCCATGTCGGGGTCGGCGATCACGTCGGAGACGGCGAACAGGCCACCCGGGCGCAGCACCCGAGCCGCTTCGCGCAGCACTGTCGGTTTGTCCGCGGCAAGGTTGATCACGCAGTTGGAGATGACGACGTCGACGGCGCGGTCGGGCAGCGGGATGTCCTCGAGGTAGCCCTGGAGGAACTCGACGTTGTCGACTCCGGCTTCGGCGGCGTTCGCGCGGGCCAGCTCCAGCATCTCCGTGGTCATGTCCAGTCCGATCGCCCGCCCACCCGGCGCGACTCGGCGGGCGGAGATCAGCACGTCCGCGCCGGCGCCGGACCCCAGATCCAGCACGGTCTGACCGGGACGAAGGTCGGCCACCGCGGTCGGCACCCCGCACCCCAACGACGCCGCTACCGCGGCGTCCGGGGCACCCTCGGCCGCGCGAGCGTCGTAGAGCTCGCCGCCGAACACGGTCGTGCCCTGCACGTCGGCGGTGGACACCGCCTGCGCGCAACACGATGCCTCGATCTGGCGGGCCTGGTCGTGCCGCCCGGCCGCGGACCGGGTCGCGGCCGCCGCGTAACGGGCCCGCACCGTCTCCCGGATCTCCTCCTGCTCGACCACCTGCTGCTCGCGCCCCTGCTCGTGCTCCGACATGGCGCACTCCCCGTTGCTGATTCGATGCCTGTCGATACAGAACATTGCGCGCTGGATCGACGACTGTCAAGGTAGAGAGGTGTCGAATCAAGAGCTGCTGTTGGCCACCTGCCGTCCGCGGTGGGGTGCTGCTCGCCGTTGGCGCGGGAGCCGTTGACGTCGGCGCAGGCGGTGGAGCTGGCGCGGGTGTTCAAGGCGATGGGCGATCCGGTGCGGCTGCGGCTGCTGTCGTTGATCGCCTCCCACGAGGGCGGCGAGGCGTGTGTGTGCGAGCTGACCGGGGTGTTCGACCTGACCGGCCCGACGATCTCGCACCACTTGAAGGTGCTGCGTGAGGCCGGGCTGATCACCGGGGAGCGGCGCGGCACATGGGTGTACTACCGGGTCGAGCCGGACGTGCTGGGTCGGCTGTCCGCGGTCCTGGAGCTCGACCAGGCGCCGGTGTGACCGCTGGGCTCGCGCGTCGGCTGCTGGCCGAGGGGGTGGGCACGGCGCTACTGGTCACGGTCGTGGTCGGCTCCGGGATCGCCGCGCAGCAGCTCTCGCCGGACGACGTCGGGTTGCAGCTGCTGGAGAACTCGCTGGCCACGGCGTTCGGGCTGGGTGTGCTGATCCTGCTGTTCGGCCCGGTCTCGGGCGCGCATTTCAACCCCCTCGTCTCGGCCGCGGACTGGGTGCTGGGACGGCGGACCGGCGGCGGGCTCAACGGAACCCACGTCGCCGCCTACGGCGCCGTCCAGGTCGTCGGCGGTGTCCTCGGCGCGGTGCTGGCCAACGCCATGTTCGACCTGGCCCCGCTGCAGGTCTCGGACAAGGTGCGCGCCACGCCGGGCGTGTGGCTCGGGGAGATCGTCGCCACCGCCGGTCTGATCGCGCTGATCTTCGCCCTGGCCCGCAGCGGGCGGCCGGCGCTGTCGGCCGGCGCGGTCGGCGCCTACATCGGCGCGGCGTACTGGTTCACCTCCTCGACCTCGTTCGCCAACCCCGCGGTCACCATCGGGCGGATCTTCTCCGACACCTTCGCCGGCATCGCACCCGCCTCCGTGCCCGCCTTCGTGGTGGCGCAGATCGTCGGCGCCGCCCTCGGCGTCGGCCTGGTCCTCGCCCTTTACCCCGACGTCTCCCGCGCCGCGGCGACCGCCGTCGTCCCGCCCGACCGCCCTCATTGACGGAGCGCCATTCACTCAGTCACTATTGACTCAATGAAAACTGATCGATCAGTGGAGTTGGGTCGGCGGGCCGCCGTGCACAGCGCCCTGGGTGATCCTGGCGCGGCTGGCGATCGTGGACGCCCTGGTCCTCGGCGACACCTCCCCGTCCGCGCTCCAGGCCGAGCTGGGGATGGCGTCGAACCTGCTCGCCCACCACGTCGGCGTGCTGGAGACCGCCGGGGTGGTGCGGCGAGTGCGGTCCGAGGGCGATCGGCGGCGCTCCTACCTGACCCTCATCCCCGGCACCCTCGACGGACTGCACCCCGCGGCGGCACTCACCGCACCGAGGATCGTGTTCGTCTGCACCGAGAACGCCGCCCGCTCCCAGCTCGCCGCAGCCCTGTGGGCCGGCAGGAGCACCGTGCCCGCCGCGTCGGCCGGCACCCATCCCGCCGCGAACGTCCACCCCGGCGCGCTCGCCGTGGCCCGGCGCCACGATGTCCCGCTCGCCTCGCAGACCCCCCGCTCGCTTCTCGACGTGCTGCGCGGCGGCGACGTGTTGATCACGGTGTGCGACCGTGCCCACGAGGAGCTCCCCGCCGACCTGCGGCACAACCACTGGTCGATCCCCGACCCGGCCCGGCCCGACACCGACGACGCGTTCGACCACGCCTTCGACGAGCTGACCACCCGCATCGCCCGGCTCGCACCCGCCGTCCACCCCGCGGCCACCTCGTCGGAGCAGACCTCTCCGCCTGATCACCTCGCCCACGGAGGCCGGCATGACCAGCACCTGGCACCGCGACACCCTGTCCATCGACCAGCAGCTCGCCCTCAGGACCGCCGCCGCCCACCTCGGCCGGGAGTTCGACGGCACCTTCGGCACCGAGACCATCGAACGGTTCCTGCACTCCTCCTACGACCAGTTCGCCACCGGCACGGCCATCCCCAACTTCCTGCCCCTGCTGGCCGAGAAGTTCGCCCGCCAACGCCTGCGCGCCCTCGCCCGCGTCGAGGGCAAGGTCAACGACGGCAAACCCGTCGTGCTGTTCCTGTGCACCCACAACGCCGGCCGCTCCCAGATGGCCCTCGGGTTCTTCCACCACCTCGCCGGCGACCGCGCGGTGGCCTGGTCCGGCGGCTCCGAACCGGCCACCACCATCAACTCAGCCGCCGTCGCCGCGATGACCGAGCGCGGAATCGACATCTCCGGCGAGTACCCCAAGCCCTGGACCGACGAAATCGTCCGCGCCGCCGACGCCGTCATCACCATGGGTTGCGGCGACGCCTGCCCCGTCTTCCCCGGCCGCCGCTACGAGGAATGGGTCCTCGACGACCCCGCCGGCAAGACCCTCGACGACATCCGCCCCGTCCGCGACGAGATCGAACGCCGCGTCCGCACACTGCTCGACGAGCTCCTCACGAGCGCCCACCGCAGGTCAGGCTGACCTGCGTGCTGCCTTTGCTGCACGCCCGGCCTCTCAACGGCTGCGCTTCGATGCCACGTCCGGCTCCAGCTCGGTGTCACGTGGGCGAGAACTGACTCGAACGGCTGCTAGTACTCTACGTAGGGCTAGGTAGAATAAGAGTGTGGGAAGCGCTCTGCGGATGACGATCCCGCTCCAGCTCGTGCTGCGCTCGCTCCTGGAGGACCCGGCGCGCGAGCTGTACGGGGTCGAGATCTGCGCGCTCGCCGGGCTGCGCAGCGGCACCGTGCATCCCATCCTCGCCCGCCTCGAAGGAGTCGGCTGGCTGACCTCGCGCTGGGAGGAGATCGACGCCAGCGTGGAAGGACGGCCCGCCCGCCGCTACTACCGGCTCGCGGCCGACGGCGTGGAGGCCGCCCGCACCGCGCTGGCACGCGCCTACCTCCCCTCGGCCGTGTCCCGGCTGCGTCCCGTGCTGGGTGAGACGTGACCGGCGCGGCGCCACCGGCCTGGTGGGCCCGCACGACCGTGCGGTCTGGCCGCCCGGATGCAGCCCACCAAGCAGGACCGCGGGCGGTACCGCGCCGAATTCGTCGCCGAACTGCACGGCATGACCCGCCCACAACAGGCCGGTCACGCGGCCGCGGTGCTGTCCCGAGCCTGGGCGCTGCGCGCCGTGCTGAACTACGAACCGTCCCGCGTCCCGGAGGAGGACCACATGATCACGACGGCGAGCTGGTGGCGGCGGGTCTGCTGCCGCATCGGCCTCTACCACGACTGGACCACCTACAGCACCGAGGACGGCAACCGCTGGCAAGCGTGCGCCACCTGCGGCAAGGACCGCCCCGACCCACCCGGCGCCTCGGCGGTGGGCGCCTGACGCTTCTGACTTCGTCACGCAGCCGACGCCGGACCCAGCACGACGGGAGCCGCGCTGGCGTCGAAAATGCCGGGTGGGCGAATCATCCGGTGCGGGTGATGCGGGCGGTCGCCGGACGTCGAGGGTTCGGGCCATGGCCGCGCCAACCTGACAGTCGCGATCGATCGATTCTGCCGCCGCCCGACCCGCCGTTCCGGGGCGAGATCAAGGTGGCCTTCACGGACTCGACGGCCGATTTTCCCGAGCCGCTGCGAGCGCCGGAGGGCGCGCCCAATGTGCTGATCATCGTGGGCGACGACATCGGCTACGGGCACATGGGCGCGTTCGGCGGGCCGGCGCGTACGCCGACCTTCGACCGGCTGGCCGAGCAGGGCCTGAAGTACACCAACTACCACGTCACGGCCGTGTGCGCGGCGTCGCGTTCCTGCCTGCTGACCGGGCGCAACTCCCATTCCGTCGGCATGGGCGTGATCCCGGAGACCTCGACCGGGTTCCCGGGCTACAACGCGATGATCCCGCGCAGCGCCGCGACCGTGTTCGAGATCCTGCGCCAGAACGGGTACGGCACGGCCTGGATCGGCAAGACCCACCTCACCCCGATGCACGAGGCCACGGTCGCCGGACCGTTCGATCGCTGGCCGGGCGGCATGGGCGCCGAGTACTTCTACGGGTTCTTCGGCGCCGGCGTGAGCCAGTGGCATCCGCCGCTGTGGGAGAACACGACGCCGCTGGAGGCGCCGAGAACGCCGGAGCAGGGCTATCACCTGGAGGCCGACATGGCCGACAGGACGATCGCCTGGATCGAGCGGCAGAAGTCGATCCATCCCGAGAAGCCGTGGATCGCGTACTTCGCGCCGAACGGGCACAAGCCGCCGGTCGGCGTGCCGAGCGAGTACATGGAGCGATACCGAGGCGAGTTCGACGACGGCTATGACCAGCTCCGTGAGCGCATCCTGGCGCGCCAGAAGGAGCTCGGGATCGTCGCGCCCGACACCAAGCTCGCGCCACGCCCCGCGGGCATCCCGCCGTGGGAGGAGCTGAGCGACACCGACAAGAAGGTCGGCGCCCGCTGGATGGAGATCTTCTGCGGCGCGCTCGAGCACACCGATCACCAAGCCGGCCGCATCGTCGAGGCCGTCGAGCAGACGGGCGATCTCGAGAACACGCTGATCATCTACATCGCCGGCGACAACGGCCCCTCGCCCGAGGGTGGCCTGCACGGCACCCTGAACAAGCTGAGCTACTTCAACGGCGTCGCGGAATCGCTCGACGAGGTCGCCGGCCACATCGACGACTTGGGCGGCCCGAAGTCGCACGGCGCCTATCCCGCCGCCTGGGCCTACGCCACCGCCACGCCGTTCACCTACGGCAAGGGGGTGACCTCGGGCGGCGGCTGCAGCACCGCCGCCGTCGTCTCCTGGCCGGCGCGCATCAACGACCACGGCGGTATCCGCCGCCAGTTCCATCACCACGTCGACATCACCCCGACCATCCTGGAGAGCGCCGGCGTCCCCGCGCCGACGCGCGTCAACGGCGTCGACCAGATGCCGATGGCGGGCGTGAGCATGCTCTACACCTTCGACGACGCGGAAGCCCGAGGACCGGCACACGACGCAGTACTTCGAGCTCACCGGCACCCGTGCCATCTACCACGACGGCTGGTGGGCGGGCACACGCCACGGCCAGGACGGCCTCACCGCCTCGGCCGGCACGGTGCCGTTCGACGAGGACGTCTGGGAGCTCTACGACATGACCACCGACTTCGGCCACGCCACCGACCTGGCCGCCGAGCACCCCGAGAAGCTCGCCGAGCTCCAAGCCATCTTCGACCGCGAAGCCCGCAAGTACAACGTCTACCCACTCGCCGACAACATCCTCGCACTGCTGTCCGCCGAGCGCCCAGGACTCGTCTCCGGCAACAAGGCCAGCTACCGCCCGGGCACCGTCCGGATCCCCGAAGACGCCGTCATCAACATCAAGAACCGCTCGTTCACGCTCACCGCGGAGCTCGAGAACCCCGACGGCGACGCCGAAGGCATCCTCGTCACCGTCGGCGGCGAGACCGGCGGCTACGCGCTCGTGGTCCAGGACGCCAAGCCCACCTTCCACTACAACTGGCTCGGCCGCGAGCGCTACACGATCACCTCCACAGAGCCGCTGCCCAACGGCCCCTGCACGATCCGCTTCGACTTCGCCTACGACGGCGGCGGCGCGGGCAAAGGCGGCACCGGGACACTGTCGGTCAACGACAAGCAGGTGGCCGAAGGCCGCATCGACAAGACCGTCCCGGTCGTCTTCTCGACCGACGACACCTTCGACGTCGGTGCGGACTGGGGCACGCCGGTCTCGCCGACCTACCAACCGCCGTTCAAGTTCACCGGCACCCTGAAGCAGGTGACGGTGGAAGCCAAGTGACCTCACGGTCGCGATGCGGTGGGGCGTTGAGCAGCCTTCCCGGTAGACCAGCCACCGCCTGCCCGCCTCGGTCTCCCACCGCCGGGAACACCCCATCGATGTCGCGGCCCGCGCCGCCGCTGTTGCTCATCGCCTCCGCCGCGGTGGTGAGGCCGTGGTGGTGGAAGGCTCGCACCAACCACCACGCACCCCTTGCAGAGGATCGGCGCCTCGGCGAGGACCGTGCACGACACGTGGAGGTGCGCCCGCACCCGCACATGACTACGCCTCGGTGCTCCGCCGACTCGGTGAGCCGGATCTCCTTGCCCGTGAGGGGGTCGATCCCGGCGAAGACCAGCACCTGGAACGAGCTGCCGCGCTAGCGGATGTGTCCGCGCGAGCGACCAGTGCTGATCTTCTGGGCACGCCGAGAGACTACTCGGTGCCAGATCCGGTGACACCGCGTGAACCGGGCGCTCTACGAGAGGCTGTTTCCGCTGGTCAGAGTGGTGGAGACGAGGGGAATCGAACCCCTAACCCCCGCCTTGCAAAGGCGGTGCTCTGCCAATTGAGCTACGTCCCCGTGTCGGAGGACCGTACCCCGCTCGGCCGGGGCCGTGTGCTTCAGCGCGTGGTGGTGGCCTCGTGCCAGAGGTCGGTCTCCGAGCGCGAGGCCCGGACCTTGGCGAACACGACAGCGCCTGCCGCGAGGCCGAGAGCAATTGCGATGAACTTCTTCATGGAGATCACGTCCTGCCAGTCCCGGGGAATGTGGGGAGTGGGCCCAGCTGGATTTGAACCAGCGACCTCGTCGTTATCAGCGACGCGCTCTAACCAACTGAGCTATGGGCCCCTGCGGCGGGAACGAGGTTACCCCAGCGTTCCCCGCCCCCACGCACCGGTCTCCCCCGCCCGCGGGGAGCCGAACGTGGTCTCAGTCGCGCTCGGAGAGGGTGACCTCGATGCCGCCGACGAGGTCGGCCGAGACGTTGTAGACGAACGCCCCGATCGTCACCGCGACGGCGAAGAGCAGGCTGTTGATCGCTCCGACGACGGCGGCGAGACCGAAGACCCGGCCTGCGCTGATCAGCGGGCTGCCGGTGGGCGCCTCGCCGGACACCAGGTCGGCGTAGGTGCCGTTGAGCCGGTCCCAGACCCCCATGCCGTCCAGGACGCCGTACAGCACGCCGATCGCCACCAGCCAGATGAAGAACAGCACCACGCTGAGCACCAGGGCCAGCTTCAGCACCGACCACGGGTCGAGCCGCTTGAGCTGCAGGGCCGCCTGGCGGGGCGGACGGTTGCGGGATGCTGCGCGCACCGTGTTCCACGAGCTGTCGTCCAGCGGCGCGCCCGGGCCCTGGGGGGACCGGCC
The DNA here is from genome assembly GCA_963784265.1 of uncultured Actinomycetota bacterium. Taxonomy (GTDB): domain Bacteria; phylum Actinomycetota; class Actinomycetes; order Mycobacteriales; family Pseudonocardiaceae; genus Pseudonocardia. Next base: position 13,292 of record CAWAQQ010000004.1, read on the forward strand.
GGCGTTCGAGTGGGGGATGAAATCGGTCGGGCTGTCGAGCAGCCCGGCCGCGGGGCCCTGCGCGGGCATGACCGTCTCGGCGCCGGCAGGCGGCTCCTGGCCGGGCACCCGGCGCCACGGCGGTGGCGTGGCGGCCTCCGGTCCCGGGCCGGGCACGGGGCCCGGCGCGGGTGTGAGGGGCTGGCGGATCGTGGACGCGGCTGATGCGGCCCCGGCGACGCGGTCGGCGGCACGGGGGGCGACTGGGTGGGCGGTGCGGGGGGCGACTGGGCCGGGCGGGGTGACGGCGGCCTGCCCGACCCGCCGACGGACCGGTCGCCGTCTCGGGGCGCCGACGTGACGGGGGTCGTCCGACGGAGCACCCGGGCCGGCTGCGGGCGGCCTGCCGGAGCGGCCGGGACGTCCTCGCTGCGGGCAGCGGCGTCGGAGCTCACGCCGGCAGGCGGCGTGGCCATGGACTCCGCGGGCGAGCCCGGCCTGCTCCCGTTGCCGCTCTCGGCACCGGTGGTGCGTGCCCGGCGACTGGTCGCCGGTGACCACCGAACCGGAACGGTCAGGTTCGTCCGGACTGCTCGTCTTCTCGCTCACGAGGGTGGGTCTCCTCGGTACTGGGCTCGTGGGACCGGGTTCGACGGTCAGCTCGCGCCGCCGTTCAGCTCGGCATCGTCCGCATCGTCCTCGGCATTGCGGGCAACGGCCAGCAGTGTGGCGTTGTCGCCGAGGTTCATCAGCCGGACCCCCTTGGTCTGCCGACCGGCCTTTCGGACCTGGCGGGCCGCGGTGCGGATGACCCCTCCGGTCGACGTGATCGCGTACAGCTCGTCGTCGATCCCGACGATGAGCGCGCCCACCAGCGTGCCACGCCGCCGGTCGAACTGGAGCGTCAGCACGCCCTTGCCGCCGCGGCCCTGGACCGGGTAGTCGTCCATCGGGGTGCGCTTGGCGTACCCGCCCGCCGTCGCGACCAGCACGAACGTGTCGGGCTGCACCACGGCGAGCGACAGCAGCCGGTCGCCGCTGTTGAACCGCATCCCCAGTACCCCCGACGTGGCACGGCCCATCGGCCGCAGCGCGTCGTCGCTCGCGGTGAACCGGATCGACTGGCCCTCGGCGGAGACCAGCAGGAGGTCGTCGTCGGCCGAGCACAGCACGGCACCGACGAGCTCGTCGTCCTCCCGCAGGTTGATCCCGATCAGGCCGCCGGTGCGGTTGGAGTCGAAGTCGGTGAGGCGCGACTTCTTCACCAGCCCGGACCTCGTGGCGAGCACCAGGTACGGCGCCGCCTGGTAGTCCTTGATCTGCATCACCTGGGCGATGTGCTCGTCGGGCTGGAACGCCAGCAGGTTGGCGACGTGCTGGCCGCGTGCGTTGCGGTTGGCCTCGGGCAGCTCGTAGGCCTTGAGCCGGTAGACCCGGCCCTTGTTGGTGAAGAACAGCATCCAGTCGTGGGTGGAGCACACGAAGAAGTGGGCGACGATGTCGTCCTGCTTCAGCGTGGCGCCCTGCACGCCCTTGCCGCCGCGCTTTTGTGCCCGGTAGAGATCGGTCTTGGTGCGCTTGGCGTACCCGGTCTGGGTGATCGTGACGACGACGTCCTCGACGGCGATGAGGTCCTCGTTGGTGACGTCGCCGTCGTCGGCCACCAGGTGGGTGCGCCGCTCGTCGCCGTGCTTCTCGACGATCTCGGTGAGCTCGTCACGGACGATCTGCCGCTGCCGCTCGGGCCGGGCGAGGATGTCCTGCAGGTCGGCGATCGTGCGCTCGATCTCGGCCAGCTCGTCGATGATCTTCTGGCGCTCCAGCGCGGCGAGCCGCCGCAGCTGCATGTCGAGGATCGCCTGCGCCTGGATCTCGTCGACGTCGAGCAGCTCCATCAGGCCGACCCGCGCGACGTCGACCGTCTCCGATGCCCTGATGAGCGCGATGACCTCGTCGAGGGCGTCGAGCGCCTTGACGTAGCCGCGCAGGATGTGGGCCCGCTCCTCGGCCTTGCGCAGGCGGTAGCGCGTGCGCCGGACGATGACCTCGATCTGGTGGCGGATGTAGTTGCGGACCACCTGGTCCAGCCGCAGCGTGCGCGGGACCCCGTCGACGATGGCCAGCATGTTGACGCCGAACCCGTACTGCAGCTGGGTGTGCTTGTAGAGGTTGTTCAGCACGACCTTGGCGACGGCGTCGCGCTTGAGCGTGACGACGATGCGCATGCCGATGCGGTCGGACGACTCGTCGTTGATCTCGGCGATCCCGGCCATCTTGCCGTCGCGGACGAGCGCGGCGATCGACTCGATGAGGTTGTCCGGGTTGACCTGGTACGGCAGTTCGGTGACCACGAGGATGGTGCGGCCCTTCGCGTCCTCCTCCACCTCGACCACCGCGCGCATCCGCACCGAGCCGCGGCCCGTGCGGTAGGCCGACTCGATGCCGTCGCGCCCGACGATCAGGCCGGCCGTCGGGAAGTCCGGGCCCTTGATCCGCTCCATCAGGGCGGTGAGCAGCTCCTCGTCGGTGGCCTCCCAGTTGTCCAGGGCCCACACGACACCGGCACCGACCTCGCGCAGGTTGTGCGGCGGGATGTTGGTGGCCATGCCGACGGCGATGCCGGAGCTGCCGTTGATCAGCAGGTTCGGCACCCGCGACGGCAGGACGTCGGGCTCCTGCGCCTTGCCGTCGTAGTTGTCGCTGAACTCGACGGTGTCCTCGTCGATGTCCTGCAGCATCGCCATCGCCAGCGGCGAGAGCCGGCACTCGGTGTATCGCATGGCGGCGGCCGGGTCGTTGCCGCGGGAGCCGAAGTTGCCCTGCCCGTCGATGAGCGGGTATCGCATCGACCACGGCTGGGCCAGCCGGACCAGTGCGTCGTAGATCGACGTGTCGCCGTGCGGGTGGTAGTTGCCCATGACCTCGCCGACGACGCGCGCGCACTTGACGTAGCTGCGGTCGGGGCGGAAGCCGTTCTCCCCCATGGAGTACAGGACGCGCCGGTGCACCGGCTTGAGCCCGTCCTCGACGAGCGGCAACGCCCGGCCGACGATCACGCTCATCGCGTAGTCGATGTAGGAGCGCTGCATCTCCTGCTGGATGTCGACCGGTTCGATCCGGTCACCCTCCGACGGTGGAGGGGGCAGCAAGGTGTCGGTCACGTGATGGTCCTTCGTCTTCGGCTTCGATGTCCAGCAGACTCAGACGTCGAGGAAGCGGACGTCGCGGGCGTTGCGCGTGATGAACGAGCGGCGCGACTCGACGTCCTCGCCCATCAGGATCGAGAACAGCTCGTCGGCCGTGGCGGCGTCGTCCAGGGTGACCTGCAGGAGCACCCGGTTGGCCGGGTCCATGGTGGTCTCCCACAGCTCCTTGGCGTTCATCTCACCGAGGCCCTTGTAGCGCTGCACGCCCTCCTCCTTCGGCAGCTTCTTGCCTGCGGCCCGGCCGGCCTCGATGAGGCCGTCGCGCTCGCGGTCGGAGTAGGCGAACTCCGGCTCCGCCCCGCGGCCGCCCCACTTGATCTTGTAGAGCGGTGGCTGGGCGAGGAAGACGTGGCCCTGCTCGACGAGCGGCCGCATGAAGCGGAACAGCAGCGTGAGCAGCAGGGTGCGGATGTGCTGGCCGTCGACGTCGGCGTCGGCCATCAGCACGATCTTGTGGTAGCGCAGCTTCGAGACGTCGAACTCGTCGTGGATGCCGGTGCCCAGCGCGGTGATGATCGCCTGGACCTCGGTGTTCTTCAGGACGCGGTCGATGCGCGCCTTCTCCACGTTGATGATCTTGCCGCGGATCGGGAGGATGGCCTGGAACATCGAGTCGCGGCCCGACTTCGCGGAGCCGCCCGCCGAGTCGCCCTCCACGATGTAGACCTCGGACTTGGAGGGGTCCGTGGATCGGCAGTCGGCCAGCTTGCCCGGCAGGCCGCCGATGTCGCCCGCGCTCTTGCGCCGCACCAGCTCACGCGCCTTGCGCGCCGCGGCCCTGGCCTGCGCCGACTGGATCGACTTGTTGACGATCGTCTTCGCCTCGGCGGGGTTGCGCTCGAACCAGTCGGCCAGCCACTCGTTGCTGACGCGCTGCACGAACGACTTGACCTCGGTGTTGCCCAGGCGGGTCTTCGTCTGCCCCTCGAACTGGGGCTCCTTCACCTTGACCGAGACGATCGCTGCGAGGCCCTCGCGGATGTCGTCGCCCGACAGTGCCGGGTCCTTCTCCTTGAGCAGCTTCTTCTCGCGCGCGTAGCGGTTGACCGTGGTGGTCAGCGCGGCGCGGAAGCCCTCCTCGTGGGTGCCGCCCTCGTGGGTGTTGATCGTGTTGGCGAACGTGTAGACCGACTCGGTGTAGCCCGAGTTCCACTGCATCGCCACCTCGAGCTGGTGGTTGTCGGCCGCACCGGAGAACGACACCAGCTTCTTGTGGATCGGGTCCTTGCTGCGGTTGAGGTGCGCGACGAAGTCCTCGAGGCCGCCCGGGTAGTGGAAGACCTTCTCCTTGACCTTCGCGACGTAGCCCTCCGCGTCGGGCTCGGTCTCCTCCTCGCCGTGCCCGTTGCGCTCGTCGCGCAGCACGATGGTGAGGCCCTTGTTGAGGAACGCCATCTCCTGCAGCCGGCGCGAGATCGTCTCGACGTTGTAGAAGGTGGTCTCGAAGATGCTCCGGTCCGCCCAGAACGTGAGCGCCGTGCCCGTCCGCGTGGTGGGCTCGCCTTTTCGCAGGGTGCCGGGCCGGGAGTGGTCGTAGTGCTGGCGGTACACGGAGCGGCCGTTGTGGATCTCGACGTCGAGCGCGCTCGACAGCGCGTTGACGACGCTCACGCCGACGCCGTGCAGGCCTCCGGACACCGCGTAGGACTTGTCGTCGAACTTCCCGCCCGCGTGCAGGCGGGTGAGCACGAGCTCCACCGCGGGCACCTTCTCCACGGGGTGCATGTCCACCGGGATGCCGCGACCGTCGTCGACGACCCGGACCCCGCCGTCCTCCTGCAGGGTGACCTCGACGCGGCTGGCGTGGCCCGCCATCGCCTCGTCGACCGCGTTGTCCACGACCTCCCAGATGAGGTGGTGCAGGCCGCGCTCACCGGTGGACCCGATGTACATGCCAGGGCGCTTGCGAACCGCCTCCAGCCCTTCGAGCACGGTGATGGACGACGCGCTGTACGCGTTCTTCTTCTCCGGCACGGGCTGCCTGTCTCCTCGCGACGATGGCCCGTCCGCTCCGGATGTGGCACACATCCACGTCGGGCCGTTTCGACCGGACGATCGGGGTCGTCCGGAAACACTGCTCCATCATACCGGTGCGCCCGGACAGAAATGCGGCTAGGACACCCCTAGGACGCTCACAGACCGCCGATCGAGGATAGAGGGCGGGTCGCGACCGCGGATCGGGGGATGAAAACGTCCTCCGGCGCCGTCACGTCGCGCTGAACCGGGGCCTGCGGATCGCCCCGCTCAGCCGTACGTGTCGCGCGGGCCGCGCCCGCGCACGTGCCGGGGGCCGTAACGCCAGCTCGGACTGCTCGGCCCGACCACGCGGATGCGCCGCACCACGTCCTTGCCGACGGTATCGGCGAGGCTGGCGAGCAGCTGCCGTTGCAGGGTGCGCAGCTGCGTCGCCCATGCGGTCGAGCGAGCCTCCAGGACGAGCTCGCCGTCGCGCAGCGACACCGGGGTGCAGTGGTCGGCGATCTCGGCCCCGACGAGCTCGGGCCACCGCCCGAGCACGGTGGCGTCGGTCAGCCGCGGGGACCAGCCGTGGTCCATCGCCACCCGGGAGGCGATCCGGCCGAGCGGCTGCGGGTCACGGTCGTCCGGACCGGGACCCGACCAGCGCCTGCGCCTGCCGCGCCCGGTGGCGGGCCGGCGCACCGCGCCGGGCCGTCGACCGCTGTGCCGAACGCTCGGCGGCGGCCTCCCGTGCTGCCCGCAGCGCCTCCCGGGCGATGTCGGCTCCGCGCCCGCCGGTCGTGCCACCGCCATCCCCAGGGTTGGGGACAACCGGACCCGATCGGGTGACGGCGGCCGGTTCTTCAGCGTCGCCGAGCGGTCGTTTTCCCTCGTTATCACCAGGACGGGCCGAGTTATCCACAGTATCCACAACCTTGTCCACACCTGTCGTGGATCACGTCGAACCCCCTGCCGATGGCGGCCTGCGCCGCCGGCCCTGACGACCGCGCCAGCATGCCGTCGCCGACGGTGTACCGGGTCCCGTGGAGCTCCTCCGGCACGTCGTCGGCGACGGCCGCGGTGATCAACACCTGCTCGGCGCGCAGCGCCACCTCGGCCAGTGCCCGCCTGCGCCGGGTGTCCAGCTCGGCGAACACGTCGTCGAGGACCAGCACCGGTTCGACGTCGTCCGCACGCAACAGCCGGTAGGAGGCCAGCCGCAGCGCCAGCGCGAGGGCCCACGACTCCCCGTGGCTCGCGTAGCCCTTCGCGGGCCCGGGGCCCATCCGCAGCTCGAGATCGTCGCGGTGCGGGCCGACGAGGCACACGCCGCGCTCCACCTCCTGGCGCCGCACCCGGGCCAGGTCGGCGAGCAGGGCCGCCTCGAGGTCGTCGACCGTGGACGGTGGCTCGCCCTCCAGGCTCGCCCGGTAGCGCAGCTCGATCGGTTCCGACGTGGGCGCCACCTCCGCGAACGCCTCGACGGCAAGCGGTGCGATCCCGGCGACCAGCTCCAGCCTCCCGGCCAGCAACGCCGCGCCGTGCCGGGCCAGGTGCCCGTCCCACACGTCGAGGGTCCGGAGGTCACCCGCGGCCCTGGCGGTCTTCAGCAGGGCGGAGCGCTGCCGCAACACCCGCTCGTAGTCGCTGCGCACACCGGCGTAGCGGGGGAACCGGGCCACCAGGAGGTCATCGAGGAACCGGCGCCGCTCGCCGGGATCGCCGCGGACCAGCGCGAGGTCCTCCGGCGCGAACAGGACGCTGCGCAGGATCCCGAGGACGTCTCGCGGCCGGGTGACCGGCGCCCGGTTCACCCGCGCCCGGTTGGCCTTCCCCGTGGCGATCTCGATCTCGACGGCCAGCTCGCGGCCGTGGTGCACCACCCCGCCCCGTACGACCGCACGCTCGGCCCCACGCCGGATGAGCGGTGCGTCCGTCGCGACGCGGTGCGAGCCGAGAGTCGCGAGGTAGCCGACGGCCTCCACGAGATTGGTCTTGCCCACGCCGTTGGGGCCGAGCAGGACGGTGACGCCCGGTTCGAGGTCGAGTTCGGCCCGCTCCCACGACCGGAAGTCGGCCACCGCGAGACGACGCAGGTGCACGGCCCGGATCAGTCCTGGGTGGAGCCGGTGCCCGAGCTCGGCCCGGCCGTCTCGCCCGGTGCGCCCGCCGGCCCCGCACCTGCCACGTGCACGGCGTGCCCGCCGAACTGCTGGCGCAACGCCGCCACCGCGCGCATCGCAGGCGAGGACTCCTGCCGGGAGGCGAAGCGGGCGAACAGCGCCGCGGAGATCACCGGCAGCGGCACGGCGTGGGTGATCGCCTCCTCGAGCGTCCAGCGACCCTCGCCGGAGTCCTCGACGTAGTCGTCGAGCCCGCTGAGCCCCTCGTCCTGGCGCAGGGCGAGCACCAGCAGGTCGAGCAGCCAGGACCGCACGACCGTCCCGCGGGACCAGGCCTGCAGCACCGCGGGGACGTCGGTGACGAGCTCGGCGGCGCACAGCAGCTCGTAGCCCTCCCCGTAGGCCTGCATCAACCCGTACTCGATGCCGTTGTGGACCATCTTCGAGAAGTGCCCTGCGCCCACCGGTCCGGCGTGCGCGAATCCCTCCTCGCGCGGGCCGTCCGGCCGCAGCGCGTCGAAGACCGGCATCGCACGCTCGACGTGCTCCGCCGTTCCGCCGGCCATCAGCCCGTAGCCGTTGTCCTTGCCCCAGATCCCGCCCGACACCCCGCAGTCGAGGTAGCCGACGCCCTTCTCGTCGAGCAGCGCGGCGTTGGGGCCGTCGTCGGTGTAGCGGGAGTTGCCGCCCTCGATCACGAGGTCGCCTGACTCGAGAACGTCCGCGAGTGCCCGGATCGTGCTGCGTGTCGGCTCGCCGGACGGCACCATCACCCAGACCAGCCGTGGTGCGGGCAGCGCGGCCGCCAGCGCGGCGAGCGACGCCACGTCGGTGACGTCGGGGCGCGGGTCGTAGCCGACGACGTCGTGACCGGCGGCGCTGAGGCGGTCGCGCATGTTGCCGCCCATCCGACCCAGCCCGATCATTCCGATCTGCACGTGCTCACTCCTGAGGTCGGTTCGGGGCAGGACGTGCGGTGGCGTCCCGATGAGTCAGCCGGGGAGCCGGACCGGCATCAGCAGGTGCAGGTATCCCGCGGCGGCAGGCGGGGTGTCGGCCTCGGGCCGTCCGGCGTCTCGGGTGCCGGGACGGGACGCACGAGCGCGGGCCGGTTCGGGGTGGTGAACGTCAGCTGCACCCGCTCGGTGTGCAGCGCGCCGAGCGCGTCGATCAGGTAGCCGGGGTTGAACGCGATGGTCAGGGCGGCCCCGTCGAGCTCGCAGGGCAGCTCCTCCTCGGCGCTGCCCACGTCGTCGCCGCCTGCCGCGAGCCGCAGCCCGTCCTCGCCGAACTCCATCCGCACCTGGGCGACCCGGTCGGTGACCAGCGCCACCCGCTTGATCGCCTCGAGCAGCGGCGCGACCGCGACGATCGCGGCGCTCGTGTGCTCGGTGGGGATCAGCTGGCGGAAGCGGGGGAACTCCGCGTCGAGCAGGCGCGTGGTGGCGCGCCTGCCACCGCCGGTGACGCCCAGCATCCCGTCGCCCGCCGACAGCGCCAGCTCCACCGTGCCCGCCCCCGCGAGCGTCTTCGCGACCTCGGCGAGCGTGCGGGCCGGGATCAGGACCGCGGTGGACGCGGTGACCATGTCCTCGCCCGGGTTCCAGTCGAGCTCGCGGACGGCGAGCCGGAAACGGTCGGTGGCGGCGAGGGTCAGCCGCGGGCCCTCGATCTCGAGCCGCACGCCCGTGAGCATCGGCAGCGTGTCGTCGCGGCCCGCTGCGACCGCCACCTGGGCCACGGCCTGGGCCAGCTCGTCGGCGGCCACCGAGCCGGCGACCTGGGGCATGGCCGGCAGCTGCGGGTAGTCCTCGACCGGCATGGTCGGCAGCGTGAACCGGCTGTTGCCGCAGTTGATCGTGGCTCGCGAGCCGTCCACGACCACGTCGACCGGCTTCGACGGCAGGGCACGGGTGATGTCGGCGAGCAGCCGACCGGACACGAGGACCCGGCCGGGATCGCCGATCGTCGTGTCGAGCTCGACCCGCGCCGACGTCTCGTAGTCGAACCCGGACACCGTGAGGCGCTCACCCTCGGCACCGCTCGCCGCCTCGATCAGCACCCCGCCGAGTACGGGGGCAGGAGGCCGGGCGGGGAGGCTGCGGGCCACCCACGCGGCCGCGTCGGCAAGGACGTCGCGTTCGACCCGGAACTTCATGGCGGGGACCTCTCACGCGGGACGGCGTCGCGTCGGCTTGTGACGTCTCGGGGGTTCGAGCACCCGGCGACGATCGGACCGAGCGTCGCGTCGGGCCGGGCACCCACCGTAGAGCCAACCGGGCGCGGGTGTCACCTCGGCCAGCACGGACCCGTCCGGGGTGACCTGTCCACCGGGTTGTTCTTCTGTAGTTCCTTGAAGAGAGGAGAACAGCAGTAGTAACAGGTCCTGTGCGCAGTGTGGACGGAGCGCCGATCCGCAGGCCCCGCGGTGTGTCGGGCTGTGGAGGCAGCGGTGGGGCGAGGGGTGTGCGACTACGCGGGGCGGTGGATGGACCCGGCCCCGCCGGATCTGTCCCCCGGAAGCAGGCGGGTTGTCCACCGTTTGCAGGCGATCCGTCCACCGCTGGCCACCCAACCATCCACAGAGTTGTCCCCAGATGTGGGTGAAGAGTGGTCGGCCGCAAACGGAGCGCGACCGGATCCTCCGGAGGATCGCCACGTGGTCACGGTGCTCAACTCACAATGTCCCCACCCGACCCATGATGGTGAACGCTCCGTGACCGTTATCGGTGACGGGTCGAGAGCGCGAGGGTGACCCCGAGCGACGAGCGTCCCTGATCGGACGCCGAACGGTTGGTTCGGGTATCGTGCGCGCGGGACCGGGCTGCGCGGGCAGGCGCGCGGGCTGACGAGGCGGCGTGCCGCGGGGCGCGGTGGCGGGCGTGCGGGGGCGGGGTGTGCGGCGGGTCGGCGGGGTGCGGCGGGCGGGGTGTCGGCTGCGGGGCGTGGCGGCGTGTCGGGTAGGCCGGCGCGGACCTGGTCGTCGAGGTCGAAATCCACCTTGATCGTCGTACGGGAACGGGGAGCCGTACACAGTCCGGTTCGGCGTTCCGGGGCGACGATCTTGAGGGTCTCGGTCGGCATGATCCCCGGTCCGGCGACATGCAGCGGGCGGTCGCTGTGGCAGGCCGGCGCGACCTCGGTGGGCCACGGCGGTCGAACCGGTGCGGCGCGGCCGTGCGGAGTGGCGGCGGCAGGTGCGGCGGCCGGGCGCGGCGGTGCGAAGTGGCGGGGCAGCGATGGCTGCGGCCGGGCGCGGGTGCGGTGGGCTCGGTCAGCGGGTGCGGGGCCGGTCCGACGGGTGTGGCCCGCGGTGCGAGAACGGCCGCGGGAGGCGAGTCAGTGCCGGGCGCGCTGCTTGATGCGGGCGGTGAGTTCCTGGACCTGCTCGAACGTCTTGCGACGCTGGGCGATCTCGTTGCGGATCTTCTTGTCCGCGTGCATCACGGTGGTGTGGTCCCGGCCGCCGAAGGTCTGGCCGATCCGGGGCAGTGACAGGTCGGTCAGCTCGCGGCACAGGTACATGGCGATCTGGCGGGACTGCGCAAGTGCCTTCGTCTTCCCGGGCCCGCAGAGCTCGTCCATGCTGAGGCCGAAGAAGTCGGCGGTGACGGCCATGATCGTCGGTGCGGTGATCTCCGACGCCGCAGAGTCGGGGATCAGGTCGCGCAGCACGATCTCGGCGAGCTGGGTGTCGACGGGTTGCCGGTTCAGCGACGCGAACGCCGTGACCCGGATCAGCGCGCCCTCGAGCTCACGGATGTTGCGCTCGATTCGCTCGGCGATGAACTCCAGGACGTCACCGGGGACGGCGAGCCGGTCCTGGGCCGCCTTCTTGCGGAGGATCGCGATGCGGGTCTCCAGCTCGGGGGGCTGGATGTCGGTGATGAGCCCCCACTCGAAACGCGTGCGCATCCGGTCCTCGAGCGTCTCCAGCCGCTTCGGCGGCCGGTCGGAGGACACGACGATCTGCTTGTTCGCGTTGTGCAGCGTGTTGAAGGTGTGGAAGAACTCCTCCTGGGTTCCTTCCTTGCCCTCCAGGAACTGGATGTCGTCCACCAGCAGCACGTCGACGTCGCGGTAGCGGCGCTGGAAGGCGACCTTGCGGTCGTCGCGCAGCGAGTTGATGAAGTCGTTCGTGAACTCCTCGGTGGACACGTAACGCACGCGCATGCCGGGGAACAGCCGCTGCGCGTAGTGCCCCACCGCGTGCAGCAGGTGAGTCTTTCCCAGCCCGGAGTCGCCCCAGATGAACAGCGGGTTGTACGCCCGGGCCGGCGCCTCGGCGACCGCGACGGCCGCGGCGTGGCTGAACCGGTTGGACGCGCCGATGACGAACGTGTCGAAGGTGTACTTCTCGTTCAACCGGGTCTGCGAGCGAGGCTGTGCGTGCTCGTTCGCGGGAGCCGCGGAGTACGTGGGCCAGGTGTCGGACCCGCGGGCACCGTCGATGCGGCCGTTGGAGACGCCGTCGCCGTTGCGTGCCGTCTCGCCGTCGGGGATCGGATCCACCGCGGCCGGGGGGCCGGCGGGATCGGCGGTGGACGGCTGCGGCGCGGGGCCGTAGCCCTGGGTCACGGGTGCGGCCATCGCGGGGGCGTCGCGCCCGGGTGGGTCGGGGACCTCGGTGCCACCGGACGCCGCGGACGCGTCGACGACGACGGCCAGGTTGACCGCGACGCCGAGGTGGCGGCCGAGTGCGTCGCTGATGGGACGGCGCAGGATGCGTTCGATCGCGTCCTTCGCGAACTCGCTCGGCGCCGCGAGCAGCGCAGTGCCGTCGATCAGGCCGAGCGGGCGCGTGAGCCGGAGGAACGCGCGCTGCTGGGCGGAGAGGGTCTGCTCACCGGAATCGGCCGACGCTCCGGACAGGTCGGCGATGACCCGGTTCCAGACCTGCCCGAGATCGCCTGGTTGGTCGGCCACCGGTCGGCCCCCTTCCGGATTCTCGCCCTGGACCACCACTGTCGCGGCGGCGCGGGGACGATCATCCCCAGGCTTGTCCACACCTGTGCGCAAGAACGTACGCGGGCAGGCACGATGGGGATCATGCGGGCCCGTTGCGGTCTGCGAAGTGTGTGGTGCGACCCCCCCGGATCGAACTGTGAGGGGGCACGCTAACAACAGGAGCGGCTTGCCACAAGGCAAGCCCGGACGCAAGGCGGCAACGGGATGACGGTCGCTGCTCGGGGTGGTTTGACCCTCTGTCCGCGTGCTGCGTACCCTTGCAGGTAACCGTGTCCGCCGGCTGTCGTTCCGCGCCCGCCGAGCCGCCGCGCGGACCGCACGAAATCACCACGTTCCACCGTCCAGAGTCACCTAGCACGCATACCGACGGCAGGCCCCGTACCGCCGTCCACCGGGAGAGCCGACCGTGAGCAAGGGCAAGCGCACTTTTCAGCCGAACAACCGCCGCCGCGCGCGTAAGCACGGGTTCCGGCTGCGGATGCGCACCCGGGCCGGTCGCGCCATCCTCGCCGCCCGCCGCGGTAAGGGCCGCGAGCGGCTCTCGGCCTGATCCGGCCCCGCCGGTGTTACCGGCCGCCTCCCGGCTGACCCGCCGGGCCGAGTTCGCCTCGGCTGTACGCCGCGGCTCGCGCAGCGGTCGGTCCCGGCTGGTCGTCCATCTGCACACCATGGAGGATGCGCACACGCAGCGGGCGGGCTTCGTCGTCAGCCGTGCCGTCGGCGGTTCCGTCGTCCGGCACCGCGTCGCTCGTCGGCTCCGTCACCTGGTCGCTCCCCGCCTGAGCTCGCTTCCTCCTGGATCCCGGCTCGTCGTCCGGGCGCTGCCGCCCGCGGCGTCGGCCACGACCACGGAGCTCGCCGTCGACCTCGACGCCGCACTCGGCGGTGCGTTGCGCAAGCTCGACGGGCGCAGGCGGTGACCCCGCCACAGGCACCGGGGCCGTCGCCGGTGGCACGCGCGCTCATCGGCGCGTTGCACGGATACCAGCGGTGGATCTCGCCTGCGCTGCCGCCCACGTGCCGCTTCTACCCGTCCTGCAGCGCCTACGCCGTGGAGGCGCTGCAGACTCACGGGGTGTTCCGCGGATCCTGGCTGACCCTGCGGCGGCTGTTGCGCTGCGCGCCGTGGCACCCTGGCGGTATCGATCCGGTTCCGCCGGCTCGGCTGCTCGACCCTGCACACAGGTCTCGGCGCCGCGACCGCCGCCCGGCCGAGAACCACGAGGAGTAAGCCGTGCTGAACTTCATCTACTACCCGGTCTCCTTCATCCTCTGGGTCTGGCACAAGGCGTTCGGCTTCGTCTTCGGCTACTCGAGCGGCATCGCGTGGGCGCTGGCGGTGGTGTTCCTGGTCTTCACGCTGCGGGCGATCCTGTACAAGCCCTTCGTCCACCAGGTCCGCTCCATGCGCAAGATGCAGGAGTTCCAGCCGGAGATCCAGAAGCTCAAGAAGAAGTACGGCAACGACAAGGCCAAGATGGCCGAGGAGATGCAGAAGCTCCAGAAGGAGCACGGGGTCAACCCGCTCGGCGGCTGCCTCCCGGTTCTCGTGCAGGTGCCGGTCTTCATCGGTCTGTTCCACGTGCTGCGCGAGTTCCAGCCGTACAAGATGGAGAACTACTACTTCGACCGGGCCGGCGTCGTCTCGTTCAACGAGGCGAGTCTCTTCGGGGCGAAGCTCGGGGCCTGGGTCACCATGGGCCAGGAGCAGCTGCTGGCGCTCGGCACGTCGATCTCGCAGATGCTCGTCGTGATGATCCCGCTGATGATCGCCGCCGGCATCTTCACCCACATCACCGCGCGCCACTCCGTTGCCCGGCAGACAGCGGCACAGGGTGAGAACCCGCAGACCGCGATCATGAACAAGCTGATGCTCTACATCTTCCCCATCGGCGTGGTCGTCGGAGCACCGTTCCTGCCCCTGGCCGTGCTGCTCTACTGGGTCGCCAACAACCTGTGGACCCTCGGCCAGCAGTACGTGGTGTACCGGCGGATCGACGTCGAGGAGACCGCGAAGCGTGACGAGGCCACGGCCAACCGGCAGGCCCGCGCGCCGCGCCCGGGCCAGAAGCCGGTACGGCCCGAGGTCGAGGCCACGCCGGAGAAGCCCGTTCAGCAGAAGACGCCCGGTGCGAAGCCGGTCACGCGCAAGAGCGGACAGCCCCGCTCCACCGGTTCGACCACGAAGAACGCGTCCGCGGCCAAGAACGGTTCGGCGAACGGATCCCCGAAGGGCGTCAGCGGCGGGGCCGCCGCCACCGGTGGCACCGCCGAGACCTCCAACGGCAAGGCGCCCGGCGACGGCTCGGCCGCGCGCACCGGTCGTTCCTCAGGCGGCAGCTCCCGGCCGCCTGCCCGTCGCGGCCGCAAGCGCCGCTGACCACCGTCCACCAGCGGTCGGCCCGGCGGGCCTGCCGCAACGGGTGTCACGTCGGGCGACCGGCGGGCCACCCCACCATCTCGGAGAGGAGACGCATCGTGCCGAAGACCGCGCAGGACGGAACGGCGGAGAAGGACACCGCTGCCAGGGGAACCGTGGCCACGAGCGCCGAGGACCAGCTGGTACGCGAGGGCGACATCGCCGGCGACTACCTGGAGCGCCTGCTCGACGTCCTCGACTACGACGGCGACATCGATCTCGACGTCGAGGCGGGGCGGGCGATCGTCAGCATCGACGGCGGCGACGACCTCGTGAAGCTCGTCGGCGACCGCGGTTCCGTGCTCGAGGCCCTGCAGGAGCTCACGCGGCTGGCAGTGCAGCAGACCTCGGGCAACCGCAGCCGGCTCATGCTCGACATCGCGGGCTGGCGGCAGTCGCGGCGCGACGAGCTGACCGAGCTCGGCATCCGCACCGCGAAGGACGTCTCCGAGAGCGGACAGTCGGTACGGCATGCGCCCGATGACGCCGTTCGAGCGCAAGGTCGTGCACGACGCCGTCGCGCAGGTGAAGGGTGTGTCCAGCGAGAGCGAGGGCGAGGAACCCCGCCGGCAGGTCGTCGTCTTCCGAAGTGCCTGACGGCACGGCCGTCGCACCGGCGCCGGAGCCCGCCGTTCCGCCCGAGACCGCGGCAGTGGTGTTCGGCGACCGGCTGCCGGCGGCACGCAGATACGCCGAGCTCCTGGTCACCTCGGGGCTGGAGCGAGGGTTGATCGGCCCGCGCGAGGCGCCGCGGATCTGGGATCGGCACCTGCTCAGCTGTGCGGTCGTCGAGGAGTTGGTCCCGCACGGCGCCCGGTTGGTGGATATGGGCTCGGGAGCGGGGCTGCCCGGGATACCGTTGGCGCTGGCTCGGCCGGATCTACGGATCGTTCTCGTCGAGCCGCTCGCGCGCCGGGTCGCCTGGTTGACCGAGGTCGTCGAGGAACTCGCACTGGACATCGCGGTGGAACGGGGACGGGCCGAGGACAACACGGTCCGACGTCGATGGGAGGGTGCCGACGTGGTGACCGCTCGTGCAGTTGCTCCCCTTGCCCGGCTCGCGGGCTGGGCCCTCCCGCTGCTCCGACGCGGCGGGGAGCTCCTCGCGGTGAAGGGCGCCTCCGCCGAGGAGGAGGTCGCGCGCGACGCGGCGGCCGTCAGGAAGCTGGGCGGGGGCGATCCGCGCGTCGTGCGATGCGGAGCCGCGATCGTCGATCCGCCAGGAACCGTTGTCATCGTCGAACGGACTCGCCAGACCGGCCGGCCGACCCGCCGGCAGAAAGGTTCAGCGTGACCTTCCCCGTGTCCGAGCACGATGTTTCACGTGAAACGCAGCGCGGCTGGACGCCCATCGCCGAGGAGGCGGAGCGGGCGGCCCGGGTGCTGCACCCCGATCGGCACCGCATGCCGCGTCCCGCCCACCGGCGGATCATCACCGTCGCCAACCAGAAGGGCGGCGTCGGGAAGACCACCAGCACGGTGAACCTCGCGGCCGCCCTGGCGATGCACGGGATCCGGGTACTGGTCATCGACCTCGACCCGCAGGGCAACGCGAGTACCGCCCTCGGCGTCGAGCACCACCTGGGCACGCCGTCGGTGTACGAGGCACTCCTCGGGGAGATATCGCTCGTCGAGGCCGCGGTGCCCAGCACGGCGTCGCCCGACCTGCTCTGCGTCCCCGCCACCATCGACCTGGCCGGCGCGGAGATCGAGCTGGTGAGCATGGTGGCCCGCGAGCAACGCCTGAAGCAGGCGCTGTCCGCCGACGCGCTCGACCGGCTCGACGTCGACTACGTGCTCGTCGACTGCCCTCCGTCGCTCGGCCTGCTCACGGTGAACGCGCTCGTGGCCGCGGCGGAGGTGCTGATCCCGATCCAGTGCGAGTACTACGCGCTCGAAGGGCTCGGGCAGCTGCTGAGCAACATCGACCTCGTCCGGTCGCACCTGAACACCGGCCTGCACGTGTCGACGATCCTGCTGACCATGTACGACGGCCGCACGAAACTCGCGGACCAGGTCACCGCGGAGGTTCGGCGTCACTTCGGCGACACCGCCCTGCGGACGGTGATCCCCCGGAGCGTGAAGGTGTCCGAGGCGCCGGGTTACAGCCAGACCGTGCTTGCCTACGACCCTGGGTCGCGCGGTGCCATGAGCTACGTCGACGCCGCCCGGGAGATCGCGGAACGAGGCGTGGCGATGGGCCGCCCGGGGCCCGCCGACCAGGACGGGCGGTAGCAGCATGGCCGAGCGCGAGCGGAAGGGCGGGCTGGGGCGTGGGCTCGCCGCGCTGATCCCGACGGGCCCGGCAGCCGTCGACCTCTCCCTGATCCCGGCCGGCTCCGCGTTCCCGTCCGCACCGCAGCAACCCCGCGCGGAGCGGTCCGCGCCGGCCGAGGACGACGCGCGCGTCGCGGTCGACGGGGCGGTGTACCGCGAGGTCGACATCACCGCCATCCACCCGAACCCGCACCAGCCGCGCACCCACTTCGACGACGACGCGCTCGCCGAGCTCGAGCACTCGATCCGGGAGTTCGGGCTCCTCCAGCCCGTCGTGGTGCGGGAGGTCTCCCCCGGGTCCTACGAGCTCGTCATGGGCGAGCGCCGGTGGCGGGCGGCGCAGCGGGCAGGGCTCTCGGAGCTGCCCGCGATCGTCCGCAGCACCGCCGACGACGCGATGTTGCGCGACGCGCTGCTGGAGAACATCCATCGCGTCCAGCTCAACCCGCTGGAGGAGGCGGCCGCGTACGAGCAGCTGCTCGCGGAGTTCGGGGTCACCCAGACCGAGCTGGCGGATCGCCTCGGCCGCAGCCGTCCCGTCGTCACCAACACGATCCGGCTGTTGCGGCTTCCCGTCGCGGTGCAGCGCAGGGTCGCTGCTGGCGTCCTGTCCGCCGGGCATGCCCGCGCCCTGCTGGGGATGGACGACGTCGGCCAGCAGGAGGAGCTCGCGACCCGGATCGTCGCCGAGGGTATGTCCGTCCGCGCGACCGAGGAGGCGGTGGTGCTGGCGCGCCGCGACGAGGCTCCGGCGCCCGGCCGGCCCGCGCGCCGCAAGCCCATGCACGCCCCCGGGTTGCAGGATCTGGCCGAGCGCCTGTCGAGCACGTTCGAGACGCGGGTGAAGGTCGAGCTGGGTCAGCGCAAGGGACGGATCGTCGTCGAGTTCGGGTCCGTGGAGGATCTCGAGCGGATCGCCGCCCTCATGACGCCTCCCGCCTCGCCCTGAGCGGCCCCGTTTCACGTGAAACCACGGTCCTCGGACCGCGTGATGGGCGTGTTGGCGCGCCGAAACGCCACCTGGATGGGTTACGCTGCCGCCCTTCGGCGAGAATGAGCCACCGGTCGCAGCACGCGGGGTACCGCGCGCTGCTGGATCGATCTATGGTCGGTTGTCGCCGCAATCGTGCGGTGTCGTGTGAGTCCAAGCGCTCGGCCGCCGGAGGTCCTTTCGTTGTCCTGGCACGTGGCGCCGTTGACTCTCGACAACCTCGACGACCTTCCGAAGCGATGCAGGCGATGCGTCTTCTGGGAGCTCGCCCCGCACCTCGGCGAGCAGGCCATCGACTTCGGTTCCACGGAGCTGGAGAAGGAGGCCTGGGTCTCCGAGGTGCTGCTCGAGTGGGGCTCGTGCGGCAAGGTCGTGCACATGCGCGGCGTCCCCGCCGGCTACGTCATGTACGCGCCGCCGTCGGCGGTCCCCCGCGCGGCCGAGATGCCCACGGGTCCGGTGAGCGCCGACGCCGTGCTGCTCACCACCATGCAGGTCATGCCCGAGTTCTCCGGCGAGGGTTTGGGCCGGATGCTCGCGCAGGCCGTCGTGAAGGACCTCACCCGCCGCGGCGTCAAGGCCATCGAGGTGTTCGGCGACCAGCGGCCCGGCACCGAGCCCGGCTGCGTGATCCCCGCCGACTTCCTTCGCGGCGTCGGTTTCAAGACCATCCGCCCGCACCCGCGCTGGCCGCGCCTGCGGATGGAGCTGCGCTCCGCCATGACGTGGAAAGAGGACGTGGAGGCTGCGCTGGAACAGCTCCTGGGGACGATCACGGTCCCGATGCAGGCAGCGGCACCCGTCGGAGAGTCGCCCGTCCGCGCCTGAAGCCGCTCAGATGGCCTGGGCCCCGCCGCGTTCGAGCTCCCGGGCGAGCACGTCGGAGAACGTGAAGGTGCCGGTGGGCTGGTCGTCCTGTCCCAGCAGGTAGAGCCGCTTCACGGCGACGAGGATGCCTTCGGCGACGATGTCCCGGAAGGCCGGGTCGAGCAGTTTGCGCCGGTCCCCGAGGTGCGTCAGGTATCCCACCTCGATGCGCACGGTGGGCATGCGGGTGAGCCGCAACAGCTCCCACGTGCGCGCCTGGCTGCGGCAGTCCTGCATCGCGGTGCGCGTGATCAGCTCCCGCTGGATGAGCCCGGCGAGCGCGTCACCGACCGTCGAGGTGGCACCGGACGGGTGGCCGAAGTGGAAGGTCGCGAGGCCCTGGGCGTGCATGCTGCGGTTGGCGTCGGTGTGCAGCGAGAGCACCAGGTCGGCACCGGCGTTGTTCGCGAACGCGGCCCGCTCCGCCTCCGGCGGGCAGCTGTCCTCGCGCCGGGACAGCAGGGCCTCCATCCCGGTGGCGGACATCCGGCCGACGAGACGGCGTGCCAGGTCCCACATCAGCCCGGCCTCGGTGACCCCGGCGATCGTGATGCCGTGGTCCGAGCCGCCGTGCCCCGGGTCGATGACGATCCGCTTGCCGCGCATGCGCGGGCCGGCCTGCCGGAGCAGCTCCTGCTCGCGCAGCAGGTGCGGGCGGCCGCCGGTGACCTTGCGTGCGCCGAGCTGTCGCAGAGCGCGCAGGGTGGCGGGGCCGCAGACGCCGTCGGAGATGTCGCAGTAGTCGCGCTGGAACGCGCGCAACGCCAACTCGGTCTGATCGTCGAAGACGCCACTGGGCCGACCGCTGTCGTACCCCAGTTCGAGGAGGCGCTCCTGCAGCATGACGACGTCGTCGCCACTCATCGGGGAGGAGATCATCAGCGCCAGCATCCGGTCCCCGAGCGTCCAGCCGGCCTCGCGCAGCGCCCGGTAGGTCGCGGGCCCGACGATCCCGTCGGTGATGAGCCCCCGCTCCTGCTGGAAGGCCCGGACGGCGTTCTCCACGTCGACGTCGAAGTGGTGCTCCGGCGGGTTGCCCGGGTGGGGCTCCACGCCTGCCAGCAGCCGGAACTGCCTCAGCTTCGCCCGCACCTCGACCACCGCAGGACCGCTGTCACCTCGGCGCAGCAGCTGCATGCACCCCTCGCTCGAGTCGTCGCGGTACCGCTGCACGGCACCTCGTTGCTGCCGCCGGGGCGGCGCTGGCCGTCGACCATTGTGCCCTGGGGTGCCACGACCGGGGGACAGCGGGTCGCGACGGCGTGTCCGGTCCGTTATGCAACGATGCCCCGCACCGTGTGGGCGCGGGGCATCGCGGAGGGTGACGTCAGCCGATGTAGTCGGCCAGGTCGGACAGCAGCGCGGCCTTCGGCTTCGCCCCGACGATCTGCTTGACCGGCTTGCCGTCCTGGAAGACGATCATCGTCGGGATGGACATCACCTGGTAGTCCCGTGCCGTGGCCGGGTTGGCGTCGATGTCGAGCTTGGCGACGGTCAGCGTCGCGCTGTGCTCGCCGGCGATCTCGTCCAGGACGGGAGCGACCATCTTGCAGGGACCACACCACGTCGCCCAGAAGTCGACGACGACGGTCTTGTCGCTCTTGAGGACGTCGACTTCGAAGGTGTCGTCGGTGACGTTGACGGTGTTCGCCATGGGTGGTTCTCCGTTTCCTGGATGTGTGTCGGGTTGAATGTTCAGTGGATGGCGGCGGCGACCTGATCGGCGGCCTGGCCGTAACCGCCGCCTGCCATCTCGCTCGGCACCGCGCCGTCCGCGAGCCAGCGCTCGGCGTCGATGGCCGCCGCGCAGCCTGACCCGGCCGCCGTGACGGCCTGGCGGTAGGTGTGGTCGACGAGATCGCCGCAGGCGAACACGCCCGGGATGGCGGTGCGGGTGGTCGGGGCGTCGACCTGCACGTAACCGGCGTCGTCGACGTCGAGAACGTCTCGGACGAGCTCGCTGCGCGGGTCGTGCCCGATCGCGACGAACATGCCGCTGACGTCCAGCACGGACTCCTCGCCGGTCCGGGTGTCACGCAGCCGCACGCCCGAGACACTGCCGTCGCCGAGTACCTCGACGACCTCGGCGTTGGTGCGCCAGCGCATCTTCGGGTCGTTGCGCGCCCGGTCGAGCATGATCCGCGAGGCCCGGAACTCGTCACGGCGGTGCACGACGGTGACGGACCGCGCGAAACGGGTGAGGAACGTCGCCTCCTCCATCGCCGAGTCGCCGCCACCGACGACCGCGATGTCCTGGTCGCGGAAGAAGAACCCGTCGCAGGTGGCGCAGGAGCTCACCCCGCGACCCAGGAGCTTCTGCTCCCCCGGCACGTGCAGGTAGCGGGCCGCTGCGCCCATCGCGAGGATGACGGCGCGCGCGCGGTGGGTGACACCGTGCGCCGTCACCGACTTGATCTCGCCCTCGAGCGATACGGACTCGACGTCCTCGGAACGCAGCTCCGCGCCGAACCGGGTCGCCTGGTCGCGCATCTGCTCCATCAGCTCGGGGCCCATGATGCCGTCGGCGAAACCGGGGTAGTTCTCGACCTCGGTCGTCGTCATCAGGGCGCCGCCGAACTGGCTGCCTTCGAAGACCAGTGGCGCGAGCTGGGCGCGTGCCGCATAGATCGCTGCTGTGTACCCGGCCGGGCCGGAGCCGACGATTATCAGCTCGTGCACCTTGTCGGTCGTCACGGGTACCCGTCCTCTCCTTCGCGTTGTCAAGCCGTACAACACGATCCCAGTAGCAGGCATTCCGTGGTGCACCGGGCGTCACGACCCCACGACGGCCTCCGCGATCAGGGCACCTCCGTCCGGGCCGCACGCCGGGTCGACGACCACCAGCCGGAACCGGCCGAGCACGCCGGTGGCCAGTACGAGGAGCACGCCGGGACGGCCGTCGAGGACCACCTGCCGACCACCCAGCACGCGGTCGCCGGGCCGTACGTCGGTGGGTGCGACCGCGCGCAGGCAGCCCGCGCGGCGGATCGGGTCGCCGAGCGGGCCGAGGTCGTCGACGCCCAACGCGGCCCGGCCGAAGGTGGCCAGGTCCATCCGTGCGACGGCCGGCGTGGTGGGCTCCGGGACGGAGGGCCGCACGTCACCGCTCGGGCCTGCTAGCAGGCTCCCGGTGATGGCGAGGGCGGCGACGCCCGCTGCGGCGATGCGGACCCCGCCACCGCTCCCGGCCGGATTCCCCCGACTCGCCCGCCGGATTGCCCCGACTCGCGGACGGAATTCCCCGACTCGCGGCCGGAATGTCCCGACTCGCGGACGGGATTCCCCGACTCGCGCACGGATTCCCCGACTCGCGGCGGGATTCCCCGACTCGCGGGGTGGTGGGGGTGGTGGGGGGTGGGTGGAGGGCGGCGGACCAGCGGGCGGCGGTGGCGGGTGGGACGGGGGGCGGGGGGAGGGCGGCCAGCTCGGCGCGGGTGGCGGCCAGTGCGTCGAGCACGGCGGCGGCCCGGGGGTCGGTGCGGGCGGATGCGCGCAGTTCGGCGGCCTCGGCGGGGTCGAGCGCGCCCGCGTCGAGGGCGGCGAGCCGTGCGACGTCGGGGTGCGGTGGCGTCATCCGGTCTCCTCCCGCAGGTGCCCGAGCAGCACGGCGAGCCTGGCCCGGCCCCGGGCGCAGCGGCTCTTCACCGTGCCCGTCGGCACGCGCATGATCTCCGCGACCTCCGCCACGGGGCAACCGTGCACGTCGACGAGGACGATCGGCACCCGCTGCTCCCACGGCAGCGTGGCCAGGGCGTCCTCCACGGCCATGCGGGTGACCAGTTCCACGGCGGGGTCGGATCGCCTGGCCGCGACGTCGCGCTCGGGCCAGGGGACGGTGCGCCGGAGCCGGTCCTGCCGGATGCGGTCGATGCACGCGTTCACGACGATCCGGTGCAGCCACGTGCGGACCGACGCGTCACCCCGGTAGCTCCCGGCATGCCGGTACGCCGACACCAACGCCTCCTGGACGACGTCGGAGGCGTCCTCGGGGCAGCCGACGGTGCGTACCGCGATGGACCACAACCGCTGGATGTAGCGCCCGGCGAGCTCCTCGAACGCCTGCGCGTCGCCGTTCCGGTGCGCGGTGAGGAGGTCCGCGTCGGTCCGGACCGGGAGGGGCACGCCCGGAGGCTAGATCGACACCGGGCCCGCCCGAGGCCGTTCGGGAGAACTCGTGGCCTACAGGCCCGCGCGCCGGAACTCCACCTCGTTGATCTCGGTGGAGTACTCGGTGCCGGTCCCGCCCAGCTTCGTGATCCACAGCAGCACGTGCTGGACGGGCTGGCTCTGCGAGAGCGACACGGCCGTCGTGCTGCCTTCCAGGGTGGTGTCGGCGATCGGCACGGTGTCGCCGAAGCGGGCGTCGGCCGAGGGCGCCGAGCGGATCTCGATGTGCGTGCCGCCGCTCGGCGAGTCGATCGCCAGGCCGGAGAGCTGCACGGCGGAGGCGAACGACACCATCACCCCGACGCCGGGCTTGAGCGCGGGGAACTGCTGCTTGTAGACCGAGGTGCGCCAGCCGCTGCCGGTGTTGCCGTCGATCACGCGGGAGACCCGGCCGGCGTTGTCGCGGTCGCCGCCCGGGGAGTACACCTCCACGTTGGCCACGGCGGCCGCCGCGCCCGCCGTGGGGGCGTCGCCCGGGGCCTGGTCGGACGGTTCGACGGGGTCGCTCACGACGATCACCGGCCCGGCGGGGTCGGCGAGCAGCGAGCCGAGGCTCAGGCCCGCGTATCCGAGGAGCACGGCCATCCCGACGCCGAGCGCGCCGAGCCCGAGGAGCAGCTTGCGGCGCCTGCGCCGGTCCACCGGGCGCTTGCCCTGGCCACCGTCCTGCCACACGTCGTCGGGTGCCGAGGGGACCCCGTCGTGCGTCGGCGGGAACAGCGCGACCCGGTCGGCCTCGTCGACGACCTCGGTGAGCAGCTGGTGGACGGCGGCCGCGGTGTGCACGCGACCGGGCGCCGATTCCGGGCCGAGCGTGCCGGTGGCCAGCGCGTCGAGCTCGACGGGGACGCCGGGCCGCAGCGTCGACGGCGCCGCCACCGTGCCGGTGGAGCCGCGGTCGGCGGCGGTGAGGCCCGCGCGTGCCGCGTCGGCCCCCGAGAGCGGCCAGCGCGACGTGAGCAGGGCGTAGAGGACCGCGCCGAGGCCGCGGACGTCGTCGGGCGGCCGCAGGTCCGGGCGGGGCAGCGCGAAGCACAGCTTGGCGCTGCCGTCCGGCGTGATCCGGATGCGCTGCGGGTGGTCGCAGCCCAGGGTGAGCCCGTGCCGGTGCGCCGACTCCGCGGCGGCGGCGAGCAGCTGGAGGGAGCGCGCCGCCGTGATGGGCCTGACGAGCCCGTCCGCGAGGGTCTCGGCGAGGCTGCGGCCCGGCACCCACTCGGTGACGGCGGCGCCGAGCACGTCCTCGGGCAGGTCCGCGGAGCTCGGGGCGAGCACGTCGAGCAGGCGGGCACAGCCGGGGTGCTCGAACGAGCCGGCGCGCCGCGCCCTGACGAGCATCTCGTCGGCTCGGGTGGCACCGCTCGGGTCCTCGTCGCCGTCGACCGCCCCGGAATCGGAGGTGAGCCTGCGCAGGACGGTGATGGCGACCTCGCGCTGGAGGACGGTGTCCTCGGCGCACCAGAACTCGGCGCCTGCGCCGGTGTCGGATCCCACCCGGTCGACCAGCCGGTAGCGGTCGGCGAGCACGGAGCCTGCGCCCGTGGGCGGCGGCGAGTCGCGGGCGGGTGCGTCGTCGGCCGGGCGCTTCTGTTCCGGGATCAGGGCCGCGGGCATGCGCGGGTCGGACGAGGTGCCGGAGCGACTTGCGAGCTCGCTCACGACTCCTCCTCGCTCGGCGCATCCCGGCTGCGGCCGCGATACTGCTGTGGCTCCTGAGTTCGCAAGCCGACCTCCCCCGAGCGCCGTCCCCACCGGCGTCGAACCCGCTCGCAGCCTACGTCAGCGGGGTGGCCGACGCCCGGCTTTGCGCCGGTCGGCGAGCCGCCCGAGCCGCGCCCAGAGCGGGTCCAGCTCGTGCACGCGCAGCAGGCGCATCGCCACCAGGACGATCGGAGTCATGACGACGAGCGTTACGCCGAGCGTCGCCCACGCTGCGGCCACCGGCGTCAACTGCGCGAGCGGACCGGCCCGCAGCGCCGAGACCGCTCCGAGGGCGACCAGCCCACCGGCGAGCGCTGCGGCGGTCGTGCGCGCGATGGTGCCGATGATCCGGCCGGTGCCCAGCCTGCCCAGCCGCCGGTGCAGCAGGACCTGTCCGATGACGGCACCGACGACGAACGACGCGCCGTTGGCGGCGGCGAGGCCGAGCACCACCTGCTCGGGCGGCAGGAACGCGGGGCAGGCCAGCAGCAACGGCACCTTCACGCCGACGACGACGAGCTGGATGAGCGTGGGGGTGCGGCTGTCGGTGAGCGCGTAGAAGACGCGCAGCTGCAGCATCACCACGGCGAACGGCAGCAGCCCGAACGCGGAGACGGCCAGTGCGGTGCCGAGGCGGACCGCCCCGTCGAGGTTGGCCTGGCGCAGCGCGAACAGCGCCACCCCGACCTCGGTGCCGAACAGCGTGAGCAGCACGCTCACCGGCACCAGCGCCAGCGCCGACAGCCTGCTGCCCAGCGACAGGTCGGCGACGACCTCGTCGATGCGGCCCGCGGCCGCGGCGCGGCTCATCCGGGGCATCAGTGCCGTGAGCAGGGACACACCGAGCACGCCGTACGGGACCTGGAGCAGCAGCCAGGCGTTGGTGTAGATCGCGACGCTGCCGGCGGCGGCCGACGACGCGACCCGGGTGGTGACGATGTACCCGACCTGCCCGACGAGCACGTAGGCCACGACCCACAGCGCGAGCCCACCGGCCGACGTGAGCCGCGGGTCCCAGCCCCACACGGGCCGGTACCGGAACCCGGTCCTGCGCACCGCGGGTATCAGCACCAGGGCCTGCATCACGATCCCGAGCGTGGTGCCCAGGCCGATGACGAGCAGCTTCGGCTCCCCCAGCCGCACCGGGTCCAGCGAGATCTCGCCGGGCATCAGCGTGAAGGCGCCGAGCACGACGAGCACGACGACGTTGTTGAGCACCGGTGCCCAGGCGAACGGGCCGAACACGCCGCGGCTGTTCAGGAGCGCCCCGAGCAGCGACCCGAGGCCGTAGAAGAAGATCTGCGGCAGCAGCAGCAGGGCGAACGCGGTGGCCAGGTCGGGGTTCGCCGTCGAGGTGGTCTGCCCGCCCAGGTAGAGGCGGGTGAGCAGCGGCGCGGCCAGCATCGCGGCGAGCGTGGCGAGCAGCAGACGGTGCCGGCCACGGTGAGCAGGCGGCGGGTGTAGGTCTCGCCGCCGTCGGCGTCCTCGGCCTGGGCGCGGACCAGCAGCGGGATCATCACGCTGGTGAGGACGCCTCCGAGCAGCAGCTCGTAGACGATGTTGGGCAGCGTGTTGGCGACCGTGTAGGAGTCGTTGACGATCCCGAGCCCGAGCACCGCCACGATGGCGAGCTGGCGCATGAAGCCGGTGATGCGGCTGACCAGGCTCGCGACGGCGATGAGCCCGCTCGTCCGGCCCAGCGACTTCCCGGAACGGTCGGAGGGCGTGACCGGCAGCGGCGTCGTGGCGCACGGGCGTCGGGCGGCACCGGACGCGTCGACGACCGGGAGCCGGGCCGTCGGTGCGTCGTCGGTGCCGGTCACCGGCGGGTGGGGACCCGGGGCGGGGCGGCCGGGGGGCCCGATCCCGGGGGGTGCCGGGGGGCTGGGCGGGGGCGGGCCCGGGGGGCCCTGGCGGACGGCGGGGGCCGGGGGCCGGGGGCGGTCCGCCTGCAGCGGGGTGGTCGGGGGGACCGCCGGGTCCGGGGTCGGGTGCGACCGCCGGGTCGGCGGTGGTCGGGGGGACCGCCTGGTCCGGCGGGCCGTCCGGGACCGGCGGATCCGGGGTGCCCGGCACCGCGTGGCGGCCCGGCTCGCCGCGGATCCGGCGCAGCACCCGGCGTGCGGCCAGCACCACGAGCAGCACCGCCGCGGTCCCCGTCAGCCACACCGTGATGGTGCCGTAGGCGGTCGACCGCACCTTCAGGCGGCTCGGCGGGCCGAGCAGGCCGCCCGCCGGGGTGCGCACCGCGGCGTCGACGGTGAACTGCCCGCTCCGGGTGACCTCGGCGCTCGCCCTGACCTGGATCCGGCCCAGCGGAGGCACCCGCTGCTCCGGGACCGGCGCGACGCGCAGCCCGGCGGTGGTGGACAGCTCGACCCGCACGCGTACGGGTACCGGGAGCGCGTTGGCCACGGTGAACAGCAGCGGCGCGTCCGTGGTCCCCAGGGAGTACGGGCTGGGCGGCTCGAGGACCCGCACCCCCGACCGGAGCTCGGTGATGCGGTCGGCGCTGTCCGTGGCGGCCTGCGCCGCGAGCGCGGGCCTGCCCCGCCACGCCGACGACGTGGGCCGCACCAGGCCCTGCACCAGCGGCCCGAACACGGCCTCGGGTGCCACGCCCACCGCGCCCTCGTCGGTGACGGCGGACCGCAGGTCGGCCACGTCCGCGGTGGTGGTGCGCACGACGTCGGTCACCGCCGACGGGATCTCCCGGCTGCCGGCCCGCACCGGGTACGCGGGTGCACGCGCGGCCATGGTCCGCCCGACGCCACCGGAGATCACCTCGCCGAGGCCGCGCGGCTCCAGCCGGCCGGAGTCGACGAGCTGTTCGGTCGCGGCCAGCAGCTCCCGCGCCCCCGTGCCCTCCGCCGCCCACTGGTGCGGCGGCGCGACCACGATCGGGCCGTCGACCGGCGCGTCGGTCTGCGTCCGGAAGGCCAGCGCGCCGATGAGGTCCTGCGTCGAGAGCGGGACGGGGGTCCCGGCCGGTGCGGTGGTCGTGGCGACCTGGCCACCCGTCGTGTCGCCACCGGTGGCCGGTGCAGGGACCGGGCCGGTCGCGGCCAGCGTCAGCAGCGGGTCGGTGAGCACGCCCAGCTGCGGGCGGCCGCCGTCGGCGATCGGCAGCACGCCGGCGGTCCGGGAGCCGCGGGACCGGTCGACCCCCTCGGCGGAGAGCACCAGCGCGTCGTTCCCGGCCGCCACGACCTGGGCGAGCGTCGCGCCGTCCAGGATGCCCTCGATCGGCCAGGTGACCCCGGGCAGCACCGAGGTGCCCAGCGTGGCGGCGGTGATCTCCCGGCCGCCGGTCACCGCGTTGCGCACGGCGCCGTCGAGATCGGCACGGGTGAGCGCGACCAGGTCGGCGTCGGCGAACGGCAGCGCGAGGACGCACCCGCCGCGCGCCGTCGCCGTCAGCACGTCGAGCCATCGCCCGGCGGCCTCCGCCCCCCGGCCGGGCGTCGTCGAGCCGTCCTTTCCCCGGACGAGGTAGCCGGTGCGCATCGCGGCCGCGGTCTGCACGAGATCGGGGTCGACGACGAGGCAGACCGCCTCGCGCAGGCGCGAACCGACCGGCGCGCTGGTCGCCAGCGCCGCGACCAGGCCGTCCAGCCGCCCCCCCGGGGCGAACGAGTCGGCCAGTACGTCGTCGCTGAGCAGGGCCTGCTCCCCTGGCACCGTCGCGAGCCGCCGCGGTGCGTCGACCACCGGGTAGAGCAGGGTGACCGGGTTTGCGCGGGCCGGTTCGGGCTCGACGACGCCGGTCGTGCGTCCGTCGAGCGGTCGGGCGGCACCGACAGCACCGGGAGCAGCATCCGCACGGCCACCAGCCGGGCCTGGGCACCGTCCTCGGGCTCCCCGTTGACGTTGACGAGCAGCTCGTAGACCCCGGCGCCGGACGATTCCCAGCCCGGTGCCCGGCTCGCCGCGCAGCGGCACCGTCAGCCGCACGGGCCGCCGCTCACCGGGGGCGAGAGCCCCGGGCAGGTCGACGAAGTCGGGGCTCACCGCGTCCGTGCGCGCGTCGCCCTCCAGCGCGTCGCGCAGCTCGCCCTCGTTGCGGAGCGGGTCGCCGCGCTGCAGGCGGATCGCGAGGCCGTCGACGGGCCGGTCACCGGTGTTGCGCAGCGTTCCGGTGACGGTGATCGAGTCGGGGCCTGCCGCCGTGACCATCCGGGGGGTCATCTGGTCCAGGTCGAGCGCCAGCGGTCCCTCGACGGCAGGCGCGACGCCCGGCTGGGCGAGAGCCGGACCGGCGAACGGTCCCGCGAGCAGCAGCAACGCGATCGCGACCATGGTCGCGACCGTCTTCACGCGGTGTCCTCCAGCAGCTCGGTGGCCCGGCGGATGAGCCGTCGCTCGTCGGCGTACGCCAACCGCGACTCCAGCTCCGCCAGCGGCACCCAGGCGACCTCCGAGACCTCGACGTCGGAGTCGGAGAGCTCGCCACCGAGAGCGCGCAACAGGAAGTGGTGCACGGTCTTGTGCACGCGCCGGTCCTCGGCGACGAACCAGAAGTCGATGGTGCCCAGGGGTGCGACCACCTGACCGATGATGCCGGTCTCCTCCTCGACCTCGCGCACCGCCGCCTGCTCAGCCGTCTCACCGGCCTCGATGTGGCCCTTGGGCAGCGACCAGAGCAGCCGGCCCCGGCGGTCGAGGCGCCCGATGACGGCCGCGGTGCCGTGGTCGTGGTCGACCACGAGGCCGCCGGCGGACGTCTCGTCGACGGTGCGCAACCGACGGCGGCCGGGCGGAGGGCGGCCAGCACGACGCCCTCCCGAACGGCCGCGGGAGGTGGACATGGGCCGATGGTAACGATGATCGCCGAAGCGAGCCGGGCACGCGTCGGGCGCGCCACCGGGAGCGCTGACGTGCGCAGCGGCATGGCTAGACTGGATCGCCGTGCCTGTCACTGCCCCCGCGCCCGGGTCCACCTCGGCCCCCGCCGTTGCACCGGAGCTGGTCCGGGCCCAGGAGAATGCGGTCGTGGAACTGGTCCGGATCCCCCCGGTGGCCGACGAGCTCGCCGAGCGGTTCGCCGCCGCGGGCCATCAGCTGTTCCTGGTGGGCGGGACCGTCCGCGACGCTCTGCTGGGCCGCGACGCCCGGGACAAGCCGGTCGGGGACCTGGACTTCACCACCGACGCCCGTCCGCCCGCCGTGCTGGCCGTGCTCGCCGGGTGGGCGGACGCCGTGTGGGAGACGGGGATCGCCTTCGGCACGGTCGGGGCCCGTCGCGGTGGCGTCACGCTCGAGATCACGACGTTCCGGGCGGACGCCTACGACCGCGTCACCCGCAACCCCGTCGTCGCGTTCGGCGACACGATCGAGGACGACCTGCGCCGCCGGGACTTCACGACGAACGCCATGGCGGTGGAGATCACCGGAGGCGAACGCCGTTTCGTCGACCCGTACGGCGGGCTCGCCGCGCTGCACGCCGGCGTGCTCGACACCCCGGCGGCGCCCGAGGACTCCTTCGCCGACGACCCCCTGCGGATGCTGCGCGCCGCGCGGTTCGTCTCGCAGCTGGGGCTGGCGCCCGCGCCGCGGGTGGTCGCGGCGATGACGGCGATGTCCGGCGCAGCTGGCGCGCATCACCCGTGAGCGGGTGCAGCTCGAGCTGACGAAGCTGATCTGCGGCGCTGCGCCACGGCAGGCGATCGAGCTGATGGTGGACACCGGGCATCGCCGAGCACGTGCTGCCCGAGGTCCCGGCGATGCGCCTGGCCATCGACGAGCACATGCAGCACAAGGACGTCTACACGCACTCGCTCGTGGTGCTGGAACAGGCGATCGAGCGGGAGGAGCCCGGCAGCCCCGACCTCGTGCTGCGCCTCGCCGCCCTGCTGCACGACATCGGCAAGCCCGACACCCGCCGCAAGGAACCCGACGGCCGGGTCAGCTTCCACCACCACGAGGTGGTCGGCGCGAAGATGACGCGCAGGCGGCTGCGCGAGCTGCGCTACCCCAAGGCCGTCGTGGACGACGTGGCGCAGCTGGTGTTCCTGCACCTGCGGTTCCACGGCTACGGGAGGGGCGAGTGGACCGACTCGGCGGTCCGCCGCTACGTCACGGACGCCGGGCCGCTGCTGGACCGGCTGCACAAGCTCGTGCGCTCCGACTGCACCACCCGCAACCGGCGGCGCGCCGTCGATGCTGCAGCGGAGCTACGACTCGCTCGAACAGCGCATCGCCGACCTCGGCAAGCAGGAGGAGCTCGACGCGATCCGCCCCGACCTCGACGGCAACGCGATCATGCGGCTGCTCGGGCTGGCACCCGGGCCGCGGGTCGGCGCGGCGTACCGGCACATGCTCGCCGTGCGGATGGAGCGCGGGCCCCTGACGCAGGCCGAGGCCGAGGCCGAGCTGCGGCGGTGGGCGGCGGAGCAGGACCCGGTCTAGGCCGGGTCGGGTTCGGGCGGGGCCGGCTGCGGTTCCCGGGTACGGCGGAGCTGCCGGTCGTGGGCCAGCAGGCCCAGCACGTAGAGGCCGGCCGCCGCCCCGAGCAACCAGGGTGACCTGCCGTCGGGCGGGCTGAGCAGGGCCGCCACGGCCACGGCCAGCACGTAGCAGACGTTGAACAGGGCGTCGTACAGCGCGAATATGCGGCCCCGGACGTCGTCGGCCGCCTCGCTCTGCACGGCGGCGTCGGCGCAGAGCTTCACCACCTGGCCCGTCGCGCCGAGCAGGAACGCCGCGACCAGCACCATCGGCAGGTCCAGCACGACCGCGAGCGCGACCTGGGCGACGGCGGACGCGACGAGTGCGGCCCGCACCGTGCGCGGGCGGCCCCACCGCCTGGCGAGCCACGGCGTGAGCAGCGCGGCGACGCCCAGCCCGGCCGCGATCAGCACGACCGCCCCGCCGACACCGGCCAGCCCCGACAGCAGCGGTCCCGCGTCCGCGAACGCGGTGCGGAACAGGAGCAGCACGAGCAGCGAGGAGATGCCGAACGCCAGCCGGTGGGCGCCCAGCGCGAGGAACGACGCGGCGACGGTCGGGGTGGCCGCCACCGCGCGGGCGCCGTCGGCCAGGCCGTGGACCACGGCGGCACGGTGGTCCGCCGGTCCCTGCCGTCGGGTCCGAGCAGGCCGCGGCGGAAACCGGCGGCCAGCGCGGCGGAGACCACCGACCCCACCACCGCGACCATCGTCGTCACGGCCGATCCGGCGTCGTCGGGCCCGGCGAGCACGCGCAGCCCGATCGCCGTCGCCGCGCCCAGCGCGGTGAAGCACGCGCCCGCCGTCGCGGCGAGCACGTTGCCCTCGACGAGGTACCGGCGCTGCACGACGTGCGGAAGCGCGGCGGACAGGCCGGCGAGCACGAACCGGCTCACCCCGACGACGGCGAGCGCGCCGAGGTAGAGCGGCACCCCCGACACCCCGGCCCACACCTCGACCGCGACGGCCACGATCAGCACCGCGCGCACGAGGTTGGCGACGAGCAGCACGCGTCGCCGGTCCCAGCGGTCCAGCAGCGCGCCCGCGAACGGGCCGATCGCCGAGTACGGCAGCAGCAGGACAGCGAACCCGGCAGCCACGTCCAGCGGGCCCGCGGCGCGTTCGGGGTTGAACAGGATCGCGCCGCCGAGTGCGGCCTGGAACAGGCCGTCCCCCCACTGCGCCGCGAAGCGGACCGCCAGCAGCCGCCGGAACCCCCCGGTCCGCAGGAGCCCGGCGAGCCCGAGCCGCGGTTCCGGCTGCGGCGTCGACACGGCGGGAAGGCTACGCGGCAAGCCGGGTGCGACGATGGTCCTGTGGTGCACGACCGCTCGGGACCCCAGCCTTCCGAGGCGTCCGGGGTCGCGCCGGGGACACTGCTGGTGGCGGCACCCGGGCTGCTGGATCCCAACTTCCGCCGCAGCATCGTCTACGTCATCGAGCACCGGGACCGCGGCAGCCTCGGGGTCGTGCTGAACCGGCCGAGCGACGTGCCCGTGCAGGACGTCCTCCCGTCGTGGGCGCCGCTCTCGACCCGGCCGCACGCGGTGTTCGTCGGGGGGCCGGTGGAGGGTGAGACCGCGCTCTGCCTCGCCGCGGTGCGCACGGGACTCGACCCCGCCACGGTCGGCGGCCTGAGCGTCGTGCGCGCGCCGGTGGGGATCGTCGACCTCGACGGCGACCCGGAGGCGCTGGCCCCGCGGCTGCGCGGCCTGCGGGTGTTCGCCGGGTACTCCGGCTGGGACGCGGGCCAGCTCGCCGCGGAGATCGGACGCGGCGACTGGATCGTCGTGCCCGCCCTTCCCGACGACGTCCTCGACCGGTCACGACGAGGGCCTCTGGAACCGCGTGCTGCGGCGGCAGGGGATGCCGCTGGCCCTGCTCGCCACGTTCCCCGCCGACGTCACGCACAACTGACGCCGGTCCGCCAGGATCTCGGCGTCCGGCATCCGTGCGCCCGACCGGTGGTCACCGAGGAGCCGGCGCTCGTCGACGGGCCTACCGATCGAGGCATGCGTGGACGACCGAAGCCCACCGGGCGGGCCCCGGCCAGGAGTCGGTGTGGGACTACCCGCGCCCGCCCCGCGCCGAGCGGGCCGGGCGCCGGGCCGTGCTGCGCCACGGTGGCGTCGTCGTCGCCGACACCACCGACCTCGTCCGCGTGCTGGAGACCAGCCACCCGCCGACGTACTACCTGCCGCGGGCGGCGTTCGGCGAGTTCCTCGTGCCGGTGCAGCGCACGACGTTCTGCGAGTGGAAGGGCACGGCGCGCTACGTCGACGTGGTGGTGCCCGGCGCGGCGCCGCTGCACGAGCGTCGGCTGGTGGTACCCCTCCCCCGACGCCCGGTATCCGGAGCTCCTCGACCGGGTGGCGGTGTACGCGGGGCCGTTCGACGAGGTGACGCCTGGACGGGGAGGTGGTGGCACCGCAGCCTGGCGGCTTCTACGGCGGCTGGGTGACCGCCGACGTCG
Source organism: uncultured Actinomycetota bacterium (assembly GCA_963784265.1). GTDB lineage: Bacteria > Actinomycetota > Actinomycetes > Mycobacteriales > Pseudonocardiaceae > Pseudonocardia. The sequence continues at coordinate 46,868 of CAWAQQ010000004.1, forward strand.
TCGGACCGTTCAAGGGCGGGCCCGGCTCGCTGGGGCTGGTAGCCGCTACTGCTCGGCGGGCGCTGCGGCCGGGCGGCACCCGGCGACGAGGTCGCACCCCGCGCACGGTCCCGGCGCACGCCGCCGGTACGGCGGGTGCCGGCAGGGCCGCCGCCGCGCGGTCGCCCGCCATGCCGCCGACACCCGCGAGCACGAGCGCGCCCGCGCCGCTGACGGCGAGGACCACCCACCCGAGGGCGGGGGCGCCACCGGCCGTGATGCCGAGGGCCAGCAGCACGGCGCCGCCTGCCGTCGCGACGGCGCCCGCCGCCCCGACCGGTACGGCGGCGACCCGCTGGGCGAGCGCGAACGCGGCGTCCGAGCGGGTGGACGACGCGGTGCGGACGCCGACCCAGCGGTTGCGCGGCAGCCGCGAACGAGCCCCCAGCGCGGCGACGACGAGCAGCGCCACGCCGGCGAGCACGAGCACCGAACCGGCGATCAGGCGGAGCGAGAGCGGCACGCCGCCAGCGTAGGCCAACCCGTTCGAGGTCAGCGGGCCGACGGCGTTACCCTGGGGTCGTGGCCCGTCAGCTTCTCGACACCGCCGCGCCGGACTAGCCAGCAGCATCCGCCGGCGCGGCGACCCCTTGTGCTCGGGCACAGGGGGTTCGTTTCTTTCCGGGCCGACACGAACTCTCGAGGTGAGCGGGACATGAGCACGGACACCACCGCCGCGGTCGCGGTGCCCGGAAGGGCGGACCAGGACGCGCCGCCGTTCCGCTACGGCGCGGCGATGGCCGCCGAGATCGAACGCCGCTGGCAGGACCGCTGGGCCGCCGACGGCACGTTCCACACGCCCAACCCGTCCGGGCCGTGGGCCGATCCGGATCCGGCCGCGCTCGCGGGCGAGAAGGTCTACCTGCTGGACATGTTCCCGTACCCGTCGGGTTCCGGCCTGCACGTCGGGCACCCGCTGGGATTCATCGGCACCGACGTACTGGGCCGCTACCTGCGGATGAACGGCCGCACCGTGCTGCACGCCATGGGCTTCGACGCGTTCGGCCTGCCGGCCGAGCAGTACGCGGTGCAGACCGGCACCCACCCGCGCACCACCACCGAGGCCAACGTCGAGCGCTACCGGGCACAGCTGCGCCAGCTCGGCCTGGCGCACGACGAGCGCCGCTCCGTCGCCACCACCGACGTCGAGTTCTACCGCTGGACGCAGTGGATCTTCCTGCAGATCTACAACTCCTGGTACGACGAGGCGGCGCAGCGGGCCAGGCCGATCGCCGAGCTGGAGGCCGAGTTCGCGCAGGGCGCGCGGCGCACCCCGGACGGTCGCGGCTGGCACGAGCTGACCGACGTCGAGCAGCGCCGGGTCGTCGACTCCCACCGGCTGGCGTACGTCTCCGAGGCCCCGGTGAACTGGTGCCCGGGGCTCGGCACGGTGCTGGCCAACGAGGAGGTCACTCCGGAGGGCCGCAGCGAGCGGGGCAACTTCCCCGTGTTCCGGCGCAGCCTGAAGCAGTGGATGATGCGGATCACCGCGTACGCCGACCGCCTGGTGGCCGACCTGGACCGGCTGGACTGGCCGGACTCGGTCAAGGCCATGCAGCGCAACTGGATCGGCCGCTCCGAGGGCGCGCAGGTCCGGTTCCCCATCACCGGCGTCGACGTGCCCGACATCGAGGTCTTCACCACCCGCCCCGACACGCTGTTCGGCGCCACCTACATGGTGCTGGCGCCCGAGCACCCCCTGGTCGACGCGATCACGCCCGCCGAGTGGCCGTCCGGTGTGGACACCCTGTGGACGGGTGGGGCCGCCACGCCGCGCGCCGCCGTCGGCGCCTACCGCGACGCGGCCGGGCGCAAGTCCGACCTGGACCGGCAGGAGAACCGGGAGAAGACCGGCGTCTTCACCGGCGCGTACGCCACCAACCCGGTCAACGGCGCGCAGATCCCGGTGTTCGTCGCGGACTACGTGCTGATGGGCTACGGCACCGGCGCGATCATGGCCGTGCCGGCGCAGGACCATCGTGACTGGGACTTCGCCACGGCGTTCGGGCTGCCCATCGTGCGCACCGTCGAACCACCGGACGGCTGGGACGGCGGGCCGTTCGTCGGCGAGGGCGCGGCGATCAACTCGGCCAACGACGAGGTCAGCCTCAACGGGCTGGGCGTGGCCGAGGCCAAGGCCACCATCACCGACTGGCTGGTGGCCAGGGGCGCGGGCGAGGCCGTGGTCCAGTACAAGCTGCGCGACTGGCTGTTCTCCCGGCAGCGGTACTGGGGTGAGCCGTTCCCCATCGCGTGGACGGACGGCGACGGCGGCGGCGGCATGCCCGTCGCGCTGCCCGAGTCGATGCTGCCCGTCGAGCTGCCCGACGTCGACGACTACTCGCCCAAGACCTACGACCCCGACGCCGCCGACACCGAGCCGGAACCGCCGCTGTCGCGCGCGGAGAGCTGGGTTGCGGTCGAGCTGGATCTCGGGTCCGGGCCGCAGCGGTACCGCCGCGAGACGAACACGATGCCGCAGTGGGCCGGCTCGTGCTGGTACTACCTGCGCTACCTGGACCCGGAGAACACCGAACGGTTCGTCGACGCCGAGGTCGAGCGGTACTGGCTGGGCAAGGACCCGGCGCGGCCGGACGACCCGGGCGGCGTGGACCTGTACGTCGGCGGCGTCGAGCACGCCGTGCTGCACCTGCTGTACGCCCGGTTCTGGCACAAGGTGCTCTACGACCTGGGGCACGTGAGCTCGGAGGAGCCGTTCCGCAGGCTGTTCAACCAGGGCTACATCCAGGCGTTCGCCTACACCGACGACCGCGGCGCGTACGTGCCTGCCGAGGAGGTCGTCGAGGAGGTCGGCCCGGACGGCACCCCGCGTTTCACGTGGAACGGCCAGGCCGTCCGGCGCGAGTACGGGAAGATGGGCAAGTCGCTGCGCAACGTGGTGACGCCCGACGAGATGTCCGAGCGCTACGGCGCCGACACCTTCCGGCTGTACGAGATGTCCACCGGTCCGATGGACGTGTCCCGGCCGTGGTCCACGCGCGACGTGGTCGGCTCCCAGCGGTTCCTGCAACGCGTCTGGCGCAACCTCGTCGACGAGCAGACCGGCGCGTCGCGGGTGTGCGACGACGAGCCGGGCCCGGAGACGATGCGGGTGCTGCACCGCACCATCGCCGGTGTGCACGGCGACTACCTGGCACTGCACTACAACACGGCGGCGGCCAAGCTGATCGAGCTCAACAACCATCTGACCAAGGTCTACGGGCCGGGCGTCGGTGCGGGGGTGCCCCGGTCGGTGGCCGAGCCGCTGGTACTGATGATGGCGCCGCTCACGCCGCACATCGCCGAGGAGCTGTGGTCGACGCTCGGCCACGGGCGGACGCTGGCCTACGAGCCCTTCCCGGTGGCCGACGAGCGCTGGCTGGTGGCCGAGACCGTCGAGTACCCGATCCAGGTCAACGGCAAGGTGCGGTCCCGGATCACGGTGGCCGCCGACGCCGATGCCGCCACCGTGGAGGCCGCCGCGCTGGCCGACGCGAAGGTCGCCGACGCGCTCGGCGGCCGCGCCCCGCGCAAGCTGATCGTGGTGCCCGGCCGGCTGGTCAACGTCGTCGTCTGACGGGCTTGGCGGGCGGGCCCGCCTTCCGGCGCGCCTGGGGTCCGGTCTCGGTGCGCACCGGCTCGTCCATCCACGCGGCGACGGCGTCGACGACGGCCGTCGCGTCGTGCACCGCCGCCGTCGCCTCGGCGGCGGGCACCGGCTCGTAGGAGTGGTCCGCGAGCCGGCCGCGGTTGAACAGCGACCGCAGCAGCCGTCCGGCGTCGCGGTCGAGCGAGCGTTCGCGCACGACGCGCCGCACGAAGACCGAGACGACCTCCGAGTGCTCCGACCGGGCCTCGCCGACCAGCAGCAGGGCAGCCTCGGCCGCGTAGAACGCGGCGTGGAAGGCGCGCGACACGGCCTGCGCGGCGAACCCGTTGCCGCTCAGCAGCTGTGCCGCGGCGAGCTCCTCGCGCGCGCGGACGATCCCGTCGGTCATCCGACCCGCACGGCCTCGGCCTTGGCCCTGATCACCGCACGGCACGCTCGGCTTGTCCCACTCGGACTCGCTCACCGGCAACGCGCTGATCGTGACGCCGGACCGTTCGGTGTGCCGCCACAGGACCTCGTCCATGCGGTGCAGCTCGTCCCATGCCGAGTCGAGCCCGGACAGGACGACGAGCAGGTCGAGGTCGGACTCGACGTCGCCGTCGCCGCGGACCCAGGACCCGAACAGCAGGACCTGGCGCATCCGGTCGCCGTAGAGCAGGCCGAGGTCGGCGGCGACCGCGGCGGGGACGTCCTCGTTCGTCGGGGCGGGGTCGGGGTGCCGGGCACGGGCCAGCTCCGCGGCATCCCGCGAGATCAGCTCCACCTCGGCCAGCCACTGCAGCGCCCGCCGCCGGGACCGCGCGTCGCGGAAGCGGAACCACTGGTCACGGAGCTCAGGGAACTCGAACAGGGTGTTCTTGAACCGCCGGAAGGCGCCGCGGCCTGCGATGGCGCGGTCCAGGAGGTCGGACGCCCGCCGGTTCTGCACGCCCGCCACGAAGTCCGCCATGTCGCGGTAGCCCTCGTGCGACTGCGTCGACCGGATCTGCTGCCAGCCGTTCGCCGCGAGCTCCTCCACCGGCTCGTCGTCGACGTCGGGCACGTGCGACCGGATCAGGCCGGTGCTCCGCTCGATCCACCAGGTGACGTCGGCCGAATGATCGTCGAGTGCGAGGCACAGCTCTCCGAGATCCAGGTGGTCCGGGTCGAGCATGCGCTCGATGCTACTGATCTGGAGGCAGCTCCAGTAGGCCCACGACGGCGGTCCACCTGGCTACCATCCGCCGGTGCCACCGATCAGGGTCGCCGAGGTCTTCGCCGCGCTCTCGCTGACCACCGACCTTGCCTCGGGGGTCCCGGTCGAGAAGGGCCTGCGGACCTGCGTGGTCGCCACGGCCTTCGCCGGTGTACTCGGGATGGACGCGACGGAGCGGGCGGCGGTCTTCCACGCCTCGCTCCTGCGGTCGGTGGGGTGCACGTCCTACGCCTCGGAGAACGCCGCGCTGTTCGTCGACGACACCGCGTTCCAGGCGGCCCTCAAGCGGCTCGACCCCGGCGACCCCGCCGTCTTCGGCGCCCAGCTCGCGGAGTTCGGCGGGTGGGCGGGCCCGGACCGCCAGCCTGCACTCGCCGCCCGGTTCGCCGACATCGCGGCCACCGAGGGCCCGCGCGCCGCGCGGACCGGGTGCGAGGTCAGCCGCGCACTCGGTGGCCGGCTCGGACTGCCCCCGGCGGCGGTGACCGCGCTCGACGACGTCTACGAGCGGTGGGACGGGCTCGGGATCCCGGACGGGCGCAGCGGCGAGGAGCTGTCCGCGGCGGGGCGGGTGGTGCACGTCGCGGAGCAGGCGGTGTTCGCCCACGCGAGCGGCGGCCGGGCCGCCGCGGTGGCGGAGGTCACCCGCCGGGCGGGCGGGCATCTCGACCCGGACCTCGCCGCGCGGTTCGTCGCCGACGCCGACGAGGTGCTCGCCGCACTCGACGCCCCGGACCTGCTCATGGCCGTGGTCGCCGCGGAGCCCGGGCCGGGTGCCACCGTGGCCGCGGGCGGGCTGGAGGAGCTGTGCGCCGCGCTCGCCGTCGTCGTCGATCTGAAGGGCCTGCACCTGGCCGGGCACTCCGGTCACGTCGCGGACGTGGCAGGTGCGGCGGCCGGGCTCGCGGGGATGCCGGACGGGGAGCGGTCGGCGTTGCGCGCCGCGGCGTTGCTGCACGACCTGGGCCGGGCGGCGGTGTCCAGCGCGATCTGGGACCGGGCCGGGCCGCTCGGTGCCTGCGGACTGGGAGCGGGTGCGGCTGCACGGCTACTGGACCGACCGGGTCCTGCGCCGGTGCCCGGGCCTCGCCCCGCTCGCCGAGGTCGCGGCCGGGCACCACGAGCGCTGCGACGGCAGCGGGTACCACCGCGGGGTCCGGGCGGGTGACCTGCCGTTCGCGGCCCGCCTGCTCGCGGCGGCGGACGTCTTCGCCGCCGCCACCGAGTCCCGGCCGTACCGGCAGGCGATGAGCCGGGACGGGGCGGCCCGGCCTGCTCTCCGACGAGGCGGCCGCCGGGCGGCTCGACCGGGACGCGTGCGCCGCGGTCGTCGAGGGCGCTGGCCTGCCCCGGCCGCGGCACGCCTGGCCGTGCGACCTCACCGACCGCGAGGTGGACGTGCTCCGGCTCGCCGCGCGCGGCCTGTCGAACCGGGCGATCGCCACCGAGCTCGTGGTGTCCGAGCGAACGGTCGGGCACCACCTCGCCCACGTCTACGACAAGACCGGGCGCCGGACGAGGGCGGGCGCGGCGGTCTTCGCGATGGAGCACGGGCTGCTGCCGGGATAGGTCGCCCGGGATGGGTTGCCGGGAGTGGGTTGCGGGGGTGCGTTGCCGGGGGTGGGTTGCCCGGGGGGTGGGTCGCCCGGGATAGGTCGTACGACCGATGTGGCCGTCCGCGCCCGCCGGGACCCTCGTCCGGTCCACTCGCGACCACGAGGAGCACCCGATGACCAGCACCACGACGACCGACAACGCCGCCACCGTCGCGGAGATCTACGCCGCATTCGGCCGCGGCGACGTGCCCGCGATCCTCGACGCCCTCGCCGACGGCGTGGCCTGGGAGGTGTGGGCGGACAACTTCGCGCAGCGCGCGGAGGTCACCTACCTGCTCCCCCGGCGGGGGCCGGCGCAGGTGGCCGAGTTCTTCACGATCGTGGGCGGCGGCACCTTCCACGACTTCCGGGTGCTCGACGTGATCGGCTCCGGCCGCCAGGTCGTCGCGGAGGTCGTCGCCGACTGGGAGGTGCCGGGCGGTGGCCGGCTCGCCGACGAGGAACTGCACCTCTGGACGTTCGACGACGCCGGCAAGGTCACCCGGTTCCGGCACTACTGCGACACCGCCAAGCACGTGGCCGCCGCGCGCGGCGAGGACACCACCCGGCCGCCGGTCAGCGCCTCGCCGGACGCAGCACGATCTCGGTGACGTCGGCGTCGTCCGGTGCGGTGACGGCGTGGTGCACCGCGGCCGCGACCGACTCCGGGCGCAGGTAGGCGGCGGGGTCGTAGGAGCCACCCTCGTGCTCGACGACCGCGCGCTGCATGTCGGTGTCCACGCGGCCGGGATGCACCGACGTCACCCGCACGCCGTTGCCGGCCTCCTCGGCCCGCAGCGCGTCGCCGAAGGCCCGCAGGGCGAACTTGCTGGCCGCGTACGACGCCCAGCCGGGACGGGCGGTGTACCCGGCACCGGAGTTGACCAGCACGACCCGTCCGCGCGCGGCCCGCAGCGCGGGAAGCAGCAGGCGGGTCAGCTCCGCCACCGCGACGACGTTGACCTCGAACTGCCGGCGCCAGGTGTCCGCGGTGGTGTCGGCAACGGTCCCGAGCAGGCCGGTGCCGGCGGAGTGCACCAGCACGTCCAGCCGGTCGATGCCGGCGGTGCGGTCGGCGACGGCGTCGCCGTCGGTCAGGTCGACGGCCCAGGAGCGGGCGGAGGGAAGCTCACCCGCCAGCCGCTCCAGCGCCGCCGCGTCCCGCCCGCCGAGCAACAGGTCGTGCTCGGCGGACAGGACGCGGGCGACGGCGGCACCGATGCCGCCGGACGCTCCGGTGACCAGCGCGGTGGGTCGGGCTGCGGGCGGCACGCGTGCGGACTCTACGCAGCCGACCCGCCGCCCGGCAGCGGGCGTCAGACGCGCCGCGCGCTGTTGAACGGCATCCGGTTCATGTCGACGACCTTGACCGGCACACCCGCGGTGCTGGCGTGCACGACCTTGCCGCCGCCCACGTAGATGCCGACGTGGCTGACGGGCGAGTAGAAGAACACGAGGTCGCCCGGCTGCAGGGCGGACTTGGCGACGGGCTTGCCGACCTGGGACATCGCCCTGCTCGAGCGGGGCAGCGTCTTGCCCGTCTGCTTGAACGACCAGTAGACGAGGCCGGAGCAGTCGAAGGCGCTCGGACCGGCGGAGCCGTAGCGGTAGGGGGCACCGATCTTGCTCATGGCGTTCTGCATGGCGGACGAGCCGGCGGCGGCGAGCGCGACGTCCCGCTCGACGGGAGCGGCGGCCGCGGCCTGGGACGAGACGGCGGGTGCGCCGGTCGTGGGCCCGGAGATCGTGGGCCCGGAGATCGTCGGCGGACCGCCGGGGTGGTGGCGGGCAGCAGGGCGAACAGGGCGGCGGCGGCCGTCGTCGTACTCACGACGGCGAGCCGGGTCGCCAGGGGGCGTATGTGCTTGGGCAACGCAGCGGTCCTTCAGTGGGCACCGACCTGGACGCGGCCACGTGTCGGGCTCGGGGAGCCCGCGGCCCGGGGCGGGGTCGTGACCTCGGCGGTCCCAGGGGAGCGGCCGTGCCGTGACCCGCCCGTCCAGACGGTGACCCCGCGCCCGCCGCTCCGGTTGAGCAGTGGTGTCGCAGGGCCGTCCGCCACGTTAAGAAAATCTTTACCCTTCGGCGCATGACCAACGTCTCAAATCGCGCTGGTCCATTGTCGTGACGGTATCCACGCCCTTTGCTACACCAAAGGACGAGTTTGGGCGCGGCGTATCCCCAGGTTGCGCCAGGTCGGCAGGTCGGGCCGGGAGCCCGAGCCGCCACCCGTTCCGGTAATACGTTCGTAATTGGTTCGAACGAGTGAAAGACCTTCCGGAACGGAAGGAACCGTCTTTCAGTGAAATGGTTTCGCTTGTAAATCAAAATTCGCGAGAAAACGAAGGCCCTGGTCGTGGCGCGTGTCACGACCAGGGCCCTCGGCGTGGCGGGTCAGTCGTCGCGCTCGCCCCGGATGAACTCCTCCACCGCCTGGCGCGCGCGGTCGTCGCTGTACTGCTCGGGCGGTGACTTCATGAAATAGCTCGACGCGGAAAGAATCGGGCCGCCGATACCCCGATCCTTGGCGATCTTCGCGGCCCGGACGGCGTCGATGATGATGCCCGCCGAGTTCGGCGAGTCCCACACCTCGAGCTTGTACTCGAGGCTGAGCGGGACGTCGCCGAACGCCCGGCCCTCGAGCCGGACGTAGGCCCACTTGCGGTCGTCGAGCCACGCCACGTAGTCCGACGGGCCGATGTGCACGTTGTCCCTGCCCATGTCGCGATCCACCTGCGAGGTCACCGACTGGGTCTTGGAGACCTTCTTGGACTCCAGCCGCTCCAGCTCCTTCATGTTCAGGAAGTCCATGTTCCCGCCCACGTTGAGCTGCATCGTGCGGTCGAGCTGGACGCCGCGCTCCTCGAACAGCCGCGCGAGCACGCGGTGCGTGATCGTGGCCCCGACCTGGGACTTGATGTCGTCTCCGACGATCGGCAGGCCGGCGGCCCGGAACTTCTCCGCCCACACCGGGTCGGACGCGATGAACACCGGGAGCGCGTTGACGAACGCGACACCCGCGTCGATGGCGCACTGGGCGTAGAACCGGTCGGCCGCCTCGCTGCCCACCGGGAGGTAGGACACGAGGACGTCGGCGCGCGTCTCCCGCAGCACCGCGGCGACGTCCACCGGATCCTCGTCGGACTCGGTGATCGTCTCGCGGTAGAAGCGGCCGAGCCCGTCGAGGGTGTGCCCGCGCTGCACGGGCACGTCCATCGGGGGCACGTCCGCGATCTTGATGGTGTTGTTCTCGCTGGCGCCGATGGCCTCGGAGAGGTCGCGGCCCACCTTCTTGGCGTCGACGTCGAACGCGGCGACGAACCGGATGTCGCGGACGTGGTAGCCCCCGAAGTCGACGTGCATCAACCCCGGGACGCGCGTGGCCGGGTCGGCGTCCGCGTAGTAGTGGACCCCCTGCACCAGCGACGCCGCGCAGTTCCCGACGCCGACGACGGCGACACGGACCTGACTCATGGCCTGCTCCTCGTTCATGTCGTGGCCTCTTTCGTGTGGTCGGCCGGGTTCTCGGTGCGTCCGGCCTCGTCGCCGGGGGCGGGCGTGCTGCTCCGCCCGCTCGTTCGCGATCAGTTCGTTGAGCCACCGGACCTCGCGTTCGGTGGAGTCCAGCCCGAGCTGGTGCAGCTCGCGCGTGTAGCGGTCGATCTGCTCGCCTGCGCGCGCGAGCGCGGACCGCAGGCCCTCGCGGCGCTCCTCGACGGCGCGCCGCCGTCCCTCCAGGATGCGCATCCTGGCCTCGGCCGGGGTGCGCGAGAAGAACGCCAGATGCACCCCGAAGCCGTCGTCGTCCCAGGTCTGGGGCCCGCAGTCGGACAGCAGCTCGGCGAAGCGCTCCTTGCCTTCCGCGGTGATGCGGTAGACCCGCCTGCTCCGTCGCGACCAGCTGCCCGCCTCCGGGCGCCGGTTGCTCGGTGTCCTCGGCGATGAGGCCCGCCCGGGTGAGCCTGCGCAGCGCCGGGTAGAGGGATCCGTAGGAGAACACCCGGAACCCGCCGAGGCGCAGCCCCAGCTGCTTGCGCAGCTCGTAGCCGTGCACCGGCGCCTCGTGGAGCAACCCGAGGATCGCCATCTCCAGCACCGGGGGCCTCCCTGCGACCGATTCCTGGTCTGCATCCGACTATATCGGTCCGATACATCAGTGCACGATCGAGAGACGTGCATCACTCCGCCGCGAAGCGTCCGGGTGAGCCCGCGGCGACCTCGCACGGTGCGTCACGGTTCCCCGCGTACCCTGACCCGGTGCGCACCCAGCGGCAGGTCGTCGACTACGCGTTGCAGCGCAGGGCGCTGCTCGCCGACGTCCATTCCGGGCGCGTCGGGGTGGCCGAGGTCTGCGACGCGAGCCCGTACCTGCTGCGCGCGGCCCGGTTCCACGGCGAGCCGAGCGACCAGACCTGCCCGGTCTGCCGCAAGGAGCGGCTGACCCTGGTCTCCTGGGTCTTCGGGGACGCGCTGAAGCACGCCGCAGGCTCGGCCCGCAAGCCGGACGAGCTGGAGCGGCTGGCCGCACAGCACGAGGACTTCTCGGTGTACGTGGTCGAGGTCTGCCGGACATGCAGCTGGAACCATCTGGTGCTCTCGTACGTCGTGGGCACCGGCGGAACGCCCAGCGAAGACAGACGGAGGACCGCCGCCGAGTGACCCCCGCACAGCAGCCAACCCCCGGAGCCTGCGGTGAGTGATCGATACGAACCGCGGGCGGGCAACGCTCCCCGCCGCCCGCCCGTCCCGCCTCCCCGTCCAGCACTGCCCGGTGCACCACCACCGGGCGCGACGCCCGGCACGGGGCCGGCCGGCATGCGCGGGGCCAGGCCGTTCCCGCCGCCCCTGCCCCCGCCCGCGCCCCATCCGCCAGCGCTACCAGCCCGGCGGGGTACCGGGAGCCGACGGGCGCGAACGGTACAACTCCGGCGACATGCCCCTGCTCACCCACGACGAGACCGGCGCGGCGTCGGTGGCCCGGCACGGTGCGGTCGCCCTCGCGGAGCGCCCCGGCGTGACCGGCGGGCACCGGCGGCGCCGAGCCCCCGAGCAACCCGTGGGGCTGGCGGCGGATGCGCCGCATCCTGTACGTGCTGCTCGGCGTGGCACTGCTCGGTCCGGTCGTGGCGTTCTTCATCGGCTGGCTGATCTTCAAGGTCCCGTCCGCCGAGGACGCCTCGGTCAAGCAGGTCGCCACCTTCACCTTCGCCGACGGGGCCCCGCTCGCCGTCGTGCGCCCGGACAACGTCAACCGCGTCAACGTCCCCCTGGACAAGGTGCCCGAGCACGTCCGCGAGGCCGTGTTCTCGGCCGAGGACCGGTCCTTCTACTCCAACCCCGGGTTCGACATCAGCGGCCTCGGCCGGGCGGTGTGGAACCAGCTCACCGGCGGCACCGGCGGCGGCTCGACGATCACCCAGCAGTACGTCAAGGTCTCCACGGGGCAGGACCAGGTCTCGCTGTGGCGCAAGTACAAGGAGGTCGTGCTCGCGGTGAAGATCACCCGCGAGCAGACGAAGGAGGAGACCCTCGAGAACTACCTCAACCTGATCTACCTCGGGCGCGGGGCCTACGGCATCCAGGCGGCGAGCCAGGCCTACTTCGGCAAGAACGTCGAGCAGCTCAGCGTGTCCGAGGGGGCCATGCTCGCCGGGATCATCCAGTCGCCGTCGCGCTGGGACCCGGCGAAGAACCCCGACAAGACCATCGAGCGCTGGAACTTCGTGCTCGACGGCATGGTCGCGCAGGGCTGGCTCAGCCCGGGCGAGCGCGCGCAGGAGAAGTTCCCGACCTGGTTGCCGGAGGCGCCATCGGCGGGCGGGATCCCCGGCGACGACCGCGGCCACATCTACAACCGCGCCAAGGCCGAGCTGGACGCGCGCGGCATCAGCGCGGAGCAGCTCGACACCGAGGGCGTCACGATCACCACGACCGTCGACCCCGAGCGCCAGAAGCAGGCCGTCGAGTGCCGTCGACAAGGTGATGAAGCGCCAGCCGACCAACCTGCGCACCGCGCTGGTGTCCGTCGACCCGCGCACCGGCGCGATCCTCGCCTACTACGGCGGCTCCAACGGCGTGGGCAACGACTACGCGCAGGCGCTGCGCCAGCCGGGGTCGTCGTTCAAGCCGTTCGTGTTCGCCGCGGCGTTGCAGGGCACCGCCGGGGTGGGGCTCGGCACGATCTACGACGGCTCGTCGCCCCAGACCTTCCCGGGCCTCGCGAAGCCGGTCAACAACTCCGAGGGCTACGACTGCGCCCGGTGCACCGTCAAGACCGCGATGACCCAGTCGATCAACACGGTGTTCTACAAGATGGGCCTCGACGTCACGCCCCGCCGCGTCGCCGACGCCGCCCACCAGGCAGGCGTCCCGCAGGACCTCCTCGCCGAGGCGCGGGGCGGCATCTCGATCGGTGACCAGGAGGTCCACCCGATCGACATGGCGGCGGCGTTCGGCACCTTCGCCGCCGACGGCATGCGCCGGGCGCCCTACCTCGTGTCGAAGGTGACCGCCGCCGACGGCCGGGTGCTCTACGACCGCGGCTCCGATGGCGCCGGCGAGCAGGCGATGCCGCAGCAGGTCGCCCGCAACGTCACCGAGTCCATGATCGACGTGCCGCAGTTCTCCGGCATCGCGCTCGCCGACGGGCGCCCCGTCGCCGGCAAGACGGGCACGGTGGGCATCGAGGGCACGAGCCAGAACAAGGACGCCTGGATGGTCGGCTACACGCCGTCGATCTCCACCGCCGTCTGGGTGGGCACCGACACGAGCGAGCCGGTCAAGAACTCCGCCGGCCGCCCGGTGTACGGCCGGATGCTTCCCGGTGCGGTGTGGCAGGGCTACATGAACAGCGCGCTGCGCGGCACCCCCAAGGAACAGTTCTCGAAGCTCGTGCCGATGGGCGCGCCGCCGGCGCCCGAGTTCACCGAGTCCCCCAGCACGTCGGGCACCGCCCCGCCGACCACCGGCTCGACGCGGACGGGGGTCCCGGGCACGAGCGGCCGCAACGACGACGACGACGGGGACAGCAGCCGCGATTCCGACGACGAGGACGACTTCGCCCCGGGCGCGTTCACCGTCCCCCGGCCGGTCCTCCCCGGTCCCAACGCGACCTTCCCGGCGGCGCTGGGCGCTCCACCGTGATCGGGGCGCGGCCATGACGGGGGGGCCCGAGCCGGAGGGGACCGGGCCCCCGCCCGTTCGAGTCGTCCCGTCGTGGACGGAGCCGCTCGTCGCCGCGGCCAGCCGCGTCGTCGGCGGTCCGCTGGGCCGGCACGCACTCGTCGGCCGCAGCGCGTTCTGGACGCCCCTGCGCGTCGTCCTGCTCATCGCGGTGGCCGTGCTCGCCATCGGCTGGCTCGCCAAGTCGCCGTGCCTGCAGCAGTACGACGCCGGTGACGGCGGGCTGGCGCTCGACTGGCGGGACAACCGCCAGTACGTCGCCATGTGCTACTCCGACACGGTCCCGCTCTACGGGCTCGAGCGCCTGAACACCTCCGCCCTGCCCTACCGCGACCCGTGGGTGCAGGACCCCGGCCTGCCCACCGAGCAGGTCAGGTACATGGAGTACCCGGTGCTCACCGGGTTCTTCCAGTGGGCCAACGCCCGGCTGGCCGACGGCTGGCTGTGGCTGGCCGAGCGGGTGGCGCGTGCCGTCGGCGCTGCCGGTGGTCGTCTACTTCGACATCTCCGCGTTCTGGCTGGCGCTCGCCTGGCTGGTGGTGGTCTGGGCCGTGCGCCTCATGCGCCCGGCCCGGCCGTGGGACGCGGCGCTGGTCGCGCTGTCGCCGCTGGTCGCGGTGCACGTCTTCACGAACTGGGACGTGCTCGCGATCGCCGCGGCGACGGTCGGCCTGCTGGCGCTGGCCAGGGGCCGGCCCGGTGCTGGCCGGGGTCCTCATCGGGATCGGGGGCGCGTTCAAGTTCTACCCGCTGTTGCTGCTGCTGCCGGTGCTCCTGGTGGGGATGCGCCGCCGCGAGCTCCGGCCCGCGTTGTCGACGATCGCGGCGGCGCTCGTGAGCTGGGTGGTGGTCAACGCCCCGGTCGCGATCCCCTGGACCGAGGGGTGGTGGGAGTTCTACCGGCTCAACCAGGCCCGCCCGGCCAACACCGACTCGATCTACGCGGCACTGTCCCACTTCAGCGGTTGGGCCGGGTTTCGACGGCTCGCTCGCGACCGGGCAGCCGCCGGAGGTGCTCAACCTGGTGAGCCTCGGGCTGTTCGTCGTGGGGTGCGCCGGGGTGGCCGTGCTCGCGTTCCTGGCGCCGCGCCCGCCACGGCTGGCCTCGCTGTGCTTCCTGGTGCTGGCGGCGTTCCTGCTGGTCAACAAGGTGTGGAGCCCGCAGTACACGCTGTGGCTCGTCCCGCTCGCGGTGCTCGCGCTGCCGCGCTGGCGGCTGCTGCTCGCCTGGATGACGCTCGACGCGCTGGTCTGGGCGGCGCGTGATGCTCTACTTCCTCGGTCCGGACAACAAGGGCCTGCTCCCCGGACATCTTCTTCGGCGTGATCATCTTCCGGTACGTGGCGCTGCTGGGCATGGCCGCGCTGGTGGTGCACGCGGTGCTGCGCCCCGGCGCCGATCCCGTGCGGGCCGTCGGCGGGGACGACCCGGACTGGCCTGCTCCGTGCGGCGCGCGGATGACGCGGGGGTACCGGCGCGGACGTCGGAGCCCGGCGCCGACCCCCCGGACACGCCTAGGGCGCCAGTCGGCGCACGAGCTTGAGGCCCGACCACGTCGCGTCCACGGCGCACACCTTGACGTCGACCCAGCCCAGCGGGAGGGCGTGGTCGCGCACGCGGTCCTCGGTCATGTCGGTCGGCACCCCGGACGCCCGCTTGGGCCAGGCGATCCACACCGCGCCCCGCTCGGTGCTGCGGGTGACGGCACCGGGCCAGAGCCGCCGCATCGTGGCCACGTCGGGGCAGAACAGCAGCTGCACCTCGTAGCCGGGCCGGCCGGCGCGGGTGTGGTGCGGTGCCCCCAGCTCGAAGCCGGCGGGCGTGCCGAGCACCAGCGCCCGGGTGCCGTCGCGGATCCCGAGCTTGCGCGGCAGCGGGGTGCCGGAGTAGCCGTGCGCGGTGGTCACGCGGGGAAGCGTAGGACCGGTCCCGGCCCGCCGACCACCGGCGGCTGGGGCAGGATCGGACGCGTGGAACTCGACCGCCGTACCGTGCGCGACGCGCTGCGGCGGTTCGAGCGGCGCCCCGCCGACCGGCCCGAGCTGAAGCGGGCCGCCGTCGCCATCACGCTGGTGGCGGACACCTTCCTGCTCACCCGCCGCGCGACGACGCTGCGCGGGCACGCGGGCCAGTGGGCGCTGCCGGGCGGCCGCGCCGAGGCCGGGGAGCCGGCCGGTACCGCGGCGCGCAGGGAGCTGCACGAGGAGCTCGGGCTGGACCTCGGGGCGGACGCCGAGCTCGGCCTGCTCGACGACTACCCCACGCGGTCGGGCTACGTGATCACCCCGGTCGTCGTGTGGGCCGACCCGGCGATGCGACCGGTGCCCAACCCGGACGAGGTCGGCGAGCTGCACCGGGTGCCGGTCGCGGACATCGACGTCGAGCCGCGGTTCCTGACGATCCCCGAGTCCGACGCGCCGGTGATCCAGCTGCCGCTCTTCGGCCGGTTCCTGCACGCGCCGACGGCGGCCGTGCTCCACCAGTTCCGGGAGGTCGTCCTGCACGGGCGGCACACCCGCGTCGCGCACTTCGAACAGCCCGTCTTCGCCTGGCGCTAGGTGGTCGCGGGCGCGTCGGCCGGACGCCCGACCGACGACGTCGGGGACGCGCAGGAACAGCACGAACAGCACGACCAGCAGCGCCGCGCGGCCCCACACCCCGATGACGACGGCCTGGGCGGCGAACCCGGCCCCGACGCCGAGGTCGGCCTGGCTGTTGAACAGGTAGAGCCAGCGGAAGATCCCGATCCCCATCACGAGGTCGGCGACCAGGTAGCCCGCGACCCAGCCCCAGTGCACGCGGAGCAGCACGAAGAACGGCAGCAGCCAGAGCGTGTACTGCGGCGAGTGCACCTTGTGCAGCAGCAGGAAGCCGCACAGCATCGCGGCGCTGACGCCGATCCACGGGTAGACGCCGTCGCGGCGCCACCGCCACCATCCGACCGCCACGGCCACCGCGAAGGACGCCAGCACCAGTGCGGGCGAGAGCCAGTCCATCGTGGCCTGGAACGTGAGGTCCTCCGGGTCGGACTCGGGCCGGAACCCCCAGTACCAGATCGAGTTGGTGGTGAGGTCCACCTTGCGCAGCTGCTGGAACGTGAACGACGCGCGCCAGCCCTCGTAACCGGCCAGCGCGAACGGCAGGTTGATCAGGGCGACGGTGCCCACGGCGACGACCGGCACCCGCAGCGCGCCGCGCCAGTCGAGCGCCCGGCCGGGGCCGCCCGCGGTGAGCACGAACAGGGCCAGCGGCAGCACGAACGCGCCGGGGTAGAGCTTGAGCGCGAAGCCGATGCCGAGCAGCACGGCGGCCAGGACGGCCCGGTCGGCGGCCGACCGCTCGGTGCGCCAGCCGTGCATCGCGTACACCGCGCCGACGGCGCAGGCGACGACCGGGCAGGTCCCAGTTGTGGAAGGCGTAGAGCACGAGCGGCGGCCCGAGCGCCCAGATCAGCGCGCGCCAGCGGGCCAGCCGGCCGAGCAGCCAGCCGGTGAGCAGCCCGAACGGGGCCATCAGCAGCGCCGAGCCGAGCAGGAAGTCGCCGTCGGTGCTGGCGAACGCCGCTCCGGCCCAGATCAGCAGCCCGGTGAGCACCGGGTACTCGACGGTGCCGCCGACCAGCTCGCCGTCGGGGGTGATCGAGCCGGTCACGTACGGGAAGACGTGCTTGTCGATGTCGCGGCCCAGCCACAGCTGCTGGATGTCGGAGTAGCAGACGTCGCGGTCGACGCGCACGTGGTAGTCCGGCTGCGCTGCGGCCGGCCGGCGTCGAAGGTCGGGCCCACGCAGCGGGCCTTGTTGGCGTAGCCGAGCAGCAGCGTGAGCCCGGTGAGCACGACCACCACGACGAGCGAGGAGCGGCCCCGCCGACGGGGTGGCGGGCGGTGGTCCGTCCGTGCCGGTCCGGGCACGGGCGGACCGCCGCGCCGGGCCGACGGCCACGCGGGTCACCGCCCGAGCCGCTCGCGCAGGAACGCGATGTCGGCGGCCTGGCCCTGCGGCCGGGGTCTCGACGACCACCGGCGCGCCGGCGGCCGCGCACACCGCGGCCAGGGCGTCCTCGTCGATGGTGCCGGAGCCGATGTTGGCGTGCCGGTCGCGGGCCGAGCCGAACTCGTCGCGCGAGTCGTTGAGGTGCACCAGGTCGATCCGCCCGGTGATGGCCTTCGCCCGGTCGACGACGTCCACGAGGTCCTCGCCGGCGGCGAACGCGTGGCAGGTGTCGAGGCAGAACCCGACGCCGAACTCGCCGACGGCGTCCCACAGCCGGGCCAGCGCGTCGAACCGGCGGGCCATCGCGTTGTCCCCGCCCGCGGTGTTCTCGATGAGCACCGGCACCGCGAAGCCGCCCTCGTCGGCCTGCCGCGCGAGGAACTTGCGCCAGTTGTCGACGCCCTGCGCGGCGTCCTCGCCTGCGGTGACGTGGCCGCCGTGCACGACGAGCCCGATGGCGCCGACCTCGGCCGCCGCCGCGGCGTGCTGCACGACGAGCTTGCGCGACGGGATGCGGATGCGGTTGTTCAGCGAGGCGAGGTTGACGACGTACGGCGAGTGCACGACCACGGTGAGGTCGCCGTCGCGCAGCTCCGCGGCCTGCGGGTGCGTCGGCGGCTTCTTCCAGCCCTGCGGATCGGCGAGGAACATCTGCACGATGTCGGCGCCGCGCTCGGCCGCCGACGCGACCGGGTCGTCCTCGCGCACGTGGGCCCCGATGAGCATGCCGTGAGACTAGTGTCCGCTCCCGACGGTGCCGTGCCCCACCGCCACCGTCGCGCCGTCGCGGGTGGTCAGCGCGGCTGGGCCGGGCGCGGCCTGATCATCGGTTCGGCGCGGAAACCGACAGTTCTGGCAGGTTCACGCACCGGATCGGTGATCGCCGCGCTCCGGGTCACCCCGTCGCCGACCGGCGTGTCCGCGCTGGTAGCCTCGGACTTCGCGCCTCGACCGCGTCCACCTGGACGCCGACGTCGATCCCCCGGAAGACGAACCAGGGGCCGATCCTGTCGGGGCGCGGTGAGAACCTCCTGTCGCGGATGGACCGCGGCCGTTCCAGTCCATAGGAGGTGAGTGGTTCTCATGCGTCATTACGAGCTGATGGTCATCCTCGACCCCAGCCTGGACGAGCGCACTGTGACGCCGTCCCTGGAGACCTTCCTCAACGTCGTGAAGAGCGACGGAGGCACGGTCGAGAAGATCGAGGTGTGGGGCAAGCGCCGCCTGTCCTACGAGATCCTCAAGCACGCCGAGGGCATCTACGCGGTGCTCGAGGTCACGTGCGAGCCGGCCACCGTCGCCGAGCTGGACCGCCAGCTGGGCCTGAACGAGTCGGTGCTGCGCACGAAGGTCCTGCGCCGCGAGCCGAAGCGGGCGCCTGCGCCCGCTGCCGCCGGCTGAGGCGGGGACCATGGCCGGCGAGACTGTGATCACCGTGGTCGGCAACCTGACCGCCGACCCGGAGCTGCGGTTCACCCCGTCCGGTGCCGCGGTCGCCAACTTCACCGTGGCGTCCACCCCGCGCACCTTCGACCGCCAGTCCGGCGAGTGGAAGGACGGCGACGCGCTGTTCATGCGCTGCAACGTGTGGCGGCAGGCGGCGGAGAACGTCGCCGAGACCCTCACCCGCGGCATGCGCGTGATGGTGTCCGGCCGGCTGCGGCAGCGGTCCTTCGAGACCCGCGAGGGCGAGAAGCGCACCGTCGTCGAGCTCGAGGTCGACGAGGTCGGCCCGTCGCTGAAGTACGCCACCGCCAAGGTCAACAAGGTCAGCCGCGGCAGTGGCAGCGGCGGCTTCGGCGGCGGTGGTGGCGGCGGCGGCGGCGGCTCGGCAGGCGGTCCGTCGGACGACCCGTGGGGCTCCGCACCGCCTGCGGGCAGCGGTCCCGCCGCCGACGACGAACCCCCCTTCTGATCCCCTCACCCACTTCCCGCCGCCTCGCGGCGGGCACCGAGCACAACCAGGAGTAACCCCCCATGGCCAAGCCCGTCCTGCGCAAGCCGAAGAAGAAGGTGTGCGCATTCTGCAAGGACAAGGGACAGGACATCGACTACAAGGACACCGGCCTGCTGCGGAAGTTCATCTCCGACCGCGGCAAGATCCGCGCCCGCCGGGTCACCGGCAACTGCCGTCAGCACCAGCGTGACGTCGCCGTTGCGGTGAAGAACTCCCGCGAGGTCGCGCTGCTGCCGTACACCTCGACCGCCCGCTAAGGAGGCGCACCGTGAAGCTCATCCTCACCGCGGACGTGCCCAACCTCGGCGCGCCCGGCGACATCGTCGAGGTCAAGGACGGCTACGGCCGCAACTACCTGCTACCGCGCGAGATGGCGATCGTGGCCACCCGCGGGGCGGAGAAGCAGGTCGCGTCCATCCGCCGCAGCCAGCAGGCCCGGCAGATCCGCGACCTCGGGCACGCCAAGGAGGTCGCCGGCGAGCTCGGCAGCCTCGCGATCACGATCAAGGCGAAGGCCGCCGCCGACTCCGGCCGGCTGTTCGGCTCGGTCACTGCGGCCGACGTCGTCGAGGCCGTGCGTGCGGCCGGCGGACCCCCGCTCGACCGGCGCGCGGTCGAGGTGCTGGGCCAGATCAAGACGGTCGGCACCCACCCGGTGACCGTGCGGCTGCACCCGGAGGTCACCACCGAGCTCGACGTCGCCGTCGTCGCCGGCTGATCGACCCGACGGCCACGGCCGTCACGTTCCGTCACGGGGCGGGCTTCAGGTATCACGCCTGGAGCCCGCCCCGTCGTCGTGCCGGCCGCGGGGCGAGGCCCGTGGAGCCCGCCCGTCGCGGCAGCGGAGCGTGAGGTGACGACCGCGTCGGCGAGTGCGGCCGCGGCTGCGCCGGCCGGCTGCGCCGGGCGCGTCGCCCGACACGCCGAACACGCGCAGTGCGCGACACGCCAACGAAGTTGTCCACAACGCTTCCCACGCCTCTGAGCTGCAGGGAACGCCGTGACAGCCTGCGCTGTCCCCACCCCGTCCACACCGGCGACCACCCGCCCGTCCTGGCCCGGAGCAGATCCGTCCCCAGGCAGTCCCCAGCTCCGTGCACAGGGCTGTTCGACGGGGCGGGGCCGAGGGCCCTAACCTCCGCTCCCGGGGGTTTCACGGATCCGTCCGCAGCGTGCGGAAGCGATTCCACGGCGCGCCGGGCGGGTTTCGTGCTGTTCGAACGCGCGTTCGATATACTGTGACGGGGGTGACGCTGCGTATGGCTCTGACCGACGATCGTCCGGCGGGGAGGCCGCGCGCGGTCCGGGCCGACGACGGTCCGGAGCCGGTCGGGGCGTCGCCGTTCGACCGTCAGCCGCCGCAGGACCTCACGGCCGAGCAGTCCGTGCTCGGCGGCATGCTGCTCAGCAAGGACGCCATCGCCGACGTCGTCGAGGTGCTGCGCCCCGACGACTTCTACCGACCGGCCCACCAGACGGTCTACGACTGCATCCTCGATCTCTACGGCCGCGGGGAGCCGGCCGACCCGGTCACCGTCTCGTCGGAGCTGCAGCGCCGCGGCGACCTCATCCGCCTCGGCGGCGCGCCCTACCTGCACACCCTGATCGCCACCGTGCCCACGGCCGCGAACGCCGCCTACTACGCCGAGATCGTCGCGGAGAAGGCGATCCTGCGGCGCCTCGTCGAGGCCGGCACCCGCATCGTCCAGCTGGGTTACCACGGGGCGGACGGCGCCGAGGTGAACGAGGTCGTCGACCGCGCACAGGCCGCGATCTACGACGTCACCGAGCGGAGCACGAGCGAGGACTACGTGCCGCTCGAGGAGCTCCTGCAGCCCACGATGGACGAGATCGACGCCATCGCCTCCCGCGGTGGGGTCGCGCTGGGGGTGCCCACCGGTTTCGCCGACCTCGACGCCGCCACCAACGGCCTGCACCCCGGCCAGATGATCGTCGTGGCGGCCCGGCCGGGTCTCGGCAAGAGCACGCTCGGGCTGGACTTCGCCCGCTCCTGCTCGGTGAAGCACGGGCTCACCAGCGCGGTGTTCTCGCTGGAGATGAGCAGGAGCGAGATCGTCATGCGGCTGCTGTCGGCGGAGGCGCGCATCCGCCTGTCCGAGATGCGGGCGGGCCGGATGAGCGACGACGACTGGACGCGCATGGCCCGGCGGATGAGCGAGATCAGCGAGGCTCCGCTGTTCATCGACGACTCGCCCAACCTCACGCTGATGGAGATCCGGGCCAAGGCGCGGCGGCTCAAGCAGCGCCACGACCTCAAGCTCGTGATCCTCGACTACCTGCAGCTGATGACGTCCGGGCGCAAGGTCGAGTCACGCCAGCAGGAGGTGTCGGAGTTCTCCCGGCAGATCAAGCTCCTGGCCAAGGAGCTGGAGGTGCCGGTGGTGGCGATCAGCCAGCTCAACCGCGGTCCGGAGCAGCGCACCGACAAGCGCCCGATGCTGTCGGACCTTCGTGAGTCGGGGTCGATCGAGCAGGACGCCGACATGGTCATCCTGCTCCACCGCCCCGACGCGTTCGAGCGCGACGACCCGCGGGCAGGTGAGGCCGACCTGATCCTCGCCAAGCACCGCAACGGGCCCACCAGCACCATCACCGTGGCGCACCAGCTGCACTACAGCCGCTTCGCCGACCTCGCGCACGGCTGAACGCCGGGGCCTGCCCCGTCGCTCAGGCGATACCGAACCGCCTCATCCCCAGCGTGGCATGGGCGAGGACGAGCGCGACCACCGCGACCATGATGCCGGCCAGCATGATCTCCGGCATCCCCGACGCGCCGCCGAGCACCAGCATCGCCAGGCCCGCGATCAGCAGCAACCGGGACTGCGTGCCGCTGTCGGTCGAGCGACCGCCCCGGCGGAAGAGGCGGGCCAGTTCGGGGTCGGAGTCGACGAGCTGCCGCTCGATGCGTGCCAGCGTCCGTCGTTCCCGTTCGTTGAGCATCGTCACCTCCGGGGATGCGTGGGACCGGACCCAAGCTCATCGTCGACCTCGGGAGGACCGTTCGCCGCCAGGGTAGGTCGGTGCCCGCCGCGGCTCATCTTGGAGCCGGACGACTCCCGTCAGCCGGAAGTCGAGTGCGCCGTGATCAGCGCCGTGGCCTCCTCCGCGCGTTCGATCGTGGCGAGGTGCGCGGCGTCCAGCATCTCCAGGCGGGTGCCCGGGATGCCCTCGGCGATCGTCCGGGCGTGCGGCTCGACCGGGGTCGACGGGTCCGCCGACCCGGCGATGACCAGCGTCGGCACGGCGACGGCGGCGAGCCGGTCACGGTGGTCCCAGACCTCGCAGGGCCTGGCAGCACGCCGAGGTAGCCCGTCGTCAGGGGTGCTCCGCGACCATGGCCCGCGGTCTCGGCCACGACCTCGGGGTGGTCCTGCGGCGAACTCCGGGGTGAACCAGTTCGCGACCACGGCCTCGGCGATCGAGGCGGTGCCGCCTGCCCGCACCGCGGCGATGCGGTCGGTCCACACCGTGCTGTCCGGGTAGTGCGCCGACGTGCAGCAGAGCGTCAGGCGGGTCAGCCGCTGCGGGTGCCTCCGAGCCGAGGACCATGCCGACCATGCCGCCCAGCGACAGCCCGCACCACGCCACGCGCTCGATCTCCAGCGCGTCGAGCAGTGGCCAGGACGTCGGCGGCGAGGTCGGCCACGCGGTACGGCCCCGTCGGGCACCGGGGAGCCGCCGTGGCCGCGGTGGTCGAGCCGGATCACGCGGAACCGCTCGGTCAGGGCGGGAAGCTGCGGACGCCACATCTCGACGGTGCTGCCCAGCGAGCCCGACAGCACCAGCACCGGCGCCTCGCGCGGCCCCTCGTCGACGTGGTGCAGGATGACGCTCATCGGTTCGGTCCCTTCGGTGCGGCCCCGACCGTGCGCATCGCGCGCAGGGTGTCCAGCTCCCTCGTGCCCGGCGCGGTGGTGGTCACCAGGTCGTCGGAGACCTCCAGCTCCCAGCCCGTCTCGCGCCCGCACCTGCTCGACCGTGACGCCCTGGTGCAGGGCGGTGAGCACCAGCTCCGCGGTGTCCGGGTCGGGCTCGAGCACGCCGAGGTCGGTGATCACGCGGACGGGCCCGGCGCCGCGCAGGCCGAGCAGCGTCGCGGTCGTCGGGGCCGCTGCCGTGGCCCACCGAGGTGACGAAGTCGACCTGCTCGACGAACGCCCGCAGCCTGTGGCGCATCACGACGATGACCTCGCGGCAGGACGCCGCGATCTCCGGGGCGCCGCCGGATCCCGGGCAGCCGGACGTCGGGCTCGTCGTACTCGCCGATGACGGTCGTGTTGATGTTGCCGAAGCGGTCGAGCTGGGCGCCGGAGAGGAAGCCGACGTCGATCCGGCCGGGCTGCAGCCAGTAGTTGAAGATCTCGGGCACGCTGACCACGGACAGCGCCGAGTCGGCGAGGATGCCGTCGCCGATGGAGAGCGGCAGCTCGTCGGGCCTGGTGTCGAGCGTGCCGGACTCGTAGATCAGCACCAGGTCGGGCGCGTGCAGCCGGCGGGCGAGGTTGGCCGCCGTGGACGGCAGGCCGATGCCGACGAAGCAGACCTGCCCGTCGCGCAGCGAGCGGGCCGCGGCGACGCTCATCATCTCGTCGCCCGTCCAGGTCCCCGGTGCGGTGCTCACGCCGCCTCCCGCAGGTCCTCGAGCCACCGGCGTGAAGGCGTCCCGGTCGCGGCTGATCGCGTCCCAGGCCCGGTAGGCGGTGTTGTCGCGGTCGTAGTAGCCGTGCGCGTAGGACGGGGCGGCGCCGCCCGGCGCCACCGCGACCGCGTCGAGCACCCAGTGCGGCAGCACCACCGCGCCGGGCACGGGCGTCAGCTCGTCGACGACCTCCTCGACGGTGACGAGCGCCCGCCGCGGCGGCCAGCACCGCCTCCTTCTGCACGCCGACGATGCCCCAGAGCTGCACGTTGCCCGCCCGGTCGGCGCGCTGGGCGTGCACGACCGTGACGTCGGGGTTGAGCGCGGCCACGGCCGCCAGCTCCTCGCCGGTGAACGGGCAGGTGACCGTCGAGATGGTCGGCGTGTGCGCGGGCAGGTCGGTGCCCGCGTAGCCGCGCAGGACCGCGAACGGCAGCCCGGACGCCCCCGCGACGTAGCGGTTGGCCATGCCCGGCGTGGCTGTGCTCCTCGATCTCCAGCGGCGCGGGCCAGGCCTGACGCGAGCGCGTCGCGCAACCGGTGCAGCGACCCGACGCCCGGGTTGCCGCCCCACGAGAACACGAGCTTCGCCGCGCAGCCCGGCGCCGATCATCTGGTCGTAGACCAGGTCCGGGGTCATCCGGACCAGCGTGAGATCGCGGCGGCCCTGCCGGATGATCTCGTGGGCGGCGGCGAACGGGATGAGGTGGGTGAAGCCCTCGCAGCGCCACCGTGTCGCCGTCGCGGACCAGCTCGGCCACGGCCTCGGGCAACGGCACGATCTTCGGCCACGCGGGAACGCTAGTGCCGCCGCCGGGCAGCGGCAATCGGACGCGGCCGTCGACGACCGGGTCCGGCACGGCCGGGTCACGCGATCGGCACGCGGCCCAGGTCACGATCGGCAGCGACGACCGTGCCAGGGTGCGAGTGTGGGGGGCTGTCACAGACGAGAATCGTCCCGTGTCCACGGGTGGCCGGTTCCGGATCGGCTCCGGGCCGGTCCGTGCACCGCCTCGGCTTCGGCACGATGCAGCTCACCGGCCCGGGCGTGTGGGGACCGCCCGCCGACCGCGGCGCGGCCGTCGCCGTGCTGCGTCGGGCCGCCGAGCTGGGCGTCGACCTGTTCGACACCGCCGACTCCTACGGTCCCGAGGTCGCCGAGGACCTCCTCCGCGAGGCGCTGCACCCCTACGACGGCCTCACCGTCGCCACGAAGGCGGGCTTCCTGCGCACCGGCCCCGGCGCAAGTGGCGCCCGTGCGGACGCCCGGAGTACCTGCGCCAGCAGTGCGAGGGATGCCTGCGCCGGCTCGGCGTGGAGCGGATCGACCTGTTCCAGCTGCACCGGATCGATCCCGCCGTGCCCGCCGACGAGCAGTTCGGCGTGCTCGGCGGCGTTGCGTGCCGAGGGCAAGGTCGGCGCCGTCGGGCTGTCCGAGGTGGGGTCGAGCGACATCGAGCGGGCGCGCGCGGTCGTCGACGTGGCGACCGTGCAGAACCGCTACAACCTGGTCGGACCGCGGCTCAGCGACGACGTGCTGCGGTACTGCACCGAGCAGGGCATCGGCTTCCTCCCGTGGTTCCCGATCGCGGCGGGCGGCCTCGCCGACCCCGGCGGGCCGGTCGCCGAGGCCGCCGAGCGGCTCGGCGCGAGCGCGCCGCAGGTGGCGCTGGCGTGGCTGCTGCAGCGGTCCTCGGTGATGCTGCCGATCCCGGGCACGTCCTCGATCGGGCACCTGGAGGACAACTGCGCCGCCGCCGCGCTGGAACTGGACCTGGAGACCGTCGAGAAGCTCGACGCTGCCGCCTGAGAGCCGCCGCCGCCCCCGCCGCCCCCGCCCCGCCTCCCGCGCACCGCTCCGCCCGCCCCCGCCGCCCCTTCCGCACTCTGGATGCAGAACGCGGTTCCCGGGCCGCTCGGGGAGCCGCGTTCTGCATCCAGAGTGCGGTTCCTGGGGGCCCGGGCGGCCGGCGGATCGCGGGGGCGGGCCGGATCTGCGGCTTGATCGTCAGATCGGCGCGTCATCCGGACAGGATGGCGGGTTGCGCGCCGGAATGGTGATCACGGGCTCCGCGGTGCACGGCGGCGCGTCGGCGTCACCGGCGTGCTGTGCCTGACGGGCGCACGGGTCGCCGTGCCGATCGCGATGCGAGGCTGCCCGTTCTGCGAAGCCCCGGACCTGCGGATGGCCGAGCTCCTGGCTGGCCTTCACCGGATGCACCGACCGGCCGTGGCGCGGTACGCGATCAACGCCTACGGGCTGACGACGGCGGAGCTGATGTTCCGCCTCGCGGAGCCGCCCGCGTCCGCCGTCCGGCTGGCACAGGCCCGGGTTGGGACATTCGAGGACTCGGCCCCGTTGTGGGATGCCGCTGGTGGCCTAGCGCTCGACGGCTTTGACTACGGAATGTTGAACGACACCCGTGTGATTGACGTCCGTACGAGGTTGGCCTGGCTCGAGAGGGTCTTGCCCGACTACGCACCGGGACCGTACGAGCAGCTGGCTGCGGCCTACCGCCGCGCAGGCGACGAGGAATCGTCGGAGCAGGTGCTCATGGAGCGGCAACGGCGGCGGTACGCCGAGTCCGGTCCGGCGGGCCGCGTCTGGGGCGGGCTGCAGCGCTGACCGTCGGATACGGCTATCGGCCCTGGTTGGCGGTCTGCTGGCTGGCGCTCTTCTGGATTCTCGGCGGACTGGCAGACTCATCAGGCGCGTGGACACGGCGAATCCGGTCTGGAACCCCTGGCTGTTCGCGGCGGGCACCCTCCTCCCGATCGTGAATCTCGGGCAGGACGGTTTCTGGCGTTTGGAGGGTGCGTCCCAATGGATCGGGTCCGCGCTCGTCGCATCCGGATGGATTCTCGCGACGACGGCTGCAGCGGGCGCTGCTCGAATACTCAAAAGAGCGTGATCAAATCGCAAAACCACCCGAACGAGGGGAATCCGCCGGAAGACCTGTAACGGTCACCCCGCACCCGTTTCCACGAGCGAGTGTCCCCGTTGTGGGTGTCATAGAGCGCCGAACGGCCCAGCCGCACTGGGCCGGTGGCACGATCGCGCGGCGCGGGTTTCGGACAGACACAGGAGGTGGGAGCGTGTCCGATCTGACACGAGGTCACGGCGGAGTGCGACGGCCGGGAGCAGGGCTCTCGACCACGACCGGGAACGACGTCGTCCCCTTCCCCGGCCGGCACGCCTTCGACGAGGACGCCGTGCTGACGCCGATCTTCCACGCCCTCTCCCGCAGCGGGTGGCGCGGTCGCCAGCACGAGCCGGCCGCCCCGGTGGACGTCGAGACCGACCCGGTGGACGCGTTCCGTCGCGACCCGCTGACGGCACCCATCCCCATGCAGGCCCTGGCGCCCGTGCAGGCCGTCGAGCCGACCTGGCGGCGCTCCGCCGCGGGAGCCCACGCCAAGCCGGAGCCGCGCTCGGGTGGGCGGCACCACCGCCGCCTCGTCGCGGCCGGAGGCACGTCCCGCTGGTGACCGCCGGCCGGGGCTCGGCAGTCAGGCCGCGCCCCGCTCGTCGTCGCTCGCCTCCTTGGCCGTCTCGGTCGCGAGGGCGACGAGGTCTCCCCGGTCGAGCCGAAGTGGCTCGCCGAACCCCTGCAGCGGCTCCCACGTCGACGTCGGGAGAGGCGCGACCACGTGCCGGGGCGCCGCAGGCGGCACGCTCGTCCCGCGCAGCACCGGCCCGAGGCGGGCCAGCAGCCCGCGGAGCGCGGCCAGCGCCTCGGCCACCCGCCGGACCCAGTCGCCCAGGCGCACGGCCCACATCACCGCACGTTGCAGCAGCAGCCCGGCCACGGCGATCAGCCCGATCCCGGTGGCGGCGAAGGCGACGTTGCGCAGGAACGTGAGCACGAGGTCGGCCACGGCCTCGGCGAGCAGGTCCCGCACCACGGCGCGCACGCCGAGAACCAGGTCGCCCGCCATCTCCACGGCGACCGCCGCCGCTCCCGCCGCCATCGCCGCCGCCGCTCCCGAGGTGGCGAGCGCCAGGGCCACCGGCCGGTAGGCCTCCACGGCCGGGCCGCGCCACGGTGCGGTGTCGGAGTCCACCACCATGCGCAGCTCGTCCGCTGCGCCGGCCGCCTGCCCGGCGAGCTGCCGCCACGACGCGGCGACCGCGTCGACGGCGACGGGGTCGCCCGCCAGGTCGTCGAACGGTTCGCGCAGCTGGGGCACGTGCTCGATCAGCCAGCCCAGCCCGGCCGCGAGGAGCTCGCGCAGCGGATCGGCCGCGAACGCCGCCGCCTCGGCGGCCGCGCTGACGGAGTTGAGCAGCCCACCCGCCCAGTCGCCCGAGGCGATCGCCGCCTGCAGCTCGGCCACGCTGTCGTACAACCGCGCGCCTGCGGTCGACGACGTGGCCGGCTCGGCCACCGGGCCGCTCACCGGTCGAAGCCGTCGCGGATCGTCCGCTCGACATCGGAGTACGCGCGAGCCGCGGCGTCGATGCCGGCGGCGACCAGCCGCACGGCGCCTGCCTGCGCGGCGAGACCGACGGCCGCCAGTCCGGCCAGGTGCAGCGCGTCACCGGCCAGGGCCATGCCCACCACGCCGAAGGCGTCGGCGCGCGACCGGCCCGGTGTCCGCGCGGGCTGCTCGCTCGAAGCGGTCGGCCGTCGCCCGGAGCCGGCCGGCGTGCTCGCGCATCGCGTCGGTGTGGATCTCGAAGCCGTCCTCGGTGGTCATGGTGTCTTCGACGGGCCGATGGGCCCTGCGGTTCCCTCGAAGCCGAACTTCTCCGCCCGGACGCGCCTACGCTCTGCCGGATGTGGACCAACTGGTCCGGGGGCCAGGTCGGTCGCCCGCGGGCGACGGAGCGTCCGCTCGACGAAGCCGGGGTCGTGGCCGCCGTTCGCCGCGCCGCGGACCGCGGCCGCCGGATCCGACCGGTCGGCTCCGGGCACTCGTGGAGCGCGCTGGCCGTCACGGACGAGGCCCACCTCGACTGTTCGGCACTGACCGGGATCGTCGCGGTCGGCGACGGCACCGTGCGGGTGCGGGCGGGTTCCACGCTGCACGCCGTGCTGGCTGAGCTGGCCGAGCACGAGCTCACCCTGGCCGCGTTCCCCGCCGTGGACACCGTCACCGTCGCCGGCGCGATCGCGACCGGCTCGCACGGCAGCGGCGCCGCTTCCGCCTCACTGTCCGCGCTGGTCACGGGCGTACGGCTGGTGGACGGCACCGGCGAGGTGCGCCGGATCGGCGGGCCCGACCTCGATGCCGTGCGTACCGGCCTCGGCGCGCTGGGGGTGATCACGGAGATCGACATGGCGGTCGTCCCGGACCACGTCCTGGACGCCCGCGAGGAGGTGCACCCGCTCGACGAGCTCGTCGCCGACGGGTTCCTCGACGCCCACCACTGGGCCGAGCTGGAGGTGTTCCCCGACGGCCTGGCCCTCGCCCGCTGGGCGGACCCGGCCGAGGACACCGACGACACGGTGTCCGGCCAGGGTCCCGTTCGGGCCGTCGCGGTCGGGTCGGCACAGGCCCTCGGCCGGGTCGTGCCCCGGCTCGCCCCGGCGTTGCGCCGTTCGGCCGCCCGGTGGAGCGGGTCGGTCACCGACCGGCCGCAGCGAATACTCGTCGACGACAGGCCGGTCCCGGTGGAGGTCGGCGAGTGGGCCGTTCCCCGGCAGGCCCTCGGGCCGGTCCTGCGCGAGCTGGCCGCGGCGTGTGCGGCGCGCGACATCCGGAGCACCCTCCCGGTGCAGGTGCGCGTCGGCGCCGCCGAGACGGGCTGGCTGCATCCCGCGCAGGGGCGCGCGACCGCCTGGGTGTCGGTCCGGTCCCCCCGTGGCGTCGACCCCGACCCGCTGCTGGCGCTGGTCGGCGCCGTCCTCGGCGGGGCAGGCGGGCGCCCACACTGGGGCACCCGCCACGACTGGACCGCGGCCGAGGTGGCGCTCGCCTACCCCCACCTGCCGGACTTCCTCCGGGTCCGCGACCGCCTCGACCCCGACCGCCGCCTCGCCAACCCCCACCTCGACGAGGTCCTCGGCCCCTGACGCCCCCGGGACGACCGACTCGCGTGGCGGTCAGGGGTGGAGGCGGGCGGCGGCGGCGCGGAGGTCGGTGGTGGCGGTGGAGCGGTCGACTCTCGTGGGCTCGCCGTCGGCCAGCACCTGCTCGCCCGCCACCCAGACGTCGCGGACCAGCCGCGGTCCGGCGGCCCACACCAGGTTGGACACGAGCTGCGCGTCGTCCGAGGGGGCGACGAACGCGGGGTCGTCGAGGTCGACGTGCACGACGTCGGCCCACCGCCCGGTCTCCAGCGCGCCGATGTCCTCCCGGCCGATCGCCGCCGCCCCGTCCCGGGTGGCCATGAGCAGCAGCTCGGCCGCGGTGAGCGCGGCGGCGTCCCCGGACGTGACGCGCGCCAGCAACCCGGCCAGGCGGGCCTGCGTCCACAGGTCGAGGTCGTCGGCGGACGCGGGACCGTCGGTACCCAGACCGACCCGAACCCCCGCCCGGCGCAGGGCGGTCACCCTGGCGATCCCGGCGGCCAGCTTCGCGTTGGAGCCGGGGCAGTGCGCCACGGCAGCGCCGCGGGACGCGAGCAGCGCGACGTCGTCGTCGGAGAGCTGCACGCCGTGGGCGGCGAGCACCCGGCCGCCCAGCACCCCGAGCCGCTCCAGCATCGCCGGCACCGATCCGTACTCGGCGCGCTGCGCGTCGTCCTCCCCGACGCTCTCGGCGACGTGCATGTGCACCAGCGCGCCCCGTTCCTGCGCGTGCTCGGCCACCGACGCCAGCGCCTGCGGGGGCAGCGTGTAGGCGGCGTGCGCCCCGTAGCCCAGCTCGACCCGGTCGCCCGGCCCCGACCGGAGACCGACCGCGTCGATCCGCGCCGAGACGTCGTCGCGCATCTGCTCCCAGGTGCCCAGCCGGTCCCACCCGGGCACCGCGATGATCCCCGGGGTCAGCACCACCCGCGACCCGACGGCGTCGACGGCGTCGAGCACCGCGTCGGTGAAGAAGTACATCTCGACGCTCGTGGTGCACCCGGTGCGGAGCAGCTCGACGCAGCCGGCGACCATCCCGGCGCGGACGTCGGTCGCGGTCAGCCGGGCCTCGGCGGGCCACATCACCTCGTGCAGCCACCGCAGCAGCGGAAGGTCCCCGCCCATGCCGCGCAGCACCGTCATCGGCGTGTGGCAGTGGGTGTTGACCAGCCCCGGGAGCAGCGCCCCCGCCAGCGCGACGACCGGTCCGGCCGCCTCCGGAGCCGCGTGCCGCGGGCCCACGAACCCGATCCGCCCGTCGGCGTCGACGTCGACCACACCGTCCCGGACGACGGTGCAGCGGGGATCGCACGGCAGTACCACCGGAGCGGTGAGGCGCACCGGTTACCGCCGCGGTTCCAGCAAGGACCGCAGCGACCGGAACGGCGGCAGCCAGGCACCCGCGGCAGGCAGGCTGTCGAGGGTGATGCGCGGCAACGGTTCGCGGAAGACGCCGTCGATGTCCTCGAGGTCGAGGAACGAGATCACCTCGGAGTTGAGGGCGAAGCTCGCGTGCTCGCGGAAGCCGATGACGGTGACGTCCGTCTGCTTCTCGATCAGCGCCTCGAGCGGCTCGCGGAACGCGCGCCCGTCGCCGGAGGCCACGACGACGTGCCGCAGCGTGCCCTCGTCGTGGCGCGCCTGGATGTGGGCGAGCATGTCGTCGTCGACGTCGGAGTCGTCGCTGGTCTTCGGCTTGGCGAACACCGCGAAACCGACGTTGCGCAGCGCCTCGACCCACGGCCGCACGACCTCGGTGCTGCCGGGCACGACGTTGGTGAACACGCACGCCTCGGCGACGGCCTCCGGTCCGGCGAGGTCCAGCAGCCAGCGGCCCACCGCGTCGAACCGCGGACGGTAGGCGGAGGTGGGCCGGGTGCCGAGCAGCGAGCCGAGGCTCATGTCCATGTTCGGCGCGTCCCAGACCAGCAGCACCCGCGGCGCGGTGACCGTCTCGACGCTCACGGTCGCGGTGCCGAACACGTCGAGGTCATGGACGCGACCCTATCCACCCGTGGCGCCGGGTCACCGCACGCGCCTCCTGCGAGACTGGGGCGGTGGTGGAGATCGCGCAGCCCGAGGACGCGGATCCGGCCCTCGAGACCGCCCGGCGTGCCGCCGCGGCGATGGAGCGGGCCGACGCGGCGGCCCGCGGCGCCGGGGTGCGGCTGCTCGACGTGAGCCCCGGCCGGGCCCGTACGGCGATGACCGTGGGGCCCGAGCACGTCAACGGGCACGGGATCTGCCACGGCGGCTACCTGTTCCTGCTGGCCGACGCCGCGTTCGCCTACGCGTGCAACAGCTACGGGGTCTCGACGGTCGCGGCCGGGGCGGACATCGTGTTCCTCCGCACCGCCGCCCTCGGCGAGGAGCTGGTGGCCGACGCCGTGGAGCGGGCCAGGGCGGGCCGCTCCGGGCTCTACGACGTGACGGTGCGGACCGGGGACTCGGCCGTGGCGGAGTTCCGGGGTCGCACCCGGACCGTGCCCGGGCTGGCGCCGCCGCCGAGCTGAGGACCCTCGGCCGGGAGGAACGCGGGCCGCGCTTCGGGGTCCGGTTCGTCGTAGTAGCGGTGGTAGACGGGCGTGAGGCCGCCCGAGACCGGCGGCACGATCCAGCTCCAGTCGGCCGGGCACCGCCGCCCGGCGTCGGCCTCGCGGCCGACGTGGGTGAGGAACCGCTCGGACTCGGAATGGTGGTCGGCCATCGTGACGCCTGCCGCGTCGAACGAGTGCTGGACGGCCCGTACGAGCTCGACGACCGCGCGGTCGCGCCAGAGCGTGCGCGGTGAGCTGGTGTCCAGGCCCATCCGCGCGGCGATGACCGGCAGCAGGTCGTAGCGGTCGGCGTCGGCGAGGTTGCGGGCGCCGATCTCGGTGCCGAGGTACCACCCGTTGAACGGGGCGGCCGGGTAGTGCACCCCGCCGATCTCCAGCGGCATGTTGCTGATCGCGGGCACGGCGTGCCACCGCAGCCGCAGGTCGGCGAACCAGGGGAGGTCGGGATGGCTCAGCGGGACCTCGAGCACCGCGTCGGCGGGCAGGTCGAACAGCTGCGGGGCGTGCTCGCCCGAGCCGTCGGAGATCAGCAGCGGCAGCACGTCGAACCGGCCGGGCACGTCGGGCGGCCGCCAGCCCAGTGCCGTGACCTCGTCGGTGAACCCGACGTAGCGCCCGTCACCGCGTACCCCGCCGGTCGCGGTGCGGTGCCCGGCGTATCGGACGAGCTGCTCGTTGTGGATGCGTGGGCCTGGCCAGCCGGGGCGGCGCGGGGCGAACACGGTGATCGTCGAACGGATCCGGCCGCCGCGGGTGGCCTCGCGCAGGTGCGACACGCATCCCGCGGCGACCTCCGACGGGGTGTGCGCGTGGCGCATGTCGCGCACCTTCAGGCTGTTCCAGTAGAGCCGGCCGATGCAGCGGGCCGAGCCGCGCCAGGCGATCCGGGCCCCGAACGTGAGCTCGTCGAGGGTGTGGGTGTAGCTGCCCGTGGCATCGATCTCGCGGTGGATCTGCACCATCCTGCGCGGCGAGCGTGGTCGCCGGGCTGGTCTCGGCGTGGAACTGGCGGAGGAACTCGCGTGCCTGGTCGGGGTGGACGGGAGCCACGTCGGCGGCGGGGCTGCGGAACGGACAGTCCGGTGGACTCGCGGGGAGCCGGAACGAGGGCCCCCCGATCGACCACTGCGGTCACGCGATGCCTCCGACTCCCTACTTCTGGACGCCCCGGTCCGGGCGCGGCACCTTTGTACCCGATCACTCCCAGTGATCAATTCAGGGTGACTCGCGGTCACGCGGCGGAAGATCAGATCGTGCACGGCACGTCCCTCGGCCCGGGCCCGCTCCTCGAACTTCGTGACGGGCCGCCACGCCGGTCGCGGCGAAGCGCCCCCGTCCTCTGCGGTGTTCTCCACCAGCGGTTCCGCTGTGCACACCGCGTGCATCTGGTCGGCGTAGTCCGCCCAGTCCGTGGCCAGGTGCAGGGTCCCGCCCGGCCGCAGGCGCGACGCCGCGAGCGTCACGAACGGGGGCTGCACCAGGCGGCGCTTGTGGTGCCTGCGCTTGGGCCACGGGTCCGGGAAGAAGATCCGGATGCCGGCGAGCGAGTCCGGTGGTACCGCGCCCTCGAGCAGGTCGACCGCGTCCCCGCGCAGGACCGCGACGTTGGTCAGGCCCGCCCGGTCGATCCGCATCAGCAACGACGCCAGCCCGGGTTCGAACACCTCGACCGCGAGGTGGTCGACGTCGGGTGCGGCGGCCGCCAGCTCCGCCGTCGACTCCCCCATGCCCGGCCCGATCTCCAGGACGACGGGCGCCGTACGGCCGAACCAGGAGGGCGGATCGAACGGCGGGGAGCCGGCCACCACGTCGGCCACGTCACGTCCGTGTGCAGGCCACAGCCGCTCCCACGCGTGCTGCTGGCCGCCGGTCAGCCGGTTGCGCTGGTGGACGAAGCTCGGGATGGGCCGGTGCGCGCCCGGCGCCGCGGGTGGGGACGGGCGGGTACCCACGACGGCCTCCTTCGGGTCGCGGGGCGCCGCCGCCTCTCGTGACGATCGGTTCCGACCCGCTCGGCAGCAGGGTACGACCCGCTGTGATCGATCCGTGACCCCGTTCCGGTAGCGCTACCGATCCACGGCGACGCGTGATCACCGATCCTCGGCGCATGGGAACACCGACCGACCCGACGGACCGCCTCGGCGCTCTCGCGGCCGAGCTCACCCACCTCGGCCGCCGGCTCGACGGGATGGGTGCCGAGCTGCTCGCCATGCGGGCCGGGCGCGCAGCCGCAGCCGCCCGCGCCGCAGCCGCGGCCGCCCGCCGCCGCACGCCGCAGCCGGCCAGCGCGCCCAGCCGCAGCCGCACGGCCGGGCCGCTGTCAGGCCCCGCGCACTCCTCCCGCCTGGCCCGGCCCGCCGCAGTCCCCGGACGCGTGGGCGGGAGGCTGGGGGGAGCCCCGCTCTCCCGCGCCGGTGGACCGGCCCGCGCCG
This sequence comes from uncultured Actinomycetota bacterium, assembly GCA_963784265.1. Classification (GTDB taxonomy): domain Bacteria; phylum Actinomycetota; class Actinomycetes; order Mycobacteriales; family Pseudonocardiaceae; genus Pseudonocardia. Next base: position 82,107 of record CAWAQQ010000004.1, read on the forward strand.
TCGCGGCGCGTGCGGCTCCCGGCCCTGTCGGGTGCCCGGCTGCTCGCCTGGACCGGCGGGGCGGTGACCCTTCTCGGCGTCGTCCTGCTGATGGTGCTGGCCGCGTCACGGGGGTGGTTCTCGCCCGGCGCGCGCGTCGCCGCGGGGGCGGTGCTCGGGGTGGCCCTGGTCGCGCTGGCGCTGCGGTTGCACCGCCGGGAGAACGCCCGCACCGGCGCGCTCGCCCTGGCGGGCACCGGGTTCGCGACGCTCTACCTCGTGGTCGCGGCCGCGACGGCGATCTACGAGCTCCTCCCGCCGCTCGCCGCGGTGCCGATCGCGCTCCTGGTGGCGGCGGGTGGCCTCGGACTCGCCGACCGCTGGCGCGCCGAGCTGCTCGCAGGCGGTGTCGTCGTCGGCGCCGCGCTGCTCGCGCCCGTCCTCGTGGGGGGTTGGCTGCTCGTGGTGCTCGTGCTCGTGCTGCAGGTCGCGGTCGTGCCGGTGGCGTGGCGCCGGCAGTGGTGGCGCGTCGCCGCGCTGGCCGCGGTCGGGCCGGTGCTCTACGGCGCGCTGGTCGCGGGCTTCGACGGCGACCGCCCCGGTCCGCTCTCGGCGGCCGTCGGCGTGCTCGTGGTCGGTCTCGCCGCGGCGGTGCTGCTGGCGCCGCGGCTGCCCGTCCGTCCGGTCGCGACGCTCGTGGCCGCCGCGCCGGTGCCGGTGCTGGTGGCGGGACCGGTGATCGGGGGCTGGGGCGGTGCCGCGCTGGCGGCGGGCGCCTCGGTCGTGCTGCGGCCGCACTCGCGGCCGTCCCCGCGGTGGACCGGGTGATCCGGCTGACCGCTGCGACCGCCGCCGCGGTCGCCCTGTTCCAGGCGACGTCGCTCGCGCTGGACGGCGCCACCCAGACCGCCGTGCTGCTCGGCCAGGCCACGGTCGCTCGCCGTGCTGGCGGCACTGCTGCGCAGCCGGCTTCCCGCTGGCGATCGCGGCCGGCTACGGCGCCATCGGCGTGCTGCGCGCGCTCGGCACCGACGCGCCGCTCGGCGCGCTCGTCCGGTTCCCGTCGTGGCCCTACGTCGTCGACGGGGCCGTGGTCCCGGGGGCCCTGGTGGCGGGCGCGGTGGTGTCGGCGCTGGTGCTCGCACTGGCGGTCGCGGTGATGGTCGCGGGCGGGCGAACGGGACTGATCCGCCCCGACGCCCGTGCGGCCGTCATCTGGGTGCCGGTCGGCGCCGTGGGCCTGTACGGGGCCGCCGGGCTGGTCGTCACGCTGGCGCTGCTGATCGCCCCCGACCGGGGCGGCTTCACCGCGGGTCACGCCCTGGTCACCGTCTCGTGGACGCTGGTCGCCCTGGTCCTGCTGGCGAGGGGGATCCGGCGGACGGCGCTGCGGGTCACGGGCCTGGTCCTGGTCGCAGCGGCGGTGGCGAAGCTGGTGCTGTTCGACCTGGTCGCCCTCGACGGGCTGGCCCGGGTCGCGGCGTTCCTCGGTGCCGGGCTGGTCCTGCTGGCCGCCGGGACGCGGTACGCCCGCATGGTGGCCGACGCCGAGGCCGGGGAAGGCGCGCAGGACAAGGCCGGGTCCGCACCGGGTGTGCCGTCCGGCTGACCCGGCCCCGAGAACTGAGATCGGGCGTTCCCGATCGCACACGACGTCCGGCGTTCGCCCACACGGGCGGGCGCCGGATGTCATCGTCGCGCCATGCCCGACCGCTACGCCGATGCCGTACGCGCCCGCCGCGCCGAGCTGCGTGCCCAGCGGGCACTGCTCGACGGCGGGCATCGGGCGGCCCTGCGCAGCGCGCTCGCGCTGACCCGCGTCACCGCCGCCACCGAGCTGGCCGCGGCCCTCGCCGCGCTCGCCCGCGAGATCCGCGGACACGTCGACCGGGGCGGCCGCGCCGAGCGTGCCCGCCTGCCGCCGGTCGTCGCCGCCGCGGTGCGCGGCATCGGCGACGAGGCACGGGAGCGCCGGACGGCCGCGGCCCTGCCCGCCATCCGCCGGATCGCCGCCGAGCGGGGCATCCCGCCCGACGCGGCGTGGCCGTCCGCACCGCCACCGGCCGCTCCCGTCGAACTGCCTGCGCCCGACCGCGCCGTGCGGCACCGTCCGCGCGCTGCTTGCCGGGGCGGCGGGCGGAGCGGGTGCGTGGCGGCTCGCGCTGCTGCCGGCCGTCGGCCTGCCGGTGCTGGGGCTGCCTGCGCTGGGCGGGCCCGCGCTGCTGCCCCTCGTGGCGGGTGCGGGCGTCGCGGCGGTCCTCGCCGTCGGCGGCGCCCGGCAGGCCGCCGTCGATCGGGCGCGGTGGCGGCGCTGGTCGGCGGAGGCGTTGGCGACGGCCCGGGCGGGCCTGGAGGCCGAGCTCGGCCGCTGGCTGGTCGAGCTGGAGCGCGACGCCGCCGAGGAGCTGGACGCCGCGGTCGCGCGGTGCCGGGTCACGGTCGACGCCGAGCTACGGGCGCTGGCCCCGGACCGGCAGCCCGGGGTGTCCGGTGTGCCTGCCTGACCCCGCGGTGATGTCGGGATCGGCAGCCCGCCGGCCGGGGGCCGTGTCCGACGGCCCCGACCGCACCGAGCCCGTCGACGGCACGGAGATCTCGGACGTCGCAGGGGCCCTCGACGTCACCGGGGGCTGGGACACCGACGGCGACGGGCTCGCGGACACCGTCCTCACCGACGACGGCACCGACCTGCTCGTGCACACCGACCTGGACGGCGACGGCGTGGCCGACCAGGTGCTCCGGATCGGGGCGGACGGCACCGTCACCGTGGTCGGCGCCGTGCTGCCGGGAGACGGACGGCTGATCACCCGGAGGCGCGGCGTTCCGACGGCGGGATAGGTTGCGGCCATGCCGCTCGACCGCATCGACGCCGAGTTCCGTGCCCTCCCGCTCGCGGCGCTCGCCGACGCCGCGCTCGGCCGGGCCCGTGAGCTCGGCGCCGAGCACGCCGACGTGCGCGTCGAGAAGATCGTCTCGCAGTCGATCGACCTGCGCGACGGGGCCGTCACCGGCATCGGCGACTCCACCACCCTCGGCATGGCCGTCCGGGTGGTCGTGGACGGCACCTGGGGGTTCGCCTCGCACGTCGAGCTCACCCCGCAGCGGGCGGTGGCGACGGCCGAGCGTGCGGTGGCGGTCGCCCGGACGCTGCGCCCGGTGGCGGTCGAGCCGGTGGTGCGGGCGGGCGAGCCGGTGCACGCCGACGCGGTCTGGGTGTCGGACTACCGCATCGACCCGTTCACCGTGCCCACCCGGGAGAAGGTCGAGCTGCTCACCGAGTGGTCGCGGCGGCTGCTCGCCAGCGACGGGGTCGACCACGTGCAGGCGGGCCTCGCGCAGGTGCGGGAGGCCAAGTTCTACGCCGACCTCGCCGGGACCTCCACGCTCCAGCAGCGCGTCCGGATCGCGCCGTCGTTCACCGCGACCGCCGTCGACCGCGCGGCGGGCGCCTTCGAGACGATGCGCACGCTCGCCCCGCCCGCGGGCCGGGGGTGGGAGTACCTGGCGGGTTCGGTCGACGAGGGCGCCTGGGACTGGGACGGCGAGCTGGCCGTCGTTCCCGAGCTGCTGGCCGAGCGCACCAAGGCGCCCTCGGTCGAGGCCGGCCCGTACGACCTGGTCATCGACCCGACGAACCTGTGGCTGACCATCCACGAGTCCGTCGGGCACGCCACGGAGTACGACCGGGCCATCGGCTACGAGGCGGCCTACGCGGGCAGCAGCTTCGCCACGCCCGACAAGCTCGGCACCCTGCGCTACGGCTCGCCCGTCATGCACGTCACCGGCGACCGCACGGTGCCGCACGGCCTGGCCACCGTCGGCTACGACGACGACGGCGTGGCCACCTCCGAATGGGACCTCGTGCGCGACGGCACGCTCGTCGGCTACCAGCTCGACCGGACGTTCGCCCCGCGGCTCGGGCTGGACCGCTCGAACGGCTGCGCGTTCGCCGACTCCCCGCACCACGTGCCGATCCAGCGGATGGCCAACGTGTCGCTGCGCCCGGACCCGGCGCGCGACACCACGACCGAGGAGCTGATCGGCCGCGTCGAGCGCGGGATCTACGTGGTCGGCGACAAGTCCTGGTCGATCGACATGCAGCGCTACAACTTCCAGTTCACCGGGCAGCGGTTCTTCCGGATCGAGGGCGGGCGGCTCGCCGGGCAGCTCCGCGACGTCGCCTACCAGGCCACGACCACCGACTTCTGGGGCTCGCTCGAGGCGGTCGGCGGCCCGTCGACGTGGGTGCTGCACGGTGCGATGAACTGCGGCAAGGCCCAGCCCGGGCAGATCGCGGCGGTGAGCCACGGGTGCCCCGTCGGCGCTGTTCCGCGGGGTGAACGTGCTCAACACGCAGGAGGAGGGCCGATGAGCTCGTCGATCACGACCGCCGTGCTGGCCCCGCAGGAGATCGTGGAGCGCGTGCTCGGCCTGCCGCCGGGCCGGACGGCGCCGGTCGCGTCGTCCTCGTCTCCGAGACGAGCGAGGCCGTGCTGCGCTGGGCCAACTCCACGATGACGACCAACGGGCACACGACCTCGCGGCGGGTGTCCGTGATCTCGATGGTGGCGGTCGACGGCGGCACCGCGGCAGGCGTGGTGAGCTCGAGCGAGGCGATCACCGACGTCGCGCAGCTCGCCGACCTCGTGGCGGCGAGCGAGCACGCCGCCCGCGACGCCGGTCCGGCCCGCGACGCCATGCCGCTGCCCGCACCCGGCGGCGACGACCCGGCATGGGCCGACGGCGCCGCCGAGACCTCGATCGGCGTGTTCGGCCCGTTCGCCGACGGCCTGGCCGACGTGCTGACCGGCCCGCATCGGCAGTTCGGTTTCGCGAGCCACGAGCTGACCACGAGCTGGCTCGGCACGACGGCAGGCGTGCGCAGGCGCTGGGTGCAACCCACCGGCTCCGTGGAGCTCAACGTCAAGACCCCCGACCTCACCGGTTCCGCCTGGACCGGCGCGTCCACCCCGGACTTCGCCGACGTCGACGTCGTCGCGCTCGCCGCCGAGGCGGGCGCCCGGCTGGAGTGGGGTCGCCGCCGGGTCACGCTGCCGGCCGGGCGCTACGAGACCCTGCTGCCGCCGTCGGCCGTCGCCGACCTGATGCTCTACCTCGCCTGGTCGATGGACGGCAGGCCCGCGCAGGAAGGCCGCAGCGCGCTCGCCGGCCCGGACGGTCCGCGCACCGGTGAGCGGCTCACCGGCTTGCCGCTGACCCTCGCGAGCGACCCGGTCGCCCCGGGCCTGGAGTACCAGCCGTACCTCACCGCCACCCGCTCCGGCGACGGTGTCAGCGTCTTCGACAACGGCGCACCGGCGCGACGGATCGAGTGGGTGCGCGAGGGCGTGATCAACGAGCTGGGCTACTCCCGCGCCGAGGCCGCGGAGTTCGGCACCGCGTTCACCCCGGGCGGGGACAACCTGCTGCTCACCGGCGGTTCACCGGCGACGCTCGACGAGATGGTGGCGGGCACCGAGCGTGGCCTGCTGCTGACCTGCCTGTGGTACATCCGCGCCGTCGACCCGGCGACCCTGCTGCTCACCGGCCTCTCCCGCGACGGGGTCTACCTGGTGGAGGGCGGCGAGGTCGTGGCCGAGGTGGACCACAACTTCCGGTTCAACTACTCGCCGCTCGACGTCCTCCGCCGCGCGTCGGACGTCGGCGCGACGGTGCGCACGGTCCCGAGGGAGTGGAAGGACTGGTTCACCCGCACCGCCATGCCCCCCGTGCGGGTCCCCGAGTTCAACATGTCCTCGGTCTCCCTGGGCCGCTGATTTCGCACTCTGGATGCAGAACGTCGTCCGGCCCCGGGGAGAAACCGCGTTCTGCATCCAGAGTGCGGGGTGCGGGTGCGGCGGGGTCAGCGGAACGCGGCGATCACCGCGGCCATGCGGGTGAGCGGTTCGGTGTCGGTCAGGTCGGGCAGGCGGACGACGACCTCGCCGACCCCGGCGTCGGCGAGCTCCCGGAACCGCCCCATCTGGTCGGCGACGGTGCCGGCGTGCACGGTCGCCGCGAACCGCGCGGGGTCCTGGCCGCGGGGGCGCAGCCGGTCGACGAGGTCCGCGACGTGCGCGTCGTCGTCGCCGACGAGCGCGGTGGTGAGGTGGCTGAGCCGGACGTCCGCCGGATCGCGGCCGACCTCCGCACAGTGCGCGCGCAGGACCGACGCCTTGCGCGCGACGGTCGCGGCATCGCCGAGCACGTTGGCCGCGTCGGCGTAACGGGCGGCGAGGCGCAGCGTCCGCCGCTCGCCGCCGCCGCCGAGCAGCAGCGGCACATGGGCCTGCAGCGGGCGTGGGTAGGCGGCGGTGTCGGGCAGGTCGAGCACCCGCCCCCGGAACGGCTTGCCGCCAGGGCCCCAGAGGACCGGGAGGGCCTGCAGCGCGTCCTCCAGCAGCGCGTAGCGCTCGCCGACGGGCGGGAACTCCCAGCCGTACGCCCGGTGCTCGGCGGCGAACCAGCCCAGTCCGATCCCGCACACCGCCCGGCCGCCGCTCAGCACGTCCAGCGTCGCGACGATCTTGGCGAGGTGCCCGACGTTGCGGTAGGTCACGCCGGTGACCAGCGTGCCGAGCTGCACCTGCTCGGTGCACGCGGCGAGCCAGGCCAGCGTCGTCCAGCTCTCCAGGAAGTCGTCCCACGCCCGGCCGACCTGCGGGATCTGGCGGAAGTGGTCCATGACGTATACCGCGTCGAACCCAGCGGCCTCGGCGCCTGCGGCGATCCCCCGAAGCCGCTGGGCGAGATCGGCGGCACCACCGGGAAACGCGCTCAGATGCAGGCCGAACCGCAGTCCGACCGGTCGCTCACGTTGCCGGACCGCGGCGTCGGATGCCGTCGCGAAGGCAGCGGGCACGACCCGCACCGGATCCGGCCGCAGCACGGCGTGAAATCCCTCGGTGGGCAGCGCGTCGCGAGCCGCGGGCCAGGCCTTGAGCTGCGCGGACAGGGCGTCGGCCGGGATCGGGTGTCGCCTGGCGCGGTTCCACGCCCGGCACCGGGCGGCCGGGACGTCGAAGCCGACGGCGACGCACGCCATCCCGTGCCGCCGGGCGAGCGCCAGCCACCCGGCCCGGCGCCCGGCGTCGAGGCCGAGGGTGTCGACGACGGTCGTGAGCCCGCGGGCCACGCGTCGGGTGACGATCTCGTCGAGCAGGGCGAACGCGTCGGTGCTCGCCGCGATGTCGTCCTCACCGCTGCCGACGACGGCCCGGAGCCGATCGGCGGAGACGATCACGTCAGCCGGGAAGTTCGCGGCCGCCCACGTCGATTTCCCCGCGGCCCCGGGCCCGACCAGCACGACGAGGCAGGGTGAGGGCAGCGCGAGGACCTCGGTCGACGCTCGCCCCGGCACAGCGCGCAGTGTGCCGTGCCGCGGTGGCTCGTCCAATCCCTCGCGGATCTCCGCCTGGCGGCGTTGGTCCGCGAGACGTGCGCAGGAATCGCTGGTTCGCCGTCGTCGACCGGACGACGTCGTCGGGCTGCGTCATCGGCTGGCGTCATCGGCGGGGCGGGATCGCCGAGCGGGAGCGGGGCGGCTGCCTGCCCGGACGCCGGCTGGGTGTTGACGCCACGGTCGGAGAGCCGCTGCTGCACCTGCTCGGAGATCTGCGCCGCGCGCCTCCGCTCGCGGATGCGGATGAGGACGAGCATCGAGATGCCGTAGGCGATCCCGAGGATGAGCAGCACGACCCCGATCTTCAACACGAGCGTCTGCACCACGCCGCCCGCGTCGAGGTCCACGACGGAGATGATCGCGAGGACGCCGAGCGTGATGAGGTAGAACAGGACGGAGAGGAGCCGGTTCACCGAGCGGGTGACCTTCTCGTCGCGGAACACCTCCTGCAGGAACGGCTCACCCGCCGTCACGAGGAGCCGGCCGACGACGAACGTCAGCGCGATGGTGATCGCCAGCAGGAGCAGGTATTGCGCGGTCGCGTCGGTCATCGGGCCCTCCCCGGGCGTAGTGGGACGTGCACCGCCGGAACCGTCCCGTCCAGAGGTAGCCTCCGGGAGGTGATCCTCGTTGACAAGGCCGCGGAGCTGCGGCGTCTACACACCGACCCCGACCTCCTCGTCGTCGTGAACGTCTGGGACGCCGTCACCGCGAAGATCGTCGCCGACCAGCCCGGCTGCAGAGCACTGGCGACCGCGAGCCATTCCATTGCCGCCTCGCTGGGGTACCCGGACGGCGAGCGAATACCCGTCGATCTCATGATCGACATGGTGGGCCGGATCGCGGCTGCCGTCGAGCTCCCGGTCAGCGCCGACCTCGAAGCCGGGTACGGCGACGCCGGGGAGACCGTGCGCAGGGCCATCGGCGTGGGGATCGTGGGCGCCAACATCGAGGACCAGATGCGCCCGCTGCCCGATGCGGTCGCCGCGGTGGACGCCGCGGTGGCCGCGGCCGACAAGGAAGGCGTGCCCTTCGCCCTCAACGCCCGTACCGACGCGTTCCTCAGGGCCGGGGACCGGGACCGAGCCGACGTGCTCGCCGACGCGATCGAGCGCGGCCGTGCGTTCGTCGGCGCGGGCGCCACCTGCGTGTTCGTGCCGGGGAAGTTCGACGAGCCGACGGTCACCGCGCTGGTGGAGGGCATCGGCGAGCGGTTGGTCAGCGTGATCGCCGTGCCCGGCTCACTCCCCCTGCCGCGGCTCGCGGAGCTGGGGGTCGCCCGGGTCTCGTTCGGGCCGTGGACCCAGCGCGCAGTGCTCACCCACCTCGCCGACCTCGCCGCAGGCCTGCTGGCCGGCGGATCGCTGCCGGAAGGCGTACGCCCGCTCAACTGATCACAGCGGGCCGACCGCGAATGGGGAATGCGACCCGACAGGCCGTTCTGAATCGATTACTAAATCGGTCCTGTGAGTCAACCGACAGTTCTGCACGGTGGGGTATGCCCGCGCCCGCCGGTACCGTCAGGAATCACCTTTGCGCGGCACACCCTCCTCGACTCGGCCGGGTGTGCACGAGCATTCCCGGAGGCCGTGGGCGCCGCCGGTCGGCGAGGAGACAGGGACGACATGACCGCAGTCACCGTGCCAGGCATCGACGACGCGCACACCCGGAACGCGAGGCTTCTGTCCTGGGTGCGCGAGATCGCGGAGCTCACCACGCCGGATCGGGTCGTCTGGTGCGACGGCTCGGACGAGGAGTGGGACCGTGTCACGGCCGACCTCGTGGCGGCGGGCACGTTCGTCAAGCTCGACGAGTCGAAGAAGCCCAACTCGTTCTGGGGGGCGTCGGATCCCGAGGACGTCGCGCGCGTCGAGGAGCGCACGTTCATCTGCACGGCCGACGAGTCGGGCGCCGGACCCACGAACAACTGGGTCGATCCCGGCGAGATGAAGTCGACGATGACCGACCTGTACCGCGGGTGCATGCGTGGCCGCACGATGTTCGTCATCCCGTTCTGCATGGGTCCGCTCGACGCCGAGCCGCCGATGCTCGGGGTGGAGATCACCGACTCCGAGTACGTCGTCGCGTCCATGAAGATCATGACGCGGATGGGCGCCGACGTGCTGCCCCTCTTCGACGCCGTCGACGAGCGGTTCGTGCGCTGCCTGCACTCGGTGGGTGCCCCGCTGGAGCCGGGCCAGGACGACGTCCCGTGGCCCTGCAGCAGCACGAAGTACATCAGCCACTTCCCCGAGTCCCGCGAGATCTGGAGCTACGGCTCCGGCTACGGGGGCAACGCGCTGCTGGGCAAGAAGTGCTACGCGCTGCGGATCGCCTCCGCGATCGCGCACGACGAGGGCTGGCTCGCCGAGCACATGCTGCTCCTCAAGTTGATCAGCCCCGAGGACAAGGCCTACTACATCGCGGCCGCGTTCCCGTCGGCCTGTGGCAAGACCAACCTCGCGATGCTGCAGCCCACCGTTCCCGGCTGGCGGGCCGAGACGATCGGCGACGACATCGCGTGGATGCGCTTCGGGGAGGACGGCCGGCTGTACGCGGTCAACCCGGAGTACGGATTCTTCGGGGTGGCGCCCGGCACCAACTGGAGCACCAATCCCAACGCCATGAAGACGATCGAGAAGGGCAACTCCCTGTTCACCAACGTCGCCCTCACCGACGACGGCGACGTGTGGTGGGAGGGGCTCGAGGGCGATCCGCAGCACCTCACCTCGTGGACGGGGGTGGAGTGGACGCCGGAGTCGGAGGAGAAGGCCGCCCACCCCAACTCCCGCTACACGACGCCGATCTCCCAGTGCCCGGTCGTCGCACCGGAGTGGGAGGACCCGCAGGGCGTGCCGATCTCGGCGATCGTGTTCGGCGGCAGGCGGGCCGGGACGGTCCCGCTCGTCACCGAGGCCCGCGACTGGCAGCACGGGACGTTCATCGGCGCCACGCTGTCGAGCGAGAAGACCGCAGCTGCGGCGGGCAAGGTCGGCGAGGTGCGTCGCGACCCGATGGCCATGCTGCCGTTCCTCGGCTACAACGCGGGCGACTACTTCCAGCACTGGATCGACGTCGGCAAGGGCGCGGACGCGGACAAGCTCCCCCGGATCTTCTACGTCAACTGGTTCCGCCGCGGCGACGACCGCCGGTTCCTGTGGCCCGGGTTCGGGGAGAACAGCCGGGTCCTGAAGTGGATGGTGGAGCGCCTGGAGGGCACCGCGGGCGCCCAGGAGACCGCCATCGGCTACGTCCCCGATCCTGACCAGCTCGACCTCGACGGGCTCGACACCGACCCCGCCGACGTCGAGGCCTCGCTGGCCGTCGACATCGAGGAGTGGAAGGCCGAGATTCCCCTCATCGAGGAGTGGTTCGACAAGGTCGGGGACAGGCTGCCGACGTCGATGCGCGACGAGCTGGAGGCCCTGAAACTGCGCCTGGGCATGTGACGCGCTGCCAGACCGCGACGGGGGCCTTACAGTCCTACTCACCGGTGCCGCGCATACGGGATGCAGGCACCCGGCGAGCGGAGCGGAAGGGGTTGGCGACGTGGCCACAACCGAGATGGCAGGCGGCCCCGGTAGGTCGGACGGTCCCACCGGATCGCGCCTGCGGGATCCACGTCAGATCGCGATCTGGACGGCGGTCGCCCTCGTCGGCGCTGTCGCGTGGGCGATCCTGGCGCTGAGCAGGGGTGAGGAGATCTCGGCCGCGTGGCTGATCTTCGCCGCCGTGGCCTCGTACGCGATCGGGTACCGGTTCTACGCGCGGTTCATCGCGTACAAGGCCCTGCGCGTCGATGACACCCGGGCCACGCCGGGCGAGCGGGTCAACGACGGCCAGGACTTCCAGCCGATGGACCGCCGGGTGCTGTTCGGCCACCACTTCGCCGCGATCGCGGGCGCAGGCCCGCTGGTCGGCCCGGTGCTGGCCGCGCAGATGGGCTACCTGCCCGGCACCTTGTGGATCATCATCGGCGTCATCTTCGCCGGGGCCGTGCAGGACATGGTCACGCTGTTCTTCTCCACCCGCCGCGGCGGGCGGAGCCTCGGGCAGATGGCCAGGGAGGAGATCGGGCCCGTCGGTGGCGCCGCAGCCCTCATCGCGGTGCTGGCGATCATGATCATCCTGCTGGCGGTGCTGGCGCTGGTCGTGGTGCAGGCGCTGGCCAACTCGCCGTGGGGCACGTTCTCGCTGGCGATGACCATCCCGATCGCCCTGCTCATGGGCTTCTACCTGCGCTACCTGCGGCCGGGGAAGATCCTCGAGGTCTCCGTGATCGGCGTGGCGCTGCTGCTGCTCGCGATCGTGTCCGGTGGCTGGGTCGCGGCGTCGGGCCTCGCGGACGCGTTCACGCTCAGCGCGAACCAGCTGACCCTCGCGCTCGTCATCTACGGCTTCGCCGCGTCGGTGCTCCCGGTGTGGATGCTGCTCGCGCCGCGCGACTACCTGTCCAGCTTCATGAAGATCGGCGTCATCCTGCTACTGGCCGCGTCGATCCTGCTGGCCTGGCCGATGATGCAGACCGAGGCGTTCACCGCGTTCGCGTTCAACGGGGCGGGACCGGTCTTCGCGGGATCCCTGTTCCCGTTCGTGTTCATCACGATCGCCTGCGGCGCGCTGTCGGGCTTCCACTCGCTGGTCGCGTCGGGGACCACCCCGAAGCTGATCGAGAAGGAGTCGCAGGTCCGGATGATCGGCTACGGGGCCATGCTCACCGAGTCGTTCGTCGCGATCTGCGCGCTGGCGGCGGCGTGCGTGCTCGACCCCGGCCTGTACTTCGCGATGAACATGCCGGGCACGATTCTCGGCACCACCGTCGAGTCGGCGTCGCAGGCCGTCGCGAACATCGGCTTCACGATCTCCCCCGAGCAGCTCGCGGCAGCAGCCGCCGCCGTGGAGGAGCAGACGCTGATCGGCCGGACAGGCGGGGCACCGACGCTCGCGGTCGGCCTGGCGCAGATCTTCTCCGACGTCTTCGGCGGCGAGGCCCTCCGTGCCTTCTGGTACCACTTCGCGATCATGTTCGAGGCGCTGTTCATCCTCACGACGGTGGACGCCGGCACCCGCGTCGGGCGCTTCATGCTGCAGGACACCGTCGGCAACATCTGGCCGCGGTACCGCGACACGGGCTGGCGCCCGGCGGCGTGGTCGGCCAGCGCGGTGATCGTGGCGGCATGGGGCTACCTGCTCTACGCAGGCGTGAACGACCCGCTCGGTGGCATCTACCAGCTGTTCCCGCTGTTCGGCATCGCGAACCAGCTGCTGGCCGCGGTGGCGCTTGCGGTCTGCACGACGCTGCTGATCAAGTCGGGCAGGCCCAAGTACGCCCTGATCACGGCCATACCGTTGGCGTTCGACGCCGCGGTGACGCTGACGGCGAGCTACCAGAAGATCTTCTCGACCGACCCCAAGCTGGGCTTCTGGGCCCAGCGCAACCAGTACCAGGCGGCGCTCGACGCCGGGAAGACCAGCCTCGGTTCGGCCAAGACCCCGGAGGCGATGCAGCAGGTGGTGTTCAACACGACGCTGGACACCGCGCTCACCGCGCTGTTCGCGGGATTGATCGTGATCGTCCTCGTGGACGCCATGCGGGTGTGGGTCGCGGCGTTGAGCGGCAGGCCGGTGTCGAGCGGCTCGGAGGACCCGTACGTCGAGTCCAAGCTCTGGGCTCCGTCCGGCCTCATCCCGACCAAGAAGGAGCGCACGATCATGCGTGAGCGCGAGTCCGTCGGCGCCGGGGACCGGCGGGCTGCACCGTGACGGGGACGCCGGACGGCCGGGTCCGCGACGGGCTGCGTGCCGCCTGGCAGCTCGTGCGTGACCTGGCAGGCGAGCGGGCGTACGAGGCCTACCTCGCGCACCAGGCGGCGCATCACCCGGACGAGCCGGTGCTCGGTGAGCGCGATTTCTGGCGGGAGCACGTCGACCGGGGTGATCGCGCGGCCACCGCGCGCTGCTGCTGACCGCGCCGCCACGCCCTCGCCGTTCGTCGACGGAGAACGACCGCTCGTCGGGTGATCGGTCGTGTACTGCGCGTTCTCGCCGTGAACGGATCCCCTGGTAGTGCCACCGGGTGATCGTCGGACGCCCTCTCCCGCCGAATGCCGCTGAGAGTGACCACTCGCCGTGCGTTGATTGAAGTTGACCCTCCGCAAGTGGAACATTTCGGGGACACCCGCGATACGAAGGGTGACCGGCGTTCACGGTGCCGGCGGCGGAGGTGACCGAAGTGTTGGATGTCGGACCGGACACTGCGGCGGACCAGTCCGACGGTGCCGACCTGATCGTGTTCGTGGACCGGCTCGCGGCTGCGGGATCGGACCGGTGCACCGCGTCGGCGCAGTCGCAGATCCGACGGGCGATCAGCGCGGGGACGGCGCCTCCCGGGCTGCGCAGGCTCGCCGAGGCGCTCGCCGCGTCCGTGGGCGAGAACGCCCCCGCTCCCCGCCGCCCCGTCGACGACCCCGCCACGGTGGTCTCGGAGATGCCGGGCAACGCGCTGATGATCCTGGAGGACTTCGGGCCCGACGGGATCGTCCAGGCGATCGCCGCGCTCGTCGCCGACGGTCGTCGCGTCATCGTCACAGCGCCCACTCCCGCGGAGCTGGCCACCGTCCGGGACGGGATGCCCGACGACGTCCGGGACCGGATCCTGGACCGGCTCCCCGGCCTCGCGCCGTCCGAGCTGCGCGAGCTGCGGCGGCTCCTCGCGGCGTCCACACCCGCCAGCCGGGCCCGGCGGGACCAGCAGCTGCCGCCGCCCGGCGCGCTGCCTCCCGTCGAGGACGTGGCCGAGCTCTGCGCCAGGGCGAACCGGTCCGGTGCCCGCACCGGCTCCGGACTCATCCCCGAGCTGCTGGCCGGGCTGGACGACGAGCGGCGCGGCGCCGTCATCTCCGTCGCGCAGCGGGTGCTGACATCCCTGCATGCCCTGGAGCCGCGTACGGGACGGGAATGGGCCTGGTCCCTGCTCGCCGACCTCATCTACAACCAGCACCGTGCCGTCCTCGAACGCATGCTGGGCGACACCGCGCAGGCCGCCGCGGCCGTCGAGCGGGCCCGGAACTCGCCGCCGGTCACCTTCACGGACACGCTGCCGATGCAAGCGGCCGACATGCTGCGCCGCTACCTGCAGTTCCTGGCGAGCGGCGGCCGGTCCCGGTCCTACTTCCGGCCCGCGGCACAGCGCGACGTGCAGCCGCTGCTCGACGTGATCCGCGTCGGCGGCAGGGTTCCCTCCACCGCCGGGGAGATCGCGGTGGCGCTGGAGCACATCGAGCTCGGGGAGCGGTTGATCCGCATCGACGCCGGCTGTGTCGAGATGGGCATTCCGGCGCCGCGCGACGCCAGGGAGTTCACGGAGCTCACCGAGGGGCTGGTCCAGGTGGCCGCGGCGGCGCGCTCGGTGGGGGCGCTGCGCCACGACGTGCTGTTCCTCCACCCGGACTCACCCGTGTCGGTGCCCGACGTGTCGACGGCCGAGCAGATCGCCACCGCGATCATGGAGTACGCGGAGCACGGGTCGGTGGCCGAGGCGTCACGCGCGCTCGACCGGGCGGCGGCGGCACTGGCCATGCGGGCCACCGTGCCGGCCACCGCACCGGAGCACGAGCGTGCCGTCGCGGCCCTGCGCGCTCGCGACCCGGAGGCCTACGCAGTGGAGGTCGAGGCGCTGTCGGCCGCGCGGCGGGAGATGCGCGACGAAGTCCGCCGCGAAGCGCTGCTGGACCGCATGCGGGCATCGACGCCCGCTCTGGCCGCGGCGTGGGACGCGCTCGGCGAGCAGGGCTCGGCCGGGCTGGGCATGGCGACCCTCGTCACGGCCGAACGGCTCCTGTCCGCGCTGCCGCCTGCGGACAGCGCGGACGTCGTCGTCGTGCTCGGGGCGGCGAACCTGGGCGTCGAACGCCTGCTGCTCGCCGCGGTCGCACCGCGGATGATCGCGGTGGTCGAGCCCGGGCCGCGGCAGACCGACGAACCCACCCTGGTCAGCGTGCTCCGCCGGGCCACGACGCTCGTGATCCGCGGCCGGGCGAACCCGCCCACGAGCGGCCGGGTGGTGCCCCTCACGACAGGTGGCTCCCGGTCGGTCGGGGTCCCCACCCAGGCCGTCGGCCAGGCAGGCGCCTGAGCCGAGCGCCGTGTGCGCGCCCGCGGCGCCTGCCGGGTCGTCACGGCGTGACGCGGTCGAGCAGGACGAACGGGTCGTCGGAGTCCGAGCCTTCCCGCAGCCACGAGCCGGGGCCGTCCGGCCCGGGCCGGTAGAGCGACCACCTGCCCGGCTCGGGGTCGTTGCAGCGCAGCTGGGCGAGCGCGGTCGAGGTCCACTCCAGGTCGAGCTCGGGGTAGGTGGGGGCACGGCGGTCGACGACGGTCACGTCGTCGCCGTGGATGGTGTAGCCGATCTGACGCTGGGCGCGTTCCGCCTGCGGGATCCGGTCGGCGCACCACCGCGACAACCGGGACCGGACGGATTCGGGGACGGCCATACCGACATGATCCCCCGGCGCAGCCACTACGGTCGACGGGTATGAGCGATCAGCACCCGGTCAGCCGGTTCGGATCCGTCGAGCTCGCGGACATGCCCGAGGACCTGCGGGAGCGCATCGGCGTCATCGCCGAGAAGTCCGGTTTCGTGCCGAACGTCTTCCGCGCACTCGCCCGCCGCCCCGCCGAGCTGCGGGCCTTCCTCGACTACCACGACGCGCTGATGGAGCGCCCCGTCGATCCGGACGGGACGGGCCTCAGCAAGGCCGAGCGCGAGCTCGTCGTGGTGGCGACGTCCGGGGCCAACCACTGCACGTACTGCGTGGTGGCGCACGGGGCGATACTGCGCGTGCGGACGAAGGACCCGGAGATCGCGGACCGGGTGGCGACCAACCCGTGGTCCGTGGAGCTGAGCCCGCGGGAACGGGCCATCGTCGACCTCGCGCTGCTCGTCGCCACCGACTCGGCCGCGCTCACCGAGGCCGAGCTCGACGACGCCCGCATCGCCGGTCTCAGCGAGGACGAGATCTGGGACGTCGGTGCGATCACGGCGATGTTCGCCATGTCGAACCGGCTCGCCCACCTCACCGCGCTGCGCCCGAATCCGGAGTTCTTCCTGATGGGCCGCCAACCCCGTTGATGCCGAGGCGCCGTCCCGGCTACCGCGACCGTCTACAGGACCTTCGACAGGAACGCACGGGTGCGCTCGTGGCGCGGGTTCGCCAGCACCTCGCGCGGGTCGCCGGCCTCGACGATCACCCCGCCGTCGATGAAGACCAGGGTGTCGCCGACCTCGCGGGCGAAGCCCATCTCGTGCGTGACGACCACCATCGTCATGCCGTCCGCCGCCAGCCCGCGCATCACGTCGAGGACCTCGCCGACCAGCTCGGGGTCCAGCGCCGAGGTGGGCTCGTCGAAGAGCATCAGCCGCGGCTGCATCGCCAGGGCCCGCGCTATCGCCACCCGCTGCTGCTGCCCACCGGACAGCTGCGCGGGGTAGACGTCGTGCTTGTCGGCGAGCCCGACGCGGTCGAGCAGGGTGCGGGCACGCTCGCGGGCGGCCTTGCGCTTCTCGCCGCGCACCGTGACGGGCGCCTCGATCACGTTGCCCTCGGCGGTCATGTGCGGGAACAGGTTGAACCGCTGGAACACCATCCCGATGTCACGGCGCTGCCGGGCGATCTCGGACTCGCGCATCTCGTGCAGCACGCCGCCGGACTCCCGGTAGCCGATGAGCTGGCCGGCCACCCGCATCCGGCCGGCGTCGACGCGTTCGAGGTGGTTGATGCAGCGGAGGAAGGTCGACTTGCCCGATCCGGACGGCCCGATCACGCAGGCCACCTCGCCGGGCATGACCGCGAGGTCGATCCCGCGCAGCACCTCCACCTCGCCGAAGGTCTTGCAGACGCCGATCGCCTCCACCATCGGCTCCGGTCGTGGTCATCGGACCCCCCGTCCGAAACGGCGTTCCAGGAAGGCTCTGCCCGATCGACAGTATGGAGGTGAGCGCCAGGTACCAGATCGCGGCGACGATGAGCAGCGGGATCGTCCGGAAGTTGACGGAGTAGATCCGCTGCACGGACGTGAGCAGCTCCGAGTAGGCGATGACGACCACCAGCGAGGTGGTCTTGAGCATGGAGATCGTCTCGTTGCCGGTGGGTGGGATGATCACCCGCATCGCCTGGGGCAGCACGACCCGCCGCAGCGCCTGCGCCCGCGACAGCCCCAGCGCGCTGGCCGCCTCGCTCTGGCCCTCTTCGACCGACTGGATGCCCGCCCGGACGATCTCGGCCATGTACGCGGCCTCGTTGAGTCCCAGGCCGAGCAGGGAGGCGGCGAACACGGTGATCAGCTGGTTGGTGTCGACCGAGACGAACTCGGGCCCGAACGGGATGCCGAGGGAGAGCCGCGGGTACAGCGCGGCGAGGAAGTTCCAGAACAGCAGCTGCGCGATCAGGGGCGTGCCGCGGAACAGCCAGATGTAGACCCAGGAGACGCTGCTGAGCACCGGGTTCGGGGACAGCCGCATCACCGCGAGCAGGACGCCGCCGACGATGCCGATCGCCATCGACAGTGCCGTGAGGATCAGCGTGTTGCGCAGGCCGTTCAGCACCGGTGGGGAGAAGAGGTACTCGGCCACCACCGACCAGCCGAAGCCGTCGTTGGTCAGCAGGGAGTTGACGGCCATCGCGGCCAGGACGGCGAGCACCGCCACGGCCAGCCACCGGCCCGGGTGGCGCACCGGGACGGCCTTGATCGGTTCGGGGCGCGGCGCCGCGGCGGCGGTGGCGTCACCGGTGGGCGCGGCCACGGCTCAGCTCCGGATCTCCGACGTCGGGATGGCGCCCTCGCCGACCGACCACTTGTCCAGGATCTTCTTGTAGGTGCCGTCGGCGATCAGCGCCTGCACGGCACCCTGCACGGCCTTGGCGAAGTCGCCCTGGTTCTTGGCCAGCGCGATCCCGTACGGCGCGGTGTCGTACTGCTCGCCGACCGCTTCGAGGGCGCCTGCCGAGGTCGTCACCGCGTACGCCACGACCGGCGCGTCGGCGAGCATCGCCACGACCCGGTTCGAGGTGAGCGCCAGGGTGACGTCGGTCTGGAGCTGGAACTCCGACGCCTGGATCGGCGGCTTCCCCGCGGCGGTGCATGCGGCGCTGCGGGTGGCGATGTCCTCGACCTGCACCGTCCCGCGCTGCACACCGATCGCCCTGCCGCACAGGTCGTCGCCGTTGATCCCGTCCGGGTTGCCCTTCTTGGTGGCCAGCTTGGTGCCGGCCGAGAAGTAGCTGACCATGTCGACGGTCTGCACGCGCTCGTCGTTGATCGTGAACGACGACATGCCCAGCTCGTAGCGGGCCGCGGCGATGCCAGGGAGGATGCCGTCGAACGAGCTGTTCTGGAACTCCGCGGTGAGCCCCAGCTTCTGCGCGACGGCGGTGCCGAGGTCGACGTCCATCCCGATGATCGTGGTGCCGTCCGGGGCGGTGAACTCGTTGGGCGGGTAGGACGCGTCGCTGCCGACGACGATCTTCCCGTCCGAGGCGACGGCCTGGGGCACCAGCTTGGCGAGCGCGTCGTCCTTCGCCACCGCGGGCGCCGGTGCGGCGCTCGTCGCACCGCCCCCGCTGCCGTCACCCCCGGCGCCGCACGCGGCCAGCGCGAGAGCCGAGACGACCGCTGTGATCATGCTCAGGACTGGGCGGCGGGTGGGCGGCACGGCGACACCTCCGGGCTTGCGCTGTACGGGGCGGGTACGTTCGGCGATGCTGCCATCCCGCCGCGCGATAGTCGTCATTCGTGGGTCACGGTCCGGTGACGTCACGCTGCGTGGTCCGCGGGTGGTTGCCCGGTGACCGCCCGGGGTACGCGGGAACCAGTTCGTACCTCATGGGCGTTTCCCGTGAGGACGCGACACGACACGGAGGACCACATGGCAATGATCAGGAAGCTCGCCGCGATCGCCGGCGCTGCCGAGGCCGCACGCCGTTACGCGAAGAAGAACCCGGACAAGACGAGCAAGTACCTCGACCAGGCCGCCCAGTTCGTCGACAAGCAGACCAAGGGCAAGTACAGCGGGCAGATCGACGGCGTCACCCGAAGGCCAAGGGCGTGGCGGGCATCCACACCCCGGGCTCCACCGGAACTCCCGGGTACGGCACTCCCGCTCCCGGCGGCGCTGAGCCAACGGCCAGACCGACAGGTGAACCCCGCCACCCCGAGCCCGGAGCGTCGCCCCAGCGCATAGCGGAGGGCGACGGCAGGACGATCTCCTCGGTCGTACCGACTCGTGCCAGGATGACGGGCTAGGAATACGCCGTTCCGGCGCCGGTCCGCGTCGCCCGCACCCGGGCGCCGCGGGCCGGACGAGGCCAGGCCCGCGTCCGTCACGAGCGATCGCGGGCCCGAGCACGAGGAGAACACCGTGTCCGTCCCGCAAGACTGGACCCCACCCACCACCGGAGCGCCAGGGCTGCCGGCGCCGACCCGCGAGCAGGTGCTCGCTGGTCTGCGCGCCACCGACGCAGGCGGCCCTGACCTCGTCCAGCTGCTCACCCCCGAGGGTGAGCGGGTGCCCGACAGCCGCTTCGACGCCTACGCGTCCGACGTCGACCTCGCGGCACTGCAGGCGCTCTACCGCGACCTCGTCCTGGTCCGCCGGTTCGACCGCGAGGCCAACGCGTTGCAGCGGCAGGGGCAGCTGGGGATCTGGGTGCCGCTGCTCGGCCAGGAAGCCGCGCAGGTCGGTGCCGGCCGGGCGATGGCCCCCCAGGACATGGCGTTCCCCTCCTACCGCGAGCACGGCGTCGCCTGGTGCCGCGGGGTCGACCCCACCGAGCTCCTCGGCATCTTCCGGGGCACCGACCACGGCAGCTGGGACCCCAAGGCCACCGGGTTCCACCTGTACACGATCGTCATCGGCAACCAGTGCCTCAACGCCACCGGCTACGCGATGGGGCAGCGGTTCGAGGGCAAGGTGGGGGAGGGCCCGGACAGCGAGGCCACCATCTGCTTCTTCGGCGACGGCGCCACGAGCCAGGGTGACGTCCACGAGGGCTTCGTCTGGGCGGCCGTCTACGACGCGCCCGTCGTCTTCTACTGCCAGAACAACCAGTGGGCGATCTCCGAGCCGCTGGAGCGTCAGACCCGCGTGCCGCTCTACCAGCGGGCCAGCGGCTACGGCTTCCCGGGAATCCGCGTCGACGGCAACGACGTGCTCGCCTGCCTCGCCGTCACCCGCTGGGCCCTGGAGGAGTGCCGCACCGGCAACGGTCCGGTGCTCGTCGAGGCCTTCACCTACCGGATGGACGCGCACACCACCTCCGACGACCCGACGCGGTACCGCCTCGCCGACGAGCTGGAGCTGTGGAAGCTGAAGGACCCCATCGAGCGGGTGCGGGTCAACCTCGTGCGCGAGCACGCCGTCGACCAGGAGTTCTTCGACGGGATCCAGGCCGAGTCCGACGAGCTCGCCGCACGGTTCCGCGAGCACTGCGTCACCATGCCCCTTCCGGCTGCGGACCGGATGTTCTCCCAGGTCTACGCGGAGGACTCCCCGCCGGTCGAGGCCCAGCGCGCGGAGTTCCTGGCCTACCAGGCGTCGTTCGAGGGGAGTGACCACTGATGGCCACGCTCACGATGGCGAAGGCGCTCAACGACGGCCTGCGCGCCGCGATGGAGCGCGACCCCAAGGTCCTCGTGATGGGCGAGGACGTCGGCAAGCTCGGCGGCGTCTTCCGGGTCACCGACGGGCTGCAGAAGGACTTCGGTGAGCAGCGCGTGCTCGACACCCCCCTCGCGGAGTCCGGGATCATCGGCACCGCGGTCGGGCTCGCGATCCGCGGCTTCCGCCCGGTCTGCGAGATCCAGTTCGACGGGTTCGTGTTCCCCGGATACGACCAGATCGTCTCCCAGCTCGCGAAGCTGCACTTCCGCTCGCAGGGCAAGGTGCCGATGCCCGTCGTCGTGCGCATCCCGTTCGGCGGCGGGATCGGTGCGGTCGAGCACCACAGCGAGTCACCGGAGGCCCTCTTCGCGCACGTGGCCGGCCTCAAGGTCGTCGCCTGCTCCAACCCGTCGGACGCCTACTGGATGATCCAGCAGGCCATCGCCTGCGACGACCCGGTGATCTTCTTCGAGCCGAAACGCCGTTACTGGGAGAAGGCCGACGTCGACCCGGCCGCCGACCCGCCGCCGCTGTTCACCTCGCGGGTGCTCCGGCCCGGGCACGTCACTGACGCTGGCCTGCTACGGCGCCCGTCGTCCGCACCTGCCTCGACGCCGCGGTCGCCGCCGAGGCCGACGGTCACGACCTCGAGGTGATCGACCTGCGCACGCCTGTCCCCGCTGGACCTCGGTCCGGTCGTCGAGTCCGTGCGGCGCACCGGACGGCTGGTGGTGGTGGCCGAGGCACCGCCGGAGTCGTCGGTGAGCAGCGAGGTGATCGCGCGGGTGCAGCAGGAGTGCTTCCACTCGCTCGAGGCGCCGGTGCTGCGGGTCACCGGGTTCGACACCCCGTATCCGCCGTCGAAGTGCGAGGACGACTTCCTCCCCGATCTCGATCGGGTGCTCGATGCCGTCGACCGCTCGATGGCGTGGTGACGGGGATGCGTCGCGAGTTCGCCATGCCCGACGTCGGTGAGGGGCTCACCGAGGCCGAGGTCCTCACCTGGCACGTCGGCCCCGGCGACACCGTCGCCGTCAACCAGATCATCGTGGAGATCGAGACGGCCAAGGCCGCCGTCGAGCTGCCCTCGCCGTGGGCGGGCACGGTCGGTGCCCTCCTGGTCGAGCCGGGGCAGACGGTGGAGGTGGGGTCGCCGATCATCGCGATCGACACCGCGGAGGCCGGGGCGGCCGCCGCGCCCGCCGCCGCTCCGCCCGCCGCGCCCGCCCCGCCGGCCGGCCGGACAGCCGGACGAGGCGGGCGCGAAGATCGGCGAGGCGGGCAAGGACGGCCGGATCGCCACCCTCGTCGGGTACGGGCCGCGCCCCGGCACGGTCACCCGGCGGCCCCGCCGGGCCACGGCGGTCGCGTCGTCGCCGCCCGCCGCCGCCCGCCGCTCCTGCCGCCCCGTGCGGCCTCCGCGGCGGCTGCCGAGCCCGAGTCCACCTGCGGCTGAACCCGCCGCCAACGGCGGATCGAGGACGGTGCCGCTCGCCAAGCCACCTGTCCGCAAGCTGGCCCGCGACCTGGGCGTCGACCTGCGGCTGGTCACCGGCACCGGCGACGGCGGGGTGATCAGCCGCGACGACGTCGAGGCGCATCTCGCCGCCGCCAGTGCGCGTTCCCGAGCCGGTCGCCGACATCTCGCCCGCAGGCGCCGGCGTGCGGCGGGAGCCGATCCGCGGCGTCCGCAAGGCCACCGCGGCGGCGATGGTGTCGAGCGCCTTCACCGCGCCGCACGTCACGGAGTTCCTCGCCGCCGACGTCACCGCGACGATGGCGCTGCGCGACCGCCTCCGGGCCACCCGCGAGTACGCCGACGTCAAGCTCACCCCGCTGGCGTTCGTGGCCAAGGCGGTCTGCCTGGCCGCGCGCCGCACCCCGGAGGTCAACGCGAGCTGGGACGAAGCCGCGGGCGAGATCGTCTACTACGACCGGGTGCAGCTCGGGATCGCCGCAGCCACCCCGCGTGGCCTGATCGTCCCGAAGGTCCGCGACGCCGACACGCTGTCGCTTCGCGAGCTCGCCGTCGCACTCGGCGAGCTCACGGCGACGGCGCGGTCGGGGAAGACCCCACCGGCCGACCTCGCCGGCGGCACCTTCACGATCACCAACGTCGGCGTCTTCGGCGTCGACACCGGCACCCCGATCATCAACCCGGGCGAGGCGGCGATCCTCGCCGTCGGGGCGATCAAGCCCACGCCGTGGGTGGTGGACGGGGAGCTGGCGGTCCGCACGGTCTGCCAGCTCGTCGCTGTCGTTCGACCATCGGCTGGTCGACGGCGAGCAGGGCTCCCGGTTCCTGGCCGACGTCGGCGCGCTGCTCACCGACCCGGGGCTCGCACTGGCCTGGTGAGCGGGTTCATCGGCTGATCGGGGGAGATGGAGGCGTCCCGGGAGCAGGGCGGGCCGCTCGCGCGTTGTACGGGTATGCCGTACGTGCTCCTGTACCTCGTCGTCGAGATCGTCGCCGTGGTCGCCCTGGCCTCGTGGATCGGGGTCGGCTGGACGCTGCTCGTCCTGCTGG
This sequence comes from uncultured Actinomycetota bacterium, assembly GCA_963784265.1. Classification (GTDB taxonomy): domain Bacteria; phylum Actinomycetota; class Actinomycetes; order Mycobacteriales; family Pseudonocardiaceae; genus Pseudonocardia. The sequence continues at coordinate 105,672 of CAWAQQ010000004.1, forward strand.
TCGGCTCGGTGCTCGGGCTGTTGCTGGCGCGCCGCGAGGGGGTGCGCGCGGCGCAGGCCCTCAGCAACGCGGTGAGCAACCGCCGCGTCGTGCACCCGGAGCTGACCGACGGCCTGCTCGTCTCGGTCGGAGGCCTGCTGCTCCTCGTCCCGGGCCTGGTCACGGACGTGGCCGGGTTGCTGCTCCTGCTGCCGCCGACGCGCGCGGTGGTCCGCCGCAGGCTCGTCCGCGCGGCCGAGGACCGGGCTCCCGGCCTGCGCACCGCACGGCTGCGCGTCGACACGACCGGACCCGTCGTCGACGGGACCGTGGTGGACGGGACTGTCGACGGGACGGCCACCGGCGCCGCACCCGAGCCGGCCGCCGGGCCGGAGCCCGTGGCCAGGGGCCGGGTGATCGAGGGGCAGCGTGGTCGAGGGGAGCGTGGTCGACGGATCGGTGGTTCCCGGATCCGGGAGCGACCCCGGTCGCTGACCAGGGCGTCAGGCGTCCGAGTCAGGTCAGCAGGGTCCACGCGGTGGTGCAGCGGGCGGTGACCCGGACCGGTTCGGGTTCCAGACCGAGGTCCCGCACGTCGGGGCCTGCGGCCTCGGCGCGCGCCGCCATCCGGTAGACCCGCCACCACCGTGGTCGGGCGCCTCGGACAGCGTCCGCAGCCCGCCGAGCCGCCCGCCGAGCGCGCTCGCGTAGCCCTCGGCCCGCTCCCGGGCGTCGGCGACGGCGCGTCGCTGCGCCTCCAGCCGTGCCGCCGACGGGTCGGCGAGGGTCCAGGTCGGCCCCTGCAGGTCGGTCGGCTCCGCGCCGACGAGTGCGGACAGCACGTCCTCCAGGACGGTCAGGTCGTGCACCAGCAGGGCGAGGTCCTCGCCCGCCCGGCAGCCGGTGATCCGGTTCCCGCGCCACTCGTTGCGCACCCAGAGGCCGCCGGTGGCGCACGGTCAGCCCGGGCCGATCCAGCGCAGGCGACGCCGCGGCGACCCGCTTGCCGAGGTCGGTCACCGCGGCCGTCCGGTTCCTGCCGGTCACCGAGAACGAGACCTGCAGCTCCGCGCGGTCGGCCTGCTGCTCGTGCCACCCCGTGCCCTCGGTCACGATCTCCGGTCCCGTCTCCGCCACCCGCCCAGCCAACCAGATCGGCGACGCCGCCCGGGTGATGTCAGGAAAGCCACTTTCCTGCCGTCAGATGACCGGAACGTGGCTTTCCTGACAACCCCGAGCGGCGTCGATCGGCGTCTCTACGCGAGTCTTGCCGTGGGGGTAGAGATGCGTATACGGGGGGATGCGGCGACACGCCATCGGCTTCGCTAGCGGGTTCTACGGTGTGGGCAAGAGAGCGGGATACCGTCCGAGGAATGGATCCCGTGCGCAATCCCTTCGCCCCCGGCGCAGGTCAGCGGCCTCCCGAGCTGGCGGGCCGTGATCGTGAGGTGGACGCGTTCGAGATCGTGCTGGAGCGCGTCGCGCGCGGGCGGCCGGAGCGGAGCCTCGTGCTCACCGGACTCCGCGGTGTCGGCAAGACCGTCCTGCTCGGCGAGCTGCGCTCGATGGCCGTCCGGGCGGGCTGGGGTGCGGGCAAGATCGAGGCACGGCCGGACGCGGACCTGCGCAGGCCGCTGTCGGCCGCGCTGCACCGCGCCATCCGGGACCTCGCCGTCCAGCACGGCGACCCGGACCGGGTGGACGAGGTGCTCGGCGTGCTCAAGGCCTTCGCGATGCGCTCGGCGCCCGACGGGTCGAAGCTGCGCGAGCGCTGGCAACCCGGCATCGACGTGCCCGTCAAGAGCGGGCGCGCCGACTCCGGCGACATCGAGATCGACCTCGTCGAGCTGTTCACCGAGGTCGCGGCGCTGGCCGCCGACGTGGGCACCGGCGTCGCGCTGCTCGTCGACGAGATGCAGGACCTGTGTCCCGACGACGTGTCGGCGCTGTGTGCGGCGTGTCACGAGCTGTCCCAGTCCCGCGCGCCGCTGGTGGTGGTCGGGGCCGGGCTGCCGCACCTGCCGGCCGTCCTCTCGGCGTCGAAGTCGTACTCGGAGCGGCTCTTCAAGTACGTGCGGATCGGCCAGCTCGACCGCGCCGACGCCGACTTCGCGCTGCTGGCCCCCGCCGAGCGCGAGGGCGCGTCGTTCGGTGGCGACGCCTTGGACGCTCTCTTCGCCGCGTCGAGCGGCTACCCCTACTTCGTGCAGGCCTACGGCAAGGCCGCGTGGGACGCCGCGCCGCGCAGCCCCATCGGCGTCGCGGACGTCACGATGGCGGCCCCGGAGGCCGAGGCCGAGCTGGCCGTCGGGTTCTTCGGGTCGCGGTTCGAGCGGGCCACCCCGGCCGAACGGGAGTACCTGCGCGCGATGGCCGAGCTGACCGACGGCCGCGACGAGCCGGTCGGCACCTCGGGCATCGCCGACCATCTGGAGCGGCGCGCCTCCTCCCTGTCACCGGCCCGCGACAGCCTGCTCAAGAAGGGTCTGGTCTTCTCGGCGCAGCGCGGTCAGATCGCCTTCACCGTTCCGCATTTCGGCCGCTACCTGCTCGCACATGCCTGAACCGATGGACTGAACGGGTGATTCGCGTCTCAGCCGACCCGCCGTCGTAACGTCCCGTGCCTGATCTCCGATTCACTGGTCAGCCCCGCGGTGCTGTCGGACCCCCGACCTGGCAGCACCGCGGGGCTTTCCTCGTCCGGCGGCAGCGGGCGGGCGTCGGCGCCGCAGGCGGGGGTCGTAGCATCAGGCCGGTGCCGGACCCCAAGCTCGAGATCCAGATGCTGCACGACCGCGTCATGATCAAGGTCGTCGACGGCACCGGCGAGCGGCGGAGCAACGCGGGAATCGTGATCCCCGCAACCGCGGAGGTCGCCAGACGTCTGGTGTGGGGACAGGTGTTCGGCGTCGGGAACTACGTGCGCACGGTCGAGGTCGGGGACCGCGTGCTGTTCGCCAGGGACGACCAGCTCGAGGTCGAGGTCCAGGGTTCGACGTACCTGGTGCTGCGTGAGCGCGAACTGCACGCGGTCGCCGCCGAGCGAACCGAGCACGGGACCGGGCTGTACCTGTGACGACCGGGCCCGCGAAGGGTCCGGTCCGGAGTGGCTGAGGAGAGACGGACTTCATGCCCGAGCGGCAGTCCTCGTCCGGCGAGGTGATGACGGATCCGGAGTCGGATCGGACGGTGAACGGGAACGTTCCCGCCAACCGGCCCGGCAACGGGAACGGCGACGAGAACGTGGCCGCCCAGGTCGCCGACCAGGTGGCGGCGGAACCGGAGGCGGTGCAGCCGGCATCCGCCGAGCCGGGAGACGCCGGACCCACCGGCGGCCGAGCCCGTTCTGAGCGGAGCCGCCGCGGCCGACCTGGCCGCCCGGCCCGGCCCCGGCGCGCAGCAGGGTCCCGACGGCTCGCCTGGTGAACCGACGGCCGCGGGCTCCCCGGCGGACGGGCAGCGGCCCCGTCCGCGCCCCCGGCCCGCCCCCGCGAAGCCGGCCGTCCCCGCGGCCGCCGACCCCGTGCCGCCCACGACGCCTCCGCAGCCGACGACTCCCCAGCCGACGACTCCCCAGTCGACGCCTCCGCAGCCGACGACTCCCCAGCCGACGACTCCCCAGTCGACGACTCCCCAGCCGACGACTCCCCAGCCGACCTCCCCGGCGACGGCTGCCGCCACGACCCCCGCCACGCCGACGCCTGCGCCCCCGAAGCCACCTCCGCGCCTGCGTCCGGCGAGGGACCCCCGGCGGCACCGCGCGCCGGCACCGCACGGGCCGCGGCCGCCCCGTCGATCTTCGAACCGCCGCCGAGAGACGCCGCCCCCGCACCCGATCCGGCCCCCGACAGGTCACCGGCGTCCACCGGACCGGTCGCGCCGTCCGCCCCGAACGGCCCGGGACCATGGACCGTCTCCTGGGACTCCGAGGCCACCCAGGTGCTACCGCACAACGCCGGGCCGGCCCAGCCTCAGGACGGCCGGACCGCGTACGCCGTCGCCCGACGCGGGCATGGACGGGCCGACCGAGTCCATCCCGCTCCCGCGCGGCGGGCCGGTTCCGCCCCTGGACGACACGTGGGGCGAACCCGTCGCAGCGCCCAGGCCCAGGCGCAGGCGCCGTGGCCTCCTGATCGTCGCCGCGGTGGTCGGGCTGCTCGCCGTGCTCTACGTCGGCGACCTGCTGCTCAGCGCAGGCTCGGTGCCACGCGGGGTCACGGTGGCGGGCCTGGCGGTCGGCGGGCTCAGCACCGCCGACGCCGAGCAGCAGCTCCGCACCCAGATCGAGCCGCGGACGATCCGGCCGGTGGCGGTGAGCGTCGGCGAGGTCCGCAGCGAGATCGACCCGCGCGCAGCGGGGCTCACCGTGAACTGGACCGCGACGCTCGAGCAGGCCGGTTCGCAGCCGCTCAACCCGATCACGCGGATCACCTCGTTCTTCACGCAGCGCGAGGTCGGCGTCGTCACCGCGGCCGACCCCCAGCTCGTCTCCGCCGCCCTCGAACAGCTCGCGCCGGTCGTCGACCGGCCGCCTGCCGAGGGCACGGTGCGGTTCGACGGCGTCACGCCCGTGCCCGTCGATCCCGTACCCGGCCAGCGGCTCGACGTGCCGGCAGCCGGGCAGGTGCTGCAGCGGGAGTGGGCCAACGGCGCTTCCGGTGGCGCTCCCGCTCTCCGTCCTGGCGCCGATCACCACCAGGGAGAACGTGCTCACGGCGATCGACAAGGTGGCACGACCGGCCGTGTCCGGGCCGGTCACGGTCCTCGGTGAGGGCGTACAGGGTGAGCTGGCGCCGGAGGTCATCGCGTCGTCGCTGAGCTTCCGGGCCGACCAGGCGACCGGGCTCGTCCCCGAGATCAACCCGCAGGTGATCACCAAGGCGCTGAAGCCGCAGCTGGCGTCGTCCGAGCGACCCGGACGCGACGCGACGCTCGACTTCGCGACCGGCACACCGGTCGTCGTCCCGTCCCAGGACGGCCGCGGCGTCGACTTCGATGCCACGCTGAAGGATCTCCTGGGTGTGGTCACCGGCCCCGGCCCCCGCCAGATCACCGCGGTGTACGCCGACCAGCCGGCCGAGCTGACCACCGAGGAGATCACGAAGCTCGGCATCACCGGCGTCATCGGGGAGTTCCAGACCGGCGGTTTCGCCGGGGACTCGGGCATGAACATCAAGCGCGCGGCCGAGCAGATCAACGGCAAGGTCGTGAAGCCGGGCGAGACGTTCAGCCTCAACGGCGCCACCGCCCCGCGCAACGCGGCGAACGGCTACGTCGAGGCCGGGATCATCTCCGACGGGCACCCGTCGCGCGGCATCGGTGGCGGCGTGTCCCAGATCGCGACGACCCTCTACAACGCGGCGTACTTCGCCGGCATGACCGACGTCGCGCACAAGGAGCACAGCTTCTACATCAGCCGGTATCCGGCCGCCCGTGAGGCCACGGTCTTCGAGGGCGCGATCGACCTCAAGTTCCGCAACGACAACCCGACCGCGGTGATGATCCAGACGGTATGGACGCCGGGCTCCATCACGGTCCGGCTCTACGGCACGAAGCGGTACGAGGTCACGTCGGCGACGGGCGCGCGGACGAACCCGACCAGCCCGACGTCGATCACGATCCCGCCGGGCGAGCCGTGCAGCCCGAGCCAGGGCGCACCGGGGTTCACGACCTCGGACACCAAGACCACCCGCGAGATCAGTACCGGCCAGGTGCGCTCCGAGACCAGGACCGTGCGGTACAACCCGTCGCCGATCGTCGTATGCGGAGGGTGAGCCACTTTCCGCTCCCATAGCCCGTACGTGGGCAGGGGGTTACGAGACGCCGCTCACAGTTCGTACCCTCGGTCTCATCAGCGGCGATGGGATCGGGGGTCTGACCGATGCGTATATCGGACGTCCTGCGGGGCAAGGGCTCGGAGGTGGCGACGGTGGACCCGTCGGCCACCGTCGCCGAGCTGATCGGCGTGCTGGCCACGCGCAACTTCGGGGCTCTCCCCGTGGTCGACGGCGGACGCCTCGTCGGGATCGTCTCCGAACGCGACGTCGTCCGGCGGCTGCACGCCAGCGGTCCCGCGCTTGCTCGAGTCCGTGGTCGCGGAGATCATGACCACGGAGGTCATCACCTGCTCGCCGACCGACAACGCCGTCGACCTCGCACGCATCATGACGTCCGGCCGTTTCCGGCACCTGCCCGTCGTCGTCGACGGCGAGCTGCGGGGGATCGTCAGCATCGGCGACCTGGTCAAGGCCCGCATCGGCCAGCTGGAGGAGGAGCGCGAGCAGCTGCAGTCCTACATCGCGGGCTGAGTCCGGGAAGTGTGTCACAGGGCGGCCTCCGGCAGCTCCATGAGCGCGTTGTCCGCGTTCTCGACGATCGAGCGCTGCGCGCTCAGCAGTGGCAGCACGGTGGTCGCGAAGAACCGCGCGGCACCGACCTTGCCCTCGTAGAAGGGCTGGTCCTTCGGTGCCACGGCGCCGGCGAGCGCGGCCAGTGCCACGTCGGCCTGCCGGAGGAGCAGCCACCCGACGAGCAGGTCGCCGACGGCCATGAGCAGCCGGACGCTGTGCTGGCCGACCTTGTAGACGCTGGCCGGGTCCTCGCCGGACGCCATCAGGTAGCCGGTGAGCGACGCGAGCATCCCCTGCACGTCGGCGAGTGCCGTGCCGAGCAGTGCCCGCTCCTCCTTGAGCCTGCCGTTGCCGGCCTCCGAGGTCAGGAACTGCTGGATCTCGCCCGCCACGTGCGCCAGCGCCTGCCCGTCGTCCCGGACGATCTTGCGGAACAGGAGGTCGAGTGACTGGATCGCGGTGGTGCCCTCGTAGAGGGAGTCGATCTTCGCGTCCCGGATGTACTGCTCGATGGGGTAGTCCTGCAGGTAGCCGGAGCCGCCGAGCGTCTGCAGCGAGAGCAGCAGCATCTCCGTGGCGCGCTCCGAGCCGACGCCCTTGACGATCGGCAGCAGCAGGTCGTTCACCCGCTCGGCGACGGAGACGTCCTCGCCCGCGGCGTGGCCGGCGCGGATCCGGTCCTGGTAGGTGGCCGTGTAGACGTAGAGCGCCCGCAGCCCCTCCGCGTAGGCCTTCTGCAGCATGAGGAGCCTGCGGACGTCCGGGTGGTGCGTGATCGTCACCCGCGGCGCGGTCTTGTCGAGCATCCGCGACAGGTCGGCGCCCTGGACCCGCTCCCTGGCGTAGTCCCGCGCCGCGAGGTAGCCGGCGGACAGGGTGCCGATCGCCTTCGTGCCGACCATCATCCGGGCGTACTCGATGACCTCGAACATCTGCGCGATCCCGTCGTGCACGTCACCGAGGAGCCAGCCGACGGCAGGCACCCCGTGCTGGCCGAACGTCAGCTCGCAGGTGGTGGACGCCTTCAGGCCCATCTTGTGCTCGACGCCGGTGACGAATGCGCCGTTGCGCTCACCCGGTTCCCCGGTCTCGGGGTCGAAGTGGAACTTCGGGACCAGGAAGAGCGAGAGACCCTTGGTGCCCGGCCTCGGTTCGATGCCGGGCCCCTCGGGGCGCGCCAGCACCAGGTGCAGGATGTTCTCGGTGAGGTCGTGCTCGGCGGAGGTGATGAACCGCTTGACGCCCTCGACGTGCCAGGTGCCGTCGGCCTGCTGCATCGCCCTGGCGCGGCCTGCGCCGACGTCCGAGCCGGCGTCGGGTTCGGTGAGCACCATCGTGGCGCCCCAGGCCCGCTCGATCATGAGCTCGGCCCAGTGCTTCTGCTGCTCCGTGCCGTTGCGGTGCACGATCGCGGCGAAGCTCGGCCCGGCCATGTACATGAACGCGGCCGCGTTGGAGCCGAGGATGAGCTCGGCGGCCGCCCACTGCACCGACGGCGGGACCCCGTAGCCGCCCAGCTCGTCGGGCAGGCCCAGCCGCCACCACTCGCCGTCCCAGAGGACGCGGTAGGCCTTCTTGAGGGACTCGGGGAGCGTGACGCTGTGGGTCGCGGGGTCGAACACCGGCGGGTTGCGGTCGGCGTCGGCGAACGGCTCGGCGAGGGGGCCCGTCGCCACCGCGTTCAGCTCGGAGAGCACGCCGCGGGCGGTCGCGGTGTCCATCGCCTCGAACGGGGCGATGCCCATGCGGTCCTGGACCCGGAAGACCTCGAAGAGGTTGAACTCGATGTCGCGCAGGTTGCTCCTGAAGTGGCCCATCGGACCCCTCCTCGTGGTCGGGACGGGCAGCGGCAGGACGCGCCGTACCCGTCGGTAACCAAGGGTATTACTCGTCGGTAACAACGACAACCCTCACTCGGGCGGTCACACCTTCGGGGCGACCGGTTGTGCACGCTCCGTATGTGATGGATGGTTCCCGTGGTCCGGATGGGGCAGATGTGCACGGATGGAATTGCGCGGCGGCTGGGGGGCAACGGTGGGTGGACTGGGGGTGTCCCGACGAGGCTTCCTGGTCGGGGGACTGGCGGTTCTCGGGACGGGACTGCTCGGGACCGGCGAGGCGTGGGCGCTCGACGCACCCCCGATCATCGACTGCGCGGGGTGGGGTGCCCGGCCCAACAGCGAGGTCGTGCCGATCTGGAACCAGCGGCCGGTCAAGATCCTCGTCCACCACACCGCCACCCCGAACGTTCCCGACCTCGGGCGGGGGGCGGCCGACGTGCTCGCCAGGGCCATCCAGACGTTCCACATGGACCGCCGGGGGTGGCTCGACACGGGCCAGCACTTCACGATCAGCCGGGGTGGCTTCGTGCTGGAAGGGCGGCACCGCAGCCTGGAGATGCTGCGGGGCGGCCGGCAGCAGGTGGAGGGCGCGCACTGCACGGGCCAGAACGTCGTCGCCGTCGGCATCGAGAACGAGGGGACCTACATCGACGTCGACCCGCCCGCCGAGCTGTGGAACCGGCTGCGGGAGATGTGCGCCCACATCTGCGTGCAGTACGGGATCGCGCCGACGGAGATCTTCGGTCACCGCGACTTCAAGAACACGGCGTGCCCGGGTGACCGCCTCTACGGCATGCTGCCGCGGCTGCGCTCGGAGGTGGCGGGCGTGCTCGGGCGGCGGCTGGAGGGCGGCGCGGAGCGGAAGGCGTCCTGGCCGCTGCTGCGGCCGTCGGACCGCGGCGAGAACGTGCGTGCCGCGCAGTACCTGCTGCGCGACGCCGGGATCGGCGGAGGTGGTTCCGGACGGGTGCTTCGACGCGCCGCACGGCCGACGCCGTGCGCCGCTTCCAGGTGGCACACGGCGCCGAGGACGTGAACGGGATGATCGGCGGGGAGTCGTGGCCGGTGCTGGCCCGGACGGTGCGGCGTGGGCAGGGTGGCGACGCCCAGCGGGCGGTGGAGACGTTGCGCGCCGCGCGCGGCACCGAGAGCGTGCCCGACGTCGTGACCCCGCCGGTGTGGCAGCGGTTGCTCGGCACCGGTGGTGCCGCCGGCGACGCGCTCGACGGACCCGGTGGGCCCGCCCCGCTGACAACGGGCCGTCCCCATCGGACGGTGGCAGTGCTTCCGCCGGACAGCAACAGTTCGGTATCAGCCGCCGCACCAGTACGCTCACCTCCTCTCAGCGACGGCCGATCGAGCGAGGGGGCGTGCGCAAGCGTGACTACGCGAACTCAGTCACCGCCTGGTATCCGGCCGTCCCCCGATGCGGTGCTCACCGGTTCCCCGGCTGCGCTGCGCCTCGTGCGCGAGGTGGTCGCCGACCCGGGCCGGGTGCGCAGGCTCGACGTCGTCGCGCCGGGCGGGCACGGCAAGACCGTCCTGCTCGACGTGCTCGCGGGCGTCTACAGCGGCCACGGGATCACCGTCCTGCGCGAGCTGCCCGCGGGCGCCGATGGCGTCGCCGACGACGTCGCGCTCCTGATCGACGACGCGCACCTGCTCGACGGTCGAGCGGCTCGATCGGCTCGCCGCGCTCGCCGCAGGCCCGCTCGCCTGCCTCGTCGTGGCCCATCGCCCGTGGCCGCACCCCCCGGAGCTCGCGGCGCTGGGCGCGGAGCTGGGCGCCCGGCGCCCCCCTGTCGTCCTGGAGCGGCTCAGCCGCGGCGGGGTGGCCGCGCGTGCCGAGCTGCTCCTGCACCGACGGGGGCAACCCCGACCTCGTCGACCTCGTCCTGGAACAGACCGGTGGCCTGCCCGCACTGGTGGATCCCCTCCTGCGCGCGCTGGGCCGGTACCGGTCCGGGCTGCCGACCGAGCCACCCGCCGAGCTGATCCAGCAGCTCGGCTACGTGCTCGACAGCCTCGGGCCGCACGTCCGCGACTGCCTGCTGGCCCGGTCCCTCGGCGCGCCGCCGGACGCCGACGTCCTCGCCGCGCTCCTCGACGTCACCCCGGACGCGGTGATCGATCTCGTCGACGCGGCCGAGGCCACCGGCCTGCTCGGCGCGGGCGGGGAGGTGGTCGCGCTGGCGCGCACCGCCGTGCTGCGCGGCACCTCGACCGTGCGCCGCCTCGCCCTGCAACGCCAGCTCGCCGACATCCAGCTCGGCCGCGGCGGGCGGATGGTGGACATCGCCCGCAACCTGCTCGGGACGGGCGCCAGCGGGGCCCGCATCGTCGAGGTGTTCGTCGCCGCGGGGGACGAGGCGATGCGCAGCGGCACACCGGCGGCCGCCGACTTCTACCGCGCCGCCGTCGACGCGGGCGGCGACGCCGTTGCGGATGGCGACCCGGCAGGCCGAGGCGGCGCTGCAGCAGGGCGACCTCGACGTCGCCCTCGGCCACGCCGACCGGGTGCTCGGTGCGCGGCCGACGAGGTGGACCGTGCCGACCTGGAACGGGCGGGCGGGGTCGCCGCCACCGCCGCTGGCCCACCGGGGGATGCTCGCTCGCAGCGCCGAGGTGTACCGGTGGCTCGGAGCGGGCGCGGCGCCGCCGGTGCTCGCGGTGCCGACCCTGATCGGCACCGGTGCGCTCGACGAGGCCCGCGCGACGCTCGCGGCGGCCAGCGCGCCAGCGGTCGGCAGGCCGCCGACGCTCCTGTCGGGCGCCGAGGAGCTGATGGCGCAGGGGGTCTACGACTCCGTGGCCGGCTCGCCGACGGCGGCGATGTCGCAGCTGGCGAGGGCGTCGGCGCTGCTGGAGGGCTCGGGTCGCGCCGTGCTGGTCGCGGACACCCCCGCCGCGCTCGCCGCTCTCGTGGCCCTGCACTGCGGGGAGCTCGACGTCGCCTCGTCGGTCCTGGAGCGGGCGGTCGAGGTCGGGCTCGGTGGACGGGCCGCGGCCAACCGGCACCGGCTGCTCCAGGCGTGGATCGCCATGCAGCGCGGCGCGATCGGCCAGGCCCGCGACATGCTCAGCGGCACGGCGTCACCGCTGGCCGGCCACCTCGAACCCCGCGACGAGCTCTTCGCCGCCGCGCTGGACGTCGCGCTCGCCCGCCGCGCCGGGGAGCTGTCGGCCCTGATGGTCGCCTGGAGCCGGGCGCGGGAGGCCATCGTCCGGCACCCGGTCGACCTCTACGCGATCCAGCCACTCGGGGAGCTCGTGGTCGCCGCCGCGAGGCTGCGCGAGCACAGCTGGGTGCAGCCCCATCTCGACGAGGCGCAGGAGCTGCTCGACCGGCTCGGCGACCCGCCGCTCTGGGCGGCGCCCCTGCACTGGTCGGGAGTCCAGTCGGCGGTGGTGAGCGAGGCTCCGGAGCAGGCGGAACGGCACGCCGCGGCGCTCGACCGGGCGGCCGACGCCGGGCGCTACGTCGCGGCGATGGCCGTCGCCGCGCGGCAGTGGCTGGCGCTGCTCGGCGGTGTGATCGACGCGGCCGCCGTCGACGCCGCCGCGCGCGGGCTGCACGCGGTCGGCCTCACGTGGGAGGGCGGCAGGCTGGCGGGCCAGGCCGCCGTCCGCACGCACGACCGCAAGGACATGCTCGCCCTGCTGGGATGCGCGCGCGCCCTGCAGGGCGGATCGGCACCGACCGCCGCCGTGGCGGCACCCGCACCCGTCCCCGACGAGGCGGCGGAGGCGCGACCCGGCCCGCGCCAGCCGCCGGCCGCGGCTCCCGCCACCACATCGGACGGCCCGCTGTCCGACCGGGAACGCGAGGTCGCCGAACTGGTGCTGACCGGGATGACCTACAAGGAGATCGGCGAGCAGCTGTTCATCTCGGCGAAGACGGTGGAGCACCACGTCGCTCGGATGCGGCAACGGCTCGGGTCGGGCAGCCGGGGCGAGCTGCTCGCCCACCTCCGTTCCGTGGTGGGCACCAGGCGCTGACAGCGGCTCACCGGTCACCGGGGGATACCGGCGAGGATCCCTTCGCAGCTGCGGACCACCACGCGCGCGGCGCCCGCGGCGTCCCGCGCCGCGAGGGGGCTCTCGGCGCGGCGCCGCCAGCGGGCGAGGGCGTCGAGCGCCGCCTCGCGGAGCTGAGCCGGGTCGGCCGCGCGGTCGAGTCCGAGCCGGGATGCGGCCGCGCCGCCGTTCGCTCCGAGCAGGCGTTCGGCCTCCTCGCGGGCGTCCTTGGGCAGCTTGACCACGCGGCTGCGCAGGTCCGACAGCATCGACAGCTCGGCGAACTCGTGGGCCCCCGCCACGATCCGCTCGACGTCGACGGCGAGCGGCGCGGCGGCCGGGCGTGGCTCGCGGCGGAGCACCAGCTCGAGGGCGAGCAGCGCCGAGCGGGCCTTGAGCAGGTCGCGCCGCTCGGTGAACTGGGCCGCGAGGACCTCCCGGAGGTCGTCGAGACCCGAGCGGCGCACCAGCTCGGTGGAGAGCACCGACGGGTCGTCGACGCCGCGTTGCAGCAGGTTCGTCGCCAGCCGCAGCCCGAAGATGCCGAAACGCTCAAGCAGGGCGGCGCGCGTGTCCGGGGGCGGGGAGTCGGGGGTCGGTGACCGCACGAACCGGTCGGCGGAGAGCAGCAGGGTGGTGAGCTCGGCCTGGGGCATCTTGCTCAGCGCGGTGAGGGCGAGGTACTCGTCCTGGCGCATCGTGCGGCCGGTGTGGGCCAGCAACCCGGCCACGGCCACGACGGTCTGGCACAGCCCGCGCACCTGCTCGTCGGAGCGGTACCGGACGGCGATCCGCTTGGCCGACAGCATCGCGTCCAGCCGCCCGACGCCGATCTCGTCCGCCCGGGACAGGATCGCGATGGTGTTCACCGGCGCCGCCCGTGCCACCCCCTGGTCGTGGAAGGCCTCGAGGAAGCGGACGTCGGTGGCGTGCAGGTGGCGCATCAGGTAGAGCACCGCGTCGGCGGCGGCGGGCGTGTCGTCCGGGGTGAGGAACGCCGTGGTGCGCGCCGAGGTCTCCACCGAGAGCGAGCCGACGCCCGGGGTGTCGATGAGGGTCGTGGTGCGGAGCTGCGACGACGGCCACTCCACCAGCAGCCGCTCGACGTCGTCGGCCGGCGTGCCGCCGAGGTCGATGCGCAGCGCGCCGTCCACCCGGTTGATGCGGAGGGAGCGGGATGCGCCGCGATGGGGGAAGAGGGTGACGCGCGGGGCGTGGCTCTCCTGGTACCAGGTGACCACGCGCGTGCACTCGCCTGCGTCGGTCGGGGCGATCTCCTCCCCGACCAGTGCGTTGAGCAGCGTCGACTTGCCTGCCTTGACCTTGCCGGCGATGGCCAGCCGGAGCGGCTCGTCGAAGCGGGCGAGGTGGTGGCGGAGCCACTGCGAGGCGTCGGGGCTGTCCCGATAGGTCTCCGCCGCCCGCTGGAGCACGGCCCGGGTGGCGGCCGCGATGCCCGTGGGGGGTGCGCTCATGCGGCTTTTGCCAGTGCGCGAGCTCGGGTGGCGAGCGCCTCGAGCCGTTCCAGCTCGGCCTGGAGGTCGGCGATCCGCGAGTTCCGTTCGCTCTCGGTGGTGCGCACCGCGCTCTGCGCCGCGTTGACCGACCCCGTGACGGACGTGTGCAGCTCCTCGGCGACCGAGGCGAAGTGGTCACGCAGCGTCCGCTGCATCCGGCGGAGCATGTCGCGGGAGTCCTTGCCGACCGCGAACTGCACCTCGTCGAGGTGACGGCGCATCGCCGCCTTCGCCTCGAACTGGCGGCGGACGAGCGCTCGCTTCTTGTCGTCACGCACGCCCTTCGCGCCCAGCGCGACGCCCGCGCCGATGGAGATCGGGTTGATCAGCGCCAGGCCGGCCATGGTGGTGAGCATCCCGATCATGAGCGCGCCCATGTAACCGCCGCGCATGCCGCTCATCGCCTTGGCCCCGATGCTGACCTTCTCGAGCGTGGGCTGTTCCAGAGCGCTGACCCGGGGGGCGATGCCGCCGCTGGTGTCGATCGTGAGCTCCGGCAGCAGGTTCGTGCCTCCCTCGGCGAAGTGCTCGGCCACCTGTTCGGCGAGGTGGCGCGCGCGCTGGGCCGCCCACACGAAGTTCGCCGACGCCGCGCTCGCCACCTGCTGCTGCACCCACGCCGCGAACTGGTCCCAGGTCTCCGCCGGGTCGCTGGCGTCGACCAGCTCCTCGGCCTCCCTCGTGATGTGGCGGAGCCGGTCGCGCAGGTCGAAGTCGATGTCGGACTGCAGGTCGCCGACGCCGTCGTTGAGGGTGAGCTGCCAGCGGGCACCGCGGCTCTTCAGATCCGCCGCGCGCGCCTTGGTCCGCTCCAGCTCGGCGACGAGCTCCTGGATCTTCTCCGGGTTCTGCTGGGCCTCCAGTTCGGCGGAGAAGGTGCTGCTGACCTGCTCGCACACCGCCAGCACGTCCTGCTGCGCCGACCGGCGGTCGAGCAGGTCGGACTCGGCGACCACCCGGCCGCGCAGGAAGCTGATGAGGGCGGGGAAGCCCGACTCCTCGTTCAGCTCCTTGTCCTGGACCTGCAGCGCGTGCAGGCGCAGGGTCGACGAGACGGGCAGCAGCTCGGCGCGCACGCCCGCCCGGCCGAGGTGGCCGCGGTCGAGGTCGGTGATGCGCCGCCAGTGGGGGTAGAGGTCGGTCTTGGTGACGACGCAGGCCACGTTCGGGCAGAGCTGCATCGCGGCGTCGAGGAAGTCGAGCTCCGGCTTGGTGTACTCCTGCGAGGCGTCCGACACGAGCAGCACGGCGTCGGCGCCGGTGAGCGCGGCCATCGTGGCCGCTCCGTGCGGGGAGCCGAGGCCGCCGACGCCGGGCGTGTCGACGAGCACCAGCCCGTCCGCCAGGATGTTGCGCGGGATACCGACCTCGACGTAGGTGACGCCGGCCCGCTGGGCGGCGTTGCCGGCCTCGGACACGTAGTCGGCGAGCCGCTCGAAGGCGATGTCCGTGCGTTGCGCGGACCCGTTGCCTCCCGACTCGCGAACCAGCGTGGCCGACGCCTGCTCGGCGTGGCGCACGAGCGTGGGCACCGCCGTGGCGATGTCGTCGTCGACAGGGCAGACCGTCGCCGAGATCAACGCGTTGACGAGCTGGCTCTTGCCCTGCTTGAACTCCCCGACGACGAGCACCCGGACGGTGGGATCGGCGAGGCGCTCGCGGGTCTCCGCGAGGCGGGCACCGAGGTCGGGGCGGTCGTAGGCCGTCGTCGCCTTCAGCGCGATGTCGATGAGCTCGATCGCTGCGGACACCGCCACCGTGCCTCTCCTCTCGGTCGACCCGTGTCGACCGTCTCACCATAGTGCGCCCGCACGACGAAGCCGGCCCCGCGACCCCTCGGTTGGACCGAGAGGCGCGGGGCCGGCTGGTTGTACGGGTGAGCGATCGGGCCTAGAAGTTGATGTCGCCGCCGTCGACGTCGGCGCTGGAGTCGGCGGCCCCGCCTGCTCCACCGGTCGCCGCGCCACCGGTCGCGGGCCCACCGGCACCGCCTGCACCGCCGCCCGCGTCGCCTGCGTCGCCGCCGTCGCCGCCGTCGCCGCCGTCGCCGCCGTCGTCGCCGAGGCCCAGGAGCCCGCCGTCGCCGTCGCCGCCTGCACCGCCCGCGCCGCCTGCTCCGCCGTCGCCCGCGGTGCCGCCGTCGCCGCCGGCACCACCGGTGCTGGTGGCCGCGCCGCCGGTCGCGGCGCCACCGGCGCCACCGGTCGCGTCGCCGGTGTCGACGTCGACCTTGTTGGCCTGGTTGGCCTGCTGCAGGTTGCCGTCGCCGAAGTTCAGCCCGGAGTTGGCCTGCCCGCCGCCGCTGGCGGTGGTGGTCACGTCACCGGTGTTGACGTCCTCGCTGTCCTGCACGGCGCGGTCACCGGTGTTGATGTTCGAGTCGTCCACGTCGCTGTCGCGGATGAGGATGCCCTTGTCGCCGACGGTGTTGTCGCTGTTGTCGACGTCGATGTCCTGGTCGAGGTCGATGTCGCCGCCGGCCTGGATGTTCTGGTTGAACGAGTTGTCCTCGTTGTGGATGTTGTTCGTGGTGTTGTACTCGTAGAAGTTCTGGACCTCGCGGGTGAGCCACTCCTTGTCGGCTGCCTCGCCGCCACCGCTCGGGTGGGCGACGGGGTGTAGCCGCTGGGGCTGTCGATGTTGTTGACGTTGCCCCGGTTGAACTCGACGGAGTTGAAGTAGTTGCTCCACCCCTCGGCGACGTCCTCCACGGTGCATCCGTGGTCGGCGGCGAAGTCCGCGACGTCACCGTCGGGGTTCTTGCGAAGGAACTCGAGCAGGTCCTCGATGAGCGACTCGACGCTGGAAACGGCCATGATGTTCAGCTCCCGTGAATGTGTGTGGGTGTGTGTCGGTGTCTGGGTCCGGACCGTGTCGGCTGTCCGGGTGTGCCGGCTGGTGGTGCTCTCCGGCGATGACACAAACCTAGGAGCAGCCGGCACCATGGCCATCGGGGAACCGCCAGGGTTCACCGAAGGGGCGTTTGCGGGAAGTCGGGGGACCGGGGCGTTAGGGGATTAGGGGCATTGGGGGCAGCTGGCGCCGGCACCCCCGGGGACTGCGGACGGCCCCGGTCAGCCGGCGTGGGTCCAGTAGCCGTCGTCGGGGGAATCGGCGTCCGGATGCCCGGGGGCGTGCCCGCCCGCGGGGTCCTGGGGGCCGTCGGCGGCCGTCGCGTCGAACGCGGGGTCGCCATGGGCCGGGTCGTCGAACGGGTCGGGCGCCACCTGCGGGTCGGGCGGCCCGACCGGCTGATGGTGGAGCGCGACCGCGTTCTCGGCGGCCGCCGGGGAGTCGACCGGGTGATCCACCGAGCCGTCTGCGCCGATACCGAACCGGTGGTCGGCGGCGAACTGGGTGTCGCCCATCGCGTGCGGCGGGTCGGACACGGAGGCGAGGCCTACCGGTAGTGGCATCACGACGGCATCCGGCGCGTCGAAGACGTCGTACGGGTCGTCCGAGGTGTCGGGAGCGACGGCCGGTTCGGGTACCGGAGCGAGCGCGGGGCCGAGGCCCGCGTTCTGGCTGACCTCGCTCAGGAACCGCTCGGCGTAGGCGTCCGGGCTCTCGCCCGGCTCGGGCGGCGGAGGAGTCGACGGCAGGCCCGCGAGGGCGCCCGAGTGGGCGACGGCGAAGTCGAGTTGGAGCCCGTCGAGGACGAACGGGAGGAGCTCGGCGATCTCGGAGGGGTGGAAACCGTGCGCCTCGGCGATCTCGGACGGACTCGTGCTGGGACTGGCCAGGATGAGCCTGGTCACCTCCCAGGCCGATGCGGTCGGATCGGTCATCGATGGACTCCCGGTTCCCGTCGCTTCCCCCGGCGCTCTAACCTTACGCCGGAAGGCGCGCGATGGCTCGCACTTCGAGAGTAGTGCGCTGCCGAGAAAGATGTACCCCATTCGAGTCGGCTCGATGCATCCTGCTAACGGAGCAGCGACTAGGCCCGATGCCAGGGTGGGGGCGGTTGTACCGGTCGTGAGGCGAGGTCGACCGGACAGGTGGAGGGATGGCCATGGGTTACCAGCTCGGCATCGACTTGGGCACGACGTACACGGCCGCCGCCATCTGCCGATCGTCGGACCAGCACTGGGTCGAGCCCGAGGTCGTCACCCTCGGAACCCGCAGCGCCACCGTCCCGTCCGTCCTCTTCCTCTCGGCCGACGGCTCGGTCATCGTGGGCGAGGCGGCCGAACGGCGCGCACTCACCGATCCGGACCGCGTCGTGCGGGAGTTCAAGCGCCGTGTCGGCGACCCGACCCCGCTCGTCGTCGCCGGGAAGCCCTGGTCGGCCGAGGAGCTCTCGGCGCGCCTGGTCCGCTGGGTCGTGGACCACGTCGCCCGGCGCGAGGGTGGCTGGGCCGAGAAGATCGCCGTGACCCACCCCGCCTCGTGGGGCCGGCACAAGCAGGAGCTCCTGACCGGCGCGCTGGCCGGGCAGGGCCTCTCCGTCACCTTCCTCGCCGAGCCCCAGGCGGCGGCCCTGCACTACGCCGCGGCCGAGCGGGTCGAGGCAGGGTCGACGATCGCGGTCTACGACCTGGGCGGTGGCACGTTCGACTCCGCCGTCGTCCGCAAGGCCGATCCGGCGTCCGCGGTCCGGGGACGGTGGGGTTCGGGCTGCTCGGGCAGCCGGAGGGCATCGAGCGCCTTGGCGGCATCGACTTCGACGGGGCCGTGTTCGAACACGTCATGGCAGGCCTGCCGCAGGCCTTCGAGGACCTGGACGACACCGACTCGGCCGTGCTCTCGGCCGTTGCACGCGTGCGCCGGGAGTGCACCGAGGCGAAGGAGGCGCTGAGCAGCGACACCGACGTGTCGATCCCGGTGCTGATGCCAGCCGCCCGCGGCTCCGTCCGCCTGCACCGCAGCGAGTTCGAGGCGCTGATCCGCCCCCAGATCGAGGAGACCGTAGCCGCGCTGCGCCGGGCCGTCGGTTCGGCGGCGCTCGCGCCCGACGCGCTCTCGGCGGTGCTGCTGGTCGGTGGGTCCTCGCGCATCCCGCTCGTCGCGCAGCTGGTGTCGGAGCAGCTCGGCAGGCCGGTCGCGGTCGACGCCGACCCGAAGAACGCCATCGCGAAGGGCGCCGCGCTGGCGATCTCGCCCAAGCCGACCACGTCGTGGCCTGGTGTCGTCATCCCCCCGATCACCTCCGGCGCAGGGCCCGCCACCGGGGCCGGGCCGATCGTGACCACCGGTGCCACCCCGGCTGCCGGGCCTGGCCGTGCCGCTGCCCCGGCGGCCGGTGCCGCTGCCGCCGGGATGGCCGGTGCGGCAGCCGCCGGAACGGTCGGCGCCGCTGCTGCTGCCGCCGGAATGGCGGCCGCACCGCCGCGCGTCCGCCGCTCGCCCCGCCCACAGGCCCGCCATCCGGTTCGCCCCAGCCTCCCCCGGTTCGCTCCAGCCTCCCGGTTCCGCCCCAGCCCCCCGGTTCGCTCCAGCCCCCCGGTTCGCTCCAGCCCCCTGGTTCGCTCCAGTTCCCACCCGGTTCGCAACAGCCTCCCGGTTCGCCCCAGCCCGGTTCTCAGCAGCGCGCCGGGATGCCGCAGCGACCGGGGATGTCACCGGCACCCGGGAGGCCGCCCGTCGCCTTCGGCGCTGGTGCGGCAGCGGGTGCGGGTGCGGCTGCTGGCGCCGCCGCGTTCGCGCACGCGTCGCCCGGCGCGCCGCCGTCGCGGCCCCCCACCGAGACCGGGCCGGCGTGGGAGTACGACACCGAACCCGCGGGTCGGCGACGCCCGACCGGCTTGCTGGTCGGTGCCGGGGGCCTGCTTGCGGTCGTCGCCATCCTGGTGGCGGTGCTGACGTGGCCGACGTCTCCCAAGCCGACCAGCGGGGTGAGCACGGGCGGCGCGTCCGTCCAGTCGGTCGAGGAGACCACGACGGAGGTTCCGCCGCCCACGACGACCGCCGAGAGCGTCCCGGCCCCCGTCCCCAACGTGGCCGCGACCCGGGTCGGCAAGAAGACGGTGAGCCCGAAGCCCGCCCCCAAGCCACCGCCGGTGGTCCAGCCACCGCCTCCGGTCGTCACGACGCCCCCGCCTCCGCGCCGACCCGCCCCGACCGACCGACCTCCCGCCGACCCGACCGCCAACCCGCCGACCCGATCTCGCCGCCGACCCGGCCAAGCCCGTCACGACGCGAACTCCGGCGGCACCGCCCGCAGCGGACCGCGGCTCAAGCCGACCCTCGTCCGCGGAACTCGACCACCTCCGTCCCACCGGGGCGGAGGCGGAACGCGGCGGGACCGGTGCGGTGGGGAGCCTCGCGCCGGTCCCGCCGTCGTACGGCGAATCACCCGATCGAGGTGTCACGTCCGCGGTCCCCGCGACGATGAAGCGGCGTGCGGCGCGCTCGACGCCTGCGTCGACATCGAAAAGGGGATCGCCGTGGTTCGCATGGGATCGGCGGTCATCGCCATGGAGGTCGCGGCCCTGGTCGTCGGCTATATCGCGTTCGGTTGGGGTGTCCTGCTCGCGGGGGCTCCGCTCCTGCTGGGCACCGTGCTGCTGCTGGCCGTCGTGCTGTTGTCGGAGGGTCGCCGTCGCAGGCAGCTGGAGTGGTACCCGGCGGCGCCCGCCGCGCCGTCGCCCGGGCTGATGAGCGGGTTCTTCGAGATCCCGGCCCAGCGCGGTCCGATGCCGGTGCCCGGAGCGGCCCGCACACCCTGACGCGTGCGACCGTGACCGGGTGCTGATCCGCCCGGCCCGCCCCGACGAGGCTGCCGTGCTGAGCGGCATCGCCGTGCGGTCCAAGGCCCACTGGCCCTACCCGGCCGAGTTCCTCGCGCGGTTCGCCCGGACGCTGTCGCTCACGCCGGCCGTCGTGGCCGCCAACGACGTCTGGGTGGCCGACCGCGACGGCGTGCCCATCGGCTTCTACGTGCTGCTCGATCGCGGCGAGCTCAGCGTGCTCGACGACCTGTGGCTCGAACCCGCCGAGATCGGCCGCGGCTACGGGCGGCAGCTGTTCGAGCACGCACTCGCGCGTGCCACCGCCACCGGAGCCGCCTTCCTGGAGTGGGAGGCGGAGCCCTACGCGATGGGCTTCTACGAGCGCATGGGCGCGCGGCGGGTGCGCTGGGTCCAGTCGGCGCTCGGGCGTCACCTGCCCGTCATGCGGGTCGCGCTCACCGCGGAGCCGGGATCCGTTTCGTCCACGACGTGACGGCGACGCCGCGCGATGATGGCGGCATGCCGACATGGGACGACGTGGTCGCGATCGCCACCGAGCTGCCGGACGTCGAGGAGTCGACGTCGTACCGGCACGCCGTCGCTCAAGGTCCGGGGCAAGGGCTTCGCGCGGCTCCGGACCGAGGCCGAGGGCGGGCTCGTGCTGATGTGCGGCCTCGACGAGAAGCAGGCCCTGCTCGCGTCCGGTGACCCGGCCTTCTACACGACGCCGCACTACGACGGGTACGGCGCGATCCTCGTCGACCTCGGGAAGGTCGGCCGGGACCAGCTCGCCGAGCTCGTGGAGGACGCCTGGCGGTCGAAGGCACCTGCGCGGCTGCGGGCGGCCTTCGACGCAGCCGACCGGTAGCCCACGGCAGCCGCTCAGCCCTGATCCCGCCGGGCCGCGGCGATGACCCTGGTCAGTGCCACGTGCAGGTCCTGCAGCTCGGCGATCTCCATGCCCAGGCTCTCGACGACCGCGGGCGGGATCTTCTCCGCCTCGCCGCGGAGCGCGCGGCCGGCCTCGGTCAACGACACGCAGAGGCTCCGCTCGTCCTCGGGGAGCCTCCGCCGCTGCACCAGCCCGGCCGACTCCAGCCGCTTGAGGAGCGGCGAGAGGGTGGCGGGTTCGAGCTGCAGCAACCCGCTGAGCTGCTTGACCGAGAGCCGTTCGTGCTGCCAGAGCGCGAGCATCACGAGGTACTGCGGATGGGTCAGGCCCATCGGTTCGAGCAGCGGGCGGTAGATCGCCACCACGGCGCGTGCGGCGACGGACAGCGCGAAGCACACCTGCCGGTCGAGCTGCAGCGGGTCGTCGCCGACGTCGGCTGCGTCACTGTCGACTTCCCGGCTCATACTCCATAGCCTACTATGGGTTAGTGCACGAAACATTAGGCCAACCGCCACCGTCCCGGCCCGCTGCGCTGGATCTGGTACGCCGCGGGCGGGCGCCTGCCCGCCGAGCACCGGACGTGGGTCCTGCACGACGTCACGTGCCGGACCTGGCAGCTGCGGCACCTCGCGCGGGTCACGCTCCAGCTCGCTCCCGGTCGCCGTGCTCCTGTTCGTCCTGATCCCCGGGCCGCCGTGGGTGCGGTTGATGGCCGTACTCGCCGGGGTGCTGATGGGCTACTTCTACGGGCTGGCGTCCATCCACGAGACGGTGGAGCACCGGGCGGTCAAGGCGGGCTACCCGCTGGGGACGGCCGCGTCGACCCGCGCCCGGTCCAACGCGGGCCAGACCGCGGCCGAGGCCGAGCGATACGCCGCGCGCTGGCGCAATCCGTCCCAGGGCTGAGCGAGGACGGGGGCACTGGGCCGGGCTCAGCGCAGCTCCTGGATGCGGAGGAGGTTGCCCGCGGGGTCGCGCAGCGCGCAGTCGCGGACGCCGTAGGGCTGTTCGGTGGGTTCCTGGACGACGTCGGCGTCGGCTCTGGCCTGGAGCCGTTCGAAGGTGCTGTCGAGGTCCTTGGTCGCCAGGAGGATGCCGGCGTAGGTGCCCTTGGCCATCATCTCGGTGATGGTGCGGCGTTCGTCGTCGGTGATCCCGGGGTCGACGCCCGGCGGGTGCAGCACGATGGAGGTGCCGGGCTGGTCGGGGGGGCCGACGGTGATCCAGTGCATCCCGTTGTATCCGACGTCGTTGCGGACCTCGAAGCCGAGCGCGTCACGGTAGAAGGCCACCGCGGCCTCCGGGTCGTTGTGCGGGAGGAAGGTCGAGTGGATGGTGATGCTCACGGGGGTGTTCATGGAGGTCACGCTAGCTGCGGCTCGCTGACCGGTGCTTCTCGATTCCTGACCGGTCTGGTCACCTGTTTCGCCACGCACGACGGCATCCCCGCCGTCGCGCTCGCCGCGTTGCGCCGGTAGGTGCTGGGCGGTATCCCGACCAGCTCGGTGAAGCGGGTGCTGAAGGTGCCCAGCGACGAGCAACCGACCGCGAAGCAGACGTCGGTGACGCTGAGGTCGCCACGTCGCAGCAGCGCCATCGCGCGCTCGATGCGCCGCGTCATCAGGTAGCTGTACGGCGACTCGCCGTAGGCGAGCCGGAACTCCCGGCTGAGGTGCCCGGCCGACATGTGCGCGCCGCGGGCGAGCGCCTCGACGTCCAGGGGCTGCGCGTACTCCCGGTCGATCCGGTCGCGGACGCGCCGCAGCCGCGCGAGGTCGCGCAGGCGGTCGCTGTCTCGCTCCTGGGGGATCACGACCTCCTCGGACGTCGAGCCGTTGTCTCTCCGTCCCCATCCTCCCGAGTCGACTCCCGGCCCGTCCACCCCCGTGCCCCCGAGCCTCCGCCATCGGCGCCTTCGGCGCTCGTGCGCGGATATCGCGGCCAGGGCAGCGATTTCCGCGCACGGGCGTCGGGTGTCCGTGGGGTCGCGGTCAGGCGCCGACGTAGGCCGCGAGGTGGTCGCCGGTGAGGGTGGAGCGGGCGGCGACGAGGTCGGCGGGTGTGCCCTCGAAGACGATCCGGCCGCCGTCGTGGCCGGCGCCCGGACCGAGGTCGACGATCCAGTCGGCGTGCGCCATGACCGCCTGGTGGTGCTCGATGACGATCACCGACTTGCCGGAGTCGACGAGCCGGTCGAGCAGGCCGAGCAACTGCTCGACGTCGGCGAGGTGCAGGCCGGAGGTCGGCTCGTCGAGGACCAGGACGTCGCCCTTCTCGCCCATGTGGGTGGCCAGCTTGAGTCGCTGCCGCTCGCCACCGGACAGCGTGGTGAGCGGCTGGCCGATGGTGAGGTAGCCGAGCCCGACGTCGGCGAGCCGTTCGAGGATCTTGTGCGCGGCAGGCGTGCGCGCCTCGCCTGCGCCGAAGAACTCCTCGGCCTCGGCCACCGACATCGCGAGCACCTCGCTGATGTCCCGGCCGCCGAGGTGGTAGTCCAGCACCGCCGCGTCGAACCGCTTCCCCTCGCACACCTCGCAGGTGGTGGCGACGCCGGCCATCATCGCGAGGTCGGTGTAGATCACGCCGTTGCCGTTGCAGTTGGGGCAGGCGCCCTCGGAGTTGGCACTGAACAGCGCCGGCTTCACGCCGTTGGCCTTCGCGAACGCCTTGCGGATCGGGTCGAGCAGCCCGGTGTAGGTGGCCGGGTTGCTCCGGCGCGAGCCGCGGATCGCGCCCTGGTCGATCGCCACCACCCCGTCCCGGCCGGCCACCGAGCCGTGGATCAGCGAGCTCTTGCCCGAGCCCGCCACGCCGGTCACCACGACCAGCACGCCGAGCGGGATGTCGACGTCGACTCCCCTCAGGTTGTGGGTGTCGGCGCCGCGCACCTCCATCGCCCCCGACGGCGTCCGCACCGACGGCTTCACGGCAGGCGCGGTCGTCGAGGTGTCGCCCGGTGAGCGTGTCGCTGGCCCGCAGTCCCTCGACGGTGCCCTCGAACACGACCTCGCCACCGGCGGTGCCGGCGCCCGGGCCGAGGTCGACGACGTGGTCGGCGATCGCGATCGCCTCCGGCTTGTGCTCCACGACGAGCACCGTGTTGCCCTTGTCGCGCAACTGCCGCAGCAGGTCGTTCATCCGCGCGATGTCGTGGGGGTGCAGCCCGATGGTGGGCTCGTCGAAGACGTAGGTGACGTCGGTGAGCGCGGAGCCGAGGTGGCGGATCATCTTGGTGCGCTGCGCCTCGCCGCCCGACAGCGTGCCGGCCGGCCGTTCGAGCGAGAGGTAGCCCAGCCCGATCTCCACGAACGAGTCGAGGGTGTGCCGCAGCGTCGTGAGCAGCGGCGCCACCGACGGCTCGTCGAGGTCGCGAACCCACGCGGCGAGGTCGCTGATCTGCATCGCGCAGGCGTCGGCGATGCTGATCCCCTCGATCTTCGACGAGCGGGCCGCCTCGGACAGACGGGTGCCGCCGCACTCGGGGCAGGTGGTGAAGGTGACCGCCCGCTCCACGAAGGCGCGGATGTGCGGCTGCATCGCGTCGACGTCCTTGGACAGGTACGACTTCTGGATCTGCGGGATCAGCCCGGCGTAGGTCAGGTTGATGCCCTCGACCTTGATCTTGGTCGGCTCGCGGTAGAGCAGGTCGTTCAGTTCCTTCTTGGTGAACGTGGCGATCGGCTTGTCCGGGTCGAAGTACCCGCATCCGCGGAAGATGCGGCCGTACCAGCCCTCCATGCTGTAGCCGGGGATCGTGAGCGCACCCTCGTTGAGCGACTTGCTGTCGTCGTACAGCGCGGACAGGTCGATGTCGTTGACCGAGCCCCGGCCCTCGCACCGCGGACACATGCCGCCGGTGATGCTGAAGCTGCGCCGCTCCTTCACGGTCTTGCCGCCCTTCTCCAGCGTGACGGCGCCCGCACCGCTGATCGAGGCGACGTTGAAGGAGAACGCCTGGGACGAGCCGATGTGCGGCTTCCCGAGCCTGCTGAAGAGGATGCGCAGCATCGCGTTGGCGTCGGTGGCGGTGCCGACCGTGGAGCGGGGGTCGACACCCATCCGCTGCTGGTCGACGATGATCGCGGTCGTCAGCCCGTCGAGGACGTCGACATCGGGCCGCGCCAGCGTCGGCATGAAACCCTGCACGAAGGCGCTGTAGGTCTCGTTGATCATCCGCTGCGACTCCGCGGCGATCGTGTGGAACACCAGCGAGCTCTTGCCCGAGCCGGAGACGCCGGTGAACACCGTCAACCGGCGCTTCGGCAGCTCGACGCTGACGTCCTTGAGGTTGTTCACGCGCGCGCCGTGCACGCGGATCAGATCGTGGCTGTCGGCAGCGGGCAGCGCCGGCGACTGCGTGTCCGCGATCGTGTCCGTGCTCATCGTGTCTCCATCAGTCGGGAGGGGCCGCCGTCGCGTCGCGACGACGCCGAGCGCGGCAGCGGATCGGCACTCATCGGTCCTGGAGCAGCCCGAGGACGTTGCCGTCGGGGTCGGTGACCGTGGCCACCAGGCGGCCGCCACCGACGTCGTGCGCGGGCTCCTTCACGGTGGCACCCGCTGCGGTCACCTCGGCCAGCTTCGCCTCGATGTCCGGCACGCGCCAGTAGGCCACCGGTGAGGTCATGCCCTGCGGTCCGCCGCTCGGCACCAGCCCGATGTGCTGGCCGGCGGCCTCGAAGCCGACGTAGTAGGCCGCGTCGGCCTGCGGCTGCACGCCGAGCAGCGCGGCGTACACCGGCTTGGCCTTCGCGAGGTCGGACACGGGGTGCAGCACGGTCGTGATTCCCTGGGTGGTCGAGTCGGTCATGGTCGCTCACTCCTTCGAGGTCGTGGGTCACGTGGACCCGGCGGGATGGTCGGGGTCACTGCGGCCACGCTAGGCGCGGCTCGCGGACGGGCGCTTCTCGATTCCTGATCGGTCTGCCTGTTGCGCCACGGTAGGCGAGTGGATCACTCGACGACGAAGGCCCAGGTCCGGTGTGGACGCGGGACGACCTGGTCCTCTGGGGTGGAGTGGATGACGGGAATCGAACCCGCATCGGTTCTCGGCGTTGTCAACCGGCCGCAGTGAGGCGCACCCACGGACGCGACTCACCGGCGTGCCACCGCAACTCCCCCACGCGGAACTGCACTGTGGTCCCCACCGGCGGCAGATCGTCGGCGAGGCTCTGCACGCCGGGCTCGGCGCGCCGGCTGATGAGGTCGATCGAGGCGCCCACCGGCTCGAAGTCGTCCAGCGCGACGCCCATCCCCCATGGCTGATGGCTCAGCACCGTGCCGGTCACCTCCATTCCCACCACGAGGTCACCGACCGGCCGCAGGCCACTCACACTCCCAGTCTTGCAGGGGCTGTGGCGTCGTGCCCCGTTCCTCGTGGTCGCGCGCCGCCGGGATGCGCGGGAGGGACCCGCCGTGGCTGCGTACGTCAACAACCTCACTCATCGGATCGAGACCGTAGGACGCTCGGCGCGCCCGGGCACGACGACATGCGCGCCGCGCCCTCAGGAGGCCGGGTGACGACGACGGCCCAGGTCCGGTGTGGACACCGATTGACCTGGGCCTTTGGGGTGGAGCGGATGACGGGAATCGAACCCGCGTGTTCAGCTTGGGAAGCTGATGTTCTACCATTGAACTACATCCGCAGTGCGGAGACGACCCTAGCACCTCACTCAGTGTGATCTGAACGGCCGGTTCCCTACCGCCATTCGGGTGTTTGTCACCCGAAAGAGACCGGCAGGCGAGATCAGGCTCGACGCCCCGTGGCCGGCGGGTCACACTGGCCGCGCCAGCCATGCTCCCCGGCCACAGAGGATCCGGCATGACGGAGTTCGACGCGCTCCCGATCGAGGAACACGACCACGACGTGTTGCTCGTGGCGGGCAGCCGGCCGGAGGTCGCTCGCCTGGCCCCCGTGGCCAACGCCTTCGCCTCCGTCGACCGCATCCGCGCGCTGACGGTCGCCACCGGACCGGACCCGATGGCAGTCCACGAGGCGTTCGAGGCGCTCGGGGTGCCTGCCGACGTCACGCTGCTGCTGCGCGAGCCGCCCGGGCCGAACCCGGCCGACGTGGCCGCCACGCTGATGACCCGGCTCGACGCGCTCCTGGTCGACCTCGACCCGTCGGCCGTCATGGTGCACGGCGGCGGGGTGACTGCCGTCGTCACGGCCCAGGTCGCGTTCTGGCGCGAGATCCCGGTGGTGCACCTGCAGGCCGGCGTGGCCAGCGACGATCTCCTCTGCCCCTTCCCGCAGGAGGCGAACCGGCGGATCATCGGCCAGCTCGCGTCGCTGTTCCTCACCACGGGCGGCGCGGCGCTCGGCAGCCCGATCGGCCCCAACGCGATTCCCGTCGGCGACACGATGGCGTGCAACCCGCAGCCCGCCGACCTGCGCTTCGCCCGGTTGGTCCGCAACCTGGGCGCGCGCGGGCGGCGGCTCGTGCTCGCCGGACTCGACCGGCCCGACTCCCTCGGCGTGCTCGCCGGACTGCCCGACCTGCTCGACCGCGAGCCCGACATCGAGCTGGTCGTCTACGGCGAGCTGGCGGCCCACGGCGCCGCATACCCGCTCGCCCGCCACGACCGGGCGATCGTGGTGCGCAGCCTGCCGCTCGCGGAGCTGGTCGGGCTCGTCGCGGCGAGCAGCGTGCTGGTGTCCGACGACGCGGGCCTCGTCGCGGACGCGCCCGGCCTGGGCACGCCCGCCGTCCTCGTCGACGGCCCGTCCGTCCCGTATCGCGGCGACTCGATCCGGAGCATCGTGAGCCCGGACGTGATGGAGACCGTGCGCCAGGTGCTGGCCGCGGCTGCTCCCGCGCCGTCCGGGCCGTCCGACGGCCTGGAGGCCGTCCGGGTCGAGCAGGCGGTCGCGTGGATGTTCGGGCTGACCCCGTCACCGCAGCTGGAGCTGCCGGATCCCGCCGGCACGGATCCCTCCAGCGCCGAGGTGTGGCGCGCCCCCTAGGGTTGCTCCGTGCTGCTGTCCGACGGTGACCTGCGCAAGGAGCTGGAATCCGGCCGCCTGGCACTCGATCCGTGGGATCCCGCGATGCTGCAGCCGTCGAGCATCGACGTGCGGCTCGACCGGTTCTTCCGCGTCTTCCAGAACTCCCGCTACACCCACATCGACCCGCGCCAGCAGCAGGACGAGCTGACGTCGGCGGTCGAGGCGGAGCCGGACGAGCCGTTCGTGCTGCATCCGGGGGAGTTCGTGCTCGGGTCCACGTTCGAGTCGGTGAGCCTGCCCGACGACCTGGCCGGGCGCTTGGAGGGCAAGAGCTCGCTGGGCAGGCTGGGCCTGCTCACCCACTCCACGGCCGGGTTCATCGATCCGGGGTTCACCGGTCACATCACGCTCGAGCTGTCCAACGTGGCGAACCTGCCGATCACCCTGTGGCCGGGCATGAAGATCGGGCAGCTCTGCCTGTTCCGGCTGTCCACCCCGGCCGAGCGCCCGTACGGGAGCGACGGCGTCGGCTCCCGCTACCAGGGGCAGCGGGGGCCGACGCCGTCGCGGGCGCACCTGAACTTCCACCAGGTCGACACCCGCCGCCCACGGGGCTGACCGCCGGTCAGTTGCGCGGGTCCCAGCGGAACCGCCGCATGGCCAGCACCGCGAAGACGACCGGCCACACCACCAGCGCGACCAGTACGGGCAGCAGCGCGGGTAGCCCGCGCGAGCCCGGCTGCGCCCGCGCCACCGGCGAAGGCGAAGGCGCGTGAGCTGCCCGACCGCGGCGCCGGGGATCGCGACGAGCGCCTGCCAGCGACCCGTCGACTCGGGATGAACACGAACGCGGCGGCCGCACCGAGCAGGAGGAACGTCAGCGGCATCGTCGTGATCTGCGCCGCTCCGGTGAGGGCGTGACATCGAGGTGGCAACGCGGCGGTGACGCACGAGGGCGACCGCCGACCAGCACGAGTGCGAGCGAGACGGGATCCGTGGCGCGGCGTCCGAGCACGATGTCGACGACGGCGAAGACGACGATGTGCAGAGCCGATCGCCGCTCGGCGCCACGGTCGCGACCAGCAGGCCGTGTCGGAGATGTTGGTGTCGCATCCGCTTGAGCACCCGGACGTGCGCCGCGCGACCACGTCTGCGTGATCGTATGTAGACGCTCATGTCGAGCTCATCACAGCTGCAGGCTGACGACGAGCGCTGACCTCGGGTTGTCCTGTCGCGCGAAGCGAGAGCGCCAGAACACGTCCGAGGGCGAGACGAGCCGCCGATTGCCGTCACGGCCACGGTCTTGGTAGCGCCAGCACGAGCTTGACCTCGGTGCCGCCGAGGGCCAGTACCCGTGTTCATGTCGTGACCTCCGTCCGGTCGTGCGCACCGCGTGGTAGATGTCGGCGAGCGACGCGGGCGCGCGCGCAGCTCGGTTAGTGCGACGGCGTGATCGGCCGCCCAGGTCAGGAACGCCGTCAGGTCCCCTGCAGGTCGTGTGCGGACGCACGCGGGCCCGTCGTGCGGTGCTGCTCGCCGCAGGGCCGGGCAGCTCGACGAGCTCCTCGGGCAGCTCGGCGGAGAACCTCGCGGTTGGTCGGGCGACGATCTCGGTGAGCGTGCCCGACACGCGAGCCGTCCGGCGTGCATGATGCGACGCGGTCGGCCAGCGCCTCGGCCTCCTCCAGGTAGTGCGTGGTCAGCAGCACCGTGCGGCCGGCTCCTGCAGCTCCTGGATCGCGTCCAGGTGCGGCGGCGCGACTCGGGGTCCAGCCCGTCGTCGGCTCGTCGAGCACCACCAGCTCCGGCGTCCCCCACACCGCCATCGCCAGGTCGAGGCGCCGCTTCTCCCCGCCGGAGAGCTTCGACACCGGGACGTCGCGGCGCCCGGTCAGCTCGAAGCGCTCGAGCAGCCGCTCGGGCCGGTCGGTGCGCTCGACGAGCCGCTGCCACAGCTCCAGCGTCTCCAGCACGGTCAGCTCCTCGACGAACCCGCCCTCCTGCAGCTGCACCCCCATGCGCGGCTGCAGCGCCGCCCGGTCGACGGCGGGGTCGACGCCGAGCACCGACACCTGCGCCTCCGGTGCGCGGCCGTGAACCCCTCCAGCACCTCCAGCGTGGTGGTCTTGCCGGCGCCGTTCGTGCCGAGCAGGGCGAACACCTCCCCGCGGCGCACGTCGAGGTCGATGCCGCGCACGGCCTCGAAGCCGCCGTAGCCGACGCGCAGTCGCGCACCGTCGATCGCCGCGTGACGGCTCCGGTCGGCCCGGGTGGGCCGCCGTGTCCGGTGGTCGTCGCTGTCACGTCGGTAGCAGCGATGCTGTCGGGACGCGTCGCCGTTCGACTAGTCGACCGCGATCATCGCGTGCGGCGTGACATCGCCGCAGGAGCAGGCATGACAGGTCGTCATCGGCCCGGCCGGGGCCGGTCACGGCTCGGTTACGGTCTGGGTCGTGGACACGTCACCGCTGCCCGGCTTCGAGGAGCGTCGCGTGCGCTGCGGCGCGCCGTTTCGGCCGCATCGGCCTGGTGATCACGATGGTCTACCTGCTGCTCGTGCCGCTTCGTGGTCTGCGGCGCCCTGCCGAGCCCGTCTTCACTGGCCGCTCGCTCGCTCTCTACGTGGCCGGCTTCGCCCTGCACCTGTGGCGGATCCGGGAGCTGATGTCTCGCTGGGCAGGCCGGCGGCGCCGTGGTTCGTCGTCGCGGCGGCGGGTGTCGGGCTGGCGATCACGCGTCGTCGGGCTGGCGAGCCGGGTTCGCGGGCTTCATGTGGTCGCTGCTCGGCGGTGTGCTGCTCGGCAGACATCGTCGGTGGGCTGCGGGCGCGCGGATCGCGGTCTGGGTGTGTGCTCGCGACGGCGGTCGTCCTCGCGCCGGGCTCGTCAGCGGTCGGCCTCGGCGTCGACTGCCGGTTCCCAGGCGTCGCCGTGGATCCACGCGTCGGCATCGCCGCCGTCTACGTCGGCGAGCATGTGGGTGCTCGACGTCGAGCGGCTGTGGTGGCTCAAGGCCGTCATCGACCTCGACGGCTCGCCGCCGCACCGCCGCCGAGCTGGCCACCGCCCGCGAGCGGCTGCGCCTGGCCGACGACCTGCACGACATCCTCGGACACGCGCTGGAGGTCGTCGCGTTCAAGAGCGAGCTGGCGGCGCGGCTGCATCGACGCCGATCGCCGAGCGGGCCCGCGCGGAGATGGACGAGGTGCAGCGCGTGGCACGGGCGTCGCTGGCGGAGGTGCGCGTCACTGGTCCGCGACACCCGCTCCACCGACCTCGTCGACCGAGCTGGCGGGCGCGCGCGCCGTGCTCGACTCGGCGGGCGTGGAGCTCGCCGTCCGCGGCGACCCCGGCGACCGTCGGCGCCCACCGCCCGCGACGTGCTGGGCCGGGTGCTGCGCGAGGCGATGACCAACGTGCTGCGGCACGCCCAGCCGCAGCCGCTGCACGATCGCGATCGAGGTCGGCGACGGCGCCGCCCGTGCTGCGCGTCGACAACGACGGCGCGCTGCCCGGCGACGACGCCGACGTCGGCACCGGCCTCGTCGCGCTGGGCCGCTACCTCGACGAGCACGCCGGGCGGCTCGACGCGGGGCTCGCCGACGGACGGCGATCTTCCGGCTGGACGCGCGTGCTGCCCGGGTCGCCGGTGACCGGCCCGATCCGGCTGGTCCTCGCCGACGACGAGCCGCTCACCCGCGGCGCCGTGGGCGCGCTGCTGGGGCTGGAACCCGACCTGGAGGTGGTGGCGGAGGCGTCCACCGGCGACGAGGCGGTCGCCGCCGTGCGCGCAGCACCGCCCGGACGTCGCCGTGCTCGACGTGGAGATGCCCGGCCGCGACGGCGCCGAGGTGGCCGCAGTGGGTGGCCGCCCACGAGCCCGGCACCCGCTGCATCATCCTGACCCGGCACGCGCGGCCCGGCGTGCTGCGCCGCGCGCTCGCGGCCGGCGCCACCGGGTTCGTGACGAAGAGCGCACCCGCGACGCGTCGCTCGCCGACGTGATCCGGCGGGTGCACGGCGGCGGCCGCTACGTCGACCCCGACCTCGCCATGACGGCGCTGATGACCGAGGACTGCCCGCTCACCGACCGCGAGCTCGAGGTGCTGCGCCACGTCGACGCCACCGGGACGGCCGTCGACATCGCCCGCCGGGTGCACCTCTCACCCGGGACCGTGCGGAACTACCTGTCGTCGGCGATGCAGAAGCTCGGCGCCGGCTCCCGCCTCGAGGCCGTGGAGCACGCCCGCGACAACGGATGGCTCTGACTCCGGTCCAGTACTCTCGATTGGCGATGGACCCGCGACCGGACCCGGCACCTCAGCCGTCGACGCCGGGGTCCGCGCTGCCTGCGGTGCGGCCCGAGGTTCCGGTCCCCGCGGTGCCGGAGCGCGATGCCCCCGAGCAGCAGGCCGATCCTCCGGCCCGGCGACGCGCAGGCCCCGTCCACGCCGCACGTGGCGGCGGATCACGCGGACCCGCCGCGGAGCCGCCGGCCTGGTCATCGCCACCGCCGCGCTCCTGCTCTGGCCGTTCGCGGGGTGGTCGTGGCTCCCGTGGCTGGCCGGGCTCGGCGTGCTCGTGCTGCTCCGGTTGCTGCGGATCGACGGCTTGCTGCGGGGCTGGGCCCCCCACCTCGCCGGCATCGTGGTGATCGGCGGGCTCATGCTGAGCACGGGCCCGTGGTCCTGGGCGCTGGCCGCCAGCATCGGCGTGCTGCTCGCGGGCCTGGTCCAGCTGCCCTGGTGGCGGCTCGCCGCGGTCGGTGCGGTCATGTGCGTGGTGTCCGGGGTGGGATTCGGCTTCTCGGTGCACCAGTCGGCAGAGGTGGCGCGCCAGATCCAGGAGCAGCAGAGCGAGCAGAGCTTCAGCCTGCTCGGGGAGCGCAGCCCGCAGCGCGTGCTGCCCGCCCTGCTGGAGGGCATCGGTCAGAACGACGCGGTGGCCGTGTGCGGCCTGCTGGACGCCGGCGCGCGTGCCCAGTTCGTCACCGCCGCGTCGGCCCCGGACTGCCGGGCCGCCGTCGCGGCCTTCCACGCCGCACTGCCGGCCATGCCCAAGATCCGGGACCTGGACGCGACCACGACACGCGGCCGGGACGGCCTGGACGGTCGACGGCTGTCGCACGGCGTGGGCCGCCGCGCCGCTGGGCGGGCCCGCGCTGGGCATGCTCGACGTCCGCCGATCCGAACCCCCGGGCCGGACGTACTTCGTCGCCGGGTTCCGCCCCTGCTGAGAGCGGGCGACCCGCGTCCTCGCACAGCTCTCTGTGCTCCGCGCACAGGTCAGGAGCCGTGCGAGGAGACCAGCGGGTATGCGAGGACGAGTGGTCGTCAGGTGGTGTCGCCCCGCTTGACCGCGGCCAGCAGCATCTGCGAGACGTCCTTCACCTCGACGCCCTCGCCGTCGCCCGCGCTCTGCTTCTCGTTGAGGCCGTCGGTGAGCATGGTGCGGCAGAAGGGGCAGCCGACGGCGATGGTCCCGCCCGCGCCGTGGGACGAGGCCCCGGCGAGGGTGCCGATCGCCTCCTCGGTGCGGTTGAGGTTGACGCGCTGGCCGATGCGCTCCTCCATCCACATGCGGGCGCCCCCCGCACCGCAGCACATGCTCCGGTCGGCGTGGCGGGGCATCTCCGTGAGCGTCGCGACCGCGCCGACCAGCGCGCGCGGCTCCTCGTACACCTCGTTGTGCCGACCGAGGTAGCACGGGTCGTGGTAGGTGACGGGCGCGCCGTCGCGTCCTCGGCCGGAGCCGCGACCGGCACCAGCTTGCCCTCCCGGACCAGCTTGTTGAGCAGCTGGGTGTGGTGCACCACCTCGTAGTGCCCGTCGAGCTGCGGGTACTCCCGGCCGAGCGTGTTGAGGCAGTGCGGGCAGGTCGTCACGATCTTGCGGGTGCCCGGCTCGCGGCCCTCGAAGACCGCGTTGAGGACCTCGACGTTCTGCTGGGCGAGCATCTGGAACACGAACTCGTTGCCCGAGCGGCGGGCCGGGTCCCCGGTGCAGGTCTCCTCAGGGCCGAGCACGACGTAACTCGACGCCCGCGCGGTGCAGCAGCTCGGCGGTGGCCTGGATCGTCTTGCGCTGACCGTCGTCGAACGCGCCTGCGCAGCCCACCCAGAACAGGTACTCCGTGTCCGCGGACAGCTCGCCGTCGAAGACGGGGACCTCGAAGTCGAGCTTCTTGGTCCAGTCGAGGCGCTCGCGGGCGTTCTGCCCCCACGGGTTGCCCTTGTTCTCCAGGTTCTTGAACAGCACGCCGAGCTCGGAGGGGAACTCCGACTCGATCAGGACCTGATGGCGGCGCATGTCGACGATGTGGTCGACGTGCTCGATGTCCACCGGGCACTGCTCCACGCACGCCCCGCAGGTGGTGCACGACCACAGCACGTCGGGGTCGATGACCCCGCCCTGCTCCAGCGTGCCGACCAGGGGCCGCGCGGCCTGTTCGGGACCGGAGCCCGGGACGCGGCCGAAGCCGGACTCGGGCACGTGATGACCGTGACCGCCCGCCTGGTCGGCGCCGCCGTCGAAGGAGACGGCGCCCTCCTCGGGCATGTCCTTGCCGCCGATGATGTAGGGCGCCTTGGCGAGCAGGTGGTCGCGCAGGTCCATGATCACGAGCTTCGGGGACAGCGGCTTGCCGGTGTTCCAGGCCGGGCACTGGCTCTGGCAGCGGCCGCACTCGGTGCAGGTCGCGAAGTCGAGCATGCCCTTCCACGTGAAGTCCTCGACCCTGCCGCGGCCGAAGACGTCGTCCTCGCCAGGGTCCTCGAAGTCGATCGGCGTGCCGCCCGACTCCATCGCGGGCAGTGGCCCGAGCGCCTTCGGGAAGCGCTTGGCCGAGACGTTGATCGGCGCGGTGAAGATGTGGAGGTGCTTGCTGTACGCGATGATGATCGTGAACGCCAGCATCACGCCGATGTGGATCAGCAACCCGACGCTCTCCACCACCTCCAGGGTGCCCTCGGGCAGCCCCGACAGCAGGTTGCCGACGCCGATCGAGATGAACGCGCCGGAGGTGTAGGGCAGCAGCCCCAGCGCCGAGGCCGCGCCCCGGAACAGGAACATCGACCACAGCACGTTGAAGATCATGAAGAGGATCAGCCACGCCCCGCCGGTGTGCGAGCCGTAGAACCGCGACGCCCGTGCCTCGCGATCGGGTGCGTTGCGCAGCCGGATCACGGTGAAGACGCCGAGCGAGACGAGCGCGGCCGCGGCGATGAAGTCCTGCAGGAACCCGAGGACGGGCCAGTGGCCGATGAGGGGGATCGCGAAGTCGGGGTCGAACAGCGCGCCGTACGCCTCCAGGTACACCGTGATCAGGATGACGAAGGCCCAGAACGTGAAGAAGTGCGCCAGCCCGGGCACCGACCACTTCAGGAGCCGCCGCTGGCCGAAGACCTCGACGAGCTGCGTGCGCAGGCGGGCACCCAGCTGGTCGGTGCGGTCGTGCGCCGGTTGGCCCGACCTGATCAGCTTGGAGATCCAGAACGCCCGGCGGCCGGAGATCGCCACGGCGACCACCGTCATCGTCAGGCCGATGACCAGTCTTGCGACCACGGGGAATCCTCCCAGGACTGCACGAGCTCGCGTGGTGGGGCGCGCATCGCTGCGAAGCAGACTAACCGCCGCCCCGGCGCGGGCCCCGGGTGAAGGTGCTGTGGCAACTCGATCGGCAACCTACCCGTGGGTAATCAGCGTGGGCGCGCCGGACCGATGCGCCGGTGTATGCAGAGCAAAGGGGTGGGAGGGGTGGTGTCGGGAGCCGGAGGCCCGCCTCGTTCGTGCGACGGTTGCGCCGGTCCGGTGACCGAGCGTGACTTACACGGCTGTAAGTGCGCCGTCCGGATGAGTCCATTCCGGACACCTTGTGTGGTGCGCGTGAGCACTTGTGGGGTGCGGATGCGCATGCGTAGCAACTCTGCGTGCGGGCCTAGGCTTCCGCTGTCATTACGTGCTTCACTCCTCGCTGGACGCGGCAACTAGGTCGCATCTGCCTGCCCATGTGCGGGCCGGTCGTGGCGACGGCGGTTCGGGTGGGGCAACCACGTGAGGAGTCGCCTTGACCGCACCGGACGCGCTGGCGATCTGGGTTGCCCAGTTCGGTACGGGCGGCATCCAGAGCTGGATCCAGAACAACGTCGTCCCGCTCATCCTGCTCGCGATCGCGGTGATCCTCCTGTGGATCGGCGGTCGCGGCGACAACGCCGGGGTCGCGCGACGCAGCGTCGGCCTTCTGGTCGGGCTGGTGGCTCTGGGCATCGCCGTGTCCAACACCGGGCCGGACATCGGCAGGTTCCTGGCCAACCTCATCACGGGCTGATCGCGTGCTCGTCCGTACGGATGACGAGGTCTACCGCGTCGACTCGGTCTGGCTCGGCCCACCTCGGGCCACCTTCCCGTGGCGGGCCCGCTACGTGAGCTACGGCCTCGGCCTGCTCGTGATGGTCCTCGTGATGTTCGTGCAGCGCCGCCTCGGAATCGGGCTCGAGTTCTTCTCCGTGGCGTGGGCGCTCGTCATCACCGTCCTGACCGTCCGGTTCCTCGGCAAGCGCATCGACCACGAGCGCCCGCTCGGCCAGGTCCTCACCCTGTTCCGGCACGAGGTCGTCGGGCCACGGGAGCGCACCGCCGTGGCCGGCGGAGCGGTCCGCTCGGCACACGTGCGGGTCGGTGCGCCGACCCGGCGCCGACGGCGGTCCGCCGTACGGGCCGAGGGCAGGGGGCGGCGTGCGGCGGCGTGACAAGTCCAGGGACGGCGCCCCCCGAGGAGACCCGACGGCCGGCGTCGCGGACGGGCGCTGGCGGGCGAGGCCGGACTGCCGAAGTACAGCCCCGACATCGCGCTGCGCTCCATCGAGGGCCACCTGACCCGGACCGGGACCCAGGTCATGGCCTGGTACCGGCTCGCTGCGCAGGCGTGGAGCTTTCGCAGCGACTCCCAGCGCGAGGTGCTGATCCGCCAGATCGCGGCCCAGCTCGGCGAGCTGC
Organism: uncultured Actinomycetota bacterium; assembly: GCA_963784265.1. Classification (GTDB taxonomy): domain Bacteria; phylum Actinomycetota; class Actinomycetes; order Mycobacteriales; family Pseudonocardiaceae; genus Pseudonocardia. The sequence goes on from CAWAQQ010000004.1 coordinate 142,880, forward strand.
AGGGCAGGTGGTTGCACCTGCGGGTCACCACCCGCCCCTACCCCGTGCACATGTGGGCCGAGTCGTTCGACCACAACGCGCTCGGACGGCTGCCCGACGTCGCGGGTGCGCTCGGCTGGGACGGGTTCCTGGAGGGCGAGCAGCGCCACCTCATGGGCCTGTCGATGTCGGACAAGGAGGTGTTCCTCGGCATCGAGGTGTCCGGGCGCAGCATGATGGACCGCTGGATCGAGATGGCCGGGCCCGTGCTCAGCAAGGTGGCGCCCGCAGCGGTCCGCGCGGAGATCGCGGCCCTGTCCTCCGAGGTGGCGCACCTCGACTCGCTCGTCGCCGGGAGCGGCCTCGACGCCGTGCCCGCGACCATCGACGACATCGTCTGGCTGATGCACCGGTCGTGCTCGCTCGGCCTGCCCGCGCCGCGCACGCTGTCCCCGGTCCCCGGTGGCTCCGGGGTCCGCTGGGAGACCGAGGACCTGGCGACGTTCACCGAGGGCGTCGAGATGTACCAGGAGCCCTACGCGCCGACCGTGCGCGTGGTCGGCAGGCTCCGCTCGTCCACCGTGCAGCGCAACGTCGCGGTGCTCTCCGTCGGGATGATGGACGGGCTGCGCATCCCCGAGATCGACGACCCGTGGATACAGCACTCCGACCGGCTGCCGTTCCCCGTGGAGTGGTCGGCCCGGATCTACGTCCGCCGCCCGGAGGACGTCGCGGGCGAGCTGCAGCGCCAGATGGGGAAGGTGCGCAGCCAGATCCGGCACTACACCCACGACCACGACCTGGACCCCCCGATGTCGCTGGCCAGGCAGGCCGACCGGGTGCTGGAGGTCGAGGACGAGCTCACCAGCGGGCTCACCCAGCTCAACACCCGCCTCTACGGCTGGTGGCGGATCGCGGTCGCCGGCAAGGACGAGGCCGAGGCCGTCTCCCGCGCCCAGCAGGTGCTCGACGTCTACAAGCCGAAGGTGCAGATCGAGCACCCGGAGGCCCAGTACCGCTACGCGCGCGAGTTCATCCCCGGCGAGCCGCTCGCCTCCACCGCCCACCGCAGGCGCGGCTCGGTCACCTGGGCCGCTGCCGCGGTGCCGGCGGCCACGGCCTCTGTCGGCGACCGGCGCGGCATCATGATCGGCGAGACCTGCACCGCCACCCGGCGACCCGTGGCGTGGGACCCGTGGCTGGCCCAGGAGGTGCGCCGGGTGTCGGGCCTGACGGCGGTGGTCGGCGGGCTGGGTTCGGGCAAGTCGTTCCTCACCGGACTGATCGTCTACAAGACGCTCCGGGCCGGTGCACAGTGGACGGTGCTCGACCCGTCGGGCCCGCTCGCCGAGCTCACCCGGCTCCCCGAGCTGGCCCCCTTCTCCCGGCACATCAACCTGCTGCGCGCCGATCCCGGCATCCTCAACCCGTACCGCGTGGTCGCCGAGCCGCGGCCCGAGCACTTCGCGGACGAGGAGGACCCGGAGCGGGCGTGGCGCCGGGAGCGTTCGCTGGCGGCGGCCACCCGGCGCAGGCTCGTGCTCGACGTCCTCACCGGCCTGCTGCCCTACGACATCTCCCGGCTCCCGCACACCAGGATCGTGCTGCTGAGGGCCGTCCGCGAGGTCGGGGGCTCCGCCGAGCGGCACCCCGGACAGGTCATCGACGCGCTGCGCCGGCACGCCCGCGACGGGGAGGACCACGCCTCGGTCGTGGCGGACTTCCTGGAGGAGCGCCGCGAGCTGCCGCAGGCCGCGCTGCTGTTCCCGGACACCTCCCGCGACGACCCGTGGCACGCGGACCGCGACTACCGGCTCACCGTCCTGACGATGCAGGGGATGACGCTCCCGCGGCCGGGGAGTCCCCGCGAGGAGTGGACCGACGGCGAGTCGCTCGCCGTCGAGCTGCTGAACCTGGCGTCCTGGCTCACCCAGCGCACGATCTACGAGGCCGACCGGAACCTCCGCAAGGGCGTCGCGCTGGACGAGACGCACTTCCTGTCGCAGGTACCCACCGGAAAGGTCCTGATCGACCGGTTGGCCCGCGACTCCCGCAAGTTCAACGTCCGCGCGCTGTTCGCCTCGCAGCTGGCGGGCGACCTGCTGCGGGTGTCCGGCTTCGCGTCGCTGGTCAACGCGGTGTTCGTCGGCCGGACCGACGACGACGAGGCACAGGGTGAGGCGCTGCGCCTGCTGCGCGTGCCCACCGGCGTGGGCTACGAGCAGATGCTGGGCACGCTGTCTCCGCGTCCGCGGCACGACGACCGTCCCGACGACACCCCGCGGCAGTTCATCTTCGCCGACGGGCACGGCGGCGTGGAGAAGATCCGCATCGACCTCGAGGCGCCCCACCTCGAGCACGTCCGCGACGCGCTCGACACCAACCCCGACGCGAGCCGGGTCTCGGCGCGGGGGGTGCCGGTGGCGAGCACGCGTGCGGCCGTCCGGGCTCCCGACGAGGCCGACGACGCGGATCTGCTCGACGAGCCCCTCGCCCGCAACGGCTCGGTGGCAGGCGCGAACGGCCATGTCGCGGCCGTCGGGTCCGCCGACACGGCCCTGCTGGACGACGAGGAGCTCGACCTGCTCGACGACCTGGGCGACGACGCATCGACGACGATCCGGGCGATCTCGACGGTGCACGACGTGGCACTCGACGAGCCGGACGGCGAACCGAGCGACGAGCCGGGAGCGACCGGGTACCTGCGGCCGGGGAGACCGTTCGGTGATGCCGGAGGGGCTACCGGTAGCGGGGGCACTGCCGGTGGTGCTCGTAGTCGCGGCGGCGATGTTCGTCGCCCTCCGCAGGCGCCGCCGCCGTCCGGCCCCTCCCCGTCGGCGGATGGCCTTGCTCATCGTCACCGGGCTGGTGGGCGGCTCGATGATGCTCGGCCAGCCGGCGTTCGCGCAGCCGTTCGACTGCAAGGAGTCGCCGGAACCGGACCGCCCCGGCACCGGCCTCGTCGGCTCGCTCGACCCGCCGACGCTCAGCGCGGGTGAGCCCGGCAGCGTCTACAACGAGGTCGGCTACGCCGGGCTCGTCTGGCACAACTACGACCTCGGCTGCGTCGGCGCCGCGGTGTTCGACCCGGCGACGTCCACCGACACCTGGCTGGGCAACCAGACCTTCAACTCGGCGAAGTTCGCGGTGGGCGGCGTCAACTGGTCGCACTACCTCATCGCCGACGGCGGCGAGCTGCTCGCGCCGCTGGACGGGCTGATCACCGACGCCACCCGGGCGATGTACGAGGGGGTGTTCACGACCTGGATCGGGCCGGCGCTGCTCGTGCTGGCGATCATCCTCCTCGTGCTGGCGCTGCGCGGAGACCTCGCCCGGCAGGCGCAGCGCATCGCGATCGCCGTGGCCGCGCTCATGGTGGGCGCGGCGGCGTACCTCTCACCGGTCGAGTGGGCCAAGGTCGCGGACCCGCTGTTGCTCGACGGCATCACGCAGATGCAGGAGGGGTTCCTCGGCCAGATCGGGGTCGGTGACCGTGACACGCTCCCCACCGTCCTCGTCGACCAGGTCGTCTACGCCAACTGGCTGCGTGGCGAGTTCGGGTCGCCCGAGGTCCCGCAGGCCCGCGACCTGGGTCGGGACCTGCTGCGCGCCCAGACCTTCACCAAGGCCGAGGTGGCAGAGGGCCGCGACACCGTGGAGCTCGCCGACCAGAAGAAGTCCGACTTCGCCGCGCTCGGCGAGCGCATGGGTGACCGCTACCCGTACTTCCAGGGCAAGTCCGGCAGCCGCGTCGGCGTCGGGGTGCTCGCGGTGGTGCAGGCCGTCTGCATCGCGCTGTTCCAGCTCCTCTCCAAGGTGCTGGTGCTGGTCGCGCTGCTCCTCCTGCGGCTGATGATCATGACGGCCCCGGTGATCGCGGTGATCGCCGTCCTCAAGCCCGAGGTGTTGCCCGCGCTGCTGCGGGTGGCGGGCGCGGCCATCGTCAACACGCTGGTCGTGGGCGCACTCGCCGGGTTGCACGCGCTGCTGGTCGTGTCGCTGTTCCGGCCGGGGGCCGGCATCGACCTGTGGCTCGCCCTGCTGGTCACCGGCGTGGTCACCGTCGTGCTGTGGGCCGTGGCGAGGCCGTTCCGGCGGCTGGTGTCGATGGTCTCGCTGACGCGCGAGCAGTTCGGCGGCATCGTGCCCGGCGCGGGCAGCGGCCCGATGTCGAGGGTGTGGCTGCGGATGCGCGGCGGTCCGGCCGACGACCGGCAGTCCCGCTGGTGGGACGAGCGCCGGGACGCGGGGCAGGCCCACGGCTACCCCGACGGTGCGCGACCGGAGTCCGAGCCGGGGATGCGCGTGCCGGCACCGGCCGGACCGGGTGCACGCCCGGTCCGCAAGCGCACCGAGATCGAGCCGAAACCGGCGCCCACGCTCGCGCCTGCGGCCAGGCGGCCCGCGCTGACCGCCGGGCCGGGCGGGGTCGGCGGTGGCACCGGGATGCCGGGATGGGCCGAGCCGGGCGAGGTCGACGAGCGGGTCATCTACCGCAGGCCCGACGCCGTGCCGCTGCGCCCGGGTGGCGCCCGGCCGGTGCAGGCCGAGCTGGTGGACGGCGTTCCGGTGTACCGGATCTACCGCCCGCGCACCGCCCGCACGGAAGCGGGCCCCCGCTGGAGCGGGGCAGGCCGTGCCGATTAGGTCGCCGCGCGGCCGCTCGGCGGCCTACCGTTCGATCTGGCAGTGGCCGCTGCGGTCGCCCACCCGTCTGGTACTCGCGCTCGCCGTCCTCGTGGTGATCGGGATCGGCGTCGGCTACGCGGTGCGCGCCGTCGGCGGCACCCCGCCCGCCGGATCGGCGCCCGCTTCCGGCGCGGGCGCGTCGTCGACGTCGGGCGGGCCCTCGACAGGCAGGACCCCGGCCCCGACGTCGCCGACGGCCCTGCCGCCGGTTCCCGAGCTGACGCCGCGGACGCTGCCGCCCAGCAGCGCCCCCGCCGCGGCGCTCGCGGTGGCGGCTCGCTGGTCGGCCGCCTGGATCCGGCCGCCGGAGGGCACGACACCGCAGCAGTGGCTGGAGGGTCTGCGACCGCTCACCACCGAGGAGTACCTCGGGGTGCTCAGCGGCGTCGACCCCCAGAACATCCCGGCCACGCGCGTGACCGGGGAGCCGCGTGCGGTGCGGGTCGCCGAGCGTTCGGTGCAGGCCGAGGTCCCCACCGACACCCTCACGCTGGTGGTGCTGGTGGTGGACACCGAAACCGGCTGGCGCGTCGCCGGGCACGATCGACGGTGAACGGGAACGCCGGGACGGGCCGGTCGGGGAGTGCGCGATGAGGTCGCTGCGGCTCCTCGTCCCGCTGGTCGCGCTCGCCGCGGCGCTGGGGCTCTTCCTCGTCGTCGGCCTCGTCGTCATCACGGTCGGCAGCTCGGGCGGACCGGTCAAGCCGGGGGCCTGCGACGCGGGTCTCGGCCGGGTGGCCGGGCCGCTCGCAGGCGGCCGGGCCGGTCGACGGCCGCTGACCTCAGCGACGAGCAGCGGCAGAACGCCGCGACGATCGTCGGCGTGGCGCGCGAGATGGGCGCGCCCCCTCGGTCGTGGCTCGTCGCGCTGGCGACCGCCATGCAGGAGTCCACGCTGCGCAACATCGGCTACGGCGACCGGGACTCCCTCGGGCTGTTCCAGCAGCGCCCGTCGCAGGGGTGGGGTTCACCGGCGCAGGTCACCGACCCCCGCTACAGCACGACGATCTTCATCCAGCGGCTCCTGCAGATCCCGGGCTGGGAGCAGCTGCCCGTCACGGTGGCCGCGCAGACCGTGCAGCGCTCGGCGTTCCCCGACGCCTACGCGAAGTGGGAGCGCCTCGCCGCCGAGCTCGTCGGGCAGCTCGCCGACGTGGCCGATCCGGCGGGGTGCGGGCCGTCCGCCGCGAACCTGCCGGAGGGCCTCGCCCGCACCGCGATCTCGTTCGCGCTCGCCGAGGTCGGGAAGCCGTACGTGTGGGGGGCCACCGGCCCGAACACCTACGACTGCTCGGGGCTGATGCTCCGCGCGTTCCAGGCGGCGGGGATCAACCTGCCGCGGGTCTCCCGGCAGCAGTTCTTCTCGGGCGGCCACGTGCCGGTCGACCAGGCCCAGGCCGGCGACCTGCTGTTCTACGCGACCGACCGCAACGACCCGTCGACGATCCACCACGTCGTGCTCTACATGGGCGACGGTCAGATGGTCGAGGCGCCCTACAGCGGGGAGTCGGTCCGCGTGCGACCGGTGCCGTGGGAGTATCCCGAACTCGTGCCACTGGCCACCCGCCCGGGCACCACGCCGAACCGCGCCTGACGCGCGGCCCGGGACCACCTCGTCGGCAGGAGCAGAGATGCCCGAACCGTTCGTCCCGGCCTCGACCACGCCGGTGCGCGACTACCTCGACCGGCCCGCACCCGGCGCCACGTCGGCCTACCTCGTGGTCCCCCGCGTGCTCGCGGAGTCCATGCCGCTGCGCTGGCAGCAGCAGTTCGTCGGCATGCTCGCCGACCTCCACGACGCCTACGCCGACCTGCCGTGGCCGGACTACGAGGTCGTCCCGAGCCGGTGGGAGCTGCTCGTCGACCTCGACGAGCAGCAGCTCGCCGCGGCCGGTTACGTCGCCGACCTGGGTCCGGACGGGCAGCTGGAGTACCGCGACGCGGCGGACCGGCCGGTGCCCGACCCGGAGCACCACCGCGTACTGGCCCCCGTGGACGACCCCCTCCCGCCCCTGTCCGGCGGGCGGGTCCAGCCCCGCCCCGCGCCGCCGCTCTGACTCCTCCGACCCCACGGGGAACACCGACGCCGGGTGGTGCGTTGTGCCGTACGAACAAGTTGAGCGGGTCCGACTCAAGGCCGCCGAGACGGCGGATCCGAACCCGTGGCAGACTTGAGCGAACCCAACTCAAGCTACGCAGTAACAAACCTCGGAGGAACACACCATGGCTCGTGCGGTCGGCATCGACCTCGGGACCACCAACTCCGTCGTCGCCGTCCTGGAGGGTGGCGAGCCGACGGTCATCGCGAACTCGGAGGGTGCGCGGACGACACCGTCGGTCGTCGCGTTCGCCCGCAACGGCGAGGTACTCGTCGGCCAGTCGGCGAAGAACCAGGCCGTCACCAACGTCGACCGGACGATCCGTTCGGTCAAGCGGCACATCGGCACCGGCTGGTCCACCGACGACATCGACGGCAAGAAGTACTCCGCACAGGAGATCAGCGCGCGCGTGCTGCAGAAGCTCAAGCGCGACGCCGAGTCCTACCTGGGCGAGGAGATCAACGACGCGGTCATCACCGTCCCCGCCTACTTCGAGGACGCCCAGCGCCAGGCCACCAAGGAGGCCGGCCAGATCGCGGGCCTCAACGTGCTGCGCATCGTCAACGAGCCCACCGCGGCCGCGCTGGCCTACGGTCTGGACAAGGGCGAGAAGGAGCAGACCATCCTGGTCTTCGACCTGGGTGGCGGCACGTTCGACGTCTCCCTGCTGGAGATCGGCGAGGGCGTCGTCGAGGTCAAGGCGACCAACGGCGACAACCACCTCGGTGGCGACGACTGGGACGAGCGGATCATCACCTGGCTCGTCGACAAGTTCAAGTCCGCGCAGGGCATCGACCTGACCAAGGACAAGATGGCCATGCAGCGGCTTCGTGAGGCCGCGGAGAAGGCGAAGATCGAGCTGTCGAGCCAGAACACGGCCACGATCAACCTGCCCTACATCACGGTCGACGCCGACAAGAACCCGCTGTTCCTCGACGAGACCCTCTCGCGCGCGGAGTTCCAGCGGATCACGTCCGACCTGCTCGACCGCACGCGTGCCCCGTTCAACCAGGTCGTGAAGGACGCCGGCATCGCCGTCGGCCAGATCGACCACGTGGTGCTCGTCGGCGGTTCCACCCGCATGCCCGCCGTCACCGCGCTCGTCAAGGAGCTCACCGGTGGCAAGGAGCCCAACAAGGGCGTCAACCCCGACGAGGTGGTCGCAGTCGGAGCGGCCCTGCAGGCAGGCGTGCTGCGCGGTGAGGTCAAGGACGTCCTGCTGCTCGACGTCACCCCGCTGTCCCTGGGCATCGAGACCAAGGGTGGCGTGATGACGAAGCTCATCGAGCGCAACACCACGATCCCCACGAAGCGCTCGGAGATCTTCACGACGGCCGACGACAGCCAGCCGTCCGTGCAGATCCAGGTGTTCCAGGGCGAGCGGGAGATCGCGGCCTACAACAAGAAGCTCGGCATGTTCGAGCTCACCGGCCTGCCCCCGGCGCCGCGCGGCGTGCCGCAGATCGAGGTGTCCTTCGACATCGACGCCAACGGCATCGTCAACGTCTCGGCCAAGGACATGGGCACCGGCAAGAGCCAGGCCATGACGATCACCGGTGGGTCCGCGCTCGGCAAGGACGAGATCGACCGGATGATGCGCGAGGCCGAGCAGCACGCCGACGAGGACCGCAAGCGCCGCGAGGAGGCCGAGGTCCGCAACCAGGCGGAGTCGCTGGTCTACCAGACGGAGAAGTTCGTCAAGGAGAACGACGAGAAGCTCCCGTCCGACGTCAAGGACGGCGTCAACGCCGCGCTCGGCGAGGCCCAGGAGGCCCTGAAGGGCACCGACACCGACGCCATCAAGGCGTCGATGGAGAAGCTGGCCACGGAGTCGCAGAAGCTCGGCGCGGCGATGTACCAGCAGCCCGGTGCCGAGGGTGCTCCCGGCGCCGACGGGGCGCCCGGCCAGCAGGACGGTGCCGACTCCGGTCAGGACGACGTCGTGGACGCCGAGATCGTCGACGAGGAGAAGGACCGGAAGTGAGCGAACGCGACCGCAACGCAGGAGCCGGGAACGGCGCCGACAGCGAGCGGGTCGTGGTGCGGGACCGGCGTCGGATCGACCCGGTCACAGGTGAGGCGCGGGTCCCGGGCGGCGAGAAGCCGTCCGGGCCCGGCCCCGCAGGCGCGTCCGATCCGGCCGTGGCCGTCGACCCCCGTATCGACGAGCTGACGGCCGAGGTCGCCGAGCGCACCGCCGACCTGCAGCGGGTCACCGCCGAGTACGCGAACTACCGGCGCCGGATCGACCGGGACCGCGAGTCCGTCCTCGTCGGCGCCAGGGTGCAGTTCGTCGCCGAGCTCCTCACGGTGCTCGACGACCTCGACCGCGCCCAGGCGCACGGCGATCTCACCGGCCCGTTCAAGGCGGTGGCCGACAAGATCGTCAACGTGGTCGGCCGCCTCGGGCTCGAGCCCTTCGGTGCGGAGGGCGAGCCGTTCGACCCGGCGCTGCACGAGGCCGTGCAGCACGACACCACCGAGGTGGCCGGGCCGACCGTCACCGTGCTCTCCGCGGTGCTCCGGCGCGGCTACCGCATCGCCGACCGGGTGCTCCGGCCGGCGATGGTCACCGTCGCCGACCGGCCGGTGGAGGCCCCGGTGATGACGCCGGACGCGCCCGCGGAGCCAGGCGACCCGGCGGACGCGTCCTGACCGGCACCCCGCTGACGAGCAACGAGAGGAGGCGGAGTGACCCAGCGCGACTGGATCGAGAAGGACTTCTACCGTGAGCTGGGCGTCGCCTCCGGCGCGACCGCTGACGAGATCAAGAAGGCGTACCGCAAGCTGGCGCGCACGCTGCACCCCGACGCCAACCCGGGCGACGCGGCGGCCGAGGGCCGCTTCAAGTCGGTGTCCGAGGCGTACGGGGTGCTCTCCGACCCCGAGAAGCGGCGCGAGTACGACGAGACGCGCGCGCTGTTCGCGGGCGGTGGCGGCGGCTATCCGGGCGGTGGCTTCGCGCCGGGGGGCTTCGGCTCCGGTGCAGGCGGGCAGGGCTTCGACGTGGGAGACCTGTTCGGGGGTGCAGGCACCGGCGCGGGTTCGGCCGGGCTGGGCGACCTGTTCGGCGGGATCTTCGGCAACCGGGCGGGAGCCGCGGGCCGGCCGTCGGCGGCCCGTCCGCAGCAGCGCGGCGCGGACGTCGAGAGCGAGCTGCGGATCGACTTCCTCGACGCCGTCCGCGGCGCCGAGGTGCAGCTCAGGCTCTCCACGCCGGGCCGTTGCGAGCGGTGCGGCGGCACGGGCGCGCGCCCCGGCACCATGCCCCGGCAGTGCCCGACCTGCGGTGGCGTCGGTCTGGTGAGCCGCAGCCAGGGCGCGTTCGCGTTCTCCGAGCCGTGTGTCGACTGCCGTGGCACCGGCCGGATCATCGACGACCCGTGCCCGGAATGCGGCGGCGACGGGGTCAGCACCCGCGTCCGCTCGCTGACGGTCCGCATCCCCGCCGGGGTGGCGGACGGTCAGAAGATCGGCTACCGAACCAGGGTGAGCCGGGTCGTGGCGGCGCGCCTGCGGGCGACCTCTACGTCAAGGTGCACGTCAGCCCGCACCGGCTGTTCGGGCGTTCGGAGCGCAACTCCGACGACCTCACCCTCACCGTGCCCGTCACGTATCCGGAGCTCGTGCTGGGCAGCACGCTGACGGTGCCCACGCTGGACTCCACGGTGTCGCTGCGGATCCCGCCCGGCACCACGAGCGGGCGCACGTTCCGGGTGCGCGGACGTGGGGTCCAGCGCAAGAACGGCAAGGTCGGCGACCTCCTCGTCACCGTCGAGGTGGCCGTGCCGTCCCGGCTCGACGACGCGGCCACCGAGGCGTTGCAGGCCTACGCCGAGGCCACGAAGTCGTTCGACCCGCGAGGCGACCTGCTCGGCGGGTCGAGGAGATGAGCGGCGTGCAGCCGCCGAACGGGCCCGTCGACGAGCCCGTCGACGCCGGGCTGCCGCCGGGCACGAGCCCGGACACCCCGGTCTTCGTCATCTCGGTGGCCGCCGAGCTGGCGGGGCTGCACGCCCAGACGCTGCGCGGCTACGACCGGCTGGGGCTCGTGCGCCCCGGCCGGTCGGCGGGCGGCGGGCGGCGCTACTCGGCCCGCGACATCGCGCTGCTCCGGGAGGTGCAGCGCCTGTCCCAGATCGACGGGGTCAACCTCGCCGGGGTCAAGCGCATCATCGAGCTGGAACAGCTCGTGGACGAGCTGAAGGCGCGGATCGAGGAGATGGCCGAGGAGCTCGCCGTCGCGCACGGCGCGGCGGAGCAGGCCGCGGCCGTGGTGCACGCGTCCTACCGGCGCGATCTCGTTCCGGTGGACCGCCGCTCGTCGCTGGTCGTGTGGCGGCCGAAGCCGCGTTCGGAGTAGGTCCCGCTCAGTCCATCGTGAACGGGTCGTAGCGCACCCGGTCCAGCGGCGTGCCCGCGACCAGCATGCGGGAGACGGTGGCCCGGATCATGGCGGGCGAGCCGCAGACGAGTACGTCGTGGTCGTCCCACGCCCCGTAGCGGGTGACGACGTCGGCGAGGGTGCCCTGCTCGGCGCCCGAGGCATCCTCGTCCTTCTCGACGACGGGGACGACGTCGAGCCACGAGTTGCTGTAGGACAGCTTGCGCAGCGCCCCGAAGTCGTAGAGGTCCTCCCAGGTGCGGCCGCCGACGAACACCTGCGTGCGGGGCTGCTTCTCCTTCCGGACGAGGTCCTGCAGCAGCGACTTGATCGGCGCCATCCCGGTGCCACCGGCGATCATCAGCAGGTCACGCTCGCTGTGGTGATCGACCTGCATGCGGCCCATCGGCGGGCCGATCCGCCAGGTGTCGCCCGGCCGCGAGTGGGCCACGAGGGCCCGGCTGACCCAGCCGCCGGTGACGGCGCGGACGTGGAACTCCAGGGTGCCGTCGTCGTGCGGTGCGTTCGCCGGGGAGAGGTAGCGCCACAGGCGCGGGCGCTGCGGGGTCTCGACACTCAGGTACTGGCCGGCCCGGAAGGGGATCGGCTCGCTGGTCTGGACGGTGATCATCGCCAGGTCCCAGCCGATGCGCTGGTGCTCCACCACGCGGCCCAGCCACGAGGCCGGCCCGCGGTCGGCCTGGGCGGCGGTGCGCATGGCGGCCGACACGATGCCGTACGCGTCGGTCCAGGCCTTCTCGACCTCCGGGGTCCACGCGTCGCCCGCGAACTCGCCGATGGCGCTGAGCAGCGCCGCGCCGACCGCGTCGTAGTGCTGCGCCAGCACGCCGAACTTGCGGTGGTCGCGCCCGAGCTGCTCGAGGAACGGCACGAGCTCGTCGGTCTGGTCGACCATCTGCACGACGTGCACCAGCGCCCGCAGCAGGCGGCTGCGCTGCACCTCCATGTTGACCGGGAACAGGTCCCGGGTCTCGGGGACGCGGCTGAAGAGGGTGGCGTAGAAGTGCCGCCCGAGCTCCTCGGCGCGGGGCTCGACGAGCGCGAAGCTCTGCCGGATGATCTCGACCATCCTGGACGCCTCGCTGCGGGGCGCACCGGCCGGCGGGGCAGCGGCGGTGAGCAACTGTTCAGCGGTCATCGACGGCCGGCTTTCTTTCCGTGGATGTCGCGCACTCCGATGACCGCCGCCGACGGGCACACGGCGTGGTGTCGGGGGAGCAGTGCGGCATCCGTCCTTCGTCCATTCGGGGGCAGCGCTGACTGGGTGTAACGCCGAGTAGCGCAGTCGCGTGCAAGAGTACCGTCCACCGGTCTCCGGGGTTACCCCTGTGCCCCGGTGGTGGCACGGTGTCCTGGTGGCCCTGAGGACCTCTGCCCTCGTCCGGACCGGTTCGACCGTCCGACGCACGATCTCCGCCCCGGCGACGGAAGGCCCGGATCCCTCCTCCACCACCACGGCGGACGTCCCCGCCGGGACACCAGCCAGGGCTCGGCCGGTGAGCGCGCGCTGCAGTGCCGGTTCGAGACGGAGGGCCGCGCGCGACGCTTCTACGACGAGCAGGTCCGGGACCGCCTGCTGCCCGCGATGACCGTGTTCGTCAGGCGGATGGAGATGGTCTTCGTCGCGTCGTCCGACGTGCGGGGCGAGTGCGACGCGTCGTTGCGGGCCGGGCCGCCCGGCTTCGTCAGGGTGCTCGACGACCGCACGCTGGCCTACCCGGAGTACCGCGGCAACGGCGTGCTCGCGAGCCTGGGCAACATCAGCGAGAACGCTCACGTCGGGCTGATGATGGTCGACTTCGTCGAGGATCTGATCGGCCTGCACGTCAACGGCAGGGCCCGGATCGTCGCCGACGACGTCTTCCGCGCCGAGCACCCGGCCGTCGCCACCGACGCGGCGGCGGGGAGGCGGGCCGAGCGCTGGGTGGTCGTGGACGTCGAGGAGGCCTACGTCCACTGCCGCAAGCACATCCCGCGCATGCAGAAGGTGGAGCAGCGCCGGGCCTGGGGCACCGACGACCCTGGCCGCAAGGGCGGCGACTACTTCGGTGCCAAGGGCACGCCGACGACGGTGCCCCGGCCGCGGCGCCGCTTCCCGAGCACGACGCACCTGGGTGGCGGTACTTCCGGCAGGCGGCTGCAGCGGATCCGCGTCCCGAAGCACATTGAGCGGAACAGACTCAACTTTCCTGTCGTTGGGACGTGTGACGGGCACGGTGGTGCCCACGAACCCATGCAGGAGGACGTGAGGGATGGACTCCTTCAACCCCACTACGAAGACGCAGCAGGCCATCTCGGCCGCGGTGCAGGCGGCCGCACTCGCGGGCAACCCCGACGTCGGGCCGACGCACCTGCTCGGTGCACTGCTGGCGCAGGGCGACGGCATCGCCGTCCCGCTGCTGGCCGCGGTCGGCGCCGATGCCGCCGCCGTGCGCGCGGAGCTCACCCAGCTCGGCAACCGGCTGCCGTCGGCCGCCGGTGCCACCGTCAGCGCACCGCAGCTCAGCCGGGACGCGCTCGCCGCGATCACCGCCGCCCAGGAGCTGGCCACCGAGATGGGCGACGAGTACGTCTCCACCGAGCACCTGCTCGTCGGCCTCGCGTCGACTGGCAGCCCCGTCGCGCAGCTGCTGCGCCGCCACGGCGCCACGCCCGACACGCTGCGGGAGGCGTTCGCCAAGGTGCGCGGGTCGTCGCGGGTGACGAGCCCGGAGCCCGAAGGCACCTACCAGGCACTGGAGAAGTACGGCCTGGACCTCACGGCGCGAGCCCGTTCCGGCGAGCTCGACCCGGTGATCGGCCGCGACACCGAGATCCGCCGCGTCGTGCAGGTGCTCTCGCGGCGCACCAAGAACAACCCCGTGCTCATCGGCGAGCCGGGCGTCGGGAAGACGGCGATCGTCGAGGGCCTCGCCCAGCGCGTCGTGGCAGGCGACGTGCCCGAGTCGCTGCGCGGCAAGCGCGTCATCTCCCTCGACCTCGGGTCGATGGTGGCGGGCGCGAAGTACCGCGGCGAGTTCGAGGAGCGGCTCAAGGCCGTGCTGAAGGAGATCACCGACAGCGCGGGCGAGATCATCACGTTCATCGACGAGCTGCACACGATCGTCGGTGCCGGCAACGCCGAGGGCGCCATGGACGCCGGTAACATGATCAAGCCGATGCTCGCCCGCGGCGAGCTGCGGCTGGTCGGGGCGACGACGCTGGACGAGTACCGCCAGCGCATCGAGAAGGACCCCGCCCTGGAGCGGCGCTTCCAGCAGGTGTTCGTCGGGGAGCCGTCGGTGGAGGACACCGTGGGCATCCTGCGCGGGCTCAAGGAGCGCTACGAGGTGCACCACGGCGTCCGGATCACCGACGCCGCACTGGTCGCGGCGGCCACGCTGTCGGACCGCTACATCACTGCCCGGTTCCTGCCCGACAAGGCGATCGACCTGGTCGACGAGGCCGCCTCCCGGCTGCGCATGGAGATCGACTCGCGGCCCGTCGAGATCGACACGGTCGAGCGCGCGGTGCGGCGGCTGGAGATCGAGGAGATGGCGCTGGAGAAGGAGTCCGACGCCCCGTCGATCGAGCGGCTGGCCGCCCTGCGCGCCGAGCTGGCCGAGCAGAAGGAGCTGCTCTCCGCGCTCACCGCCCGCTGGCAGAACGAGCGGGGCGCCATCGAGTCGGTGCGCGAGCTCAAGGAGCAGCTGGAGGCGCTGCGCGGGGAGTCCGAGCGGGCCGAGCGCGACGGCGACCTCGGCCGGGCGGCCGAGCTCCGCTACGGCAAGATTCCCGGGCTGGAGAAGCAGCTCGCCGAGGTCACGGTCGCGACGACGGCACCAGGGGCCGACCTGATGCTCAAGGAGGAGGTCGGGCCCGACGACGTGGCCGACGTCGTCTCGGCGTGGACCGGCATCCCCGCCGGCCGGATGCTCGAGGGCGAGACGGCCAAGCTGCTCCGCATGGAGGACGAGCTGGGCCGCCGCGTCGTCGGCCAGACCGAGGCCGTGCGCGCCGTCGCCGACGCCGTGCGCCGCGCCAGGGCCGGGATCGCCGACGAGAACCGGCCCACCGGCTCGTTCCTGTTCCTCGGCCCCACCGGCGTGGGGAAGACGGAGCTGGCCAAGGCGCTCGCGGAGTTCCTGTTCGACGACGAGCGGGCGATGGTCCGCATCGACATGAGCGAGTACTCCGAGAAGCACAGCGTGGCGCGGCTCGTCGGTGCCCCGCCCGGATACGTCGGCTACGACCAGGGCGGCCAGCTCACCGAGGCCGTCCGGCGTCGCCCGTACACGGTGGTGCTGTTCGACGAGGTCGAGAAGGCCCACTCCGACGTCTTCGACACGCTGCTGCAGGTGCTCGACGACGGCAGGCTGACCGACGGCCAGGGCCGGACCGTCGACTTCCGCAACACGATCCTCGTGCTGACGTCCAACCTGGGCTCGCAGGCGATCTCCGACCCGGCGCTCGACGAGCAGGGGCGCTACGACGCCGTGATGTCGGTGGTGCGCCACCACTTCAAGCCGGAGTTCCTCAACCGGCTCGACGACGTCGTGGTCTTCCACGCGCTGTCCACCGAGGAGCTGACGCACATCGTCGACATCCAGCTCGGCGTGCTCGGCAGGCGCCTGGCCAAGCGGCGGCTCACGCTCGACGTCTCCGACGCGGCCCGCGAGTGGCTGGCGATGAACGGCTTCGACCCCGTCTACGGGGCCCGGCCGCTGCGCCGGCTCGTGCAGTCCGCGATCGGCGACCAGCTCGCCCGCGAGCTGCTCGCAGGTGACGTCCGCGAGGGCGACACGGTGCGCGTGGACCTCGACCCCATCGCAGGCGGCGGCACCGGTGGCCTGATCGTCGGCCGCGCCCTCCCGTCGTTCCCCGCCTGACCCACCCACCGACCCTTCCCCGCGAGTCGGGGTTTCCGGCGCGCGAGTCGGGGTTTTCGGCGCGCGAGTCGGGGTTTTCGGCGCGCGAGCGGCCGGGCCCGACCCGCGGGGACACGGGCGGGTGATCGTGGCGTTGCGGGGTGTGCCGCCGTTGCGGGGTTAGGCTCCCGCCGTGGGCATCTCGTCGCCGGTGTGGTTCGTCATCGCCATCATCGCACTGCTGATCGGCGGCGCGCTGCTGGTCGCCGATCGTTCGCGCGGAGGGGGCTCCGGGGGTGACGGGGTCCGGGATCGGCAGAAGTGGGCGGCGCTGCGCGAATGGGAGTACCTCGAGACCGATCCGGTGCTGCCCAGCCGCTGGCGCTACGGCACCATCCACCAGGGTGGCCCGGGGGTGGCCCGCAACCTGATCGCGGGCGAGGTCCCCACCCCGGACGGTCCGCGGCAGGCCTACGTCTTCGATCACGAGCAGGCGGGCCGGGTCAGCTCGGTGCTCGCCGCGGTCCAGGTGCGGTCCCAGCTCCCGGCTGCGGTCGAGCTGCGGCTGCCCACCGCGCCGGTGCCCGACGACGCCGGGCTGGACCTGCTCGAACCCGTCGGTGAGCGGTTCGCCTTCGTGTCGGACACCGAGGCCGTGCGCCCGCTGCTCACGAGCCGGCTGGCCGACGCGAGCGACGCCGTGGGCAACGACATCGAGCTCCTCTGGGCGGAGGACTCCTGGGTGCTCGCCGCGGCCCCCGTCGACGCCAGCCCGGACCGGCTCCAGGACCTGCTGGCCGATCTCGCCGAGGTGGCCACCGCGCTGGAGCAGGGCCAGATCGCGCGGCCCCGACAGGGTCAGTGACCCCGGCCCCTGCCACCCGTCCGGGCCCGCTGGTTACTGTCGCGGCGTGCCCACTGCCTTGATCACCGGAGCCACCTCCGGAATCGGCGCCGCCTTCGCCGCACGGCTCGCCGCCGACGGCCGCGACCTGGTGCTCGTCGCACGCGACCGGGACCGCCTCGACGCCGCCGCGGCCCGCCACCGCGGCGCGGGGGTGGCCGTGGAGGTGCTGCCGGCCGACCTGTCCAGCGTCGAGGGCCGCGAGCGCGTCGCGGCCCGTCTCGGCGAGACACAGGCCGCCGCCCGTCCCGACGACGAGAGCCCCGGCCCCGTCGACATGCTGGTGAACAGCGCCGGGCTCACGATCGGCGCGGGTCTCCTGGACACCCCGCCCGAGTCGTTGCGGGCCCAGCTCGACGTCAACGTCACGGCGGTCCTCGACCTGACCCGCGCGGCGCTGCCCGGCATGGTCGCGCGGCGCCGCGGCGCTGTGGTCAACGTGTCCAGCCTGGCCGGCTTCCTCGCCGGCCGCGGTTCGACCTACGGTGCCGACAAGGCCTGGGTCACGTCCTTCACCGAGGGAGTCGCGGCGACGCTGCACGGCACCGGGGTGCGCGCCATCGCGCTGTGCCCCGGCTTCGTCCGCACGGAGTTCCACTCCCGGGCCGGGATCGACGCCGGCGCGCGCACGGGCCCGCTGTGGCTCGACGCAGGCCGGGTCGTCGACGAGTGCCTGGCCGACCTGGCCAGGGGGAAGGTCGTGTCCGTGCCGAGCCGCCAGTACAAGGCGATCGTCGCCGTCGTGGACGTGCTGCCCCGACCGCTGCTCAGACGGGTCACCGCTGCGATCGGACCGGAACCGCCGATGATCGACGACAACGCCGCGCGGGAGCGGCTCGCCGCCCTGGTCCGGGAGCTCGCCGTGGTGCACGAGCGGGTCACGCTGTCCTCGGGCGCCGAGGCCGACTACTACGTCGACCTGCGGCGGGTCACGCTGCAGCACGAGGCGGCGCCCCTGATCGGCAGGCTCCTGCGGGTGCTCACCGCCGACTGGGACTACGAGGCCGTCGGCGGCCTCACCCTGGGCGCGGACCCGGTGGCCGACGCGATCCTGCACGCCGCGATCGCGGAGCAGGCGGTCGCCGGTCGACGCCTTCGTCGTCCGCAAGGCCACCAAGGAGCACGGGCTGCAGCGGCTCATCGAGGGGCCGGACGTCGCGGGGCGGCGGGTGCTGGTGGTCGAGGACACCTCCACCACCGGCGCGTCGGTGCTGACGGCGGTGCGCGCGGTGCGGGAGGCCGGGGCGACGGTCGTCGGGGTGGCCACGGTCGTGGACCGGGACACCGGCGCGCGGGAGGCGATCGAGGCCGAGTCCGTGCCCTACCGGGCGCTGCTGGCACTGGCCGATCTCGGCCTGGGCTGAGATGGGTCCCCGCCGCGCCCGGAAACCTGTTCGCAACCTCTTCGGCCCATCCACGACCGCCGGACCGTGACGCATACTCGTTGGTCACGGATGGGTCACGGCGGGGAGGGTGGATGGCTGTCCGGGCTGCCGGCGCGCGGGAACGGCGGGGGGTCGCGGCGCTGCTGCTCTGCGTCGTGGCGCTGTTCGCCGCGGCCTGCGGCAGCCCTGACTACACCTACGTCACGAACTCCCAGGACCGCACCTACCTGAAGGTGCCCGCCGCGTGGAGGCAGATCGACGGGCGCGAGCTCGGTGCGATCCTGCAGCTCGATCCCGGCATCACCCCCGCCGACCAGGGCGTCTGGCTCGACGGCTACGACGCCGACGCCACCCCGTCGGCCGAGCACCTCTTCGGCCGGAACGCCGCAGCGCCCGCGGTGTTCGTCAGCGTGCAGGTCGTCCCGACCTCGGTGCGCGGGCAAGATCTCGCTGGACGGGCTGCGCGACCTCTACCACCCGGTGTCGCCCGCTGCCCGCGAGCGGTCCGCGGAGATCCTCGGCCTCACCGACTTCGGGCTCATCACCGACGAGGTGCTCACCCCGGGGAACGGCCTGCGTGGGGTGCACGTCGTGTACCGGTACCGCATGGCAGGCGGACCGCCGCAGGTCATCGACAAGACGGTCTACCTCAACGACGATGCCAGCAAGGTCTACTCGGTACTCGCCCGCTGTTCCACCGAGTGCTTCGTGAAGCGCTCGGACGAGATCCACTCCGTGGTCTCCTCGTTCACCATCCGGGAGAAGTCATGACCGCTCCGGTCGAACCCGCGCCCGCGCACGAGGGGCTGACGCCGCCGGACGAGCCTCCGCACGCGGAACCGGGACCCACCCGCAAGCGGATGTCGCTGTGGGACCGGTTGCGGCTGCTGCTGCTGTTCACGTTCGCCTGGCTGATCGTCGTGTGGGCGTCGATGGCCGACAACCCGCTGCTCCCGTTCGCCGACGCCGTGCGCATCCAGGTCGTCGAGTCGCAGTGGTTGCTGTGGCTGGCCGGCGCCGAGCTGCTGCGGCAGGTGCACTTCTTCATCAGCGAGCGGTGGTCGGCATACCACCGCTTCTGGTCGGACCGGGTGTTCGGTGGCACCGAGCGGGCGTTGCGCAGGCGGTTCTCCGACTGGACGCGGTTCCGGCTCGCCCGGGTGATCAAGATCGTCGCGTTCATCACGCTGTTCGCGCTCGTCGCCGCCCAGATCCTGGAGACCTCGCCCGCGCTGGCCCTGTTCGAGGCGCCCGCACTGCTGTTCTCCGCGCTGCCCCTGATCGCCCAGCTCGCCTTCGCGTTCTTCTTCATCGCGTTCCAGTTCATCGGGCTGTTCTGGCTGCTCTCGCGCGGTGGCGTGGACACCTACTACCCCGACGACATCACCACCCGGTTCAAGGACGTGTGGGGCCAGGACCACGTGGTGGAGCGGGTGAAGGAGAACATCGTCTTCCTGGAGGACCCCGACTCGATCGAGAAGAAGGGCGGCTACGTGCCGTCCGGCCTGCTGCTGTGGGGCCCACCCGGCACCGGGAAGACGCTGATGGCCGAGGCCGTGGCGGGCGAGACCGGCAAGCCGTACGTGTTCGTCGACCCCGGCGCGTTCACCAACATGTTCATGGGCGTCGGCATCCTCAAGGTGAAGTCGCTGTTCCGCAAGCTCCGCAAGCTGGCCCTGCGCTACGGCGGCGTGATCGTCTTCTTCGACGAGGCCGACGCGCTCGGCAACCGCGGCTCGCTCGGGCAGGTCGGACCGGGCGGCGTCCGTGGGATGGGTGCCGGCGTGCCGTTCCACGCCGCGGGCTGCCACGGCTTCTCCTACCTCTCCGAGGACACGCGGTCGATGCTGACCCGCTCCGCGATGCAGGCGTCCGTGCCGGAGCCGGTGGACACCGGGCGCAGCCGCTTCATGATGGGCGGGATGGCGGGCGGTGGCGGCGGCGCAGGGCACCCTGCAGGCGCTGCTGACGGAGCTCTCGGGCCTGAAGAAGCCGCGCGGGCTCATCAACCGCGTCGGCAGGCGGATCCTGGGCATGCGGCCCAAGCCCCCGCCCAAGTACCGGATCCTGGTCATGATGGCCACGAACATGCCCGAGGCCCTCGACGAGGCGCTGCTGCGTCCGGGCCGCATCGACCGCATCTACCGGGTCGGCTACCCGAGCAAGGCCGGCCGCGTGCGCACGTACGAGGGGTACTTCGCGAAGGTGGCCCACGAGCTGGTGCCCGAGCAGATCGACAAGCTCGCCACGATCACCCCGTACGCCACCGGCGCCACGATCAAGGACCTCGTCAACGAGGCGTTGATCATCGCGATCCGCGACGGTCGCGAGATCATCACCTGGCGCGACGTGATGCGCGCCAAGCAGCTCAAGGACCTCGGTCCGCCCGAGGACGTCGAGTACATCGAACGGGAGCGGCACGCCGTCGCCGTCCACGAGGCGTGCCACGCCGTCGTCGCCTACCGGACGCGCCGGCACATGGAGATCGACATCGCGACGATCGAGAAGGGCAGCGACTACCTCGGCATGGTCGCGAGCATCCCGCCGGAGGACCAGTTCACCCGGTGGCGGTCGGAGTTCGAGTCCGACATCCTCGTCTCGCTGGCGTCGCTGGCCGGGGAGCGGATGTTCTTCGACGGCGACTCGTCCTCCGGCGTGTCGGGCGACCTGGAGTCGGCCACCACGGTGGCGTCGTTCATGGAGGGCTTCTGGGGCATGGGCGCCACGGTGTCGTCGTACTCCACGGCCAGGCGGCTGGAGGTCGGCAGCCCCGGCGGCCGCGGTGCCGCCGGCAAGCAGACCGAGACCCCGGAGGCGATGCTGCGCCGTGCGCTGGCCGACCGGATCGAGGACCAGCTGGCGGAGCTGCTCGAACGCGCCGAGGGCATCCTGCGGGACAACCGCGACTCGGTGCTGGCCATCGCGCACGCCCTGGAGACGCACAAGACGCTCTCGGGGGAGGACATCCAGGCGGTGCTCGAAGGCCGCGAGGGCTCCTCGGTCGACGGCTCCGTCTACGCCGACGACGACTTCCTGGACCGCCTGGAGGAGTACCACGCCGCGGCGGCGGGCGCCCACCGCGGGCACACCACCGTGCAGCTGATGCTGCCCGTCGGCGGCCGGCTGTCCGGCGGCGAGTCGGCCGCCGCCGTCCCCCACACCGACCCGCACTAGCCCGCGAGTCGGGGTTTCCGCGCGCGAGTCGGGGTTTTCCGTGCGCGAGTCGGGGGATTCGGTGCGCGAGTCGGGGGATTCCGGCGGCGGGGCATCATCGCCCCATGGACGAGCAGGCGGCCGGCCCGACCGAGTGGGAGGTCCCCGGGCAGGTGGGGGTGGGCCCGTGGCCAGGCGGCAGGCGCGCCTGGCCCGCCGACGAGCGCTACGACCCGGACCTGCTCGAGCACGGTGACACCCGCAACGTCGTCGACGCCTACCGGTACTGGCGTCGCGAGGCCGTGGCAGCCGAGCTCGCGGCCAGGGCCCACCCGTTCCACGTGGCGATCGAGAACTTCGGGCACGACCACAACATCGGCACGGTCGTGCGCACCGCCAACGCGTTCGCCGCCGCCGGCGTGCACATCGTCGGCAGGCGCCGCTGGAACCGGCGCGGTGCGATGGTCACCGACCGGTACCTGCAGGTGCACCACCACGACGACGTCGCCGGTCTGACCGACTTCGCCGCCGCGAACGGGCTCACCGTCGTCGCGGTGGACAACACCCCGGGCGCGGTGCGGCTGGAGACCGCGGTGTTGCCGCGCGCGTGCATGCTGCTGTTCGGGCAGGAGGGCCCGGGACTCACCGGTGGGGCGCGCGCCGCCGCCGGGCTCACCGTGTCGATCGCCCAGTTCGGCTCGACCCGCTCGATCAACGCGGGGGTGGCCGCAGGCGTCGCGATGCACGCGTGGATCGGCCAGCACGCCGACCTGTCCGCCGCCTGGTGACCGCGCGGGCGGCGTGGACCGGCCCCCGATTGCCCACGCTTTGCCAGACTGTGCCCATGGGTGCATCCGCTGCCGGCGTCGACTGGGCCGACCGGGCGGCCGTCGCGGAGCGGACGATCACCGACCGCTACCTCCGCCGACTGGCCGGGGTGCTGCCGGGCACGCGCATCGGGCGCCTGCGGTGGCCCCGCCGGATGCTCAGGCGAACGTGGTCGTGGTCGTGGAACTACTGGTGGCAGGCCCACCTCCTGGACTGCCTCGTCGACGCCCAGCTCCGCGCACCGAACCCGCGGCGTGCGGGCACCATCGCCGCGCTCGCGCGCACCGTCAGGTTGCGCAACCTCGGCCACTGGACGAACTCCTACTACGACGACATCGCCTGGTTCGGCCTCGCCGTCCAGCGCGCCGGGCCGCTCGGCCGCGGCGTCGACGGTGCCGGCGCTGGCCGCGATCACCGCGCAGCTCGTGGACGGCTGGACGGAGGACGCCGGGGGCGGGATCTGGTGGCGGCGCGGCGACGACTTCAAGAACGCCCCGGCGAACGGGCCCGCGGCGATCCTGCTGGCCCGCGACGGCCGTCCCGACGCGGCCGCGGCGATCGTCGACTGGATGGCGGAGACGCTCGTCGACCCGGCGACCGGCCTCGTCCGCGACGGCGTCCGCGTCGGGTTCGACGGTGCGGTCCGCGCCGTGGAGCCGACGGTCTACACCTACTGCCAGGGCGTGCACCTCGGCGCGTGCATCGAGCTGGCCGAGCGGGACGGGCACGTGCGGTGGCTCGACCGTGCCGTGGGGGTCCTCGACGCAGTGGGGACCCGGCTGGCGGACCCCGACGGGGTGGTGCCGGGTTACGACGACGGCGGCGACGGTGGCCTCTTCAACGGGATCCTGGCGCGCTACCTGGCGGACGCGGCCGTGCGGCGCCCGGAGCTGGCGCCGGTCGCGGCGCGGATCGTGCTGGCGAGCGCCGACGCGGCGTGGCGGGGGCGGGCCGAGATCGCGGGCGGTCCGGTCTTCGCGCCGGACTGGCGGCGCCCGGCCCGCGAGGCGCGGCCCGGCACCCCGGAGGCCGACCTGTCGGTCCAGCTCTCGGGCTGGATGCTGCTCGAAGCGGCCGCCGCGGTGCAGCGCGCCGGCTGACCGGACGCTGCGCCGTTAGCCTACAGCAACGGACAGTCGCTGGGCGACCCGTCATCTCCGGTGCAGCTGTCGTCCTCGATCGTGGGCGACCGGCCCGTCCCGACGTGGGCGATGCCCGAGGTCGTCGCCAAGGTCGGGGTCGACCTCGATCCGGTCGACGTGACCGACGCCGGATGACGCCCGATGGTTGCGCGCCTGCCTGTGGCCGGATCAGCCGGAGCGGGTCGCGAGGCTCGAAGCGGAGATGGCGTTGGCGGCGACGGCCCCTCCGCTGCTGCTGCGCGGTGACGCCGTCGAGGTGTTGCCCGACGCCTTCGCCAGCGTGCCCGCGGACGCCCTGCCTGTCGTCACCACGACGTGGGCGCTGTCGAAGATTCCCGCTCCAGAGCCGCCTGCGCTTCCTGCACCGACTCGACGAAGCGGCGGCCGGCCGGGCGGTGGCGTGGGTGTCAGCGGAGGGAGTCGGCGTCGCGCCGCCGATACCGACACTCGGCGATCGCCGCGCCTCTGGCCACAGCATCATCTGACCGGACCCGGGTTACCGGAACTCGGGCCCTGCGGCGGTCGTCCGGTCCTCGGGAAGCACGGCGGCCTCGTCGACGGGCCGGCGCATCTCCGCGCGGAACCGGTGGAGCCCGTAGCCGGTGCCGGCCACGAGGAACGCCACGGCCAGCACGGCCGCGACGGTCTGCAGCCACGGCACCGAGTCGAGCAGGCCGGCCCCGTAGTAGCCGAGCATCAGCAGGGTCGGCACCCAGACGAGCGCCCCGATCGCGTTCGCGACGATGAACCGGCGGTTGTCCATCCGCACGGCGCCGGCGATCATCGGTGCCAGGGTGCGCACCCACGGCACCCAGCGGGCGACGACGATCGACCAGAAGCCCCAGCGGTCGAGGAACGCGGTGGCCCGGTCGAGGTTGGCCCGGTTGAGGATCCTGCCGTCGCGGCGCGCGAGGATCCGGGTGCCGGTGTAGCGGCCGGTCAGGTAGCCCACCTGGTTGCCGGCCACGGCGACCCCGAAGGCGACGGCCGCCAGCGCCCAGGTCCCCGCCTCGCTGCCGTTCTGGGCGAGCACGACGCCTGCGGCGACGAGCAGGGAGTCGCCCGGCAGGAACAGGCCGAGGATGAACGCGCACTCCAGGAACACGAACGTGAGCACGATGATCCACACCGTCACGGGGCCGGCGCGTGTCGAGGTAGCCGGCGGCGAGAGGCACGACCACCAGGATAGGTAGCGACGGCGCGACGGCCATCGCCCTGACCGCTCAGTTCGTGGCGTGGCGCCCGGCGCGGCGGGCGCGGACGAGCTCGACGGCGATCGGGACCAGCGACACGGCCACGATGAGGATCAGCATCAGCTCGATGTTGTCGCGCACGAACGCCAGCTGGCCGAGCCAGAACCCGAGCACGGTGACGCCTGCGGCCCAGGCGACGGCGCCGATGAGCGAGTAGGTGAGGTAGCGCCGCGCCGGCATCTTCCCGACGCCCGCCATCACCGTGATGAACGTGCGCACGATCGGCACGAACCGGCCCAGCACGATCGCGCGGTTGCCGTACCGGTCGAAGAACTCCTGGGTGCGGACCACGTGCTGGGGCTTGAACAGCTTCGACTGCGGCCGGTCGAACACCGCGGGTCCCGCCGCGCGCCCGATCCAGTACCCGCACCACGTTGCCCACGAACGCCGCCACCACCAGCAGCG
Source organism: uncultured Actinomycetota bacterium (assembly GCA_963784265.1). GTDB lineage: Bacteria > Actinomycetota > Actinomycetes > Mycobacteriales > Pseudonocardiaceae > Pseudonocardia. The sequence goes on from CAWAQQ010000004.1 coordinate 167,969, forward strand.
TGCACACCGCCCACAGCGGCGCGTCGATCGCACCGTTCGCGACGAACAGGCCCGCCGTGAACAGCAGCGAGTCGCCCGGCAGGAAGAACCCCAGCAGCAGCCCGCACTCGGCGAACACGATGAGGGCCAGCCCGACCAGTGCCCACGGCCCGAGCCATTCGATGATCGAAGCGGGCTGGAGCCATTCCGGGCCGAGCGCGAGCGCAGTCACGGGCGCCGAGGCTACCGTCCGCCGCCGCTCACCCGAGCGCCGGTAGCAGCCCCGGTACCAGGATGGAGATCAACGCGAGCCCGACACCGAGCACGCCGCCCGCCAGCAGCGCGATCAGCAGGGCGACGACCGGCTGCGGTCCGCGCGCCCGCTTGCTGGGCGGACGGGCCAGCCCGGGGGGCCCCGTCCAGCCCACACCCGTCGCCCGCGCGCGCAACGCCTCGGCCACCCGTCGCTCGGACTCGTCCCTGGGGCTCACGTCCTCATCCTCCCGCAGGCCGCATGACCCGGGCCACCGCGTCGAGCGCGCGGCTGGCCGTCGACTTGACCGTGCCGCGCGAGATCCCGGTGGCCTCGGCGATCTCGGCCTCGGACAGGTCGCCGTAGTAGCGCAGCACCAGCACCTCGCGCTGGCGTGGCGGGAGGGCGCCCAGCGCGTCGACGACCGCCTGGTGCTCGGCCGAGAGCATCGCGAGCGACTCGGCCGAGCGGGCGTTGACCTGGTGCGGTGGCACGTAGTCGCGGGCGGTGCGCCTGCGGCGCAGCACCGAGCGCGACCCGTTGACGACGGCGGTGCGCAGGTACCCGACGGCCGCGGCCTCGTCGCGAAGCCCGGACCAGTGCCGGTGCAGGCCGGCGAACGCCTCCTGGACGACGTCCTCGGCCGTGCTGGGGTCGTCGACCAGCAGGACGGCGAGCCGGACCAGGCGCATCCGGTGGTCGCGGTAGAGGTCGGCGAGGGTGCGGGCCCGGACAGGGGACGGCGGCTCGGTGGCCGTGTCGAGCAGGCGCAACCGGCCGAGTGTCTGCTCGACGGCACGCTCGACGGGCCCGCTCATGGTCTCCAGCCTCGGCTCCGCGGCCTAGGTGCGGGACGCCTCGAAGATGCTGCGGATGGCTGCGTCGAGCGTCGCGTCGAAGTCGTCGTCGCTCTGGTCGACGTGCAGGCCCTCGGTGAGCGCCCTGGAGAAGCTGGCGATGAGACCGTGGTTGCGCGCAAGGCGTTCGTCGGCCTCCTCCCGGCTGTAGCCACCGGAGAGGGCGACCACCCGGAGCACCCTCGGGTGCTCGATGAACTCGCGGTAGTAGTCGTCCTCGTCGGGCAGGGTCAGCTTCAGCATGACCTGCCGGTCCGACGGAAGCTGGTCGAGCTTGGCGGCGATCGCCGCCTTGAGCAGCTCCTCGGCCTCGGCCTTCTGGGGGCTGTGGATGTCGACCTCGGGCTCGATGATCGGGACGAGGCCGGCGTCGAGGATCTGGTCACCGATCTCGAACTGCTGGTCGACGACGGCGTCGACGCCCGTCTTGTCGGCCTGCTTGATCACCGAGCGCATCTTCGTGCCGAACATGCCCTTCTCGACGCCGCGTGCCAGCAGGTCGTCGAGTCCGGGGATGGGCTTCATGACCTGGACGCCGTCGGCTTCCGACGCCAGACCCTTGTCGATCTTGAGGAACGGCACGACGTTCTTCACCGACCAGAGGTAGTCGCCGGTGTCCTGGCCCTCCACCTGGCGATCCATCGTGTCCTCGAACAGGATCGCGGCGAGGATCCGGTCGCCCCCGAAGCTGGGGCTGGTGACGATCCGGGTGCGCATCTCGTGGATGCGGTCGAACATCTCGGTGTCGTTCGAGTACCGGTCCTCGTCCACCCCGTAGAGCTTCAGGGCCTTCGGGCTGCTGCCCCCGCTCTGGTCGAGGGCGGCGATGAACCCCTCGCCGTTGCGGACCTTGTCAAGCTGTTCGCGGTTCATCGAGGGATTCCACCCATCCTGGTCGTCGCGCCCGCTGCGCCGGTCGAGCAGTCCTGTACCGGTCAACCGTGCCACATCGGGACGGGAGGCGGTCGTCGGCCTGCCGACGCCTGCGGGCGACGACGCGGCAGGATGGCGCTCATGACGCTGCACGGCAACCTGCTCGGGCCCGAACCCACCCTGCTTCCGGTCGATCCGGCCGCTGCGGCGCTCGACGGTGGTGCCGATCCGGCCGAGGTGGCCGCGACGCACCCGACGTCGAGCATCGCGTGGGCGACGTTGGCGGAGAACGCGCTGGCGGAGGGCTCCACGATCGCGGGCTACGCCTACGCCCGCACCGGCTACCACCGCGGCCTGGACCAGCTGCGCCGTTCGGGATGGAAGGGCTTCGGTCCGGTGCCGTGGTCGCACGAACCCAACCGGGGCTTCCTCCGCGCGCTCGCCGCATTGCACCGGGCCGCGGACGCGATCGGCGAGGTCGACGAGGCCGAGCGCACCCGCACGTTCCTCCTCGACTCCGACCCGGCCGCCCTCGCAGCCCTCGGCCTGGCCTGAGCCGCCGAGCCGCCGAGCCGCCGGGCGTCGCGCGGGCTTCTTGCCGTTCGCGGCGGGGACGGGTCAGGGGCGGACGAGCAGCCAGTCGGCGGTGTGCCGGTACCAGGTGAAGCGCTCGACGGGCCGCGGGTGGGCCACCCCGTCGGACACGACGACGGCCGGGGCGCACCCGACCTGCACCGCCCGCCCGACGCTTGACCCGTGGCCCACGGCGTCCACCGGGACCGGGCGCACGAGGCCGTCGGGCAGCCGCCGCGACCTCCCGGCCCGTACGGCGATCCCCCGCGGGGTCGGGGCGACCACGAGACGCGGGGCGGTGCCGCGCAGCACGAGATCGTCGTCGCAGTAGCACTCCCCGCGCAGCCTGCTGATCTCCCCGCGGCCGACGAGCACCCCGCCGGAGTCGTCGCGGACCAGCGGAACCGGCGTCGCGGTGCCCGCGAGTGCGAGGTCCGCCGCGTCCGCACCCGTCGGGATCCCCCAGGTGGCGGCGGCCGCGGAGGAGCGGGAGCGCGGCAGGTACGCGACCTCGACGCGGTCGAGCCGGTCGGTGCGGACCAGCCGGACGAGCACCGCGGCCAGGTCGGCGTCGGTCCCGGAGACCACGACCCGGCGGGGCTCGGTCGCCGCCAGCGCCTCGTCCACCTCGGCTCGCCCCGGTCGAGGCGGCAGCGTCACGGCTCGGATACCGCGGGTGCCCACGCGCTGTGCCGCGCCCGCCCGCCATCTACCGTAGAGCGGGAGGCGCCGTGCCCGCGCGGAGTCCGCGCAGGTCAGCAGCACCACGTCAGAGTCGATCGAGCTCACGAGATCGGCTACCCTCCCGCCGCGGTGCCGAGGGGCGCTTCGGTGTGCGACCCGCGTCCAGGGAGTTGGAGTTTCACATGCCGGCGATCGTGGTGATCGGCGCCCAGTGGGGCGACGAGGGCAAGGGCAAGGCGACCGACCTGCTCGGGGGCCAGGTCCAGTGGGTGGTGCGCTACCAGGGCGGCAACAACGCGGGCCACACGGTGGTGCTGCCCGACGGCCAGGACTTCGCCCTGCACCTGATCCCGTCCGGCATCCTCACCCCTGGCGCCAACAACGTGATCGGCAACGGCGTGGTCGTGGATCCCGGCGTGCTGCTCGACGAGCTGTCCGGCCTGGAGCGGCGGGGTGTGGACACCACCCGGCTGATGATCTCCGCCGACGCGCACTTGATCATGCCGTACCACATCGCCATGGACAAGGTCAGCGAGCGGTTCCTGGGCAAGGCGAAGATCGGCACCACCGGCCGCGGCATCGGCCCGGCCTACCAGGACAAGGTCGCCAGGGTGGGGGTGCGGGTGGCCGACGTCCTGGACGAGAAGATCCTGCACCAGAAGGTCGAGGCGGCCCTGGAGCTGAAGAACCAGGTGCTGGTCAAGGTCTACAACCGGCGCGCGCTCGACGTGGACGAGGTGGTCGACACCGTCCTCGCCCACGGCCGCCGCTTCGCCGACCGGATCGCCGACACCCGGCTGCTGCTCAACGAGGCGCTCGAGGCGGGCGAGACCGTGCTCCTCGAGGGTTCGCAGGGCACCCTGCTCGACGTCGACCACGGCACCTACCCCTTCGTCACCAGCTCGAACCCGACGGCGGGCGGCGCGGCCGTCGGATCCGGGCATCGGGCCGAACCGGATCACGCGCGTGATCGGGATCCTCAAGGCGTACACCACGCGCGTGGGCTCCGGACCGTTCCCGACCGAGCTGCTCGACGCCATGGGCGAGCACCTGCGCAAGGCGGGCGGCGAGGTGGGGGTCACCACCGGTCGGCCCCGCCGCTGCGGCTGGTTCGACGCGGTGATCGGCCGCTACGCGGCGCGCGTCAACGGGATCACCGACTTCTTCCTCACCAAGCTCGACGTCCTGTCGGGGCTGGAGCGGGTGCCCGTCTGCGTGGCGTACGAGGTCGACGGCCGCCGGCTGGACGACATGCCGATGACGCAGACCGACATGCACCACGCCCTGCCCGTGTACGAGGAGCTGCCCGGCTGGTTCGAGGACCTCTCGCCCTACCGGACCTTCGACGAGCTGCCCGCCGCGGCCCGCGACTACGTGCACCGGATCGAGCAGCTGACGGGCGCGCCGGTCATCGCGATCGGCGTCGGCCCCGGCCGGGACCAGACCATCACGCGCAGGCTCTGACGGGTGCTCAGGCCGCGCAGGACCGGGTGTCGACGCGGCGGTGCCGGGCCGCGCTTGGCCGCCGCGGCCCGCACCTGGTCGGCGGTGAGCACGAAGCCCGGTCTCGCTGTCGTCCAGCGCCGCGCCGAAGACCACGCCCAGCACCTGCCCGTCGGGGGCGATCATCGGGCCGCCGGAGTTGCCGGAGCGCACGACCGCTCGCACGGTGTAGACGTCGCGGGTGACCTCGCCGCTGTCGTAGATGTCCGGGCCGCGCAGCTTGATCCGGTCGCGGACCTTGGCGGGCGTCGCGGTGAACGGCCCGTCGAGGGGGTAGCCGAGCACGATCGCGTCGTCGCCGACGGCCGCGGCGCCGCCGGCGAACGTCAGCGGCGGCGATCTGCAGGTCGGGCACGCGCAGCACCGCGACGTCGACCTCGGGGTCGTAGGAGATCACGCTGGCGTCGAGCTCGCGGATGCGGCCGCGCCGCCCGGGCACCTCGACGCTGGTGTCCGTCGGTACCGGCGACGACGTGCGCGTTGGTCATCACGAGCTGCGGGCCGATGACGAATCCGGTGCCCTCCAGCTGCCGCTGGCAGCACGGGGCGCGGCCGCGGACCTTGAGCACGCTGCGGGCGACGTCGGCGACGACCGGGCTGTTGGCCAGCGCCGAGTTCGGCGGCCCGACGGCGGTGATCGGGGTCTCGGCGAACGGGCTCAGCACGTCCGGGAAGCCGGAGTTGTCGAGCAGCTGGCGCAGCTCGGCGGGGAGCTGCCGGGCGCCGTCGGGCATCACCGAGTCGACGGCGCGCAGCACCTCGGAGCCGCGCACACCCGCGGCGAGTCCGGGGAAGCTCGCCGAGGCCAGCGGCAGCGCCACCAGCCAGGCGGCGACGACGACCGTGAGGGCCTGCAGGACCGAGCCGAGCGTGGAGTCGACCTTGAGCGAGCGCTCGCCGGTGATCCGGTCGCGGATGCGGCGGCCGAAGAACACGCCGGTGGTCTCGCCGACGGCGACGAGCAGCACCACGACGACGATGCTGACGATGATCCGGGTGCTGGGTGCCTCGATGCCCGCGGCCAGCAGCGGGGCCAGCCGGACCCCATGATCGCGCCGCCGAGCACGCCGACGAACGACAGCAGCGCCACCGCCATGCCGTGCCGCCAGCCGGACACGCCGGCGATGAGCGCGAGCACGACGACGAGCACGTCGACCCAGCTCATGGGCGCTCGCCGGGGCTCATGATCCTGCGACCTCCTGCCGACCGGCCCGGGCGAGGGCCCATGCCTCGTCCAGGTCGTGCACCCGGGTGGTGTCCCAGGGCCGCTCCCAGCCCCCGAGATTCAACAGCGCGGACAATAAGCCCGCCGTGAACCCCCACACGAGCAGCCCCGCCACCATGAAGGCGGGTCCGACGTAGCCCGACGGGTGGCCGACCTTGATCCGGTTGCGCGGGTCGGTGAGCGCGGCGAGCGGCACCCGCTCCACGGCGGCCGTCTCGCCGGGGTCGACGGCATGGACGGCGCTCGGCCGCTGCCCAGTGCGCGAGCACCGGGGTGACGAGCGAAGTCCGACGGGGGGAGGTAGAGCTCGGGGAGCAGGGCGAGCGGGACGACCCCGGCCGGGTCGAGGCCGGTCTCCTCGCTCGGCCTCCCGCAGCGCGGTGCCGACGGGACCGTCGTCGCCGGGGTCGGCCGCACCGCCGGGGAACGCGACCTGGCCTGCGTGGTCGCGCAGGGTGCTGGCGCGCTCGATGAGCAGCACGTCCGGGCCGTGGTCGAGGTCCTCGCCGAACAGGATGAGCACGGCGGCGGGCCTGCCGCCGGTGGCGGGCGGGGGATGCGGTGGTGGGTGAGGTCGACAGCCTCGACGTCGCGGGCGCCGTCGAGCAGGGGCCGCAGCCACCCGGGGGCGCGGTCCGGGTACAGGCCGGGTGCGGTCACCGCGGGTTCCCGACAAGCCGCGCGACGGCGGCGGCCACCTCGTCGGGGGTGTGGAAGGGCATCGGGGGGTCGACCCGCGTGACGCGGCCGTCGGCGCCGACGACGTAGGAGATCGGGAGGGCGGGCGGGATGTCGAGCGCGCGCGCGCAGCGAACCGTCGGGGTCGGCGAGCGACGGCAGCGTGACGCCGAGGCCGGTGAGCAGCCGCAGGGCCGCCCGCGGGTCGTCCTGGACGTCGACGAGCAGGACGGCGACGGCGCCGGGACCTGCGGCGTAGGCGGCCAGCACCGGCAGCTCGGCGCGGCACGGCTCGCACCAGGACGCCCAGACGTTGACCAGGACCGGCCGCCCGGCGAGCGCGGCGCCGACGTCGACCGAGCCCGGCGCGCCGAGGCAGGCCGCCGTGACCCCGGCGAGCGGCCCGGCCGGCGGTGCCGGTGCCGGCGACGGGGCAGGGCGCGAGCCCCGCGGCGGCCCGCAGCGGGGCGAGCTCGGCGTCGGCGACGGCCACGGACGGTGCCGGCGCCGAGTCGGTCCGCGGGTCGCCTGCGGGGCCGCCGCGCGGCCAGAGCGCGACGACCGCCACCGCGACCAGCACCACGACGACGGCGGTGCTGACGATCTCCGCCCGTCGCGGACCGGCGCGCGGCCTGCCGTCGGGCGGCTCACGGGACGTCCTGCGCGATCTCCGCGGGAGCGGCGGCCCCGGCGTCGAGGTCGGTGGGGTGCTCGACCGCGGGCGCCTGCGGGGGCACGGCGTCGTCCGCGATGCCGACCATGCCAGCAGGTGCGCCCGGGTCGGGCCCTTGACCAGCGCCGCGGCCTGCTCCGGGTCGGTGGGGCCGGTGCCGTAGGACGGGCAGTCGGCGGCGAGGGTGCAGGCGCCGCAGGCGGGCTTGCGGGCGTGGCACACCCGGCGGCCGTGGAAGATCACCTGGTGCGACACGATCGTCCAGTCGCGCTTGGGCACCAGCGCGCCGACGGCGTGCTCGACCTTGACCGGGTCCTCCTCCTCCGTCCATCCCCAGCGCCGGACGAGCCGGCCGAAGTGCGTGTCGACGGTGATGCCGGGGACGTCGAACGCGTTGCCGAGGATCACGTTGGCGGTCTTGCGCCCGATCCCCGGCAGCTTGACGAGCTCGTCCAGCGTGTCGGGCAGCTCACCGCCGTGCTTCTCGACGACGGCGGCGCCGAGCCCGATCAGCGAGTTGGCCTTGTTCCGGAAGAAGCCGGTGCAGTGGATCATCTCCTCCAGCTCGGCCCGATCGGCCTTCGCGTAGTCGAGCGCCGTGGGGTAGCGCGGCGAAGAGCGCGGGGGTGACCGGGTTGACCAGCTTGTCGGTGCTCTGCGCGGACAGGATGGTGGCGACGGCGAGCTCCAGCGGCGTGGTGAAATCCAGCTCGCAGTGCGCGTCGGGATGGGTGGCGGCGAGCGTGCGCAGCATCCGGCCCGACCCGCCGGGCGCGGCCGAGCGGGGGCTCACCGGCGGCCGACGCGGGCGGCGAGCCGGGCCGCGGCGCGCGTGCGGTGCGGGGCGCGAGGCGTGCGGTCACAGCCGACGAGCGTACGGCGCGTGGACCGACAGCCCGGTCGCGCCGCCGACCGGGTCACGAATCGGTATCGGCGCGCCGAGCGCGCGCACCCCGGCGCGCCGGCCCGACGCGGCGGTGCGAGACATCTGCCCCGACATGACTGCCTGGTTGTCCGTCCTCGTGCCGCTGCTGGTGATGTTCTTCGCGCTCGGTATGGAGCGCGTCGAGTCCCGGCTGCGGGAAGCCGACCGTGCGCCCGGACGAGCTCGAGGAGCTCCTCGAGCGGCCCCGGCCCGACGAGGTCCGCGCGCTGTTCCGGCAGGGCACCGGTCGGGCGCTGGAGCTGTTCCGGCTGCGCGGCCGGGCGCCGCGGCGCACGCGTCCCACGCGGCACACAGGTGCGCCTCCTGACCGATTCGCCCGTTCCGGAGTGGAGAACGCAGTGACCATCGCGGCGTCACGCGGCGTGGGCTGACCCCCTAGACTGGCGCGCCGGTGATCCGCCGCGGGGCAGCGGTCGGGGGACGAGGAGCGGTGCAGTGGACGAGGTTCTGATCCGCGCAGGGATCTTCCAGGGCGTGGAGCCGTACGCGGCCGATGCGCTGGCGCAGGCACTGGAGACCGCGGAGTTCTCCCGTGGGCAGGTGATCTTCTCCGAGGGTGAGCCGGGCGACCGGCTCTACATCGTCGGCAGTCGGCAAGGTCAAGATCGGTCGCAAGTCGCCCGACGGCCGGGAGAACCTGCTGATGGTGGCGGGTCCGTCGGACATGTTCGGCGAGCTGTCGATCTTCGACCCGGGCCCGCGCACCTCGTCGGCGACGGCGGTCACCGAGGTCCGCACCTACACGATGGACCGCCCCGCCCTGCGCGAGTGGATCGGCAAGCGCCCCGAGATCGCCGAGCAGCTGCTGCGGGTGCTCGCCCGCCGGCTGCGCCGCACCAACAACATGCTCGCCGACCTGATCTTCACCGACGTCCCCGGGCGGGTGGCGAAGTCGCTGCTGCAGCTGGCCCGGCAGTTCGGGTCCCAGGAGTCGGGCCTGCTGCGCGTCACGCACGACCTCACGCAGGAGGAGATCGCCCAGCTCGTCGGCGCCTGCCGCGAGACGGTGAACAAGGCGCTGGCCGACTTCGCCCAGCGCGGGCTGGCTGCGCCTGGAGGGCAAGAGCGTGCTGATCCTGGAGCCCGAGCGGCTGGCCCGCCGCGCGCGGTAGCGCAGCGTCACCAAAACTGGTACGCCCGTACCAGAATTTGTGCGATCCTTGAGGCATGTCCGGCTCGTCCACCTCGTTCGCCTCCTACCGCGCCGCGCTGACCGCGCCCGGTGCGCTCGCTGCCCGTGCTCTGCTCGGCGCTGGGCCGGCTGCCGATCGCGATGTTCGGGCTGGCCACGCTGCTCTACGTCCAGCAGGTGTCGGGCTCGTTCGCCGTGGCCGGGCTGGTGTCGGCGGGCATGCTCATCGGGGTGTCGTTCGGGTCGGTGGTGCAGGGCAGGGTCATGGACCGGATCGGGCCCGACCCGTCCGCTGCTCGTCGTCGCCACGCTGTTCGGCCTCGCGGTCGCCGCGCTGGTCACGGCCGTCGAGACGGCCGCGTCGCTCCCGTTGCTGGTGGGGCTCGCGCTGCTGGCCGGGCTCGTCAGCCGGCCATGCCGGGCGCGTCCCGCGCGCTGTGGTCGCGGCTCGTGCCGCCGGGGCCGCGCCGGGACGCCGCCTACAGCTACGAGGCGATCAGCCTCGAGGTGTTCTTCATCCTCGGCCCGGCGCTCGCCGCGTTCCTCGTCGCCGCCCCGTGGCCCGGCACCGGCGCGGTGGTCGCGGCGTCGGCGATGGTGCTCGGCTCGGCCGGGTTCGCGCTGAGCCGCCCGGTCCGCGCCAGGCGCCCGGTCCCCGACGTGCACGCCGCGCCGGTCGGCATGCTCGGCGCGCTGCCGGAGCCGGGGATGCGCACGATCGTGCTGGCGTCGCTGGGGTTCGGGCTGGTCGTCGGCACCGTCGAGGTCGGCGTGCCCGCGGTGACGGCGGCGGCGGGCTCGGCCGCGCATGGGCGGCGTGCTGCTGTCGGCCTGGTCGGTACGTCGGTGCTGTGCGGGCTCGCGTACTCGCTGCGGCCATGGCCGCGCCCGCTGCACCTGCGGATGCCGGTGCTGCTCGGGGCGTTCGCGGTGCTGCGTCGGCCGCGATGGCGCTGACCGGCCCGGCCGCTGCCCGTGCTCGTGCTGGCGATGCTCGCTGGCGGGCGCGATGATCACGCCGCAGGTCACCGCGCACTCGATGGCGGTCGACGTCGACCACCCCGGCCGGAACGGCGACGGAGGCGTTCGGCTGGGTCGTCACCGCGGCCACGCTCGGGCTGGCGGCCGGGCAGTCGGTGGCCGGGATGGTGGTGGAGGCGTCCGGCCCGCCCGCGGCGTTCCTGGCCGGTGGTGGCGCCGGTGTGGTGCTGGCGGTCGTGCTGTGGCTCCGCCGGGGCACGCTGGTGCGTGCCGCGTCGCGCTCCGCCGAGCCTGCGCACTCAGGAGCGTAGGTACTCCAGCTGGGCCTGCACCGACACTCGGCGGCGGGCCACAGCGCCGGTCGACGTCGGCGTAGACGACCTCGACGACCGCCGCGGGCTCGCGTCGGGCCCGAGGGTCTCCAGCGCGGCGCGCACCTGCTCGAGGCGCTGCTCGCGGTGCTCCAGGTACTGCGGCGGCCACGGCGGGCGCGTCGGGCAGCTCCGGGCCGTGGCCCGGGAGCACGCGGTGCCCGGCGGCGAGGTCGGCGAGGCGGCGCAGCGAGTCGAGGTACGGGCCGAGCGCACCGTCCGGATGGGCGATCACGGTGGTGCCGCGGCCGAGCATCGTGTCGCCGGTGAGCACGCGGGGTGCGCCGTCCGGGCCGTCGAGCAGGAACGACAGCGAGTCCGACGTGTGGCCGGGCGTCGCGAGCACCCGCAGCTCGACGCCGGCGGCGGTGACGACGTCGCCGTCGCCGAACGCCTCCGACCCCAGCACGAGCGAGGGTCGAGCGCCCGCACCGGGGCGCCGGTGAGCTCGGCGAACCGGCGCGCGCCGCCGGCGTGGTCGTGGTGGCGGTGGGTGAGCAGCACCAGCGCGACCGGGCCGTGCGCGGCGACCCGCGCGCAGGTGGACGGTCGTCGTCCTCGCCGGGGTCGATCACGACGCAGTCGGCGGATCGGCCGCGCGCAGCACCCAGGTGTTGGTGCCGTCGAGCGTCATCGGGGACGGGTTCTCGGCGAGCAGCACCGAGGCGAGCGGGGTGACGGGCCGCAGCTCGCCGTAGGCGGGTGCCCGCTCACCGGAGGTCACCCGGCCGCAGGTGCCCGGCGGCGACCTCGAAGCCGGCGTCGCCGGGCAGCACCACGACGACCTCGTCCCCCTCCCGGCGGACGCGCGGGATCATCGGCTGCACGACCCGCTCCCGCGCCGCGGACAGCACGGCGGCGCTGTCGGCGTGCTCGGCGATCTCGCTGCAGCGTGCGGAAGGTGGGTGCCATCAGCTCCAGCTCGCCCGCGCTCCCAGCGTTCCAGGGCTTCGGCCGGGTGCCACCACGCCGCCTCGACGGCCTCGGTGGTGTGCGCGTCGGCGTCCTGCCCGGCGGGGACCCTGGCCACGAAGAAGACCGTGTCGTAGCGCCGCGGCGACTCCTCCGGGGTGATCCACCGCGACCAGGCGCGCAGGAGGTCGGACCGCAGCACGAGGGCGGCGTCCGCCGAGCACGTCCCGAGGGTGCGGCGGCGGGCGACGAGCGCGGCCCGCTCGGGCGCCAGGGTGTCGGCAGCCGGAACGTCCGGACCGGCCAGGAGCACGCCGCACTCCTCGAACGTCTCGCGCACGGCGGCCTGCACGAGCGCGCCGGCGAGCTCGGCCGAGCAGGCCAGCCGCTCGCCCCACCAGGCGGGCTCCGGCCCGGCCCACAGCGCCGCGTCCGGCGCGGTCGGTCGGGTCGACGCCGCCACCGGGGAAGACCGTCATCCCGCCCGCGAAGGCCATGCCCGCGACCCGGCGCTGGAGGAAGACCTGCAGCGGCGACCGGCCGGCCGGCGGGTCCGGCGCGTCGCGCAGCAACAGCACGGTCGCCGCCGGTCTGGGGACCACTGGTTCGGTCGGCACCGTCGGACACTAGCTGCCCGGAGGCGCGCAGCGCCTGCCTCCGGGCTCAGGCCGCGGGGTCCGGCCGGTCCGGCGGGTGCGGTGTGGAGCCGTTGGAGCGCGTGACCCGGACCCGGCGGTGGGGCTGCGGGTGGTGCTCCCGCGCGGCCAGCTCGGCCTGGAGCAGCGCGAGCAGCTGCCGCTCCGTGCTGCTGAGCCGGGCCAGCGACTCCGGGGACGGGCCTGGGTGGCGGGTCCGGTGGCGGGGGGGCGGTTCCGGTGGTGGCGGCGGGCGGGGGCGTGCGCGGCCTGCTCGCGGCGCCGTCGGCGGGCGAGCGGTGTCGGCGGGCGGCCGCCGGACCGGGGGGCTGGCCGCGGCCGGGGCTGGTCCGGGGCGTGCCGGTCGGCTCCGCCGCCGGCCGGTGTCGGGGGCCGAGGTGGCTGCGGGCTCGCCGGGCCGGTCCGACGGGATGGTCCAGTCGCCGGACTCCCAGTCGTCGGCCCACGTGCGCGGCTGCGGGCCGCCCGCGCCGGCCAGCGGCCGCAGCCCGAGCCCGAGCGGGTCGTCCTGGTTGATGGTCGGGTCGAGCAGCGGGTCGAGGAGCGGCTCGCGCAACGGGCCGCTGCAACGGGTCCTGGGACGGCGCGAGCGGGCGCGGTCGCGGCTCCGGGGCGGGAGGCTCGGTGACGGGCGGCTCGGTGACGTGCGGGTCGGGCGCTCGCCGGTCGGCGTCGCTCGGCGGTCCGCCGTCCGCGGCGCTGCGCGACGGGCGCGGGGCTCGGACCGGTAGGTCGGGATCCGGCGCGGCGAGGTCGGTCGCGCGAGGGGGGCGCCTGCCGCGGGCGAGGGTGCCGGGCGCGGCCGGTGGTGTCGGGACGCGGCTCGACTCGGCTGCGGCCACCGGCTCCGGACCGGTCGGCGCGCCGCCGGCCGACGTCGGCTGCGGGCCGGTGGTGCGGGCTCGTCGGGCGCGGGCCGGTCGGGGCGCTGGCGCGGCACGGCGCGGCTCGCCGTCCGCACCTGTCGGAGCGGCCGGAGCCGGTCGCGGGGCGGCGTGCCGGACGGGCTGGGCCTCGGCGGTGGTGAGCGCGACGGCGGACCGCAGCGCGCTGACGTGGTAGTCGGGCAGCGGCACGCCGACGGGGAACACCTCGACCGACGCCGCCTCGCCGGCCCGGGCCAGCGTCACCGCGAGCTGGTAGGCGAGCGCCTCGGTGGCCGGCGCCCACGGCCCGGGCGCCACCTCGACCAGCACGACGGCGTGCGGCAGCGGGGCCGGGGGCGGCACCTGCGGGGGTGAGCCGCCAGGTCAGCCACAGCCGGCAGCCGGCGACCCGGGTGCCGGCAGGCTGCCGAGGACCTCCCGGATGCGGTCGGTGGCCGCCGCGGGACCTGCCGCCGGGTCGAACCGGTGTGCGGTGGCGTCCTCGGGGGTCGGCGGCGGCAGCTCGCCGTCGGCGTCCAGCTCCGACCGGCCGCCTGGCCTGGCGTCGACGACGGCCGGCGCGCACGGGGTCCGGCAGCAGGGTGCGGTCGGCGATCAGGCTCGCCATCAGCAGCTCGACCGCGTGCCCGTCCTCGCCGACGGCGACGAGCTCGCGGCCCCAGGCCAGGAGGTCGTCGTCGACGTGCCCGGCGAGGGCGAGCAGCAGGTCGTGGGTCGGTCGTCCACTGCGCCGTCTCGTGCGGCCACCCCGGCCTGGCCACGGGGGCCGCCCGCCACAGCGAGGCCGACGCGACGATCGCCGCCTGGTGGTAGGCGGGCGGTTCGCCGGTGGCCGGCAGCACCTCGACGCACGGCGTGCGGTCGCCGTGACGCGCAGGAGGCGTGCAGGGTGCCGGCGAGCTCCCACGGCCGTTCGCCCCGAGCACCAGCACGACGCGCTGCTCCCGGCGACCGTGCACCCGCCAGGCCTGGCGCAGCTCCGTGCAGCCCGGGTGGCCGCGGACGACGGCCAGCACGCTCGAGCGCGGCGAGGTCGGGCCACTCGGGACCGGTGCGGAACTCCGGCACGGTCGCGTCCTGGTCGCGGGCGCGACAGCACGGCGTCCAGCAGCCGGTGCGGCGCTCCCCAGCCGCCGGCGGCCGTCGTCGAGCAGCTCGCGCTCGTCGTCGGTGAGCCCGACGCGGTGCCGCAGCAGCTCGCGGGGCAGCATCACGGCGAGCGTGCTCCCGGCCCCTGCGGCGAGCCAGTCGCGCAGCCGCCACAGCAGCTCGTCGGGCAGCCGACCGGCGAGCCGGATCAGCAGCTCGTGGCAGGTCGGGCCGGTGTCGGCTCCCCGCATCACGTCACCTCGACGACGATCTCGACCTCGACGGGCGCCCCGAGGGGCAGCTCCGCCACCCCGACCGCGGCGCGCGCGTGCTTGCCCGCGTCGCCGAAGACCTCGGCGAACAGGTCGGACGCGCCGTTGACCACGCCGGGCTGGCCGGTGAAACCGGGGGCGGAGGCCACGAAACCGACGACCTTCACCACGCCGGCTGACCGAGTCGAGCCCCACGAGCGCGTCGACGGCGGCGAGCGCGTTGAGCGCGCAGATGCGCGCGAGGCCCCTGGCGTCCTCAGGGCTGACCTCCGCGCCGACCTTGCCCGTCGCGGCGAGCGAGCCGTCGACGAGCGGTAGCTGCCCGGCGGTGAAGACCAGCGATCCGGTGCGTCTGGCGGGCACGTAGGACCCGGCGGGCGCGGCGACGGCGGGCAGCGTGATGCCCAGCTCGCGCGAGCCGTTCGCTCGGGGAGGCCACGCGTCAGCTCGCGGGGACGGGCGTTTGAACCAGGCGACGAGCTGCTCGGCGCTCGCCCCCGCGGTGACGGACACCAGCTCCCAGCCGTCGCGTCCGAAGTTGTCGAGGATCGCCTTGGTGTTGTGGATCAGCAGCGGGGCGGTGAGGTATTCCCACCTCGTGACCGCGGTTCCGGGGGAGCTCATGGCCGGCAACTGTAGCCAGCGCCCCACCCGGGCGGGCGGCCGGTCCGAGCCGGCGCACGTAGCCTGAGCCGTGAGCGCATCCGGTTGGCCGGCCGCCATGTCGGGTGTGCGGCTGCACGTGGTCACCGGAAAGGGCGGCACCGGCAAGACGACGGTGGCCGCCGCGCTCGCGCTCGCACTGGCCACCGGGGGGCGGCGCACGCTGCTGATCGAGGTGGAGGGCAGGCAGGGCATCGCCCAGCTGTTCGACACGCCGCCGCTGCCCTACGAGGAGCGCAAGATCGCCGTCGCACCGGGCGGCGGCGAGGTGCGGGCGCTGGCCGTCGACGTCGAGGCCGCGCTGCTGGAGTACTTCGAGATGTTCTACCGGCTCGGCATGGCCGGGCGGACGCTGCGCCGGATGGGGGCCGTCGAGTTCGCCACCACGCTCGCGCCCGGCCTGCGTGACGTGCTGCTCACCGGCAAGGTCAAGGAGTGCGTCACCCGCACCGGTCCCGACGGGCGCCCGTCTACGACGCGGTGGTGCTCGACGCCCCGCCGACCGGCCGGGTCGTCACGCTTCCTCGACGTCACGCAGGGCGATGGCGGACCTCGCGAAGAACGGCCCGATCCACAAGCAGGCCGAGGGCGTGGTGCGGCTGCTGCACTCGCCGTCCACGGCCGTGCACCTCGTGACGCTGCTGGAGGACCTGCCGGTGACCGAGACCCTGGAGACGGTCGCCGAGCTGGACGCCGCCGACCTGCGGCCCGGCGCCGTCGATCGTCAACCAGGTGCGCCCGCAGTGGCTGCCCGACCGTTCGGTCGCCGCGGCCGCAGGCGGGCGGGTGGACGCCGAACGGATCCGGTCGGGCCTGGCCGCCGCCGGGCTGGACCTCCCGGCCGACGTCGTCGACGGGCTGGTCGCCGAGACCGTCGAGCACGCCGTGCGGGTGCACGCCGAGGCGGTCGCGCTGGCCCGGCTCGACGCCGAGCCGGCCGAACCGCTGCCGCGGCTGGAGCTGCCGCGCCTCGTCGACGGCGTGGACCTCGGCTCGCTCTACGAGCTGGCCGAGTCGCTGGTGGAGCAGGGCGTCGCCGTGCGGCAGACGAGTGGGAGCCGCGCGTGAGCCCGACGAGGCCGCCCGCCACCTCGACGTCGACGCCGTGCTCGACGACCCGCGCACGCGGGTCGTGGTGTGCTGCGGATCCGGCGGCGTCGGCAAGACCACCACGTCGGCGGCGCTGGCGGTGCGCGCCGCGGAGCGGGGCCGCCGCACGGTGCGTGCTGACCATCGACCCCGCGACGGCGGCTGGCCCAGGCGCTCGGCCTGCGGATCCTCGGCAACGAGCCGCGCCGCGTCGGCGGACGTCGGTGACGCCGAGGGCGGCGAGCTGCACGCGATGATGCTCGACATGCGCCGGACCTTCGACGAGATGGTCGACACGCACGCCGAGCCGGGCCGCGCCGAGAAGATCATCGCCAACCCCTTCTACCAGACGATCTCCTCGTCGTTCTCCGGCACGCAGGAGTACATGGCGATGGAGAAGCTGGGCCAGCTCGCCGCCACCGGCGGCTGGGACCTGATCGTCGTCGACACCCCGCCGTCGCGCTCGGCGCTCGACTTCCTCGACGCCCCGCAGCGCATGTCGAACTTCCTCGACGGCCGCATGATCCGGCTGCTGTCGGCGCCGGCGCGGGCCGGTGGCCGGGGGCTCCGCAAGCTCGTCGGGACGGGTTTCACGCTGTTCGCGAAGGCGGTGTCGACGATCCTCGGCGGCGCAGCTGCTGGCCGACGCGTCGGCGTTCGTGCAGGCGTTCGACACGATGTTCGGCGGCTTCCGCGAGCGGGCCGACGCCACCTACGCGCTGCTGCGCTCGCCCGGCACCGCGTTCCTCGTGGTCGCCGCGCCCGAGCCGGACGCGCTGCGCGAGGCGGCCTACTTCGTCGACCGGCTCTCCGCCGAGGAGATGCCGCTGGCCGGCCTGGTGCTCAACCGCACCCATCCGGTGCTCGCGACCGCTCAGCGCAGGGCGGGCCCGGCACGCGGCCGAGGACCTGCGCGGCGCGCCGCTGGCGGCGGCGGTGCTGCGGCTGCACGCCGACCGGGTCGACCTCGCCGCGCGCGAGGACCGGCTGCTCGCGCGCTTCACCAACGCGCACCCGGAGGTCGCCGGTGACCGGGTGCCGGTGGTGGCGGGCGAGATCGCCGACCTCGCGGGCCTGCGCGAGATCGGCGCGCGGCTCGCGGGCGGCGCGCCTGCCGCGCCCGGAGCTCAGGCGGACTCGGTCCAGCGCTCGCCCGCCTCGTGGTCCGCGGCGGCCAGGGCGTCCGCGGTCTCGTCGGCATCCGACGCGTAGTGCGCGGCGCGGGCGTCGGCGAGCAGCTCGGCCCAGGACCGCACCTCCGGCGGCCGCGCAGCAGAGCCCGGCGCTCCCGCTCGGTCATCCCGCCCCAGACCCCGAACTCGATGCGCTGGTCCAGCGCGTGCGCGAGGCACTCGGTGCGGACCGGGCAGGCGCGGCAGAAGCTCCGGCCTCCCGCTGGGGGCCCCGGTGACGAAGAGGTCCTCGGCGTCGGACGTGCGGCACAGCGCCGCCGAGCGCCAGTTCCACCTGCCCGCCATGGCTCGCTCCCGGTCGATCGACGTCGTCACGACCCGCACAGACGAATTCTGGGAGCGGCCGGTTCCCCCGGCAGCGAGGAAAAATACTCAACTTCACGTGCGTGAACGGCGCGCAGGGCCGTCCCGCCTGACGGGCGGTACACGGCCCCGCGTACATTGGCCGCTCGTGAGATCCCGCGCCACCTGACCCGGCCGGTCGCCCTGCTGCTCGGGCTCTGCGTGCTCGCGGCGTCGTGGCGGCGGGGATGGCGTTCCCGCGGTCGCCGGCCTCGGGCTGGTGTCCAACGACGCGGGCGACAGGGTCAACAGCGTCTCCACCGACGTGGTCGACGGCCCGCTGCCGCTGACCACCACGTCACCGACTCCGCAGGCGCAGCCGATCGCCCGGTTCTTCGCACCAGAACCGCGACGTCGTGACGTCCGACCAGATCTCGCCCGCGATGAAGGCGGCGATCGTCGCGATCGAGGACCGGCGCTTCTACCAGCACCAGGGCGTCGACTGGCAGGGCACGATCCGTGCGTTGATCGCCAACTCGGCGTCCGGCGACGTCGTGCAGGGCGCGTCCACGCTCACCCAGCAGTACGTCAAGAACTACTTGCTCTACGTCGACGCCAAGACCGAGACCGAGCGGCTCAAGGCCACCGAGCAGACCCCGGCGCGCAAGCTCAAGGAGGCCAGGGTCGCGCTGCAGATGGAGCGCGCGCTGAGCAAGGAGGAGATCCTCACCCGCTACCTCAACGTCGTGTTCTGGCAACGGCGCCTACGGCGTCGCGGCGGCGGCGCGCACGTACTTCGGCACCACGGCCGACAAGCTGACGGTGCCGCAGGCCGCGCTGCTCGCCGGCATGGTGCGCAGCACGTCGGCGTTCGACCCCGTCGTCAACCCCGCGGCCGCGCTGGAGCGGCGCAACCTGGTGATCCTGCAGATGCGCGACCAGCAGATGATCGACGACTCGCAGGCCCAGGAGGCGCTGGCCACGCCGCTCGGCGTCGCCAACCCGCTGAACACCCAGCCCAACGGCTGCATCGGCGCGGGCGACGCCGGGTTCTTCTGCAAGTACGTGATCGAGTACCTGACCGAGGCGGGCTTCTCGCAGGAGCGGATCAACCGCGGCGGCTTCACGATCAAGACCACCCTCGACCGTAACGTGCTGGACAAGATGAAGGCCTCGCTCGACGCCGAGGTGCCGTCCGACCAGCCGAACGTCGCGAACGTGATGTCGGTGGTGCAGCCCGGCGCCGACCGCCACCGGGTGCTCGGCATGGCGTCGAGCCGCACGTTCGGCCTCGACGCCGCGGCGCAGCAGACGAGCTACGGGCTGCCGTACGAGCCGGTCAACCTCGGTGCGGGATCGATCTACAAGATCTTCACCGCCGCCACCGCCCTGGAGAAGGGCCTGGGCATCAACTACCAGCTCGCCGTGCCCCCCAGCGGCTACACCTCCCCGATCTACCTCGACGGCGGCGGGCGGCCGATCCCGGTGCAGAACGCGGGCAACTACCCCGAGCGGCTCAGCCTGACCGACGCGCTCGCCACCTCGCCGAACACGGCGTTCGTCAAGCTCGAGGAGTTCACCGGCGTCCCGGACGTGGTGGACATGTCCGTGCGGCTGGGGATGAAGTCGCTGGCCACCACGCCGTTCGTCGACCCGCAGACCCGCCGCCGCACCGACCGCTCGATCGCGGAGGTCACCAAGGCGCAGAAGCAGGCGTCGTTCACCCTCGGGGTGAGCCCGACGAGCGTGCTGGAGCTGGCCAACGTGGGCGCCACGCTCTCCAGCTCGGGCAAGTGGTGCCCGCCGAGCCCGATCGACTCGATCACCGACGCCGCCGGCAACCCGGTGCCGCTGACCGAGGCGCCGTGCGAGCAGGCCGTCGCGCCGGAGCTGGCGAACACGATGGTCAACGCGCTGAGCCGGGACGACCTGATCGGCACGGCCGCGGGCGCCGCGCGCCAGGTCGGCTGGAACCGGCCGATGCTGGGCAAGACGGGCACGACCCAGCAGCACAAGTCGGCCGGGTTCGTCGGTGCGGTGCCGCAGATGTCCGGCGCGGTGATCACGTTCGACAACTCCAACTCGCCCAAACCACTCTGCGACGGTGCCGGGGCGCCGTTCGCCTGCCGCAGCGGCAACATCTTCGGCGGCAAGACCCCCGCCGAGACGTGGTTCGGTGCGATGAAACCGCTGCTCGACGGGCAGCCCGTGCTCCCGCTGCCCCCCGCCTCCGACCGCTTCGTCGCAGGGCGGCGCCGAGTCGCGGGTGCCCGACGTCGTCGGGCGCAGCCAGAACGACGCGCGGGCGATCCTGCAGCGGGCCGGGTGGGCCGTCTCGACGCGTTCGGCCGACAACGCCGCGCCGCGCGGCACCGTCGTCGGCCAGAACCCGCAGGGCACTGCCCTGCCCGGGGAGACGGTCCAGCTCACGGTGAGCAGCGGCGAGGTCCCGCCGCCGCCGCCTGCGCCGGGTGGCGAGGTCCCGCCGGGCGGAGCGCCTCCGAGCGAGCCGACTCGCCCGAGCCAGGGGGCTGACGGTTACCTCGCCGGGGTGAAGTGGCGCGGCGTTCGCCGTATCTCCCGAGAACGGGGATCCGTCCGCCTAGCATCCGGGGCATGGCGGATCGGGAGCACGATGCGCTCTTCGGGTCGGACGGCACCGGCTATGCAGCGGCCCCGTCTCCGACCGGGCGTTGCCGGACGGGGTCGGCCCGCTTCCGGGGCTCGACCTCGTCGGGATCCGGCTGCCGGTGCTGGGTCCCGACGGCGTCATCGGGGGGCTGGACGACTTCGACGCGGACCTCGGACGGGGCGGCGGTGATGCGCTGGGAGCCGGGCCCCCGGCCGTGATCGCCGGTTCGGAACGCACAACCGGGTCCTACACGGCTCCGGGTTCCGAAACGCCGATCACGAGGGCGTCCGGTCCCGCCCCGTGGCCCACCGCCGCCCAGCGCGCCGCCGCCGCGGCTAGCCCCGCTGCGCCGGGCCCCGCCGCACCGGACCTCCCGCTCCGGCCGGGCCAC
This sequence comes from uncultured Actinomycetota bacterium, assembly GCA_963784265.1. Lineage (GTDB taxonomy): Bacteria > Actinomycetota > Actinomycetes > Mycobacteriales > Pseudonocardiaceae > Pseudonocardia. Next base: position 188,763 of record CAWAQQ010000004.1, read on the forward strand.
GGCCGGACACCCCGCGGATCCGGCCCTCCCGCGCACCTCGGCCGGGCCACGGCCCGGACCCCTGCACCGGCCCTGCCGAGCTTCCGGGCCCGCCGCCTCCGGCCGGGCCCCGCGCCGCCGGCACCCCCGCGGATCCGGCCCCGCTCGTTCCGCGGCCCATGACCCTGCCCGTCCACCGGCCCCCTGGCGACCGGCCCCGCCTGCCGGACGAGCCGAGCATCCTGGGCCTCAGCAGGCGCTCGCGCAGCCGCTTCGGCTCGCGGGCGTTCACCCTGTTCTTCGTCCTGGTGTTCGTGTTGATCGTCGTCCAGATGATCGTCGCGCTGGTGGGGGGCTGACGGGTGCGAGCCGCTTGCTGAGACGCCGCTGAGCCGCCACGTCGCCCGTCGCGACCGTCACCTCGGCCGACGACTACCCTGGCGGCACGGCCGGCTGTCCCCAGGGCTCGTCGGGTCACCGACGCTCCGCCGCGCCCGCCCAGGAGGTGACGAGCGATCGGTGCCGAGTCCGCTCCCGCGAGTGGCTTGCCGCTGTCCGCGCCCACGTCCCACCGGGTGCGCAGCGTCCTCGCCATCCCCGCGTTCCGCCGGCTCTGGCTGGTCACCGCGGTGTCCGCCACCGGCGACTGGCTGAGCCTGCTGGCACTGTCCGCGCTGGCCACCCAGCTCACCACCGGCTACCAGGCGCAGAGCTTCGCGCTCGGCGGTGTCGTCGCCACGAAGCTGCTGCCCGCGCTGGTGCTCGGCCCGCTCGCAGGTGCGCTGGCCGACAAGTTCGACCGCCGCCGCGTGATGGTGATCTGCGACGTGCTGCGGTTCGGGTCTGTTCGTCTCGATCCCGCTCGTCGGGTCGCTGTGGTGGCTGTTCGTGGCCACGTTCCTCATCGAGGTCTGCGCGCTGTTCTGGATCCCGGCCAAGGACGCGTCGGTACCCAACCTGCTGCGCCGCCCCGACCAGGTGGAGACCGCCAACCAGCTCGCCCTCGTGATGACCTACGGCGTCGCGGTCATCACCGCGTCCGGCCTGTTCACCCTGCTGTCGAGCGCCGGCTCGATCTTCGGGGGCTCGTCCGAGCTCGCCACCGTCTACATCGCCCTCGTGATCAACGGCGTCGCCTACCTGCTCACCGCCCTGACGGTGTGGTTCCGCATCCCGGAGATCTCGGGGCGGTCCGGCGAGCGGCGGGAGGCCGCGCCCGGACTGATGGCGCTGCTGCGCGACGGCGCACGGTTCGTCGTCGCCACGCCGCTCATCCGCGGCCTCGTCACCGGCATCATCGGCGCGTTCGCCGCGGGCGGCATCGTCATCGGGTCGGCCACGCTGTACGCGGCGAGCCTCGGCGGCGGCAACGCGGCGTACGGGGCGCTGTTCATCGCGGTGTTCGTCGGCCTCGCCGTCGGGATGGGTGCGGCGCCGCGGCTGGCCCGGCGGCTGCCGCACAACCGGCTGTTCGGCGCCGCGATCGTCGCCGCCGGGCTGGCGCTCGTGCTCGTCGCGCTCGCTCCGCACCTGTTCGTCGCGCTGGCGTCCGTCGGGCTCGTCGGCGGCTGTGCCGGGATCGCCTTCCTGACCGGCCTGACGATCATCGGCACGCAGGTGGCCGACGAGGTGCGCGGGCGGATCGTCGCGTTCGTGCAGTCGATCGTGCGGCTCACGCTGCTCGGCTCGCTGGCGCTGGTGCCGCTGCTGGTCGGCTTCGTGGACGCGCACACGATCGAGGTGTTCGGCTACCCGTTCCTCATCGACGGCACGCGCGTCGTGATGCTGGCCGGTGGTGTCGTCGCGGCCGTCGTCGGGATGCTCGCCTACCGCCAGATGGACGACCGCCGCCTCGAACCGCTGCTGCCCGACCTCCTCGCCGCGCTGCGCCGCGGCGACCGGCGGCACGGCTCGGGCGTGCTGATCGCCGTCGAGGGGGTGCCGGCCGAGCAGACCCGCGAGCAGGCCGGACGCCTCGTCGCGGGCCTGCGCGCGGCCGGGTACGACGTCGTCGAGGCCGACGACGTCGGGCGTGACCAGCAGGAGTGGGCCGCCACCACCCGGGACGCGCTGACGGGCACCCGGGCGAGGGCGCTCGCCGCCGCCGCCGTGCGCGCCGACCTCGTGGAGCGCGTCATCCGACCGGCGCTGACGGCGGGTGCGATCGTGGTCGTCGACCGCTTCCTGGCGAGCCCGCTGGTCCAGTTCGGCGTCACCGCCGACCGGATGCACGCCGAGCTGGACAACGGCGAGCTGGACTCCCTCGCCGCATGGGCCACGGGCCGTCTGCGCCCCGACGTGTCCGTGCTGCTCGACCGGGCACCGCCCGCCGCGCCCGTCGCCTCCGACGAGCCGGCCGAGACGCCCGGCATGGCAGGCGAGGAGCACGTGCGCATGCAGCGGCTCCTCACCCGCATGGCCGCCGCCGAGCCGCACCGTTACGTCGTCGTCCCGGCCGACGGCCCGGCCGACTCGGTCGCCGAGCACGTGCTCGCCGGCGTCACGCCGCTCCTGCCCGCGCCGTCCCCGCTGGGTGCACCCGACCGGATGCAGCAGCGGTGAGCGTCTGGGACGAGGTCGTCGGGCAGCCCGCGGCGGTCGCGGAGCTCGGCGCGGCCGCCGAGGACCCTGCGGCGATGACCCACTCCTGGCTGTTCACGGGCCCGCCCGGCTCCGGCCGTTCGGTGGCGGCGCGGGCGTTCGCGGCCGCGCTGCAGTGCCCCGACCACGGCTGCGGCCACTGCGCGTCCTGCCGCACGGTGATGGCGGGCACCCACGCCGACGTCCGCGAGGTCGTCCCGGAGGGGCTGTCGATCTCGGTGGCCGAGATGCGCGCGCTCGTGCAGCTCGCGGCGCGCAGGCCCGCCACCGGCAGGTACCAGGTCCTGATCATCACCGACGCCGACCGGCTCACCGAGGGCGCGGCGAACGCCCTGCTCAAGGCCGTCGAGGAGCCGCCGGAGCGCACGGTCTTCCTGCTGTGCGCGCCGTCGGACCATCCGGAGGACGTGCCGGTGACGATCCGCTCCCGCTGCCGGCTGGTGCCCCTGCGCACCCCCGCCGTCGACGCGGTGGCCGCCGTGCTGGTGAGCCGCGACGGGATCCCGCCCGACACCGCGGAGTGGGCCGCGTCGGTCTGCGGCGGGCACGTCGGCCGCGCCCGTCGCCTCGCCCGCGACGCCGACGCGCGCACCCGCCGCGAGACCGTCCTCGGCCTCCCGCTGCGGGTGCGCGGACTGGGTGACGCGTTCGCCTACGCCGACGACCTCGTCCGCGCCGCCGAGGCGGAGGCCGCCGACACGAGCGACGCCCGCGACGCCACCGAGCGCGAGGAGCTGGCCGTCGCGATGGGGGCGGGCGGCGTCGGCAAGGGCGTCGCGGCCGCGGCCCGCGGGGCCAAGGCGGCGGAGCGGGAGCTGGAGCGGCGGCAGAAGTCGCGCGCCACCCGCACCCAGCGCGACGCGCTCGACCGCGCGCTCGTCGACCTCGCCGGCTTCTTCCGCGACGCCCTCGTGGCCGCCAGCGGCGCCCGCGTCGCCCTGGCCAACCCCGACCGCGCCGTCGACGTCGAACGTGCCGCCCGCGACTGGCCGCCCGAGTCCGTCCTCCGCCGCCTGGAGGCCGTCCTCGCCTGCCGCGAGGCGCTCGAACGCAACGTCAAGCCCCGCATCGCCGTCGAGGACATGATGGTGTCGCTGCACCGAGGCTGACGCCCGGTGGGGTCGCCGGGGTGGCCGGGCCTGGTCGCTACACTGGCGCCGCACCACCCGCCGCCTTAGCTCAGTCGGTTAGAGCGACGCACTCGTAATGCGTAGGTCTGGGGTTCGACTCCCCAAGGCGGCTCCGCAGGTCAGAGCCGGTTTCCAAGCCTCACCAGGCCCCGAGAAGTCGATCGCGTGG
>CAWAQQ010000005.1:0-508873 GCA_963784265.1 uncultured Actinomycetota bacterium
GACCTTCGGGTCGAGCGCCGACCCACCCGCACGACCTCGTGCAGCGCGCGGACCAGCTCGTCCACCTCGGACACCCGTTCCTTGAGCAGGTAGCCGAGGCCGGCCACGCCGTCGGACAGCAACTCGAAGGCGTCCTCCTCCTCGACGAACTGGGAGAGCACGACGACCCCGATCTCCGGGAAGTCCGCGCGGATCCGCTTGGCTGCCTCGATACCCTCCATGGAGTGCGTCGGCGGCATCCTGATGTCGGTCAGCACGGCGTCGGGGCGGTGCTCCGCGACCGCGCTCAGCAGCGCATCCGGGTCGGCGACGGTGGCGACCAGGTCGATCTCGTCCACCTCGGCGAGCAGGGCGGACACGCCTTCGCGCACGAGGTAGTTGTCGTCGGCGAAGACGACCCGCAGCGGCACGCCGCGACAGTAGACCCGCTGGGGTGTGCCGAAGCCCGATCGTGGGGCCAGCCCCCTGCACCGTCGCGGTGCCGGGACCGAGGATGGGCCGGGTGCAGCCCACGGAGCCGGTCGGGTCCTCATCGTCGACGACCAGCGCTCCTACCTGCGCGTCATGGGCGCCGTCGTCGATGCGACCGAGGGCTTCGTCGTCGTCGGTCGCGCCATGTCAGGGGAGCAGTCCGTCGTGGCGGCGGGCGCGCTGCGCCCGGACCTGGTCCTGATGGACGTCAACCTGCCCGGCGTCGACGGCATGGAGGCCACCCGCAGGCTGTGCTCCGCGGCGACGGCCCGCGCCGTCGTGCTGCTGTCCACCTACGACGAGGACGAGTGGGACGGTCAGGTGGCCGAGTGCGGCGCCGTCGCCTACCTGTCGAAGTCCGCGTTCGGTCCCGACGAGCTCGTCGCCGTGTGGGCGCGGGCCGGGACCTGAGCCGGAGCGGGCATGCGGATCCGCAGCCCGGCCTCGGTGCTCGTCGGCCCGGAGGTGGTCACCGTCCCGCCGCAGGCCAGGACACGGTCGACCACGCCCCGCCCGCTGATGGTCGTTCGCGAACCGCCGTCGACGGCGGAGACGACGAGGAGCAGGTAACCGTCGACCAGATCCAGCTCGACCCTGGCCGACCCCGCCAACTCGCGGACCGTCTCCACCATGCAGAAGTACGTGACGGCCTCGACGTGCGGGGCGAACCGCGTGGTGCGCAACTGCGCGGAGACAGTCAGCCGGACCCGCCCGTCGGTCCGCCCCGCGTAGCGGCCCAAGGCGGCGACGAGTCCCCTGCGGGCGAGGATCGGCGGGAACATCCCACGGGCGAGGTCGCGCAGCGCCTCAAGCGCCTGGCTGATCAGCGCCGCTGCCGCGGCGAGCGAGCCGTCGGTCGCCTGCTGCGCGAGCACCGTGCGGAGCCCGGCCAGGTGAGGTAGGACGTCCGTGCCGATCGCCTGGCGCAACAGCTGCCGCTGGGACTCCTGCGCGGCCAGCAGCCTGCGCCGTGAGGCCGCGAGCTCGTCGGCCTGCGCGACCGTCCGGTCCACCTCGGCGCGAAGTCGCAACGCGAGCTGGGCGTTGTGCATGCCCAGACCCGCCTGGGAGGCGAGGTCGTCGAGCAGGGTCCGGTCGTCCTTCGACAGCCGCCGCCCCGCGGGCATTCTCACGGTGATCCCACCGAGCTTGCTGCCGTCGTGGCGCACGGGCACCGTCTCGTCGGCCCGTGTCGGAACGCCGGGTCCGGGCCAGTCCACGGTCAGGTCCTCGGCCGTGGGCACCTCCAGCCGGACGGTGACGTGTCCTGCCCCGAGGCTGCGCCCCGCCGCCTCCGCCACCCCGGGCAGGATCTGGTCCAGCGACACCGCCCTGGCAAGCCGATGGCTGAAGTCGCCCAGCGCCTGGTAGGGCGCGGCGCGCCTGCCGTGGACGGCCCGTTCGCCCAGCCGTGCCACACCGTGCCGGAGCGGCTGGAACGCCAGCGCCACCAGTGCCGTCGCGACCAGCGACGGCCAGTACCGGTCGGCGCCTTGCCCGCCGAGGAGCGCACCGAGCAGGACGACCACGACGACGTATCCGACGGTCACGAAGCCCACCACCGCGGCGCCGACCACCGCCCGGTTCAGCACGACGTCGATGTCGTAGAGGCGGTAGCGCAGGATCGCGACCCCCGCGGCGACCGGGACCCAGGCGTAGGCGACGAACAGCGGCGCGACCGCCCAGATCTGCGCGGCGCCGACACCGCCGAGCCCGACGAGCACGGCGAGCGCGAAGCCGGCCACGAGAGCGGCGGCTGCGGTGCCGAGCCAGCGCAGCTGCTGGCGCCGCTCGCCGGTGGCCCGGCGCAGGCGCTGCACCAGCGCAGCCATTCCGATCAGCAGGAATCCGACGCTCAGTGCCGACCGCGACGGCGCGCACGACCGCGACGGTCGGACTCAGCCGGTCGAAGTCGGCGCCGACTGCGGTGATCGAGTCGAGCGGGACGAACGCGACCGTGGTGAGGACGACCGCCGCCTGCGGCACCGGGAGCGCCCAGAGCACGGCGCGCCACCGGTCCGAGGGCAGCGACCCGTCCGGGAACAACAGGAACACCGCCGACATGATCGTCAGCGCCCAGCCTGCGCCGAGTACGGAACCCACCACGGTGGCGGTCCGGCCGGCGAGGACCGGGCCGAGATCCGCGTCCTGCAGGACGCGGAAGGCGAACGCCGCGGCCACGAGTCCGATCCCGACGCCGAGCTGACCCACCAGCAGCAGCCAGCCGATCGGGTTGCGCGGGTGTCGGGCCGCGACCATGGCGCCGACGAGCGCGCCGAGCACGCTGCCGAGCGTGATGATCGGGAACGCGCTGAGCCCCTCCTCGGCGGTGACCATCCCGGCGGATCCGGACAGGACCAGCGCCCCGTGCACCACGGCGCACGCCGCCGTCGCAGCGAACGCCGACCACGCGAGCCGGCGCAGGGTGCGAGGCGTCACGACAGGCCGGCCATGGCGCCGATCGGGACCGACGCCGACACGGCCGTCCCGCCACCGGGGACCGAACGGATCGTCACGCCGCCGCCGACGGCCTCGATCCGCTCGACCATGTGGACGAGGCCCCCGTCGGACGACGCGGTGGCCCCGAAGCCGCACCCGTCGTCGCGGACGGACGCGCTGACGCGGCGCCCGTCGTCGTCCAGCGCGATCACGACGCGCCCCGCCGCGGCGTGCTTGGCGACGTTCTGCAGCGCCTCGAGGCAGCAGAAGTACACCGCGTGCTCGACCTCCGCCGAGTAACGGCCGACGCCCCGGCTCGTCACCTCGACGGGGACGGGGCTCGCGTCCGCGGCGGCACGCAGGGCCGCGGTCAGGCCGGCGTCGGCGAGCAGCCGGGGATGCCCGCCGACCACGTCCAGCAGGTCGGCCACCGCCTGCTCGACGGACCGGTCCAGGCTCCCGAGCAGCTCGCGGGCCTCGGCGGGCCGGCGCGGGAGCAGCGTCCGCGCAAGGCGCAGGTTGACCGCGAGCGCCACCAGCTGCTGCTGGGCGCCGTCGTGGATGTCGCGTTCGAGCCGCCTGCGCTCCCTGTCCTCCGACGCGACCACCCGGCTCCGCGACTCGCGCAGCGCGTCGGCCCGCGCCGAGACCTCGACGAGCCGGTCCTGCAGCTCGGCGGTCAGCCGCAGGTTCCGCAGCACCAGGCCCGCCTGCGCCGCCAGGTTGCCGAGCAGCTCCCGCTCGACGGGTGTGAGCGGCTCGCCCGCGCGTTCCTCGACGACCAGCATCCCCAGCAGCTCGCCGCCGTGGCGGACGGGCCGGACGTGACTGCCCGCGGCCGGCTCCCCGGCGAGGTCGGGCGCGGCCGGCTCCTCCCCGTCGGGTTCGGGGTGGACGCCTGCGAGCCGCATCCGGCCCCCGGCGAGCAGCCACACCTGTGCCCGGGCCGCTCCGACCCCCTCCGCGAGCAGCCGCGCCATCCGCGCGGGAGTCCCCCCGTCCGAGGCGAAATGGGCCAGGACGTCGTACGGCACCGGGGACCGGCCCAACACGCGGTTCGCCCCGGCGCGCAGCCTCCTCCGCACCGGCTCGATGCCGACCGCGACGAGTGCGGTGGCGACGACCGAGAGCAGCGTGCTCGGCGAACCGGACCCGCCGGTGAGCGTGCCGCCGACGACCACGACCAGCACGTAGGTGGCGCCGACGAACGCCGCCAGACCGGTCAGCACGACCAGATCCGCCGGCAGGTCCCTGCGGGACCACCGTCCACCGCACACGGCGACAGTCTGCGCGCATCGGACCGCGACACCCAGGGCCCTGACCGAACCCGTCGGGTGGGGCAGGCCGCACGTCCGACCGCAGGAAACGGCGCGGCCGACCACCGGGCTCCGGCGACCTGCCCCCTGCGCCCCGGCCCGGACGACCGGTGTGCTGGGTGACACCCGCCCCGTCGCCGCGAGGAGTACGAGATGTCGATCCGACCACCGATTCCGCACCGGACCCGCCCGCCCGGGCCTCCTGCAGCGGTACCCCGTCCCGATCTTCTTCGCGCTGACCTACGCCGCGTCATGGATGCTCTGGGCCCCGCTCGTGGTCTTCCGCGGTGACCTGCCGGGCGCGCTCGTCTTCCTGCTCCTCGTACTGGGCTCGCTGGTGCCGTCCGCGATGGGGATCCTCTTCGTCGCCGTCCTGCACGGGAAGGCCGGGGTGCGCACCCTGCTCGGCCGTCTGCTCATGTGGCGCGTCGGTCTCCGGTGGTACCTGGTCGTCCTCGCCGTGCCGCTCCTCGTCCCGTGCGCTCTCGGCGTGGGCGTCCTGCTCGGCGGCTCGTTCCCCGCTCCCGGGCTGGCGCTCGCAGGCGTGCTGCTGACGCTCGCCCTCTCGATCTTCCCCGGGAGCGCGCTCGGCGAGGAGATCGGGTGGCGGGGCTTCGTCCTGCCGCACCTGCAGTCGCGACACAGTGCGCTCGGCGCGAGCGTCCTGCTGGGCATGGCCTGGGGGATGTGGCACCTGCCGTTGTGGCTGGCCGGCACGGCGTCGCATCCACTCGGCCTGTTCCCCGCTTTCGTCGTCGCCGTCGCCGCCTCGTCCGTGCTCTACACGTGGATGTACAACGGCACCGGCGGCAGCCTGCTGATCGTCGTGCTGTTCCACGCCACCACCAACCTGCCCCTCTCCCTGTGGCCGGACGCCCTGGTCGACGGCGCCGTGCCGCCGTTCCTGATCTTCGTCGGGCTGACGGTCGTCACCGCGCTCGCCGTCGTGCTGGTCGCCGGTCCCGCCGACCTCTCCCGACACCACCGACGCGTCGTCGCCGATCGCTGACGGTGCCGCGGCGCGATGAGTTCCGGGCGCGACGGCCGTCGATACCCCGACCGGACACGCACGGGACGGGAGCGGTGGGATGGGCGACATGCAGGAGGTCGTGGCAGGGATCGCCGACGAGTTGGTCGCCTCGGGCGCCGAGCGGGGGCTGCAGGTGGCGGCGTACGTCGACCAGCAGCCCGTCGTCGACGTGGTGGCGGGCGTCGCCGACCCGGGCACCGGCAGGCCGGTGGAGCCGGGGACGCTGTTCTACAACTGGTCGATCGGCAAGGGTGCCACCGCGACACTGGTGCACCGGCTCGTCGACGCCGGGACCCTCGGCTACGACACGCCCGTCGCGGAGCTCTGGCCGGAGTTCGCGCGGCACGGCAAGCAGGCGATCACCGTGCGGCAGGTGCTCGACCACAGTGCGGGCGTTCCCGGGCTCCCCGCCGACGTGACGCTGGAGTCGGTCTGCTCCTGGGACGCCATGATCCGCGCGCTCGAGGACGCCGAGCCCTGGTGGGAGCCGGGCACGAAGGTCGGCTACCACGCCTACACCTTCGGCTACCTCGCCGGTGAGATCGTCCGGCGGGCGACCGGCCGCCCGCTCGGCGACGTGCTCGCCGACCTGACGACGGCCATCGGCATACCCGGGCGAGATCCGGTACGGGATCCCGCCCGCCGAGGCCGCGGGTCTCGCGGTGTTGGAGGACGCGCCGTCGGACGTGGACTGGTCCAAGATGCCCGACGACCTGCCGATGTTCCGCGCCGCGCCGATGGCCGTGTTCCCGAGCGCGGCGTTCGGCAGCGATCCCCGCGTGATCGCCGCGGACATCCCGGCCGGGGCGAAGGTCACCGCTCGCGCCCTCGCCCGGATGTACGCGGGCTGGCTCGGCGAGGTCGACGGTGCCCGCCTGGTCGCCCCCGAGCGGCTGGCGGTGGCGTACGCCGAGTCCTCGTCGGGACCCGACCAGGTCTACGGCAACGAGAGCAGGTGGAGTCTCGGCTTCGGGCTCGGCCTCCCGTGGGACGAGGCCTTCGCCACGGGTGTTCGGCATGGCGGGCGCGGGCGGCAGCTGGGCCGGCGCGGACCCCGACCGCGGGGTCGCCGTCGCCGTCACGAAGAACGTGCTGAGCATGGACTTCGAGACGGTGCAGCGGGTCGTCGGCGCGATCCTCGCCGAGGTCGACCGCTGAGTGCCGCCCGTCACGTCCGGTGCGCCGCGGCGACCTGACACGATGACCCGACGGCGGCGGGAGGGCGGACGTGGCGGGCAGGATCGCGGTACTCGGAGCAGGTGCGGTCGGCGGCATGCTGGCCGTGCTGCTCACCGAGGCAGGCCACCACGTGACGCTGCTGGCATCCGATCGCACCGGCACCACGATCAACGTCGACGGTCTGGAGCTGCGCAGCAAGAGGTTCGGCGAGCGGCGGGCCAGGGTGACGGCCCGGCCGTGGCTCACCGAGCCCGTCGACATGCTGTTCGTTGCGGTCAAGTCGCAGGACCTGCTCGCCGCGCTGACCAGGGCGCCAGCGGGCCTGCTGGCGGGTGCCGCGGTGGTGCCGCTGCTCAACGGGGTCGACCACGTGCCGCTGCTGCGCGCGCTGTTCCCGCGGGCCGAGGTCGTGCCGATGACGGTGTCCGTCGAGGCGACGCGGGTGGCGCCGGGCGTCATCGAGCACGTCTCGCCGCCCGTCGACTACGCGATCACCGCCGGGCGCCGTGCGGAAGCGGCCGACCCCGGGTCGCTGCTGCGCGCCGCCGGCCTCGACGTCGACGACTCCGCTCCGGACGAGGCCACGCTGCTGTGGCGCAAGTTGTGCTTCCTCGGCCCGCTGGCCCTGCTCACCACCCGCGCCAGGGAACCGATCGGCCCGGCCCGCGACGCCCGTCCCGACCTGCTCGACGCGCTGGTCGGGGAGTTCACGGCCGCGGCGGCAGCCGATCGGGCCACGATCGACCCGGCCACCGTGCGGGAGCGCCTGCGCGGCCTCCCGCCCGCCCTGCGTTCGTCCATGCTCAAGGACTCGCTGGCCGGGGTCCCGCTGGAGCTCGACGGCATCGCCGGCCCGGTCCTGCGGGCGGCTCCGGACGGCGCGCCCGTCGCGCGCGAGGTCGTCAGCGAGATCGTGAGGGCGGCGGGCCGCACCGCCTGAGGCGGCCCCAGGCATCCGGCACCAGGAGGACGAGATGGACGAGCACGCGCTGGTCGCGACCCGCCGGTCGCTGCACGCGGTGGCCGAGCAACTGCTGGCCGGACCGCAGTACCGGGAGCAGGGCACGATCCGGCTGCGGATCACCCCCGGCGGGTTCGCCCAGCTCAAGGGGCCGTGGCGGGTCGAAGGCGCCGAACTGGTCGGCGCTCTCGACACCGGCCCGGTCCGGGTGCCGTTGACCGGGACCGTCGCCGAGGTCGCCGCGGCGGCCGGGATCGAGCCCGGCGTTCCCGAGGGCCTCTACGCCGACCACGCCGACCTCGGCGCCGACGGCGGGCTCGCCGTCGACACCGACGCGGTGTCGTTGCTGGCCGGCTGGTTCGAACGGGGTGACGCGGGCCTGCGGGCCTTCGCGCCGGACGTCGAGCCGGTGCTGTGGCCCGAGCACTTCGACCTCGGGACCTCGCTCGACGAGGTCAACTACGGCATCTCGGCGGGCGACGCCGGGCACGCCGGGCCCTACGCCTACGTCGGCCCGTGGACCGCACGCGAGGGCGAGTTCTGGAACGCGTCGTTCGGCGCCGTCCGGGCCGCCGACGAGCTGCCCGACGCCGGTGCGGTGGCCGCGTTCTTCGCCGCGGGCCGGGCCGCCGCGGCAGGCTGAGCGCGCGGCGCCCGGGTAGGTTGCCCGCGACGGAGGGAGGCAGGCGGTGGCTGACCATCCTCGCCTCGGCGACGCGCGCTCGCGGCTGGCTGCGGTTCCTGCACCGCAAGGTCACCACGCCCGACGACTGGAGCTCGGCGGGCCACCCCGCCGGGTGGTGGGACGACCGCAGCACACCCCCGGTGCTCGACTTCCCCCGGTTCGACCTCTCGGAGTCGAGCTACGCGATCCCGATGATGGCCGACGTCACCCCGGCGTGGCGGGAGGTCTACGTCGAGATCATGGACGGCCTGCTGGCCCGGCACACGACCCACTGGGCGGCCATCGACTGGCTGACCCAGATCGGGCACGACCCGGACCGGGCGAACTACCCCGAGGAGCTGGTGAAGCTCTGGATCCCGGAGCACCTCGCCGGCGACTACGACATGCCCGGCTGGACGGCCAACGGCGTGGAGCCGTGGGGGCTGGCCCCGGACCCGGTCGGCGCGGAGGGCAACCTGTTCTTCAAGGGCTGGTTCAACCTCATGCTCGGCTTCCACGGTTACGTGTCGCGGGACCGGCGCTGGAACGAGCCGTTCGCCGTCACCGGCCTCGACGACCGCACGTTCTCCTGGACCCACGACGGCATCAACGCCCTGCTGGCGCGGCAGTGGAGCGAGCGGCCCGAGGGCCCGCACTGCGAGAACACCAAGATCTGGCCGTACTGCCTCAGCGCGGCCGGGCTGGGCCTGCTGATGCACGACCGGCTCACCGGCGGGCACGACCACTGGGTCTACGACCAGTGGGTGGAGATCGCCCGGCAGCGGTTCCTCGGCATCACACCGGGCGGGCGCGTGGAGTGGATGGCGCTGTACCACGACCCGATCGCCGAGTACACCCACCGGGCCGGGCCGACCGCAGGCCTGTCGGTGTCGATCTACATGCTGCCGCAGGCGCCGGACCTGGCCGAGATCCTCTACCGCACGGCCGTGGACAAGATCGGCTGGAGCGACCCGGCGCGGCCGGTCCGGTCGTTGCCGGACCCGAGGTTCCTGCTGCTGGGGATCGTGCTGGCCAGGGAGTTCGGCGACGAGATCACGCTCGCCCGGCTGTCGGAGTACGCGGACGCCCATTTCGAGCCGGGCTTCTTCGGCACCGGCGCCGACGAGTTCGGTTGGGGCTTCGGGCTGGGGGAGGAGTACCCGCGCGGCCAGTTCAACGGGCTGCTGGTGATGGCCGAGGTCGGCGGGCCCGGAGCGTGGAGCCGGGTGTTCACCGAGCCGAACCTCGCCAAGTTCGACCAGCCCACGGTGTCGGGCGTGGACTTCCCGCGGCTCGGGATCGCGGCCGCGCGGAACGAGGACCGGACCGGGATCCTGCACGTCGACACGTACGCCGCCACCGCGTTCGCCCGCGGTTCGCCGACGTCGCTGCGGGTGTCACAGCTGCCGGACAGCGCGACGTGTGCCCTGCGCTGCGACGGCGCGCCCTACGAGCGGTGGCGCGCGGTCGACGCGAGCACGATCGAGGTCGACCTCGACATCGACGACCACGAGATCCAGGTCTTCACCACCCCGTCGGTGCCCGGCGCCGCCGCACCCACCCGGCAGGCCGCAACCACGTCGTCCGGCGCCGCCCCGTCCGCCAGCACCCCGTCCGCCGGCGCCGTTGCCGCGCTCGGCCCCGTCGCAGCATCGGGAGTGCCCCGACCCCCCTGCGCCTGCTGCTGACCCCGCCCCCCAACTCGCACTCTGGATGCACTACGCGGTTCCGCGCCCGAGGGAAACCGCGTTCTGCATCCAGAGTGCGAGTTCGGGGGTGGGGACTGCGCCACAGTGGGCCGACAGGTGCCACAGTGTGCCGATGGGTATCGCCCTGACGGCCGAGGACCGTGCGATCCTCGATCTGGAAGGCCCGACGGTGGTGGGGCACACCTGCAAGGTCATCCGGTTCGGCGCAGACGCGCCCGCGCTCGCCGCGCTCCGCGAGTCCGTCGGACGGCGGTTGACCGGAGCCCCGATGCTCACCTGGCGGCTCGTTCCGTCGGCCGAGCCGCAGTGGTCGCCCGACGGGGCGTTCGACGTCTCGGCGCACGTCTGCGAGAGCGTCACGAGCTCGGAGCTCGACGCGGTGGCGCTGGGCTCGGAGGTGGCCCGCCTGTTCTCCCAGCACCTCGACCGGCGTCGGCCGCTGTGGCGCATGGACCTCGTCGGTCCGCTGGTCGGCGGCGGGAAAGCGCTGGTCTGGCGGCTGCACCACGCGCTGGCCGACGGGACCACGGCGGTGGCCCTCGCCCGTCAGGTGCTCTGGGACGAGACCGACGCCATCCCGGCCGCGCCGCGGCAGCATCCGGACGCGGCCGACGACGCGCGCCGCCGCCACCACCTGGCGGGGTTCATCGAGCGTGAGTTCGTCCCGAGCCCGCGCCGCTCACCGTTCGACATCCCGATCGGCCCCGATCGGAAGATCGCCTTCGCGGTCACCTCCCTGCCCCGGTTGCACGCCGCCGCCCGGTCGTACGGCGCGACGGTGAACGACGCCGTGCTGGCGGTGCTGGCCGGGGCGCTGCGCGCGTGGATGCAGCACCGCTACGGGCCGGTGCACAGCGTCCGGGTCAAGGTTCCGGTCAGCCTGCACGAGGAGGGCGAGCCGGCCGGCAACCGGGACTCCTACTTCTGCGTCGACCTGCCGCTCGACGAGCCCGACCCGCTCGCCAGGCTCGCGACCGTGCGCCGCGAGACCGCGCTGCGCAAGACGTGCCACGACGCCCAGGAGATGGGCAGGCTGCTCGACGGCCTGAGCCGGGTCTCGCCGCGCCTGCGGCAGTGGTGCGCCGAGCTGCAGGCCACCCCGCGTGCCTTCGCGCTGAACGTCTCCAACGTGCCAGGCCCCCGGCACGAGGTCACCGTGCTGGGCGCGAAGGTCGAGGCGGTCCATTCCGTCGCCGAGATCGGGGAGCGGCACGCCCTGCGGGTGGCGGCCGCCTCCGTCGCCGATCGGCTGTCCTTCGGGCTGTGCGCCGACCGCAACGTCGTCGGCGATCTCGACGTCCTCGCCGCGGCGGTCGAGACCGAGGCGGACGCCCTGGTCACCGCCGCCGACGGGGCTGGCTAGGGCCGCACGCGGCCGGCCCGCACGGGGTGCCGTCACTCGACGGGGGTCACCTCACCGCCAGAGGGCCTTCGTGGCGATCTCCGCCCCTGCGCTGAGCGACCTGAGCTTGGCCCAGGCGACCTCAGGGTGGCTGCGGGCGCGGAAGCCGCAGTCGCTCCCCGCGATCACGTTCTCCCGGCCGACGATCTCGGCGAACCGCACGATCCGGTCGGCGACGCCCTGTGGATGTTCGACCACGTTCGTCGCGTGCGAGACGACGCCGGGCATGAGCATCTTCCCGTCCGGCAGCTTCGACTCCTCGAACACCCGCCACTCGTGGTCGTGGCGGGCGTTGGCGGCCTCCACCGAGTAGGTCTGGGCGTTCACCTGGTAGACGAGGTCGATGACGTCCTTTGAGCTCGATGTCGCTGGCGTGCGGGGCGTTCCAGCTGCCCCAGCAGATGTGGTAGCGGACCTGCTCCTCCGGCACTCCCTGCAGCGCTCGGTTGGTCGCGGCGACGATGAGTTCGCGGAGTTCGCGGAGCTCGCGGGTCTGGTTGCGGTCCAGCTGCAGCATGTCGTAGATCGACGGCAGCATCGGGTCGTCGATCTGGACGATCAGCCCGGCGTCGGTGATGGCCCGGATCTCCTCGCCGATCGCGTCGGCCAGCGCGAAGTAGTAGGCCTCCCGGTCGCCGTAGTGCTCGTCGGCGAACGTCGCGCCGAACGTGCCGGGGGCGGCCACGCCGATGAACCCGTCGCCCGGTTCGGCGCCGACCTCGGCCAGCGCCGCGGTGAGGTTCGCGACGTCGTGGGCCACGCTGTCGTGCCCGGTGTAGGTGATCGGACCGACGCAGGCCTGCAGCTTGAGGGGAGCGGCCGGGTTGGGGAAGAAGGACTCGCTGTGCCGCCGCCAGATCGACACGCCGTCCAGTTCCGCCGCGTCGGCGTAGAAGCCGGGGAAGTGGGCCATGTCGGTTGCTCCGCCGAGACCCCCGGACAGCGTGGGCGGTTGCACCGACGCGTCGCCGTAGCCACCGAGCCGCATCGCGGCGTAGAAGAGCCAGTTCGGCTTGCTGTACTCCCCGTCGTTGACGACGTCGATGCCCAGCGCGCGCTGCTTGCGGACGACGGCTTCGACCTGGCCCGGCAGCTCGTCGTCCCATCCCGGGTCGAGCGCGCCGTCGGGTCGAAATGCCGTGCGGCGGTGGTCTCGAACTCCTCGGACCGGTGCAGGGAACCGGTGTGGCTGGTCAGGATCCGGTCTGTGCTGCGACGCATGGCAGGTGGCCTTCCGCGGGTGTCCGACGGGCTCGCACGCTATGACCGCCTGGGGTCGGCCGGTATCCGTTCCCCGCGGCGTCCTGGTCAGTTTGCGCACGGCCGTCCGGCGCTCAGTGCAGGCCGCGTCGGCGGATCGTCTGGGAGGGGTTCTCCCCGAACCGCTCGCGATACGTCCTGGCGAAGCGGCCGAGATGGACGAACCCCGACTCGACCCCGATCTGCGACACGGAGCGCTCCTGCGGCGAGGTCGCGAGCAGGGCGTCGTGCGCCCGTTCCAGCCGCATATCGCGCAGGTACGCGCTCGGCGAGGTCCCCAGCTGGCTGCGGAACGCCGACTGCAGTGAGCGTTCGCTGACCCCGACCTGCTCGGCGATCACCGGCACGGTGAGCCCGGCGGCAGGCTGCGAGTGCATCACCTCGATCGCCTGGCGGACGGTGCGGGTCGACGCGGCGGGTTGCTCGTCGAGCAACTCGTCGGAGTAGCTGTGCGGCTGCGCCAGCAACAACGTGGTCATGACCATGTTCTCCAGCTCGGCGGCCAGCAGCGGCGACTGCGTCCCCGCCCGGCTCCGCTCCGCGACGTCGAGCAGCGTCTGGACCACGCCGCCCCAGCTCGTCCCGCTGCCCTGCATCGACATGGCGGGTGCGAAGTCGATGCCGCCGTCGACCTGCCGCCCGAGCATCCGGGACAGGTGCCGGTCCAGCGCGGTGCGGCGGATGGTCACGCACAGCACCGTGTGGTCGGCGCTCCAGCGCATGTCGGACGCATCCGGCGTGGAGAACACCACCGCGTCGTGCGGCGAGGAATGGACCTCCGCCCCCCGGTAGCGGACGTCCGCATGACCGGTCAGCGGGAGGTTGACCGCGTAGAGCTCCGACAGCGGGCTGGAGGCCACCTGCAGCTCCACGCCGTAGGAGAAGTACGCGAGCATCACGTCGCGCCAGTGCAGGGCGTTGACCCGGGCGGCGAACCCGTCGAGACCGGCCGGCAGCCCGAGGCGGTGCGGACCCAGAAGATCGGTGCCCGCCGCCACCGCGACCTCGGGGTCGTCGGTCGAGAACGCGCGGTGGCGCGCAAGCGGCACCGCGCCGCCCCAGCGCAACCCCGCGTCGGTCCCCACGCATGCTCCTTCGCCGCCGGTCGTCCACACTGTTCCGATGGCTTCGTACTCGGTCAATACGCGCGCCGTGGCCAAGGCCCGGGAACTGATCGACGCCCGCCAGTACGTGCTCAGGAGCGTCTGGTCCGACGTGCAACCGGACGCCGCCGCGGAGAACGCGTACCTGGAGTCGCACTCGTGGGACGACTACGCCGAGTGGCATCTCGGGCTCACCGACGGCGCGACCGACCACACCAAGGCCCGCTACGGTTTCGTCTACGGCGACCTCAGGCGGGTCCACCGCATGGGCCTGATCGCGTGCCAGTACCGGGCTGCGGAGTGGGGCCACAAGGACGTCGAGCTCGCAGCGCACGACCTGCTCCAGTACCTCGACGGAAGCCGCGCCTGAGCCGGACCCCGGGTCACTGGATAACGGTTCCGTATCGAGGTAACGCTCCCGGGCCGATGCGCGAGATTCTCGGTGGCGCGGGGGCCACGGTTCCCGCGGGGGGCTGTTCTGGTCGTGTGACTCATGGAACTGCAGGGGGAGGGGCTATGAGAACTGCATACCGCGTGCTGGCGAACCTGGTCGCGCTCGAGGTGGTCATCCAGGCTGCGGCGATCGCGTACGCCGATGTTCGGGCTCGGCAGTTCGTCGAGGACGGCGGGGTCATCGACAAGGCGACCGCAGGAGAGCGGGTCGAGTTCAGGGCGTCATCGGGTTCATCGTCCATGGGCATCAACGGGGAGATCGTCATGCCGCTCATCGGACTCGTGCATGCTGATCGTGGCCTTCTTCGCGAAGGTTCCGCGCGGGGTGATGTCGGGGCCGTGACGTTCGGGCTCATCGTCCTGCAGGTGCTGCTGGGCATCTTCGGGCACGCCGATTCCGTTCCTCGGCCTGCTGCACGGCATCAACGCCCTCGCGATCTTCATGGTCGCCTACCTGGCCGCCCGCGCGGCCGGCTCGGCCAGCAGCGTGGCTCCGGCCGCGACGGCCGACAGGGCGGTTGCCTGACACGTGGGCTACCCGACGACGCCCGGGAGGGCGCCAGCATGACGCCCGGCCGCCGCCGGACGCTCATCGCGATCGTGGCCACGGTGGCCGTACTGGCTCCGCTGGCGTGGTTCTGGCAGGCGAGCCTGCTCCCGTCGACGTACTCCGTGATGGACATGGGGTACGTCGACGACCGGGGGCGGCGGCGGGGCCCGGTGCGACGGCTCATGCGGCGGGTCACGGGGCAGGCCACGGCGGCGGCGCCGGTCCGCAGCGTCGACTCCTTCGCCGACGCCACGGGCGGGCAGGCGGACGTCGAGGTCACGCTGACGGCGCGCAAGGAGCAGTTCCGGCTCGCGTCCGGTCGGCCGGTCGACGGCTACACCCTCAACGGGACCTCTCCCGGCCCCGTCATCCGCGCCGAGCAGGGCCAGCTCGTCGAGGTCCGGCTGGTCAACGAGTCGGTCCCCGACGCGGTCACCCTGCACTGGCACGGCGTGGACGTGCCCAACGCCGAGGACGGGACGGCCGGGGTGACCCAGGACGCCGTGCCGGTCGGGGGCGAGCACACCTACCGCTTCCGCGTCGACCAGGTCGGCACGTTCTGGTACCACTCCCACCAGGTCGCCCACGAGCAGGTCCAGCGCGGCCTGCTCGGCGCCTTCCTGATCACCCCGCGCGGCGGCGGCGCCGAACGGGCCCCCGTCGCCGACGAGCTCGCGCTCGTCCACATCTACGACGGTCAGCGCACGATCAACGGGCTGGCAGGCGACGTGCCGGTCACCGCGGCGCCGGGGTCACGCGTCCGGGTCCGGGTGATCAACAGCGACGCGGGCCCGATGCCCGTGTGGGTCAGCGGCGCGCCGTTCCGGCTCGTGGCCGTCGACGGCACGGACCTGCACGGCCCCACCCCGGTCACCGACGCATCGGTGGAGGTCACGGCCGGTGCCCGCGCCGACCTCGAGATCGACCTGCCTGCGGACGGGTCGGGTGCCCGGGTGGAGATGGCCGGCTCGGCCGCGCTGGTGCTCGGCCCGGGACCCGTGCCGCGCACGCCGCCGCCGTCGCACAAGCTGGACCTGCTGACCTACGGCACCCCGGCCCCGGTGGGCTTCGACCCGGAAGCCGCGACCCGGCGGTTCGAGTACTCGATCGGACGCCGCCCCGGCTTCCTCGACGGCGTGCCGGGCCTGTGGTGGACGATCAACGGGCACCTGTTCCCCGACGTGCCGATGTTCGTCGTCGCCGAGGGAGACGTCGTGCGGATGCGCATCGAGAACCACAGCGGCGAGGTGCACCCGATGCACCTGCACGGTCACCACGCGCTCGTGCTGAACCGGAACGGCGTCCCGGCGACCGGCAGCCCGTGGTGGGTCGACTCGCTCGACGTCGGCGACGGGGAGGCCTACGACGTCGCCTTCGTCGCCGACAACCCCGGGGTGTGGATGGACCACTGCCACAACCTGCCGCACGCGGCCGAGGGCCTCACGGCGCATCGTGATGTACGAGGGCGTGACGACGCCGTACACGGTCGGGGGCGAGCAAGGCGAACGAGCCGGAGTGAGGCTTCCGGGTCAGGCGAGGATCTGCGGCCCGCCGTCCAGGGGAAGCAGTTCGGGACGTTTCGGGGTGACACCCTCGCTCCCGCTGCGGCCCCGGATGCGGTCGCGCACGTAGGGCATCACGAAGTCGCGCATCCAGCGCAGGTCCTCGCGCTGGCGGTCGCGCCACGGGGGCAGGCGCGGACTCGGGCCACGGCGTGCGCCAGTCCTCGGCGACCGGCTCGCCGAGGGTCTCCAGCACCCGCAGCGCCACCCGGTGGTGACCCGTGGGCGTGAGGTGCAGGCGGTCGCTGCCCCAGGCGCGGGGGTCGGCGAGCGGGGTCATCCCCCAGAGGTCGACGACGAGCCCGCCGTGGCGCTCGGCGCTGGCCCGCATGAGCTCGTTGTAGCAGGCGATGCGCCCGCGCAGCCGCCGGATCAGCGGGTGCATGCGGCCGAGGTCGAACCCGGTGAAGATCAGGACGGTGGCTCCGGTGGCCGTGACCCTGGCCAGTGCGGCGTCGAAGCGGGCCGCGAGGTCGTCGGTGTCGCACTGGAACCGGATGATGTCGTTGCCGCCGCCGCAGAACGCGATGAGGTCCGGCCGCAGCCGCTCGGCCACGGGGATCTGCTCCGCCACGATCTGGTCCAGCAGCTTCCCGCGCACGGCCAGGTTCGCGTACCGGAAGCCCGGCCGCCCGGCGCCCATCTGCTCCGCGACGCGGTCCGCCCAGCCGCGCGGCGTGCCGTCCGCGCGCCAGTCGTCGAGGCCCTCGGTGAAGCTGTCGCCGATCGCCACGAAGTTGTTCCAGGTGCCCACGGCGACCGCCTCCCTCGTCCATTGCCTGATCACCCGCGGAGCGGGCGTTGATCGGTTCAGCATCACCCACGGCCACCGTTCGCGCCAGTAGCCGCTACCGAACCGTGGCGATAGGGCACCCTTGCCTATGTGTCCACTCCCCGACCCGGCCCCGAGCCGGCACCGACGGCGTCCGAGCCGTCGCTGCGGGAGATCCTCGGCGGCCGCGGGGGTGCGTTGGACGGCACCCTGCCGGTGCTCGTCTTCCTCGTCGGGTGGTCGGTCGCCGGGGCGGCCGGGTGGGCGTCGCCGGTGGCCTGGGGGGCGGGTGCCGCCGTCGTCGCCGCCGCGGTGGTCGGCGTGGTGCGGCTGGCCGCCGGGCGGCGCCCCCGTGCGGTCCTGGTCGGGCTGCTCGGGGTCGCGGCGGCCGCGCTGGTCGTGCTCTACACGGGTCGCGCCGCCGACTTCTTCCTGGTCCAGATCGTGACGAACGCCGCGAGCGCGCTCGCATGGGCGGTGTCGATCGTGGTCCGGTGGCCGCTGCTCGGGATCATCGTCGGCACCGCGCTCGGGCAGCGCACGCAGTGGCGCCGCGACCCCGACCTGCGCCGCGGCTACCAGCGTGCGAGCTGGGTCTGGGTCGCGCAGTACGTCCTGCGGCTCGTGGTGCTCGTGCCGCTCTACGCCGCGGACGCCGTGGTCGCGCTCGGCGTGGCCAGGGTGGCGTTGACCTGGCCGCTGGTCGTCCTGTGCGTGGCGGCCTCCTGGCCGGTCCTCCGGTCGGCCCTGCCGCCGGGCCACCCGGGCATCCTCCATCCGGTGGAGCCGCACGCGGAGCAACCGCTCCCGGGGTGACTCCGCCGGAGCGAACCGGAGTGAACGCAGTCACGATGCGTGATCGACTGGAGCGATTCCGGGGGTGATGGGCGTTGACACGAGTAGCCGCACTCCCCGACCGGATCGCACAGGAGCTATGCCCCAGTACCGACCGTCACCTCAGTACCGACCCGGCCGCCGCCGCCCGCCTACCAGTACCGCGGTGCACCGCCTCAGCCGCCCCGGCCGACCCAGCCGTGCTGCCGCCCGCCGGTGCGCCGACCGCCGCGCGGCCGGCCCGCCGTCGCCGCCCCGGAGCCGGAGCCGGAGCGGAAGACCGTCAAGGCTCCCGAGCTGTCGGTCAACAAGGTCGTCGCGGGAGCGGGGGCCGCCGCCACGAGCGCGGTGCGCGGGCTCGCTGTTCGGCGCGTTCGGCACCGTCGCGGGCGCCGCGATCGGCTCGGTCGTCAGCATGGTCGGCGCCACGCTCTACCAGCGTTCGCTCGACCGCACCCGCGACACCGTCGCCCGCCGCATCAAGGTCGTCGGCGGCAAGACGGTCGACAGGGGCAGCGACGCCACGGTCCTCCTGCAGCCCGATCTCGGCCGACGGCGGCACCCCTCGGCAGCGCGAGTTCGCCTCCCCGGCGGTCCGCTCCGGGATGCCGCGCAAGCGGATCGCGGCGCTGGCCGGTGTCGCGGTGCTGATCTTCGTGGTGGCGATGCTCGCCGTCACGGGGCTGGAGTGGGTGAAGGGCTCGACCCTCTCCGGCGGTCAGTCGGGCACCTCGGTCGGCCGCGTGCTCGACGGCGGGGCCGCCCAGACCACCGCGCCCGCCGACTCCGAGGACACGGGCGGCACCACGTCGACCCGGGAGTCGACCCGGGAGCCGAGCAGCGGCTCGACCGCGCAGAACGAGCCGACCCCCGGTCGACGACGCGGTCCACCCCGCCCACGACCGGTGGCAGCGACGCGACCGGAAACGGCGGCCTGGTCGACCGGCTGCCCACCCAGGCCCCAACGGCGGCAACTGACCGGTCGCCGACTGACCGCCGCTCCCGCTACCCGCGGAGGCGGGCGGTCAGCGCGGCCGCAGCGGCGCCGGGATCCTCGGCCTCGGTGAGGACCCGCACGACGACGACGCGCTCCGCGCCTGCGGCGAGGACCTCGTCGAGCCGGTCGTGGTCGATCCCGCCGATGGCGAACCACGGCCGCGCCGGTGCCCGGCCGGCGACGGTGCGCACCAGGTCCAGCCCGGGCGCCGGGCGGCCCGGCTTGGTGGGCGTCGGCCAGCACGGGCCGACGCAGAAGTAGTCGACGCCCGGCTCGGTGGCCGCCGCCGCCGTCTCCGCCGCGCTGTGCGCCGACCGGCCGATCACCACCTCGTCGCCGACGACCCGCCGCGCCCACGCGACGGGCAGGTCGTCCTGGCCCAGGTGCAGGACGTCGCGCGCCCGCGGCCAGCGCGACGTCGGCGCGGTCGTTCACCGCGAGCAGCGCGCCGTGCCGGGCGCACGCCTGCGCCAGCACCTCCAGGGCGGCGAGCTCGGCCCGCGCCTCCAGCGGGCCGTCGGGGCCCTTGTCCCGCAGCTGGATGACGTCGACGCCGCCGGCCAGCGCGGCGTCGGCGAAGTCGGCGAGGTCGCCGCGCCGCGAGCGGGCGTCGGTGCAGAGGTAGAGCCGGGCGTCGGCGAGGCGCGCGCGCAGGGCGTCGCCGTCGGGTCCTGGCACGGTTGCGGACCCTACGTCGGGCGTAGGGTGGGCGGCAGGTGACGCACGGGAGCCCGGAGCCGTACACGGCGCGCGGGCTGAGAGGGGATCCAGGGATCCCGACCGTCGAACCTGATCCGGGTCATGCCGGCGCAGGGAGCGGATGGTGTGAGATGAGCACGGACGAGCTGACGGTCCTCGGCGCAGGCGTGATCGGCCTGAGCTGCGCCTGGCGTGCGGCGGCGGCGGGCAGGCCGGTCACGGTGCTCGACCCGGCGCCCGGATCGGGCGCGTCGTGGGTGGCGGGCGGGATGCTCGCCCCGGTCACCGAGGCCTGGCCGGGCGAGGAGGCGCTGCTCGAGCTGGGCGTGGAGGCGGTCAGCCGCTGGCCCGGCTTCGCCGCGACGCTCGGCGCCGACGCGGGCCGCCAGGCGGGCTGCGCACCGAGGGCACCGTCGTCGTCGCCACCGGCGCCGGTGACCGCGCCGAGCTCGACGCGCTGGCCGCGCACCTCGCCCGGCTCGGCCGCGCCGTCGACCGGCTGTCGGGCCGGGAGCTGCGCCGCCTGGAGCCCGCGATCGGCCCCGACGTGCGCGGCGGGCTGTCCGTGCCGGGTGACCTCGCCGTCGACAACCGGGCGCTGCTCGCGGCGTTGCGGGCCGCGTGCGAACCGCCGGGCGTGCGGTTCGAGGCCCGCGCCGCCACCGCCGTGCTCGACGACGGGGCGCGGGTCGTCGGGCGTGCGCTGCGCCACGGGGCCCGACCGGCCGGCCGCCACGGTCCTGGTCGTCGCGCCGGCGCGCACAGCGGCTGGCCTGCACCCCGCGCTGGACGGCCTGGTCCGCCCCGTGAAGGGGGAGATCCTGCGGCTGGCCCACCGGGCCGGCGCGCTGCCGCCGCCGCGCCGCACCGTGCGCGCGCTGGTGGACGGCAGGCCGGTCTACGCCGTGCCGCGCGACGGCGGCGGCCTCGTCGTCGGGGCGACCCAGGCCGAGACCGGCTTCGACACCGACGTCACCGTCGCCGGGGTACGCGACCTGCTCCGCGACGCCGAACGGGTGCTGCCGGGCATCGCCGAGTTCGCCCTGGTGGAGACGGCGGCGGGGCTGCGCCCGGGCAGCCCGGACAACCTGCCGCTGATCGGGAGGATCGGCCCCGACGGGCTGCTCGTCGCGACCGGGCACCACCGCAACGGCATGCTGCTCGCCCCGGTCACCGCCGACGCGGTGCTGGCGCTGCTGCGCGGCGGGACCGTACCCGCGCACGTCGGGGTCGCCGACCCGGCCCGGTTCGCGTCCGTATCGAGGAGGGGTTAGGCGTGGTCGTCTGGATCAACGGGGAGCAGCGCGAGCTGGCGGCCGGTGCCGGGGTGCTCGACGCGCTCACCGCGCTCGGCGCCCCCGGCACCGGGGTCGCCGTCGCGGTCGACGGCGAGGTCGTGCCGCGTGCCGACTGGCAGGCCACCCGCGCTCGCCGACGGCGCGCGCGTCGAGGTGCTGACCGCCGTGCAGGGAGGATGACGATGGACGACGACCTCGTCGTCGGGGGCCACAAGATCGCGTCCCGGCTGATCATGGGCACCGGTGGGGCGTCGAACCTCGAGATCCTGGAGCGCGCGCTCGTCGCGTCCGGGACGACGCTGACGACCGTCGCGATGCGCCGCGTCGACGCCGCCACCGGCACCGGGGTGCTCGACCTGCTGCGCCGCCTGCGGATCGAGGTGCTGCCCAACACCGCGGGCTGCCGGACCGCGGCCGAGGCCGTGCTCACCGCCCGGCTGGCCCGCGAGGCGCTGGGGACCGACCTGGTGAAGCTCGAGGTCGTCGCCGACGAGCGCACCCTGCTGCCCGACCCGATCGAGCTGCTCGACGCCGCCGAGCAGCTCGTCGACGACGGGTTCACGGTGCTGCCCTACACGAACGACGACCCGGTGCTGGCCCGCAAGCTCGAGCAGGCCGGGTGCGCGGCCGTCATGCCGCTGGGCTCGCCGATCGGCACCGGGCTGGGCATCCGCAACCCGCACAACATCGAGATGATCGTGGAGCGGGCCGGGGTGCCGGTGGTGCTCGACGCCGGGATCGGCACGGCGTCCGAGGCCGCGCAGGCGATGGAGCTGGGCTGCGACGCCGTGCTGCTGGCCACGGCCGTGACCCGCGCGGGCGACCCGGAGCGGATGGCGCACGCGATGCGGCTCGCCGTCGAGGCGGGCCGGGCGGCCCTGCAGGCCGGGCGGATCCCGCGCCGCTACTGGGCGCAGGCGTCCTCGCCCGACCCCGACCGCTGAACGGGCTCGACCGGCGCCACGCCCGCCCGGTGCCGCCTGGCCAGCTCCCGGTAGATCTCCGGGTTGCCGCGCACCCACCACTGCGCCGACTCGGTCAGCGGCCCGCGGACCGTCGCCACGGTGCCGAGCACCAGCTGCTCGGCGGGCACGACGGTGTTGGGCGCCACCGTCGCCCCCGCGCCGACGAGGCAGCGCGCGCCGATGCGGGCGCCGTCCTGGATCGTCGACCCGTTGCCGATCAGCGCCTCGGGGCCGATGACGCAGCCGTGCACCACGCAGAGGTGGCCGATCGTGGCGCCCGCGCCGATCTCGGTGACCGGGTCGTCGCCGCCGTGCACGATGCAGCCGTCCTGCACGTTCGCGCCCTCCCGGACGATGATCGCCCCCATGTCGGCGCGCAGCACGGCGCCGTACCAGACGGAGGCGCGCGCCTCCACGCGCACGTCGCCGACCAGCGTCGCCGTGGGCGCGATCCAGGCGTCGGCGTGCACGGTCGGGGCGAGTCCCTCGAAGGAGAACAGCGGCATGGCAGGAGCCTGCCATCACGACGGGTGCGGCGAGTCGGTGCCCGCGACGGCCACCGTCGGGCAACCTGGACGTCAGTGGCGCGTCTCACAGGCGAGCCGCTTCGGGGGAGGGGGCCACCATGAGGTCGACGAACGCACGGGCGGCCGCGGTCCTGCTGGTCGCCGGGATCCTGACCGCGTGCACCGACGCCCCGGTGTCCCCGCCGGTGCCCCCGACGCCCGGATCGGTGTCCACGCCGGCGCCGGGAGCCCCGGAGCGGGCGCTGCCCGTCTACTACGTGGCCGACACCGCCGCGGGCCTGCGGCTCTACCGGGAGTTCCACCGGGTGCCCACGGCCGACCCGCCCAGCGACGCCGTCCGCGAGATGCTCGCCAGGCCGACGGGCATCGACCCCCACTACCGCTCGGCGTGGCCGCCGGGGACCCAGCTGCGCACCCCGGTGACCGCCGCCGACGGGGTGATCACCGTCGACCTCGGCGGGCCGGTGCGCGACGGCGCCTCGGTGGGCAGCGCCGCGGCGGAGATGACCGTGCAGCAGCTGGTGTACACGGTGCAGGGCGCGCTGCAGTCCACCGAGCCGGTGCGGCTGCTCGTGGACGGGGAACCGGTGCCGGAGCTGTGGGGAACGGTGCGGACGGCCGACCCGATCAAGCGGGCCGACGCCTACGCCGTGCGCTCGCTCGTGCAGATCGACAGTCCCGCCGACGGCGCCTCGGTCGGGCGTGACGTCGTCGTGGCGGGCGAGGCGGCCGTCTTCGAGGCGACCGTGCCGTGGGAGGTGCTGCGCGACGGGAAGGTCGTGCAGTCGGGCGCGGGGATGTCGGCCGAGGGGCAGCGGTTCAGCCCGTTCCGGTTCACGGTGCGGCTGGAGCCGGGGCAGTACGTCGTGCGGGTGAGCGAGGACGACCCGTCCGGCGGGGCGGGCCGCCCGGTGCTCACCGACGACAAGACGATCACCGTCGCCGGCTGACGCCGGCGCGAACGGCACTCTCGAACGATAGGTCTGTTCGAGAGTGCCGTTCGCGCGAGGGGTCCGGGGATCAGTCCGGGGACACCCGGGGTGCGCGCAGCCCCAGCGACGCCAGCTCCAGCGCCGCGAGCCCGTGCACGACGGCCCGGTCGTCGCGCCGCCACGCCGCGCCGGGTCGGGGGCCACGCCGCAGCAGCCGCTGCACGGGCTGGTGGGTCATCGCGCGCAGCGCCAGCAGGTCGGTGTCGTGGCGCCGGGCCCGGATCGCCGAGCGGGCGCCGCGGGCGTAGCGCAGGCGCAGCGGCAGCCAGACCAGCAGCACCGGCAGCGCGCCGACCACGACGATCGCGATCGCGGTGTCCAGCGCGAGGGCGGCGATCGTGTCGATCTGCTCCTGGCCGGAGTCGGCGAGCGCCGTGCCCGCCGCGGTGCCGGTGCCCAGCGCCCTCGCCAGGTCGTCGCCGACAACGGCACCCCGGCCGCCGTGCGGGCCGCGTCGTCGAAGGCCCCGCGGATCGGCTCGCCCGCGTCGGTGAGCGCCTGCGCGCGGGCGCCTGCAGCTGCTCGATCAGCGCCCTCGCCGCGCGGGCCGCCTCGACGCAGAGCGACCATCCAGGCGACCACCAGCACGTCGGCCAGCAGCTGGCGCGCCAGCCGCACCGGGCGTTCCGCGTAGAACCGCATGGCGCCGCAGCCTAGGAGCGGGTGCAGCGATCACCGCTCGCGGCGGTCGACGACGGCTACAGCAGCCCGAGCTTGGTCGCCGCGTACACGGCCTCGGCCCGCCGCGACACCATCAGCTTGCGCATCAGGTTGCCGACGTGGAACTTCACCGTGGTCTCGGAGATGAACAGCTCCGCCCCGATCGCCCGGTTCGACAGGCCGCGCGCCAGCAGCCGCAGCACGTCCAGCTCGCGCTCGGTGAGCCGCTCGCGGTCGGGCACCCCGCCGGACAGCGAGCGCACCATCGCCGAGGCGCTGCGCGCGTCGAACGCGCTCTCCCCGCGCGACACGGCGCGGATCGCCCGCACCAGCTCGGTGGTGTCGACGTCCTTCACGACGTAGCCGCGGGCCCCGGCCTGCACCGACTCGACGACGAGCCGGTCCTCGGCGAACGTGGTGAGCACCAGCACCCCGAGCCCGGGGTGGGCCGCGCACAGCCGCCGGCAGACGTCGAGCCCGTCGGTCTGCGGGCCGGCGGTGAGCTTGAGGTCGAGCAGCACCACGTGCGGGCGCGAGGCGGCGACGGCGGCGACCGCGTCGGCCGGGGTGCCCGCCTCGCCGACCACCCGCAGGTCGTCCTCGCGCTCCAGCACCGCGCGCAGGCCCTGCCGCATGATCGAGTGGTCGTCGACGAGCACGATCCGGGTGGGCATCGGCCGCGCCCTGGTGGTCGCCTCGATCCGGCTGGTGCTCATGACGGGACGGCCGTCGTCGGGGCCGCGCAGCGGGACCGGGACCTCGACCTGGACCTGCAGCCCGCCCAGGCGGGCCCGGCGGAACGCGAGGGAGCCACCCAGCTCACGCGCCCTGGTCTGCATGTTGACCAGGCCGCGGTGCTCCCCGGACGGCGCGGCCACGCTGGCGGCGCGCAGGCTTCGCCGCACCTCCTCCGGGCTGCCGCCGCCGTCGTCGGAGATCGTCAACCGGACCCGGTCGCAGCGGTAGGCCAGCCGGACCACGGCGCGGCTCGCGTCGGCGTGCACCGCGGTGTTGAACAGCGCCTCGCCCGCGATCCGGAACAGCGACTGCTCGCAGTCGGCGGGCAGCGGCACCGGCTTGCCGCCGATCCGCACCTCCACCTGCAGCTCGTCGGGCATGTGCACGCCGGACAGCCGGCGCAGCATCGACGGCAGGTCCTCGTCGGCCCGCAGCCGTCGGCGTCGTTGAGGGCGTAGATCGCGGAGCGGAGCTGCTCGACGGCCCGGCGCGTGAGGTCCTTGGCCGTGTCGAGCTGCGCTGCGCAGCCGGCCGTCGCTCGATCTCGGAGCGCACCAGCTCGATGTGCATGCCGGCGGACAGCGCGTACTGGGTGACGCTGTCGTGCAGCTCGCGGGCGATGCGGTGCCGCTCGTCGTCGAGCACCTCGCGCTGCCGGGCGGCGCCCAGCTCGGCCTGGGTCAGCAGCAGCTCGTCGTTGCGGGCCTTGAGGTCGTCGGCCTGCCGGTTGGCCCGGTCGAGGAGCCGCTCGGAGTGGTCGAGCAGCGCGCAGTTCTGCAGGGCGGCCGCGGTCTGGCCGGCCAGGATCCGCAGCACCGAGTGGTCGGTGTCGTCGATCTCGCGGTCCTCCGGGGTCCACGCGGCGAACCCGCCCGACGCACGCGGCCGTCGAGCCGGACCGGCACGTGCAGGTGGCGGCGCCGGGTCTCCGCGTCGTGCGTGGTCGTCCTGCGGCACCGCGGCAGACCTGGTCGACGTGGCGGCGGATCTCGTCGGGGACGGTCCGTCGGCGGCCGGCCACTCGGTCGCCGTCCGGGCCGCGCACCAGGTGGCGCGGGCGGGCGTCGGGGAGCTCGCCGTCGACGAGGGCGAACACGACCCACTCCGCCGTCAGGTGGTCGGCGGCCGCCTCGACGACCGCGCGGACCAGCGCCTCGGAGCCCTCCATGGTGCGCACGAGCGCGGCGGAGATCCGTTCCAGCGCGTGGATCACCCGGCGCATCCGCTCGGCCGCGGTGCGGTACTCGGGGTAGTAGTGCGGCTTGCCCGACCGCAGGCCGGTGAGCGCCTCGAGGTCGGGACGCGGCGCGGGTCGGCGCGCGGCGCGGGCCGTCGCGGCGGCCACTGCGCGGTGGTCACATGGCCGCCTTGAACAGCGCCTCGACGTCGGTCACCGACGCCATCCGGGGGTTGGTGGTGAGGCACGCGTCGCCCAGGGTGAGCTGCGAGAGCCGCGGGATGTCCTCGCGGTGACGCCGAGCGCGCCCAGCCCCCGCGGCACGCCCACCTCGTCGCCGAGCCTGCGCACCTCCTCGGCCACCAGCTCGACGGCCTCGTCGGCCGGGGCGCCCGCCGACGTCGAGGCCCATGGCCTGCGCGATGGGCACGAACCGCTCGGGCACGTCGGCGCCGTTGAACCGGATCACGTGCGGCAGCAGCACGCCGTTGACCACGCCGTGCGGGAGGTCCAGCATCCCGCCGACCTGGTGGCTCATCGCGTGCGTCGCGCCGAGGATCGCGTTGGTGAAGGCCAGCCCGGCCTCCAGCGCGGCCTGGGCCATGAACGATCCGGGCCACGGCGTCGTCCGGGCTCTGCATGGTGCGCGCCAGGTTGCCGTTGACCAGCGAGACGGCCTGCAGCGCGTGGTGGTCGGTGAGCGGGCCGTGGGCCAGCGACACGAACGCCTCGATGCCGTGGGTGAGCGCGTCGAGGCCGGTGGCCGCGTTGAGCCACTCGGGCATCGTGACGAGCAGCCGCGGGTCGATGACCGACACGTCCGGGACCAGCGCCCGGCCCATGATCGTGATCTTGGTGTGCCGCTCGGTGTCGGTGACGATGCAGAACTGGGACACGTCGGCGCCGGTGCCCGACGTGGACGGCATCATGATCAGCGGCGGGATCGGGTGCTCGATCCTGTCGATGCCCTCGTAGTCGAGGATGCGGCCACCGTTCGCGGCCAGCAGCGCGATGCCCTTCGCGGCGTCGATCACGGAACCGCCGCCGATGCCCAGCACCACGTCGCAGCCGGTCTCGGCGTAGCGCTGGTGGCCGGCCTCGATCTCGTGGTCCTTGGGGTTGGGGGTGACGTCGAGTCCACACCTGCGGGGTCGAGCCCCGCGAGCTTGCAGCTGGGTGAGCAGCTCGGTCGGGCCACCCGGCCTCGGTGAGCCCGGGATCGGTCACGACGAACGGGCGGCGGGCACCGAGCCGGACCGCGGCGTGCGCGGCCTCGGCGCAGCGAGTCGGGCCCGAACACGATCTCGGGGGCGTGGAACTTGGAGAGCCGCAGGTGGTCCGCCGACGAGTCGTAGGCGGCACGTTCCTCGGGGCTGCGCCGGGCCAGCAGAACCGCGTCACCGGCCCGTCGGGTCTCGCCGACGAGGACCACGATCGCCCCCTAGCACCGCATCGCTTCACGCCGCTCCGGCGGATGCCGCCGGACCGCGGGACCAGGCTAACCCGCGCGCCGCCCGGACGCCCGTCCCGAACGGGGCGATCGCCGGCCCGGATGCGCCATCACCCGTCCGATCGGACAGGGGCCTCCGCGCCGATCGGCGGGGTCAGTGGGCGTGGATCGGCCCGTCGCGCTCGGCGAGCCGCGTCCCCGCGCCGCCCCAGTGCTGCGCGATCATCTCGGCGGCGATCGAGACGGCGGTCTCCTCCGGTGTGCGGGCGCCCAGGTCGAGGCCGATCGGGCTCGACACGCGCTCGATCTCGCGCCTCGGTCAGGCCGCGCTCGCGCAGCCGCTCCAGCCGGTCGTCGTGGGTGCGCCGCGATCCCATGGCCCCGATGTAGCCCACCTCGGGCAGCCGCAGCGCCACCTCGAGCAGCGGCACGTCGAACTTCGGGTCGTGGGTGAGCACGCAGAGCGCGGTGCGCGCGTCGATGCGCCCCGCCTCGGCCTCGGCGGCCAGGTAGCGGTGCGGCCATTCGACGATCACCTCGTTGGCGCCCGGGAACCGGGACGCCGTGGCGAAGACCGGGCGGGCGTCGCAGACGGTGACGCGGAAGCCGAGGAAGCTGCCCATCCGCGCGACGGCGGCGGCGAAGTCGATCGCCCCGAAGACGATCATGCGGGGCGGCGGGGCGAACGACTCGACGAACACGCTCAGCCCCTCGCCGCGGCGCTGCCCGTCGACGCCGTAGGTGACGCTCGCGTTGCGTCCGGCGTCGAGCAGGCCGCGGGCGTCGTCGCGGATGGCGTCGTCGAGCCGCGCCGAGCCGGTGGTGCCGTCGACGCGGTCGGGCCAGACGACCAGCCGCTTGCCGAGCCGGTCGGCCGGCCCGGCCACGACCGTGGCGACCGCGACGGGCGACTCGCTGCGCACGGCCTCGGCCACCTGCCCGAGCTGCGCGTAGCCGGCGGGGTCGACCTTCTCCACGAAGATGTCGATGATCCCGCCGCAGGTCAGCCCGACGGCGAAGGCGTCGTCGTCGGAGACGCCGTAGCGCTGCAGGATCGGCCTGCCGTCGGCGAGCACCTGCTCGCCGAGCTCGTAGACCGCGCCCTCGACGCAGCCGCCGGACACGCTGCCGACGGCCTCGCCTGCCGGTCCGACCAGCATCGACGCGCCGGGTTGGCGGGGCGCGGAGCTGTAGGTGCCGACGACCGTGGCGAGCGCGGCGGTCTCGCCCTTCGTCCACCAGCCGTCCAGCTTGTCCAGCACGTCACGCATCGCGCACCACCTCGAGCAGCTCCTCCAGCGTGGCCAGGCTGTGCCCGGCCAACAGATCGTCCAAGTACGGCAGGGCCGCGACTATTCCGCCCTGCACCGGGGCGTAGCCGTCCTTGCCCGCGTGCGGGTTGACCCAGACCAGCCGGTGCGCGAGCCGGTGCAGCCGCTGCATCTGGGTCCCGAGCAGGTCGGGGTCGCCGCGCTCCCAGCCGTCGGAGAAGACGACGACGACGGCGCGCCGGGCCGCGCCGCGCTGACCCCACCGGTCGACGAAGGCGCGCAGGACCTCGCCGAGCCGGGTGCCGCCGGACCAGTCCGGGATCGCCCGGCCCGCCGCGGCCAGCGCCCGCTCGGGGTCGCGCATGCCGCAGCTCCCGGGTGATGCGGGTGAGCCGGGTGCCGAGGGTGAACACCTCGACGGCACCGCGGCGCGCGGCGCACCACCACGTGCGCGAACCGCAGCAGCGCGTCGGCGTAGGGCTCCATCGAGCCGGACACGTCGACCAGCAGCACCACCTTGCGCGGGCGGCGGGACCGGTCGCGCCTGCGCAGCTCGCGCAGCTCGCCCTGGTTGCGCAGCGCGGCGCGCAGCGTGCGGCCCGGGTCGGGCTCGCCGTGGCGGGCGGCCCGGCAGCCGCCGCGACGTCGCGCGAGGGCGGCTCGGGCCGCAGCAGCGCGAGCAGCCGGCGCAGGTGCTCGCGCTCGGCCGGGGTCAGCTCGGCCATGTCGCGGTCGCGCAGCACCTCGGTGCCGCTGGCCCGGGCGTGCAGCTGCGGCTCCTGTCCGTCCTCGCCCTCGCCCGGGCTCGTCCGCGGCGGGCGTGAGCGCGGCGAGCTTGGGCGGTGGCGGCGGGCGTTCGTCCCGGAGCTGGGTGCCGCCGGCGCGGGGCGGGGTGAACCAGTCCGCGAAGGCCGGTCGTAGCGCGGCAGGTCGTCCGGGTCGGAGCACAGCGTGAGCCGGCCGGCCCAGTAGGTCTGCGACCGGCTCGTCACGTCGAGGGCGTCGAGCGCGCCAGGAACGCCGCGACCCGGTCGGTGGTGACGGCCAGCCCGGCGCTGCGCAGCACGACGGTGAAGCCGACCAGCCCGGGTATCGGGTCGTCGTCGGGCGGCGCCTGGTCCGCCGCGTCGATCTCGGTCACCTGGTCCGACCCGGTCAGGAGGCCAGCAGGGTGTCGAGCTGGCTGCGGACGCGGTCGGCGTCCTCGCGGTACTTGAGCACCGCGCCGAGGGTGGCCGCCGCGCTGTCCACGTCGAGGTGCCGGGCGCCGACGAGCTGCAGCGCCCGCGCCCAGTCGATGCGTCTCGGCGACGCCGGGAGGCTTGAGCAGCTCGGCCTGGCGCAGCTTGCGGACGGCGCCGGCGACCTGCGCGGCGAGCCGCTCGGGCAGGCCGGGCAGCCGCAGTGCAGGATCTCGATCTCGCGCTCGAGGTCGGGGTGGTCGAGCCAGAGGTAGAGGCAGCGCCGCTTGAGGGCGTCGTGCACCTCGCGGGTGCGGTTGGAGGTGAGCACGACCAGCGGCGGCGTGGTGGCCCGGACCTCGCCGATCTCCGGGATGGTGACCGCGTGCTCGGTGAGCACCTCCAGCAGGAACGCCTCGAACTCGTCGTCGGCGCGGTCCACCTCGTCGATGAGCAGCACGCTCGGCGTGGTCTGCAGGGCCCGCAGGATCGGCCGGGCGAGCAGGAACCGCGGGTCGTAGAGGGACGCCTCGACGGCGTCGGCGTCCAGCTTCTCGGCGGCGACGCCCGCCGCGGCCTCCAGCGCGCGCAGGTGCAGCAGCTGGCGGGGGAAGTCCCAGTCGTAGAGGGCCTGGGTGGCGTCGATGCCGTCGTGGCACTGCAGCCGGATGAGCTCGGCGCCGGTGACCTGCGGCGAGCGCCTGGGCGAGCGCGGTCTTGCCGGTGCCCGGCTCGCCCTCGCAGAACAGCGGCCGGTTCATCCGCATGGCGAGGAAGGCGGCGGTGGCCAGGCCGTCGTCGGCGAGGTAGCCGGTGGGGCGCAGCGCGGCGGCCAGCGCCGGCGGGGACTTCGGCCGGGTCGTCCGGAGCGCTCCCGAAGGGTGGTCGTCCACCACCCCAGCATGACGCACCACGCCGGTCGGCGGCCAGACGGGGCGAGGGGCGCATGCGCGCGCGTGATCGCACGGAGACGTTCCGTCGCTGAATTGTGTGACGCAATCGGCAAAACTTTCAGTTTGAATGTAATTGCTGCAAACGTGATCTTACCGTGATCGTATGCCGTCTGACCTGCAAGATACGACCCATACACGACCATCCTACTGCGTTAGTCGGTGACAACGGTCACCGCCGCTTCGGTTGACGATTGCCCGGTCGGTGCTCGTAGCGTCGTCGGTCGGTCGCCCGAATCGAGGTTGTCCGGAAATGCATCCGGAACCGTCGCGCCACACCCTGCCCCGCGGTTCCGGTCCGTCGAGATGGAACGGGGCAGGGGCGAGGACACGATTCCGGAAGTCCGTCACGGGCTTCCGGGCGACGTCGGTGGGACGGTCACGTGAGCTCCCCGAGCCCGCTGATCAGCAGATCCGTGCTCGACGGCGCGATCAGGAGAGCAAACAATGACTTCTCGACCTGCAATCACGCAAGGGCCGAAGTCTCCTGCGCCTGGCCGTTGTCGGTGCGGTCGCGGTCGGCGCCCCGCTCGCCCTCGCCGGTACCGCCACTGCCGCCCCCAGCGGCGATTGGGACAGGCTCGCGCAATGTGAGAGCGGCGGCAATTGGAACATCAACACCGGGAACGGATACTCCGGTGGCCTGCAGTTCAGCCCGAGCACCTGGCGCGCCTACGGCGGCACCGGCAGCCCCACCGGGCCAGCCGCGAGCAGCAGATCGCCGTGGCCGAGCGCATCCTCGCCGCGCAGGGCTGGAGCGCCTGGCCGTCCTGCTCGCGCAAGCTGGGCCTCCACGGCAAGGCCTCCCCCGGGCCGGTGAAGGCTGCGGCCGCTCCGGTCAAGAAGGCGGCGCCCGCCGCCCCCGCACCTGCGAAGAAGGCGCCTGCCCCGCGGCGCCCGCCCCGGCAGCCCGCGCCGGCCCTGGCCAAGAACGGCGCCGACTACACCGTCGTCGCGGGCGACAGCCTGTCGCAAGATCG
This sequence comes from uncultured Actinomycetota bacterium, assembly GCA_963784265.1. Classification (GTDB taxonomy): domain Bacteria; phylum Actinomycetota; class Actinomycetes; order Mycobacteriales; family Pseudonocardiaceae; genus Pseudonocardia. The sequence goes on from CAWAQQ010000005.1 coordinate 31,591, forward strand.
CCACAGGACCACAACGTGGCGGGCGGCTGGCAGGCGGTCTGCGACCGCAACACCGACGTCCTGAGCAACCCGCACCGGCTCCGCGTCGGCCAGCAGCTCGACCTGCGCTGACCCCCTCGTGCGCGGATATGGGTGCTGGAGCACCCATATCCGCGCACGGCTCAGGCGGAGCCGACCCACTCGTCGGTGCCGTCGGTGAACGCCTGGTGCTTCCACACCGGCAGCAGGCGTTTCACCTCCTCCACCAGCTCGGCGCAGGTCTCGAACGCCTCCCGCCGGTGATCGGCGGCCACCGCGCAGGCCAGCGCCACGTCGCCGATCTCCAGCCGCCCGACCCGGTGGCTCACCGCGATCGCGCGCACGCCGTGTGCGCGCGCGGCCACCTCGGCCGCGACCTCGGCGACGACCTTCGGCGCGCGTCGGGTGCGCGCTGTACTCCAGCCCGCGCACCGACCGCCCGCCGTCGTGGTCGCGCACGACGCCGGCGAAGGTGACCACGGCGCCGGCGGCGGCCTGCTCCACCAGCGCGGCGTGCTCGGCGACGTCCAGCACCGCCTCGCCGACGTCGGCGCGCAGCACGCCGCCGCCTGGGCGGCGATCCCGTCATCGGTGGTCGCCCTCCGCGCAGCTGGTCGACGGCGTGGTCGAGGACGTCGGCCAGCACCGCCAGCCCGTCGCGGACGCCGCCCGTCGATCCGGGCAGGTTCACCACCAGCGTGCGCCCCGCGACGCCGGCCATGCCGCGCGACAGCACCGCCGTGGGCACCGCCGGCGCCCCCGCCGCGCGGATCGCGTCGGCCAGCCCGGGCACCTCGTAGTCCAGCAGCGCGCGGGTGACCTCCGGCGTCGCGTCGGTGGGCGAGATGCCGGTGCCGCCGGTGGTGATCACCACGTCGGCACCGTCGGCGACGGCCCTCGCAGTTCGGCCCGCCACGGGCTCGCCGTCGGGCACCACGGCCGGGTCCGGGGTCTCGAAGCCGCGCTCGCGCAGCCACTCGACGATCAGCGGGCCGCCGCGGTCGGCGTAGACGCCGGCCGCCGCGCGGTTCGACGCGGTGACGACGCGCGCCCGCCGCGGCGCGTGATCGTCGGTCGTGGACGCCGATGGCCCGGATCCGGGCCCTGTGCGTCCATCGTCGGCGCTCATGACCGGTCCGCCGGGCGCGTCCACGTGCCGGTCTTGCCGCCGTCCTTGCGCTCGACCCGCACGGCGTCGAGCACGGCGGCCGGGTCGACGGCCTTGACCATGTCGTGCAGCGTGAGCCCGGCGACCGCGACGGCGGTGAGGGCCTCCATCTCGACGCCGGTGCGGTCGGTGGTGCGCACGGTGGCCCGGATCCGCACCGCGTCGCCGTCGGGTTCGAGGTCGAGCACGACCCCGCTGAGGGCGATCGGGTGGCAGAGCGGGACCAGGTCCGGCGTGCGCTTGGCGCCCATGATCCCGGCGATGCGGGCGGTGGCCAGCGCGTCGCCCTTCGGCAGCCCGTCGCGGAGCAGCAGGTCCACCACCTCGGCCGTGGTGCGCAGCGTGCCGGTGGCCACGGCCGTGCGCGCGCTCGGTTCCTTGCCGGTGACGTCCACCATCCGGGCGGCCCCGGCGGCGTCGACGTGCGTCAGCTCCACCCCCCGACCCTACGGCGTGCGGGTCGCGCGCCGCGGTCGGCGCCGGAGGTCACGATTCGTGCGATTGATGTGATCTGCGTCACATTCGAGCAACCTGAGTGATCGATGATCTCGTCCAGCCGATAACTCTGAGCAGCAACGACGTTGCTCGGTGACCCGTTCGGATGACGAGCGTCCCCGTTCAGGTGACGGTTTGCCCACGTCGTGATGACTGGACGTAGCGTGCGTGACGGCTCGGACGGACTCCCCAGGTCCCGACGGCCCCGGAACCGCAGCGCTCCCCTGTCCGGCGGTCCGGCCCCCGACGCCTCACGAACCTCGCGTGGGACAGGAACGGATCGTGGCGGGCATCCCCAGGCCCGCCGACGCCGACGTCGGCGACCGGTCCGCGCGCAGCGCCGGAGACGCAGCCATGGCGCGATACCGCGGCCGTCACCGTGCCCCCAGCACGATCGACATCACCGGCCGGGCCCTGGCCCGCACCGCACTCGCCGGGGCCGTCGTCGGCGCCCCGATCCTGCTGACCGCCCCCGCCGCCAACGCCGCGTCGCCCGACACCTGGGACAAGCTGGCGCAGTGCGAGAGCGGCGGGAACTGGGGCATCAACACCGGCAACGGGTTCTCCGGTGGCCTGCAGTTCACCCCGAGCACCTGGCGCGCCTTCGGCGGCACGGGCAACGCCGCACAAGGCCAGCCGGGCGCAGCAGATCGCGGTCGCCGAGCGCGTGCTCGCAGCGCAGGGCTGGAACGCCTGGCCCGCCTGCTCGAAGAAGCTGGGCATCCGGGGCGAGTCGGCGTCACCCGGGAAGGCCGCTCCGCCCAAGGCCGCGTCCACCCCCGCCAAGAAGCCCGTCGCCTCGGCTCCCGAGAAGAAGAAGGCCACGGAACGGAGGCAGCGGCCCCGAAGGAGCGGGCCGCCGCGTCGGCGCCCGCCCGCAGGGAGGCCCCGGCGGCGCGGTCGACGAGCGGCAACTACGTGGTCAAGTCCGGTGACTCCCTGTCGGAGATCGCCGAGGCGCACCAGCGTGGCGGGCGGCTGGAAGGCGCTCGTCGAGAAGAACCCCGGCATTCGCCGGCAACCCGAACCTGATCTTCCCGGGCCAGCACGTCGCGGTCTAGGCGGCCGGGACGGGCGGTCGCGGTAGCGCGCCAGCTGTTCGGGGGTGTCGACGTCGTCCGGATCGGCGAGGTCCCCGCACTCGACCAGCTGGAGGGCCGGGTTCCCGGCGAGGTAGCTCCGGGCGCCCGCGTCGCCCGACGGCCGCCGCCCGCACGGCCGCCCAGTGCGACCGTCCGATGAGGACGGGGTGCGCCGGGCGGCCGCCGTAGGCGGCCCGGGCGAGGGCGTCGGGTGCGGCCGAACGCGGCCAGCCGGGCCACCGCGTCCGCGGTGACGCCGGGCAGGTCGACCAGGTGCACGAGCGCGGCGTCCGGTCCCGGGTCGAGCGCCGCCGAGCGCGGCGAGCCCGGCGCGCAGCGACGCGCCCATGCCCCTCGGCCCAGTCCGGGAGCCACCACGGCGCGCACGTCCGGGGGGAGCACGGCGCGCACGTCGTCGGCCGCCGCACCGAGGACCACCACGAGCGGCGCGCAGCCGCCGTCGCGCGAGCACCCGCAGCGCCCGCCGGACCAGCGGCTCACCGTCCAGCTCGACGAGCGCCTTGGGGCGGCCCATCCGCCGTCCCGCCCCCGCCGCGAGCAGCAGCCCTGCGGGCGCGGCTATCGGTTGATCTCCGTGACGGGGTGCACGTAGGGCACCTCCGGCTGCGGGAACTCGACGTCGCCGAACGGGGACAGCGAGCCCTGCACGCGGGCTCGCGAGCTCGCTGACCGGGTGCTCGCCGTCGGGCAGGTCCGGCCACGTCGGGTCGATCCGGCCCGTGCGCTCGGGCTTGGCCACGGTGTCCTCCTCGGTGTGGGCAGTGGCCTGCAGTATCGCGTACCGGACGGCGGCGTGGCGCCGGGCGCCGGCGACTACCGTGGACGCCGATGCCCACCCCGCTGGTCGACTGGCTGCGCGCCCAGGACGACGAGATGCTCGCCGCCCTGCTCCGGCTGCGCCCCGACCTCGCCGTGCCGCCGCCCGCCGATCTCACCGTGCTGGCCACCCGGGCCGGCATCCGCGCCTCGGTGCACCGCGCCTGCGACGACCTCGACACCGTCACCCTCGCCGTCCTGGAGGCCCTCGTGGTCGCCGACGCCGACGGCGGCCCCGTCGCGCGTGCCGAGCTGGACCGGCTGCTCGGCCCGGACGTGCCCGTCCCGGCCGTCAGCGCCGCCCTGGCCGCGCTGCGAGCAGCGGGCGCTGGTCTGGGGCGACGACGCCGACCTGACGCTCGTGCCGGCGGCCCGCGACGTCGTGCCGCGCTTCCCCGGCGGGCTGGGCCGGCCGGCGGGCGGCCCGGCCGGGTCGTCGGCGCTGCCGGAGCTGCTGGCCGCGGTCGATCCCGACGAGCGGCGCGTGCTCGACGCGCTGGCCGCCGGGCCGCCGATCGGGCGCAGCCGGGCGGGCGCGGACCCGGCCAGCCCGGTCGGGCGGTTGCTCGCGCGGGGCCTGCTGCTGCGGGTCGACGCCGAGACCGTCGAGCTGCCCCGGCAGGTCGGGCTCGCGCTGCGCGGGGACCGGCCGCTCGGCGCCCTCGCCACCGCGCCCCGACGCTCGGGGCCCGCGACCGCGGCGCCGACGTCGTCGACGGCACCGCGGGCGGGGCCGCGCTGCGGGTGCTGCGGCAGGTCGAGCTGCTCGTCGCGTTCTGGTGCCGGACGCCGCCGCCGGTGCTGCGCTCCGGCGGGCTGGGCGTGCGGGAGCTGCGCCGCGCGGCGAAGGAGATGGAGTCCGACGAGGCGGCCGCGGCACTGTTCGTCGAGCTGGCCGTCGCCGCCGACCTGGTGGCCGAGAGCGAGGGCGTCGCACCGGACTGGGTGCCGACCACCAACGCCGACATCTGGGCGGCGGGCGGGCCGGAGCAGCGCTGGTCGCTGCTGGCCCGCACCTGGCTCGACCTGCCCCGGCTGCCCGGGCTGGTCGGGCAGGCGGACGACGCCGGCCGGCCGATCGCGGCCCTCTCCGACGGGGTTCGCCGCCCGCTGGCTCCGCGCGACCGGCGGCGCGTGCTGGCCGGGCTGGCCGAGCTGCCGCCGGGCACGGCGGCCGGGTCGCCCGCCGCGCTGGCCGACCTGCTGGCCTGGCGGGCGCCCCGGCGCGGCGGCCGGCTGCGCGACGAGGTGGTCGGCTGGGTGCTGGCCGAGGCCACCGTGCTGGGCGTCGTCGCGCTCGACGCGCTGTCCGGGCCCGGCCGGGCGCTGCTCGACCGATCCCGCCGCGATCGGTCGCCGGCCCTGCGCGCGATGCTGCCCCCGCCCGTCGACCACGTGCTGCTGCAGGCCGACCTGACCGCCGTCGCCCCGGGACCGCTGGAGCCCGAGCTGGCCGCCGAGCTCGACCTGATGGCCGAGGTCGAGTCGGCCGGCGGCGCCACCGTCTACCGGTTCACCGAGTCCACCGTCCGGCGCGCGCTCGACGCCGGGCGCGTCCGGCGTCGGACCTGCACGAGCTGCTGGCCAGCCGGTCGGCCACGCCGGTGCCGCAGGCGCTGACCTACCTCGTCGACGACGTGTCCCGCCGGCACGGCCGGCTGCGCGGCGGGGCGGCGGCGTCGTTCCTGCGCTCCGACGACGAGGTGCTGATCGCCGAGGTGCTGGCCCACCCGCGGACGGCGGAGCTGGAGCTGCGCCGGATCGCGCCGACGGTGGCCGTCTCGTCCGCTGCCGCTGGTGGAGCTGCTCGACGCGCTGCGCGCCGCCGGGTTCAGCCCCGCCGCCGAGGACACCGGCGGCGCGGTGCTCGACCTCTCCGACCGCGGCCGGCGCACGCCGCCCCGCCGCCGGGCGGGCGCGCGGGGCGGTCCGCCGCCGGAGCCGGACGCGGAGCAGCTCGCCGGGCTGGTGTCCCGGATGCGGGCGGGCGACGCGCTGGCGGGGGTCCGCCGCGGGACGGCGGCACCCGGGGGCGGGAACGGCGCCACGGTGGACACCCTGCGCCGCGCGGCGCTGCACCAGCCGGCAGCGTCTGGATCGGCTTCGTCGACGGCCACGGGGTGGCGGGCGAGCGGGTGCTCGAGCCGGTGAACGTCGGCGGCGGGGTGGTGGAGGGCCGCGACAGCGTCGACGGCGCGCTGCACCGGGTGCCGCTGCACCGCATCACGTCGATCGCGCTCGTGGAGGGCTGACGCTCCGCCCCGGCCGAGAACCGCACTCTGGATGCACTACGCGCTTCCGGCCCCGCGCACGACGACGTTCTGCATCCAGAGTGCGGAATCGGGTACGGGCGGCTCAGCGCGCCGCGGCCGTCATCCGGTGGTGCATGGCGTGCTCCACCAGCGCGATCAGGGTCTGCTTGGTGGACTGCCGGTTGCGGGCGTCGCAGCTGACGATCGGGATGGTCGCGTCGATCGACATCGCCTCCCGGACGTCCTCGACACGGTGCTGGAGCAGCCCGTCGAAGCAGTTCAGGCCCACGACGTAGGGCAGCCCGCGGTCCTCGAAGAAGTCGATCGCGGCGAAGGAGTCGGCGAGCCGCCGGGTGTCGACGAGCACGACGGCGCCGATCGCGCCGCGGACCAGGTCGTCCCACATGAACCAGAACCGGTGCTGCCCGGGGGTGCCGAACAGGTACAGGATCAGCTCGGCGTCCAGCGAGACGCGGCCGAAGTCCATCGCCACCGTGGTGGTGACCTTGTTCGGCGTGGCCGACAGGTCGTCGTGCCCCGCACTGGCCTCGGTCATCACGGCTTCGGTGGTCAGCGGGACGATCTCGGAGACCGAGCCCACGAAGGTGGTCTTTCCGACGCCGAAGCCGCCGGCCACCACGATCTTGGCCGAGATCGTCGCCGTCGTGGCGACGGGCTGCGGCCTAGAGCCGACGGAGTCCACTCAACACCCTTTCCATCAGCGCGAGGTCCGGCGCGTTGCCGGCACTGCTCGCGGTCTGGTGCACCGTGACCATGCCGAGCCCGGCCATGTCGCCCAGCAGCACCCGGGCCACCCCCAGGGGGAGCGACAGGAGGGCGGCGACCTCGGCCACCGAACGGCGTCTGCTCGCACAGCTCGGCCACCGCGCGGTGCTCCACCTGCAGCAGGCCCATCTGGTCGCGGCCGCGCTGGCTGGTGGAGACCAGCGTCTCGATGGCCAGGTCGAAGCCGGACTTCGTACGTCCGCGCGTCCACGCGTAGGGCCGGACCGCGGAGGCGCCCGCAGCACCGAGCCCGTCGTCGACGGCGCGCCGGTCGATCGGTCCGGTGGTGAGGACCGGAGGCCGGCTGGCAGCGGCGGTCGGGACGGCTCGGCGCGGCAGTCGGCTGCTCGCCGGCCGGACCCTCGTCGACGTCCTCGTCGCGGCGCCGACCCCATCGCTGCGTCGGCCCGACCGCCCGGCGTCGAGGCTGAACCCGTTCATCACGTCGGCGAACGTCGGCTCCGGGTTGCCGGCGCTCGTCGTCAGGACCGGAGGTCATCGGACATCACCTGCCTTCTACCGATCGTGGACGGACGGGAGTGGACACGGGATCAGGGTCCGAAGGAGCCCTGCAGCTCGGCGCGGAGCTCGGGGGTGAGCAGCTGGCCGACCCGGTCGACGAGCAGCGTCATCTCGTAGCCGATCAGCCCGATGTCGCAGCTCGGGGACGCGAGCACGGCCAGGCAGGAACCGTCGCTGATGGACATGAGCAGCACGATCCCGCGGTCCATCTCCACCACCGTCTGCACCACGCCGCCTGCGTCGAAGCAGCGGGCGGCGCCCTGGGTGAGGCTGACGAGGCCGGAGGCGACGGCGGCGAGCTGGTCGGCGCGGTCCCGGGGGAGCCGGTCGGAGCTGGTGAGCAGCAGCCCGTCGGCGGACACCACGATGGCGTGCGCGACCCCCGGTACCCGCTCGGCGAAGTTGGTGACCAGCCACCCGAACCGGCTCGGCTGCGTCTGTGTGCTGTCACGGGCACTCCTCGCTGATGCTCGTCGAGGCCGAACCCGACTTCGCCATGCGGGTTGCGGACCTCACGCGGTCGTTCATGAGCACTCCTCGTCGTGCTTGCCACCCGCGGAGGCGGGCTCGGTGTCGCCGGTCGGCGGCCCACCGGTCGTTCCCGGGTCGTCGCCGCGGATGCGGCTCTCCCGGCCCTGCCGTACGCCCTGCTGGTAGCTGGCGAGCCGGCCGCGGACACTCTCCGGGTCACGTGCGGACGACACGGCCGGGGCCAGGACCGCGGAACCTGCACTGCCCGGGACGAGCCGGGCGCGCGGGCGGCGCTTCGGCAGCCCGGCGGAGGTCAGCTCCTCCGGCGGTCCGCACCGGCGTCGACGGTGCTGGCGGCCCGCCAACCCTCGTCGGCCGTGCTCGCGAAGCCACGGTCCGGCTCCGGCGGAGGCGTACGCCGGCTCGGGCACCGCGGGCGCCGGGGCGGGCCGGGGCGGGGCCGCGGGTGCGGCCGGGACGGGGCTGGGACGGGGCTGGGACGCCGGCGTCGGGTACGGGACGGGCGCCGCCGGAGCGGGTGACGGGCCGGCTGCGGGTGCCCGCGGCGTGACCGGTGGCCGCGGGCGCAGCGGTGGGCGACGGCGCGGCCGCGCGGGCGCCCTGGTCCGGGCGCTCGGCGTCGCCGCTGGCGACCGGCCGGCCGTCGGCGTCGGTCTGCCCGGTCTCCCAGTCACGGGGACCGGCCGGTTCGAGCGGAACCACGCCGAGGCGATCTCCTCGAAGATCGGCGTGGTGGCGCCGGGGTCGAAATCGTCGGCTCCGGCGCCGAGCCCGGTCGGCCGATGCCGTTGGTGCTGTCGGGCTCGGCGATGGCGGGCACGCTCGGGGCGAACAGCTCGTCCGCGGGCGGCTCCGCAGGGGACGGCGTGGTGCCATCCGGCGCGTCCGGCTGGCGGTCGGACCCTGGCGACGGGTCGGGCGCCTGGCGGACGGCGCTCGGGCCCGGCGACGGCGTCGGGCCCTGGCGACGGCTCGGGCCCTGGCGACGGGCGGGCGGCGTCGTCCCGATCCTTCGGGGCGGGCGACGGCGTCCTCGGCGGGGCAGGGGTTCCGGATGCGCCGTTCGGGCGGCCCGAGACGCCGTTGCCGGGCCGGTCCTCGGACGGCGCACCGCTGCTGCTCGTCGCCCGGGACCGGGAACGGCGTGAGCCGTGGCGGCGGCTCCGGCTCCGCTGCTGCCTCCCCGGCGGGTGCGTCCTCGCGCGGCGTGCTCGACGGACGGCCGGTGCCGTCGGCCGGCTCGGCCCCGTCGGGGCGGCCTGCGCCCGTCGGGCGGCGGCGCCGTCGGGCGGGGGCGCCGCCGGGCGTTGCGGGCCGGTCGGCGGCGCTCGGGGCGCTCGGTGGCCGTGCCGCGCTCCGTGGTCTCCGCGACCTCGGGCTGCTGACCGCGTGCCGGAGGGAGTTCTCCTTCGCCTGCCCGCCACCGTCGAAGAGGCCCTGGGCCGGCTCGTCGCCGCGAGACGGGGGCGTGGGGCCGGGTGGCCCGCCGGGGCGCGTCGACGATCCCGGACGGCGCACGGGGAGCCCGCCCGCGGTGGTGCCGCGGGGCATCGGCGACTGGCCGTCGGCGTCGCGCGGTGGCGGCGCGTCGTAGTCGCCCGTCGGGTCGACGGGCCGTCCGTGCCGGCAACCAGCGACGAGAGCGGAACCCGTGCGGCCGCTGCCGTTGAGCCCGCCGCGCTGGGGCGGCACGCCGAACGCGGCCGCCCCGAGCCGGTGGCGCCGATCTGCTGGCCGGCGGGACGGCCGGTGTCCGCAGGCGCGCTCGAGGGGACCAGGTAGGCGGGCACCGTGACCGAGGCGGTCAGCCCGGACCCGCTGCCCGCCGGCGGCCGAGCTGCCCAGCCGCACGCCGATCGCCGTGCCGGGCGGCGAGCCGACCGACCACGAACAGGCCCATCCGCCGCGAGGCGGAGACGTCGACCGCGGACGGGCCGGCCAGCCGCGAGTTGGCGTCGTCGAGCTCGTGCGTCGATCATGCCGACGCCGCGGTCGGCGATCTCGACGACGACCGAGCCGTCCGCGGTGCGCGTGCTGCTCATCACCACCTGCGAGTCCGGCGGGGAGAAGTTCGTCGCGTTGTCCAGCAGCTCGGCCAGCAGGTGCACGAGGTCGCTGCGCCGGCGCGGCCGAGGATGGTGGCCGTCGGCGGGGTCTGCACGACGATCCGCTGGTACTGCTCGACCTCGGACACCGCCGCCCGCAGCACGTCGACCATCGGGACCGGCGGCGACGTTCCGCTTGGCGAGGTCGGTGCCCGCGAGGACCAGCAGGTTCTCGCTGTTGCGCCGCATGCGGGTGGCCAGGTGGTCGAGCTGGAACAGGTTGGACAGCTGGTCGGGGTCCTGCTCGTTGCTCTCCAGCTGCTCGATGAGCTGCAGCTGGCGCTCGACCAGCGCCTGGCTGCGCCGGGACAGGTTGACGAACATCGCGCTGACGTTGGACTGCAGCGGCGCCTGGTCGGCGGCGAGCCGGATGGCCTGCCCGTGCACCGCGTCGAACGCCCGGGCCACCTGGCCGACCTCGTCCGCGGCTGGTCAGCGGGACCGGCTCGACGGTGACGTCGGGGATCTCGCCGGCCCGCATGCTCTCGACCGCCTGCGGCAGCCGGCGCTCGGCGACGTCGAGCGCGGAGGTGCGCAGCACCCGCAGCGACCGGATCAGGCCACGGGCCACCAGGACCGCGATCGTGATGCCGGCCAGCAGGCCGAGCATCAGGATCACCGAGTTGATGCCCGGCCAGGTTGCTGGCCGTCTCCTCGGCCGCGGCGCTGAGCGTCGACCAGCTCGGCGCGGATGCTGCTCGGCCGCGCGGTCGAGCGGCGGTGCGGGAGGCTGCGTAGGCGCTGTCCCACTCGTCGGGCGGGACCGTGATCGGAGCGGTCCGGCGGCGTGGCCAGGATGGCGGTCTTGAGCCGCTCGCGGTCGGCGTTGGCCGGGTCGTCGAGGAAGTTGCCGAACGTGCGCTGAGCTGGTCGGGGTCGAGCGCGGCCTGGTACTCGCGGTAGTCCGCGGCGAGCTGGCCGTCCGTGGCGGTGACGCGGTGGCGAGTCGCTGGGCAGCAGCTGGCCTGGCGCGGATGGCGGCACCCAGCACCGTGTGCTGCGAGCGGCGAGCTGCTCGATCGCGCCGGTCGACGGCGGTCAGGCGCGTCGGCGAGGCCCGGCGGTGCCCGGGCGTGCGCAGCTGGCGCAGCAGCGCGCGGTCGAGGACGTCGACCTGGCCGATGATGTCGGTGTAGCGGGCGACGACCTGGTCGGTCGGCGGCGGGGCCGATCGTGGCGTCGGCGCGCAGCGTCAGCAGCTGGGCGAGCCGGCCGACTCGGTCCTGCGCGCAGCGCGCGACATCGGTGGCCGGGTCGAGCTCGGCGGTGCCGCGGAGCGCGTGAGCGGCATCTCGTCGATCTCGCTGTCGGCCTGGCCGAACGCCGATCTCCAGCACGCCGCGGTCGCCGGTCGCGGTTGCCGGCGACGAAGAGCGTGGCCTCGTCGCGCTCCTGGCGCAGCGCGTCGGCCGCGCCGGCGACCTGGTCCTGGACCTCGAGCAGCCGGCTGCTGCGACCCAGCTCGCGCGGCCTCGGCCTGGTCGTCGGCGACGCGCAGCACGCCGAGCGCGAGCGCGAGCAGCGCCGGGCACCAGGCCGACGACGACCAGCTTCCACGCCAGGGTCCAGTTGCGCGGGTTCAGCCGCTCGGACCAGCGTGGGCCCGGGCTCGATGCTGGTCACGTCAACGTCCCCCTGAGTGGTTGCCGGCGACGATCCGTCGAACTCTGGCACGCGGGACCGACCGCCTGCGATGCTGGGCTGGACGAACTGCCGTCCACGGGCGGTGGATGGCCGGAGCGGGCTGCGCGCCCGGCGGAGGCATCGACATCGGGTCGATCCGTCGCGCCTTCGTGTCGGTGGGCGGGCCGGTCGGGTGTCCGGCCGCACGGTCGCCGCGCTCCGCCGGGCCGTCGACACGCGCCCGCTGGGGAGGGCGAGTGACCGGCGGGACCCGGTATGATCGCGGCGGCACACGTGCGCTCTCGGTCGAGGCGGGCACAGTATAGCCCCAGGCGTCCGGCCGCCCGTCCCGTCGGGCCGAGGTAGTGTGCAGTGCGCTCGTCCCCGCCGCGCTCCCGGCCCCTCCGCGCAGCGGTTCTCGCCGACCGTCCGTGGCCGTGCCGGCCGCGGTTACCGCGAGGAAGGAGCTGCTCAGTGACCGACGGGCCGCTGATCGTCCAGTCCGACAAGACGCTGCTGCTCGAGGTCGACCATCCGGCCGCGGCCGAGGCGCCCGGGTCGGCCATCGCGCCGTTCGCCGAGCTGGAGCGCGCGCCCGAGCACGTGCACACCTACCGGGTCACGCCGCTGGCGCTGTGGAACGCGCGCGCCGCCGGGCACGACGCCGAGCAGGTCGTCGACGCGCTGGTCCGCTTCTCCCGCTACGCCGTGCCGCAGCCGCTGCTGGTCGACGTGGTGGACACGATGGGCCGCTACGGCCGGCTGCAGCTCGACGCAGTCGCCGGTGCACGGGCTGGTGCTGGTCGCCCTCGACCGCGCGGTGCTGGAGGAGGTGCTGCGGCAGAAGAAGATCGCCCCGCTGCTCGGCGCCCGGCATCGACGACGACACGGTGGTCGTGCACCCGTCCGAGCGCGGGCCACCTCAAGCAGGCCCTGCTCAAGATCGGCTGGCCGGCCGAGGACCTGGCCGGTTACGTCGACGGCGAGGCGCACCCCATCGCGCTGCGTCGAGGACGGCTGGACGCTGCGCGACTACCAGCGCCAGGCCGTCGACGGGCTTCTGGGCCGGCGGCTCCGGGGTCGTGGTGCTGCCGTGCGGCGCGGGCAAGACGCTGGTCGGCGCGGCGGCGATGGCGCAGGCCAAGGCGACCACCCTGATCCTGGTCACCAACACCGTGGCGGGCCGGCAGTGGAAGCGCGAGCTGATGGCGCGCACCATCGCTCACCGAGGAGCGAGATCGGCGAGTACTCCGGCGAGCGCAAGGAGATCCGCCCGGTCACGATCGCCACCTACCAGGTGATGACCCGCAAGACCAAGGGCGAGTACCGGCACCTCGAGCTGTTCGACTCCCGCGACTGGGGCCTGGTCATCTACGACGAGGTGCACCTGCTGCCGGCGCCGGTGTTCCGGATGACCGCCGACCTGCAGTCCCGGCGGCGGCTCGGGCTCACCGCGACGCTGGTGCGCGAGGACGGCCGCGAGGGCGACGTGTTCTCGCTGATCGGCCCCAAGCGCTACGACGCGCCGTGGCGCGACATCGAGCAGCAGGGCTGGATCGCGCCGGCCGAGTGCGTCGAGGTCCGGGTCACGCTGACCGACGCCGAGCGGCTCGGCTACGCCGTCGCGGAGGCCGAGGAGCGCTACCGGATGGCGTCCACCGCCCGCACGAAGCTCAACGTCGTCAAGGCCATCCTGGGCCGGCATCCCGGCGAGCCGGCGCTGGTCATCGGCGCCTACCTCGACCAGCTCGAGGAGCTCGGCGAGGCGCTGGACGCGCCGATCATCCAGGGCTCGACGAAGAACCGGGAACGCGAGGCAGCTCTACGACCGGTTCCGGCGCGGGGAGCTGCCGGTGCTGGTGGTGAGCAAGGTGGCCAACTTCTCCATCGACCTGCCCGAGGCCAGCGTGGCGGTGCAGGTCTCGGGCACCTTCGGCTCGCGGCAGGAGGAGGCGCAGCGGCTGGGCCGGCTGCTGCGGCCCAAGGGCGACGGCCGGCAGGCGCACTTCTACTCGGTGGTCTCCCGCGACACCCTCGACACCGACTACGCCGCGCACCGGCAGCGCTTCCTCGCCGAGCAGGGCTACGCCTACCGGATCGTCGACGCCGACGACCTGCTCGGCCCGGCGCTACCCGGACGTGGGCTGACGCTCGCGCGGCTAGAGTACGCAGAGCGACCGATCACGCGACGGTCGCAATCTGAGTGCGACCATCGCTCTGCTCACGGTGCGTGTGATCGGGGTCGTGCCGTCCTCGGAGATCCGGTCTGCAATCAGGTGGAGTGCACACCGCGTGTGCGAGGAGTGCAGCCATTTCCGGCACTGGGACACTGAGATCGTCCCGTCCGAAGGAGTCGTCATCTCGACGTTCGCCTGGATCGCCATCGGCGTGGCGGCCTGGTTGGCCGTCGCGGTGCTCGCGCGGCTGCTGATCGGCGGATGCTTCGGGCCGGGACCGGCCGGTCCCCGGGACGCGCCGTGGAACACGCGGCTCGCGCACGGGCATCCCGGCGCAGGTCGACCGCGCTCACCGGGCGCTGGCCGACAGCCTCGGGTTCGACGACCGGCCGCGCAGCCGCGAGGCGCGCTGACCGCTCCGCGGGCCACCGTGCATCCGGGTATGTCGCGGTGGCGCCGATCGTGTGCGATCGTCCGCGCGATGGCCCAGCAGCGAGCGGGCCGCGGCCGAGCGGGCCCTGGAGCAGGAGCACCTGCTGTCCACCCTGCTCGCCGAGCGGGACGGGCTGCTCGCCGTGCTGGACCGGGTGCTCGCCCTGCAGGGCACCGCCCGGCTGATCCGCGACGCCGCCGGCGCCGACGCCGGCTTCGTCGCCGACGTCGGACGGCCGCTCGCAGGCCGTCATCCGCTGGCTGGCCGGGCAACCGCACCGACTCGCTGCAGGACCTGGTCGGTGCCGGTCGGCCAGGGCATCGGCGGCCGGGTGCTCGCGCTCGGGCACGCCGGTGCGCGTCAGCGACTACGTCACCGCGCGCAGCATCACCCACCAGTTCGACGGCGTCGTCAGCCGGGAGGCGATGTCGGCCATGCTCGCCGTGCCGATCGCTGCAGGACCGGGCACGGGCAGCTCCGACGATCGTCGCGGTGGCCTACGCCGCGCTGCGCGGCCCCGGCGAGTTCGGTGACGACGCGGTGCGCGCGGTGCAGGGGGTGGCGCGCGCACGCCGCCCGGGCGCTGCGGCTGGCCGAGCCGCGCGGCGGCCGGCCGGGACACCGCGGTGGCCGCCGAGCGGCAGCGGATGCAGGCGTCGCTGCACGACTCGGTGGGCGCGATGCTGTTCTCGATCGGCGCCCAGGTGCGCGACCTGCGCATCGACGTTGCCGGACAACCCGCTGCTGCGCAGCGCGGCTCGGGCCGGCTGGAGTCGGACGTGTCGGCGGCCTCGCGGCGCTGCGCGAGGCGCTGCTGGCGCTGTCGGAGTCGAGCCCCGAGCGGGCGCTGCCGATCGAGCTCGCCGAGCACTGCCGCAGCTTCGAGGCGCGCACCGGCGTCCCGGCCCGGCTGGTGCAGCTCGGCGAGGTCCGCGCCGCTCGACGCCGAGCGCACGACCCTGCTGATCGGCGCCGTGCGGGAGGGCCTGCTCAACGTCGAGAAGCACGCCGAGCGCGAGCACGGTGGTGGTCAGCCTCGGCGAGGTCGACGGCGGCGTGCAGGTGGCGGTGGCCGACGACGGCGGCCCGGGCGAGCGACGCCGCCGGCGGACGGGGCCGGGCTGGGGGTGCGGCTGCTCGCGGAGCGGGCCGCCCGGCTCGGCGGGCGGGTCAGCCTCGTGCACGACGAGGACGGCGGCACGACGCTGCGGATGCTGCTGCCCGTCCGCCGCGCACGAGCGGACGGCTCGTGGCAGGCGGATGACGGCCGGCGCGGGTGATGGTGGTCGACGACCACCCGGTGGTCCGCGACGGCGTCGCACTGCTGCTGCGCGGCGAGCCGGCACTGGTCGTGGTCGGGTCCGCGGAGAGCGGGCGCGCGGCGCTGGAGCGGGCGCCCGCGCTGCGCCCCGACCTCGTGCTGCTGGACCTGCGGCTGCCGGACATGCTCGCGCCCGAGGTGGTGGCCGGGCTGCGGGAGGCTGTGCCCGGCGGCGCGGGTGGTGGTCTTCACCGCGCACGGCGACCACCACGGCGTGCAGGCCGCGCTCGACGCGGGCGCGCACGGCGCGCTGCTCAAGGACGCGGCCGCCACCGACCTCGTGGCCGCCCTGCGCCGGGTGCTGCGCGGCGAGCGGGTGTCGGACCCGCGGATGGTGCCGGGCGAGGCCGGCAGCCAGGCCGCGCTGGCCCGCAGCGGGCTGACCCGGCGCGAGTACGAGGTGCTGCGGCTGGCCGCGCAGGGCCGGACGAACCCGGAGATCGCCGAGACGACCGGCCTGGCCCGCAACACCGTGAAGACCTACCTGCAGTCCGCGCTGCACAAGCTGGGCGCGCGCAACCGCGTCGAGGCGATCGGCAAGGCCAGCGAGGCGGGCCTGCTGTAGACCGCCGCGTCACCCGACCGGGGCAGTGTCCGGGTAACGGACTGTCAACTATCGCGCGCTCCCCTCCACCTGGGGTTGCCTGGCGACTGTGATGACGAACACCATGTGCGCGCCGGTCGCAGCGGATCGGCGGGTGAGACGGAGAGCAGGAGACCTTGGGTGTGCGACGGGACGGGCCGCGGTGCTGAGCGTCCGCGGGCTGTCGGTGCGGTACGGCCGCTCGGTGAGCGCGCTCGAGGACGTCGGCATCGAGGTGCCCGGCGACGGCGTGCTCGCGGTGCTCGGGCGGCAACGGCGCGGGCAAGTCGACGCTGCTGCGCGCGGTCTCCGGCACGCTGAAGCTGCACCGCGGGGCGATCACCGCCGGCGAGATCTCCTTCGACGGCGAGCGGATCGACCGGCTCGACCCCGCACTCGTCGTGCGCCGCGGCGTCGTCGCCGTGCCGGAGGGCCGCCAGGTGTTCGCCCGGATGACCGTCGAGGAGAACCTGCGCGCCGGTGGGCTCGGGGCCCGTTCGGCGGCCGCCACGCAGGCGGCCGCCCGGGACCGGGTGCGCGAGCTGTTCCCGGTGCTCGCCGAGCGGGCCGGCGCAGCGGGCCGGGCTGCTGTCCGGCGGCGAGCAGCAGATGCTCGCCATCGGCCGGGCGCTGATGTCGGACCCGAAGCTGCTGCTGCTCGACGAGCCCTCGCTCGGGCTGGCCCCGCAGATGGTCGGCCGGATCGCGCGGATCATCACGCGAGATCCACGCGCAGGGCACCGCGGTGGTGCTGGTCGAGCAGAACGCCACGATGGCGCTGCAGGTCGCCGACCACGCCGTCGTGCTGGAGGTCGGCCGGATCGCGCTGGCCGGGCACGGCCGCCGAGCTGGCGGCGAGCGACGACGTGCAGCGGCTCTACCTGGGCGGGCACGCCGAGTCGCGAGGCCCAGGCGGAGGCCGAGGCCGGCCGAGGCCCGGGCGCACCGGCGGTCCCGCGGGCTCTCGCGGTGGGCCGGATGAGCTCCACGACCGGACCTCGACGCGTCGGGCCGCGATGCGCGGTCGGCGACGGATCGGGCGGCCCGACGCTGCGCGAGGGCGTGCAGGAGCTGGCCGTGGAGGCCGTCACGCTGAGGTTCGGCGGCATCACCGCGCTCGACGACGTCAGCTTCACCGTCGCCCCCGGCACCGTGCACGCCCTGATCGGGCCGAACGGCGCCGGCAAGTCGAGCTGCTTCAACGTCATCAGCGGCCTCTACCGGCCCACCGCGGGCCAGGTCCGGCTCGGCGACCGGCTGACCACCTCGATGGCGCCGCACCAGCTGGCCGCGCTCGGTGTCGGGCGCTCGTTCCAGAACATCGCGCTGTCGCCCGGGCTCCACGGTGCGCGACAACGTGATGCTCGGCCGGCACGTCGCTGACCACCGGCGGGTTCCTCTCCGGCGGCCTGCGGCTGCCCTGGACGATGCGCGCCGAGCGCCGGCACATCGCGCGGGTCGAGGAGATCTGCGACTTCCTCGGCATCGCCGACCGGCTCGACGATCCCGGTCGTGGCGCTGCCCTACGGGGTGGCGAAGCGGGTCGACATCGCCCGCGCGCTGGCCGTCGAGCCCACCCTGCTGCTGCTCGACGAGCCGGCGGCCGGGCTGAACGCCGCCGAGACCGCGGAGATGGCGGTGACGATCCGCGAGCTGCGCGACCGCGCTGGGCATCTCGGTGCTGCTGGTGGAGCACGACATGGGCCTGGTGATGGGCATCGCCGACCGGGTCACGCGTGCTCGACTTCGGCCAGCGTGATCGCCGACGGCGCTGCCGGCCGAGGTGCAGGCCGACCCCGAGGTCGATCCGCGCCTACCTCGGCACCGAGCGCGGAGGACGACGGACTGATGGACGACCTTCCTGCAGCTGCTGGTCAACGGCCTGGGCAAGGGCGCGGTCTACGCGCTGCTCGCGCTCGGCTTCGTGATCATCTTCAAGGCCACCGAGGTGGTCAACTTCGCGCACGGCTCGCTGGTGCTGGTCGGCGGCTTCATCGTCTACGAGCTCAAGGACGCGCTCGGCTGGGCCGGCGCGGCCGCGCTCGGCATCGCGGTCCGCCGCGCTCGGCCGGGCTGCTCATCGAGCGGGTGCTGCTGGCCAACGCGCGCCAGCGCCGACCACAACAGCCTGGCGCTGCTCACCATCGGCATCGACGTGATCATCACCGAGGAGATCGTGCGCCGGGTCGGCGCCGACATCCCGTTCATCGGCGACCCCTACGACGCGCAGCCGATCCAGCTCGGCCGGGCTGACGATCTTCCGGACCCAGGCGGTGGCGCTGGTCGTCGGCGCGGTGCTGATCACGGCGTTCTTCCTGGCCTTCCGCTACTCCAGCTGGGGGGTGGCGATGCGCGCCCAGGCGGAGAACCGCGAGGCGGCGGCGCTGATGGGCATCCGCAGCTCGCGGGTCACCGCGACCGCCTGGCTGGTGGCCGGCGCGCTGGCCGGGGTCGCCGTGCTGTTCATGGCGACCCAGGACTTCTCCGGTGCCGGGCTGGGCCGGGGCACGCACGCGATCGCGCTGATCGCCTTCCCGGCGGCCATCCTCGGCGGGCTCGACTCCACGGCGGGCGCGATCGTCGGCGGGCTGATCGTCGGGCTGACCGAGGCGCTCTCCGCGCAGTACATCTCCTTCGAGTTCTCCAAGAGCGCCGTGTTCCTGGTGATGCTGGTGGTGCTGGTCGTGCGGCCGTCGGGGTTGTTCGGGACCAGGGAGCTCAGTCGTGTCTGAGACGTCGTCGCGCCCCGGCCGAGGCACCCGCCGGTGGCAGCCGGCGCCCCGGCGGCGCCGCCGCCGGAACTGGCTCAAGATCGTTGCCACGGTGCTGCTGCTCGTGCTGGTCTGGTGCTGCTGCCGGTGCCTGATCGGCGACCAGACGTCGCCTACCTCAAGCTGGCCCAGTACGTCCTGATCGGCGCGGTCGGCGGGATCGGGCTGACCCTGCTGGTCGGGCAGGCCGGCCAGCTGTCGCTGGCGCACCCCGTTCTTCCTGCTGGTCGGCGCGGTCAGCTACGCGGTGCTGGCCGGCGACCCGCAGGAGACCGACGACCTCGTCGGGCTCGGGCTGCCGCCGCTGTTCGCGCTGGTCGGCGCGGTCGTGATCAGCGGCCTGTTCGGGCTGGCCTTCGCCCCGGTGGCCGGCCGGCTGCGCGGCATCTACCTCGGCGTCGCGTCGCTCTCGCTGGTGTTCCTCGGGCTCTGGCTCGGCCAGTCGCTCGAGACGCTGACCGGCGGCACCTCCAGCGGGCGCCCGGCGCCGACGTTCGAGCTGTTCGGGTTCCCGTTCACCAACGCCAGCCCGCGCCGACCATCCTCGGCGTCGCCATCCAGAAGCAGCAGCGGCTCTGGTACCTGTTCCTGGCCTTCGCGGTGCTCGCCTACTTCCTGGCCCGCGGCGCGGTGAACAGTCGAGGATCGGCCGGGCGTGGCGGGCGGTGCGCGACAACGAGGCCGCGGCCACCGCGATGGGGGTGAACGTCTGCGCGGGTCAAGGCCGGCGCGTTCACCGATCTCCTCGGCCTTCGCCGGGCTGGCCGGGGTGATGACCGCGCTCTGGCTCGACCTGGTCAAGCCCGACGAGAACGAGTTCACCGGCACGTACTCGCTCACCGTGGCCATCGCCTTCCTGGCGATGGTGATCATCGGCGGGCTCGGCTCGGTGCCCGGGGCGGTGGTCGGCGCGGTCGTCGTCTACGGCCTGCAGCAGTTCTTCCTGCTCGGCGTCCAACCAGTTCGGCTGGTTCGCCGACGCGCAGTTCGGCGGGCTCAACGCGGTGGTGCTGGCCGCGTTCGTCTACGGCGCCGCGGTGGTGCTCGTGGTGCTGTTCGAACCCGGCGGCGCGGCCGCCATCGGTCGACGGCTGGCGCGCTCCGCCGGCCGGCAGCTGTCCGCCGCCTCCCCTGGCGGGCGTCCGACCTCCGAGAGGAACGACGATGATCCCACGGCGTAGGGCCGGGGCGGTCGGCGATCGCTCGCCGGCGCCGCTGGCCAGCACCCTCGTCCTCGCCGCCTGCGGGAGCACGGCCGACACCTCGGCGGGCCGGCCGCTCGGGCGCCGGCGGGGTGAAGACCGACAAGGGTGTGACCGACACGACGATCACGCTCGGCATCATGGGCGACACCACCGGGGTGTTCAAGAACCTCGGCGCCGGGCTCAACGCCGGCAACCAGCTGTGGGCCGACGACGTCAACGCCGCGGGCGGCATCTGCAACCGGCAGATCGCCATCGAGGTCGTCGACCACGGCTACAAGGCGGACACGGCCAAGACGCTCTACCCGCAGCTGGAGCCGAAGGTGCTCGGCATGGTGCAGCTGCTCGGCTCGCCGGTGCTGGCCGCGCTGAAGCAGAACCTCATCGACGACAAGGTGCTCGCCGCGCCGGCGTCGTGGTCGAGCGAGGTGCTGGACAACCCGTCGGTCATGATGATCGGCACCACCTACGACCTGGAGATCATCAACGGTCTGTCCTACCTGCAGCAGCAGGGGCTGATCGACGACGGCGACACCATCGGCCACATCTACATCGACGGCGAGTACGGCGGCAACGGGCTGCGCGGCTCGAAGTACTACGCCGAGCAGCACAGCCTGACCATCAACGAGGCCAAGATCACCTCGACCGACAACGACCTGACCGGCATCGTCACCGGGCTGCAAGCGGCGACGGCGTCAAGGCCATCGTGCTGACCACCACCCCCGGCCAGACGGCGTCGGCGCTGGCCGGCGAACCAGGCGCTCGGGCTGAACGTGCCGGTGCTCGGCAACAACCCGACGTTCGACCCGGCGCTGCTGCAGAGCCCGGCCGCGGCGCGCGCTGGGCAACCTGTACGTCGCGGCGTCCAACGCGCCGTTCTCGTCGCCGACGCCGAAGGCCGTCGACGTGGTCGGCAAGCGTTCAAGCCGAAGTTCCCGGACTCGCCGCAGAACGGCGGCGTGATCAGTCGGATACATCGAGGGGCAGGTGTGGCAGGCCGTGCTGACCAAGGCGTGCAAGGCCGGTGACCTCAGCCGGGCCGGCGTGCAGACCGCGCTGACCACGCTGACCTCGGTGGACACCGACGGGCCTGGTGGCCGAGCTGGACTACAGCTCGCCGGGCTCGCCGCCCACCCGCGGCGTCTACATCGCCAAGGTCGACGCCAACGCCGAGGGCGGGCTGACCGAGGTGGCGCCGCTGTTCACCGCGCCCGAGGCCAAGGAGTACGTGGCACCGCACCAGAAGCCCTGACGCGGAGCCGCCACCGCTGCCCCCGGGCCGCGCGAACGGCACTTTCGCACCAGAGGTTTGTGCGAGAGTGCCGTTCGCGCTGGCTCGGCGGGCCCGCCGACCCCGACGCGTGTCGGGGGCGAAGCAGGGTCGGGATCGGGGCGCACCCGGAGGCCGTGGGCGCACCGCCACGGCAGGCTCGGCACCATGGAGAACACCACCGACCACATCGCCCGCGCCGACGCCTCCGACCGACCAGGGGCTCCGGCGACCCCGGCCCCGGTGACCCCGGATCCCGCGACGCCCGGCTCTGCGACGCCCGGCTCCGCGACGACCGACTCGGCGACCGGCACCGCGACGTCCAGCTCGACGACCGACTCCGACGACGCCTCGCGACGTCGACCCGCGACGATCGACACCCGGCTGCGACGCCGACACCCGCTCGACGCCGGACCCGGCTGCGACGCCGGGCCCGAGGCCGGACCCGGTGGCGGGAGCCGTCCCGCCCGGGCCGTGGGTCCCGAGCCGCCGCGTGGCGCCGCTGCCGCCGTACGCGCCGTGGACGCCCGAGCCCGTCCTACCCCCCGCCGCCCCCGCCCGCGGCAGCCGCTTCACCCTGCGCCGCAGCCGCACCGACAGGATGCTCGGCGGCGTGTGCGGCGGCCTGGCGAAGAGCCTGGACGTGGACGCGGCGCTGCTGCGGATCGGCCTGGTGGCGCTGACCCTCGTGGGCTTCGGACTCGGTGCCGTGATCTACCTCGCGGCCTGGATCCTGGCCCCCGTGGACGACTCGGAGGCGTGAGCGCGGCCGTCAGTCGTCGTGGGGCTGGTGCCGGATCTCGTGGCGAACCTCGGCGTAGCGGTGGGTCTCCCAGCCGATGAGTGCGACGAGCACCGCCGCGAGCACTCCAGCGTGACAGCGCTGGGAGCCCGGCGACCAGCGGGATCAGCACCAGCAGCAGCACGACGACCACGATCCGCTCGCGGTTGACGAGCCCGGTGAGCGCGGCCTTGAAACCGACGTGCGCGAGCAGGTAGAGCGCCGCGCCGCCGTACAGGGCCACCAGGGGGACGCCGTAGATCGGGTCGGTCAGCGAGTGGCCGTCGTCGCCCGCGACGTAGCCGAGCACCTTCTTCAGCCCGAGCGACATCATGATGATGCCGATCAGCATCGGCAGGTGCAGGAACGAGTAGCCGTTGCGCGCCAGCGCGATCTGGCGGGTCGCCCTCCGCCGCGGCCAGCGCCCGCTCGGTGATCAGCGCGGTCACGTCGAAGTACGCCCACCACAGCGCACCCGACACGGCGAGGCCGAGCATGGACGCCAGGATGATCGCCCAGGTGATCGGCAGGGCGGCGATGCCGATCCCGGTGGCGACGATCGACTCGCCGAGCGCCACGATGATGATCAGCCCGTGCCGCTCGGCGAAGTGCCCGGGGGAGCGGAGCCGCCAGTTGACCCCCGACAGGAGCGTGCCCACGTAGTCGGCGATCAGCGCGGCCAGCCACATGAGGGTCTGCGCCACCCCGGTGAGCTGGGACGCGACCAGCAGCAGGATGGTGCTCCCCACCACGCTCGGGCCGAACCGCAGCACCTGGCGGCGCAGGACCGGGTCGTCGCGGCTGACGATCATGAACATCGCGATGTGCATCAGCCGCACGAACAGGTAGCAGAAGGCGAACACCACCGGGCCGTACAGGCCGCCCGGCAGGTCGTCGAACGCCTCCGGGATCGTGATGGCCGCGACGAACACCGCGCCCATCGCGAAGAACATCCCCAGCCGCATGATGCCCTCGTCGGCCCGCACCACGTTGCAGAGCCAGGCGTAGCCCACCCAGCACCACCACAGGACGCTGAGGACGAGCGCGCCGCGGATGAGGTTGGTGACGGTCGGCGTCGCCCGCCATCAGGTCCGTGACCTGCGTCAGCGCGAACACGAACACGAGGTCGAAGAACAGCTCCAGCGGGGTGACGGTGGCGCTCGCGCCGACCGCCTCCATCCGCGCGCGCCGTGGTGTGGCCATGCCACGATCGTGCCGCAGCGGGCGGGCGCCGACCAGCGGGCCGGTCCGGCCGCGGTGGCGTGCGACCCGCCACGACGGGCTGACGAGCGCCGCGGTCAGCGGGGGCACGGTGCGACGAGCAGCGTGCCCGTCGGGCCCTGCGTCTTCGCGCCGCCGGCGTCACCGCCCGCGACCTTCCAGGACACGGCTCCCGGGGCGTCGAACGGGCCGATCGGCGCGACCCAGGAGCCACCGTTGCGCTGCATCGACGTGGCGCCGGTGCGCCCGGACGAGTCCCGCCACACGAGCAGCACGAGCGCCGGGCTGCCGCTCAGCACCGCGGTGATGGTCGAGCGGTCGGGCGCGCAGCCACGGACGCCGATCGCGGTCGGGCTGGCCGACTGGCTGACGACGGACAGGTTCGCTCCCGGTGCCGGGCTCGGCGGCGGCTGCTGCGGGGGGTCGACCGGCGCGGGCGCGGGCGGGGGGCCCGCCGGGGGTCGCACCGTGCTGGAGCGGTCCTGCGCGCCGGCGCTGGACGGAGGGGCCACCGGGGCGGGCGGCAACGGTGCGGAGCTGGGCGCTGCCGACGGCGGGGCGGGCGGGGGCGGGCTGCGACGTCGCCGACCGGGGGACGGGCACGGTGACGGCCGCGGCCGGGGTGGGCGCGGCAGCGGGGGTCGAGGCGTCGCGCCAGATCACGACGACGCCACCGGCGAGCGCGAGCACGACCAGCCCGGCCACGATGCGGGGGTTGATCCAGTTCCGGCGCGCCGGCTCGTGCTGTTCGGGAGGTCGAGCGAGACGTTGCCGAGCACGAGCTCGCGCAGCACGGGAGGCGCGGACACCTGCGGGGCGGCGGCGAGCAACACCAGCGGGCTGGGGGCGGTGCGCCGGGACTCGTCGCACGTCGGGCACTGGCCCACGTGCGCGGCGACCCGCTGGACGAGCCGCGGCGTGAGCCGGCCGGTCCAGCCCACGAGCACCCGGTCGAGCCGGTCGCAGCCCGGCCGGTTCCAGCGCGTGACGAGAAGGGCGATGAAGCTGCGCTCGACGCGATCGCGCACGCGTTCGAGCTGCCGGCCGATCCGGCGCTCGCTGATGCCCGCCGCGGCCGCGAGCTCGGTGGTGTTGAGGCCGTGGCGCAGGTGCAGGCTCAGGAGCGCCCGGTCCCGGCCCGAGACGGCGAGCTCCGCCTCCGAGGCCAGATGCTCGAGCAGGGCCTGTTCCCGTTCCTCCTCCGACGCCGCCAGCGTCGTCGTCTCGGGCTCGGGCTGCCTCCGTGCTGGCGGGCCCCGCGCGGCGCAGCGCCTCGTCCCGCGCGGTGGCGTAGAGCCACGGCTCGAGGTGCTGCCACTCCCGCCGCCGCGCCAGCAGTGCGGGCAGCTGCCCGAACACCTGCCGGACCACGACGGTGGCCCGGTCGTGGTCGCGCAGGATCGTGTAGCAGAAGTCGTGCAGCCCGTCGGCGTACCGCTCGTAGAGGGTGGCGAACGCGCTCGGGTCGCCGTCCAGTACGCCCTTGACCACGACCGCGTCGGGGAGCTGCGCGGCGGTGGAGGTAGCCGTGACCATGACGGAGACCATACGACGTAAGGGCTGAACGGCCTACGCCGGGTCGGCCTCGACGCGGCCGTACGGCAGACACGCCGGAGGGCGGCACCCGTCGCGGGTGCCGCCCTCCGTGGTGCGGTGCGGGGAGGCCTGGACTAGAAGTCCATGCCGCCCATGCCACCGGTCGGGTCGCCTGCCGGAGCGGCGTTCTTCTCCGGCTTGTCGGCGATGACCGCCTCGGTGGTGAGGAACAGCGCGGCGATGGAGGCCGCGTTCTGCAGCGCCGACCGGGTGACCTTGGCGGGATCGATGATCCCGGCCTCGATCAGGTCGACGTACTCGCCGGTGGCGGCGTTGAGGCCCCAACCGGCCTGCAGGCCGCGGACCTTCTCCGCCACGACGCCGCCCTCGAGGCCGGCGTTGATGGCGATCTGCTTGAGCGGAGCCTCCAGCGCGACCTTGACGATGTTCGCGCCGGTGGCCTCGTCACCGTCGAGACCGAGACCCTCGAACAGGCCGGCACCGGCCTGGATGAGCGCCACGCCGCCGCCGGCGACGATGCCCTCCTCGACGGCCGCCTTCGCGTTGCGAACGGCGTCCTCGATGCGGTGCTTGCGCTCCTTGAGCTCCACCTCGGTGGCCGCTCCGGCCTTGATGACCGCGACACCGCCCGCCAGCTTGGCCAGGCGCTCCTGCAGCTTCTCGCGGTCGTAGTCGGAGTCGGTCTTCTCGATCTCGTTGCGGATCTGGCTGACCCGACCGGCGATCTGGTCGGCGTCGCCGGCGCCGTCGACGATGGTGGTCTCGTCCTTGGACACGACCACCTTGCGGGCCCGGCCCAGCAGCGAGAGGTCGGCGTTCTCCAGCTTCAGGCCGACCTTCTCCGAGATGACCTCGCCACCGGTGAGGATGGCCATGTCGGTCAGCATCGCCTCGCGACGGTCACCGAAGCCCGGGGCCTTGACGGCGACGGACTTGAAGGTGCCGCGGATCTTGTTGACGACGAGCGTGGCCAGGGCCTCGCCCTCGACGTCCTCGGCGATGATCGCGAGCGGCTTGCCGCCCTGCATGACCTTCTCCAGCAGCGGGAGCAGGTCCTTGACGGTGGAGATCTTGGAGCTGACCAGGAGGACGTAGGGGTCCTCGAGCTCGGCCTCCATGCGCTCGGCGTCGGTCACGAAGTAGGGCGAGATGTAGCCCTTGTCGAACCGCATGCCCTCGGTGAGCTCGAGCTCCAGACCGAAGGTCTGGCTCTCCTCGACCGTGATGACGCCTTCCTTGCCGACCTTGTCCATCGCCTCGGCGATGAGCTCGCCGATGGTGGGGTCGGCCGCGGAGATCGAGGCCGTGGCCGCGATCTGCTCCTTGGTCTCGACCTCCTTGGCGGTCTTCAGCAGCTGCTGCGAGACGGCCTCGACGGCCTTCTCGATGCCGCGCTTGAGCGCCATCGGGTTGGCACCCGCCGCCACGTTGCGCAGGCCCTCGCGCACGAGCGCCTGGGCGAGCACGGTGGCGGTGGTGGTGCCGTCACCGGCGATGTCGTCGGTCTTCTTGGCGACTTCCTTGACGAGCTCGGCCCCGATCTTCTCCCAGGGGTCCTCGAGCTCGATCTCCTTGGCGATGCTCACACCATCGTTGGTGATGGTGGGGGCACCCCACTTCTTCTCCAGTACGACGTTGCGGCCGCGCGGGCCGAGCGTCACTCTGACAGCGTCGGCGAGGACGTTCATGCCGCGCTCGAGCCCGCGGCGCGCCTCCTCGTCGAAAGCGATCATCTTCGCCATGGGGGTGTGGTCCTCCGATTGGGATGACACGAAGTCACTCGTCGAGCCCGGCGCCCGCGACGGACGACCGGCAACCCTGCGCCGGTCTCACCGGCCCGACATTTGGCACTCGGGCATACCGAGTGCCAGTGCCAGGTTTAGCACTCGGGCCCTGCGAGTGCAAGCTGACGGGCTGGGTGCGGCCCGGTCGCCGCAGGTCCGGCAGGATGCGGGCGTGGTGAGCCCGCAGAACGCGTTCCAGCCGGCAGGCGGCCCTCGCTCGGTCGACGCGCACCGGGCGGTCGTGGCCGCGCTGGTCCCGGCCGCACCGGCCGAGGAGGTGCCGCTCGCGCAGGCACGGGGCCGGGTGCTGGCCACCGACCTCGTGGCCGCGGCCCCGCTGCCGTCGTTCGACAACTCGGCGATGGACGGCTACGCCGTGCGGGCCGCGGACGTCGCGGCGGGCGACGGCGGCCGGGCCCGTCGAGCTGCCGGTCACGGCCGACATCCCGGCCGGGCGCACCGACGTTCCCGCGCTCGAAGCCGGGGCGGCGCACCGGATCATGACCGGGGCTCCGCTGCCGGCGGGCGCGGACGCCGTGGTCCAGGTGGAGCAGACCGACGGCGGCGAGCTGCGCGTGCGGATCCGGCATGGCCGTCGCGCCCGGGACGCAACGTGCGCACCGTGGGGGAGGACATCGCCGCGGGCACCGTCGTCCTGCGGGCGGGCATGGTGCTGGGGGCCCCGCAGATCGGCCTGGCCGCCGCGCTCGGCGCCGCCACCGTCGCGGTGCGGCGCCGCCCGACCGTGCTCGTGCTGTCGACCGGCTCGGAGCTGGTCGCGCCCGGCACGCCGCTGCTGCCGGGCCAGATCTACGAGTCCAACGGACCGATGCTCGTCGCCGCCGTCGAGGACGCCGGTGGCCGGGCGGAGCTGCTGCGCTTCGTGCCCGACGACGTCGACCGGTTCCTCGCGACGCTCGCCGGACGCCTCGAGGAGGGCCCGGTCGACCTCGTGCTCACCTCCGGCGGGGTGAGCGCCGGGGCGTACGAGGTCGTGAAGGACGCGTTCGCGGGGCGCGGGGTGGAGTTCGTCAAGGTCGCGATGCAGCCCGGTGGTCCCCAGGGCGCCGGGCGGCTGGACGGCCTCGGTGGGCCGCCGCCGGGGTCGGGGTCGTGACGCTGCCCGGCAACCCGGTCAGCTCGATGGTCTCGTTCGAGGTGTTCGTCCGCCCGGCGCTGCGCGCGGCGCTCGGGCACCCGCACCCGGACCGGCCGCTCGTGACCGCCACCCTCGCGGAGGACCTCGGCTCACCCGCGGGCAAGCGACAGTTCCGCCGGGGCGTGCTCGACGCGGTGAACGGCACCGTGCGCGAGGTGGGCGGCCCGGCGTCGCACCTGCTGGGTGCTCTGGCTCGCGCGGACTGCCTGATCGTGCTACCGGAGGACGTCACGCAGGCCACGGCGGGCTCGCAGGTCGGGGTCTGGCTGCTGGACGCGTAGATCAGTTCCGGGTGAATGTGGTGTACATCACAGGCAGATGGTGCAACACTCTCGATCGCGGAAACGTCTAACAGGTGAGTGCTCGGCCGATCGGTTCACATCACCGGCTTCCTGCCCCGGTGGCCTGGACGATCGATCCGATGCTCGGGGATACTTTCGGAACGGAGTGGGTAGTAACACTCTGCGTCACAAAGGGCCTACCGCCCGTCGCTGGGGAGCGGACGAGCGGTTCCACGGCCGGGGTCGTCGTCTCGGGGGATGGCGGCCCCGGCCCTTTTGTGTCCGGCGTACGGTAGCCGCCGCCAGTCACCGCGGCCCATCCGGGGCCGCCCGTCGAGGGAGCAGCCGCGTCCCATGCCCGATCCGACCGGGACATCCCTGCCGGGCCCCTCGGGAGTGTCCCTTCCGCACATCGCCGGGCTGGTGCGGGCCGCGATCCCGCCGATGCACCCGGGTGGCCGGCCGATCGTCGCCGGCGTCGCCGCCACCGCCTCCGTGCCCGCGCGCTGACCGGGCGCGGCGCCCTCGTCGGCGCGCTCGCCACGGCGGGCACCGCCGCCTTCTTCCGCAACCCGGTCCGGGTGCCCCCGCCGCTGCGCCGGCGTCGTGCTCTCCGCGGCCGACGGCACCGTCGCCACCGTCTCCGACGTGGTGCCCCCGGCCGAGCTGGACCTGCCGAGGGAGCCCGCGCCGCGGGTCAGCGTCTTCCTCTCCGTGCTCGACGTGCACGTGCAGCGGATCCCGGTGGACGGCCGGGTGCTGGCCGTCGAGTACCGGCCGGGCACGTTCCTGTCCGCCGACCTGGACAAGGCCAGCGAGGACAACGAGCGCAACGCGCTGCTGCTGGAGACCACCGGCGGTGTGCGGCTCGGGGTCGTGCAGATCGCGGGGCTGCTGGCCAGGCGCATCGTGTGCGACGTCGCGGCCGGGCACGAGGTCGCGGCAGGCGAGACCTACGGGCTCATCCGGTTCGGCTCCCGGGTGGACACCTACCTGCCGGCCGGCTCGACCGGTCACGGTCGCGGTCGGGTCAGCGCACCATCGGCGGCGAGACGGTGCTGGCCGAGCTGCCGGCCGCCGGCCGGGCGGGCTGACGGCCGTGCCGACCTACGCAGCCGGCGTCCGGCTGCTGCCCAACGCCGTCACCGTGCTCGCGCTGTGCTCCGGCCTGTCGGGCGGTGTACTTCGCGCTCGGCGGGCCGGTTCGAGCTGTGCGTGGCCGCGGCGGCCGCCGCCGCGCTCTGCGACGCCCTCGACGGGCGGCTGGCCCGGATGCTCGACGCCAGCAGCCGCATCGGCGCCGAGCTGGACTCGCTGTCGGACCTCGTGTCGTTCGGCGTCGCCCCCGCGCTGGTGCTCTACATCTGGCAGCTGGAGGGGTACCGCTTCGGCTGGGTGGTCGCGCTGGTGTTCGCGGTGTGCATGGCGCTGCGGCTGGCCCGGTTCAACACCCTGATCGACGCCGAGGACCGCTACCCCTTCGCCAAGGAGTTCTTCGTCGGCGTGCCGGCCCCCGCTGCGGCGCTGGTCGCCGGCATCCCGCTGTACCTGTGGCTGCACTTCGGCGCCGGGTGGTGGTCCTCGCCCGGTGACCGTCGGGTTGTGGGCGCTCGTCGCGGCCGGGCTGATGGTGAGCAGGCTGCCCACGCTGTCGTTCAAGACGGTGCGGGTGTCGCCGAACTACGTCGCGCCGCTGCTGGTGCTGGTCGGGCTGGCGGCGGCGGTGCTGATCACCGCGCCGTTCCTGGCGCTCGCGGTCGGCGCCGTCGGCTACCTCGCGCTGCTGCCGTACACGATCTACCGCTACCGCTGGCTGGCCCGCCACCCGGAGGCGTGGGACGTGCCGCTGCGCGAGCGCCGCGCCGTGGCCCGTGCCGCGCGCTCCGCCCGGCGCCTCGGGCTGCGCCCGCCGCTGCGCAGGCGGGTCGCCGGCCGGGCCAGCGCGGTCGCGCGTGCGGTGCGGCGGTTCGGGCCGGACGACGCGACGGGCGCCGCCCCGCGCAGGCGCGACGGCGCGGACACGCCACGCAGGCGCGACCGTGCGGATCCGCCGGGCAGGCGCGACGGCGCGGATCCGCCGGGCAGGCGCGACGGTGCGGAGGCGCCGGGCCCGGCTGGCGATCCCCGCGGCGGGACCGGCAGCGGCTGGGGCTGCGCCGGGTCCGCCGCCGCTGAAGGCCGCCGCACGCGGTCATGATCGTCGAACGGGGACCCGGAGGGCCCGGATCCGGGCCACCGGCGTCCACGACCGGCGATCATGGTGCGGGTAGCGCGATAGCGTGCACCCGTGAGCGCTCCCACGATCACCCTCGTCGCCCGGCTCGCCGCCTCCGCCGCCGACGCCCGGCGCGGCGTGGTCCGGCTGCACCCCGAGGTGATCGACGCGCTCGGCCTGCGCTCCTGGGACGCCGTGAGCCTGACCGGCTCCCGGGTCACCACGGCGCTGGTCGCGCCCGCGCACGCGGACGGGCCGCCCGGGCAGGCCACCCTCGACGACGTCACGCTGTCCAACGCCGGGCTGTCCGACGGGGCCGGTGGTCGTGATCGCCCCGGCCCGGGTCGAACCGGGCAGGCAGGTACTGCTCACCGGGTCCCGCCTGGCCCGCGCGGCCTCGCCCCGGAGACGGTGCGGCTGGCGCTGCTCGGCAAGATCGTCACCGTCGGCGACGCCGTCTCGCTGCTCCCGCAGGACATCGAGCCCGTCCCCGGCCTGGACGTTCCGGCGGCGCGGCGCCGCGTGGCCGGTGCGGTGGGCAGCGCGTGGACCACCGAGCTGCTCACGGTGGCCGCGGTCGACCCGGCGGGCGCGGTGGCGGTCCACCCGAGCACGGTCGTCGGCTGGCAGGGCGGTCCCACCACCGGGCAGGCCACGGAGCGCGTCCCCGGCCCGGTGGGCGCGCCGGTCGTGCGGTCGGCGGCCCGTCCCGACGGCCGCAGCGGGCAGGTCGTGGTCGCGCCGCCCGCTCCGGTGGCCGCCCCGGCGACGGTCGGCGCGGAACCGGGCGCCGAGGCCGTCCTGGACGTCGACGAGCTCGTCGGCAACGTCGAAGCGGCTCACCGGCTCGTCGAGTGGCTCGACCTGACGCCTGCGCAGGCCGGAACTGCTGGCCCGGCTCGGTGGCTCGCCCCGGCTCGGGGTGCTGGTCGTCGGTCCGGAGGGCGTCGGGAAGGTGACCCTGGTGCACAGCGCGGCCGCTGCGGTCGACGCCTCCTGGGTGGAGCTGGCCGCACCCGGGGCCGCCGCGCTGGAGGCGGGCGCCGCGGCCGCAGGGTGGCCGACGCCGTGGGCGCGGCGCGGGAGTCGGCGCGGGGTGGGCGGCCCACCGTGCTGATCGTCAACGACGTCGACGCGCTGCTGCCCGCCGAGTCGCCGCCGCCGCTGGCCACCCTGGTGCTGGACGCGCTGCGCGACGTCGTGGGCACCGCCGGGCCTCGCGCTCGTGGCCACCACGTCCGCGCCGGAGTCCGTCGACCCGCGGTTGCGCGGCGCCCGACCTCGTCGACCGCGAGCTGCGGCTCGGCCTGCCCGACCTGCGCACCCGCACCGAGCTGCTGCGCCGGCTGCTGGCCGGGGTGCCGCTGGCCGACGGCGTCGACCTCAAGGCGGTGGCCGAGCGCGCCCCCGGATTCGTGGCCGCCGACCTGGTCGCGGTGCGCCGGGAGGCGGCCGTGCAGGCCGGCGC
The DNA here is from genome assembly GCA_963784265.1 of uncultured Actinomycetota bacterium. Taxonomy (GTDB): domain Bacteria; phylum Actinomycetota; class Actinomycetes; order Mycobacteriales; family Pseudonocardiaceae; genus Pseudonocardia. The sequence goes on from CAWAQQ010000005.1 coordinate 63,194, forward strand.
TGCGGCACGGCCGGCGCCGCCGGAACGCCGCCGGAAACCCGCCCGCGGACCGCGTCGACGCCAGCCCGCCGAACCCGCCCGTGGAACCCGCCCGTGGAGACCCCGCCACGTCGAGCGGCCGGCCCGCCGACGACCGCCCCGCATCGGCCAGCAGGACCTGCTCGACGCGGTCGGCTCGATCCGGCCGATCTCGATGTCGTCGTCGGACACCCTGCAGACCGGCGGGATCACGCTGGACCAGGTCGGGGACATGGCCGAGGTGAAGCAGGCGCTCACCGAGGCGGTGCTGTGGCCGCTGCAGTACCCCGACTCGTTCGCCCGGCTCGGCGTGGCCGCGCCGCGCGGCGTGCTGGTCTACGGCCCGCCCGGCTGCGGCAAGACGTTCCTGCTGCGCGCGCTGGCCGGCACCGGGCAGCTCAACGTGTTCGCGGTGAAGGGCGCGGAGCTGCTGGACAAGTACGTCGGCGAGTCCGAGCGGGCGGTGCGCGAGCTGTTCCGGCGGGCCGCCGACGCGGCCCCGGCCCTGGTGTTCCTGGACGAGGTCGACGCGCTGGCGCCGCGGCGCGGGCCAGTCGATCCGACTCCGGGGTGGCCGACCGGGTGGTGGCGGCGCTGCTCACCGAGCTGGACGGCGCCGAGCCGCTGCGCGAGGTGATCGTCGTCGGGGCGACCAACCGGCCGGAGCTGATCGACCCGGCGCTGCTGCGGCCGGGCCGGCTGGAACGGTTGATCTACGTCCCACCGCCGGACGCCGCCGCCCGCGCCGACATCCTGCGGGTGGCCGGGCGCAACACCCGCTGGCCGCCGACGTCGACCTGGACGCGGCTGGGCGCCGAGCTGGAGGGCTACTCCGCTGCCGACTGCACGGCGGTGCTGCGCGAGGCGGCGCTGACCGCGATGCGCGAGTCGTTGCGAGGCCACCGAGGTGACCGCGGCGCACATCGCGGCGGCCCGGGCGGCCGTGCCGCCCTCGCTGGACCCGGTGCAGCTGGTGGCGCTGCAGGCCTACGCCCTACGCCGGACCTGAAGCACGTCTCGTGGGGCACCGCCACAGCTGACGGATGGCCTGATCGGCCGGGACGCCGACGATCACGGGCAGCGGGCCGGGCTGCCCGTGATCGCGGCGGGTACCGCGGGGAGCGGACGTCAGCGGGCCGGGTAGTCGTTGGTGACGATGACGATCAGGCCGGGGCTGGCGTCGTCCAGGCCGCTGAAGCGGGGCTCGGCGCGCAGCCCGAACTGCGGCCGAGCTGATCTGCGCCGCGCCCTGCTCGCCGGTTCCGGGCCGGTAGTAGACCGTGCTGGTCGGGATGATGCCGCTCGGGTAGTTGGCGACCTCGTCGACCGTCCAGCCGGCGTTGCGGAAGTTGTCCGCGGCGCGTGCGGCGAGCCCGCTGATGGTGCTGTTGTTGTAGACGCGCACGGGGCGTGGGCGATCGTCGGGCCACCGCCGCCGCCACCCGCGAGACCTCCGCCCGTGCCGCCGCCGCCGCGCCGGCGCCTGCGCCGCCTGCATCCGCCGCCGCCGCGCCGCCACGCCGCTGCCGCCGCCGGCGGTGCGCCCCCTGGTGCGGACCGGGCGGCGGGGCGGCGATGCCGGGGGTCGAGCCGGGGCCGAAGGACGGCAGGGGGACCGTGCCGTCGCTCGGCGGGGCCGCGCTCCCGCCGGGGGCGGCCCGCCGGGAGTGGGTTCGGTGCCCGGTGGCGGGTGGGCCGGTCGCCCCGGTGCTGGGGCGGCGGGGCGGCCGTGGAGCCGTCGCCGTCGCCGCCGTTGCCGCCGCCAAGAGGGTGAACAACCCGAGGATGCCGGCGACGACCCCGACGCCGAGCAGCGCGAAGCCGCCGACCCGCAACGGCGAGGACCTCTCGACGGGGCGGGTGAGGTCACGACGACCTCCGGTGCGCAAGCCCGGTCACGGACCGGCGGCCACGATCGGGTCATCGTGACCTCACCAGGGCTCGATGCCCAGCCGACGCGCCGCACGGGTGCGCTGCCGGCTGGCTCGCAGCCGGCGCAGCCGCTGCACGAGCAGGGGATCGGCGGCCAGCGCCTCCGGCTTGTCGACCAGCGCGTTGAGCACCTGGTAGTAGCGGGTGGCGGACATGTCGAACAGCTCGCGGATGGCCTGTTCCTTGGCGCCCGCGTACTTCCACCACTGGCCCTCGAACGCGAGGATCTCGCGCTCCCTCCGATCCAGCTCCTGGTCTGCGCTCCCGACGGAGGAGACCCCGCTGGGTTCGGTGGCGGACTCCATCACGCTCCTCGGCCTGTCGCGGCTCGCTGGTCAGGACGGTGAATGACACGGGTGTCATTCGCCGGGCCATTGAACCACGGGGTACCGACCAGACGGGGCAGGGACGCGCCGGACGCCTCGGGTGGATCCGGGGCGCTATAGGGTGTTCCGGGGTTCGGCACTACTGTGGCCGTCCGTGGCCGTTCGTCCCATCCGCATCATCGGGGATCCCGTCCTGCACACCCCCACCCGGCCCGTCGAGACGTTCGACGACGAGCTGCAGGCGCTGGTCGAGGACATGTTCGAGACCATGGCCGCGGCCGAGGGGGTCGGGCTGGCGGCGAACCAGATCGGCGTGCCGTGCGGCTGTTCGTCTACGACTGCCCGGACGAGGAGTGCGGCGAGCGGGTCCGCGGCGTCGTGGTCAACCCGGTGCTGGAGACCTCCGAGCGCCCGGAGACGATGCCCGACCCGGAGGACGACGAGGAGGGTTGCCTCTCGGTCCCCGCCGAGCAGTTCCCGACCGGGCGCGCCGACTGGGCCCGGGTCACGGGCGTGGACGCGCGCGGGCGAGCCGGTGGCGGTGGAGGGGCGCGGGTTCCTGGCCCGCTGCCTGCAGCACGAGGTCGACCACCTCGACGGCGTGATCTACATCGACCGGCTGGTCGGGCGCAACCGGCGGGCCGCGCTCAGGGCGCTCAGGCGCAACGGCTGGGGGGTGCCCGGGCTGGCCTGGGACCCGTCGCTCCGCTCGCCGAGGACGGTAGGCGGAACACCGGGACGCACCCGTCCGTTGACTTCCGCAAAGGTGTAATCAGAGGAGGTCCGGTGGACGAGCTCGACTCGTACTCCCGCACGGTCAGCGCGGTCGCGGCGGAGATCACCGGCCGGGTCGCGGCGGTCCGGATCGGCCGGGGCAGTGGCTCGGCGGTGGTCGTACCCGGTGACGGGATCCTGGTCACCAACGCCCACGTCGATGGGCCAGGCCGTGCGCGGGCGGGCCGACTTCGTCGACGGCCGCCAGGTCGAGGTCACCGTGGCCGGCACCGACCCGCTCTCCGACCTGGCCGTGCTGCGCGCCGCCCGGCCGGACGACCTGCCGGACCCGGTCCGGCTGGGCAACGCCGACGACCTGGTGGTCGGCGCAGCTGGTGGTGGCGGTCGGCAACCCGCTCGGGCTGGCCGGCTCGGTGACCGCCGGGGTGGTCAGCGCGCTGGGTCGGGCGCTGCCGACGCGCAGCGGGTCGGCGGGGCGGGTGATCGAGGACGTGATCCAGACCGACGCGGCGCTGAACCCGGGCAACTCCGGGGGCGCGCTGGCCGACGCGCGCGGCCGGGTGGTCGGGATCAACACGGCGGTGGCCGGGTTCGGGCTCGGGCTGGCGGTGCCGGTGAACGCGACGACCCGCCGGATCGTGGCGGCGCTGCTGGCGGACGGCCGGGTGCGCCGGGCCTACCTGGGGGTGGTGGGCACCCCGGCGCCGGTGCCGGCGGCGGTGGCCGACCGGCACGGCAGGCGCAACGGGCTGCGGCTGGCCGAGGTGATCGGCGGCAGCCCGGCGGCGCAGGGCCGGGCTGCGGGCCGGGGACCTGGTGCTCGACGTCGGGCGGCGGCCGGTGCAGGACGCGCAGGGCATCCAGCGCCAGCTCTTCGACGACGCGATCGGCGTGCCGCTGCCGGTGACCGTGCTGCGCAACGGCGCCATGGTCGACGTGGTGGCGGTCCCGACCGAACTGGGCTGACCCCCCGTGCGCGGAAATCGCGGCCAGGGCCGCGATTTCCGCGCACGGGCGCGTCAGCGCACCGGCTCCAGCACGAACACCGGGATCTGCCGGTCGGTCCTGCGCTGGTAGTCGGCGTAGTCGGGGTAGGCGGCGACGGCCCGCTCCCACCACAGCGCCTTCTCCTCGCCGGTGACCTCGCGGGCGGTGTAGTCGGCCGGACTCCGTGCCGTCCTGCAGCTCGACGTGCGGGTTCGGCCGTCACGTTGTGGTACCAGACCGGGTGCTTCGGGGCGCCGCCGCCCGAGGCGACGATCGCGTAGTCGCCGTCGTGCTCGACCCGCATCAGCGGCACCTTGCGCAGCTTGCCGCTCTTGCGCCCCGCGGATCGTGGTCAGGAGGACGACCGGTCGGCCCTTGATGTCCACGCTCGTCCGTCGTGCCGGTCTCGAAGATCTTCTCGGTCTGCCTGCGGACCCAACCCGTCGGGCTGAGCTCGTACTCTCCGTCCAGCGCGCATGACGCCATCCAACACACGCGACCGCGGCCCGCTGCCGGGTCGCCGGGAGGAAGTCATGACCGAGCCCGACAGTCGGGCCGCACCCCGCCGCGGGTGCTGACGATCGCCGGCACCGACTCCGGCGGCGGCGCCGGGGTCGCCGCCGACCTGCGCACGTTCGCCGCCTGCGGGGTGCACGGCTGCGTGGCCGTCACCGCGGTCACCGTGCAGAACTCCTCGGGGTCACCGGCGTGCACACGCATCCCGCCGGAGACGGTGGCCGCCCAGATCGAGACCGTGGCCACCGACATCGGCCTGGACGCGGCGAAGACCGGGATGCTGGCCAGGTCGGCGATCATCGAGGCCGATCGTGGAGGCGTGCGACCGGGTCGGCATCGGCGCGGAGGGCGCGACGCCGCTGGTCGTCGACCCGGTCGCCGCGTCGATGCACGGCGACCCGCTGCTGGCCGACGAGGCCCTCGACGCCTACCGCACGCTGCTGTTCCCGCGGGCCACCGCTGGTCACGCCGAACCTCGACGAGGTGCGCCTGCTCGTCGGGATCGACGTGCACGACCGCGCCGGCGCAGTACGAGGCGGCGAAGGTGCTGCACGGCCTGGGCCCGCGGTACGTCCTGGTGAAGGGCGGGCACCTGCGGGAGGACACCGACGACTGCGTCGACCTGCTCTACGACGGCGCACACCTTCACCGAGCTGCCCGGCCCCCGCTTCGACACCGGCCACACCCACGGCGGCGGCGACAGCATGGCCGCGGCGATCGCGTCCGGGCTGGCCCGCGGGCTGGCGGTGCCCGACGCCGTGGCGCTGGGCAAGCGCTACATCGTCGAGGCCGTGCGCAACGCCTACCCGCTCGGCGTCGGGCCACGGCCCGGTGTCTCCCCTGTGGGCGGTGCGGCCGTGGTGGGACGACACTACCGACGGCCTGATCCGGGCTGCGGTCGCCGGTGGCGCCGGGCTAACTAGTGTCCGGCGATGAGCATCATGGGCACCCGCGTGGTCCGCAACGAGGATCCGGTGTTCCTCACGCGGGGCGCCACCTACACCGACGACCTGACCGACGAGCGGCTGACCGGTGCCCTGCACCTGACGCTGGTGCGGTCCCCGCTCGCCCACGCGCGCGGTCACCGCCGTCGACGTCGAGGAGGCCGCGCGTGCGGCGCCCGGCGTGGTCGACGTGGTCACCGGCGCCGACATCGACCTGGACCGGCCGTGCTGTTCACGGGCGTCGCCGCGAACGGCATGGTACGCGGCCCTGGCTGGCCACCGACAAGGTGCGGTTCGTCGGCGAGCCGGTGGTCGCGGTGCTCACCGAGCAGCCCTACCAGGGCCAGGACGCCGCGGACCTCGTCGAGATCGACTACGACCCGCTGCCCGCGGTGGTCGGGCTCCGGGCGGCCGCCTCCGACGAGGTGCTGCTGTTCCCCGACGTCGGCACGAACACCGCGGACGGGTTCGGCCTGGACAAGGAGTTCGACGAGCACCTGTTCGACGACTGCGAGGTCGTCGTCACCCAGGAGATCGTCAACCAGCGCCTGGCCGCCGCCGCGCTGGAGACCCGCGCCGCGGCGGCCGTCTGGGCGTCGAGGACGGGCAGGGCCGCCTCACCCTCTGGTGCTCGACGCAGAACGCGCAGGACACGCGCGACGAGGTCGCGGAGCTGGCTGGGCGATCGACGACCGCGCAGGTGCACGGTGATCGCCCCCGACGTCGGCGGCGGGTTCGGGGCGAAGATCGGCGCCGACCCGGAGTTCGCGCTGGTGGCGTGGCTCGCGAGGCGCACGGGCCGGCCGGTCCGCTGGACCGAGACCCGCTCGGAGAACATGACCGGGATGCTGCAGGGCCGCGCCCAGCTGCAGACGATCACGATCGGCGGCAACCGCGACGGCGACGTGCAGGCCTACCGGCTCGACGTGCTCGCCGACGCCGGGCGCCTACCCGCGGATCGGCGTGGTGCTGCCGAACTTCACCCGGATGATGGCCCCCGGCGTCTACGACATCCCGAAGGTCGAGTCGCGGGCCAGGGTCGTCGTCACCACCACGACGTCGACCGGCGCCTACCGCGGCGCGGGCAGGCCGGAGGCCACCGCCGCCATCGAGCGGGCGATGGACCTGTTCGCGGCCGAGATCGGCAAGGACCCCGCCGAGGTCCGCAAGCGCAACGTGATCGCGCCCGGACGCGTTCCCCTTCACGCACCAAGGGCGGCGCCACCTACGACAGCGGCGAGTACGCGAAGGCGCATCGACCTCGTGCTCGACGGCGCGGGACTACGCCGAGCTGCGTGCCGAGCAGGCCGCCCGGCGCGAGCGCGGCGACGCCGTGCAGCTCGGGATCGGGGTCTCGGTGTTCGTGGAGATCACCGGCGGCGGCGCGTTCTCCGAGGACGCCTCGGTCGAGGTGCACGCCGACGGCACGGTCACCGTGCTCACCGGCACCTCGCCGCACGGCCAGGGCCACGCCACGGCGTGGGCGATGCTGGCCAGCGAGCACCTCGGCATCCCGGTCGAGAAGATCACCGTGAGGCACGGCGACACCGACCTCGATCCCGCGCGGCGGCGGCACGATGGGCTCGCGCAGCCTGCAGACCGGCGGGGTCGCGGTGTACCAGGCCGCCGGCGAGCTGGTGGAGCTGGCGAAGCAGCGCGCGGCCGACCTGCTCGAGGCCGACGTGGACGACCTCGTGGTCGACACCGACGGCGCGGCGATCGCCGTGGCGGGAGCACCGGGACCGGGCGTCACGCTGGCCCAGCTCGCCGAGCGCGAGCAGCTGCAGGTCGACACCAAGTTCGACAGCGGCGCGCCGACGTTCCCGTTCGGGGCGCACCTCGCCGTGGTCGAGGTCGACGTCGAGTCGGGCAAGGCGGTCGTCTCCCGGATCGTCACCGTCGACGACGCCGGGCCGGTGCTCAACCCGCTGCTCGCCGAGGGCCAGCGCCACGGCGGGATCGCCCAGGGCATCGCGCAGGCGCTGCTGGAGGAGGTCGTCTTCGACGCCGACGGCAACCCGCTGACCGCCACGTTCGCCGACTACGCGTTCCCCTCCGCCGCCGAGCTGCCCAGCTTCGAGCTGCTGGACATGGCGACCCCGACGCCCCTGAACCCGTTGGGGGTCAAGGGGATCGGCGAGGCCGGGACGATCGGTGCCACGCCGGCGGTGCAGAGCGCGGTGGTGGACGCCGTGTCGCACCTCGGGGTGCGCCACATCGACATGCCGACCAGCCCGATGCGGGTCTGGGACGGCCATCCAGGCGGCCGGGGGTGGCACGTGACGATCGACCCGATGAAGATCGCCGCCGCCGACGCCGCGACGGTGCGGATCGACTCGGTCGCGGTGGAGATGACCGTGAACGGCACGGAGACCGGCGCCGACGTCGAGCCCCGGCTGCTGCTCGCGCACTACCTGCGCGACGTGCTCGGGCTCAAGGCCACCAACATCGGCTGCGACACCACGTCCTGCGGCGCCTGCACGGTGCTGGTCGACGGCGAGTCGGTGAAGTCGTGCACGGTGCTCGCGGTCCAGGCCGACCAGCAGTCGGTGACCACAATGGAGGGCCTGTCGCCGGTCGGCGGACGAGCTGCACCCGGTGGCGGCGGCGTTCCGCGACCGAGCACGGGCTGCAGTGCGGGTTCTGCACGCCGGGCATGGTGATGGCCGCGGTCGGCCTGCTGCGGGAGAACCCGACGCCGACCGAGCGCGAGGTCCGCGAGGGGCTGGAGGGCAACCTCTGCCGCTGCACCGGCTACCACAACATCGTCCGCGCGGTGCTCGCCGCGAGCGGGCAGGACGCCGGAGGTGCACGAGCACGGCACCGGGCGACGCGCCGTCCGACGCGGAGGTCGCCGCTCCCGGCTTCTCCACCGGCACCGGGAGCGGGTGCATGATCCCCGTCGGGTTCGCCTACGTCCGCCCGGACTCGCTCGACGGCGCGCTGGCGCTGCTCGCCGAGCACGGCGAGGACGCCACCGTGCTGGCCGGCGGCCACTCGCTGCTGCCGGTGATGAAGCTGCGGCTCGCCGCCCCCGAGCTGGTCATCGACATCGGACGGTTGGGCGAGCTGTCACCACGTCCGGATCGACGGCGACGAGGTCGCGATCGGCGCCGGCACCCGGCACCGCGACCTGGAGTCGTCGGAGGTGCTGGCCGCCGAGGTGCCGCTGCTCGCGGCCGTGGCCCGCACCGTGGGCGACCCGCAGGTCCGCCACCGCGGCACGATCGGCGGCTCGCTGGCGCACGCCGACCCGGCGTCCGACCTGCCGGCCGCGGTGCTCGCGCTGGGCGGCGACGTGGTGCTGCGCAGCCCGCGCGGCGAGCGCTGGGTGCCGATCACCGGGTTCTACACCGGCATGTTCCGTCCACCGTGAAGGAGCCGGACGAGCTGATCATCGAGGTCCGGGTGCCGCGCACCGGGCGCCGCGGGCTGGGCGTACGAGAAGTTCATCCGGCGGGCCAACGACTGGGCGATCGTCGCGGTGGCGGTCGTCGACGGCCGGGTCGGGCTGGTCAACATGGGTCCGACGCCGCTGCGCGCCTCGGCCACCGAGGCCGCGCTGGCCGACGGGGCGTCGATCGCCGACGCGGCGGCGCTGGCCGACGAGGGCACCGACCCGCCGGCGGACCTCACCGCGAGCAGGGAGTACCGCCGCCACCTGGCCCGGGTGCTCACCCGCCGCGCGCTCACCACCGCAGCCGGTCAGGGCACCACGCCCGCCCCCTAGCCGCTGCGGCAAAGCCCGCGCGAGCGGCACTCGAGGTCTGTGCGAAAGGGCCGTTCGCGCAGACGGTCGTGCGGCCGCGGCGGGTCAGGCGTCGAGACCAGCCAGCCGCCGTGGTGCTCCTCGACGCGGTAGGTCCGGCCGGTCGCGGCACCGAGGTCGTGCAGCCGGGCAGCGTCGAACGTCCGGACGTGGCCCCACGTCGGGTTCGGCTCGTCCTCGTACGGCACGGCCACCACCACCCGGCGGCGGGCCAGCCGCAGCATCTCGGCGAGCACGGCCGCGCCCTCGGCGGGCGGGAGGTGTTCGAGCAGGTGCACGGCGAGCACCGTGTCGGCGCAGCGGTCGGCCAGCGGCACGGCCGCGGCGTCCCCGGCCAGGGTCGTCAGCTCGCGGCCCAGCCGCGGCGCGGTGCGCGCCAGGAGGTCCGCGGTGCCCCGCGTGAGGTCGACGGCGGTGACCCGGTGCCCGTCGGCGGCCAGCCGCAGGGCGAGGAACCCGAAGCAGCAGCCCAGCTCGACGACGTCGGGCCGACCGCCAGCGCCGCGGCCCGCTCGTGCACCGGCGCCATCCCGGCGTTCGTCCCGCCGGGCTCACCGCCGGCGGCCAGCTCGTCGAGCGTGTTGCGGTAGAACGCGGTCCACGCCTCGTCCGGGTCGCGGGGCCGACGCCAGCACGGTGGCGACGAACGTCGACTCGAACTCGGCCGGCTCCAGCAGCCCGGGGGCGACCAGGTCTCGGCGATCCAGCCGGCCAGGTCGTTGCTGATCCCGCTCGTGCGCCGATCGGTGCCGCACGCCGCCGTCCGGGCGCAGGGCCAGCCGGGTCACCGGCCGACCAGCTCGGTCGGCCATCTCCTGGGCCGCGGTACTCCAGCCCGGTGAGGTCGCGCACGACGCGCACCCGGCTGCAGTACTCGGCGTAGTCGGGCAGGTCGCAGCCGCCCAGCCCCCACGAGTACCGGGGTTCGGGGGTGAGCCAGATCGTCTCCCGGGCCCGGCGGGTGATCTCGGCGAACGCCTCGAGGTTCGGGTCGTTGCCGTTGCCGCGGCCGTCGCCGAGCACGATCACCGTGGAGCGCCGGTTCACCGCGGAGCCGAAGTCCTCGGTGAACCTGCCGAACGCGGCGCCGTAGTCGGAGTTGGCGTCCACGTCGAGCACGTCGCCGCCGAACACCAGCCCGAGCGCCTGCTCCACCGGGTGGTCCTCGAACAGGTCGGTGATCTCGACGAGGTCGGCGACGAACGCGAACGCGCGCACCTGCCCGAACAGGTTCTGCAGCCCGTGCACCAGGTGCAGGGTGAACCGGGCGGTGGCCCGCACCGACAGCGACACGTCGGTGAGGATCACCAGCCGCGGCTTGTCCTCGCGCGCGCCGACGGTGACCGGGGAGAACGGGATGCCGTCGAAGCGCATGTTGCGGCGCATGGTGCGGCCGGAGTCGATGCGGCCGCGGCTGGCCACCTTGCGCTTGTGCGTCAGCCCGCCGTGCAGCGAGCGGGCCAGCCGGCGCAGGGACTCCTCCAGCTCCATCCGCTCGTGCTCGCCGACCCGGTCGACCTCGGCGACCGCCGCGAGTCGTGAGCCCTCCACGCACCCGGTGCTCCAGCGCCATCAGCGCCTCGAGGTGCTTCTTCATCGCCTCGGGCAGCCCGGCCAGCACCCCGGTGAGCCGGCGGCGCAGCGCGGCGGCGTCGTCCTCGGTGCCCTCCTGCGCCTCGTCCTCGACGTGCGTTGAGCCAGCCCGAGCAGCGCCTCCTGCTGCGCGACCGACAGGTCGGCGTCGACCTTCGTGCCCTGCTGCTGGGAGATCTGCCCGGCACGCCGGCGTGGTGCAGGCGGTCGGTCTCGATCTGCACGCGGTTGCCCTCGCCCGAGATGCCCTGGTTGTCCTTCGACAGGACGATCTCGTCGGTCATCGCGGCCAGGTCGATCTTGTTGGCCTCCTGGTGCAGGTTGTACTGCTGGGCGAGGTCGTCGGGGTCGAAGTACTCGCGGATGTCGGCGGGCTTGCCGTGCGCTGTGGCCCTGCTGCGGGGTCTCGCTCGGCTCCTCGGACAGCGTGAACTCGTCGAGGCCGTCGCCGGAGTTGTCGAGGTCGTCGTGGCCGTGCCCGTGGCCGTGCCCGGTCTCGGCGCCGCCGACCTTCACCAGCGCGAAGAACTGGTCGAAGATCTCGTCGAAGATCTCCTCGTCGCGCCGGTCCTTGACCAACGCGACGCGCAGCGCCGCCCGCAGCGTCTCCCGGTCACGCAGCATCCCCGGCTGCGCGGCGCACGCCATCGCGTCGAGCGCCTCGGGGATCGAGATGCGCACCTGGCGCAGCCGGAGCAGCCGCACGAACCGGTGCAGCGCGTTCTCCATCAGCCCACCTCCCGCACAGGCCTCACAGCAGCCCGCTTGCCGGCCGAGGCCGGCGCCGAAGCTGCGCTCCCCGCGTTCGGCGGGAACGCGCCGGCGGCGGGGGCGGCTGGTCGTCCTCGGCGTCGGCCGGCTTGAGCGGGGTGCCGTAGAACGTCGCCGTGCCGACCCGGGGTGTCCTTGGCCGCGCGGACGGCGCGGCCGTCGACCTCGTCGTCGGGCTCCTCGCCGGTCCACCCGTGGTCCGCGCGGCGACTCGTCGTCGTGCCCGTGCCCGTGGCCGTGCCCGTGGCCCGTGCTCCGGGACCGTCGCGTTGGGGTCCACCAGCCGTGGCAGCGCGCCGATCGCCTTGCGCACGTCCTTGTCGTACTTGACGACCACCGAGGCGGTGTCGGACAGCACCGTCGCGGTGAGCTCCTGCGACGCCGAGCACGGCCAGCGTGCGCGCCCAGTCGATCGTCTCGGAGATCGACGGCGACTTGCGCAGCTCCAGCTCGCGCAGCCCGCGGACGATCTCCACCAGCTGCGCGGCCAGCGCGTCGGGCAGCCCGGTGTTCTTGCTGCGGACGATCTCCAGCTCGCGCTCGGCGGACGGGTAGTCGAGGAACAGGTGCAGGCACCGGCGCTTCAGGGCGGCGGAGAGGTCGCGGGTGTTGTTGCTGGTCAGCACGACGTACGGCGGTGTCTTGGTGGTGAACGTGCCCACCTCGGGCACGGAGACCTGGAACTCGGCCAGCGTCTCCAGCAGCACGGCCTCGAGTGCCTCGTCGGCGCGGTCGACCTCGTCGATCAGCAGCACCACCGGCTCCGTCGGAGCGGATCGCCTCCAGCAGCGGGCGCGCGGCCAGGAACCGCTCGGAGAAGAACACGCTCTCCTGGGCGCCGATCCGCTCGACCGCCTCGTGCAGGTCGGGGGCGTCGGCGACGACCTGGCCGATCTTCTCGCGCAGGATCTGGGTGTAGAGCAACTGCTTGCCGTAGTCCCACTCGTAGAGGGCCTTGGTCTCGTCCTGGCCCTCGTAGCACTGCAGCCGCAGCAGCCGGCGGCCGGTGGCCGCGGCCAGCGCCTTGGCCAGCTCGGTCTTGCCGACGCCGGCCGGGCCCTCGATGAGCAGCGGCTTGTCCAGCCGGGTGGTCAGGAAGACGGTGGTGGCGAGCCGGGTGTCGGCGATGTAGCCGTGCTCGGCCGAGCAGCTCGACGACGTCGTCGACGGATGCGAAGCGGGGCGGCGCCGCCGGTGTCGGTCGGGTCATGCTGCTCCGTTCCTGCGCGACATGGCTCCGATCCGGTCACGCGACGTGCTCGAGGGGGCGCCGGCCGACGGCCGGCGCCCCTCAGCGTTAGGCGCGCGTGCTCAGGTCAGCAGGTCGTCCAGGTCGCCGTTCATGCAGTGGTCGACCACCGGGCGCACCGTCTCGAAGGTGCACTCCTTGGCGTTGCCCGGGGTGCAGGCGTCGCCGAGGACGTGGTTGGTGATGCGGTCGACGTCGGCGCCGTCGCCGATGATGGTCCTCGCGTTCTCGTAGAACTTGGTCGGGCCCTGGCCCAGCCGGTTCTTCGAGTAGGAGTCCTTCGTGACGTCGACGAACCGCTCCGGGATGCCCACGTCGCGCAGCAGCCGGATCGACGCGGCCAGCGCGGCCTCGGCGGCCTGCACGTCGGTCATGCCGTGGGTGTCGATGCCCATCGCCGCGGGCGATGTCGGCGAACCGCTTGTAGTGCACCGGCATGTTGAACGCCCACACGCGGGGCAGCGCGACCGCGTTGTTCAGGCCGTGGTGGGTGTCGTAGAACGCGCTCACCGCGTGCGAGATCGAGTGGATGATGCCCGAGGCCACCGGAGTTGAACGCCTGCGCGGCGATGTACTGGGCGTACATCATCCCGTCGCGGCCGGCGAGCGACCTGCGGGTTCCACACGGCCTTGCGCAGGTTCTCCGCGGTCAGCTTGATGGCGTGCAGCGCGTTGCCGAGCGAGGGTCTGGAAGTTCATCCGGGACACGTAGGGCTCGGAGGCGTGCGCGAGCACGTCGAACCCGCACTGCGCGGTGTAGTCGATCGGGCAGCTGTAGTAGAGCACCGGGTCGTCGATCGCCAGCGTGGTGACCGACGCGTCGTCGAAGGCGACGTACTTGTGCGGGTTGTCCGGGTCGGTCGTGGTGTCGGTGATGACGTAGGCCCAGGAGGTCTCCGAGCCCGTGCCTGCCGTCGTGGAGACGGCGATGTGCGGCGGGTTCTTCGGGTTCTCGGACTTGTTGAAGCCCTCGAACTCGTTGACGTTGCGGCCGTCGTGCGCCACCGAGATGCGGGCGCCCTTGCAGGCGTCGTGGCTGGAGCCGCCGCCGATGGAGACGAAGCTGTCGCAGGTGTTCTGCTGGTACAGGCCCACAGCGTCCATGACGTTGTAGTCCTTGGGGTTCGACTCGACCTGGTCGTAGAGCACGACCTCGAGGCCGTGGTACTTCATCGACTCGACGATCTTGTGCACGATGTCGGAGCCGCGCAGGCCAGAGGTCATCACGAGGGTCTTCTTGAAGCCCAGCTTCAGCGCCTCCGGGCCGATGATCTCGTGGGCTCCCGGTCCGAGCAGCGCCCTCGGGAACGGGTGGAACTCCTTGATCGGAAACTGCGGAAGCATCTCTTCGACCTGCATGGCAGCCCTTTCTGGCAGGTGTAGCGGTCGACGACGACGCTATGGCCGCGCGGGGCCGGGCCCGGAAAGACCGTCACGCCGACGGGGCGCGGACTGTCCGGTCGGGCAGGTGGTGCCGGGGTCCGGCGGAGGGGACCGACCAGTGCCTCCGGTTCTCGCGCACCGTCACCGTGCGGGCAACGGCGGCGGGTCGAAGCCGCCGTCGGCCCGGGGCAGGTAGGGAACCACGTCGACGACCGCGGCCGTGGGCACGGGACCGTAGGCGTGCGGGAACGCCATGTCCGGCGGATCCGTCGGCAGCCCGGGTTCCCAGCGCACGTCCACGCCGATCAGGGCGGGTTCCAGCACCACCAGCAGGACGTCGTCGCGGCCGTGGAAGAGCCGGCCCGCCGGCAGTGACACCTGCTCCGGGGTGGAGAGGTGCACGAACCCGACCTCGGCGAGCGACGGTGGTGCGATCGCGCCGGTGCGCAGCGCCTCGCGCCAGTCCGCCGGGGTGGTGAGGTGCAGCAACAGCGAACTCATGCCCGAATTCTCACCCGGGTGGGGTGACGCATCGACGGGGACCATTCGTGAGACTGTCATCTCGCCGCGACGCGGCAGCGGCAGGGAGCGGAGGCGGACCGATGCAGAACGTGCAGGGCAGCGGGGGCGATCCTTCCGGTCTGGGCGAGGAGGTCGGCCTGCTCGAGGAGTTCGAGCTGGAGGGCGACGAGATCGTGACCGACGAGGGTGTCGTCGGCGTCGACCCGGACGCGGGCCGGAGCGGGCGGTGACCGCCGCGTCGCGGATCACCGTGCCGACCGACGTCTCGGACGGCGCGCCGTGGTTCGGTCACCTGAGGCTGCTGCTCGAGCAGGAGGTGCGCATGGCCGCCGCGGACGGGCTGCTGACCACCGCGGAGGCGGAGCTGCTGCTCGCCCGGCTGGTGCTCGTGATCGACCAGGCGATGACGCCCGCGCACCCCTGATCCCCCAACGTCCGGTCAGCGCTGCGTCCGGTCAGCCGACCGCGGGGTAGCGCGCGTCCTGGCCCGGGCTCGATCGGCACGATGACCCGCCCGAGCGGGACGAGCGAGACCGGGATCAGCTTGAGGTTGGCCAGCGCCAGCGGGATGCCGATGATCGTGATCGCCAGCGCGACCGCCGTGACGAGGTGTGCGAGCGCGAGCCACCAGCCGGCGAACACGAACCAGATGACGTTGCCGATCACCGACGGGGCACCGGCGTCCGGGCGCACGACCAGCCGTCGCCCGAACGGCCACAGCGCGAAGTCCGCGATCCGGAACGACGCCAGGCCGAACGGGATCGTCACGATCAGGATGCAGCAGACGATCCCCGCGATCGCGTACCCGATCGCCAGCCAGATCCCGCAGAGCAGCAGCCAGATGACGTTGAGCAGCGTGCGCATGAGCAGGGTCCCTTCGTGGCGGTCCGCCCGGTGACGATCAAGTCTGGGCCTCCGGCGCGGCGCCGGTCGCCGGGTGCCGCGCCATCGCCCGCACGCCGCGGTCCTGATGCCAGTCGTACACGACGATGGATCTGAACAGGACGTCCTGCACCGACCGCCTGGTGGGGCTGACCGCGCTCCAGAACAGGCCGATGGGCAGCAGCACGCATACGAGCGCGCGCAGCGTCGACCGGGTCCAGCCCAGCAGCCCGTGCCGGGCCGACAGCACCCGCAGGCCGAGCAGCCCGCCACCGTACGTCCGCCCGGTCGTCGCCCACGAGACGGTCAGGTACGCCGACCGCGACGACCCCCATCACGGTCACGATCACCGGCGTCGAGGGCTGTGGCCAGCTGAAGTGCAGTGGCGACCAGACGAACCTCGCGCCCGCCGCCGCGAAGTACAGCACCACGACCGCCACCCCGACGGTGCCCGCGTCGACGGCTGCGGCGAGCACCCGCGTCACCACCCCCGCTCGGGGCGTCCACCGGCGGCTCGTTCACGGCTGCACCGGCCCGTCCGGCCGCGAGCGCCGCAGCAACCGGTCGACGAACCGGGCCACGGCGTCGTCGGCGGCGACGCCTTCGACGCGCACGCCGCGAACGGCCTCGGACGCGACGGTGCCGGTGGACTGGCGCAGGATCTCCGGCAGGTCGATCGCGTCGATGACCTGTCGTGCGATCCCGGCGAGGTCGAGGCGGGCGAGCGCAGCGTCGACGTCCACGAGTGCGATGACGGCGTCCACGTCGAGCCGCTTGGCGATCGCGTCGATGTCCAGCCTCGACACCACCGCGTCGAGGTCCACCCGCGCGACGGCGCCGTCGAGGTCCACGCGGGCGATCACCGCGTCGAGGTCTGCCCGTGCCATCGCCGCGTCGAGGTCCGCGCGGGCCACGACCGCGTCGACGTCGATCCCCTCGGCGATCGCGTTGAGATTGACGTGCCGGCGGACGAGCTCGGTCAGGTCGATGACGGCGAGTGCCGATTCCACAGCCTGCAGGAGCCCCCTCCGGAAGACCTCAGCGGCCACCCGGCCCAGCTCGTATCGGACGTGCCCGCCGCGATCGGCGAGGTCGATCACCAGCGAGGCGGGAGCGCGGTCGCGCACCATTCGCGCGCTCCCTGCGAGCACCGTGCCCGTCACCCGGAGCACGGGACGGGCCAGGCGCCACGCCAGACCGGCCCCGGCCGCGGCCGCACCGAGAGAGGTCAGGGTGACGAGGTCCACGGTGTCGACGTCGGAGGGGGCTTCTCGCCGCAGGTCGCGGGTCACGGTACCCAGCGTGGGTCGCGGCGGGTGGCGCGGCCTCACCCGGAGCGGGCGAAATCAACCCAGCTCGGCGAGGACCAGTTTCGTGGCGGCGTCGGCGAACGTGCAGGCGCCGCGGGGAGGCCGCGCCCGCGCAGGTCGTTCGACGGCCGCGCGATCGAGTGCACGGGTCGAAATCCACCGGGACGGCCGTCACCGGGGTCGTGGACGGCGGCGGGGCCAGGCTCGGCTCGGCGGCGCTCGGGTGCCGGTGAGGGCGCAGGCCGCGGTGGCCGGAAGCGGGCTATCCCCGGGCGGCACCTACCTCCGGGAGAATGCGCGATCGCGGGCGGATCGGACCGGGGTGACAGATTCCCGACCGCACCGTGGCAGGCCTGCTGGCCAGTTCGGACGCACTGGACGGAGGGTGCGGTTGTGGGCGGAGTCGGGCCCGTTTCGGGGATGACTCGCCGTGCCTCGTCAGGCGCACGGGGACCGCGGACGGCGTGCGAGGTGGCGTGGCGGCTGCTGCGCGCCGGGCGGCCCGAGCAGGCACTGGCCCGGCTGACGGGCTGCCCGCCGACGCGCATCTTCTGCTGCGCCGCGCTGCGACGCCGCGGCCGGTGCGCCCTCCGGGAGCGCACGGCAGGCGCCGCTCGTCGCGGGCCGTGGCTCGACGAGTGCTGGGGGCGCGAGCAACGGGCCACGCCGCATCTCGCTGACGTGGTCTGCGGCCGCTCTGGCGGCCGGGGACCGCGCCACCGCCCTCGACGCTCGCGTCCCGGTACCTGGCCACGTCGACGCCGAGGACCCCGAGCTGCTGGGCCTCACGGCACCGGAGCAGGCGGCGGCCGGTACATCGTCCCCGCCGTCACGTCGGCGGAGCGCGGGGCCGCCGGGCGGGTCCGAACCCGGACGAGGCGATCCGCGAGATCGTCGTGCAGCTGCGGTCCACCGGCCACGACGGCACCGCATCCGGTTCCTCGCCGAGGGGGCCCACGGACCTCCCGCGAGATCTACGGGGCGCTGCTCGTCGAGACCGTGCCCAGGCGGATGCGGGACCTCAACGGGGACTTCGTACTCGGGTTCGCGGCGATTCTGGCGGCGCTCGGGCTGGACGGTGACGTCGGTGCCGCTGCTGATCGCGGTCGGCGTACTGTGCGGGGTCGGCGGGACCGGCCTCGCCGGGAGCGCGGTGTTCGCGCGGATGCCGGGGTGCACGCGATTCTCAGACGCGGCGGATCGTCGGCGACGGTCGACCTGCACCGGGCACCGCCACGGTGCCACCGGCCTGGTGCGCCCGGCCGTCGGGTGGGCCGTGGGCTTCTTCGGGGTGGCCCTAATGCTCGGCCGCGACCCCGCTCATCGCGTTCGCCGTCGCGTCCGTCGCCGTGGGCGCGGTTGCTGCGGGTGTGGCCTGGCTGGTGCGGCGCCGTCGTCGCGCGCGCAACGCCGTCACCGCGCAGTACCGCGTGCCCGCCGGCCGGTGCCGGTGCTGCGGAGCTGGACTGCCTCGCGGGCGACACCTGGCGCACCTACCTCGACGAGCATCTCGCACCTGTTGCCGCCGACGAGCCGCTCGGCGCGGTGCTGCTCCGTTGCCCGACGACCGGCAAGACCTGGCTGGGGCTGCCGCCGCGGCCACTCGCGGTCGCCGTGCGGCTGCCCGGCGACGCGAGCCGGAGCCGGGCTACCCGGCCGGTACCTACCTCTGACCGGAGCCGCTGGCACCTCTCCGATCAGACGGGGTGTGCCCGTCCTTCGCACGGCTCCTCTTGTTTGCTGGCACCGGGTGCCAATACGGTCGGGACGACCGAACTCAGCTCACGTGAGGAGCATGCCGATGGCGCCGATCGAGCAGACCGAGTCCGCCGCCGAGGAGCCGCTGGTCGAGGAGACCCTCGTCGAGGAGGTCTCGATCGACGGTATGTGCGGTGTCTACTGACACCCGTTCGACCCCGCTCGGCCGCACCGCTGCAGCCCGTCGGTGGCGGTGCGGCCCGAGTCGTTCGGTGCGCTGGTGTACCACTTCGGCACCCGGCGCCTGTCGTTCCTGAAGACCCCGGAGCTGGTCGCCGTCGTGGCCGGTCTCGAGAGTCACCCCGACGTGCACGCGGCGATCGCCGCGGCAGGCGTCGAGGAGTCGCAACGCCCGGCCTACCTGCGGGCCCTGGCCGGTCTGGCCGGGAACGGAACCATCGAGGAGCGCCACGAGAGGGAGCGGCAGTGAAGCTGGTCGAACACTTCCAGTACGGCCTGAACTCACCGATCTGCCTGACCTGGGAGCTCACCTACGCCTGCAACCTGGCGTGCGTGCACTGCCTGTCGTCCTCCGGGAAGCGCGACCCGCGGGAGCTCAGCACCGAGGAGTGCAAGGCGGTCGTGGACGAGCTGCAGCGGATGCAGGTCTTCTACGTCAACATCGGCGGCGGCGAGCCCACGGTGCGGCCGGACTTCTGGGAGCTGCTCGACTACCCGATCGACCACGACGTCGGCGTCAAGTTCTCCACCAACGGGATCAAGCTCGACCGGAAGCGGGCGGCGCAGCTGGCCCGCACCGACTACGTCGACGTGCAGATCTCGCTCGACGGTGCCACCGCCGACGTCAACGACCACGTGCGCGGCCCCGGCTCCTACGACACCGCGATGCGTGCGCTGGAGAACCTCGCCGAGGCCGGGTTCGGCCAGCCCAAGATCAGCGTGGTCATGACGCGCGAGAACGTCGACCAGCTCGACGAGTTCAAGGCGATCGCCGACAAGTTCGGCGCCCAGCTGCGCATCACCCGGCTGCGCCCGTCCGGCCGGGGCGCCGACGTCTGGGACGAGCTGCACCCACCGCCGCCGCAGCAGCGCCAGCTCTACGACTGGCTGGTGGCCCGCGGCGAGAACGTCCTGACCGGCGACTCGTTCTTCCACCTCTCCGCGTACGGCGAGGCCCTGCCAGGGCTGAACCTGTGCGGCGCGGGGCGGGTGGTCTGCCTGATCGACCCGGTCGGTGACGTCTACGCCTGTCCGTTCGCGATCCACGAGCAGTTCCTCGCCGGCAACGTCCGCTCCCCGGGCGGGTTCGCCGAGGTCTGGCGGGACTCGGAGCTGTTCACCGAGCTGCGCAAGCCGCAGACCGGCGGGCGCGTGCCGTCGTGCAGGCACTACGACTCGTGCCAGGGCGGGTGCATGGCGGCCAAGTTCTTCACCGGGCTGCCGCTGGACGGCCCGGACCCGGAGTGCGTGCGTGGCTTCGGCGAGCAGGCCCTCGCGGCGCGCGACGGTTCCACGTCGATCCCGCGCTCGGAGGTGGACCACTCGCGGTCGGCACCGCGCAACTCGCGCGGCCCGGTCCCGGTCTCGATCGGGATGGGCCGCCCGGACCGGGCGTGCGACGAGAGCCCGCTCGCCGGGATGCCCGTCGCCGGCGGCTGATGCGGCTGGCCGGTCCGGTCACCCTCCGCGGGCGGCGCGCGACGGCTGCTGCACGAGGTGGCTCGGGGATGTCGGTCGGAGCGACCCGGCCCGACCTCCAGGTCGAGTCGGGTTTCAACGCTTTGCTCTGCGCACAGATGCGCATCGGCCTCGCGCGCGGCGCGGCGGGCGGCGCCATGGCGGTGGGGTCGGCGGGCGGCGGGCGGGGTGCCGGTCGGTGCAGGGCAGCGTCGTCGACCCGGCGATGGCGGAGTCGGCGCTGGTCGAGGGCGTGGCCCACCTCGTCGGGATGACCCGCGCCCAGATCGCCGAACCCGACCTCGCGCGCCCGTCCGGGCCGGCACGCTGGAGCGCCCGGCCGCCGAGTGCCGGGAGCACGGCGTGGATCCGGACCGGCGTGACGGCCGATGCTGCGTCGGTGTGCGCAGAGCAAAGCGGCGCGGTGGTGGTCGCGACCGGGGCGAGGGTGGGCCGCCCGGCGTGGGCGGGCACGCTGGCCCGCGTGGTCGACGTGCGTGACGGGTCATCGCGTGGCGTGTCCCTGTGAGGTCACGGTGAGCAGGCCCGACGGCGCCGCCCGCCTGGGGGAACGGACCTGGACCGAGCTGGACGGCCCGGCGCCGCGCACGGTGCTCGTCCCGGTCGGGTCGCTCGAGCAGCACGGCCCGCACCTGCCGCTCGACACCGACTCGAGGATCGCGGCCGCGGTGGCCAGGGCCGCCGCGGCCGGCGATCCGGCCGTGCTGCTCGCCCCGCCGCGTCGCGTACGGGGCGTCCGGGGAGCACGAGGGCTTCCCCGGCACGCTGTCGATCGGGCACGAGGCCCTGCGCGCGGTGCTGGTCGAGCTGGGCCGGTCGGCCGGGCTGTGGGCGTCGCGGCTGGTGTTCGTCAACGGCCACGGCGGCAACCTGCCGACGGTGCCGGAGGCGGTGGCCCAGCTGCGTCACGAGAGCCGGGAGGTGGCCTGGTTCGGCTGTACGCGCCCGGACGGCGCCGCCGCGGACGCGCACGCCGGCCGCACCGAGACCTCCGCCCTGCTCGCGCTGGCCCCGGACCTCGTACGCACGGAGGCCGCGGCGGCCGGCAACACCGCACCCCTGTCCGAGCTGCTGCCCGACGCTGCGGGCGCGGCGGGGTGGCCGCGGTGAGCCCCAACGGCGTGCTCGGCGACCCCGCCGGGGCCGGCGCCGAGGAGGGCACGCGGCTGCTGGCGGCCATGGCCGCCGACCTGCGGGCCGGCCTCGCGCGGTGGCAGCCGGACGCGCGCGGGCGGCTGGCCTGACCCGGCCCGACCCCGACGATCAGCCGCCGCGCGCCAGCAGCAGCGGGACGAGCTGCTCGGCCGCGCGACAGCGAGCCGTGCTGGCCGGGCATCCGGGAGATCAGCGGCTCGGCCTCCGACCGGATCACCGCGGCGTCGCCCGCGCGCGGCCACGACGACGTCGCCGATCCGGTCGGCGACCTGCGGCGCGACCGGCCCGAACCAGCCGTCGGCGACGGCCTGCTCCCCGGGCACCACCCACGCGTCGGCGCCCAGCACGGCGCGCCAGGCGGCGAGCACGTCGGCGGCGGCGCCCGGCCGGGCGTAGACGTGCCGGGCCCGCGGGTCGCCGCCGAGCAGGAGCACGCCGCGGCGCAGGTCGTCGTCGGTGTCGGCGTCGTAGCGGCGGGTGACCTCGACCATCCCGTGGTCGCCGGTGACGGCGAGCACGCGCGTCGGGAGGAAGGCGTTCGGCGACGGTCGCGACGAGCCGGTCGATCTGGTCGAGCTGCAGCCGCCAGGGCAGCGAGCCGGGTCCACGCAGGTGGCCGAGCGTGTCGAGGTCGGCGTGGTAGCCGTAGCAGAGCCGCCGCCCGGGCCCGGTCAGCGCGGCGATCATCTCCGCGGCCAGGTCGCCGAGCGCGTGCACCCCGCGGAACCGCCCGCCGCGCAGCGCCGCCCGGGTGAGCCCGGAGCCGCGGAACAGCCGCTGCGACACCACCGTGACGTCGACGCCGTCGGCCGCGGCGCGCTCCAGCGCCGTCGGCATCGGCTGGATCTGCCTCGGGAGGCATCGGCTCCCGCAGGTCGACGGCGTCGCCGGCGCCGTGCGTGGTCCACTTCAGGCGAGTCGAGCAGCTCGCCGCCGGCGCGGAACGCGATGCCGACCATCCCGTGCGCGCCCGGCGGGAGCCCCGTGCCCAGCGTGGTCAGGCTGATCGACGTGCTGGACGGGAAGCCCACGGTCAGCGGCCCGGCGTCGGGGAGCGAGGCCAGGAACGGCGCGTCGGCGGCGTGGGTGCGGAGCAGCTCGGAGCCGAGCCCGTCGACGAGCAGCACGCGCGGCGGCGCGCACCGGGCTCGACGACGCGGCCTCGCGACTCCGGCGCCGGCTCCCGAGCGCGCCGAGCATCGCGGGCATGACCTCGGCCAGCGAGCGGCGCCCGTACTCCGGGAGGACCTGGGCGCCGTCGCTCGTCACGGGCCGAAGCGTGCCAGAGAAACGACCTAGGCTCCCGGTATGCCCGGCGGACCGACGGACACGCGGCTGCCGCACGGCATGCGCGTCGCGCTCGACCGGCGCACGCGCGTCGTGGACGGCGGGGCGGTGCTGGTCGGCGGCGCGCCGCCGCGGCTGTTGCGGCTCGGCGCCCGGTGCGCGAGCGCTGGTCGCCCGCGACGGCTCGTTCACCGTCGCCGACCCGACGTCGGCCGCGCTGGCGAGGCGGCTGCTCGACACCGGTGTCGCGCACCCGGTGGACGGGCCGGCCGCGGCGGCACCCGCGGCCGGGGCGGTCACCGTCGTGGTGCCGGTGCGGGACCGCGCCGACGGCGCTGGCCCGGCTGCTGGCGGCGCTGCCGTCCGGTCTCGGCGGGCTGGTCGTCGTGGACGACGGCTCGGCCGATCCCGGCGCCACGGCCGCGGTGGCGCGCCGGGCGGGGGCGCGCGGTGCTGCGCCACCCGGTGGCGCGCGGCCCGGCCGCGGCCCGCAACGCCGGACTGGCGTCGAGCACGACGCCGCTGGTGGCGTTCCTCGACTCCGACGTGGTCCCCGAGCCGGGCTGGCTGGCCCCGCTGCTCGCGGCCTTCGCCGATCCGGCGGTCGGGCTGGCGGCGCCGCGGATCGTCGCGCTTCCGCCGGTCACGCGGCTGGCTGGGGCGCTACGAGGCCGTGCGGTCCTCGCTCGACCTCGGGGTCGAACGCGCGCTGGTCGTGCCCCGGTCCCGGGTGGCCTACGTGCCGAGCGCGGCGCTGCTGGTGCGCCGGGCCGCGGTCGGTGCGGGGTTCGACGAGCGGATGCGGGTGGCCGAGGACGTCGACCTCGTCCTGCGCCTGCACGCGGCGGGCTGGCGGCTGCGCTACGAGCCGGCGGCCCGGGTCGCCCACGAGCACCGGGTGACGGCGGCCGCGTGGTGGCTGCGCAAGGCGTACTACGGAACGGGTGCCGCGCCACTCGCCCTGCGCCACCGCGGCGCGGTGCCGCCGCTGGTGCTGAGCCCGTGGTCGGCGGCGGTGGGCGCGCTGCTGCTGCTCGGCCGGCCGCGGGCGGTGCTCGCGGCCGGCGGCGGTGAGCGCGGTGGCCGCGCACGGCTCTCGCGCAGGCTCGACGGGGTGCGCCGTCCGCGCGCGCTCGCGGCCCGGCTCGTCGGGTTGGGTCTGGTGGGCGCGGTGGCGCAGACGGCGGACGCCGTCACGCGGCACTACTGGCCCGCTCGTCGCTGGTCGCCTGCCTGCTGCTCGGCGCGGGCCAGGCGGACGGTCGCCGCGGTCGCCGTCGTCGAGGGCGCTCGCCGACTGGTGGCGCCACCGGGGCCGCGACCCGCGCATCCGGCCCGGTCCCGCTCGGCCACCTGCTCGCGCGCAGGCTCGACGACCTCGCGTACGGCGGGGGCCTGTGGTGGGGCGCGCTGCGCCACCGGACGGTCGAGCCGCTGCGGCCTGCCGGACCGGGCGGCCGGGTGCAGTCCGTCAGGGTTAGTCCGAACAGGTGATAAACGGCGGCGATCGGCTCCGCTTCTGCGGGTGACGACGTGCTTCACCTCCGCATCAGCGGATTCGACTGCCGCGTTGCGGACCGCGGCGTGGCTGTGGTCTCCCGGCCGCGCGTCCGTGGTCAGGCTGACCTGCCTTGCACGCCCCGATCATCGGCGGTGTGATGTGCGCTCCGACGGTAGTCCGCGGACGTCACCGACGTCGCAGATAGGAGAAGCTCATGGCACAGGTCCGGGTCACCGTCGACGGCGTGAAGTACGCCGACGACGTAGAGCCCCGCATGCTGCTGGTGTACTACCTGAGAGAGCGCCTGGGTAAGACCGGGACCGTCGTCGGATGCGACACCAGCAACTGCGGTGCCTGCACCGTCCACCTGAACGGGCAGAGCGTGAAGTCCTGCTCCGTGCTCGCCGTTCAGGCCGACGGCTGCCGAGGTCACGACCATCGAGGGCATCGCCCGCGACGGGAAGCTGCACCCGGTGCAGCAGGCCTTCCACGAGAACCACGCCCTGCAGTGCGGCTACTGCACCCCCGGGATGATCATGCAGGCCATCGACCTGCTCGGCGACAACCCCGACCCCGACGAGCAGGAGGTCCGCGAGGGCATCGAGGGCAACCTCTGCCGGTGCACGGGCTACCAGAACATCGTGCGGGCGGTGCAGAGCGCGGCGCAGAAGATGAAGCCGGGCGATCGCGCCGAGACCCGACGGCCCCGGCCGGCGTGGCCGGAGGAGGCAACTAGATGACGACGACCGCCGAACCCACCACCAGCTCCAGGTCGGGCAGTCGCGCCTCCGCAAGGAGGACGCGCGCCTGATCACCGGCCGGACCCGGTGGACCGACAACATCGTCCTCAACGGGATGCTGCACATCGCGATGGTGCGCAGCCCCGTCGCCCACGGCCGGATCACCGGGATCGACGTCGAGGCCGCGAAGGCAGATGCCCGGCGTCGTGGCCGTCTACACCGGCGCCGACCTGGACGCCGAGCAGGCCGGGCTCCCCTGCGCGTGGCCGATCAACGGTGAGGCGACCCCGCGCCGCGCCACGTCTCGATCGCCGTCGACACGGTCAGCTTCGCCGGCGAGATCGTCGCCGTCGTCGTGGCCCGCGACGCCGCCACGGCGAAGGACGCCACCGAGGCCGTCGAGGTCGACTACGACCCGCTCGACCCGGTGCTGGACATGGAGGCCGCGCTCGGCCGAGGGCTCCACGGTGATCCACGCCGACCTCGGCAGCAACAAGTGGGTCACGTTCCCGTTCGACTCGGTCGCGGCGGGCACCACCAGCGGCCCGACCGCCGACGAGGCCATCGCGGCCGCCGAGGCCGACCCGGACTCGGTCGTGGTCAAGCGCCGGTGGCGCCAGCAGCGGCTGATCCCCGGCGTTCATGGAGCCGCGCTCGGTGGTCGTCGACCCGACCGGCGAGCAGCTCACCGTCTGGTCGGCCACGCAGGTCCCGCACGTGCTGCGCGTCATGCTGGGCGTCGCGCTCGGCCTGCCCGAGCACAAGCTCCGCGTCATCGCCCCCGACGTGGGCGGCGGCTTCGGCGGCAAGCTGCAGGTCGTCCCCGGAGGAGATCCTCACCACGATCGTCGCGCGCCGGCTGGGCAAGCCGGTCAAGTGGACCGAGACCCGCTCGGAGTCGCTGGTGTCGGGCCACCACGGCCGCGACCAGATCCAGGACATCACGCGTGGCGGCCAAGCGCGACGGCTCCGTCACCGCGCTCAAGATCGAGCTGACCGCGGACATGGGCGCCTACTTCGGCCTGTTCACCCCGGCGGTCCCGGTCTTCGGCGCGTTCATCGGCCCGGCGATCTACAAGTTCCCGTCGTACACGTTCGTCTGCACCGACGTCTTCACCAACAAGACGCCCACCGACGCCTACCGCGGCGCAGGCCGCCCGGAGGCGACGTTCGCCGTCGAGCGGATCATGGACGAGCTCGCCGTCGAGCTCGGCCGGGACCCGATGGAGCTGCGCCAGCAGAACTGGATCACGAACACCGAGTTCCCGTTCACCAACGCGGGCGGCCTGACCTACGACTCGGGCAACTACGAGGCCGCCACCGAGAAGGCCATGGAGATGTTCGACTACGCCGGGCTCCGCCGCGAGCAGGAGGAGCGGCAGCGATCGGGCGACCCGGTGCAGCTCGGCATCGGCATCTCGACGTTCACCGAGATGTGCGGGCTGGCCCCGTCGCGGCTGCTCGGCGCGCTCGGCGCGGGCGCGGGCGGCTGGGAGCACGCGGCGGTCCGGATGCTGCCCACCGGCAAGGTCGAGGTCGTCACCGGCTCGTCGGCGCACGGCCAGGGACACGAGACGGCATGGAGCCAGATCGCGTCCGACCAGCTCGGCGTCCCGTTCGAGGACATCGAGGTGCTGCACGGCGACACCCAGGTGTCGCCGCAAGGGAATGGACACCTACGGCTCCCGCTCGCTGCCCGTCGGCGGCACCGCGGTGGTCAAGGCCGCGCAGCGGGTGGTCGAGAAGGCGAAGAAGGTGGCGGCCCACCTGCTCGAGGCCGTCCGAGGACGACCTCGAGTTCACCGCCGGCCGCTTCTCGGTGAAGGGCACCGACGAAGGGCATCACGATCCAGGAGGTGGTGTTCGCGACGTTCCTGTCGCACAACTTCCCCGAGGGCATCGAGCCGTCGCTCGACTCGGACTACACGTTCGACCCGGAGAACTTCTCCTTCCCGCACGGCACCCACCTCGCGGCGATCGAGGTCGACACCGAGACGGGCCGGGTCAACCTGCGCAAGTACGTCTGCGTGGACGACATCGGCAACGTGGTCAACCCGCTGATCGTCGAGGGCCAGATGCACGGCGGCCTCGCCCAGGGCATCGCGCAGGCGCTGTTCGAGGAGGCCAACTACGACGAGCAGGGCACCCTGGTCAACGGCACGTTCGTGGACTACACGATCCCGTCGGCCGCCGACCTGCCCAGCTTCGACACCGAGCCGCACCGAGACCCCGGCCACCAGCAACCCGCTGGGCGTCAAGGGTGTCGGCGAGGCGGGCACGATCGCGTCCACGCCGGCGATCGTCAACGGCGTCATCGACGCGATCCGCCACCTCGGCGTGACGCAGGTCGAGATGCCGTGCACGTCGCAGCGGGTGTGGCGGGCGCTGCAGGACGGCCAAGGGCCGCTCCACCCAGGAGACCCCGGTCGACACCCACTCGCCAGGTGCCGGGCTGGGCTCGATCGACCCGAACAACCCGCAAGGAGAGATCCAGTGATCCCGTCAAAGTTCGACTACGTGCGGCCCTCCACTGTCGAGGAGGCGGTGCAGGCGCTCCAGCAGGGCGGGGACGACGCCAAGATCCTCGCCGGCGGGCAGAGCCTGCTCCCGGTGCTCCGGCTGCGGCTCGCCGCGCCGTCGGTGCTGATCGACCTCGGCGGGATCGCCGAGCTCACGGGGCATCCGCGAGGACGGCGACCGCATCGCGATCGGCGCGATGACCGCCTACCACGACATCCTCCGCGACGAGCTGGTGAAGCAGAACGTCAAGCTGCTGGCCCAGGCGACGGCGACGGTCGCCGACAACCAGGTCCGCCACCGCGGCACCCTCGGCGGCGCGCTGGCGCACGCCGACCCCGCCGGCGACCTGGGTGCCGTGGCGCTCGCGCTGGACGCGGAGCTGGTCATCGCGGGGGCCTCGGGGACCCGCACGGTGCCGGCGTCGGAGTTCTTCGTGGACTACTTCACCACCGCCATCGGCGAGGACGAGGTCCTCACCGAGATCCGGTTCCCGAAGTACGCCGGATGGGGCAGCCACTACGAGAAGTTCAACCGGACCGCGCAGTCCTGGTCGATGGTCGCCATCGCGGCCGCGCTCAGGGTGGACGGCGGCACCATCGCGGAGGCCCGGGTCGGGCTGACCAACATGGGCACCACCCCGATCCGGGCGACCGGGGTGGAGCAGGCGCTGGTGGGGCAGGCCGCCACCGCGGACGCCGTGCGCGCGGCGGCCGAACACGTCACGGAGGGCACCGCCGCTCCGAGTGACGCCGACGCCGCAGCCGACTACCGTGAGCACCTGGCCAAGGTGCTCACCGGCCGCGCGGTGCTCGCCGCCGCGGGCTGACGCTCGTCGTTCCACCGCGGACGCCCGCCCTGGTCAACCGGGGCAGGCGTCCGCGGTTAATGGAGGAGACCGGATCTCATGCAGTTGGAGAACAAGTTCACGATCGACGCGCCGATCGAGAAGGCCTGGGAGGCGCTCAACACCCCGCAGACGGTCGCGCCGTGCTTCCCGGGCGCCACCCTGCAGACCTACGAGGGTGACTCGTTCACGGGCACCGTCAAGGTCAAGCTGGGCCCGATCTCGCTGACCTACAAGGGCAAGGGCACCTACGTCAGCCGCGACGACGACGCCCACAAGGTCGTCATCGAGGCCAGCGGCCGCGACTCCCGCGGCAACGGCACCGCGAACGCGACGGTGACCGGCACGATGCAGTCCGACGGCCCGGACAAGACCGCCGTCATCATGGTCACCGACATGACGATCACCGGTCGGCCGGCGCAGTTCGGCCGCGGCGTCATCTCCGACGTCGCCGACAAGATCATCGGCCAGTTCGCGTCCTGCGTCGCGAGCAAGCTGGCGCCCGAGGTGGAGGGCTCGGGCGACAGCCCGCCTCCGGCGGCTCCGTCCGGCTCGGCTGCGTCGGGGTCGGCGTCCTCAGGACGCGGGGCCCGCCGGATCGGCACCGTCGGGATCGTCGGGGCCGGCCGGATCGGCGGCCGCCGGCAGCGAGAACGGCGCGTCCTCCGGTTCCGGTGGCGCCAGGCACGGCGACGGCGACCGCGACCGGTCCGAGCCTGTCGTCGACGCCTGCCGGCTCGGGCAGCACCGCCCCCACGGCGGTGGCGAACCCGTCCGGACCGATGCGCAGCGAGATCGACGCGATCGACCTGCTCGACACGGCCGGGGCCCCGGTGCTCAAGCGGCTCGTGCCCGTGATCGGCGGTGCCGTGCTGCTGCTGCTCATCGTCCTGCTGGTGCGCCGCAAGCGCTGACGGGCGCGCGCGTTGGCAGGAAAGCCATTTTCCCGCCATCCCATGGCATGAAAGTGGCTTTCCTGCAACGTCGGGGGGTCACCAGGCCAGGTCGAGCACCCGGTCGTGGGCCTCCAGGTCGAGCAGCCGCTGCTTGGCGAGCAGCCCGCCCGCGTAGCCGACGAGCTTGCCGCCCGCGCCGATCACGCGGTGGCAGGGCACGATGACCGCCACCGGGTTGCGGGCCATCGCGACGCCGACCTGACGGGCGCCGTCGTCGTCGAGCCCGACCTCGGCGGCGAGCCGGCCGTAGGTGGTGGTCGAGCCGTAGCCGACGCCGCGCAGCGCGGTCAGGATGCGCAGGCGCGGCTCGGGCACCCGGTGCAGGTCGACGGGCACGGTGAACTCCCGCAGCTCGCCCGCGAAGTAGGCGTCGAGCTCGTGGCGGGCGAGGTCGAGCCACCGCCGTCCGGCCTCGGTCGGCACGTCCGGCACGGTGCGCACGGCACCGAAGGTGCAGCGCGTGAGGCCGGCGTCCGACGCGCGCCAGCGTCAGCGTGCCCACGGGCGTGTCCACCGTCGTGGTGGTGTCGATGTGTGTCATGCCTGCGAAACCCCGCCCGTCACGGCGCGGTTGCACCGAACCCGGACACCCGCAGCGTGACGTTGAGGCGACCGCTCGCGAGGCCGCTGTCCGGGGTCGCGGACCCCGGCAGCAGCTTCGGCACACCGTGGTAGGCCAGCCGGGCCTCGTCGCCGAAGACCACCAGGTCGCCGGACTCCAGGGTCGACGTCGGTCCACGGCCTGCCCCGGTTCTCGGTGTTGCCGAACCGGAACAGGCAGGCCGCGCCGATGCTCAGGGACACGACGGGTTCGAGGGACTCCTCGTCGCTGTCGCGGTGCAGGCCCATCCGGGCGCCGTCGTCGTAGTGGTTGATCAGCGCGATGTCGGGCCGGTAGCGGGCGCCGCGGTCCGGGTCGAGGTAGGCGGCGGCCACCGCGCGCCGTCCGAGGTCGGCGAGCCATCGCGGGAACGGGGTGACCGGCGAGCCGTCCTGGTCGTCGCGGGTGCGCGAGTAGCGGTAGGGGTACCAGTGCCAGCCGAGGCAGACGCTGCGCACGGACATCGGCGCGCCGTTCGGCATCCGCGCGGCGCGGATGCCCGGGCCCTCGGCCGCCCACGCGCGGCACGCCCGGACCAGGTCCCGCTGAGCGGTCAGGTCCAGCCAGTCCGGCACGTGGACCGCGCCGGGGGCGAGGACGCGGCGCTCGCGGGGGAGGAGCCCGGCCGTCACGCCACCTCCACCGGTGCGGGGCGGCAGTGCCGGCACGGCCGGTACCCGGCGTCGACTGCGGCGGCCATCGTCCGGAAGCCGTGCCGGTGGGCGGGGGTGATGCGGCGCGCGTCGCGGCAGGTCGGGAAGCACACCACGCCGGTGGTGTCGCTGCCCAGGTAATGCACGCCGGTCCCCGCGAGTTCGGCCACCTCGTCGATGTTCACGTCCTCCGCGCGCAGCAGCTCCTCCTTGTGCGCTGCCCCGAACATGTAGTCGCCGAGCAGGCCGTCCGCGCGCACGACGCGGTGGCACGGCACCAGCAGCGGGACCGGGTTGCGTGCCAGCACCGACCCGACCGCCCGCACCGCGCGCGGGCTGCCTGCCTCCCGGGCGACCCAGCCGTAGGGGCGGGTCTGACCGGCCGGGATCCGCCGGGTGGCGTCGAGCACGGCGCGCTCGAAGTCCGAGAGACCGGGCAGGTGCAGGGCGGGCCCCGCGGCGCGGCGCCCGCCGAGTGCGGGCAGCAGTCCGGCGGGCGGGCGGTCGGCCGGGCGCAGCGGCCTGCCGTACCGGTCGCGGTAGGCCCGCGCGAACTCGTCCGGGTCGCCGTGCACCGAGTCGACCGTACGCACGAAGCCGACGCCCTCGCCGGTGAACGCGACGAACACCGCACCGAGGCGGCTCGGCGCGGTCAGCCAGCTGCCGAACACCCTGGAGGCCAGCCCGGCGGGCGCTGGCACGGCGAGGCCGCCCAGCGCGTCGGCGAGCGGATCGACACCGTTGGTCGTCATCGGGAGGTCCTTCCTGCGGTCAGGGCGGGTTGCTGCTCCGCGAGCAGGTCGCGGAGCCGTTGCAGCCCTCGGGAGACGTGGGACTTGGCCGTGCCCTCGGGGCAGCCGAGGATCTCGGCCACCTCGGCGGTGGGCAGGTCGACGACGTGCCGGAGGACCACGCCGAGCCGCTGCACGTCGGGCAGCTGGGCGAGCAGGGCACCCAGCTCGCGCTGGACCTCGCCCTGCTCGGCGCGCTTCTCCACGCTCGGCGAGGCGCTGGGCTCCTCGACGGGCTCGAACGCGGGCGGCGGTGCCGGGCGCCTGGCGGCGTCGCGGGCCGCGTTGCGCGCGGTGTTGCGCACGATCGTGAGCAGCCAGGGCCGCAGCCGCAGCGCTCGGATCCGGTCCTCGTCGTAACCGCGCAGCGCGCGGTAGGCCCGGAGGAAGGAGTCGGCCGCGAGATCCTCCGCGTCCGCCGGGCGCCCGCTGAGCTGCAGCGCGACCGAGTAGACCACCCGCTCGTGGGCCCGAACCACGTCGGCGAACCCGGCGTCCAGGTCGGCGACGAGGGCGCGTTGCAGCGTCTGCTCGGCACTGTCGACGTCGACCATGTCCTGCGGAACCCCGATCCGGTGCGTGTGGTTGCGCCGCCCCACTCAGCGGGCGTTGTGGAAGATGATGCCCAGCACGTGCCGGTCACCGCGCGTGCACGGCGCTCACCCCGTGGCGCATCTGGACGCGGTGGTAGCCGCGGCTGCCGAGCTTCGGCCGGTGCCGGACCGGGAAGACCACGGCCTGGCCGAGGCGGGGCCGCACGACCATCGCGCGCGACTGCTGGCGCGGCCGCTGCTCGACGAACACGCTCTCGCCGCCCGTGAAGTCCTCGTCGGGGCGGCTCAGCATGATCAGCAGCTGCAGCGGGAACGTGAGTTCGCCGTACACGTCCTGGTGCAGGCAGTTGTAGCCGCCGGGTCCGTAGCGCAGCAGCAGCGGGGTCGGCCGGTGCTGCCCGACGCCGGCGCACTCGTCGAGCAGGCCGTCGAGCGTCGCGGGGAAGGCGCGCTCGCCGAGCCGCTCGGCCCATCGGTTGGCGACGGCCGCGACCGGTGGGTACAGGCGGGTGCGCAGCTCCTGGACCAGCGGGGGGAGCGGGTCGGCGAAGTAGCGGTAGCTGCCCTCGCCGTACGCGTGCCTGGCCATCACGACGGTGCTGCGGAAGCGCGCGTCGTCGTCGAACATGTCGATCAGCCCGGCGCACTCCTCGGGTGGGAGCAGCGGCGGTGTCACGGCGAAGCCGTCGGCGTCGAGGGCGTGCTCGATGGCGGTCCAGTCCAGGTCGAGGTCGGCGGCGGTCGTGCTCTGCGTGTCGGTCACGGTCCTCCTCGGTAGGTCACGGGGCACAACCCCACGGGGGCGCGTGTCGTTGCACCGAGCGCCCGATCGGCGACCAGGATGGGCACATGCGCGCCGGACCGCACAACGGCCTGACCGACGTCGCCGGCCTGCGGGTCGGGCACGCCGGGGTCGAGGGCGACGGCGCGCTGAGCGGCACCACCGTGGTGCTCGCGCCGCCTGGCGGTGCGGTGGCCGGGGTGGACGTGCGCGGCGCGGCGCCCGGCACCCGGGAGACCGACCTGCTGGACCCGCTCAACACCGTCGAGCGGGTGCACGCCGTCGTCCTGAGCGGGGGCAGCGCGTTCGGGCTGGCCGCGGCCGACGGCGTGCTGGCCCGGCTGGAGGAGGCCGGCATCGGCTTCGCGGTGCCCGGCGGCGTCGTGCCGATCGTGCCGGCGGTGGTGCTGTTCGACCTGGGTCGCGGCGGCGACTTCCGGCGCCGCCCCGATGCCGCCACCGGCGCGGCGGCGTGCGACGCCGCGACGTCCGGGCCGGTGCCCACGGGCGTGGTGGGTGCGGGTACCGGTGCGCTGGCGGGCGGGCTCAAGGGCGGCATCGGCACGGCGAGCGCGGTGCTGGACGGCGGGGCGGTCGTCGCCGCGCTGGTGGCGGTGAACGCGGTGGGCTCTGCCGTCGACGCGCGCACCGGCGAGCTGCTCGGCGCGCGCTGCGGGCTCGACGGCGAGTTCGCGCCCGTCGCGGTCGGCGCCGCGGGGCTCGACGCGTTGCGGGCGGCCGCCGCGCCCCGGCCGCCCGCCGCGGGTACGGCCACCACGCTGGGCGTCATCGCCACCGACCTCACGCTGACGAAGGCCGGGTGCGCCCGCCTCGCCGGGATGGGGCACGACGGGCTCGCGCGTGCGCTGTCGCCGGTGCACACCGTCCTCGACGGCGACGCGGTCTTCGGGCTGTCCACCGCCACCCGCCCCGCCCCCGACCTGATGGCGCTCGCCGCGCTCCAGGCGGCGGCCGCGGACGTCGTCAGCCGGGCCGTGGCGCACGCGATGCTCGCCGCCCGCTCGGTGCCGTCCCCGACGGGCCGCTACCCCTGCTACCGCGACCTCGCCACCCTCCCCTAGGCCCCAGCGCCCGTATTCGCACTCTGGATGCAGAACGCGGTTCTCTCCCGCGCGGAAACCGCGTAGTGCATCCAGAGTGCGGAAAATCGGCCTGGGCGCGGGGGGCGGGGGGCGGGGGGACGGAGGGGTGGGTCAGCCGCCGGCGAACGGGGGGAGCACGTCGATCGTCGCGCCGTCGCCCAGCCGGGCGTTCCGGTCGCGCACGGCGACCTCGTCGAGCAGGAAGCTGCAGCGCTCCAGCACGCGGCCGAACTCGCCGCCGTGCCGCTCGCGGACGGCGGACAGCAGGTCGTCGACGGTGGCGCCGGCCGGCACCCCGACGCTGCTCGGCGCTCCACCCCGGACGCCGCCCTCGCGGCGGCGAAGTACCGCACCGTGACGGCGGGGGTCGTCGTCGTGCTCATCGCTCATCCGCCGATCGCGCTCATGGGCCGGTCCGGCTGCAGGAAGCCGGGGTCGTCGATGCCGTGCCCGGCGAGCTTGCCCCACATCGCGTCGCGCCAGGTGTCGGCGATCTCGGCGTCCGTGCAGCCGCCGCGCAGCATGGCCCGCAGGTCGGTCTCGGTGCGGGCGAACAGGCACGAGCGGACCTGCCCGTCGGCGGTGAGCCGGGTGCGGTCACAGGCCCCGCAGAACGGGCGGGTGACCGAGGCGATCACGCCGACCACGGCCGGGCCGCCGTCGACCAGCCAGCGCTCGGCGGGTGCGCCGCCGCGCGCGGCCGGGTCCGGGGTGAGCTCGAAGCGCTCGCGGAGCCGCTGCATGATCTCGCCCGCGGTGATCATCTCGGCGCGCTCCCAGCCGTGCTGGGCGTCGAGCGGCATCTGCTCGATGAAGCGCAGCTCGTAGCCGTTGTCCACGGCGAAGCGCAGCATGTCGACGGCCTCGTCGTCGTTCACGCCGCGCAGCAGCACGCTGTTGATCTTGACCGGGTTCATGCCGGCCGCGCGGGCGGCGGCCATGCCGTCCAGCACGTCGGAGATGCGGTCGCGACGGGTGATGGTCGCGAACCGGTCCTGGCGCAGCGTGTCGAGCGAGACGTTGAGCCGGTCCACCCCGGCCGCGGCGAGCGCCTCCGCCTTGCGGGTGAGCCCGAGGCCGTTGGTGGTGAGCGAGATGTCGGGTCGCGGCCGCAGCGCCGCGGATGCCGCGATGATCCCCTCGATGCCCCGGCGCAGCAGCGGCTCGCCGCCGGTGAAGCGCAGCTCCTCGATGCCGAGGTCGCGCACCGCGATGCCGATCAGCCGGAGCAGCTCGTCGTCGGTGAGCTGCTCCGCGCGTGTCCATCCAGTCCAGGCCCTCGGCGGGCATGCAGTAGGTGCAGCGCAGGTTGCAGCGGTCGGTCAGCGAGATGCGGAGGTCGGTCGCCACGCGGCCGAACGTGTCGATCAGCCGGGGGTCGGCGGGACGGTCCGGGTCGCGGGTCGTGGGCTCCCGCAGGGCGGGAAGGCCGAGCTCGGTAGGCGTCACGACACCAGCCTAACCGTTTCAGAAAACCGTCAACCGGCTCCTGATCGAGCGCCGCCGCAGACGCGGATCGATGACGCGAACAGTGCCGCAGATACCGGTTGCGGACCTCTCCGAAAGGACAGCGGTCACGTCGGGACCTAGCCGTGCCGGCCCAGCTCCTGCCGGGCGACGGTGCGCAGGTGCACCTCGTCGGGGCCGTCGGCCAGCCGCAGGGCGCGGGCCCAGGTGTAGAAGTAGGCGAGCGGGAAGTCGTCGCTCATCCCGGCGCCGCCGTGGATCTGGATGGCCCGGTCGATGATCTCGCACGCGATGCGCGGCACGACCACCTTGATCGCGGCGATCTCGGTGGCGGCGCCCTTCGCCCCGTAGCGGTCGATCAGCCACGCGGTCTTGAGCACCAGCAGCCGGGCCTGCTCGACCTCGATCCGGGACTGCGCGATCTGCTCGCGCACCACGCCCTGCTCGGCCAGCGGCCGGCCGAACGCGACGCGGCTCTGCGCGCGGCGGACCATCAGGTCGATGGCCCGCTCGGCCATCCCGATCAGCCGCATGCAGTGGTGGATGCGGCCGGGGCCGAGCCGGGCCTGCGCGATGGCGAAACCGCCGCCCTCCTCGCCGAGCAGGTTCGACACCGGCACCCGCACGTCGTGGAACTCGAGCTCGGAGTGCCCGTGCTGGTCCTGGTAGCCGAACGTCGGCAGGTGCCGCTTGATCTCCAGCCCCTCGGCGTCGCGGGGCACCAGCACCATCGACTGCTGCCGGTGCGGTGGCCGCTCCGGGTCGGTCTTGCCCATCACGATGAAGACCTTGCAGCGGTCGTCGGCCGTGCCCGGAGATCCACCACTTCTTGCCGGAGATCGACGTACTCGTCGCCCTCGCGGCGGATCGTGGTCTGCACGTTCGTGGCGTCCGACGACGCCACGTCGGGCTCGGTCATCGCGAACGCCGAGCGGATCTGCCCGTCCAGCAGCGGCTCCAGCCACTGCTCCTTCTGCTCGGGGGTGGCGAACAGGTGCAGCGTCTCCATGTTGCCGGTGTCGGGGGCCTGGCAGTTGATCGCCTCCGGGGCGATCACCGGCGACCAGCCGGACACCTCGGCCACCGACGCGTACTCGAGGTTGGACAGCCCGGAGACGCGCGGCAGGAACAGGTTCCACAGCCCCCGTGACCGGGCCTCGGCCTTCAGCTCCTCGACCACCGGCGGCAGCGTCCCACTCGGCCGGGGTGCCGCGGCGCTCGGCGCGGCAGGCCTCGTAGACCGGCTCGGCCGGCAGGACCTTCTCGTCGAGGAAGGCGCGCATGCGCTTCGTGTAGTCGGCAGCGGCGACGCTGGGTTCGAAGTCCACGACCAGCAGCCAACCACATGCGACGGGACGCCACACTGGTCAAAGTCGCAATCGCGGTCCTAGGATCCGCTCCGTGCCGCAATTCAGGATCGCCGACGCCGCCCGGCTGCTCGGGCGTCAGCGACGACACGGTGCGCCGCTGGGTCGATGCGGGCACGCTGCCCGTGCAGCCGGACGCGTCGAACCGCAAGGTCATCGACGGCGCCGCGCTGGCCGCGTTCGCCCGCGAGCAACGCCCACGCCGCGCCCGACCCGTCGGACGTGCAGAGCTCGGCCCGCAACCGGTTCGTCGGGCTGGTCACGTCGGTGGTCACCGACAAGGTGATGGCCCAGGTCGAGATGCAGTGCGGTCCGCACCGCGTCGTGTCGTTGATGTGCACCGAGGCGGTCCGCGAGCTCGGGCTGGAACCCGGCGTGCTGGCGGTCGCGGTGATCAAGTCGACGACACGTCGTCGTGGAAACCCCCGGAGGAAGCTCATGAGAGTCCGCGCCCTGGCCGCCGGCGTCGCCGGTCTGGCGCTGCTGCTCGCCGGATGCGGCGGTGGATCCGCGGGCAGCTCGGGGAGCGCGTCGTCGTCGGCCGCGCCCGAGGCCCGCACGCTGACGGTGTTCGCCGCCGCGTCGCTCCAGGAGACCTTCACCGAGCTCGGCAAGCAGTTCGAGACCGTCGAACCCCGGTGTCAAGGTCGCGTTCAACTTCGGCGCCTCGTCCGACCTCGCCCAGCAGATCGTCAACGGCGGCCCGGCGGACGTCTTCGCCTCGGCCAGCGACGCCACCATGAAGACCGTGACCGACGCGGGGCTCGCCGCGGCCGCAGCCGATGGTGTTCGCCACCAACGAGCTGCAGATCGCCACCGCGCCGGGCAACCCGAAGGGCATCGCCGGCTTCGCCGACCTGGCCAAGCCCGACCTGAAGGTCGTCGTCTGCGCCCCGCAGGTGCCCTGCGGCGCCGCCACGGTGAAGGTCGAGCAGGCCACCGGCGTGACATCAAGCCGGTCAGCGAGGAACCCGACGTCAAGTCCACCCTCGGCAAGGTCACCACCGGCGACGCCGACGCGGGGCTGGTCTACGTCACCGACGTCAACGCCCAGAAGGGCAAGGTCACCGGGGTGACCTTCCCGGAGGCCAAGCAGGCGTGACCGACTACCCCATCGCCATGATCAAGGACGCACCGCAGCCCGAGCTGGCCGCGAAGTTCGTCAGCAGCTGGTGGAGGGCGAGTCGGGCAAGAAGGTGCTGCAGGCGGCGGGCTTCACCACCCCGTGACCGCGCCGCACGGGCCTCGTGACGATCGACGCCACCGAGGCGCGCAGGGACGACCGGCGGCCCGACCAGCCACGACACGGGGGTCGGGCTGCCGGTCGTCCTGTGGGTGCCCGCCGCGCTCGCGTTCGGGCTGATCGCGCTGCCCGTCGTCGGGTCTGGCGTTGCGGGCCGACTGGGCGCGCATGCCGGAGCTGCTGCTCAGCGAGTCGGCGCTGGACGCGCTGCGGCTCTCGCTGTTCACCGCGACGATCTCGACCCTGCTGTGCATCGTGCTCGGTGGCCCGCTCGCGGTGGTGCTGGCCCGCGGGCGGCTGCGCGGGCTGCAGGGTGCTGCGCTCGGTGGTGCTGCTGCCGCTCGTGCTGCCGCCGGTGGTCGGCGGGCTGGCGCTGCTGTTCCTGCTCGGCCGCACCGGGCTGATCGGGCGGCGGCTCGACCTGTGGTTCGGCATCACCATCCCGTTCACCACGGCGTCCGTCGTGCTGGCCCAGACGTTCGTCGCGCTGCCGTTCCTGGTGGTCAGCCTGGAGGGGGCGCTGCGCACGGCGGGCCGCCGCTACGAGGCGGTCGCGGCGACCCTCGGGGCGACGCCGTCGCTAGGCGTTCCGCCGGGTGACGGTGCCGCTGGTGCTGCCCGGGCTGCTGTCGGGTGCGGTGCTGGCGTTCGCCCGCTGCCTCGGCGAGTTCGGCGCCACGATCGCCTTCGCCGGGAGCCTGCAGGGCACCACCCGCACGCTGCCGCTGCTGGTCTACCTGGAGCGGGAGGCCGACGTCGACGCCGCGGTGGCGCTGTCGCTGCTGCTCGTCGTCGTGGCGCTCGTGGTCATCGCGGTGGGCCGGCCGCGCACGGTGGAGGGTGCGCGGATGACCTTCCTGGACGTGGACGTCGTCGTGCGCAGGTCCGGCGTTCACCCTCGACGTCGCGCTGTCCGTCGAGCAGGCCGAGGTGCTGGCCGTGCTCGGCCCCAACGGAGCCGGCAAGTCGACCCTGCTCGGCGTGCTGGCCGGGCTGCTGCGGCCGGACGAGGGGCACGTCCGGGTGGGTGCGACGACGGTCACCGGCCCCGGCGTGCACGTTCCGCCGCACCGGCGGGGTGTCGGGCTGCTCGCCCAGCAGGCCGCTGCTGTTCCCGCACCTCACCGCGCTGGGCAACGTCGCGTTCGGCTCGCGGGCCCACGGCGTGCCGCGGCACGCGGCCGAGGAGCGGGCCCGGGAGCTGCTCGACGCCGTCGACGCCGGCCGGCTGGCCGACCGGCGCCCGGCGCAGATGTCGGGCGGCCAGCAGCAGCGCGTCGCGCTGGCCCGCGCGCTGGCCCCGGACCCCGGGCTGCTGCTGCTCGACGAGCCGCTCGCCGCGCTGGACGTGGACGCCACCCCGGCGATGCG
Source organism: uncultured Actinomycetota bacterium (assembly GCA_963784265.1). Taxonomy (GTDB): domain Bacteria; phylum Actinomycetota; class Actinomycetes; order Mycobacteriales; family Pseudonocardiaceae; genus Pseudonocardia. The sequence goes on from CAWAQQ010000005.1 coordinate 102,482, forward strand.
GTCGCTGCTGCGGCGGGTGATCCGAGACAGCAAGCAGACCGCCGTGCTGGTCACGCACTCCGCGCTGGACGCCCTCGTGCTCGCCGACCGGGTGGTGGTGCTCGGCGACGGCCGGGTGGTCGAGGACGGGCCGGTCCGCGAGGTGCTGGCGCGGCCGCGGAGCCCGTTCACCGCGCGGATCGCCGGGCTGAACCTGATCCCGGGCGTGGCGTGCCCGGACGGGCTGCGCACGGTCGACGGCACGCTCGTCTCCGGGCGGCAGAGCGAGCCGGTGCAGGACGGCGTACCCGCGGTGGCGGTGTTCCCCCCGTCGGCGGTGGCGGTGTTCCGCGCACCGCCGGGCGGGAGCCCGCGCAACGTCGTGGAGGTGTCGCTGGCGGCGCTGGAACCGCGCGGCGACGTCGTGCGGTTGCGCGCGGCCGCGACCCGTGGCGGCCGGGGATGGGTCGACGGGCTGGCCGCCGACATCACACCGGCGGCGACGGCGGAGCTCGCCGTCGAGCCGGGCGCGACGGTGTGGTTCGCCGTGAAGGCGACCGAGGTGATGGTCCACCCGGTGTCGCGCTGACGCGCCCGTGCGCGGAAATCGTCGCCAGGGCGACGAGTTCCGCGCGCGCGGCCCGTGACCGCTCGTACCACCCGCCCCGGATGGCCGCGCGCCGGCGACCGCCGGACCCCGCTCGTAGCCGGGGATGTCGAGGTGCTGCTGCCACGGCTTGATGTCCAGCACGGGCGTGCCGTCGCACAGGTCGACACCGCTGAAGCGCACCTCGGGGCCGTCGACGTCGAGGATCCGCACCACGCTGAGCCCGAGCGGGTTCGGCCGGCTCGGGTGCCGGGTGGCGAACACGCCGAGACGCTCGCCGGTGTGGCCCAGCAGGAAGGGCACGACCTGCATGTCCGGGGCCGGCTCCGGGCTCAGGTCCAGCCAGCTGATCAGCCACGCGTGGTCGAAGTCGGCGAGCCCATGCAGGCCGGCGGCGAACTCGGGCAGGACGACGAGGCGTGCCTCCTCGCGTTCGTTGCGCAGGGACTGGATCGGGGTCGTCTCCGGCCGGTCCCGGTCGCAGCGGACATGTCCGATGGCGCGTGGGTGGAAATCGTCGGCGGGGCGACGGTTCCGCTCACGAGGGTCGGCCGCCTCAGTCGGGGATCGCGCCGGTGTCGGGTACGACGATCCCGAACAGGTCGCTGATCGCGGCCAGGCTGGCGGCATGCAGGCTCGCCGCGGAGACCGGCGACCCGTCCGTGCCCGGGAGCGCGCGTGTCGCAGTGGCCCCGGCCACGACAGCGGGGCGGTAGCCGAGGTTGAACGCTCCCCGCGCCGTCGAGTTGATGCACATGTGCGTCATGAACCCGGCGAGGATCAGGTCGCTGCTCGACATCAGCTTCTCGTCGAGGTCGGTCTGGGTGAACGCGTTCGGGAAGGTCTTGACGACCACCGGCTCGCCGTCCCGGGGCGCCACCCGGTCGACGATCTGGCCGATCTCGGCGCGGACGTCGTAGGGCGAACCCTCGCCGGCGTCGTGCATGACGTGCACGATCGGGATGCCCGCCGAGCGGGCGCGGTCCAGCAGCGCCTCGGCCTGGTCGAGCGCGGGCTGCACGCCCTCGAGCTCCATCACGCCGCCGGTGTAGGTGTTCTGGCAGTCGATCATGATCAGGGTCGAGTCGGCCAGTCTCGCCGGGTTCGCGGGCAGGCCGCTGAGCGACCGCAGGGTGGTGAGGTCGGCCACGTGTCCTCCTTCGTCGGGCTCGTGCGCGGAAACGTCGCCGGGGCGACGATTTCCGCGCACGAGCCATTACCCGTTGAGTTCCGCCGACTCCTCGTCGGTGAACAACCGCGAGCGGATGAGGAACCGGACGCCCTCGGGCGCCTCGACCGAGAACCCGCTGCCCCGGCCCTTCACCACGTCGACGGTCAGGTGGGTGTGCTTCCAGTACTCGAACTGCGACGCCGACATGTAGAACCCGATCGGTGCCAGCCCCTCGACCGTGAGGTCGCCGAGGTGCACGTCGGATCCGCCGATCTTGAAGTCGCCGTCCGGATAGCACATCGGTGAACTGCCGTCGCAGCAACCGCCGGACTGGTGGAACATCAGCGGACCGTGGGTCTCCGAGAGGGTGACGAGGAGATCCGCGGCCGCCGGCGACAGCGCCACCCGGGCGGTGCCGGATTCCGGCACCTCCGGGACAGGCGCCGCCGCCGTCTCGCTACTCATCAGAAGAAGCCCTGGGCGTTCTGCGAGTAGCTGACCAGCAGGTTCTTCGTGTTCTGGTAGTGGTCGAGCATCATCTTGTGGTTCTCGCGCCCGACCCCGGACTGCTTGTAGCCGCCGAAGGCCGCGTGCGCCGGGTAGGCGTGGTAGTTGTTCACCCACACCCGGCCGGCCTGGATGTCGCGGCCCGCGCGGTAGGCGACGTTGCCGTCGCGCGACCACACCGCTGCGCCGAGACCGTAGAGCGTGTCGTTGGCGATCTTGATGGCGTCGTCGTAGTCGGAGAAGCGGGCGACCGACACGACCGGCCCGAAGATCTCCTCCTGGAACACGCGCATCGCGTTGTTGCCCTCGAAGATCGTCGGCTGCACGTAGTAGCCGCCGGACAGCTCGCCGCCGAGGTCCGCCCGCTCGCCACCGCAGAGGATCTTCGCGCCCTCCTGCCGTCCGATGTCGATGTAGGACAGGATCTTCTCGAGCTGGTCGTTGGACGCCTGCGCGCCCATCATCGTGTCGGTGTCGAGCGGGTGCCCCTGCTTGACCTGTTCGGTGCGCTTGACCGAGTCGGCGAGGAAGTCGCTGTAGATCCCGCCCTGGATCAGCGCGCGCGAGGGACAGGTGCACACCTCGCCCTGGTTGAGGGCGAACATCGCGAAGCCCTCGAGGGCCTTGTCGTAGAACGCGTCGTTCTGGCTGGCCACGTCGTCGAAGAAGACGTTCGGGCTCTTGCCGCCGAGCTCGAGCGTCACCGGGATCAGGTTCTCGCTCGCGTACTGCATGATCAGCCGGCCGGTGGTGGTCTCGCCGGTGAAGGCGATCTTGCGGATGCGCTTGTTCGACGCGAGCGGCTTGCCCGCCTCGACACCGAAGCCGTTGACGATGTTGAGCACGCCGGGCGGCAGCAGGTCGGAGACGAGCTCGTTGAGGACGTGGATCGACGCCGGGGTCTGCTCGGCCGGCTTGAGCACCACGCAGTTGCCCGCGGCCAGCGCCGGGGCGAGCTTCCAGATCGCCATCAGGATCGGGAAGTTCCAGGGGATGATCTGCCCGACAACGCCCAGCGGCTCGTGGAAGTGGTAGGCGACCGTGTCCTCGTCGATCTGGGAGAGGCTGCCCTCCTGGGCCCGGATCGCTCCCGCGAAGTAACGCAGGTGGTCGATCGCGAGCGGGATGTCGGCGGCCAGGGTCTCGCGGCAGGCCTTGCCGTTCTCCCACGCCTCCGCGATGGCGATCATCTCGAGGTTGGCCTGGATGCGGTCGGCCATCGTGTTGAGGATGTTGGCGCGCTCGGTGACCGACGTCTTCCCCCACGCAGGCGCGGCACCCCAGGCGGCGTCGAGCGCGAGCTCGACGTCCTCGGCAGTGCCGCGGGCGACCTCGGTGAACGTCTGGCCGGTGACGGGGGTGGGGTTCTCGAAGTACTGGCCCTTCACGGGCGCGACGTACTCGCCGCCGATGAAGTTGTCGTAGCGGGACTTGAACGACACGACGCTCCCGGCGTCGCCTGGTGCTGCGTACACGGCCATTGCGTGCGACCTCCTGCGTCTCGGGTGACTGGACCTCGCACCGTAGGGCGCCCGGGGTTGCATTCCCGTTGCATCCGCGCCCAGGGCAACGTCGTGCATGCCGCAGATGCGTCTTTGAGATAAGGGTTGGCTCGGTTAACGTGCAGACAAATGTGACGCGAATCATTCTCCGGATCCGCTGGCGGGCCGAGCGGATCGAACGGGGCGACGGCGCCCGCCGGTGCGCCGTGCCCGCTGCCGTGCGTCCGCAGTTCGGGAGCCGGGGACGCCGCCTGCTGCGGTCTCGGGGCGGATACGGTCGTATCGAACCCGGGTCCGCGAGCCGTCTCGCGGCCCCTGCCGCGCGGCGCAGCACCGACCCGCCTGCGACGGCGGACACACGCGAGGAGTGGCACATGCAGCTGCCGAGAGCACGGCGTCACTGGAGTCGCTGCTGATGTCGCGGTCGTTGGGCGACGCGGAGCTGATGGCGGCGAGCGACACGGCGCCCGACCACGCGATCCTCCCCGACGCCAGCGTGCTCAAGATCGGCGGGCAGAGCCTGATGGACCGCGGTCGCGCGGCCGTCTACCCGGTGGTCGAGGAGCTCGCTGCGGTCAAGCGGGACCACCCGATCCTCATCGGGACCGGCGGCGGCACCCGGGCGCGGCACGTGTACTCGCTGGCCGCCGAGCTGGGCCTGCCGACGGGAGTGCTGACCGACGTGGGCGCGGCCGTCGCCGGCCAGAACGCGACGATGCTCGGGTACCTGATGGCCCGCTACGGCGTGCCCGTCGTCGGGCACGAGGCGTTCGGGGCGCTCCCGCTCTACCTCGCCGAGTCCCACGCCGTGATCTTCCCCGGGATGCCCCGTACGACATGTGGCAGCCGGTGCCCGTCGAGGGCGTCATCCCGCCGTACCGCACCGACGCCGGCTGCTTCCTCGTCGCGGAGGTCTACGGCTGCGCCCGCATGATCTACGTCAAGGACGAGGACGGGCTCTACACCGCCAATCCGAAGAACGACCCCGACGCGACGTTCATCCCGGAGATCACCGTGGACGAGCTCGTCGCGCTCGACCTGCCGGACGTGGTCGTCGAACGGCCGCTCCTGGAGCTGATGCGCCACGCCAGGCACGTCCGGTCCGTACAGGTGATCAACGGTCTCAAGCCCGGCCTGATCACGCGCGCGCTGGCGGGCGAACACGTCGGCACCGTCATCTCGGCCGCATGAGCAGGAGTGACCATGAGACAACCCCGATCCCGCCCCCGGCGCCGCCAAGGACGTGCCGTCCGCCCTGATGCGCCAGACCCTGCTCGACCGCGAGCTCGTCCGCCCGATCGACCGTCCGGTGATCCGGCTCCTGCCGTGGCTGAACGTCGTCGCCCTCGGTGGACGCTCGATCATCGACCGGGGCCGCGACGTCGTCGGGCCTGTCGTCGACGAGCTGCGCACGGCGCTGTCCGAGCACCGGATGCTGATCCTGACCGGTCCGGGCGTCCGGGCGCGCCACGTCCTCGGGGTCGGGCTCGACCTCGGCATGCCCACCGGCGTCCTCGCCGGGCTGGCCGCCACCGAGGCCGAGCAGAACGGGCACCTCGTCGCGGCGCTGCTGGCCGCCGACGGCGTCTCCTACCTCCCGCACGCCGCCGTCGCCCACCAGCTCGCGGTGCACCTCGCGGCGTGCCCGGCCGTGGTCTCCAACGGGTACCCGCCGTTCGGGCTCTACGAGTTCCCGCCCGAGGTCGGCAAGCTCCCGCCGCACCGTGCCGACGCCGGGGCGTTCCTCCTCGCCGACGCGTACGGCGCCGCGCGCACCCTCTACGTGAAGGACGTCGACGGTGTGCTCCCCGAGGGCTCGTCGCAGGCGATGCCACGCGTCGGGGCGGCCGAGCTGCTGGACATGAAGCTCGCCACCCTCCCCGTCGACGCGATGGTCCTGCAGCTGATGGCCCGCGCGAAGCACGTCAAGGAGATCCAGGTCGTCAACGGACTGGTCCCCGGCACCATCACCCGTGCGCTGGCGGGCGAGCAGGTCGGGACGATCATCACAGCCGGCTGATCGGCGTACGTCGGCCGCGCCCGTTCGCGCTCCGTGGCGCTCGACGCGGGAGTCGCCACACCCGAGCCCCGATCGGGTCCCACCCATCGTGTCTCTGTGCAGCAGCGATCACTGCCCGTAGCGTCACCCATCGTGACGCGAACGCTCCTGCGCATCCTTCCGGTGGTGGCCGTCCTCCAGGTCGCCGCCGCGCTCGCCGTCCCGGCAGCGGCCGTGGCGCAGGACGCCTCGCGCGGACCTCGCCGGATACGTCGTGCACTCCAGGAGCGACGGCGACACGAAGGCCACGGTGGCGGCCCTCGGCGTGGAGCCGACCGTGCTGTTCAGCCACGCCCTCACGGGTTTCGCGGCGACGCTCACGCGCGCGCAGGCCGAGGGGCTCCGCGACCGTCCGGGGGTGCTGGGTGTGGAGGAGGACCGCCGGACCGGGCCGCTCGACGCGCCCGCTGCGCCCGCCGCGCCGACCGAAGCCGGCCACGGAGGGGACGCAGGACAACCCGCCGAACTGGGGCCTCGACCGGATCGACCAGCGGGGACTGCCGCTGTCGGGCAGCTACACGACGAGCGCGACCGGCGCGGGCGTCACGGTCTACGTGCTCGACACCGGCGTCGACACCACGCACCCGGAGTTCGGCGGCCGGGCGTCCGCCGCGGTCAACACGATCGACCGGTCGGAGGGCGACTGCGACGGGCACGGCACCGTCGTCGCCGGGATCGCCGCCGGCACCGGCCACGGCGTGGCCAAGGAGGCGCAGGTCCGGTCGGTGAAGGTCCTCGACTGCACCGGCACCGGCACGCTGTCCTCGCTCCTCGCCGGCATCGACTACGTCGCCCGCAACCACGCCGCCGGGCCGTCGGTGGCGGTGATGTCGTGGAGCTACGGGAGCTCGAACGCCCTGATCTCGGCGGTGAGCGGGCTCGTCGGCAGCGGCGTGTTCGTGACGTCCTCGGCCGGCAACACCGGCGGCGACGACTGCCAGGTGGCCCCGCGGGCCGTCGACGGCGTGCTCGTGGTGGGCAACTCCACGATCGACGACCGGCGCGAGTCCAGCTCCAGCACCGGACCGTGCGTGGACCTCTACGCCCCCGGTACCGCGATCGTGGCGCCCGTCCCGGGTGGCGGGACCGCGTCCTACACCGGCACGTCGATGGCCGCGCCGCACGCCGCCGGGGTGGCCGCGCTCTACAAGCAGACCTACGGCGACGCGCCGAGCGCCACGGTGGAGAAGTGGCTCGTGGACAACGCGACGCCCGGCGTCGTCAGGGGCGGCGACGCGGGCGGCACCGCGAACCTGCTGCTGAACACCGGCGGCCTCTAGCCCGTGCGCGGAAATCGCGGCCAGGGCCGCGATTCCGCTCACGGCGCGTCAGCGCGCGAAGCCCGTGTAGGGGACGAGCGCCTCCGGGATCCGGACCGAGCCGTCGGCCTGCTGGCCCTGCTCCAGGATCGCCACGAGCGTGCGGCCGATCGGCAGGCCGGAGCCGTTGAGCGTGGCCGCGAACCCGCGCCTGCCGTCCTTGGCCTTGGTCCGGATCGCCGGCCCGGCGGGCCTGGAACGTGCCGAAGTCCGACACGCGAGGAGATCTCGCGGTAGCTGCCGCTGGCCGGGCAGCCACACCTCGATGTCGTAGGTGAACTCGGCGGAGAAGCCGAGTGTCGCCCGCGGCGAGCTTGACCACCCGGTAGGCCAGCCCGAGCCCCTGCAGCACGGCCTCGGCGTGCGAGAGCAGCACCTCCAGCTCCGTCGCGGGAACGGTCCGGGTCGACGAACCGGACCAGCTCGACCTTGGAGAACTCGTGCATGCCGGATCAGCCCGCGGGTGTCGCGGCCGTACGAGCCGGCCTCCGACCGGAAGCACGGGGTGTGCGCGGTGTAGGCCAGCGGGAGGTCCTCGACCGCCAGGGTCTCCTGGGCGTGCAGGTTGGTCAGCGGCACCTCGGCGGTGGGGATGAGGAACAGCTCGCGGTCGGCCACCTCGGTGCTGGAACAGGTCCTGCTCGAACTTCGGCAGCTGCCCGGTGCCGGTCATCGTCGGCCCGGTTGACCAGCGTGGGCACCGAGAACTCGGTGTAGCCGTGCCGCTCGGTGTGCAGGTCCAGGAAGTACCGGCCAGCGCGCGCTCCAGCGCCGCGCCGCGCCCGCGCAGCACCGCGAACCGCGGGCCCGGACAGCTTGGTGGCGCGCGGCGAGGTCGAGGATGCCCGAGCTGCTCGCCGAGGTCGACGTGGTCGAGCGGGGTGAAGTCGAGCGTCGGCGGGCTCGCCCCAGCTGCGCACCTGCTCGGCGTCGGCGTCGCTCGCGCCGTCGGGCAGCTCGTCGCTGGGCAGGTTCGGGATGCCGAGCAGCAGCTCCTGCAGCTCGGCCTCCAGCTGCGCGGTGCTCCTGCTCGGCGGCGGCGACGACGCGCCTTGAGCTCGCGGGCGCGCTCGACGAGCGCCGGCCGCTCGTCGGCGTCGGCGCCCTTCACCGCGGTGGCGACCCGCTTGGACTCGGCCCGCGCCTCGTCGCCGCGCTGGATGGCGGCGTTGCGCCCGGCACAGCAGCTTCTCCAGGGACGCGACGTCCAGGGCGAAGCCGCGCCGCGCGAGCTTGCGCACGGCGTCGGTGGCGGGATCGAGCAGGACGCGAGGGTCGTGCATCGGCCCAGGCGTAGTCGCGCGGTCGTCACCGCGGGATTCCGGCGCTCCTCCCCATCCGGAGGTGGCGACCGGCAGTCGACCCGCGGACGACGCATGAGCGCCCGCGCCACCGTCGCCGTCAGAGGAGGCTCCGCCGTCGTGACCACCGCTGCCCCCGCCGTCCCGTCCTACGCCTCCGGCACGTCCGACGTGCCGCTGCTCGGCGACACGATCGGCGACAACTTCGACCGGATGGCCGCCGCGCAGCCCGACGCCGAGGCGCTGGTGGAGGTGCCGACCGGCCGGCGGTGGACCTACGGCCAGCTGCGCGACGACGTCGACACGGTGGCGCTCGGGCTGCTCGCGGCGGGGCTGGCCAAGGGCGACCGGGTCGGCATCTGGGCGCCGAACGTCGCCGAGTGGACGCTCGTCCAGTACGCCACGGCGAAGATCGGCGTCGTCCTGGTCAACATCAACCCGGCGTACCGCACCCACGAGCTGGAGTTCGTGCTCAACCAGGCCGGGCATCTCGGTGCTGGTCGCGGCCACGAGCTTCAAGACCTCCGACTACGCGGCGATGATCTCGCGAGGTGCGGCCGAGCTGCGCCGAGCTGCGCCAGGTGTGCTCATCGGCACGCCCGGACTGGGACGCGCTGGTCGAGCGGCGGGCAGCGAGCGGCGACCGCGTCGGAGCTGGCCCGGCTGCAGGCCGAGCTGAGCCCGGACGACCCGATCAACATCCAGTACACCTCGGGCACCACGGGCTTCCCCAAGGGCGCCACGCTGCAGCCACCACAACATCCTCAACAACGGCTACTTCGTCGGGCGGCTCTGCGGCTACACCGCCGACGACCGGGTGTGCATCCCGGTGCCCTTCTACCACTGCTTCGGCATGGTGATGGGCAACCTGGGCTGCACCACCAACGGCGCGACCATGGTCATCCCCGGCCCGGGGTTCGACCCGAAGGCGACGCTGCACGCCGTCGCCGCCGAGCGCTGCACCTCGCTCTACGGCGTGCCGACGATGTTCATCGCCGAGCTCAACGCACCCGGACTTCGAGTCCTACGATCTGTCCTCGCTGCGCACCGGGATCATGGCCGGCTCGCCGTGCCCGGTGGAGGTGATGAAGCAGGTCGTCGACCGGATGGGCATGACCGAGGTGACGATCTGCTACGGCATGACCGAGACCTCCCCGGTGTCCACGCAGACCCGCGCCGACGACTCGCTGGACCTGCGGGTCTCCACCGTCGGCCGGGTGCACCCGCACGTCGAGGTCAAGGTCGTCGACCCGGAGAACGGGCTGACGCTGCCCCGCGGCGAGCCCGGCGAGCTGTGCACCCGCGGCTACTCGGTGATGCTCGGCTACTGGAACGAGCCGGAGAAGACCGCCGAGGCGATCGACGCCGCCCGCTGGATGCACACCGGCGACATCGGGATCATGGACTCCGACGGCTACCTCAACATCACCGGCCGGATCAAGGACATGGTCATCCGCGGCGGCGAGAACATCTACCCGCGCGAGATCGAGGAGTTCCTCTACACCCACCCCGACGTCCTCGACGCCCAGGTCGTCGGCGTGCCCGACGTGAAGTACGGCGAGGAGCTGTGCGCCTGGGTCACGCTGCGCGAGGGCGCGGAGCCGCTCACCGCGCGAGGCCGTGCGGGAGTTCGCCGCGGGCAGGCTCGCCCACTACAAGATCCCGCGCTACGTCGTGGTCGTCGACGAGTTCCCGATGACCGTCACCGGCAAGGTGCGCAAGGTCGAGATGCGGGCGAAGAGCGTCGAGCTGCTCGACCTGGGCGAGGCGGCGAAGGTCAAGCAACGCCTGAGGTGGCCGCGGGGGTTGCAGGAAAGCCACTTTCACGCCACCAGGTGGCAGGAAAGTGGCTTTCCTGCCGGTGATCTTGACCGGACACAACTACGGCTGCGCGGACGGGGTCCGGCGGTCTAGGGTGGGCGGGCGCGTCCCGGTGTCGCCCGACGGGTCCGAACAAGTCCGACGGCCCAGGCATCAGGGCGCGTTCGTCGTGCGGTCGGCCCGGGGTCGACGCGCACGGGGCAGACGATCGAGGAACGGGTGAGCAGGGTGCCGACCGGCAGGGTCAAGTGGTACGACGCCGACAAGGGCTTCGGGTTCCTCGCTCAGGACGGCGGCGAGGACGTCTACGTCCGCAAGGCCGCGCTGCCGTCCGGGGTCGAGGCGCTCAAGCCGGGCCAGCGCGTCGAGTTCGGGATGGCCGAGGGCCGTCGCGGTCCGCAGGCGTTGTCGGTGCGGTTGGTCGACGCGCCGCCGTCGGTGGTCGAGGCCACCCGCCGCCCCGCCGAGGACCTGCACAGCCTGATCGAGGACATGATCCGGCTCCTGGAGACGAAGGTGCAGCCCGACCTGCGCCGCGGCCGCTACCCCGACCGGCGCACGAGCAAGCTCGCAGCCGAGGTCGTCCGCGCGGTCGCCCGCGATCTGGACGGCTGACCGGCGCGGGGACGGCCGGGCGCTCAGCCCGTCGCCGCGAGCACCCAGCTGCCGCGCACCGGGAACTCGACCTCGCCGGTCTGCTCGTTGGCCTGCGGCGGAGCGCCGACCTGCTGCACCTGGGCCGACAGCAGCCTGTCGCCAGGCGCGGGGAGCTCGAGCGCGTAGTCGGAGCGGGCGCCCGGGGTGAACAGCGGGCTGCGGCCGTCGACCTGCTCGCCGCTCGCGCTCGCGGTAGCTGAACACGACGGTCCACGGCGCGTCCGAGATCTCCGCCGGGCACGCGGACCTGCAGCGACGTCCCCGGCGGGACCGGCGAGCTGAACGGGTGCCGTCTCGTCGGCGGCGCAGTTCCTGAGCTGCAGGTCGCAGTACTGGGCGGGCCGGGCGGTCACGCGTGGCCGCACCCGCGGCGAAGACGACCTCGGGCGGGCTCCCGCCGCCGCACGCGCTCAGCAGCAGGGCGGCGGCGAGCAGGAGCCCCGAGCGCCGGATCACGGTCGTCAGCCTACGGACCGCTCGGTCAGACGCCGCTGCGGCTGGGCTGCGGCCCGGCGACCGCCCGCGGACTGAGGAAGGGCAGCCCGCGGCCGCGGCTGAGCAGGGCGGTCTGGATCCCGGCGAGCGCGACGACGCCCGCCACCACCGCGAAGCCGATCCAGAACGTGCTGTGCGGGAGCAGCACGCCGATCGCGCCGCCGAGCACCCAGGCGAGCTGCAGGATGGTCTCGGAGCGGCCGAACGCCGAGGCCCGCGACTCCTCGGGCAGGTCGCGCTGGATCACCGCGTCGAGGCACACCTTGGCCAGCGCGCTGCCGGTGGCGGCGATCAGCGCCGACGATCGCGGCGCTCGCGATGCCGGGCACCAGCGCGGCTCCGACCGATGCGGCGACGCACGCCGGCGATGCACGCCAGCACGACCGTGTCGGAGCGGCCGAACCGCTGGCGGGACCCGACGGCGTTGCCCGCGAACGAGCCGATGCCCGGCGGCGGCGCCGACGATCCCGATGAGCAGGAGCTGGCGGCCCGGTTCCTCGGCGGTCTGCGTCCTTGACCACGAACGCGACGAACAGCGTGAGGAAACCGGTGAGCACGCGGATCGCCCCGTTGCCCCACAGCGACACCAGCACCCGCAGCCCGATCGGGCTGCGGCGCCCCCGCGCCGTGGTGCGCATCGCCGCGGGCACCTCGCCCGCGGTGGACTCGACCCACCGCGGGATCCGCAGGCACAGGACGGTGCCGACGATCGCCAGCCCCGCCGTGAAGTAGAGCGCGCCCGGTGAGCCGAACATGCTCGGCGACGCCGGCCGCGACCGCCCCGAACACGGCGCCGGAGGCGAGCCCGAACGTCGTGAGCCGGGAGTTCGTGGTGACCAGCGTGATCGCCGACGGCAGCACCCGCGGCGTGACCGCCGCCTTGAGCACCGCGAACGACTTGCTCAGCACCATCACGCCGAGCGCCGCCGGGTACAGCAGCCAGGTGTCGTACTGGAGCGCCATGACGACGGCGAGCACCCCACGCCCGGCGAACGACGCCGCCAGCGCCATCCGGCGACCCCGTTGCAGCCGGTCGAGGAGCGGACCGATGACGGGCGCGACGAGCGCGAACGGGGCCACCGTGATCGCCAGGTAGAGCGCCACGTTCGCCTTGCTCTCCGCGGTGGCCGCGGCGAAGAACAGGGTGTTCGCGAGCGCGACGGCGACCGCGGCGTCGACCGCGTAGGTCATCATCGTCGCGTAGGTGAGTGCGGTCAGCCCGGAGCGGTCGGCGCCGTCGGCGGTGGCCGCGCGGCGGAACGCCCGTATCCCGTTCCCGGTGATCTGGCGGCTGCGCAGCGCGGCCACGCGCGTGACGGTGAGCTTGCGCGGTACCCGCGCGGACGGGCGGGTCGTCACCGGGCGGGGCGGCGGCGCCGGGCTGCGGGCCCGGCGGCCCGGGCGGACCCGGCGACTCGGTAGGCGGTGTCGGACCGGCGCGGGGCTGCGGCGTGCGGCGCTGCGGTGCCACGGCTGGCTGCGGGGCCCAGGACTGCGGCGGGGTCGGCTGCGAGGCCCGGGCGGCGGCGGGCGACGGACCCGTCGAACCCGGTGGGCCCGGGGCGGGGTCCACGGCTGCGGAGGGGGAGTGCGCCGGTGCGCGGCGGGGTCGTAGTCCGGGTCGTCGTGCCAGGGGTAGCGGCGGCGCGGCTCGGTCGCGGGGGGCGGCTCGGCGGCGGGTGATCCGGCGGTGGGCGGCTGCGAACCCGGCGGCCGGGCCGTCGACGGTCACCCAGGTACGGCGCCCGCCGCGGCGACCGCGACGGGGCTGGGTGGAACCGGAGCGAGCCACTCACTCATTCTGACCCATCCGTCCCCGCGGCGAGCCGTCCACCGCGGGGTGACGGATCACGCCACGAACCGTACGCGGAAGGTGGCGGGCCAGAGCTTCCCGGTGAGCAGGTACTCGCCGCCGCCGACCGCGGCGATGCCGTTGAGGACGTCGGTGCCGGACCGCTGTTGCCGGATCGAGGAGCCCTGCGGCGTCGACGACGGCGGTGACCTGGCCTGCCTGCCGGGTCGATCCGGACGATGCGGTCGGACCGCCAGACGTTCGCCCACACCTGACCGCCGTCGCACTCCAGCTCGTTGAGGTCCGGTCACGGGGCGGCCGTCGAGGGTGACGTCGACGGCGCCGGTCTCCGCGAACGTCACCGGATCGTGGAAGCGCAGCCGGGCGGTTCCGTCGCTTCGCACGAGCCGGTCGCCGTCGCGGCACAGCCCCCAGCCCTCGCCGTCCATCGGGACCTGGCGCAGCAGCCGCAGCGTCGCGCGGTCCCATTCGAGTGCGACGCCGTCGCGCCAGGTGAGCTGCCAGATGCGGTCGCCGACGACCGTGATCCCCTCGCCGAACAGGTCGTCCGGCAGCGGGACGGCGCGCCGGACCGCGCCGGTCGCCGGGTCCAGCTCCCGCAGCTCGGAGCGCCCGGCCAGCCCGGTGCCCTCGTAGAGGGTGCCGCCGTCCAGCTCGAGGCCCTGGGTGAACGCGGACCGGTCGTGCGGCAGCTCGGCGAGCACCTCCGGGCGCAGGACCGGGACCGTCGACGCCGCGCGGGACCGCCGCCCCGCACCCGGCGACCACCACGACGAGCGCGGCCAGCAGCGGACGCCGTGAGGTCACGCGCGAGAGGGTGGCACAATCACCCCGGTGACCGCTGCAACGACCCTCGACCCGCCTGCCAGGCTCGTGGACGCGGTGGCGCAGGCGCGGGCCGCGGCCGTCGAGGAGGCGTCCTACGACGTCGGCCCGCAGGACGCCGCCGACGCCGTCGGTGAGCACCTCGAGGCGCGCCCGGAGGACGGCGGGGGCCTCACCCACTTCTTCGCCGCCCGCCACGGCGGCTACCGGGGCTGGCGCTGGTCGGTCACGCTGGCCTGTGCGGGCGGCGACACGGAGCCGGTCACGGTGAGCGAGGTCGTGCTCGCTCCCCGGCCCCGACGCGCTGGTCGCGCCGCCGTGGGTGCCGTGGCAGGAGCGCATCCGCCCCGGCGATCTCGGGGTCGGCGACCTGCTGCCCACCGCCGACGGCGACGAGCGGCTCGCGCCCGGCTACCTCGCCTCGGACGATCCCGCCGTGGAGGAGGTCGCGTCGGAGGTCGGCCTCGGCCGTCCGCGGGTGCTGAGCCGGGTCGGCCGCGACGAGGCCGCGCAGCGCTGGCAGGACGGCCCGCGCGGACCGGGCTCGGACATGGCCAAGGCGGCCCCCGGCGCGTGCGGCACCTGCGCGTTCCTGTTGCCACTCGCCGGGTCGTTCCGCGGGGCGTTCGGCGTGTGCGGCAACGAGTACGCGCCCGCCGACGGCACGGTGGTCGCGGTCGGTTTCGGCTGCGGCGCCCACTCCGACGTGCAGCTCGAACCGGCCTCCCCGGTGGCCGTGGCCGAGCTGGTCTACGACGACGGGGTCGACCTGGAGCAGGTCGGCTCCTGAGTCGGCAGTGATCGACGCCCCGGACCCGTTCGACACCGCCGCGCTGCGGGCCGCGGTCCTCGGCACGTGGTCCGCGTCGCCGACGCGGTTCCGGGAGGACGCCAACGCCGAGGAGGACCTGCGCCTCGGCGGCTACGCGGACGCCTGGTTCGTCGAGCTCGCCCAGAACGCCGCCGACGCGGCCAGGGCGGCAGGCGTGCCGGGCCGGATGCGGGTCGAGCTGGTCGACGGCGAGCTGCGGGTCGCCAACACCGGCGCGCCGCTGGACGCGGCGGGGGTGGCGGCGCTGGCCTCCCTGCGCGCGTCGGCGAAGCGCGACAGCCCGGACTCGGTCGGCCGGTTCGGCGTCGGTTTCGCGGCGGTTCTCGCGCTCTCCGACGCCCCCCGGGTGGTCTCCACCAGCGGCGGTGTCGCGTTCTCGGCCGCAGGGACGGCCGCCGCCGTGGCCGCGTTGCCCGGCCCCGCCGCCGAGCTGGCCCGCCGCGACGGGCAGCTGCCGGTGCTCCGGCTCGTGTGGCCGGCCGGGCCGGACGAGCGGCCGCCCCCCGGCTTCGACACCGAGGTCCGGTTGCCGTTGCGGGCGGGCGTCGACGGCGCGGACCTGCTGGCCCAGGTCCACGCCGCCGCACCGGACCTGCTGCTCGCCCTCCCCGACCTGGAGCGAGATCAACGAGGCTCGTGCGCGGAGATCGTCGCCGCAGGCGACGATCTCCGCGCACGAGCCTCGTTGCCATCGGCGAGCGGCGCTGGCTCCTCGCGCGGCGCGCGGGACGGCTCGCCGACGCCGACGCGGCCGCGCTGGCCGTCGAGCAGCGCGGCCGTCGCGACTGGGCGGTCTGCTGGGCGCTGCCGCTGGCCGCGGACGGGAGCCCGGACCCCCTCGACACCGACCTCCTGCACGCCCCCACCGCCGCGGCCGAGCGGCTCTCGCTGCCGGCCCGGCTGATCGCCACGCTGCCGCTCGAACCGGACCGCCGCAGGCTGCGGCCAGGGCCGGTCACCGACCGCGTGCTCGACGAGGCGGCGGCCGCCTACATCGACCTCGTGCGGGCGGTGGACCCCGGGCACCGGCTGGAGCTGGTGCCCGTGCCGGGCTTCCCGCGCTCCGAGCCGGACGCCCGGCTGCGCGAGCTGCTGCTCGCCGCGCTGCGGACCGCCGAGTGGCTCCCCGGGGTCTCCGGCGGCGAGGTCGTGGCCGGCCGTGCCGAGTGGCTGGACCTGGGATGGGGGGAGTCCGACCGGCTGCCCGCCCTGCTGGCCGAGACCGGCGCGTTCCCCGGCCTGCTGGCGCCGACGCGAGCGGGTGCCGCGCTGGCGGAGCTGGGCGTGCATCGGCTGACCGCCGACGAGATGGTCGCCCGCCTGCTCGGCGCCGGGTGCCCCCCGTCCTGGTGGCGCGCCGTCTACGCCGAGCTGGAGCCGGCGGCGGAGACGGTGCCGGGGTTGCTCGACGCGCTGCGGGCGCTGCCGGTGCCGCTGGCCGACGGGCGGACGGCGGCCGGCCCGGCCACCGTCCTGCTGCCGCCGGACCCCCCTGGCGACGCGATCGCCCGGATCGGCGCGCTGGGCCTGCCCGGGCTGCATCTCGCCCATCCCGACGCCGTGCACCCGCTACTGGCCCGGCTCGGCGCCGGGCAGGCCGACGCGCCCCGGCTGCTCGACCACCCCGCGCTGCTCGACGCCGTCGAACGCTCCGTCGACGACGCCGACGCCGGGCTGGACGTCGAGCCGCTGGCCCGTGCCGTGCTGGAGCTGGTGGCCGAACCCGGCGGCGCCACCATCCGCCCCGGGCTGGCGGCGCTGGCCCTGCCCGACGCCGACGGCAGGCCGGCGCGCGCCGACGAGCTGATGCTGCCCGACGCGGCCCTGGCGCCCCTGCTGGCGCCCGACGCGCCGCTGGGCGTGCTCGACGCCGGCTGGGCGGCGCGGCACCCGCGCGCGCGGGTTCGTCGCGATCGGGCTGGTCGACGGGTTCGGCGTGCTCGTCGACGAGGAGCCGGTCGCCCCTGACCACGATCTCGACGACGAGGACCGCTGGTGGGACGGGCTGGACTCGCCTCCGCGGCGGCTCGCCGCGGTGCGCGACCTCGACCTCGTCGACGACGGCGCATGGCCCGCCGCGCTGCGGTTGCTGGCGGCCGAGCCCGCCACCCGGTCGGCCGTGCTGGAGCAGCCGTCGTACACCGCGTGGTGGCTGGCCCGGCACGCGCGCATCGGCGGCCGCCGTCCGGGTTGCTGGCGGCTGCCGTCCGCCACCGGCCTGGCCGCGCTCTACGACCCCGCCCCGATCGACCCGCCCCGGTCGACCCCGCCCCGATCGACGACGCGTTCCTCGCCGCCGCGGGCGTGCGCACCGACCTCGCCGTCGCCGACACCCACGACGCGCGCGACCTGCTGGCGCGGCTCGCCGACCCCGGACGCCACCCCCGCCCCGCCCTGGTCGCGGCCGCGCACGCGGCGCTGGCCGACGCCGTGGTCGCCGGCCGGGTGGACCCGGCCGACCTCGACCCGCCGGAGCGGGTCCGCGCCATCGACGGAACCGTCGCCGACGTCGACGTCGCGATGGTGCTCGACGCGCCCTGGCTGGCCGCGGTGCTGCCGCCAGGCGAGCTCGTGGCGGGCGGGCGGCCCGACGCGCTCGCGGACCTGCTCGACCTCCCGCTGGCGTCCGACGTCGTGGTGGCCGAGGTGCGGTCCACCGGCCGGGCGGTGCGGTGGGGCGACCTGCCCGAGGTGGTCCGGGCGTGCTCCACGCTCGCGGTGCCCGTACCGGACGGCGACCTGCTGGTGCACGACGAGCTGCGGCTGGCGGTGACGCGCCCGGCCCCGGCCGACCACACCGTCCCCGCCTGGCTCGACGCCGCAGGCCGCTGGCATGCGAGTGACCCGCTGCGCGCCCTGCTCGGCCTGCTCGCCGCTGAGGAAGCCCGCGAGGTCAACGACGTGTTAGGAAGAACCGTGAGATTCGGATCCGGCAACGGTGCCGTGCCGCGGCCCCACAGGGTGTGCGTGCTGTCGGTGCACACCTCGCCGCTGGAGCAGCCGGGCACCGGCGACGCGGGCGGGATGAACGTCTACATCGTGGAGACCGCCACCCGGATGGCGCGGCGCGGCGTCGAGGTCGAGATCTTCACCAGGGCCACCTCGTCGGAGCAACCACCGGTCGCCGAGCTCGCGCCCGGCGTGCTCGTCCGGCACGTCGCCGCCGGGCCGTTCGAGGGGCTCGGCAAGAACGACCTCCCCAGCCAGCTCTGCGCGTTCACCGCAGGGGTGCTGCGCACCGAGGCCAGCCACGAGCCCGGCTACTACGACGTCGTCCACTCCCACTACTGGCTCTCCGGGCAGGTCGGGTGGCTGGCGCGCGACCGGTGGGGGGTGCCGTTCGTGCACAGCGCGCACACCCTCGCGCGGGTCAAGAACGCGGCGCTCGCCGACGGCGACCCGCCCGGAGCCGATGGTGCGCGTCATCGGCGAGGACCAGGTCGTGGCCGAGGCCGACCGGCTGATCGGCAACACCGACGAGGAGACCCGCCAGCTCGTCGAGCTCTACGACGCCGACCCCGGCCGCACCGTCACGATCCCGCCCGGGGTCGACCTGGCGCGGTTCCGGCCGGGGGACCGCGCGGCCGCGCGGCGCGAGCTGGGACTCGCCCCGGACGCCGTCGTGCTCGCGTTCGTCGGCCGCATCCAGCCGCTCAAGGCCCCCGACGTGCTGCTGCGGGCGGCCGCGGAGCTCCTGCGCCGCGACCCGGACCTGCGCGCCCGGCTCGTCGTACTGGTGGCGGGCGGGCCGTCGGGCAGCGGGCTCGCCGAGCCGACGGCCCTGCAGCGGCTCGGCGCGTCGCTCGGGCTGACCGACGTGCTGCGCTTCCTCCCCCCGCAGGCGGGCAACGGGCTGGTGCGGGTCTACCGCGCCGCCGACGTGGTGGCCGTGCCCAGCCACAACGAGTCCTTCGGCCTGGTCGCGCTGGAGGCACAGGCGTGCGGCACCCCCGTGGTCGCGGCCAGGGTCGGCGGGCTGCCGGTCGCCGTGGCCGACGGGCGGTCCGGGCTGCTGGTGCCCGGGCACGGTGCCGAGCAGTGGGCGGACGCGCTCGGCGCGGTGGCGCTCACGCCGCGGCGTCGCAAGGTGCTGGCCGCCGGGGCGGTCACGCACGCGCGCCGCTTCTCCTGGGACCGCACCACCGACGCACTGCTCGAGACCTACCGGTATGCCGCCGCCGAGTTCGCCGACCGGCAGCGGCTGAGCGTGCCGGTCGCGGTGCGGGTGTGAACGCGGGTGTGGACCCGGCCGAGGTCGATGCCACGGTCGCCGCGGCGCTGGCCGAGATGGACGCCGACCACCAGCGCCGCGAGCTCGGGCAGTTCTTCGTCACCCTCCCGGGCACCAACCGGTTGCAGACCCACTGCTGGCTGCTCGTCCGCGAGCACTCGCTGTTCGTGCAGGCGTTCGTCTGCCGCCAACCCGACGAGGACCACGACGTCGTCTACCGGTTCCTCCTGCAGCGCAACACGAGGCTCTACGGAGTCCACTACGCGCTCGACCGGATCGGCGACATCCACCTCATCGGCCGGATCCCCCTGCACGCCGTGACGGCCGAGGAGCTGGACCGGGTGCTCGGGCAGGTCCTCGAAGCCGCGGACGGCGACTTCAACACGCTGCTGGAGCTCGGCTTCGCCTCCTCGATCCGCCGCGAGCACGCCTGGCGCGCGGACCGCGGGGAGTCGCTGGCGAACCTCAAGGCGTTCGAGCACCTCTTCTGATCGTCACGGTTGGTGGAGGCCGAACTGCACCCCCTGGTCGTCGGTGCACGCGGTGAACCGGCCGAAACCGGGCTCTTCGGGCCGAGCGTCCTCGGCGGTGCCGCCGAGCTCACGGACCCGCGTGACAGCGGCGTCGATGTCGTCGACGGCGAAGTACGCGGCGATGCGCGCTTCCGCGTCCTGATCGTGCAGACCTGCCTTGATGCCGGGTGTCCGCACCCAGACCTGGTCACCCTCACCGGTGGGAGGGAAGTCCCAACCGAGGAGCTTTCCGAAGAACGACCGGGCGCGTCCCGAGTCCGGGACGCCGATCTCGAAGAATGTCAGCTCACCGTGCATGTCGTCTCCTACCTCGCAGTTGTGATGAGGGCGACGGTAGGTCGGCAGACCCCGGCTCGTCTTGGACGTCTGTGCCGCGGAGCGGGCCTGCTCGCTCGATCGTCAGGCGGTCATGCCCACTCCGGCGTCGTCGGCTCGACGAGAGGCGAGGTAGGCACTCGGAGTGCAACCCGCGAGTTCGCGGAAGTCCCGGTTGAGGTGGGCCTGGTCGAAGAAACCACACGTCAGGGCCACGGATGCGAGCGAGCGGTGGCCGGGCCGTCGCATGAGCATCGCAGCATGTTCGAAGCGGACCAGTCGCGCCAAAGCCTTGGGGTTCACGCCGAGCTGCTCCCGAAAGCGCTCGGCGAGGCGGCGGCGGCTCCAGCCGGTGGAGTCGTGCAGTGCGCGCATCGCGAGGTCACCGCGGGCTTCGAGCAGCAGCTGCCACGCGCCGACGAGGACGGGGTCCGGGCCCCGGCCCGGACCGAGACGACCGAGCAGTACGTCATCGAGCACCCCGAATCGGTGCTCCCACGTCCCGGCCTCCTGGGCTCGTGTGACCAGCTCCG
Organism: uncultured Actinomycetota bacterium; assembly: GCA_963784265.1. Taxonomy (GTDB): domain Bacteria; phylum Actinomycetota; class Actinomycetes; order Mycobacteriales; family Pseudonocardiaceae; genus Pseudonocardia. Next base: position 122,982 of record CAWAQQ010000005.1, read on the forward strand.
TGGCGGTCCCTCCCCAGAGGTCGCGGAGGTCGACGATCTGATCGGACAGCTCGGACGCGGCCACCCCGAACAGGGCGGGCACTGCCAGCGGGTCCAGCTGGATCTCCACGGAGGCCTGTGCGCCGGTGTGCGTCGTCTGCACCGGGTGCAGCCCGACGCCGGTCACGAACGCCGCCGGCGCCGCCGGAGCGACGGCTCCGGCATCTAGGCCTCGCGAGACGGTCAACGAGTCCGAGAGGTTCAGGACCAGCATGACAGTGGAGCTGGGCAGCTCCTGGCGGGCGACCGGAGCTGTTGCCTGCTCCCGGAAGCCGCCGTAGCGCAGCACGACCGACGACAGCCTCCGATCCGGCCGACCCCATGCCGCCTCCCACCGGGAACCGGCGTCGGTGCTACCCCGCCGCACCTGACAGCCGCTGGTCACCACCCCAGTGTCCGCCACGCTAGGCAGCAGGGCAGTCACGGCCACGACCGACGACATCCCGGTTGTCCTCCGGTGAGGCCTTCGCGGGACTCGGCGATCTGCTGATCCATGGGTTGCGCGCTTGAAGCACGAGGGACATGACTCGCCGACCGCGTCGAGACCGGATCGTGATCAGCCCCCGGCCAACCGCGGCCGACCCGCGCTCCGTCCTCCTCCCGGACACCCGGGAACGAGGAGGCGGTTGCGGTGACGCGAGGACGACGGTGGGTGGTCGGTGCGACGGCGGCGGTGGTGCTGCTCGCAGTGCATCGCCGCGGTGGTGGCGGTGTACGGCGGCGGGCCGGAACGGGCCGGTGGGCGGGAGCGCCGCGACGTCGACGCCGTCGCGTGACACCGGCGGTGCGAAGGCGGGGGAGCTGGTGGACCTGCCGGACGCCGCCGCGTCGGCGCCGTCGCCGGCAACCGCGGCGCCCACCCAGGGCGGGGTCGCGGTGGGCGCGGTCACCCGGGCGCTGGTGCGCACGGCGCAGCTCACCGTCGAGGTCGCCGACCCGGCACTGGCAGGCCGCCAGGTGCGCGCCGCCGCGGCCGCCGCGGGTGCGGTGGTCACCGAGGAGCAGGTCACCGCGGAGCAGGCCGGGAGACGGCAGCGGCTGGCTGACCCTGCGGGTGCCTGCGGACGCGCTGGACCGGCTCGTCGAGCAGGTCGCCGGCTACGGCACGGTGCTCGGGCGCACCGGCCAGGCCGTGGACGCCACCGAGGAGCTCGTCGACCTCGACGCCAGGGTCGCGAGCCAGGAGGCCAGCGTCGTGCGGGTACGGGCGCTGCTGGCGCGGGCGGAGTCGATCGGTGACGTCGTCGCCGTCGAGTCCGAGCTCGCCCGCCGGGAGGCCGACCTGGACTCGCTGAAGGGCCGCCTCGCCGCCCTGCGCGAGCGGGTGGCCATGTCCACCCTCACCGTCGACCTGCGCACCGCGCCGCCACCGGTCGAGGTTCGCGCCGCGGGCTTCGGGACGGGGCTCGGCGCGGGCTGGGACGGGCTGCGCTGGCTCGGTTCGGGGATCGCGGCGGCGGTCGGCTTCGTCCTGCCGTTCCTGCCGGTGCTCGCGGTGCTGGCCGGGATCGGGTGGTTCGCGCGACGTCTCGTCCGGACCCGGCGTGGGCGCCCGGCGCTCGCCGGAGCGGGCGGACGGAGTGGCCCGGGATCTGAAGGGGGGTCATGAACTCGGGCCACTCCGGTCGGACCGCAGCGGCGGCCGCGGGTCGGGGGGAACCCGAGTGGCCGACGCCCGGGCACGGTGGGGGACCGGCCCGGCCGAGCCGGAACGTCACGCTCCGGATCGGGCATCGGCCACGATCGCAGTGCGAACTCCCGCAAGCAACTCGTAGGGTTACATCTTTCGGGTGTTTGAGCGCATGGTGTCACAATTGGTGTCCGATCTAGCATGTGTCGCTCGACCGGCGAGGCTCGGGTCCTGCCTTGCCGGTACCGCCCCTGAAGGAGCGCCCGCCATGCCGATCAGCAGCCCGTACGCGGACGTCGAGATCCCCGACGTCTCGCTGTTCGACTACCTCTTCACCGACTTCGGCGACCGGGCGGGAGCCGCGGCGCTGCTCGACGGCGGCTCGGGAGCCTCGATCACCTTCACCGAGCTGAAGGCCATGGTCGAGAAGGTCGCGGCCGCGCTCGCGGAGCGGGGCGTCGCGGCAGGTGACGTCGTGGGGATCTTCGCGCCCAACACGCCGTTCTACGCCGTGGTGTTCCACGGCATCCTGCGCGCGAATGCCGTCGTCACCAGCGCGAACTCGCTGTACACGCCGGGCGAGCTGGCACATCAGCTCGCCGACTCCGGCGCGCGGATGCTGTTCACCATCTCCGCGTTCCTCGACCGGGCCACCGCGGCGGCCGAGCTGGCCGGCATGCCGGCCGACTCGATCATCGTGCTCGACCGCGCGGAGGGCCACACCTCGCTGCGCGACCTGCTCGGGACGGCGGCCGAGCCGCCCGCGCAGACCGTGACCGCCGCCGACACGGCGGTGCTCCCGTACTCCTCGGGCACCACCGGCAAGGCCAAGGGCGTGATCCTCACCCACCGCAACCTGGTGGCCAACCTGGCCCAGCTCGAGCCGGTGATGATCGTCGACAGCACGACCACGATCCTCGCGGTGCTGCCGTTCTTCCACATCTACGGCATGACGGTGATGATGAACAACGGCATCCACAACCGGTGCACGGTCGTCACGATGCCCAAGTTCGACCTGCCGGAGTTCCTGCGGGTCATCTCCGAGTACAAGGTCGGCTTCGTCTTCATCGCGCCGCCGGTGGCGGTCGCGCTGGCGAAGCACCCCATCGTCGACCAGTACGACCTGTCGTGCGTCGACGTCATCTTCTCCGGCGCCGCCCCGCTCGACGCCGTGCTCGGGCCACGCCGTCGCCGCGCGGCTCGGCTGCCAGGTCATGCAGGGCTACGGGATGACGGAACTGAGCCCGGTGAGCCACTCGATGCGACAGGACGATCCCGACGGCGACCTCAACAGCGTCGGCTACGCGGTGCCCAACATCGTGTGCAAGCTGGTGGACCCGGAGTCCGGCGAGGAGGTCGGCCCCGGCGGTCGCGGCGAGCTGTGGGTCAAGGGCCCGAACGTGATGAGCGGCTACCTCAACAACCCCGAGGCCACCGCGGCCACCCTCGACGCGGAGGGCTACCTGCACACCGGCGACGTCGCGACCGTCACCGAGCAGGGCGTGTTCACGATCGTCGACCGGGTCAAGGAGCTCATCAAGTACAAGGGCTACCAGGTGCCGCCCGCCGAGCTCGAGGCCCTGCTCCTGACCCACGACAAGGTCGCCGACGTCGCGGTCATCGGGGTGCGCGACGACGAGGGCGAGGAGGTGCCGAAGGCGTTCGTCGTGCGGCAGGACTCCGGCGCCGACCTCACCGCGGAGGACGTGATGGCGTTCGTCGCCGAGCGGATCGCGCCGCACAAGAAGGTGCGGGTGGTCGAGTTCATCGAGCAGATCCCGAAGTCGGCCTCCGGGAAGATCCTGCGCAAGGACCTCCGCGCCCGCGAGGCCGCCGCGACCTGAGCGCGGACCGCCGAACATGCCTTGACCAGCGCGCACTGGGCAAGCTGCAGCCGGACGGCAGCGAGTCCTCCTACTTCCGCACGCGGAAGCGGAGCATCGTCACGCGACCCGACTGCTTGTTGCTGAACGGTTCCAGGTCGATCCTGCCGAGGCCCGAGGTCGAGAAGCGCACGCCGTCGCCGAGCAGCACCGGCAGGACGTACACCAGGACCTCGTCGACGAGCCCTCGCTGCAGGCACTGACTGGCCAGGTCGGCACCGAGGATCTCCAGGTTCTTCCCGCGCGCGGCGGCGCGCGCCGTGGCGACGGCCTCCTCGAGATCGCAGGTGAGGAAGGTGACCCCGTGCTCCGGCTCGTCCGGCGGCCGGTGCGTCAGGACGAACACCGGTCCCCCGTCGTAGTCGATGTCCTCGGCGGACATCCGCTTGGCGACCTCGTGGGTGCCCCGGCCGACGAGCATGGCGCCGGTGGCCTGCATGACCTCAGGAAACGCAGTCTCCTCCGAAGTACTCGATGATCCAGTCCATCGCGTTGTCGGGGCCGGCGATGAAGCCGTCCAGCGACATCGCCCTGTTCACAGCGACCTTGCCCAGGCCAGCATCCGTATCGCTCATGCCGGTGATGACCCGGCGCACGTCACGAACTCATCGGCGTCGACGGAGTCAACCGCGGACCGCGCCGAGACACCGGCCCGAGCGCTGGCCCGGACCCGGCCGCGGGCCAGGCTGGCGCCCATGGAACCCGACCCGACCGGTGCCGTCCGGCTGATCCCCTACGCGGGCGAGGCGCTGCGGGTACTCGGCGAGTGCGGTGGGCTGGCCTTCTGCGAGCTGGCCGTCCCGCCGCGGTTCGCCGGGCCCCCGCCGCACGTCCACCACGAGTTCGACGAGGCGATCTACGTCCTGAGCGGCTCGCTCACGATGGTCCGCGGGCACGAGGGGCCCGTGCCGGCCCCGCCCGGGACGCTGATCCTCGCGCCGCGTGGCGTGCGGCACACCTTCGCCAACCCCTCGGACGACCCCGCGCGGGTGGTCGGGGTCTGGAGCCCCGGTAGCGCGCTCGGGTTCATGGCGGACATCGGCGCGGCACTCCCCGCCTCCGGACCGCCCGACCCCGCCCGGCTCGCGGAGATCTACCGTCGCCACAACAGCGAGATCGTGCCCTGAGGAACGGCTCCGGCGGGCACCGACCTCAGCCGGCCACCGCCTCGTCCTGGGTCCGGTAGATCGACAGCACCTCCTCGAGCCGCATCGCGCGTATCGCGCGCAGCCCGGGAACCGTCAGATCGGCCACGATCCGCAGGACCGCGCCCTGTCCCTGGGCCTCCTGCGACAGCGCCAGCAGCGTGCCGAGTCCCGACGAGGACAGGAAGGTGACACCGGAGAGGTCCAGGACGACCGGCCCGTCGGGCACCTCCGCCCGCGCCTCGCGCGTGCGGTCCGCCAGCTCGACCTCGGAGGCGAGGTCGACCTCGCCGCTGATCGCGAGCACCGCGCAGCCGTCGCGGTCCGCACGCTTGAGCGTCATCGACGCCTCGTCGGCCTCTCCCATATCGGCGGATCGTACGGACGCGCCGGCAGGGTCGCTCGATGGGCCACTCCCATCAGGGCGAACCCACGCCTCCGATGGGGCCTGCGGGCTAACGCCGATCGCACCGATCGGCCTACGGTGAGGGGGTGGCCGACCCAGAACCGTCCCGGTTCACCCTCGACGACCAGCTGTGCTTCGCCCTCTACGCGGCCTCCCGTGCGATGACCGGCTGCTACCGGCCGTTGCTGGAGGGGGTCGGCCTCACGTATCCGCAGTACCTGGTGATGCTGGTGCTCTGGGAATGTGACGAGGCCACCGTGGGCAGCATCGGCCACTCCCTGCAGCTGGAGACGGGCACGCTGTCGCCGCTGCTCAAGCGGCTGGAGGGCAACGGGCTGATCCGGCGCAGGCGCCAGCGCGACGACGAGCGGTCGGTGGTCGTGGAGCTCACCCCGACCGGGCGCGGGCCTCCGGGAGCCCGCGTCCGCGGCGCAGAGCAACGTCGAGAAGGTGACGGGACTCGACCGGGGCGAGCTGTCGGAGCTGCGCGACTCGCTGCACTCGCTCACGGCGAGGCTGCGCTCGGGCGACCCGACGGTGGGCGAGGCGTAGGCCGTCGGCGCGGGTGGCCCTCAGATCCGGAAGTAGATCCGCACCGTGGTGCCGTCGCGGCTGCGGTGCAGGCGCACGAGGTCCGCCAGCTGGTGCACCAGGAACAGGCCGTGTCCCATCTCCGGCTCCGTGGGCCGCCGTCGCCCGACCAGCGGGTCGGTGATCCGGCCACCGTCCTGCACCTGGCAGACCACCGAGCCGGCCTCCTCCCAGATCGAGAGCAGGCCGGCGCCGCCGGAGTGCACGATCGTGTTGACGGCCAGCTCCTGCGCCGCCGCGCGCAGGTCGGCGATCCGGTCCGGGGCGAGCCCGGCCTGCTCGGCGAACCCGTGCACGAAACGGCGGGCAGCACGCGGGCCCGTGACGGACGCGATGACCAGCACGTCGGCGTCCGGTGGTGCGGCGGGGAGCCGCCGGTCGAACGAGGCGGCCACCATGACCGGGTCGGCGTAGGCGGGGCTCGCCCAGCGGTCCTCGCCCGCGGCCAGCGTGGGGTGGGTGCGGGTGGCGTCGCTGAGCACCGCCGGGGTGAGCTTGGCGGAGTCGTACGGGCAGAGGATCCAGGCGGGCGACTCACCGAGCGCCACGTTGATCAGCGCCTCGTGCTCGGCACATGCCGGGTACTCGGTGTCGGTCCGCCCGGCCCAGATCGGCTCGCCGACGATCCGGACGCGCCGCCCGGGGTGCTCGTGGACGAAGGCGGTGAGCACCGTGCCGATGATGCGGCCCGGGTTCCGCCCGAAGACGCCCATGTCCAGGGTGCGGACCTTCTCCTTCTCCGCGTCGTCCAGGGCGGCGCGCACCAGGCCGAGGTTGGGCTCGGGGACGGCCACGAGGACGGGCTCGTCCCGTTCGAGGCCGTCGCGGACGAAGCCGAGAATGCCGGCGCGGTACTCCTCAGCGTCGGCGTAGAACAGCGCGTCGTGGATCAGGGTGCCGATGCCCGGCTCGGCATCGAGGGCGTTGCTCACCGGTCGTGACTGCCCGTCGCCGTCATGGCCCTCCTTGCGGGAGCGCCCCGCACTCGATCGAGTATCATGGCCTGTCACTGAGTGTACTCCGGGCGCGATGCGGCTCCGCGCCGCCGTCCGGTCTCAACGAGCGGGAACGGAGACCCCGATCCCGCCCCTGGTCGCAGCGCCGTAGCGGGCGATCTCCGCGTCGAGGTCGAGCGGTTCGCTGCCGACGGTGACGGTCTCGTCGCCGAGCAGATCGGCCGGCACGAGCCAGCTGACCTCGAACTCGATGCCGTCGGGGTCGCGGGCGTAGAGGGCCTTCGTCGAGCCGTGGTCCGACGCGCCGACCAGCGACCCACGCTCGCGCAGGACCCCGGCGATCCGCGCGAGCTCGGCGAGGGTGTCGACCTCCCACGCCAGGTGGTACAGCCCGACGGCCGTGCTGCCGGCGGGGGAGTCGCCCGCCTGCCGGCCCATCGCGAACAGGCCGAGGTCGTGGTCGTTGGTGGAGTCCTCGGCCTGGAGGAACGCCGCGCGGCCGGGGATGTCGATCTTCACCCGGAACCCGAGGGCCTCGGTGTAGAAGGCGACGCTCGCGTCGACGTCGCGTACGTACAGCACCGCGTGGTTGAGCCGCTGGATCGGCACGGTGGTCTCCCTAGATCGTTGAGTGCTCATCGACACCTGTCCTGGCACAGTATCCGCCATGGGAACACTGGTGCTGCTGCGTCACGGCCAGAGCGTGTGGAACGCCGAGAACCTGTTCACGGGCTGGGTCGACGTCCCGCTCTCCGAGACCGGCGAGCAGGAGGCCCGCCGGGGCGGCGAGCTGCTCCGCGAGGCGGACCTGCTGCCCGACGTGGTGCACACCTCGTTGCTGCGACGCGCGATCTCGACCGCCAACCTCGCGCTCGACGTCGCGGACCGGCACTGGATCCCCGTGCGCCGGGACTGGCGCCTCAACGAGCGGCACTACGGGGCACTGCAGGGCAAGGACAAGAAGCAGACCATGGCGACCTTCGGCGAGGAGCAGTTCGCGATCTGGCGCCGCTCGTACGACGTCCCGCCGCCGGAGATCGAGCCGGGCTCGGAGTTCGCCCAGGACGGCGACCCGCGCTACGCCGACCTCGGCGACGCCCTGCCGCGCACCGAGTGCCTCGCCGACGTCGTCGAGCGGTTCCTGCCCTACTGGAACGAGGCGATCGTCCCCGACCTGCAGGCGGGCAAGGTCGTGCTGCTCGCCGCGCACGGCAACTCGCTGCGCGCGCTCGTGAAGCACCTCGACGGAATCTCCGACGCCGACATCGCGGGGCTGAACATCCCCACCGGCATCCCGCTGCGCTACGACCTCACCCTGTCCGCCGACGGTGACGCCCGCCCCGAGAACCCCGGCGGCACCTACCTCGACCCCGAGGCCGCGCGGACGGCCGCGGCCGCGGTGGCCGCGCAGGGCCGCTGATCCCCGGCCGCGTCACCCATCGGTGAACGCTGGGTGAACGAGGCCGGAACAGTCCCGTTCGCGGACGTCAGGAGCGTCACGACCGGATGTCGGGGCTGGCCCGATGGGCAGGCGGCCTGCCTACGATGCGGTCGTGACGGCACTCTGGTGCGTGCTGCTGGCCGCCGGCTGCCTGGCGCTCGGCCTCGCGATCGGGGTTCGCCTCGGCCGCAGGCCCGACGACGGCCCCCGGCGCCCTGTCGACCCTCCTCCCGCGCCGCCGCTCGCCGACCTGCTCCACCGTGAGTTCCGCTCGTCGGGCTCGGGGCTGGCGCTGCTCACGCGGGCCGGTGACGTGGTGCTGCACAACGTCAGGGCCGCGGAGCTGGGCGTCGTGCTGTCCGGGCGTCCGGACCCGCGGGCATGGGCCGCCTGCCAGCAGGTACTGGCGACCGGCTCGCCCACCGAGGTGGACATCTCCCCGCTGGGTCAGCGGGGCCGCCGTCCCGCCGCCGTGCTGGCCCAGGTGCGCCCCCTCGGCGACGGCTTCACCGTGGTGGAGGCCGCCGACACGTCCGACGCCGTCCGGCTGGAGGCCACCCGCCGCGACTTCGTGGCCAACGTCAGCCACGAGCTCAAGACGCCGGTCGGTGCGGTCGGGCTGCTCGCCGAGGCCGTGCTCGACGCCGCCGACGACCCCGCCGAGGTGCACCGGTTCGCCACGAAGATCCTCAAGGAGTCCACCCGGCTCGGCGCGCTCGTCACCGAGCTGATCGCGCTCTCCCGGCTCACCGGCGCCGAGCGGCTGCCCGAGCTCGCCGTCGTGGAGGTCGACGACGTCGTCAGCGAGGCGATCGCCCGCTGCCGGCTCTCCGCGGAGTCCGCCCGGATCGAGATCACCGTGGACCCGACGACCGGGCTGGAGGTGGACGGCGACCGGACGCTGCTCGTCACGGCCCTGTCCAACCTCGTCGAGAACGCGATCGCCTACTCCCCGCCGGACGCGTCGGTGTCGGTGTCGCGGCGCCGCTCGGGGGAGTGGGTCGAGATCGCGGTCACCGACCGCGGCATCGGCATCGCCCCCGAGCACCAGAAGCGCGTGTTCGAGCGCTTCTTCCGCGTCGACCCGGCCCGGTCCCGCGCCACCGGCGGCACCGGCCTCGGGCTCGCGATCGTCAAGCACGTACTGGCCAACCACGGCGGCGAGGTGCGGCTGTGGAGCAGCCGGGGCACCGGGTCCACCTTCACCATGCGGCTGCCCGCGCGGGCCGCCGTCAAGGCCAGGCGCGGGACCCGCGCCTCGGTCTCGCCGCCGAACTCCACGGAGGATGACGTGACCAGGGTGCTGATCGTCGAGGACGAGGAGTCCTTCGCCGACCCGCTGGCGTTCCTGCTCCGCAAGGAGGGGTTCACGACCGCGGTGGCGACCACCGGGCAGGACGCGCTGGTGGAGTTCGACCGCAACGGCGCCGACATCGTGCTGCTCGACCTCATGCTGCCCGGGATGAGCGGCACCGACGTGTGCCGGGCGCTGCGCACGCGCTCCGACGTGCCGGTGATCATGGTGACGGCCAGGGACAGCGAGATCGACAAGGTCGTGGGGCTCGAGATCGGCGCCGACGACTACGTCACCAAGCCCTACTCGGGACGCGAGCTGATCGCGCGGGTGCGCGCGGTCCTGCGCCGGGGCGGCGAGGGCGGGTCGGAGTCCGACGGGACGGGGGTGCTCGCGGCCGGACCGGTGCGCATGGACGTGGAGCGCCACGTCGTCAGCGTCGGCGGCGGTGACATCGCGCTGCCGCTGAAGGAGTTCGACCTCCTGGAGTACCTGCTGCGCAACGTCGGCCGCGTGCTCACCCGCGGCCAGCTCATCGACCGGATCTGGGGCGCCGACTACGTCGGCGACACCAAGACGCTGGACGTGCACGTCAAGCGGCTGCGGTCCAAGATCGAGGCCGACCCCTCCGCGCCCCGCCACCTCGTCACCGTCCGGGGGCTGGGCTACAAGTTCGAGGCCTGACCATCCCGATGTCGTGGGTCTGACCAGAACCGGAGCGACAAGATAGATCATCCGGGCCGTCACTGGGCTTGGCCCGCTGTGCCGCCCAGAACCACCAGCGCCAGTCTTCGAGCTCGCTGTAGCGACTCTCGCCCGCCTGTTGCAGGTAGCTCCGCACGGCCAGGAACGCGATGGCGATCAGGGCTGACCCCACAGCCGCCCCGAGGTGCACCACCCCCCACATGGTCGTGTCGGCGGTGGCCGCCTCTGCGATCGCTGTAGCGTTGGGCAGTCGCCCGGAGATATGGGGATGCGCCACCTAGCGCTGCGCCGAAGAAGACTGGAGCAACCGCGATGACGCGACCCCGCCGGCGCGTATCGAGGACGAGGTCACCGGTGCGCATCACGGGCAGCTGTGGGGTCGCGGTCAGGCAGGCGTGGACGGGCCAGAACTCGGCCTTCGGAGGCCGGCCGGTGAAGCCGACGGCATCGAGGGCGGGCAGGAAGCGCTCCTGGATGAACCGGCTCGCCTCCTCGACCGAATCCCAGACTTCGAAGACCCGCCAGCCTCGGAGGGACCTGGCCCGGCGACGTGAACGGTGCCGCCCAACGGTCCGTCGAGCTTCATCTCGGTGCGGAGCGCCTCGTACAGCTCCTGCGAGGCATCGGGGTTGTCGACCAGCAAGGTGACAGGGGATGATCTTCTCCTGTCGCTCGGCGGGTGGTTGATGTCTCAGCGCCGAAGGTAAGACGACCCCGACGGCGCGTCATCGCTCGTGCGTGCCAAAGGTCCGGCGTCGGTCGCGTGGTACGACCGTACCACGCGACCGATGCCGCTGAGCCTGATCAGATGAGCCCGTGCTCGTACACGAACGCGGTGGCGGCGGCGCGCGAGGTGACACCCACCTTGTGGAAGATGTTCTGGAGATGTCGACGAACGGTGTGTTCGCTAACCGACGACTCGGGAGCGATCTGCGGTTCGTCCGACTCCTTGCGAACAGAGCAGAGCACCTCGATCTCGCGCGTGGTGAGATTCCCGGAGGCAGGCGGTGCGGCCGTCGGGAACAGCGCCGTCAGGCGGGCCAGATCGGGCGCAGCACCGAGCTGTTCGAAGGTGTGCCGCGCGGCATCGACCTCGAGGTGAGCGGAATCTCGATCGCCGAGATCGCGACAGGCCAGTGCCGCGAGGAGGCGCGACCGGGCATGTTCGTACGGGGCTTCGAGACCGGCCCACGCAGAGGCCGCCTGCTGGGCCGCGTCGAGTGCGCCTCGCGGATCGCCGCGATGCAGCGACACAGCACGCTGGCCTGCATGGCCATCGCACGCAGCACGGGGGCGTCGACGTCGGCAGCGATGACCGCCAGCTCGGCTGCCGCCTCGGTCGCGGCGTCGATGTGCCCACCGCGAGCATGATCTCGACGCCGGCACCCAGCAGCTTCGCCGTTGTCACCGATCGTGGGTCTCGCCAAGGACGCGGCGGATGGCGGCTGCGGCGGCACCGACATCTCCCTGCATCATCCGGAGGCACGGAAGCCGGGGTAGGGGAGCCCGGGCGTGCCGGTAACTTCGCGGTACGCGACCTCGGCATCAGCGAAGTCACCCCGTAGTCGGTAGAGCTCACCGAGCTGGTAGAAGGCCAAGCCCGCCGCAGTCTGCCCCGGAGGATCGGAGAGCCGGTCGCGTGCGCGCTTCGCTTCGGCGAGCGCTTCGAGCCACGACGAGTGCCACTGCATGAATCGGCGAGGTGCACGAGGCATGGCACCGGAAGGGCACCATGTCGGGCTGGGTCTCGCACCAGTCGCTAGAGGGCCGCGGTCCACTCGTGAGCGCGGTTGAGGACGAACGCTAGCTGGCAAACGAGGATGACCGCACAGTAGACGCGGCCGGCGACGATGGGGCTGACCTCCTTCGCCGTTACCGCGAGCATGGCCTCGTCGAGCAGCGACAGGCCCTCGGAATCTCGCAACATGACAACGAGCGAGCGGCCCTGCCCGAGCTGACCGAGCGTGACCACGTCGGTCTCACCGAATCGTTGACCAATGGCGATCGCGCGTCCGAAGATCTCGTGGGCCTGGGCGGGGTCGCCCCCATCGCTGCCGGCATACCGCCGTCGCCTGGCTCGGCCAGACTCGTCAGCTGGGTCGACCTCTCCCGACGCGATCTCCGCGCCGATATTCGACTCCTGACCGGACCGCCGTGCGGGGTCCGGGGGCCGAGGGTGTGCGTCGACCGGTCGGGTCGGGGAGCGGGCAGTAGCCTGGGCCGTGTGCGCCTCGGTGTGCTCGACGTCGGTTCCAACACCGTCCACCTCCTCGTGGTGGACGCGCACCGTGGTGGGCACCCGACGCCGATGACGTCGGAGAAGGACGAGCTGCGGCTCGCCGAGAACCTCGACCCCGCAGGCCGTCTCACGAAGGCGGGCGCGGACCGGCTGGTCCGGGCCGTGCAGCGGGCCAGCGCGGCCGCCACCGAGGCCGGTTGCGCCGACCTGCTCGCCTTCGCCACCTCGGCGTTGCGCGACGCCGCCAACTCCGCGGCCGTGCTGGCCAGGGTTCGCGACGAGACCGGGGTCGCCCTGCAGGTGCTGCCCGGCGAGGACGAGGCGCGCTACACGTTCCTCGCCGTACGCCGGTGGTACGGCTGGTCGGCAGGGCGCCTGCTGGTCCTCGACATCGGCGGCGGCTCGCTGGAGATCGCGGCCGGGCGCGACGAGCACCCCGCCGCGGCCGCCTCGCTGCCGCTGGGTGCGGGGCGGCTCACCCGCGAGTGGTTCTCCTCCGACCCGCCGTCGCGCCGGGAGATCGAGACGCTGCGCGTGCGGCTCGACGCCGAGCTGGAGCCCGCGGCCCGCGGGTTGCGGCGGGCGGGCGAGCCGGAGCTCGCGGTCGGCACGTCCAAGACGTTCCGCTCGCTCGCCCGGCTCACCGGCGCCGCACCGTCCAGCGCGGGCCCGCGGGAACGGCGGGTGCTCACCGACGTCGGGTTGCGCCAGCTGGTCGCTTTCGTCACCCGGATGTCGTCGGCCGACCTCGCCGAGCTGGAGGGCGTGAGCCCGAGCCGGGCCCGCCAGCTGGCCGCGGGCGCGCTCGTCGCGGAGGCCGCGATGCGGGCCCTGCGGGTGCAGCGGCTCGAGATCTGCCCCTGGGCGCTGCGCGAGGGGGTCATCCTCAGAAGGCTCGACACGCTCGATGGGACGGCCCAGATCGACCGCTCGGCGCAGGACGCGCCGGACGGACTTGGACGCTTGACGACGTTCGAGGCACGGTGTACTGGATGAGTCCCGAGACCGACCACCCACGTCAGCGCACCGTCGCCGAGCTACTGGCCGAGCACGGCGACTCCGGTGCGACCGGTCGCCGACGTCGCCGACGGGAGGCCGACGGACCCGACGGGGGCGCCCCGCCGCCCGAGCCGTCCCCCGGCAGCGACCTCTCGGCCGCCCCGCCGTCCGCACCGCCGCCGCCCGATCGTTCGATGCTGCGCGAGCCGGTGCCCCCGACCTACGCGCCGGCTCCCGACGATCTGCGGCCCGGCGGGTTCGACGCCCCCGGTGGCCGACGGCGACGCCCCGACGCCCCGCCGCCCGTGTCCCCGCCGCCCGGTCCCCGCCGCCGGTCTCCCCGCCGCCCCTGGCCGCCCCACCCGTGCGGCAGTACGTCGCGCCACCGTCGCCTGCGGTCCCGTTCGCGCCCCCCGCCGCGCCGCCGCCCCAGGCGGACCACCGGGAGTACGCCACCGACGTGATGCCGCGCATCAGCGACGTCCCCGACGACGCTCACCGGCCCGATGGAGATGCAGGCCCCGCCGCCCGCCACCACGGCGGACGGCGGTCCCGCCACCCAGCTCGCGCCCGTCGACTTCGACGACCACCCCGCGGGGATGCCCGCAGGCGATCTCGACCGTCCCGACGCCCCCGGGCTCGACGGCACCGGCGAGGCCTCCGACCTCGACGACGGCGCGGACGACGCGGACGGCGCCGCCACCCGCAGGCGCGGGCGCGGAAGCTCGGAGGAGGGCGCCGGCCAGGGATGGGCCGTCGTGCTGGCGCAGTGGGTCGCCGGTGCGCTCGGCGGCGCGCTGCTCTGGGTCGGGTTCCGCTACCTCTGGCGCAGCTTGCCCGTGGTCGCCCTCGCCGCCGCCGTCCTGGTCACGGTCGGCCTGGTGGTGATCGTCCGGGCGCTGCTGCGCAACAACGACACGCGCACCACGGTCTTCGCCGTGCTCGTCGGCCTCCTGCTCACCGTGTCGCCGGCCATCCTCGTGCTGCTCGGCAGATGACCGCGCTGCCGGGAGCCGCCCCGCCCCGCCGGTGGCGCTGTCCACCGCCTCGGTGTACCCCGAGACGGCGCCGGTGGCGTTCGAGCTGGCCGCCGAGCTGGGCTACGACGGCGTCGAGCTGATGGTCTGGTCCGACCCGGTCAGCCAGGACGTGGCGGCGGTCGTCGCGGCTGGCCGAGCGCCGCGGCGTGCCCGTGCTGGCCGTGCACGCGCCCTGCCTGGCCGTGACGCAGCGGGTGTGGGGCGCCGACCCGATCGACGCGCATCCGCCGCTCGGTCGCCGCCGCCGGCCGCCTCGGGGCGCGGACCGTCGTGGTGCACCCGCCGTTCCGCTGGCAGCGCCGATACGCCGCGCAGTTCGCCGACGAGGTCGCCCGGGCGGGCGAGGTCGCGGGCGTCGCGCTGGCCGTGGAGAACATGTTCCCGGTGTCAGCCGCGGGCCGGATGCGCACCGTGCCCTACAGCCCGGGCTTCGACCCCACCGCCGTCGGCCACCGGCACTACACGCTCGACCTGTCGCACACCGCCGCGCCGGGGTCGACGCGCTGGCGATGCTCGACCGGATGGGCGACCGGCCTCACCCACCTGCACCTCGCCGACGGCAGCGGCTCGCCCGCGCGACGAGCACCTGGTGCCCGGGCGCGGCGGCCAGCCGTGCGCCGAGGTGTGCGAGCGGCTGGCCGACACCGGGTTCACCGGCGACGGTGGTGATCGAGGTCAGCACCCGCCGGCTGCCGCACCCGGGACGACCGCGGACGGCGCTGCTCGCCGAGTCGCTGCTGTTCGCGCGGCTGCACCTGCAGCCGACGGCCGAACCGGGCGACCGGCCGGCGCCCGGCCCGATCCGGCCGACGTCCCCGGCAGCCGCTGACGGGCCCGGCGCGACCGGGGTGATAGAGCTGTCCCATGCAACGGCACCCGCTCCCCCGTTCAGCGGGGCCACCGGGCTCACGGCCTCGGCGAGGGCCGCTACCGCGCCGAGCTCGGCAAGCACTGGACCGTGCGGTCCGAAGGCGCACGGCGGGCTGCTGATGGTGCTGCTGGCCCGGGCCGGGCTGGCCCGGCTCGACGTCGACGCGCCCGGGCGCGCGCCCGACCCGCTGGCGGTCGGCCGCCGACTTCCTGCGGGCGCCCGACCCGGCCCGGTCGAGCTGCACACCGAGGTGCTGCAAGCCGGGCCGCACCGCGTCGGTGGTCGCGGTGCGGCTGGGCAGGACGACCGGCTGATGCTGACCGCCACCGTCACCGCGGGCCGGCTGCCCGCCGAGCCAGCCCGCGTGGGCGGACCTGCCCGGAGCTGCCGGCCGAGCCGCCCGCCCGACGCGGTGGATCCCGCGCGGACCGCAGGCGAGATCTTCGGCATCGCCGGGTCCTGCGAGCTGCGCTTCGACCCCGCGACGGTCGGCGTTCGCGCGCGGCGAGCAGGGCCCGCCGGTGGTGCGCGGCTGGGCCCGCCCGCGTCGGCGAGCCGGCCGACGTGCTGTTCGCGCTGCTGGCCGGGCGACGTCCTGCCGCCGACGGTGTTCAACGTGAGCGGCCGCTTCGGCTGGGCGCCGACGGTGCAGCTCACCGCGCTGCTGCGGGCGCACCCGGCGCCCGGCTGGCTGCGGCTGGAGTCGCGGGCCGAGCCGTCGGTCGGCGGCGCCTGGTTCGACGAGGACGTCACCGTGCGTCGACGCGGCGGGCCGGCTGATCTGCCAGGCCCGGCAGCTGGCCCTCGCGCCGCTCGCGCGCTGACCCCGGCTACCGTCACCCCATGACGACGGATCGCGGTGCTCGGCGCGGGCAAGATCGGGGAGGCGTTGCTGGCCGGGCTGCTGGCGGCCGGCTCGACCGCGGCCGAGCTGGTGTTCACCGAGCGGCACCCGGAGCGGGCCGCCGAGCTGACCGAGCGGCTCGGGGTGGCCGCGGTCGAGGTGGCCGCGGCGCGCCGGCGCACGCCGAGCTCATCGTCGTCGCGGTCAAGCCGCAGGACATCGGCCCGGTGCTGGCCGAGCTGGCCCCGGTGCTGCGGCCGGGGACGCTGGTGGTGTCGCTGTGCGCCGGGCTGCCGACCGCGCTGTTCGAGGGCGCGCTGCCCGAGGGCACGCCGGTCGTGCGGGTCATGCCGAACACCCCGATGCTGGTCGGCGAGGCGATGAGCGCGATCTCCGCCGGGCCGCCACGCCAGCGACGACGCAGCTGGCCGCGGTGGAGAAGATGCTGGCGCTCGGTCGGCCGGGTGGTGCGGGTGCCCGGAGTCCCAGCAGGACGCCGTCACCGCGCTGTCCGGCTCCGGCCCGGCGTACTTCTTCTTCCTGGTCGAGGCCATGATCGACGCCGGGATCCTGCTCGGGCTGCCGCGCGCCGTGGCGGCCGACCTGATCGTGCAGTCGGCGTTCGGGGCGGCGCGCGATGCTGCGCGAGTCCAGCGACCACCCGGTGATCCTGCGCGAGGCCGTGACCTCGCCCGGCGGCACGACGATCGCGGCCATCCGGGAGCTGGAGCGGCACGGTGTGCGGGCGGCGCTGATCGCCGCCATCGAGGCGGCCCGGGACCGTTCGGTCGAGCTGGGCCGCGCGGCCGGCCGAGCTGATCGGCCGCGCTGATCCCCGATCGGAGACAGCGCCTTCACCCTGACGCGGCCGGGACGTCACCCGCGAGTGGACCCGGTCTGTCGAGCACGTCACAGCGGGCACCGCTAAGCTCAGCGGTGAACATCAGGTCAGGCCCGTCGTCGGCGCCCGGCTGTCGTCCTGATGAGACCACGAAAGCGGTGATCGGATGCCGTCCGAGCTTCCCGAGATCCACCTCGCCCAGGTCCAGTTCCTGACGGTGGCCGAGGTCGCGGCGATGATGCGCGTGTCGAAGATGACCGTGTACCGGCTCGTGCACGGGGGCGAGCTGCCCGCCGCGCGGGTCGGCCGCTCGTTCCGGGTGCCCAAGCGGGCCGTGGAGGACTACCTGCGCAGCGCCTACTTCGACGCCGGCTGAACCGCCGGTCGGTACGATGTCGGCGCAGGTCCTGCCCGACCGCGCGCCCTGCCCTGTGTCGCGGCGCCGTTCCGTCGGGCATCTGCACCGCTCCGCCGGCCCCGCTCCGGGGCCGCCACACGACCAGGAAAGGGTCGCCACGCATGGGCTCAGTCATCAAGAAGCGCCGCAAGCGGATGTCCAAGAAGAAGCACCGCAAGCTGCTGCGCAAGACCCGCGTGCAGCGTCGCAAGCTCGGCAAGTGACCGCCGGTCACCTGACCGGCCGGTCCGGCGGTAGCGTCGACGGGCTCGCCTGCTGCACCCGGCTAGCTCGGGTCCTCCCGGGCGAGTCCCGAGGTCGGATTTGGCGCCTTCCGTCGTGCTCGTCACCGGCGTCAGCCGGTTCCTCGGCGGCCACCTGGCCGCCCGGCTCGCCGCCAACCCGGACATCGACCGGGTGCTCGGCGTCGACACCGTCCCGCCGCCGCGCGACCTGCTGCGGCGGATGGGCCGGGCCGAGTTCGTGCGGGCGGACATCCGCAACCCGCTCATCGCCAAGGTCATCTCGCAGGCCGCGGTGGACACCGTGGTGCACGCGTCGCTGTCGGCCAACCCGGGCTCGTCCGGGCGGGCGCACGGTGATGAAGGAGATGAACGTCATCGGCACCATGCAGCTGCTCGCCGCCTGCCAGAAGGCGCCGACGGTGCGGCGGCTGGTGCTGAAGTCGACGACCGCGGTGTACGGGTCCAGCTCGCGCGACCCGGCGATCTTCAACGAGTCGATGACGCCCAAGGACCTGCCCTCGCGGCGGCTACGCCAAGGACGCCGCCGAGATCGAGGGCTACCTGCGCGGGTTCGCCCGCCGCCGGCCGGACGTCGCGGTCACCGTGCTGCGCTTCGCCAACTTCATCGGCCCGCGCATCGACACCGTGTTCACCCGCTACTTCGCGCTGCCCGTGGTGCCCACCGTGCTCGGCTACGACGCGCGGGTGCAGCTGCTGCACGAGGAGGACGGGCTGGCCGTCCTGGAGCGGGCGACCAGCGAGAACCTGCCCGGGGTGTTCAACGTGGCCGCCGACGGCGTGCTGCTGCTCTCGCAGGCCATCCGCCGCGCCGGCCGGGTCCCGCTGCCGGTGCCCACGCGTCGCGGTCGGCCCGCTCGGCCGGCTGTTGCGCGGCGCCCGGCTGGTCGACTTCTCCCCGGAGCAGATGCGGCTGCTCAACTTCGGCCGGGTCGTGGACAACACCAGGCTGCGCGAGCAGTTCGGGTTCACCCCGCGCTGGACCACCACCCAGGCCTTCGACGACTACGTGCGCGGCCGGGCGCTGCGCCCGGTGCTCGGACCCGGCCCGGTTCGCGGCGCTCGAGCGCGGGGTGCTGGCCGCGGCCCGGGCGCTGCGGTGACCGCGCGGCCGCGCAAGGGGCGACCCGGCTCCGGCCGCGGCGGGAGCCCGCGGAGTCCGACGCGCAGATCATCCCGCTGCACGCCGACGAGTCCGGCGGACGCACCCGGTGGCGGCTCGGTCATCCCGCTGCACGCCGACGACCCGGGCGAGCCGCGCGGAGCAGCCGCCGCGTCGGCCGGCCGGCGGCCTCCGACGCCGGCCGCCGGCAGGCGGCGCTGGCGCGCGGAGCCGGAGCAGGCGCCGGCGCCCGACGAGGAACCCGGACCCGGCCTGGGAGCAGGCGCTGGCCGAGCTGCTGGCCTTCCTGCGCCGCCGGCGGCCGGCGACTACCCGGTGGACGACTTCGGCTTCGACCCCGACCTCACCGACAACGTGCTGCTGCCGGCGCTGCGCCCGCTCTACCGCGGTGGTTCCGGGTCGAGACGATCGGCATGCACCACGTGCCCGGCGACCGGCGGCGCGCTGGTCGTGGCCAACCACTCCGGCACGCTGCCGCTGGACTCGCTGATGACTGTCGGTCGCGCTGCACGACGACCACCCGCCGCAACGGCACCTGCGCATGCTGGGCGCCGACCTGATGTTCCGGCTGCCGGTGCTCGGCGCGCTGGCCCGCAAGCAGGGCGGCACGCTGGCCTGCAACCCGGACGCCGAGCGGCTGCTGTCCGACGGCGAGCTGGTCGGGGTCTGGCCGGAGGGCTTCAAGGGCATCGGCAAGCCGTTCCGGGACCGCTACAAGCTGCAGCGCTTCGGCCGCGGCGGCTTCGTCTCGGCCGCGCTGCGCACCGGCGTGCCGATCATCCCGTGCTCGATCGTCGGGGCCGAGGAGATCTACCCGAAGATCGGCGACCTCAAGCCGCTGGCGCGGCTGCTCGGCGCCCCGTACTTCCCGGTGACGCCGACTGTTCCCGCTGCTCGGGCCGCTCGGGCTGATCCCGCTGCCGTCGAAGTGGTACATCGAGTTCGGCGAGCCGATCCGCACCGACGGCCTCGGCCCGGCCGAGGCCGACGACCCGATGCTCGTGTTCAACCTGACCGACCAGGTCCGCGAGACGATCCAGCACACCCTCTACCGGCTGCTCAGCCAGCGCCGCAACCCGTTCCTGGGCTGACGGCACCGGTGGCCGAGATCGGTACTGCTGCCCGGATCTGCTCGGTCTGCCCGGCGTCCGGCCCGCGGAACGCGTACAGCGCGTAGCCCAGCGCTCGTGACGTTGATCCGGCGGCACAGGTCGGCGACTGAAGTCCGCCGTGCGCGGACGACCTGCCGGCTAGTAGCGGCGCTCCGGGTCGACGCACAGGCGATGATCAGCGGCGCTCAGCGGCGGCGGTACGGCCAGGCCTGGCGGCCACCGCGCCGGCCAGGGCGCCGGCGCCGAGCACCGACGGCACGCCGATCCGGGCGGCCTTGCGGCCGGTGCGGAAGTCGCGGATCTGCCAGCCGCGCGCCTGCGCGATGTCGCGCAGCTCGGCGTCGGGGTTGACGGCCACCGCGGTGCCGACCGCGGAGAGCATCGGCACGTCGTTGACCGAGTCCGAGTAGGCCGTGCAGCGGCGCAGGTCCAGACCCTCGGCGGCGGCCAGGGCGCTGCACCGCGTGCGCCTTGGCCGGGCCGTGCAGGATCTCGCCGACCAGCCGGCCGGTGTAGTGGCCGTCGACGCTCTCGGCGACCGTGCCCAGCGCGCCGGTCAGCCCCAGCCGGCGGGCGATGATCAGCGCCAGCTCGACCGGGGTGGCGGTGACCAGCCAGACCCGCTGCCCGGCGTCGAGGTGCATCTGGGCCAGCGCCCGGGTGCCGGCCCAGATCCGGTCGGCCATCAGCTCGTCGTAGATCTCCTCGCCGAGCGCCGTGAACTCGGCGACCGAACGGCCGGCCGACGAACGACAGCGCGGTGTCGCGGCCGGTGGTGGTCGAGTAGCGCGGTCTCCCGGCCGCCGACCCGGAACTTGAGCTGCTGCCAGGCGAACCCGGCCAGGTCGGAGGTGGTGAAGAACTTGCGCGCGGCCAGCCCGCGGGCGAAGTGGAAGATCGACGCGCCGATCATCATCGTGTTGTCGACGTCGAAGAACGCGGCGGCAGTGGGTCGGTCTGCGGCACCTCGGCGGGGCCGCCGTCGCCGGCCGCGACGGCGCCGCCGCCGAGGCCTCGCCGGCCCGGACGGCGGGGTCGAGAGCGCTGACCGCGTCGAGCACGCCGGGCGACTCGGCGACCCCCGCGACCTCGGCGCGGCCCGCCGACGCGCGGTCTCGTTCTCGACCACCTGCAGGCCTCCGCTCACGCGTGTCAGTGATGGCACCGGCCGACGGACGGACAGCACCCAGCGTACTGTCGCCGCCCGACCACGGCGGGTACCGGATCAGGACCGCGACGGACGACGAGGCCGCCGCGGGAAGATCCCCGCGGCGGCCTCGTCGTGCGTGCCGGGTGTGCTCCGGCTCAGCCGATCGTGATGCCGGGCGCGCCGGGCAGCAGCGGTGGCAGCTGGACCTCGGGAGCAACGGTGCCGGCACCGGGACCGACGACTGGCCGCCCGGCGCGGACGAGGTGGACGGCGAGCCGTTCTCGCCGCCGCCCGTGGTGGGCTGCTCGGCGCCGAGGTCGGGCACGAGGTTCGGCGCGCCGTCCGGACGCCGGAGTGCGGGTGCCGGCCGGCCCGGTGCCGTCGCCGTCGGACTCCGCGCCCGTGGCGGGGCCCTGGGTCGCGGCTCCCGCCGGTCGGCGGTGTTCGGACGCGCCCTCGGCCTGCGGGATGCAGATGCCCTCCGGCGGGCAGCCCGGCCCAGGTCGTCGGCCCGGCGAGCGTGACTCGGTGCAGGCCGACTGGGCCTGCAGGGCCTCGGTGCGCCCGACCAGCCGGTCAGCAGCGCGATCGAGTCGTCGGCTCGGCCGCCGGACCGGCAGGGCCGAGCGCAGGTCCGTCAGCCGGGCGGACTGCTCGGCGGCCCAGTCTGCGAGCGTCGCGAGGCCCGGCGTGGCCGGGCGTCCTCGCCGGCCAGCAGGATCCGGGAGCCCTCGCCGGTGGAGTCGTCGAAGTCCTGCGATCGCGACGTCGACCAGCTCCGGGTCGAGCGCCGGCCGTCCGGGCCGGCCGCGACCAGCTGCTCGACCTCGCCGAGCCGGGTGCTGGCCAGCTCGAGGTGGCGGCGCGCGCTTGGCCTCTCGTCGAAGGTCAGGGCCAGCCCGGCCGACTCGGCCGCCCGCTTGACGCCGTAGAGGCCGTCGCCGGGCAGCGCGTCCCGGCTGGCCAGGATGCCCGCTCCGGCGAGCGCGACCAGCACCGAGCAGCGCTGCCGAGCCGACGCAGGGCGAACCGGCGGCGCGGCGCCGGCCGACGCCGGGCCGGCTGGTCGGGCGGCGGCCGGCCAGCGCGTGCCGGCGGCGTCCGGGCGTGCCGGCGGTCGGGCGGCGCGAGTCGTGACCGTGCGCGTAGCGTCGGTGGTCGACGTCGGACGTCGCGTCGTCGGGCGACCGGGTGGCCTCGGCCGGGTCGGCCCGCACGACGGCGGCGGCGGTCGCGACCGGCGGCGGCGCGGCCGGCGGCGATCCGCCGCGGTCGGGGCCGGTCGAGCTCGGGCCGCGCGGCGGCGCGCCGTCCGGCGCCGGCGCGGCCGGGTCTGCTCGGCCAGCGCCGGCCATTCAGCCGCTGCCTCGGCGCGGGCCTTGGCTTCGCGGGTCGCGGCGTCGAACGGCCGCACTGCCGGGACCGCAGCAACGCCACGATCTCCAGATCGCGGGCCAGCTCGTCGTCGCCCGGGGAGCCGGGGGGTCGCCCCAGCTCCACGCGGCGGCGAACCGCTCTGCGTCCTCGCCCTGTCCGGCGGGCATGTTGGCCGTCCTCACTGCATCCCTGCGCTCTGCACTGCGTTGCGTGTGCGCGCCTGTCGCGGCGTTCACTCACCACAACGACCCGCGGGGCGGTCGGATACGGGTTTCGGACCGTTCACCGCATCGAGTTGTTCGTTCGCCGCAGTGGTAACGCGCGGGCCGCGATCCGTGCGATATGGCGGCCGTCATCGAAGGCCCTCCGGCAGCAGCTGGGCGAGCCGGCGGACGGCGCGGTGCTGCAGCGCCTTGACCGCGCCCTCGTTGCGGTCCATCATCTGCGCCGTCTCGGCCACCGACAGCCCCTGCAGGAACCGCAGCTGGATGCACTCCTGCTGGTCGGGGTTGAGCTTGCGGACGCAGCGCAGCAGCTCGTCGTTGGTGGCGCCCTCGAGCACCTGCTGCTCGGGGCCGTGCGTGCTCGGGGAGAGCTCGATGATCTCGCCGGTGCTGTGACTCCAGCCGGTAGCGGCTGGACTTCACGTGGTCGAAGATCAGGTTGCGGGCGATGGTGACGAACCACGCACCGATGTCGCGGCCCTGGTAGCTGACCGAGGAGATCCGGCGCAGCGCCCGCACGAACGTCTCCTGGGTGACGTCCTCGGCGAGCGTGCGGTCGCCCATCCGGAACAGCACGTAGCGGAACACGACGTCGTAGTAGCGGTCGAACAGCTCGCCGAACGCGGCCATGTCGCCGGCCTGCGCGGCCTTGACCAGTGCCCAGGCGCCGCTGTCCTCCGGCGGCTGCGTCCGGGGTCGGCGGGGTGCTGGGCGGCGGGCTGCGGGGGAGCGGGGTGCGGGGAGCGGGTGCTGGTGCGGGGGAGCGGGCGGGGAGCCGTTGCCGTTCGGGGAGGTCGGGCCGGGGTCTGCGGGCGCTGCCGGGGGAGCGGCATCGGCGCGCCGTTCGGTCTGCCCGGTGGAGCGCCTGGCCCGGCGGGGACCGGGACTCCTGCGGTTCCGGGGCCGTCGGCGCGACGCGGGGAGCGGTCGTCGGGGACATCGTACCTCCCACCCGCCGGGGGACGGGCGGTCGTCGGTGCGGAGCAGCCGGGGCGGTCGCATCGGGGGGGTCATGACTCCCGACTGGGCCCTGGCGACCGTGTCGGGCAGGACGCGGCGGGACGGGCCGCGGTGCTCTGACGACAGGCTGCATGCCACTCCCTCGGGTGAGTCTCGCGTCGAACCCGGGGGTCCGACGCGTTGAGTCGGCTGTAGCGGCGGAGCATACGACCGGACGGGTGCGACGACGGCACGCACAGCCGCTCGACGCCGGGCGGCATCCGGTGAGCGGCCCGCTACGCGCGGTCAACGTCACCCGTAAGGGCGTCTGTCGGGCGTTTCGCTCGGCGTGCCGCCGCGCGACGAGCGTGGTCACTCGTTGCGGCTGCCGGTCCGTGCCAGACTCGCCGTGACCGTCTGCGCAGATCAGGAGCGCCGTGGACAGCAGCCCGAGCCGCCGGCGGCAGCGACGCCCCGGCGCCCACGCACCTGGCCGATCTGGTCGCGCCGGCCGCGGACCGGGATCCCGACCATCCCGCGGTCGTCGACGTCACGCCTCGGCACGACGCTGACCTGGGCCGAGCTCGACGTCGGCCGTCGACCGCGGAGGCGGCCCGGCTGCGCGCGGCCGGGGTGACGCCCGGGCGACCGGGTGGTCGTGCGGCTGCCCAACGGCGCGGCGTTCTGCGTGGCCCTGCTCGGCGCGCTGCGGGCGGACGCGGTCGCCGTGCCGATCGGGCCGGGCGCGGTCGCGCCGCGAGCTGGAGATCGTCTTCGCCGACTGCCGCGCCGCTGCTCGTGGTCGCTCCGGACGGCGACGAGGCGGCGGCCTCGTGCGCCGCGGCGCGCGGGCGCCACGCTGCTCGGGCCGCCGGACCCCGCGGCCGCGCCGGGCCGGCGCCGGTGCGCGGAGCGCGCGGTCGGCGGCGAGGACATCGCGCTGCTGGTCTACACCTCGGGCACGACGGGGACCCCGCGCGGCGTGCAGCTGTCCCACCGGGCCGTGCTGGCCAACCGCGCGCAGACCGCCGAGCTGCGCCCGGCCCCCGTCACCCCGGTGGACCGGGTGCTGCTGGCGCTGCCGCTGTTCCACGTCTTCGGGCTGGCGGCCGGGCTGCTGCAGGTCTGCTGGGCCGGGCGCCACCGTGGTGCTCACCGACCGGTTCGAGCCGGCGGCGACGGCGCGGGTGATCGTCGAGCACCGGGTGAGCGGGGTCGCCGGGGTGCCGTCGATGTACCGGGCGCTGCTCGACCTGCCGCCCGCCGAGCTGCGGGCGGCCTTCGCCGGGGTGCGGCTGTGCACCTCCGGCGGCGCGCCGCTGCCGCCCGCCTGGCTGGCCGACTTCCGGGCCGTCACCGGCCTGTCGATCGTCGAGGGCTACGGGCTGAGCGAGGCCGGGCCGGTGGTCACGACCAACGTGCTCGGCGGCGCGCCGAAGCCGGGCTCGGTCGGCCGCCCGCTGCCGGGCATCGAGCTGCGGCTGGTCGACCGCGGACGGCCGCCCGCTGGACGAGGTGGACGAACCCGACCCCGACGCCGAGGACGGCGACGACGGCGGCCTGTCCGACCCGGCGACGACACGGGCCTCGTCGCCGTGCGCGGGCCCAACCTGTTCTCCGGCTACTGGCCCGACGGCGCAGGCGGCCCGGACGCCGAGGGCTGGTTCCGGACCGCCGACGTCGGGTTCATCGACGCCGACGGCGACCTGCACCTGGTCGACCGGTCGTCGGACCTGGTGATCGTCAACGGCTTCAACGTCTACCCGCGCGAGGTCGAGCAGGTGCTCGGCGAGCTGGCGGGGGTGGCCGAGGCCGCGGTCGTCGGGGTGCCCGACGACCGCACGGGCGAGGCGCGTCAAGGCCGTGCTGGTGCGCGCGGCGGGCGCCGCGATCACCGAGGACGAGGTGCGCGCGCACTGCGCCGCGCGCCTGGCCCGGTTCAAGGTGCCCGCCGTCATCACGTTCGTCGACGCGCTGCCGCGCACGCCGACGGGCAAGGTCGCGCGCCGCCAGCTCGCGGGGCAGGGCGCATGAGCCCGGCCCGGGTCGTCGGTCTACACCCGCGCCGGCTGCCCGGCGTGTGCGACGGCCGAGGCCGAGGTGGCGCGGATCTGCGGCGAGCTCGGCGAGAGCTGGACCGCGGTCGACGTCGACGCGACGCCGAGCTGCGTGCCGAGTACGGCGACCGGGTCCCGGTGATCATGGTCGACGGCCGGGAGCACGGCTTCTGGCGGGTCGAGGAAGCGCGGTTCCGTGCCGCCCTCGCCGGATGACGGGCGGGGGTTCCCGGGCCCACCGAACCGGAAGCCCGCACGCCGCGAAAACCCTGCCGTGAGCACGACCGCCGCACCACCGCAGCCCGCCAGTCCGGTCCGACCCGTCATCCCGCGCGGCGTCGCCGCGCTCATCGGGGTGCTGGCCGTCGCCGCCGCGCTCGCCGTCGGGCACCTCGTCGCGGCCCTGGTCTCGCCGGCGTCCTCGCCCTACCTCGCGGTGGGCGACACGGTCATCCGCTTCTCCCCCGAGTGGCTCACCGAGTTCGCCAAGACCACGTTCGGCACCGCCGACAAGCCGATCCTGCTCGGCGGCATGGCGCGTCGTCATCGTCGTGCTGGCGGCGCTGGCGGGGCTCGCGTCGCGGCACCGGCCGACCCCGGGCGTCGCGGTCGTCGCCGTGCTCGGGCGTGCTCGGCATGGTCGCCGTGCTCTTCGCGCCGGCGTTCGCCCCGCTCGACCTGGTCGCCCCGGCGGCCGCGCTGGCGGCGGGCGTCGTCGTGTTCCGGCTCGCTGCACGCCCAGGCGCTGCGCGCCGTACTCCGCGCCGGACGGACGCCGGGGTCGGCGGTGTCTCGCGCCGCGGCGTGCTGGTCGGCACCAGCGCGGCGGTCGGCCTCGGAGCGCTCGCCGCGGGCGGCGGCGGGATCGCTGCTGGGCGGTGGCATCGGCGACTCCCGCCGGCGGTCACCGACCGCCTCGCCGGCGGCCCGGCTCGCCGAGACGGCCCCGCCGATCCCGGCGGGCGCCGCGTTCCCCGAGTCGGGCACCCTGCCGTTCCTCACCTCCAACGCGGACTTCTACCGCGTGGACGTGGCGCTGCGGATCCCCACGCAGTCGGCGGCGGACTGGCGCCTGCGGATCCACGGCATGGTCGACCGGGAGGTCACGCTGACCTTCGACGACCTGCTCGCCCGGCCGCTGGTCGAGCGCACGATCACCCTGACCTGCGTGTCGAACGAGGTCGGCGGGCCCTACATCTCCACCGCCAACTTCATCGGCGTCGACCTGCGCGACATCCTGCT
Organism: uncultured Actinomycetota bacterium; assembly: GCA_963784265.1. Lineage (GTDB taxonomy): Bacteria > Actinomycetota > Actinomycetes > Mycobacteriales > Pseudonocardiaceae > Pseudonocardia. The sequence goes on from CAWAQQ010000005.1 coordinate 149,790, forward strand.
CGGAGGCGGGCGTCATGCCGGGCGCCGACCAGGTGATCAGCACCAGCATCGACGGCTGGACCGCGGGCACGCCGACCGACGTGCGTCCTGGAGCCGGACCGGGGTGCGCTGCTCGCCGTCGGGATGAACGGCGAGGCGCTGCCTCCCGAGCACGGCTTCCCGGTGCGGATGGTCGTGCCCGGGCTGTACGGGTTCGTGTCGGCCACCAAGTGGGTCGCCGACCTCGAGCTCACGACGTTCGCCGGCACGCAGGCCTACTGGCTGCAGCGCGGATGGGGCCAGAAGGCGCCGATCAAGACGCAGTCGCGGATCGACAGCCCGCAAGGCGTTCGCCAGCGGTGCCTGCCGGGCGGGTCACGGTGGCCGGCATCGCCTGGTCGCAGCCCACCGGCATCGTCGAAGGTCGAGGTGCGGGTCGACGGCGGTCCCTGGCAGGCGGCCGAGCTGGCCACCGAGGTGAACTACGACACCTGGCGGATGTGGCGCGCCGACTTCGACCTGCCGCCGGGCAGCCACACCGTGCAGACCCGGGCGACCGACCGCAACGGGGTGACCCAGACCGAGACCCGGGCGAACCCGATCCCGGACGGCGCGAGCGGCTGGCCGGCGCTCATCTTCACCGTCGCCTGATCCATCCGGCCGCTGCCGGGACGGCTTGCCGTCCCGGTCATGGCTGCTCAGCGCCGTGGAAGCCGCTCGGCCGGCGGCGGTAACCAAAATGTTATGAATGGCAGTGAACCACCTATGGCGCGATGTCGAAGGCTCTTGTGAGAGGCCCGGACCGACCGGGCCAGGCTCGAGGAGGAACACCCGTGCGAAAGACCCAGCGACTGGCCGCCGTGGGCGCCATGGCGGCACTTGCCATCTCGCTGGGGGCATGCAGCAGCAGCGCGACGCCCTCGACCTCGGCGCCCGCCCCGTCGGCTCCGGCCGCCGCCGCCACCCTCCACGGCCGCCTCGGCCAGTGCGGCGTCACCACCGATCGCCGACATCTTCGGCCCGGGCTGCAGCCAGGTCCCGACCGGGTGAGGGCTCGGCGCAGGGCATGGTCGACGACCCGGTGGCCACCGCGGCGTCGCAACAACCCGCTGCTCACCACGCTGGTCACCGCCGTGGGCAAGGTGCCCGGCCTGGCCGACACCCTGAACAGCGCCGAGGCCATCACGGTCTACGCGCCCTACAACGGCGCGTTCGACGCCGCGCAGAAGGCACTGGGCGACCAGGCCGTTCACCGCGCTGCTGAACAACCCGACCCAGCTGGGCGGGCTGCTCTCCTACCACGTCGTGGGCAAGCGCTACAACGCCGACCGGCCTCGTCAAGGCCGGCAAGATCGATGGAGCTCGCGGGCGGCGACGGTCACCGTCGGCGGCACCGCCGACGCCCCCACCCTGACCGGTGGCAACGGTGCGGACCGCCACGGTCCTGTGCGGCAACATCCCGACCAAGAACGCCACCGTGTTCGTGATCGACTCGGTGCTGCATGCCGACCGAGCTGACACCCGCCGACACGCGTCACGCCGCAGGGGCGGTCCCGGACTCCGGGGCCGCCCCTGCGGCCTGTCCGGATGCCGCCCGGCGCGACGAGCGGGCGCCCTGCGGCGACCACCGGCACGCTTCGGGCGCCGGTCCGTGGCGGGGCGTGAGCACGCTTCGGGCCAAGATCGCAACTTTGTGCGTGCCTTCACAAGCGGCTACCGTGTCTCACCGTCGCCGTCAACGCCCGATCCCGGCACTGTCCTTCCCCGGGGGCGTCCACCCCGGGGCACCGGATGCGGGGCCGACGGCCGCGAATCGCACGATCGAGTGACCGAGACGAATCCGAGGAGAAGGCGTGACGCTGCCGCCGGAGGCGGGCCCGAACGGGGCGGCCGCCGCGCGGCCGCGGGCGATCCCGGAGGCCAGCGTCGCCCGGCTCGCGGTCTACCTGCGGATGCTCGGTGAGCTGGCCGAGCAGGGCGCGCGAGACCGTGTCCAGCGAGGAGCTCGCCGCCGCCACCGGGGTCAACTCGGCGAAGCTCCGCAAGGACCTGTCCTACATCGGGTCCTACGGCATCCGCGGCGTCGGCTACGAGGTCGCGCCGCTGCTCCACCAGCTGGAGCGCGCGCTCGGGCTCAACCACCGGCAGGCCGTCGCGCTCGTCGGCGTCGGCAACCTCGGCCACGCGCTGGCCGGCTACGGCGGGTTCGGCGGCCGCGGGTTCCCGGTGACGGCGCTGTTCGACGTCGACCCCGACCTGGTCGGCATCCACATCAACGGCATCCTGGTCGAGCACGTCCGCGGCGATCCCGGAGGTCTGCCGCGAGCGCGGCGTCACCATCGGCATGATCGCCACCCCGGGCCGGCCGCGCAGGGCGTGTGCGACCTGCTCGTCGCAGCGGGCGTGCGGTGCATCCTCAACTTCGCGCCGGTGGTGCTGCAGGTGCCCGACGAGGTCGAGGTGCGCAAGGTCGACCTGGCCGTCGAGCTGCAGATCCTGGCCTTCCACGTGGCCCGCCGGCATGTCCAGGCCTGCCCCGCCGACGGCGCAGCGTCCGCAGGCGCCCCCAACGGTCACGGCGTCAACGGCTGCCCGGTGCCGGGATCGACGGTGCTGTCGTGAGCGTGCTCGTGGTCGGGCTGTCGCACCGCAGCGCACCGGTCGAGGTGCTGGAGCGGGCCGCGGTCGGCCGGCGACGAGGTGCCCAAGCTGCTCGACGAGCTGCTGCGCGGCGCGCACGTCGACGAGGTCGATGCTGCTGTCCACGTGCAACCGCATCGAGGTCTACGCGGTCGTCGACGCCTTCCACGGCGGGCTCGCCGACGTCTCCGCGGTGCTCGGCCGGCACGCCGGGATGCCGATCACCGAGCTCACCGAGCACCTCTACGTGCACTACGCCGGGCTCGGCGGTGCAGCACCTGTTCGCGGTGGCCTCCGGGCTCGACTCGATGGTCGTCGGCGAGGCGCAGATCCTCGGCCAGCTGCGCGCCGCCTACGCCGCCGCCGACGAGGCCGGCACCGTCGGGCGCGTCCTGCACGAGCTGGCCCAGCAGGCGCTGCGGGTCGGCAAGCGGGTGCACGCCAGCACCGGCATCGACGCCGCCGGCGCCTCGGTGGTCTCCGAGGCGCTGGCCGACGCGGCCGCTCGCGCTCGGCGGCGACCTGGCCGGGCGGCGGGCCGTCGTGGTCGGGGCCGGCGCGATGGGCGGCGCTGGCCGCGGCCCACCTGCGCCGCGCCGGCGCGGCCGAGATCGTGGTGCTGAACCGCACTCCCGAGCGGGCCGCGCGGCTCGCCGAGACCACCGCCGCGGCACGGCACCCCGGCCCGCTCCGGCGACGCTCGACCGCGCTGGCCGACCGAGCTGGCCGCGCGCCGACCTGGTGGTCGCCTGCACCGGCGCGGTCGGCACCGTCGTCGACCGCGCCACGGTCGCCGCCGCGGTCGCCGGGCGGGCCGGCCGCCCGCTGGTGGTGTGCGACCTCGGGCTGCCCCGCGACGTGGACCCGGCCGTGGCCGCGCTGCCCGGCGTCACCGTGGTCGACCTGGCGGCGCTGCAGCGCCGGCTGGCCGCCGGCGGGCGCGGCGCCGCCGTCGCCGCCGCCCAGGAGCTGGTGGCCGAGGAGGCGCAGGCCTACCTGGCCGCGCAGCGCTCGGCCGAGGTCACCCCGACCGTCACCGCGCTGCGCCGGCGCGCCGTCCGAGGTGATCGACGCCGAGCTGCTGCGGCTGGACGCCCGGCTGCCCGACCTGGACGACCGGCGTGCGCGACGAGTTCGCCCGCAGCGTCCGCCGCGTCGTCGACAAGCTGCTGCACACCCCGACCGTGCAGGTCAAGCGGCTGGCCGAGGGCCCGGACGGCGACAGCTACGCGGCCGCGCTGCGCGCCCTGTTCGAGCTCGACCCGCAGACCCGCGCCGCGGTGGCCATCCAGCGCAGCGGCGACGTCCTCGCGCGCGCTCGAGGCCCCGTCAGGACGACCGGCCGCCGACGAGGAGCAGGCCGATGACCGCCACCCGGCCTGCGACGCTGCGCATCGGCACCCGGCCCAGCGCGCTGGCCGTGGCCCAGTCCGGCGCGGTCGCCGAGCGGCTGCGCGCCGCCGGGCACGCCGGTCGAGCTGGTCGAGATGCGCACCGCCGGGCGACCGGTCGACGCGCGCCGGTCGCCGAGCTCGGCGTCGGCGTGTTCGTCTCGGCGCTGCGCGAGGCGCTGGTGCGCGGCGAGGTCGACGTGGCCGTGCACTCCTACAAGGACCTGCCCACCGCGCCCGACCCGCGGCTCGCGCTGGCCGCCGTGCCGGCGCGCGAGGACCCGCGCGACGCGCTGGTGGCCCGCGACGGGAAGGTGCTCGGCGAGCTGCCCGTCGGGCTCCCGGTCGGCACCGGCTCGCCCGCGGCGCGGGCCCAGCTCGACGCGCTCGGGCCTCGGGCTGCGAGGTCGTGCCGATCCGCGGCAACGTCGACACCCGGATCGGCAAGGTCGCGCTCCGGCGAGCTGGACGCCGTGGTCGTGGCCGCCGCCGGGCTGCGCCGGCTCGGCCGGGTCGACGAGGCCACCGAGCTGCTCGACCCGCTGCAGATGCTGCCGGCGCCGGCCCAGGGCGCGCTGGCCGTCGAGTGCCGGGCCTCGCCGGGCGGCCCGGACCGGGAGCTGGCCGCGGCGCTCGCGCCGTGCTCGACGACGCGTTCACCCGGGCCGCGGTCACCGCCGAGCGCGCGGTGCTCGCCGCCCTGGAGGCCGGCTGCAGCGCCCCGGTCGGGGCGCTCGCCGACGTGGTGTCGCGACCTCGACGACGACGGCCACGCCGTCGACCGGATCTCGCTGCGTGCCGTGATCGGCACCGCCGACGGGGCGCTGCTGCGCGCGTCCGCCACCGGAGACCTGGACGACGCCGAGAAGCTCGGAGCGGCGCTCGCCGCCGAGCTGCTCGACATGGGAGGCCGCCGTCACCCGCGGGAGCCTCCCGGAGAAACGCTGGATCGAGAGTTCCGAGATGAACCGAGCACCTTCCATCCCCGGGCCGGGTCGCGTTCGTGGGCAGTGGCCCCGGCGACCCCGGCCTGCTGACCGTGCGCGCCCGGGACGCCCTCGGCCGCGCGCCGCTGGTCGTCACCGACCCGGACGTCCCGGAGGCGATCCTGGCGCTCGTCGCCGAGGGCGCCGAGGTGCGGCCCGCGGTCGGGCAGCCCGCCGACGTGGCCGCCGACCTGGTCGCCGAGGCCGCGGACGGGCCGCCCGGTCACCCGCCTGGTCAGCGGCGACCCGCTGACCGTCGACGCGGTGGTGCAGGAGGCCGTCGCGGTGGCCGGCGCCGGAGGTGGCGTTCGACGTCGTGCCCGGCGTGCCCGCCGGCACCGCCGTGCCCGCCTACGCCGGCGTGCCGCTGGGGTCCGCGCACCTCGAGGCCGACGTGCGCACCGGCGTCGACTGGCCGCGGCTGGCCGCCACGCCCGGGCGTGCTGGTGCTGCACGCGACGGTCTCGCACCTGGCCGAGGTGGCCACCGCGCTGACCGAGAACGGGCGGCCGGCGCAGACCCCCGTGGCGGTCACCGCGGGCGGCACGCACCGACCCGCAGCGGACGGTGCAGGCCACCCTGGCCACGCTGGCCGCCGAGGCCGCCGACCTGGACGGGCCCGCTGGTGCTCACCGTCGGCGCCGAGGTCGGGCTGCGCACCGAGCTGTCGTGGTGGGAGTCGCGCGCGCTGTACGGCTGGCGGGTGCTGGTGCCGCGCACCAAGGACCAGGCCGGCGCGATGAGCGACCGGCTGGCCGTGCACGGCGCCATCGCCGAGGAGGTGCCGACCATCGCCGTCGAGCCGCCGCGCTCGCCGACGCAGATGGAACGCGCGGTCAAGGGGCTGGTCGACGGCCGCTACCAGTGGGTCGTGTTCACCTCGACCAACGCGGTGCGCGCGGTGTGGGAGAAGTTCGCCGAGTTCGGCCTGGACGCCCGCGCGTTCTCCGGCGTCAAGATCGCCTGCGTCGGCCAGGCCACCGCGGAGAAGGTGCGCGGGTTCGGCATCGTCCCCGAGCTGGTGCCGCGCATCGAGGAGGCGCAGGAGTCCTCGTCCGAGGGGCTGCTGTGGATCTTCCCGCCGCACGACGACATCCTCGACCCGGTGGACCGGGTGCTGCTGCCGCGCGCCGACATCGCCACCGAGACCCTCGCCGCCGGCCTGCGCGACCGCGGCTGGGAGATCGACGACGTCACGGCCTACCGCACCGTGCGCGCCGCGCCGCCGCCCGCCCCGATCCGCGAGGCGATCAAGACCGGCGGCTTCGACGCGGTGTGCTTCACCTCGTCGTCCACGGTGCGCAACCTGGTCGGCATCGCGGGCAAGCCGCACGCCCGCACGATCGTGGCCTGCATCGGCCCGCAGACGGCCGAGACCGCGCGCGAGTTCGGGCTGCGGGTGGACGTGCAGCCCGAGGAGGCCCGGGTCCCGGCGCTGGTCGACGCGCTGGCCGCCCACGCCGCCCGGCTGCGCGCCGAGGGCGCCCTGCCGCCGCCGCGGAAGGCCAAGGCCCGCAGGCGCTGACGCGCTGCCGTGAGTGCGGCGCCGCTGCTACGCACACGGCGCCGCGAGCTCGCGACCGCCGACCGGCGAACGTCGTAGGCTGAGCGCATGCCGTTCCCCACCCACCGGCCGCGGCGGCTGCGGACCACGCCCGCCTGCGCCGGCTCGTCGCCGAGACCGACCTGCGGCCGCGGCACCTGGTCCTGCCGATGTTCGTCAAGGAGGGCGCCGCCGAGCCGGTGCCGATCGCGTCGATGCCCGGCGTCGTGCAGCACACCCGCGACTCGCTGCGCAAGGCCGCGGTCGAGGCGGTGGCGGCGGGCGTCGGCGGGCTGATGCTGTTCGGCGTCCCGCAGCGGCGCGACGCCGGTCGGCTGCGCGGGCGTCGACCCGGACGGCGTGCTCAACGTCGCGCTGCGCGACGTGCGCGCCGAGGTCGGCGACGCCACCGTGCTGATGGCGGACACCTGCCTCGACGAGTTCACCGACCACGGCCACTGCGGCGTGCTCGACGCCGACGGGTGCGTGGACAACGACGCGACCCTCGCCGTCTACGCCGAGATGGCCGTGGCGCAGGCCGAGGCCGGAGCCCACCTGCTCGGCCCGAGCGGGATGATGGACGGCCAGGTCGGCGTCGATCCGCGAGGCGCTGGACGCCGCCGGGCACACCGACACCGGCATCCTGGCCTACACCGCGAAGTACGCGTCGGCGTTCTACGGGCCGTTCCGCGAGGCCGTGGAGTCCCAGCTGCGCGGGCGACCGCAAGACCTACCAGCAGGACCCGGCCAACGTCCGGGAGGCGCTGCGCGAGCTCGCGCTCGACCTGGAGGAGGGCGCCGACCTGGTGATGGTCAAGCCGGCGATGGCCTACCTCGACGTGCTGCGCGCGGTGGCCGAGGCGGCGGACGTGCCGGTGGCCGCCTACCAGGTCTCCGGCGAGTACGCGATGATCGAGGCGGCTGCGGCCAACGGCTGGCTGGACCGGGAGCGCACGATCCTGGAGACGCTCACGTCGATCCGCCGTGCCGGGGCCGACGTCGTGCTCACCTACTGGGCCACCGAGGTGGCCTCCGGCCTGGACCGGGGCTGACGGGCACGATTCGCCGTCGGTTCCGGGTGTTCGCTGGACACCGGTGTGCTGGTCCCTACGTTTCGCTCCCATGAGCACACCTTCCGACCCGCAGTGGGGCGAGGGCCAACCCGGCCAGCCGGGTCAGCAGCCTCCGCCGGGATACGGGCCCCCGCCCGGTTACGGCCCCCCGCCCGGGTACGGGCCACCGCCGCCAGCAGGGCGGTCCACCGCCGGGCTACGGGCAGGGCCCGCCGCCCGGCTACGACCCGCAGCAACCCGGATACGGCGCAGCCGCCGCCGGGCTACGGCCAGCAGCCGGGCTACGGCCAGCCGCCGCCCGGATACGGTCCGCGCCGCCCGGGTACGGGCAGCCCGCCTACGGCCAGCAGGGGTACGGCCCGCCGCCGGGCTACGGCCCGCCGCACGGCGCCCAGGCCGCGTCCGGGTTCAGCGTCGCGGCGGTCAAGGCCGCCTACACCGAGGCGCGTCCCCCGAAGGAGGTGCACCAGGCGTTCCTCGCGCTGATCGCCTACATGGGCGTCGGCCTGCTGTCGTCGATCATCGCGCTGGTCTTCGCCGCGGTGCTGTTCTCCGGGATCAGCGGGTTCGCGGGAGCGACCATCGGCGGCGGGATCATCTTCCTGATCCTCACGGCGGTGATCTTCGCGATCGCGCTGTACATCATGATCCAGATGCGGGCAGGCCGGAACTGGGCGCGCATCACGATCGCCGTGCTCGGCGGCCTCGCCCTGCTGGGCGCCGTGCTGAACCTGTTCACCTACCTGAGCGGGTTCGGCCTCTACGGCGGGGTCTACGCCACCGTCTTCCTGCTCATCAGCGTGGTGCAGCTGCTGCTCCTCGGCGCCGCGCTCGTCCTCATGTTCCGCCCGAACGTCAACAGCTACTTCAGCTGACGGTCAGCCCGGCACCGCCCTGGTGGGCGGTGTCGGGCGCGCTGCGTGGACAGCGGCACGGAGCGGACCTACGGTGGCGCCGTGACGACACCGCCCGACCCGCAGCGCGGGGGTCAGCAGCCGGACCAGGACCCCGCGGATCCGGCTCCGAACGGCGGCCAGCAGCAGTATCCGGGCCCGGACGGCAACCAGCAGCAGCCGCCGTACGGCGGTCAGTACGGCGCGCCCCAGTACCCGGGGCAGCAGTACCCGGGGCGCAGTACCCGGGCGCAGTACCCGGCCAGTACGCGCAGGGCCAGTACCCGCAGGGCCAGTACCCCCAGGGCCAGTACCCGCAGCAGGGCGGCTACCCGCAGCAGGGCCAGTACCCCACAGGGCCAGTACCCGCAGCAGGGCGGCTACCCGCAGCAGGGCTACCCCGCCTACCCGCAGCAGGGCGGCTACCCGCAGCAGGGCCAGTACCCGCAGGGCGGCCAGTACCCCCAGCAGGGCCAGTACCCCCAGCAGGGCCAGTACCCCCAGCAGGGCCAGTACGGGCAGCAGGGCCAGTACGGGCAGCAGGGCGAGTACCCGCAGCAGGGCAGTACCGCCAGCAGGGCGCAGGCGCGCAGCAGGCCCAGGACGCGCAGCAGGCCCAGGACGCGCAGCAGGCACAGGACGCGCAGCAGGCCCAGGACGCGCAGCAGGCCCAGGCACAGCAGGCCCAGTCGCAGCCGGGGCAGGACGCCCAGCAGGGCGCAGTACGGGCCCAGCAGGGCGACTACGGTCAGCAGGCCCAGTACGGGCAGCAGCAGTACCCGCAGAGCCCGTACGGGCAGCCGGCCAGCAGGGTCCGTACGGCCAGGCGGCGAGCGGCGGTTACCCCTACAACCCCTACGGCGCGGTGTACCCGGCCGGCCTCGCGGACTCCGGCCCGCTCCGGTCGGCCGGCCGGGGATCATGGTCCTGTCGCTGGTGTTGCTGATCATCAGCGCGCTGCCGTGGCTCGCACTGGGCCTGATCGTCGCTGCTGGGCGCGAACAGCGTCGTCTCCTCGCTCCCGGCCGAGCAGGTCACGCAGCTCCAGGAGGCGGGCGTCCAGGCGCTCACGGTCTTCCGGGCCATCGGCATCGCGGTGCTCGTCATCGCGCTGGTCTACATCGCGCTGGCCATGGTCGCGTTCCAGGGGCGCAACTGGGCGCGGATCCTGGTCACGGTGCTCACCGTCGGGTTCGTGCTGCTGATCGGGGCGCGGGGCCGTGTACGGAGGACAGCGGCACGGACCCGGTGTCCTTCGTCATCGTCGTCACCCCGCTCGTGCTCGCGGTCGTGGGCGTCGTGCTGCTGTTCCTGGCGCCGTCGATGAGGTACTTCGCCAACCCCGCCCGCTGATCCGGCGCTCGGGGACTTCGCACTCTGGATGCAGAAGGCGCTTCCACGCCCGTCCGGCACCGCGTAGTGCATCCAGAGTGCGCTCGGGGCCCGGACTGCGGGGCGCTCGGGGCCGGGTCGTGGCGCCCCGCGGGCCGGTGACCCGCGCGGCTGCGAGTATTGGTCCGTGAGCACGTCCAGCAGATCGTCGGCCCCACTCGCCACCGAGACGTCCCGCCGGCTCTTCGAGCGGGCGTCCGCCGTGATCCCCGGCGGGGTGAACTCCCCGGTGCGCGCGTTCACCTCCGTCGGGGGTACGCCGCGGTTCATCGTGTCGGCGCAGGGTCCCTGGCTCACCGACGCCGACGGCGCCCGCTACGTCGACCTCATCTGCTCGTGGGGGCCGATGATCCTCGGGCACGCGCACCCGGCCGTCGTCGACGCGGTGCGGGCCGCGGCCGGCCTCGGGCTGTCGTTCGGCGCCCCGACCGCGGCCGAGGTCGAGCTGGCCGAGGCGATCATCGCCCGGGTGGCGCCGGTCGAGCAGGTGCGGCTGGTCAACTCCGGCACCGAGGCCACGATGAGCGCGATCCGGCTGGCCCGCGGCATCACCGGCCGCCGCGTCATCGTGAAGTTCGCGGGTTGCTACCACGGCCACGTCGACGCGCTGCTGGCGCAGGCCGGGCTCGGGGGTCGCGACCCTCGGGCTGCCGACCAGCCCCGGCGTCACGGGCGCGCAGGCCGCGGACACGATCGTGCTGCCCTACAACGACCTCGACGCCGTGCGGGCCGCGTTCGCCGAGCGCGGCGACGAGATCGCGTGCGTGATCACCGAGGCGGCGGCGGGCAACATGGGGGCGATCGCCCCGCGCCCGGGCTTCAACGCCGGGCTGCGCGAGGTCGCGCACGCGCACGGCGCGCTGCTCGTCATGGACGAGGTGATGACCGGGTTCCGCGTCTCGCCCGCCGGCTGGTTCGGCCTCGACGGCGTCGCGGGCGACCTCTACACGTTCGGCAAGGTGATGTCCGGCGGGCTGCCGGCCGCGGCGTTCGGGGGTCCGGCCGCGCTGATGTCGCACCTCGCCCCGGCCGGCCCCGTCTACCAGGCGGGCACGCTGTCGGGGAACCCCGTCGCGGTCGCCGCCGGCCTCGCGACGCTGCGCGCCGCCGACGACGCGGTCTACGCGGCGCTGGACGCCAACGCCTCCCGGCTCGGCACGATGATCGGCGACGCGCTGACCGCCGAGGGCGTGCCGCACCGGGTGCAGTTCGCGGGCAACATGGTCTCGGTGTTCTTCGGTCCGGACGAGGTGCACGACTACGCCGGGGCCCGGGCCGCGCAGACCTGGCGGTTCCCGGCGTTCTTCCACGCGCTGCTGGAGCGCGGGGTCTACCCGCCGCCCAGCGCGTTCGAGGCGTGGTTCGTCTCCGCCGCGCTCGACGACGAGGCGTGGTCGGTGATCGCGTCCGCGCTGCCCGCCGCGGCCGCCGCCGCGGCCTCCGCGCGTTCGGGCGACCGCCAGTGAGCGAGCAGCGGACCCTCGTGCACCTGCTCCGGCACGGTGAGGTGCACAACCCCGACGGCGTGCTCTACGGCCGGCTGCCCGGGTTCCGGCTGTCCGACGACGGCCGGGTCCAGGCCGAGGTCGTCGCCAAGTTCCTGGCCGACGCCGACCTCGCGGCCGTGGTCGCGTCGCCGATGCAACGCGCGCAGGAGACGGCGGGGCCCGTCGCGGCGGCGCACGGCCTGGAGATCGTCACGGACGAGCGGCTGATCGAGGCGGGCAACCTGTTCGAGGGCCAGCGGGTGGGCGTCGGCGACGGGGCGCTGCGCCACCCGCGGCACTGGGCGAAGCTGCGCGACCCGTTCACCCCGTCCTGGGGGGAGCCGTACCTGCGGATCGCGCACCGGATGCTCGGCGCCGTGCACCGCGCGCGCGAGCTGGCCGCGGGGCGCGAGGCGCTGTGCGTGTCGCACCAGCTGCCGATCTGGACGCTGCGCCGGTTCGTCACCGGTCAGCGGCTCTGGCACGACCCGCGGCGCCGGCAGTGCGCGCTGGCCTCGCTGACCACGCTGGTGTTCACCGGCACCGAGCTGACCCAGATCCGGTACTCCGAGCCCGCAGGCGCGAGCGACCCGGCCGCAGACCGGCGCATGAGACGGGTGCTGGCCGCACTGCGCGGCGCTGTTCGTGCTCGCCGGGTGCTCGGCCACCAAGGACGCCGTCGCCGTCGGCGGGGAGTTCCAGTTCGTCGCACCCGGCGGCCGCACGACGATCGCCTACGACCCGCCGGAGCCCGCGGCGCGGTCGGCGGGCTGGCCGGGGAGAGCCTGCTCCGCCCGGGCGCGACCGTCGGGCTCGACGACTACGCGGGCCGGGTCGTCGTGCTCAACATCTGGGGCTCGTGGTGCGGGCCGTGCCGGGAGGAGATGCCGGACCTGCAGTTCGTGCAGGACCAGACGGGCGCCGACGGCGTCACCGTGCTCGGCCTCGACGTGCGCGACGAGCGCGACGCGGCCGCCGACTTCCTCCGCGACCGCGCCATCACCTTCGACTCGATCTTCGACCCGCCCGGCCGGGCACTGGCCCAGCTCCGTGGCTACCCGCGCAACATGGTGCCGTCGACGATCGTGCTGGACCGGCAGCACCGGGTGGCCGCGGTCTACCTCACCCGGGTCCGGGTGCCCGAGCTGATCCCGCTGGTGCAGCGCCTGGCGGCGGAACCGAGGTCGTGACCGGGAGCGTCCACTACACGATGTAGAACCCGGTGCGCGCCGCGGCCCTCGCGCGGCCTACTCTCGACGGTGATGGACCCCTCGACCACCCTCGCGGTCTCCGGCCCGCTGCTGGTCGCGGCCGCGGTGGCCGTGCTGGCCGGCGCGGTGAGCTTCGCGTCGCCGTGCGTGGTCCCGCTGGTCCCCGGCTACCTCGCCTACCTCGCCGGGCCTGGTCGGCGCGGACGCCCCGCCCGCCACCGCGGCCCAGGCCCGGCAGCCGCGGTCCGGGCGGTGGCGGGTGGCCGGGGCGGCCGCGCTGTTCGTCGCCGGGTTCACCGTCGTGTTCGGCGCGATCCTGGTCGGGGTCGTCTGGCTGGCCGACGCGCTGGTGCGCAACGAGGCGGTGCTGCAGCGCGTCGGCGGCGTCGTCATGATCGCGATGGGGCTGGCGTTCGTCGGGCTGATCCCGGTGCTGCAGCACGAGCGGCGGGTGCACTGGGTGCCGCGCGCCGGGGTGTGGGGGGCGCCGCTGCTCGGCGCGGTCTTCGGGCTGGGCTGGGTGCCGTGCATCGGGCCGACGCTGGCCGGGGTCGTCGCGGTGGCCGCGGGCACCGGCGGCGGCTCGCTGCGCGGCGTGGTCCTCACGCTGGCCTACTGCGCCGGGCTCGGGCTGCCGTTCGTGCTGATCGCGCTGGGGGCCGTCACGGGCGGTGCGCGCGCTGGGCTGGCTGCGCCGCCACACGCGCGGCATCCAGATCGGCGGCGGCGTGCTGCTGGTCGGGGTCGGGATGCTGCTGGTCACGGGACTGTGGGGCGGGCTGCTGGCCCAGCTGCAGACGTCCGTCGCCGGCTTCACCCCGGTGCTGTGACGGGACCCGCCCGATGACGACCGCGCCCCCGTCCCGCCCGGATGCACCGACTCGGCCCGCCGGAGAGTCCCGACTCGCGGGGTGGGCGTGGGCGGCGGCGCTCGCGCGCAACACCTGGCGCGGGCTGACGTCCATGCGCACCGCGCTGGTGCTGCTGTTCCTGCTGGCCGTGCCGCGCTGCCGGGGGCGCTGCTGCCGCAGCGCTCGCTCAACCAGCGGCTCGTCGACGACTACCTCGCCCGACTACCCGAGCTCGGCCCGCTGCTCGACCGGCTCGGGTTCTTCGACGTGTTCGCCGCGCCCTGGTTCGCCGCGATCTACCTGCTGCTGATGGTCTCGCTGATCGGGTGCGTGCTGCCGCGGACCGTCGAGCACCCGCGGCGCGCGGGCGGCGCCGGTGGTGACCCCGCGCAACCTGGCCCGGCTGCCGCACCACGCGTCGGCGGAGCTCGACGGGACGTCGACGAGGTCACCGCGCGGGTCCGCACCCGGCTGCGCGGCTGGCGGCGGGCGGAGCGGCACCGAGGAGCCGGGACCGGCGGGCCTGCCGCGCGCACGATCTCGGCGGAGAAGGGCTACCTGCGCGAGGTCGGCAACCTGGTGTTCCACCTGAGCCTGGTCGGGCTGCTGGTCGGGTTCGCGGCGGGCAAGCTCTTCGGCTACGAGGGCCAGGTCATCGTCCTGTCCGGCGGCGGCCAGTTCTGCAACACCGGCATCCTCGGCTACGACTCGTTCCGCGCCGGGCTGCGGGTCGACGGCACCGACCTCGCCCCGTTCTGCGTGCGGGTCGACGACTTCACCGCCGGCTACCTGCCCGAACGGCCAGGCCGAGAGCTTCCGGGCCGACATCGGCTACCAGACCGCCGAGGACCTCGAGGCCGGGCGCGCCGACGCGTGGCGGCCGTACCCGCTGGAGGTCAACAACCCGCTGCGGCTCGACGGCAACCGGGTCTACCTGCTCGGCCACGGCTACGCGCCGCGGTTCACCGTCACCTTCCCCGACGGCGAGCAGCGCACCGGGGAGATCCAGTGGCGGCCGGTCGACCCGGCCACGCTGCTGTCCGAGGGCGCCACGAAGTTCGCCCGGCCCGGCGTCACCGACGCCGAGCAGCGCCGCACCAGCCAGCTGGCGGTCACCGGCCTGCTCGCCCCGACCAGCTCCGGCGGCAAGGTCGTCACCTCGGTGTTCCCGGCGCTGCGCGACCCCGAGGTCGCGGTCGACGTGCTGCGCGGCGACCTCGGCCTCGACGACGGGCGCGGCCAGTCGATCTTCACGGTGACCGCGCCCAGGTCGACTCCGGCGCGCTGGTGCGGGTGGCCCGGGCGAACCTGGTGCCCGGCCAGGAGGTGCGCCTCGACGACGGCACCACCGTGCGCTTCGACGGCGTGCGCAACTGGGTCTACCTGCAGGTCAGCCACGACCCCGGGCAGGTCGCGGTGCTGGTGTTCGCCGTGCTCGTCCTGGCCGGCCTCGGCCTGTCGCTGGCGATCCGGCGGCGCCGGTTCTGGGCCCGGCTCACCCCGTCGACCGGCCCGGACGGGCGGCTGCGTACGGTCGTGGAACTCGGTGGGCTGGCCCGCACCGACCGGGCCGGGTACGGCGAGGAGTTCGACCGCCTCCGGGCGGACCTGCTGGGCTCGCACCGACCGGAGGACGACCGCATGATCGCCCTCTACAGCGACCGCCTGTTCATGGCGGCGGTCGGCGTCTACGTGCTGGCGATGTTCCTGCACGCCGTGGAGTACGCGGCCGCGCGTTCGCGGCGGTCGGCGGTGCTGGTCGGCGCGGGCGGGCCCGCCGGTCGACGACGCCGCCGACGGCGTGCCGACGCCGCGAGCTGGACGGGCCGCGAGGTCCGGACGCGATCGGGCCGACCGGCTCGGCCGGATGGCCGTCGCGCTGGTCGTGCTGGGGGTGCTGCTGCACGCCGGGTCGGTCGTCACCCGCGGGCTGGCGGCCGGGCGCTGGCCGCTGGGCAACATGTACGAGTTCACCTCGGCGATCTGCCTGGCCGCGGTGGTGGCCTGGCTGGTGGTGCTGCGCCGCTCGCCCGCCCTGCGCCCGGCGGGCCTGTTCGTGCTGCTGCCGGTGGTCGTCCTGATGTTCCTGGCCGGCACGGTGCTCTACGCCCAGGCCGCCCCGGTGATGCCGGCGCTGCAGTCGTACTGGCTCGTCGTGCACGTCACCACGATCGCCTGGCGTCCGGGCTGCTGCTGGTGCCGGGCGTGGCGAGCGTGCTGTACCTGCTGCGCCGGTCCGGCCGCGCGTGAGCACGGCGGCGGGCTGCCGACCGGCTGCCCGCCGCCGACGTGCTGGACCGGCTGGCCTACCGCATCACCATCGTGGCGTTCCCGCTCTACACGTTCGCGGTCATCGCCGGCGCGATCTGGGCCGAGGCGGCGTGGGGCCGGTTCTGGGGCTGGGACCCCAAGGAGACCGTGGCGTTCGTCGCCTGGGTGGTCTACGCGGCCTACCTGCACGCCCGCGCGACGGCGGGTTGGCGCACCGGCCGGGCCGCCTGGATCAACGTGGCCGGCTTCGCCGTGATGCTCTTCAACCTGTTCTTCATCAACATGGTGGTCGCGGGCCTGCACTCCTACGCCGGTCTCGTGACGACACGCGTTCTGCACCTCGACCGGGAGCAGCGCGCGACTACCGTCGGCGTTCGTGCAGTGGTTGAGCGGTCGATACGACGGGTTCGGCGGGATGTATCGATGACAGAGCGTGGATCCGGGGACGGTCGGGACTACCCGGACGGCTCGGTCGGCCGCTACGTCCGGGAGCAGTGGGGTGCGGCACCGACGACCCCACGGCGCCCGGTGCTCCCGCCCGAGCCGCCGCGGCCGACGCAGCCCGCCGGAGCCCCGTCCCGGCCAGGACGACCCGCCCGCCCAGGAGACCCGTCCCGACCAGGCGACGCAGCCCGAGCGGGAGACCCGGCCCGAGCACGGGACCCGCGCGGGTACGCCGCGGACCGCCGTGCGGCCGAGACCGCTCACGCCGAGGCCGCTCGCGCCGAGACCGCTCGCGTTCCCGAGGCCCGGCGCGCCCCGGCACGCCCACCGGAGCCGTGGCTCGAACGGCCCGTGGACGCCCGCCGCGCCGGCCGCGCCGCGGCCGCCCCGCCCGTCAGGATCCCGTCCCCCGCCGCCCGTGGCCGTGCCGGACGCGCCGACGCCCACCGCGCGGCACGGGCCGCTGGACCGACCCGGGCGCCGTGGCCGCCCAGGAGGCCCAGCGCGCGCGCAGCGGCAGCGACCTGCCGCCCGCCGACCTGTCCTCGGCCCGGCTGCTGCGCCCGAGCAAGCGGCCGCCGCAGTCGGGCTGGCGGCGGCTGGTCTACGTGCTGTCCGGGCGGCTGATCAACCCGGGCGAGAGCCCGGCCGACGTGCGCCGCCGCGAGCTCACCGCGCGGGTCAACCAGCCGCTGCTCGGCTGCTACAAGATCGCGATGCTGAGCCTGAAGGGCGGCGTCGGCAAGACCACGATCACGGCCACGCTGGGCGCGACGTTCGCCTCGCTGCGCGGCGACCGGGTGGTGGCGGTGGACGCCAACCCCGACCGCGGCACGCTGAGCCAGAAGATCCCGCTGGAGACCAGCGCCACCGTGCGCCACCTGCTGCGCGACGCCCAGCGGGTGCGCCGCTACACCGACGTGCGGGCCTACACCTCGCAGGGGCCGTCGCGGCTGGAGGTGCTGGCCAGCGAGCAGGATCCGGCGGTGTCGGAGGCGTTCAGCGAGGACGACTACCGGCGCACGGTCACCCTGCTGGAGCACTTCTACAACATCGTGCTCACCGACTGCGGCACCGGGCTGATGCACTCGGCCATGTACGGCGTGCTCGGCGTGGCCGACCAGCTGATCATCGTCTCGTCCGGCTCGATCGACGGCGCGCGCAGCGCGTCGGCCACGATGGACTGGCTCGACGCGCACGGGCACGGCGACCTGGTCCGCAACTCGGTGGCCGTGATCAACTCGGTGCGCCGCTCGGCGGGCGGGGTGGACCTGGACCGGGTGGCCGAGCACTTCGCGGCGCGGTGCCGCGCGGTGGTGCGGGTCCCGTTCGACGCGCACCTGGAGGAGGGCGCGGAGGTCGATCTCGACCGGCTGGAGCCCGGCCACCCGGCTGGCCCTGCTGGAGCTGGCGGCCGCCGTGGCCGACGGTTTCGCGTCGTCACACCGGGCGCTCTGAGGTCAGGCCGGCCGGCGGGTCGTCCCGGCGCCGGCTGGCGCTCGTCGAGCTGGCGCAGGAAGTCCGGGTCGTCGTCCGGGCCGCTCACCCGCGTCGGGGGGGCTGGCGGGCCTGGCCACCGGGCCGGCCGCCGCGGCATCGGTCTGCGCGGCGTTCATCGCCTTCCACAGCACCAGTGCGATGACCGCGGCGCCGACGAATGCGATGAGGAACAGCATCAACACCACCTCCACCATCGAGGTTAGCGGAGCCGGGGCGAGGTGGGGGTGAAGAGTCGGCGTTCCCAGTCAGTGGGGGTGCGGGAGCGTGGCCTCGCTGGTGAGGTCGGCCAGCAGGCTGCGCACCTCGGACTCGCGGAACCGGCGGTGGCCGCCGGGGGTGCGGATCGAGCCGATCCGCCCGGCCGACGCCCACCGGGTGACGGTCTTCGGGTCGACGCGGAACAGCGTGGCGACCTCGCCAGGGGTGAGGAGCCGTTCGGAGCTGGCGTTCTGGGTGAGACCTGGCATGCGGGCCTCCGCATCAGACTGATTCCGGGCCATCGTGACACCCGGGACCTCGGGTACTCGAACGGTTGTCCGGAGGTAAAGGGCTCTCAAAGGACGAATCGGACAGCGTTCGGGCGGCACCGGGACGGCGGGCCGGAGCGCAGGCCGGCGTCGTACGCTCGTGGCATGTCCACCTCCCCCGTCGCGCCGCGACGGCCGGGCCGGCCGCCGCCGTCGCCTGGTACACGCTGGCCCGGCTCGGGCTGGTCGCCGTGATCGCGGCCCTGCTGGTGCTGGCCGGGGTGCCGCTGCTGCTCGCCCTGCTGGTGGGGCTCGTGGTCGCGCTGCCGCTGTCGATGGTGCTGTTCCGCGGCCTGCGCGCGCGGCTGGACGCGGCGATCGCCGAGGTGCCGGCGCGCCGGGCCGCCGAGCGTTCGGAGCTGCGGGCACGGCTGCGCGGCGACGCCCCGGACGGCCCCGAGGGGGCCGCCGGGCCACCGGAGACGGCGTCAGACGATCGGGCCCAGCGCGAGCCCGACCCCGGTCGCGGCTGACCACAGCAGCAGCAGCAGGCTGGTCTCGCCCAGCACCCGGACGAGCCGTCGACCCTCCGCCCCGCCGAGCACCCGGCGGGCGGGGGCCACCGCGAGCGGGAGGGCGACGAACGCCAGCAGCATCGGCCAGCTGCGCAGCCCGGCGGCCGCCGAGAGCAGGAACGGCGCCCCCGACCAGCGCGACGTACAGGCGGCGGGTGTCGGTGTCGCCGAGGACGACGGCGAGCGTGCGCTTGCCGGCGACGGCGTCGGTCGGGATGTCGCGCAGGTTGTTGGCCACCAGCACCGCGCAGGCCAGGAACCCCACCCCGATCGCGCTGACGATCGCCAGCGCGCCGGGCGGCCCGCTCTGCGTGAGGACGGTGCCGAGCACGGCGACGGGGCCGAAGAACACGAAGACCGCGACCTCGCCGAGGCCCGCGTAGCCGTAGGGCCGCCGGCCGCCGGTGTAGAACCACGCCCCGGCCATGCACAGCGCGCCCACCCCGAGCAGCCACCACTGCCGGCTCAGCGAGACCAGCGTCAGCCCAGCCAGCGCGGCGACCGAGAGGCTGACCAGCGCCGCGGTGCGCACCGCCGACGGCGCGGCCAGCCGTGAGCCGACCAGCCGCAACGGCCCGACGCGGTCGTCGTCGGTGCCGCGGATGCCGTCGGAGTAGTCGTTGGCGAAGTTGACGCCGACGATCAGCGCCAGCGCGACGACGAGGGCCAGCAGCGCCCGCCCCGGCGCGACGACGCCGCTGCCGATCGCGGCACCGGTGCCGACCAGCACCGGCGAGACCGCGGTCGGGAGCGTGCGCGGGCGGGCGCCCTCGACCCACTGCGCGATGGTGGCCACCGGTGCACGCTATCCGGCCGCGACCGAGGCCCCGCCGTCGCACGACCCGACCGGGCCCGGGTCCGCCACCGCGGCGGCCGGCACGAACTGCCCGACGCCGATGCGCAGCCACCGGTCGGGCCCGGATCCCTGCGCGCACTCGACGGGCACGCCCGCCCGCATCGCCGCCAGCCCCACCACACCCGCATCGGCCCGCGGGCCGTCCAGCACGGACACCGGGCCGCCCGCGGTGATCAGGGCGAGCTTGGACGGGGCGGTCCAGAGGTAGTCGACGGTGACCTAGGAGTTGTTCTTCAGCCCGAGCGCGTCCCAGAACAGCCCGTCGGCGAGGTCGATGCCCGCCGGGTTGGCCACCTGCCGTCCGAACTGGTCCATGCCGCCGTTGAACTTGTCCTTGTACGCGGCCTGCGCCTGCGGCACGCCCTGCGGCAGCGTCGCCCCACTCCTGGCGCACGTCGGGCGGGTTCCAGTAGTCGTCGCGGGTGTTCCAGGGGCCGACGTCCCACACGGGGGCGAAGGCGCAGCGGCCGTTCGGGGCGCACACCTTGACCGAGTAGTCGCTCGTGTCGCGCGGGGACAGCGCGCGCCGCGAGGGCAGGGCGACGAAGTGGTCCCGCTCGGTGATGACGTGCCCGTTGGCGGTCGTCCCCCCGACCAGGCCCTCGCGGGTGGCGAACACGCTGTAGCCGAGCATCGGACCCTGGGCGGCGGTGCCCTCCGTGCGCGAGCGCCGGTGCGCGGGGATGCCGTGAGGGTG
Source organism: uncultured Actinomycetota bacterium (assembly GCA_963784265.1). Taxonomy (GTDB): domain Bacteria; phylum Actinomycetota; class Actinomycetes; order Mycobacteriales; family Pseudonocardiaceae; genus Pseudonocardia. The sequence goes on from CAWAQQ010000005.1 coordinate 170,046, forward strand.
AGCGCGTGCACGGCCGGTCCGGCACCCGGCGCGCCGGTGCCGGTGAGGACCACCCTGCTCTGCACCTCCGCCGTGGGCTCCGCCAGCGCGACGCGGCCGTCCTCCTCGGCAGGGACCCACTCGGTCCAGCCGCCCGTCGCACGCCTGCCGCGGACGTCGACGGTGGCCGTGCTGCCGCCGGGCAGGTCGGCGTCGAGCGCGGTGGCCACGCGGTCGGTCGGGGTGGCGAGGCGGCGGGGCGGGAGGGTGAGCATCCCGGTCGGCACGGGCCCGTCGGGACCGCCCTCCGTGTGGGCGCGGTCGCGTCTCCACCGGCGTCGACGGGAAGGCGGACTCCGGGTCGAGACGGGCGGTGCCGCCGTCGACGACGACGCCGGCACCGTCCCCGGCCGCGAGGTCGGGCGACCAGCTCGCCGTGCCCGGCTCCGCTGCCGCCGCCGGCGTCACGGCCGCGGCCGAGAGCGCGCCGGCCACGACCAGCAGCGCCGCGGTGCGCCAACCCATCCCCATGCGTATCCCCCGTGTGACTTGAGTGACGACTGTGGTGGATGTGTCGTCGTGGGGCGCAGCAGATCGGATGAACGAGTAGTGGTCAAGCAACGGAGAGTAAGCACACCGATGGTGTGTAGCCCGCTGTCACTCGTTGGGGAGCGTCCGGTCAGGCGGTCAGCAGGCGGGCGACGGCGAGCCGGTCCGGCTTGCCCACCCCGCGCAGGGGAAGGGCCTCCACGGCCGTCAGCAGGCGGGGCACCGCCGACCGGCCCAGCTCCGCGCGCACGGCCGCCCGCAGCGGTCCCGTCGCCGGTGTGGCGCCCGTGGCGAGCACGACGGCGGCCGCCACGATCTGGCCCCACTCCCGGTCCGGCAGCCCCACGACGCACGCCGCCCGCACGCCGGGCTGCGCGGCCAGCACCCGCTCGACCGCGGCGGGCGCCACGTTCTCCCCGCCGGTGACGATCACGTCGTCGGCCCGGCCGAGCACCTCCAGCCGGTCGCCACGCCACCGTCCCAGGTCGCCGGTGTGGAAACGGCCGCCCGCGAACGCGGCCGCCGTCTCGGCCGGGCTCCCGAGGTAGCCGCTCGCCAGCGTCGGGCCACCGAGCAGGATCCGGCCGTCGGCGTGCGATCTCCACCTCGACGCCGTCCAGCGGCACGCCGTCGTACACGCAGCCGCCCGCGGTCTCGCTCATCCCGTAGGTCTTCACCACCCGCACGCCCGCGGCCTCGGCGCGGGCCCGCGTGCCGGGGTCGAGCGCCGCCCCGCCGACGAGCACGGCGCCGTAGCCGCGCAGGGCGTCCAGCGCGGGGCCGCCCGCGTCGAGCAGGCGCAGCAGCTGGGTCGGCACGAGGCTCGTGCAGCGGGCCTGCCCGCCGAGGCGTGCGCTCGCCGCGGTGAACTCCTCGGCCCGGAACCCGCCCCGCACGTCCTGCACGACGGGCGCCGCCCCGGCCAGCAGCGCCCGGACGATCACCTGCACCCCGGCCACGTGCTCGGCCGGCAGCGCGAGCAGCCAGCGCGCCGGGCCGCCCAGCCGGGTCGCCGTCGCCGCCGCGGAGGCAGCGACGGCGGCCGCGGACAGCTCGACGTGCTTGGCGGACCCGCCCGAACCCGACGTCCGCACGACCACCGCGGTGCCGGGCGCCGTCCGCTCGGCGGGGCCGGGGTGCGGTCGTCCGCAGCGAGCGGGAGGACCGGCGGCCCGGACCCGTCCAGGGCGGCGGCCAGCGCGCCCCCAGCTCGGTGGCGGCGGCGGGCGAGCCGTCGCACCGCACGATCCGCGCGGGGTGGTCACGGCGCGGGTGATCGGAGCCCGGGAACCCGGAGCCGCGTCCGACGCGGAGCGGGGTTCCGAAACGATGATCATGCGTGGGGGCCGCGGGCGGCACGGGGTGCGCGGGGTGCGGTGGTCGGGGGGGCGGGGTGCCGGTGGTCGGGGGGTGCGGGGTTACTTGTCGGACCGGCGCCGCGGCTGCCCGTGATCGCCGTCTGGGAACCCGGGCCGCGCTGGGTGCGGCGCGCTGTTCCGCACCGGTGATCAGGGATCGTCGCGGGCCGGTGCCGCTCGCCCGGGGTCCACTGGGGTGCGGTGTGCCTCGGGAGCCGGCGGTCCGAGCGCCGCGCCGCTCACCGTGCACACCTTCGGTCCCTCGCGCACACGTCCGAACGTGTGCGCGGAGGCGAGACGGTGTGCACGGGGACATCACGGCGGTCCGCGTCAGTAGTGCCAGGGGTACGCGGACCAGTCGGGCGGGCGCTTCTGCAGGAACGAGTCGCGGCCCTCCACGGCCTCGTCGGTCAGGTAGGCCAGGCGGGTGGCCTCGCCTGCGAACAGCTGCTGCCCGACCAGCCCGTCGTCCTGCAGGTTGAACGCGTACTTGAGCATCCGCTGCGCGGTGGGGGACTTGCCGTTGATCTCCTCGGCCCACTCCAGGGCCACCCGCTCCAGCGAGGCGTGCGGGACCACGGCGTTGACCATGCCCATCCGGTGCGCGTCGGCGGCGGTGTACTCGCGGCCGAGGAAGAAGATCTCCCTGGCGAACTTCTGCCCCACCTGCCGGGCCAGGTACGCGGAGCCGTAGCCGCCGTCGAAGGAGCCGACGTCGGCGTCGGTCTGCTTGAAGCGGGCGTGCTCGGCGCTGGCCAGGGTGAGGTCGGCGGTGACGTGCAGGCTGTGGCCGCCGCCCGCGGCCCACCCCGGCACCACGGCGACCACGATCTTGGGCATGAACCGGATGAGGCGCTGGCACTCCAGGATGTGCAGCCGTCCCGCCCGCCCGGTGTCGACGGTGTCGGCGGTGTCGCCGCTCGCGTACTGGTACCCGGTGCGGCCGCGGATGCGCTGGTCCCCGCCGGAGCAGAACGCCCAGCCCCCGTCGCGTGGGGAGGGCCCGTTGCCGGTGAGCAGCACGCAGCCGACGTCGGGGGACTGCCGCGCGTGGTCGAGCGCCCGGTAGAGCTCGTCGACGGTGGCGGGCCGGAACGCGTTGCGCACCTCGGGACGGTCGAACGCGATCCGCACCGTGCCGGAGCCGACGGCGCGGTGGTAGGTGACGTCGGAGAACGCGAACCCCTCGACCGGGCGCCACGCGGTGGGATCGAACAGCTCGGAGACCGTGGCGTCGGGCACGACGGCAACATTACGGATCGCGGTCGGACCGGCCGCCGCTGGACCGGCCGGGCCAGGATGGCGGGATGCCACGCTGGGCGGCGACGGTCGCTGGTGCGGTGCCCCGGCATTCGCACCGGCTCAGAGCACGCCGGCCGCCTGAAGCTCGGCGATCCGCTCGTCGGAGAGCCCGGCGAGGCTCCGCATCAGCATCTCGGTGTGCTCGCCGACGCGCGGCGCGATGCCGTGCGCGTCGGCGGGCGTCAGCCCCAGCTTGATGGGCGACCCGAGCATCCGCAGCTGCCCGAAGCCCGGGTACTCGACGTCGACGATCATCTCCCGCTCCGCGATGTGCGGGTCGTGGACGATCTCGTCGATCGTCTTGATCGCCGACAGCGGCACGTGGTCGGCGGCCATGAGCTCGAGGTCGGCCTTCGTGCGGTCGGCGAACCACCGGCTGAGCAGCGGCCGGATCCGCCGCTCGTAGACCTCGGAGTCGAACCGCTTGGCCATCGTGTCGATCTCGGGGTCGTTGGCCAGCTCGGGTTCGCCGAACATCTCGCAGGTCAGCCGCCAGAACTTGTCGGTGTAGCCGCCGAAGAAGACGAAGCCGTCCTTGCACGGGTAGAGCTGGTAGGGGCGGACGAACGGGTGCGCGTTGCCCAGCGGGGCGGCCACCTCGCCGTCCACCGTGTAGGAGACCACCGCGTTCTCGGTCAGGGTCAGCACCGAGTCCTGCTGGGACACGTCGACGAGCTGGCCCGCACCGGTCTTCTCGGCGTGCCGCAGCGCGGCGAGCGTGCCGATCACGGCGTACATGGTGGCGGCGAGGTCGCCGATGATCGTGCCGACGCGGACCGGCGGCCGGTCCGGCTCGCCGTTCATGGCCCAGAGCCCGCCGGTGGCCTGGGCGCTGTTGTCGTACGGCGGGACGGCGGCGGTACGGGCCGCTCTGGCCGAAGCCGGAGATCGCGGTGTAGACCAGCCGCGGGTTCACCGCCAGCAGCTCGGCGTGGCCGACGCCGAGCTTGTCCATGACGCCGGCGCGGAAGTTCTCCACCAGCACGTCCGCCTTGGCCGCGAGGTCGCGCAGCACCTGCTTGCCGTCGGGGGTCGACAGGTCGAGGGTCAGGCCGAGCTTGTGCCGGTTGTACTGGGCGAAGTAGGCGCTGAAGCGGTCGCCGTCGGCGCCGTCGAGGAACGGCGGGAAGTCGCGGGCGTAGTCGGGCTCGGCAGGGTTCTCGATCTTGATGACGGTGGCGCCGAGATCGGCCAGGATCATCGAGCAGTACGGCCCGGCGACGACGCGCGTGATGTCGAGCACGACGATCCCGGAGAGCGGCTTCGGCCCAGGCGGGGCCGACCTGTCCGGCGCACTGCTCGGTTTCATCGGATCTCTCCCCACGGGTTCGGCCAGGCTGCCCGGCGGTGATCTGAAAACGGTAGGGCGAGCGCGCCGGGGCGAACATGGGCGAACCGCCCATAGGTACCGGGTGGCGCATGGGTGGTCTACGGCGGCGTCGGCGTGCAGACTCGGGACGGCCGCACTTCGGCGGGGGTGGGAGGCGACGATGCCGATACCGCGACAGCTGACGCTCGACGGGCCGGAGGCGCCGGCTCGGCGGTCGGCGGTGGGGTCGGCAGGGCCCGCTACCGATCGGCTGTCCGTGGACTCCGTCATCGCGCTCCTGCGTGGCGTGCTCGCCGAGGGCGACCAGGAGGGGCCAGGGGTCGCCGGGATGCTGGCGGGGGAGGACCTGAGCGGCGACGCCCTGACCGCACTGGAGGACCAGGTGCTCCGCGGCCGGTCGGCGCTGGTGCGGCTGCGCAGGCGTGAGCACGAGCTGTCGGCGCTGTTCTCCAGTGCCCGTGAGCTGGTGGAGCTGCACGACGTCGACGTCCTGCTCCGGCGCCTGGTGCAGCGCGCGCACGACCTCGTCGGCACCGACATCACCTACCTCGCCGAGTTCGACGACGTGCGGGGCGACCTGTTCATCCGCACCGCGACGGGGTCGGTGACCCCGGCGTTCCACGAGGTCACGGGTGCCGCCAGGGAAGGGACTGGCGACGAAGGTCGCGATGACGCGGTCGGCGCACTGGTGCAGCCACTACGCCGACGATCCCGACCTCGACCACGACGAGGGCGTGGACGCCGTGGTCGCAGGCGAGGGCATCGTGTCGATGGCCGGGGTCCCGATGCTGGTCGGCGACCGGACCGTCGGGGTGCTGGTGGCGGCGAACCGCACGACCAAGAGCTTCACCACCGAGGAGATCGTGCTGCTCGCGGCGTTCGCCGACCACGCCGCCGTGGTCGTCGCGAACGCGCGGCTGCTCGACAGCGCGCGCACGTCGGCGGCCGAGGCCGAGGCCGCGTACGCCGAGCTCGCCGGGTACACGGCGGCGATGGAGCGCGCCGCCGCCCTGCACGCCGAGCTCACGGCCACCGTGTTGCGCGGGGGCAACGTCGACGAGGTGGCCGGCATCCTCGGGGCCGCCGTGCACCGGCCGGTGCTGATCGCCGACCGTCGAGGGGTGCCGATCGCCACGAGCTCCGGCTCCACCGACCCGGCCGCCGGGGAACCGCTGCCTGCACCCGTGCTCGCCGCCATCGACGAGAGCCGCCGGACGGGACGGCTCGTGGAGGTGCCGGTGCCGCCGCGGCCCGGGTCGGTGGTGGCGGTCGTCGCGGGCGGGTCGCTGCTCGGCGCGGTGGTCGTGGAGGGCCGCGAGCCCGTGTCGGAGGCGCTGGACCAGCGGTCGGTGGAGCGCGCCGCCCAGATCGTCGCGCTGCTCACGTTGCGCCAGGAGGCGGTGGCCGACGCGGAGGAGCGGGTGCGCGGCGAGCTGGTCTCCGACGTCCTGGGTGCCGACTCGGTGTACCGCAGGGAGCTGTTGCTGCGGGCGCGCTCGCGCGGTGTCCGCCTCGGCGACCTGCGCACGCCGCTGGTCGTCGTGGTCGCGCCCGAGCACCGCCGGGCCGCGCTGCGGGCGGCGAACGCCGCGGCGGAAGGCGGGCTCGCGGGCGAACACCTCGGCACGTTGACGCTGCTGCTGCCCACCGAGCCGCCGCTGGACGTGGCGAACGCGGTGCGCGAGCGGATCCGCCAGGTGGTGCCCGGGCCGGTGCTCGTCGTCGCGGGGCCGGTAGGGGTGCCCGACACCCTGCACGAGCGGTTCGGCCTCGCCCGGCAGTGCTCCCGGCTGCTCCTCGCGCTCGGGCGCGCCGACCTGGCCGCCTGCACCGAGGGTCTCGCGCCGTACCTCGCGATGTTCGGCACCGGCCGCGAGGACGTCGACGGTTACATCCGGCACACCCTGGGCGCGGTGATCGACTGGGACCGCGAGCGCAACACCGACCTCCTGCCCACCCTCCTGGGCTTCGTCGAGGCGAACGCCAGCCCGACCCGCACCGCCCGCAACCTCGGGCTGCACACCAACACCGTGCTGCAGCGCCTGGAGCGGATCTCCGCGCTGCTCGGCCCGACCTGGCGCGAGCCGGAACCGCTGTTCCGGGTGGCGGTGGCCGTCCGCCTGCACCGGCTCGCCGCGGAGCTGTAGGGCCGCCCGAGGCGGGCGCCGCCCGCGGTGGGCGATGTACCCACCGGCGGCGGCGAAGTGTGGTCCTTCCGTCCATGGCCGGGCCACCGGGCGTCGCCATATGGTCCGAATCACAGCTGGCAACCCAACACGTCCTGGCCACGGCGGTGTCCGACGGCCGGAGCAACCGACACGAGCGAGGAGGACGACGTGGCGTCCGAGCAGGCCGAACACAGCGGACCGCAGACAGCACCCGGGCTGCACGTCGAGCGCAGCGAGGTGACCGAGGCGGAGCTCACCGAACTGGGTGTGGATCTCGCCGACTTCCCCGGCTCGACCGCAGCGGACTTCCGCCGCTACCCCGTGCTGTCCGAAGGCGGCTGGTTCCAGGTGGTGAAGCACCAGCCGACGCTGACGTCCGTCAGCCGCGAGAAGTGGAAGCTGCTGGGTCCGATCGAGCTCGTGTCCGCGGGCCTCCACCTCACCTGAGCAACGCCGACGCCAAGGAGAACATCATGATGATCGGAGTGGACGTCGGCGGGACCTTCACCGACGTCGTCGCCATCGAGGACGGCGAGATCAAGACCGTCAAGGTCTCGACGAACGTCCGGGACACGCACCTGGCCGTGCTGGAGGGCGCCGAGGAGGCCGGGGTCGGCGGGGCCTCGGTGTTCAACCACGCGAGCACCCACGGCCTGAACGCGGTGATCACCCGGCGCCTGCCCAAGATCGCGTTCCTGACCACCATCGGGCACCGCGACATCCTGGACATCGGCAGCAACTACCGCCCGCTCGACGCGCTCACCGACGCGAGCTGGCGCCGTCCGTTCGGTGACGCCAGCCGCCCGCTGGTGCCGCGGTACCTGCGGCGCGGGATCCGCGAGCGGCTCACCGCCGACGGCGGCGTGCTGATCCCGCTGGACGAGGACCATGCCCGCGAGCAGCTCGCGGTGCTGCGCCGCTGCGAGGTGCAGGGCGTCTCGATCTGCCTGATCAACGCCTACGTGAACCACCACCACGAGGAGCGGCTGCGCGAGCTGGTCCGCGAGGAGCTCGGCGACATCCCCGTGTCGATCTCCAGCGAGACCTCGCCGCTGGCCAAGGAGTGGGCGCGCGCGTCGACGACGACGATCGACGTGTTCATGAAGCTGATCTACGGCGACTACACCAAGAAGCTCGACAGCGGCCTGTCCGACCTGGGCTTCGGCGGCGACTTCAACTACGCGAACTGCGCCGCCCAGCTCGTGCGGGCCGACATCGCGATGGAGCAGCCGTTCGAGATCGTCTTCGCGGGCCCGGCCGCCGGCACGGTGGCCAGCGCGCACTTCGGCAAGCTCATCGACCGCGGCAACCTCCTGTGCGTCGACGTCGGCGGCACGTCGTGCGACATCAGCATGGTCTCGGACGGCGACCCGTACGTGAACACCACGTTCCTGCTCGAGCACGACCTCGTCGTCAACGCGCTGTCCAACGAGGTCGAGAGCATCGGCGCGGGCGGCGGCAGCCTGGTCACCATCAGCCCGGCGGGCGAGGTGCTCGTCGGCCCCGGCAGCGCGGGCGCCGATCCCGGCCCGGCCTGCTACGGGAAGGGCGGCACCCAGCCTGCGTCCACCGACACGCTCGTCCTCATGGGCGTCATCGACCCGAGCACCTTCGCCGGTGGCCGGATGTCGCTGAACCCCGACCTGTCGCGCGCAGGCGTTCGAGGACCTCGACACCCAGCTGCCCTTCGACCAGCGCGTGAGCTACGCGTTCAACATCGGCATCAACAACGTGGCCGAGGGCATCACCAACATCGCGATCAAGCACGGCATCGACGCCCGCGACTACAGCCTCGTGGCGTTCGGCGCCGCCGGCCCGATGCTGCTGCCCGCGACGATGGACCTGGTGCACGCCCGCGAGGTGATCGTGCCGCCGCACCCCGGCCTGTTCTCCGCGCTCGGGCTGGTGAGCTCCGACCAGGTCTACGGCGACAGCCGCAGCGCCTACACGATGCTCGGACCGGAGGCCGCCGAGTCGGTCAACAAGGTCTACCAGCAGATGGAGGACAAGCTCCGCGAGCGGTTCGACGACAAGAACCCCGACATCGAGTTCGTCCGCACCATGGACGCCCGGCTCGCCGGGCAGACGTGGGAGACCCCGTTCGTCTCGGTGCCCGCCGGGGAGATCACCGCCGACAAGGTGGACGAGATGATCGCGAACTTCCACGACGTCTACGAGTCCCGCGCCGGCAACCGGTTCGAGGCGCTGCCCGTGCAGGGCGTGACCTACCGGGTGGAGGCCGTCGTCAAGGCGGACAAGGTCGACTACCCGAAGCTGCCGAAGGGCGACGGCGGGGTCGCGAAGCCGGACTCGACGTTCCAGCTGCGCTACCTGCAGGCCGAGCCGGTGACCGCCGGCCGCTACCAGCGCGACAACCTGCGCGCCGGGGACCGGATCGAGGGCCCGGCCGTCATCCACGAGGCGTTGTCGACCACGTTCATGCTCCCCGGCCAGGTGGCCGAGGTCGGCGTGTACGGCGAGCTGCGCATCACGCGGGCCTGAGAGGAGACCACCATGACCGACCGCTAGCCAACGGCCCGGCCCTCAAGGACCTGTCCGACGACGCAGTTCGAGGAGCTCTACGCCTGCGACCGGTACACCGCGACGGTGCTCGCGAACCGGATGCGCTACATCGTCGAGCACATGTGCACGAACCTGCTGCACCACGCGTTCTCGCTGATCCTGCGCGACTGGTACGACTTCGCGGCGACGATCTCGGGGCCGCCGCGGCTGAACTACCCGATGTCCACGGTGTCCAACAGCCTGGTGCTGTTCTCCGGCGCGATGTCCGAGGCGGTGCGCAACGCCGTCGAGGAGTACGGCCCGGAGAACCTGCAGCAGGGTGACGTGCTGATCGTCAACGACCCCTACCGGGGCGGCAACCACGTCAACGACATCTGCTTCATCCGGCCCGTCTTCCACGAGGGCGAGATCGTCACCTTCGTCGTCGCTGCGGGCGCACCAGCTCGACATGGGCGGCATCGTGCCGGCGGGCTTCTCGGCCACCAAGAAGGACGTCTACGAGACCGGCCTCGTCATCCCGCCGACGCTGATGTACCGCAACGACGAGCCGGTCCCGTCGGCGTTCCACCTGATCTTCGACAACGCGCGGTTCTGCGCGCTGCTGCTGCCCGACATCAAGACGATCTTCTCGAACCTGCTGCTCGGCGAGCGGCTGATGCGCGAGAGCATCGAGCGCTACGGGCTGGAGGCCTGGTTCGGCGCCATCCGCTACAGCTGCGACGTCTCCGCCGAGTCGATGGGCGACGCGCTGGAGAACCTGCCCGACGGCGTCTACGACGGCGAGGACCTCGTCGACTGCGACGGCATCGACCAGGACCTGGAGTACAAGGTCGAGGTGAAGGTGACCAAGGTCGGCCGCAACATCGAGCTGGACTTCAGCGGCACCTCGCAGCAGGCCCGCACCAGCATCAACTGCGGCATGCTGGACACGAAGACCGCGACCGGCGTGGCGCTGAAGTTCCTGGTCGACCCGCGCTCGCCGTTCAACTCCGGGGTCTACCGCAACATCGACATGGTGATCCCGCCCGGCTCGTTCATCAGCGCGGCGCCACCGGACGGCCCGGTGTTCCTGTACTGGGAGGCGTCGATGCCGGTGCTGCTGTCGATCTTCCGGGCGCTCGAGGAGGCCGTCGGGGAGAACGCGGTGGGCGGGGACTACGGCTCGCTGTCGATCCACAACGGCCACGGCGTGCTGCCCGACGGCACGCCATGGGTCACGGTGGCGCAGTGCGGCGGCGAGCACGGGCCGTGGGGTGCCACCAAGGAGGGCGACGCCGACAGCTACGAGGCGTTCTACGTGGCCAACAACCTCGACCCGGCGACGGAGGCCATCGAGTCCGACCTGCCGATCGTGGTGCTCCTCAAGGAGTACTCGCCCGACAGCGCGGGCCCGGGCTACAACCGGGGCGGGGCGGCGGTGCTGCGGGACAGCCTGTTCCTGACCGAGGCCAACCACACCTCGAGCCCGGTGCACACCAAGCGCAGCAGCGGCATCGGCGTGCACGGTGGCCGCGACGGCCGCAACGGGGCGGTGTGGCTGTTCCCGAGCGCCGAGTACGACGTCGCGACGGAGAAGGACATCATCGGGCAGGACGCGGCCACCTACCGCAAGTCGACCCCGGTGGCCGGGATGCTCGACGACGACAACAACCTCGACGTCGCGAACGGGGAGTACCACTACTTCGGGTCCAACCCGATCTGGCGGACCCAGCCGCGCGACGTCTTCCGCTACCTCACCAACGGTGGCGGCGGTTGGGGCAACCCGCTGGAGCGGGAGCCGGAGCGGGTGATGCGTGACGTCCGCGACGAGTACGTCACGATCGAGGGCGCCGCCCGCGACTACGGCGTGGTCGTCGTCGGTGACCCGATCAACGACCCGGAGGGGCTCTCCGTCGACGAGGAGGCCACCCGGACCAAGCGCGCGGAGCTGGCCTCCGCGGGCTGAGCCCGACGTCGGCAACGTGGCTTTCCTGGCGCCAGGCGTCAGGAAAGCCACGTTCCCGACATGACGCAACGGGGCGCCACGCATGTTCGCGACGGGAAACCTCACCCTCAACGACCTCATCGCGCACCGGGCGGAGCTCGACGGCGCGCGCACCGGCCTGATCTGGGAGGCCGCTGACGGGCTGTGGACCGAGCTGTCGTTCGGCGATCTCGCCGAGCGGATCGGCCGGCTGGCAGGCGGTCTCGCGGCCGCCGGTGTCGGGCCGGGCGACCGGGTCGTGCTGCACATGACCAACCGCCCGGAGTTCATCGTCGGGCTGTTCGCCGTCAGCAGGCTCGGCGCGGTCGCCGTCCCGACGATCGCGTCGTACGCGGTCGACGAGCTGCGCTACGTGCTCGACCACGCCGACGTGCGGCTGGTGCTGTCCGATCCCGGACGCCGCGAGACGGCGGACCGGGCCGCGGCGGCGTGCGAGTCGGCGTCGCCGCGCGTGGTGGGGACCGACGAGATCGACGCGCTGCTCGACGGCGAACCGCCGCCGGTGGCGGAGGTCTCCGCGGGTGACGCCGCCCTGCTCATGTACTCCTCGGGGACCACGGCCCGGCCGAAGGGCATCGTGCTGGCCCACCAGGCCGTGCTGCTCTCCGGGGAGACCAACGCCCAGCACCAGCGGCTGCACCCCGACGACCGCAGCATGTGCGTGCTGCCGCTGTTCCACGTCAACGCGATGTGCATCTCGATGATGGCCAACATGGTCACCGGCAGCACGCTGGTGCTCACCGAGGTGTTCGACGCCGCCCGCTACTGGTCGCAGGTGCGCACGTACGCCGCCACGGTGGGCAGCCTGGTGGCCAACCCGATCCGCCAGCTCCTGCAGCTGCCCGAACGCGCCGCCGACCGCAGGCACGCGCTGCGCCTGATGCTGTTCGGGATGCCCCTCACCCCGGCCCAGATCGAGGAGTTCGAGCGGCGCTACGAGGTTCCGCTGATCAACATGTGGGGGATGACCGAGGACGGCGCCACCGGCACCCGCTCCCCGCTGTACCTCCCGCGCCGTCCGATCTCGGTCGGGCTGCCGATGCTGGGCATCGACGTCGGCGTGTTCGCCACCGACGACGACGGGACCGACCGCGAGCTCGCGGCGGGCGAGATCGGCGAGTGCCGGTTCGTCGGCGGCCCCCGGCTGGACCGCTACTACCTCGACGAGGAGACGACCGCGGCGACCAACCGGGACGGCCGGTTCTGCACCGGCGACACGATGACGGTCGACGAGCAGGGCTACTTCCACTTCCTGGACCGGACGAAGGACGTCATCAAGGTCAAGGCCGAGAACGTGGCGTCCGCCGAGGTGGAGCGGGTGCTCATCACGCACCCCGCCGTGTCCGACGCTGCGGTGGTGGGGGTGCCCGACGAGCGGCGCGACGAGCGGATCGTGGCGTTCGTGCTGCCCGAGCCGGGACACGAGATCGACGTGGACGCGCTGCGGGCGCACTGCGGCGAGAGCCTGGCCCGGTTCAAGGTGCCGCACGAGGTGCACGTCGTCGACGACATGCCGCGCACGTCGATCGGGAAGATCCGCAAGAGCGAGCTGCGGGACAAGGCGAGGGGTGACCGATGACCGAGCGGACCGCGCTGGTGACCGGGGCGGCGTCGGGCATCGGCGCGGCCACGGTGGAGCTCCTGGCATCGGACGGCTGGCGGGTGCAGGGGCTCGACATCGCGGGCGGGGCGGGCGTGGAACGGGCCGACGTCTCCGACCCGGAGTCGCTCGCCGACGCCGCCGAGGTGCTCGGGGACGGCCCGCTGCACGCGCTGGTCTGCGCCGCGGGCATCTGGCTCGTCGACGACGACCGCTACTCGTCGGTCGACCTCGGCGTCTGGGAGCGCACCTGGTCGGTGAACGTCACCGGGACCATGCTCACGCTGCGGACGTTCGCCCCGCGGCTGGTGCCGGGATCGGCGGTGGTCACCATCGCGAGCGTCGCCGCCATGGCGGGGTTCCCGCGCCGTGACGCCTACACCGCGTCGAAGGGTGCGGTGCTGCGCTGAGCCGGGCATGGGCGGCGGACCTGATCCGGCGCGAGATCCGGCTGAACTGCATCTGCCCCGGCGTGACGGACACGCCCATGACGAGCCGCGCGCTGGGCACCGACACGAGCACGCTGCCGCTGGGCCGCCTCGCCACCCCGGAGGAGATCGCCGGGGTGATCACCTCGACGCTGGACCCGCGCGCGAGCTACCTCAACGGCGCGATCATCCCCGTGGACGGCGGCCTCACCACCGCGGCCGGCACCGTGCCGCTGGCCCCCCGCGCCAGGACGCACCGTCCGGACGTGGCCGCGGTCGGCGAGTCCCGATGATCCTGCCCCGGGCGTCCGAGACCGACTTCCGCACGCTGCGCGTCGAGTCCGACGGCGCGATCCTGCGGGTCACCATCGACCGCCCGCCGCGCAACGCGGTCGACGAGCACATGCACGACGACCTGACGCGGCTGTTCGCGCTGCTGAAGCACGAGCGCGAGGTCGGGGCGATCCTGATCACCGGGGCGGGCCGGACGTTCTCGGCCGGGGGCGACTTCTCGTGGTTCCCGACGCTGCGCGGTGCCGACCGGCTCGACCTGCTGCGCAAGGACGCCAAGCAGCTCGTCTGGGACCTGCTCGACGTCGAGGTCCCGATCGTCGCGGCCGTCAACGGGCCCGCCGTGGGGCTCGGCGCGTCGATCGCCCTGCTCTGCGACGTGATCTTCATGGGGGAGTCGGCGGTGATCGCCGACCCCCACGTGAAGGTCGGGGTCGTGGCCGGGGACGGTGGCGCCGCGATCTGGCCACTGGCCGTCGGGCCGGCCCGGGCCAAGGAGTACCTGATGACCGGCGACCCGGTCCCTGCCGCGGAGGCCGAGCGGATCGGACTGGTCAACCACGTGGTGCCCGACGGCGAGCTGCTCGACCGTGCCGAGGCGTTCGCGCGGCGGCTGGCCGCCGGGGCCCCGCTCGCCGTACGCGGCACGAAGGTCTCGGTGAACAAGCTGGTGAAGGACGCGCTGAACGCGGCGTTCGACACGTCGACGGCGATGGAGATGCTCACGTTCACCAGCGCCGACCACGACGAGGCGCTCGCGGCGCTGCGGGAGAAGCGCGAGCCCCGGTTCGAGGGCCGCTGATGGCCCCGACGCTGCGAGGCGCCCGACGCTGCCGCTCGCCCCGACGTCAGCGCTTGTCGGGCACGCCGCTGTACGTGCGCCAGGACGGCGCCACCAGCCAGCCCGCGTCCACCGGCAGGTTGGTCCCGGTGATCGCCGACGCCTCGTCGGAGGCGAGGAAGCAGACCGCGCGAGCGACCTCCTCGGGCGTCACCAGCCGGCCGAGCGCGGTCTCGCCGGTGAGGTTCGCGGGGTCGCGCTCGCCCCGTTCGATCACGTCCTGCAGCAGCGGGGTGAGCGTGTAGCCGGGGGACACGGAGTTCGCCCGCACGCCGGAGCGGCCCCATTCGGTGGCGAGGTCGGCCGTCATGGCGATGACGGCGGACTTGGCGGGCGTGTAGGAGTGCAGGGGCATCGAGCGCATCCCCGCGATCGAGGCGATGGTGACGATGCTGCCGCTCCCGCGCACGGCCATCCGCCTGCCGAACTCCAGTGCGGCGAGCCAGGTGCCGCGCAGGTCGATGTGCAGCACGCGGTCCCAGACGTCCTGGGAGAGCTCCTCGGGCGACAGCGGCTGCTGCGTGATCCCCGCCGAGGTGACGAGGATGTCGACGGCGCCGATCTCGCCCTCGATCCGGTCGGCCGCCGCGGCCGTCGCGTCCGCGGATCCGACGTCCATCGGGACGAAGTGCCCGCCGACGTCGGCGGCCACCCGCCGACCGCGGTCGGCGTCGATGTCGGCGACCACCACGGTGGCGCCCCGCTCGGCGCAGAGCCGGGCCACGGCCTCGCCGATCCCGCTGGCGCCGCCGGTGACGACGGCCACCCTGCCGGGCAGGTCAGTGCTCATAGGATCCACCTCCACGCGGTTTCGCCGAACGAACGGTACAGGGAACCCGGCCCGATCGTGAGGGAGTGCTGAGGGCGTGTACGACCCCGTCCACGTGCTGGAACACCACATCGCCCGCCGCCCCGACCAGGTCGTCCTGGTGCACGGGGACCGGCGGATCACCAACCGCGAGCTCGGCGAGCGGGTCGACGCACTGGCCGCCGGGCTGCACGCCGGCGGGGTCCGGGCGGGTGACGTCGTGGCGCTCCTGCTCTACAACCACGTCGAGTTCCTGGAGACCGTCCTCGCCGCGAGCCGCCTCGGCGCGGTGTTCCTGCCGCTGAACTACCGCCTCGCCCCCGAGGAGTGGCACTTCATCCTCGACCACGCCGAGGCGGCGGTGCTGGTCACCGAACCCGAGTTCCGCGAGCAGGTCGACGCGCTGGCGCCCCGGTTGCCGCACCTGCGCCGCCGGGTGCTGCTCGGCGACACCGCTCCCGAAGGCTGGGACGCCTTCGAGGGGGTCGTCGGCACCGGGCAGGAGGCGCCCGCCCCGCCCCGGCCCGCCGTCGAGCAGGACACCCTGGCGCGGCTGATGTACACCTCCGGCACCACGTCGCGGCCCAAGGGCGTGCGGATCACCCACGGCAACGTCGCGTGGAAGAACCTCGGCCTGATCGTCGAGCTCGGCCTGACCGCGTCCGACGTCGTGCTGGTCTGCGGCCCGCTCTACCACGTCGGGGGGCTCGACCTGCCCGGACTGGCGGCCCTGCACGCAGGCGGTGGCCTCGTCGTGCTGCGGGCGTTCGACCCGGTCGCGGTGCTCGACGCCGTCGAGCGCGAGCGGGCCACGATCGTCTGGCTGGCCCCCGCGATGGTCAACGCGGTGCTGCAGGTCCCCGGCCTCGCCGAGCGCGACACGTCGTCGGTCCGGCTGATCATCGGCGGCGGGGAGAAGATGCCGGAACCGGTCGTCAAGCGGATCCTCGACGCCTTCCCCGGCGCCTGGTTCGCCGACGCGTACGGGCTCACCGAGACCGTCTCGGGCGACACCTTCCTCGACCGGGACCACAGCCTCGACAAGATCGGGTCGGTCGGGCGCCCGGTGCCGCACGTCGAGCTGCGGATCGTCGACGAGGCAGGCGAGGAGGTCCCCGCCGGCACGCTGGGGGAGATCGCCCTGCGCGGCCCGAAGGTCTTCGCGGGCTACTGGCGCGACGAGGACGCCACCGCCCGCGCCATCCGGGACGGCTGGTTCCACACCGGCGACATCGGTCGCGTCGACGCCGACGGGTTCCTCTACGTCGAGGACCGGCTCAAGGACATGGTGATCTCGGGAGGGGAGAACATCGCGACGCCCGAGGTCGAGCGGGTGCTCTACGAGCACCCGGCGGTGCTGGAGGCCGCGGTGGTCGGGATGCCGCACGAGCGGTGGGGCGAGGTGCCGCGCGCGGTGGTCGTGCTGCGGCCCGGACGCGGAGGCGGACGCCGACGAGCTGCGCGGGTTCTGCCGGGAACGGCTCGCGAAGTTCAAGGTGCCCGTGGCGATCGACTTCGCCGACGCGCTGCCCCGCACGCCGTCGGGCAAGGTCCTCAAGCGTGAGCTGCGAGACCGGTAGCGCGGTGCTGGCCGGCCCGGAACCGCGCGACCTCGGCCTCCAGGGTCGCGGGGTCGTAGCCGGGTGCGCGGAAGCCGGCGAACAGCGTGGCGCAGTACTCGGCGGACAGGTGCGCGGCGTCCCAGCGGCCGCCCGGCCGGATCCACTGGTAGGTGTGGTTGTGCAGGTTGAGGAACTGCAGCATGGCCAGCCGCAGGTCCAGGTCGCGGAACTGCCCGGACGCCACGGCCTCGCCCAGCAGTCCCGCGACCGTGTCCTCGAACTCGTGGCGCTGCGCCACGAGCTTCGCCCGGTGGGGCTCGGAGAGCTGCCGGTAGTCGTGCTCGTAGACCCAGATGTGGTCCAGGCGCTGCAGCACGATGTCGAGCAGCACCTCCGACAGCAGCCGCAGCCGCACCGGAGGCGGCGCGTCGAGCGCGGCGATGCGCCTGCCCGCGTCGAGCAGCGGGACGAGCACCGCCGACTGGATCTCGACGAGCAGCTCCTCCTTGGAGCCGATGTAGTAGTACAGGGCGCCGCGGGCGAGGCCGACGGCGTCGCAGATCTCGGTGATGCTCGTCGCCGCGTAGCCCCGCCTGGCGAACAGCTCGGCGGCCCGGTCCACGATCTCGCGGCGGCGGGGCTCGAACGCCGTGCCGTGCCCGCGCGGTCGCGCCATCGGTCCTCGCCTCCCCGCGCGCGTCGGCCGTCGAACCGTGTCCCCGCAGATGCTACCGAGACCAGCAGGAGCGACCCATGCCCGTGAGCAGCAGCGCCGACCTCACCGACCGGGTCGCGGTCGTCACCGGCGCGGGGCGCGGGATCGGCCGGGCCACCGCCGTCGCGCTGGCGCGGGAGGGCGCGGACGTCGTGGTCGGCGACGTGATCGACCAGTCCGGCACGGTCACCGACGTCGAGTCGCTGGGGCGTCGCTGCGTCGCGGTGCCGTGCGACGTCACCCGTGCCGCCGACTCCGCCGCGCTCGTCGCCGCCGCCGTCGACGGGCTCGGGCGCCTCGACGTGCTGGTCACCTGCGCGGGCGTGTACGGCGCGGGTGCGCTCGACGTCGACGAGCAGGAGTGGGACCGCGTGCTCGACGTCAACGCCAAGGGCACCTACCTGCCGATACAGGCGGCGTTCCCGGCGATGCAGGAGGCCGGGTACGGCAAGATCGTGTGCATCGGGTCGATCGCGGGCAAGCTCGGCGGCGTGCTCTCCGGGCCGCACTACGCGGCGAGCAAGGGCGCGATCCACGCGATGGTCCGCTGGCTGGCGAAGTACGGCGCGCCGCACGGCGTCTACGCCAACGGCATCGCCCCGGGAGCGGTGGACACGGAGATGATCGTCGGCCACCCCTACCGCGAGGACTACTGCCCGCTCGGGCGCTTCGCCCAGCCCGCCGACATCGCCGAGGCCGTCGTCTTCCTCGCGTCACCGGCGTCGAACTACGTCACGGGCAAGGTGCTCACCGTCGACGGCGGCTACACCCTGATGGACTGAGGAGACCATGATCGTCACCGGTCCTGCGAGCACCCGGTACCCCTGGGAGCCGATCACCATCGCCGCGCAGCTCGAACGCACGGCGCGAGCGGCACGGCGACCGCACCGCACTCGTCGCCGGTGACGTCCGGCTGAGCTGGCGCGAGACGCGCGCCGCCGCCAGGGAGGTGGCCCGCGCACTGGCTGCGGTCGGGGTCCGCCGGGGCGACCACGTGGCGATCTGGCTGCCCAACCAGCTCGAATGGGTGCTCGCCTGGTTCGCCACCGCCTACCTCGGAGCGGCGGTGATCTGCGTGAACAGCCGCTACCGGGCCGAGGAGGTGGCCTACATCCTCGGCCGGGCCGACGCCTCGGTGCTGCTGATGCGCGACCGGTTCGGCCAGCTCGACTACGCCGGGATGCTCGCCTCGATCGACCGGTCGCGGCTGCCGGAGCTGCGCACCGTCGTCGCGCTCGGGAACGCGCCCGCCGGCACCGTGCCGTACGCCGACTTCCTGGCCGGGGCGGGCGCCGTCGACGACGCCGAGATCGACCGGCTCGCCGCCGAGGTGCCGTACGAGCAGCCGTCGATCATGGTGTTCACCTCCGGCACCACCGGCCACCCCAAGGGCGCGATGCACTCGCACCGGATCCTGCGCAACGAGTGCTCGATCACCGAGTGGATGGACATCGGGCCGGACTCCACGATCCTCGGCCACATGCCGTTCTTCCACGTCGCGGGCTCGATGAGCGGGATCCTCCCGGCACTGATCAGCGGCGGGTCGCTCGTGCTCATGGAGCAGTGGCGGCCCACCGAGGCGCTCGAGCTGATCGCGCGCGAGCACGTCACGGTGTTCAGCGGGATCCCGACGCACTTCATCGACCTGCTCGACCACCCCGACCTCGGCCGCCACGACGTCTCGTCGCTGCGCTCGGGCTGGATCGGCGGGGCCTCGAACCCGCCGCGGGTCATCGACGGTGCCGTCGACGTGCTCGGGATGCGCCGCCTCCTGCCGGTCTACGGGATGACGGAGACCACGTCCGTCACGACCTTCCCGCGCCCGGACGACCCTCGCGAGGTGGTGCGCAGCGGGGCGGGGGTGCCGGTCTCGGACTTCGAGGTGACGGTGACCGACGAGCTGGGCGCCGAGGCCCCGGCGGGTGTGGAGGGCGAGATCCGGGTGCGGGGGCACGTCGTGATGCAGGGCTACTACGGCGAACCCGAGGCGACGGCGGCCGCGATCGACGCCGACGGCTGGTTCCGCACCGGGGACCTCGGCGTGCTCGACGAGCGGGGATACCTGTCGGTGACGGGCCGGACCACCGACATGTTCATCGTCGGCGGCTCCAACGCCTACCCCGCCGAGATCGAGGCGGCGCTCGGCCGCCACCCCGACATCGCCCAGGCCTACGTCGTCGGGGTCCCGGACCGGCGCCTCGGCGAGGTCGGCTTCGCGTTCGTGCAGCGCAGGCCGGGGAGCACCATCGAAGCCGACGGGGTGCGGGCCCACGCGCGCGAGCACCTCGCGGACTTCAAGGTCCCCCGCCACGTCGAGCTGGTGGACGAGTGGCCGCTCACCGCGACCGGCAAGATCGAGCGCTTCCGCCTCTCGGAGCGCGCGGCGAAGCGGGTGGGCGAGAGCGGCTGAGCCGGCCGGGCCGGGCGGGCCGGCCGTCTGCGCGCGCAGTTCGTACTCTTCGCGCGCGTTGCAATGCGCGCGAGGAGTATGAACCGCGCGCGAGGACGCGCGTCAGACCCTGCGGAAGGCGCGCTCCAGGCGTCGGGCGACGGCGCCGAACGCGCGCAGGTCGTCCCACACCCAGCGCACCACCCGCAGATCCTCGTCGCGGATCGCGTCCTCCCGGCGCTTCTCCTCGAAGACGGCGTCGCCCGGCTCCTGGCCGGGGCGCAGGAGCCGCCCGTACTTGATCCGGCCGTCGAACTCGCCCACGGTCCGCAGCTCCGGCCAGCCGAAGTCGGACCGGCCGAGCAGGACCCCGGCACCGGAGCGCACCTCCCACTGCGGCGTCGGCACCGGGAGCCCGGCCCTGGCGATGGCGATGCGGCTGCGGGACTCGCCGACGCTCTCGCTGCGGCCGTCCGCGAACGCGACGGCGCGCCGCGCTGCGGAGTTGCCCGGCCGGTGCGCGGCCCGCGCGAGCGCCGCGACGAGCTCGGCGGCCGTCACCGACCCGCGTGCCAGCGCGGCGTCCACGACGACGACGGCCTGCTCGAACGGCAGCGTGCGGGCGAGGTCGACCGCCGTCCGGGCCGGTGCGGTGACCCGGATGCCGCCCAGCACCACGACGTCGTCGTCCTCCATCGGCGCGGTGTGCACGTGCAGGTGGGGGGAGCGGCGGCCACCGGATCGGCGAGGCTGCGTGACGTGCACGCGGTCGAGGTCGACGGCCCACAGCGGCCATCCGTGCAGCACGGCCGCCGAGAGGTGGCTCACGACCGCGGCGGGACCGAGCAGCGGGAGCGTGGCGCGCAGGCGCAACGTGTGGACGGTGCACGCGTCGAGCGGCCCGGCCTCGGCGCCGGGCACATAGGCGCCGCGGCGGATCGTGGTGACCTCACCGAGCCGGACCATCCGCCGCAGCTCGCGGTCGGTGTAGCCCGCCGCGAGGAGGTCGGGCCGCCGCAGCAGCCCCGAGAGTTCCCGGTCCACCTGCCCAGCCTGCTCGGGCGGCGTCGCGACCGGGAGCCGCCCGGCCGGCCTGTGGACAACCTGTGGACACCGTCTTCGCGCGCGGTTCGTACTCCCCGCGCGTGCTGCAACCCGCGCGAGGAGTGCACGACGCGCGCGAAGTGGCGTCAGCTACCCCCCGGCCGCCGGGACCGGGTCGCGGGTGGTGACCACGAAGTCGTCGAGGTCGGGGGTCTTCGTCATCGCCCAGTAGTCGATGAGCCGCCACGGGGTGTTGGTGACGACCCGCCCCTGCGGCGTTGCGGTACCAGGTGGACATCCCCGGGTGGGTCCAGATCATGCCGGCGTGCGCGGCGTCGACGCGGTCGTTGTAGGCGTCGCACACCTCGGGGCGCACCTCGACCGAGGAGATGCCCTGCTCCACCATGTCGCGGATCATCGTGGTGATGTAGCCGATCTGGCACTCGGTGTGGAAGATGACGCTCCCGCCGTGCCCCAGGTTGGTGTTCGGCCCGTACATGACGAAGAAGTTGGGGAAGTCCGGGACGGTCATCCCCAGGTAGGCGCGGGCGTCGTCGTCGCCCCACAGCTCGCGCAGCGACTTGCCCGAGCGGCCACGCACGTCCATCGGGTAGAGCATCCGCCTGCTCTGGAACCCGGTGGCCAGCACGAGGACGTCGGCCTCGCGGCGGCGGCCGTCGGCGGTGACGATGCCGTTCCCGTCGACCTCGGTGACGCCGTCGTCGATCAGCTCGACGTCGTCGCGCAGGATGGCGGTGTACCACTCGTTGTCGATCAGCATCCGCTTGCCGTACGGCGGGTAGTCGGGCAGCACCTTGTCGAGCAGCTCGTCCTCCCGCCCCGCGATCTGGGAGCGGATGTGGTCGGACAGGAAGACGCGGTGCTTGTCGTTCACCGCGTTGATCGAGCGGTGCGAGTGCGGCCACTCCGGGTCCTTCTGCAGCGTCGGGTGCAGCTTGTCCTGGTACATCCACAGCAGCCGCAGCCGGTACCAGGTGGCGTAGGACGGGACCTGCTCCATGAGCAGCCCGACGTCGCCCTGCACGTGGCGCAGGTAGTTCCCGTTCGGGGCGACCCACTGCGGTGACCGCTGGAACACCTCGACGCGCCCCGCGGTGCCGGCGATCTCGGGAACGATCTGCATCGCGCTGGCCCCGGTGCCCACGACCGCGACGCGCTTGCCGGTGATGTCGACGTCGTGGCGCCAGCGTGCGGAGTGGAAGGCCGGGCCGTCGAAGGTGTCCAGGCCCGGGATGCGCGGGACGTGCGGGCGGTTGAGCTGGCCCACGGAGCTGATGACGACGTCGGCGACGAGCAGCTCGGTGGGGCCGTCGCCCGGCTCGTCCAGGTCGCCGCCGACGGGCCGGACGCGGACCTGCCAGGTGCCGTTCGCCGCGTCGTAGTGGGCCGAGGCCACCTCGGTGCCGAACCGGACGTGCGGCAGCACCCCGAACTCGCGGGCGCAGCGGTCGAGGTAGGCGAGGATCTCCGGCTGCTTCGCGAAGTACCGCGACCAGTGCGGGTTCGGGGCGAACGAGTAGGAGTACAGGTGGCTCGGGGTGTCGACGCCCGCGCCGGGGTAGCCGTTCTCCAGCCAGACCCCGCCGACGCGGTCGTTGCGCTCGATCACCGTGAAGGGGATGCCGAGGGCGCGCAGCTTGATCGCCGCGCACACCCCCGAGAAGCCGGCGCCGATCACGACCACCCGGAAGTCGGCGGCGGCCGCGGGCGCCGAACCGCCCGACCAGTGCGCGTCGCGGTCGCGGAACGCGCCCTCCTCGGCCAGCGCCGTGGCGTACTCGGGTGGCACCTGCTCGCCGAGCGACGCCGACAGCAGGTCCACGATCTCGTCGTCCGATGGCGGCGCGGCGAGCTCCGCACGCCCGTCGCGCCAGTCCCGCAGCAGCTCGTACGCGGCGTCGCGGATCTCCTGCCGCCGTTCCGCGGGCAGGCCGCCGTCGTCGTTGTCGTTCAGCGCGATGGTGCGGCTGGGCCGGTAGGGCTCCTCCAGCCAGCTCCGGTCGCCGGTGAGGTGGGCGAGCACGAGGAGCAGCGTCGGGATGTTCGCCCCGTCGAGGGCGGCGCGCAGCTCGTCGTCGGTCGCGGTCATGGGACGCGCGGTCATGAGCGCCTCCTCGAGGGGTCGGCGGCCAGGAGGCCGGTGGCGTGCAGGAAGGCGTCGATCGCGGCCAGCCCCTCGTCGTGCGAGGGGTGGGTGGGTAGCTGCAGGAAGCCGTGCGGGGCGCCGTCGAGGACGGCGAGCTCGTGCGGGACACCGTGCCCGGCCAGGCGCTTCGCCAGCGCGACGGACTCGCGCGTGCAGGGGGTCCCGCGCGCCGGACAGCAGCAGGGTCGGCGGGAAGTGGGCGCACCGTGCCTCGGGGCTCAGGGCGGGGTCGTCGCGCCTGTCCTCCAGCTCGGCCTGCTCCACGTAGGCCTGGGAGCCGGGTTCCGGGCCGCCGATGAGCGCGGTCACCGCGGGCAGCGCGCGGTGGAAGTCGTAGATGCCGTAGAGCAGCAGGGCCGCCCGCACGTCCGCCGCCGCCTTCGCGGAGCCCGTGGCCAGCACCGCGGCGGCGAGGTTCGCCCCGGCCGAGTCGCCGCCGATCAGCAGCCGATCCCGGGTCCCCGCCGTAGCCCGCGCAGTGCTCCGCCGTCCAGTCCAGGGCGAACGCGCAGTCGTCGACGGCGCCGGGGAAGCGGTGCTTGGGGGCCCGCCGGTAGTCGACGGAGACGGTGAGCAGGCCCAGCGCCGCCAGCTCGGCGGCCAGCCTGCGGTGGGTCCACGGCGAGCCCATCACCCAGCCGCCGCCGTGCAGGTACACGAGCGTCGGGAACGGCGACTCCCCGGCCGGCACGTGGATGTCGGCGCCGAGGCGCCACCCGCCCTCCTCGCGCATCGGCACGCCGGTCAGCACGGGACCGTTCACGGGCGGGTCCTGGTTGGTGTACCCGTCGGCGTCCTTGAGCAGCTCCACTGCGGTGGTCCCGGGCGGCGGGCGCAGCGTCAGCTGGAAGTCCAGGAGCTCGGGCGGGAGGTCGATCGGCACGTCAGTACGCCGATTCCAGGATCGCGACGACCTCGGCCGCGTCGGGCACCGGCCGCGGGTTGGCGGCGACGATCAGGTCCGCCATCGCGTCGCGGGCGATGTCGGGGAACGCGGAACGCTCGACGCCGACCTCGCGCAGGGTGGTCGGCAGACCCAGGGAGGCGATGAACCGGCGGACCGACTCGGCGGCCCCGCCACCCGGTCCCGGCCGGAACCCGGCCGCCGCGAAGATCTCCGCGATCCGGGCCTGCGGCTCGCGCGTGTGGCCGAGGTTGTACTCGAGGACGGCGGGCAGCATCACGCACGAGGTCTCGCCGTGCGGCACGCCGCACCGCGCGCCGAGCTGGTGACCGATCCCGTGGCTGAGCCCCAGGTTCACGTTCGTCAGGCCGAAGATCGACTCCCACGCCGCCACCTGGCACTGGCCGGCCGCGTGCAGGTCCTGCGCGTCGGCCGCCGAGACCGGCAGGTGGCGGGTGAGCCGATACAGCGCATCGGCGCACAGGGCGTCGGTGACGGGCTGGGCGTTGGTCGAGCAGAGGGCCTCGACAGCGTGGTCGACCGAGCGCATCCCGGTGGACGCCCACAGGCTGCGTGGGGTGTGCACCGCGAGTGCCGGGTCCAGCACGACGAGCCGCGGGACGAGCGCGCGGGAGATGTAGAGGTCCTTGACCAGGCGGACGGGGTCGGTGATCCCGATGATGTTGGTGAACTCGCCCGCCGACAGGGTGGTGCTCACAGCGATGTGCGGCAGGGCCGGTTTGGTCGAGGCGGGCACCTCCACGGTGTCCGGGTACTCGAACACCACCCGCCACGCCATCAGGTCCTCCAGGCTGCGGACGTCCTCGGTCAGACACAGGCTGACCGCCTTGGCCAGGTCGATCGCGCTGCCACCGCCGACGCTGAGCACGCCGTCGGCGCGGGCGGTGCGGGCCGCCTCGGCCGCCGCGAGCACCACGTCGCTGGGCACGTGGGGGCGGCCGCCGGTGAAGACCCCCGCCACCCTGCCGCCGGTGGCCTCCCCGAACACGGCCTCGACGTCGACGAGGCGGGCGAGGCTCGGCGAGGCCACGAGCAGCAGCCGGGAGACGCCGAGCTTCTCGCACTCCGCGGCGAGCCCCCCGATCGAGCCGGGCCCGAAGACGACGCTGTCGAGCGGGATCGCGTCGAACCGGCCGGCCAGTGGCTGGTGTCCCGCCAGTGGTTCGTGGCGGCTGGTCGTGTTCGTCATGTCCACCTCATCCTGAGTCATCCGCCGACGCCGCGCTGCTGCCCGGACCAGTGGTTCCGGCGCAGCTCGTGCCGCATGACCTTTCCGGAACCGGTCTTCGGCAGCTCCGTGACGAAGTCGACGGACCGGGGTCGCTTGTAGCGCGCGATGCGGTCACGGCAGATCGTCTCGACGTCGGCGGCGCTCACCTCGTGGCCCTCCCGTACGACCACCACGGCCTTGACCGCCTCTCCCCAGTCCGGGTCGGGGACGCCGATGACGGCGACCTCCGCGACCCCGGCCAGTGCCGAGATCGCGTTCTCGATCTCGCTGGGGAACACGTTGAACCCGCCGGAGACGATCATGTCCTTCTGCCGGTCGACGATGTGCAGGTAGCCGTCCACCAGCGCGGCCGACGTCGCCGGTGGCGGCCCAGCCGTCCGCGTCGAGGACGGCCGCCGTCTCGTCGGGCAGGTTCCAGTACCCCAGCATGGTGGTGTCGCAGCGGGCGAGGATCTCGCCGTCCTCCCCGTCGGGCGCGTCGGTGCCGTCGGGTCGGCGCAGCCGCACCTCGACGAACGGGTTCACCCGGCCCGCCGAGGCCAGCCGCGCAGGCGGGGGAAGCGCCGGGTCGAACCGGTGTGCCTGCTTCGACAGCGAGGCCAGCGGGAACGGGATCTCGCTCAGCCCGTATGCCTGCACGAACACCTCACCGAGGCAGGTCACCGCGCGGGCCAGCCGGTCGGGCGCGATCGCCGACCCGCCGTAGAGCACGGTGTGCAGGCGCTCGGTGTCCCACGACCCGGACTCCAGTGCCGGGAGCAGCATGTTCAGCATCGTCGGGACCATCGGCAGCACGGTGACGCCGAAGTCGCCGAGCGCCTGCAGCGTCTGCTCGGGGCGGAAGTCCGCCAGCGTGACCTGGCTGGCGCCGCGGGTGAAGTAGGTGAGGGCGAGGTAGCCGCTGAGGTGGCTCAGCGGGGCCACGTGGAGCACGACATCGGACGTCTCGATGGCGGGCAGCTCCACCATCAGGTTGCGGGCGCACGCCAGCACGCTGCGGTGGCTGAGCATCACGCCCTTGGGTCGGCCCGTCGTGCCCGAGGTGTAGGGCAGCCACGCGAGGTCCTCCGGGTCGACCGGCGGCGCCTCGACCTCCTCGTGCGTGACGAGCTCGCCGTAGCTCGCTGCGGCGTCGGTGACCCCGTCGTCGAGCGCGACGAGCGTGACGCCCGTGCCGGCCAGTTCCCGGGCGATGTCGGGCGCCCGGTCCCGGTCGACGAACACGATCTTCGGCTCGCAGTCCCGCGCGATCTGGGCCACCTCGCGCGGGTGCAGCCGGTGGCTCAGCGCTACCCGGACGAAGCCGCCTGCGGCGAGCGCGTGGTCGACGACGAACGTCTCCGGCCGGTTCTTGGCCAGCACCACGGCGCGGTCGCCCGGCGCCATGCCGAGATCGCGCAGCCCGCCCGCGAGCTGTCCGGCGCGCCTGCCCAGATCCGCATAGGTCCAGGTCCCGCCGGCCCCGTCGTGAACGGCGGGCTCGTCCGCGAAGCGCCGGTAGGACGCGGCCAGCGCCGAGGTCAGCGTGGCGGTGACGCGCCCGGTGTCGGTGCGGGCCACTGATGCACCCCCGAGTTTCGTGTAACGCCCAGTCTAGGAAACTCTCAGCGACCGTGGTAGACCGGTGCGCGCTTCTCCGCGAACGCGCGCGGTCCCTCGGCGGCGTCGTCGGTGCGCATGCACTCCGCGAGCAGCCGCTGCTCAGCGGCCAGCCCGGCCTCCAGCCCCTGGTCGATACCGGTGTAGATGGCCTGCTTCGCCGCGCGCACGGCCACCGGGCCGCGGCTGGCGATCGTCTTGGCCACCCGCACCGCCTCCGCCAGCAGCGCGTCGGGCTCGACGATCCGGTTGACCAGCCCGTGGGTGAGCGCGGCCTGCGCGTCGATGGGGTCGCCGGTGAGGATCATCTCGACGGCGATGCCCACGGGCACGGCGCGCGGCAGGCGCTGCGTCCCGCCCGCGCCCGGGATGATCGCCCACTTCGTCTCGGCCAGCCCGAACGTCGCGTTCGGCGAGCAGATCCGCACGTCGCAGGCCAGCGCGAGCTCCAGCCCGCCGGCCAGTGCGTGCCCGTTCACCGCGGCCACCATCGGCTTGGCGAGCTCGGGGGCCCAGGTCATGCCACCCAGTACCCACGGGTCGGCCGTGTCGTCGAGCACCGCGTCGCGGACCTTGGGGATGAGCCGCTTGAGGTCCGCGCCCGCGCTGAAGGCCTTCGGCCCGGCGCCGGTGAGCACCCCGCAGCGCAGTGCGTCGTCGGCGAGGTAGCGGCGGTAGGCGTCGGCGAGCGCGTCGTTGTGCTCGGGGTCGAGGCAGTTCATCGCGTCGGGGCGGTCGATGGTGATGACGACGACCGCGTCGTCGACGTCGTAGTGGATACCCATGCCCTGGATCGTAGGAGCGTTCGGCGAACCCACCAGTTGTGCCGGACGCCCGGCCGTGGTCGTGTGGGCGCGTGGCTGACGAGACGATCTTCACCTGGGGTGCCCCGCCGTTGAAGTTCGGTGCGGGAGCGTCGGACGAGATCGGCTTCGAGATGTCGGGCTACGGCGTGCGCCGGGTGCTGGTCGTCACCGATCACGGCGTGCACGCCCTCGGCGCGCCGGAGCGGATCGCGGACGGACTGCGCCGCTACGGGATCGAGGCGGAGATCTTCGACGGCGTCCACGTGGAGCCCACCGACGACTCGATGAACAAGGCCGCCGAGTACGCACGCGCGCAGGGCCCGTGGGACGGCTTCGTCGCCGTCGGCGGCGGGTCCGCGATCGACACTGCCAAGGCGGTCAACCTCCTGACCAGCCATCCCGGCGAGCTCATGGACTACGTGAACAAGCCGATCGGTGCCGCGAAGGTCCCGCCCGGCGGGCTCAAGCCCCTCGTCGCGGTGCCGACCACCGCGGGCACCGGCTCGGAGTCCACCGCGATGTGCGTCATGGACATCCTGTCCATGAAGGTCAAGACCGGAATCAGCCACTGGCGGCTGCGGCCTGCGCTCGCCGTCGTCGACCCGCTGCTGACGATGACGCTGCCGCCCGAGGTCACCGCGGCGTCCGGAATGGACATCGTGTGCCACGCCGTGGAGAGCTACACCGCGCGCTACTACACGAGCTTCGACCGCAAGGAGCCCGAGGAGCGCGTCACCTACTGCGGCTCGAACCCGGTCTCGGACCTGTGGTGCGAGCGGGCGATGGGGCTGCTCGCGAACTCGTTCCGGACGGCCGTGCGGGAAGGGGCCGACAACGTCGCGGCCCGCTCGGACATGATGATGGCGGCGACGTTCGCGGGCATGGGGTTCGGCAACGCGGGGGTGCACATCCCGCACGCCAACGGCTACCCGATCGCCGGGATGGTGCGCGACTACCGGCCCGAGGGCTACCCCCAGGACGAGCCGATGGTGCCGCACGGCCAGTCCGTGTCGCTCACCGCGCCCGAGGCGTTCCGGTTCTCGTTCGACTCCGCGCCGGAGCGGCACCTGCGTGCCGCCGAGCTGCTGGACCCGGGTGCGGACCGGGCGCGGGAGCCGTCCGAGCAGCTCCCGTCGGTGCTGGTGGCCCTGATGCGCGACATCGGCATCCCCAACGGGATCGGTGGCGTCGGGTACTCCGAGGACGACGTGCCCGACCTCGTGCCGGGCACGATGAAGCAGCAGCGCCTGCTCGCCACCTGCCCCCGGACGCCGGACGAGGACGACATCGCCGGGATCCTCACCCGGTCCGTCGAGAACTGGTGACCGCCGGTCTCGACGCCGCGCTCACCGCGGCGGTGCGCGGCGAGGTCCGGTTCGACAGCGCCACCCGCGCGATGTACTCGGCCGACGCGTCGAACTACCGGCGCGTGGCGGTCGGGGTGGTGGCCCCGCGCGACGGCGACGACGTCGCCGCTGCGCTGGCGGTGTGCCGCGAGCACGGCGTGCCGGTGCTCCCGGTGGGCGCCCGTACGAGCATCGCCGGGCAAGCCGTCAACACCGCGGTGGTCCTGGACTTCACCCGGCACATGAACGCCGTGCTGGAGATCGATCCCGGCGCCCGAACCGCACAGGTCCAGCCGGGGGTCGTCCTGGACACCCTGCGCGACGCGGCCCGCCCGCATGGCCTGACCTTCGGCCCCGACCCGTCCACCCACGACCGCTGCACCCTCGGCGGGATGATCGGCAACAACGCGTGCGGCTCGCACTCGGTGGCGTGGGGCAAGACCGTCGACAACGTGCACGGCCTGGACGTGCTGACCTACCGCGGCGAGCGGCTCCGGCTCGGGCGCGGGGAGCCGGCCACCGGCCCGATCCCGGAGCGGCTGCTGCGGCTGCGCGACGACCTGGCCGACGACGTCCGCAGCGGCTTCCCGGACCTGACCCGACGCGTCTCGGGCTACAACCTCGACCAGCTCCTGCCCGAGAACGGCTTCGACCTCGCCAAGGCACTCGTGGGCACCGAGGGCACCTGCGCGACGGTCGCTGGAGGCGACGGTCCGGCTCGTCGAGTCCCCGGCCGCCCGCGCCCTGGCGGTGCTGGGCTTCCCGGACGCCTACCACGCCGCCGACCACGTCGTGGCGGTCCGCGAGCTCGGGCCGTTGACGATCGAGGGCATGGACGCCGGGCTGATCGCGGCCCTGCGCGCGTCGAACCCGATGGAGCGCGCCAGCCGCGCGCTGCCCGATGGCGGCGGCTGGCTCTACGTCGAGACCGGCGGCGGCACCCGCGCCGAGGCCGAGGCGGCGGCGCAGGCCGTCGTCAGGGCGATGGCGCCGTACGGGGCCACCGGCATCGTCGTCGGCGACCCGGCCGCGATGAGGCAGCTGTGGCGGATCCGGGAGGACGGTGCCGGGATCCTCACCCGCAGCCCGGACGGCGGCGAGGCCTGGCCGGGCTGGGAGGACGCCGCCGTACCCCCGAGCGCTTCGGCTCCTACCTCCGCGAGTTCGACGCTCTGCTCCGCACACACGGACGCATCGGGACCTACTACGGGCACTTCGGCGACGGCTGCCTGCACGTCCGGATCGACTTCGACCTGCTCAGCGCCGCCGGCGTCGCGAACTTCCGGGCGTTCCTCGAGGACGCGGCGGACCTCGTCGTCGCGCATGGCGGTTCGCTCTCGGGCGAGCACGGCGACGGCGTGGCGCGGGCCGAGCTGCTGCCGCGGATGTACCCGCCGCGGATCATCAGGGCCTTCGAGGAGTTCAAGGGCGTCTGGGACCCGGACGACCGGATGAACCCCGACCGCGTCGTGCGCCCGGCCAAGCTCGACGAGGACCTGCGGCTCTTCGTCGGCATGCCCACGCTCCCCGACGACCCGCAGCTCGCGTTCGCCCACGACCGGGGCTCGTTCACCCGCGCCACCCGCCGTTGCCTCGGGGTGGGCAAGTGCGTCACGGCGGACGGCGGGGTGATGTGCCCGAGCTACCGCGCCACGGGCGAGGAGATGCATTCCACGCGCGGGCGGGCGCGGCTGCTGTTCGAGATGGCGTCCGGGGAGGTCGTCACGGGTGGGTGGCAGGCGCCGGAGGTGGAGGAGGCGCTGGACCTGTGCCTGTCGTGCAAGGGCTGCAAGCGCGACTGCCCCGTCGGCGTGGACATGGCGGCGTACAAGACGGAGTTCCTGGCGCAGCGGTACCGGCGCCGGCTGCGGCCGGCGTCGCACTACTCGATGGGCGCGCTCCCGCGCTGGATGCGGCTGGTCGGGCGGCTGCCGGCGCGCGCGGTCGATGCGCTGAACGCGGCAGCCCGCGGCCCGCTCGCCGTCGTGGTGAAGAAGCTGGGCGGGATCACCCCCGAGCGCCCCCTCCCCCGATCGCCCGGCGCCCGTTCACGCGTGGTCCCGGTGTCAGGAAAGCCACTTTCCCGCCATCAGATGGCGTGAAAGTGGCTTTCCTGCACGCCGGGGGCGGCGGCACACCGAAGCGACGGCTGCTGCTCTGGCCCGACACCTTCACCAACCACTTCGACCCGGGGATCGCCGGCGACGCGGTGGCGGTGCTCGAGGCGCTCGGGTACGCCGTGGAGGTGCCGCCGCGGGCGGTCTGCTGCGGGCTGACGTGGACCTCCACCGGCCAGGTCGACGCCGCCCGACGGGTGCTGCGGCGCAGCCTGCGCACGATCGGGCCGTGGCTCGAGGCCGGGATCCCGGTGGTCGGGCTGGAGCCGTCGTGCGTCGCGGCGCTGCGGGCCGACGGCCCCGAGCTCCTGCCGGACGAGCCGCTCGCCGCCGCACTCGCCGACCCGTCCACCGGGATCGCGACGTTCGCCGAGGTACTCCTCGCCCACGTCGACGAGCTGCGCGCCGCGGTCGTCGAGCCGGGGTTGCGGGCACTCGTCCAGGTGCACTGCCACCAGCACGCGGAGATCGGGGTGGAGGCCGACCGGACGGTTCTGGCCGCGCTCGGCGTCGACGCGCAGGTCCTCGACTCCGGCTGCTGCGGGCTGGCCGGCAACTTCGGGTTCGAGAAGGGCCACTACGCCGTGTCGATGGCCTGCGCGGAACGGGTGCTGCTCCCGGCCGTCCGGGCGGCCGACGACGCGGTGGCGGTGCTGGCCGACGGTTTCAGCTGCCGCACGCAGCTGCGCCAGGCCGGCGAGCGCGAGCCGGTCCATCTGGCGCAGCTCGCCGCACGTGCGCTCGGGTGCCGGGCCGTCGCGAGCCGGTGAGCGGCGGCACCATGCGGACCGACGTCCTGATGTCCTGACCGACCCGGCTCCACCCCCTGACACCAGGTGGTGGAGCCTTGTCGGCTCGGGAGTCCACGCCGTCCGCGGCGAGCACGATCAGGAGGAGGAGCCGGTGACGCTGCCGACGCCGGTGCAGGCCGTCGACCTCGCCCGGAAGGTGATCAGCGGCTACGGGCGGCCCGACCTGGACGCCCGCCTGGCCCGGACCCGGGAACGCCTGCTGGACGAGCGCATCCGGGTCCTCGTCGTGGGGGAGTTCAAGCAGGGCAAGAGCTTCCTGGTCAACGCGCTGGTCTCGGCGCCTGCGTGCCCGGTCCACGACGACATCGCCACGTCGGTGCCCACGGTCGTGCGGCACGCCGAGACGCCGTGCGTCTCGCTCGTACGCACCCTCGAGCCCGACGGCAGCGGCGTGCCCGCCGAGGAGCGCAGCGAGCTGCACGACGTCGAGGTCGCCGACATCGCGGACCGGATCGCCGAGCACGTGCTCGAGTCGCGCAATCCCGCTGGTGGCCTGCGCCCGAGCTACGTCGAGGTCGGGCTGCCCCGCAACATCCTGGTCGGGGGCCTGGAGATCGTCGACACGCCCGGCGTCGGCGGGCTCGACTCCGTGCACGGCGCGGCCACGTCGGCCGCGCTGCCCTCCGCGGACGCCGTGCTCCTGGTCTCCGACGCGTCGCAGGAGCTCACGGCGCCCGAGCTGGAGCTCCTGCGCCGGGCGGCGGAGCTGTGCCCGAACGTGGCCTGCGTCCTGACCAAGGTCGACCTCTACCCGCAGTGGCGGCGGGTCGCCGAGCTGGACCTGGGCCACCTTCGGTCCGCCGGCGTCGACGGCGGGCTGATCGCGGTGTCTTCCGCCGTCAGGTGGCAGGCCGTGACGGGTGGCGACGCGTCGCTCAACGAGGAGTCCGGGTTCCCGGCGCTGGAGAACTACCTGTACGAGCGGGTCGTCACCGACGCCGACCGCCTTCGCCGCCGCTCCACCGTCCACGACATCGTGTGGGTCACTGACCAGGTGCTCGCCACCCTCCGGGCGGAGCGACACGCCCTGCAGGACCTGGAGACGGCCGGGGACCTGATCAGCAGGCTGAACGAGGCGCAGCAGCGGGCCGCAGCGCTCACGGAACGCTCCGCGCGCTGGCAGCGCACCCTCGACGACGGCGTCACCGACTTCGCCGCGGACGTCGAGGGCGACCTGCGCGACCGCGTGCGCGAGATCATCCGGCTGGCGGAGGACGAGATCGACGAGAACGGCGACCCGGTGCAGACCTGGCCCCAGCTCAGCGGATGGGTCGAGCGGCAGGCCGCCGCCGCGGCGTCGGCGAACGTCATCCGGGCCACCCGGCAGGCCCGCCTGCTCGCCGAGCGGGTGGCCACCCGGTTCGCCGAGGAGCAGGAGCAGATCCTCCCGGCGCCGTGCACGGAGGCCTGCGCCGCGCTCTCCACCGCCCGCGGCCCGCTCGGCACGTTCGCCGGGACGAGCCTGGTCGACCCGTTCGCACCCGAGGACGGGCTCCGGCTCGGCGACACCGCGCCGAGCGAGGAGCGGCGCACGCAGCACGAGCAGGCGCCAGGCCGAGGCCAAGGCGGCCGTCCGTCGCCACCTCGAGGACCTCGTCCTCCAGGTGGGCGAGGACTCCCGGGGCATGCTGCGCGGGGTGCAGCGCGACCTCCGTGACCACTTCGGCTCCTACGCCGAGCAGCTCGACGTGTCCCTGCGGGTGTCGGCGCGGTCGGTGGAGGACTCGGTGCGGGCCTCGACGGTCGACCGCGAACGCCGGCTGCGCCGAGCTCCCCGTCGAGATCGAGCGCCTGGAGAAGCTCCAGGAGCGGGTCCGCACCCTGCTCCCGCAGTGCGGTGCGCGACCGCCGCGCCGGGCCGCCTGCGGCGACCGGGTCCAGGGAGGTCGAGCCGGAGCCGGCGCGATGAGCCGGCCCGGGGGGGAACCTGTCGGCGTCGGTCCGCGACGTCCTGCTGCGGGCGACGGGCGTCTACCGGGACCGGCCCGACCTCACGCGCTGGCTGCACGGCCATGTGGAACGGCTCGACCAGCCGCTGCGGGTCGCGATCGCCGGCCGGGTCGACGCGGGCAAGTCCACGCTGCTCAACGCGCTGGTCGGGGAGCAGCTCGCCCCGACCGACAGCGGTGAGTGCACGCGGATCGTCACCTGGTACCGGGGCGCGCCCTCCCCGGAGATCGTGATCCGGCTTCGGTCGAGCGGCAGCCCCGTCCACGTGCCGGTGCGCCGGGCCGACGGTGGCCTGGTGATCGACCTCCAGGGCACCCCGGCCGAGGAGGTGGACCGGCTCGACGTCGGCTGGCCGGCGCAGGGCCTGCGCGCCGCGACGCTGATCGACACGCCGGGGATCGGTTCCCCGGAGACGGCGACGACGGCACGGCGGCCGGACGTCGTGCTCCACCCGGACGACGAGACCCCCACCGAGGCCGACGCCGTCGTCTACCTCATGCGCCACCGGCACGGCGGGGGTGCGACGTTCCTGGAGTCGTTCCGGGACCGCGGCGTCGCCAGGGCGACCTCGGTCAACACGATCGCGGTGATCTCGCGGGCCGACGAGATCGGCGGGGGCCGGGTGGACTCGATGTCCTCGGCGAAGGCGGTGGCACACCGCTACCTCGCCGAGCCCGCGCTGCGGGGGCTCTGCCAGGACGTCGTCGCCGTGGCCGGGCTGATCGCGCAGGCGGGCCGGACGCTGCGGCAGACCGAGTTCGCCGCGCTCGCGGACCTGGCCCGCGGACAGCAGGAGGACCTCGAGGCGGCGCTGGTCACCGCCGACCGCTTCCTGGGCGTGACGTGGACGGGCGCGGACCGGTCACCGGGGCTGTCCCGGGTGGTCCGGCAGTCCCTTCTGGCCCGTTTCGGTGTGTTCGGGATCAGGCTGGCCACCGCCCTCCTTCGTCAGGGCGTCGGCGACGCTGCCGGGCTGGCGGCCGAGCTGGTCAGCCGCAGCGGGCTGCCCGAGCTGCAGGAGGTCCTGGACACCCGGTTCACCGGGCGCCGTGACCTGCTCAAGGCCCGGTCCGCGCTGCTCGCCCTGGCCGGCGTGCTGCAGAGCGACCCCCGGCCGGGGTCCGGGCACCTGGCCGTGGACGTGGGTCGGATCCTGGCCGGCGCGCACGAGCTCGTCGAGCTGCGGCTCCTCGGCGCGTTGCGGTCACGGGCCGTCCGGCTGCCCGAGCCGCTGCTCGCCGAGGCCGAGCGGCTGCTGGGCGGGAGCGGTGCGGGCCCGGCGTGCCGGTTGGGCATGCCGGTCCACAGCGATCCCGCGGTGTTGCGGGAGGCGGCCGTCGACGCGCTGGTGCGGTGGCGGGAGCACGCGGAGAACCCGATGTCGGCACGGGCCGCGTCCGACGCCTGCCGCGTGGTGGTCAGGACGTGTGAGGGCATCCTCGCGGGGCTCGGCCAGACCGTCTGACCGGGTGGGTGTGACGCGATCGCGTGACCGAATGCCGCGCCGGCCGACCGGGTAGACAGGTGGGATGACAGACGTCCCCACAGTGCAGCTCAACAACGGCGTGCGGATCCCCCAGTTCGGGTTCGGGGTCTTCCAGGTCCCGCCCGAGGACACCGCCGAGGCGGTACGGCAGGCGTTCGACGCCGGCTACCGGCACATCGACACCGCGCAGATGTACGGCAACGAGGAAGGTGTCGGCCAGGCACTCGCCGCGGCGGGCCTGCCCCGTGACGAGGTGTTCGTCACCACCAAGCTGGACAACGACCGCCACGGCCACGACGAGGCGGTCAAGTCGCTGGACGAGAGCCTCGGACGGCTCGGCCTCGACCAGGTCGACCTGTTCCTCATCCACTGGCCGCGTCCGGGCGAGGACCGCTACGTCGAGACGTGGAAGGCGTTCGAGGAGCTCGCCGCCGAGGGCAGGACCCGCGCCATCGGCGTGTCGAACTTCACCGTCGCCAACCTCGACCGGCTCGCCGCCGAGACCGGCACCGTGCCGGCGGTGAACCAGATCGAGCTGCACCCGCTGCTCCCGCAGGCCGAACTGCGCGAGTACCACCGCGCCCACGGCATCGCCACCGAGGCGTGGAGCCCGCTCGCGAAGGGCGGGGAGCTGCTCGAGGACGGCCGGCTCGTCGCGCTGGCCGGGAAGTACGGCCGGACGCCCGCCCAGATCGTGCTGCGCTGGCACATCGAGCTGGGCAACATCGTGTTCCCGAAGTCGGTGACCCCCTCGCGCATGCGGGAGAACATCGACGTCTTCGACTTCGAGCTCGCCGACGACGACATGGCCACGATCGCCGAGCTGGACGACGGCACCCGGACCGGCCCCGACCCCGACCGGTTCGGCTGAGACGGGCCCCCGCGTCGGCGGGCCCGGACGGCGGCACCTAGCGTGGGGGCGATGTTGGCAATCACCGATACCGCGGCCGAAGCCATCAAGTCCCTGACGACCGAAGCGCAGCTGCCGGAAGGCGGCGGACTGCGCATCTCGGCGCCGGACCCGAGCCAGGGTCTGGAGCTGGCGCTGGCCGAGCGGCCTGCGGCCGAGGACGTCGTCCTCGGCGGCGACGGCGTGGCCCTGTTCCTGGAGCCGGTCGCCGCGCAGGTCCTCGACGACAAGGTGCTCGACGTCCAGCCCGTCGCGGGCGCAGACGGCGAGCAGGAGCTGCGCTTCGCCATCGGCCCGCAGGACGAGACCCCGCACGCCTGACCGACCGCCCCTCCGACACCCGTGGCGCCCCGCTCACGCGGGGCGCCACCCGTCTCCCCAGCCCCCGCCCCGGCATCGCGCGGGCTCGTTGTCGTTCCCGGGCCCGGGAACGGCAAGAAGCCCGCGCGATGCCCTCGGGACGGGGCCGCGGTCAGGCCTCCTCGACCCGGCCGCCGTAGACCGTCCAGCGCCGCGTGGTGCGCACCGTGTCCAGCATCCGGCGGTCGTGGGTGACGAGCAGGACCGTGCCCGGGAACCCGTCGAGAGCCTGTTCGAGCTGCTCGATCGCGGGCAGGTCGAGGTGGTTGGTGGGCTCGTCGAGGACCAGCAGGTTCACCTCGCGGGCCTGGAGCAGGGCGAGCGCCGCGCGCGTCCGTTCGCCGGGGGAGAGCGAGGCCGCAGGCCGCGGCACGTGCTCCCCGGTCAGCCCGAACTTCGCCAGGAGGGTGCGCACGTCCGAGTCCGGCCAGTCGGGCACGGCGTCGCCGAACGCACGGGCCAGCGGCTCCGGACCGAGGAACAGCCCGCGGGCCTGGTCGATCTCGCCCACGCGCACGCCGGACCCGAGGCCTGCGGTCCCGGCGTCGACGGGGATCCGCCCGAGCAGCGCGCCCAGCAGCGTCGACTTGCCGGAGCCGTTCGCTCCCGTGACGACGACGCGGTCGGCCCAGTCGACCTGCACGTCCACCGGACCCAGCGTGAAGTCGCCACGGCGCACCACGGCCCCGCGCATGGCCGCGACGACCGTGCCGGAGCGCGGGGCCGCCGCGATGGTCATCCGCAGCTCCCATTCCTTGCGCGGCTCCTCCACGACGTCGAGCCGCTCGATCATGCGCTGCGTCTGGCGGGCCTTCGCGGCCTGCTTCTCGCTCGTCTCCGCCCGGAACTTGCGGCCGAACTTGTCGTTGTCGGTCGCCTTCCGGCGCGCGTTGCGCACGCCGGCCGCCATCCAGTTGCGCTGCGTGCGGGCCCGGTCCTGCAGCCCGGACCGGGTGTCGGCGTACTCCTCGTAGGCCGCGCGCGCGTGCGACCTGGCGATCTCCCGTTCCGCCAGGTAGGCCTCGTACCCGCCCTCGTAGACCCCGACCTGCTGCTGCGCGAGGTCGAGCTCGACGACCCGGGTGACGGTGCGGGCGAGGAACTCGCGGTCGTGGCTGACGATCACGGCCGGGCTGCCCCGCCCCGACGCCGACCGCCCCTGCACGAACCGCTCCAGGCGCTCCAGGCCGTCGAGGTCGAGGTCGTTGGTGGGCTCGTCGAGCAGCAGCACGTCGTAGCGCGACAGCAGCAGCGCGGCGAGCCCGGCGCGTGCCGCCTGGCCGCCGGAGAGCGCGGTCATGGGGGTGCCGAGGTCGACGCCGAGCCCGACCTCGGCGGCCACCTCGCCGCTGCGCTCGTCGAGGTCGGCCCCGCCGAGGGCCAGCCAGCGGTCCAGCGCGGTGGCGTACGCGTCGTCCGCGCCGGGGGAGCCGTCGCCGAGCGCCTCCGCGGCCGTGTCCATCGCGGCCTGGGCCGCGGTGACGCCCGTCCGGCGGGCCAGGAACGCGGCGACGGTCTCGCCGGGACGGCGGTCGGGTTCCTGCGGGAGGTGCCCGATCGTGGCGTCCGGCGGGCTCGCCGCGACCGTGCCCTGCTCGGGGTCGATCTCCCCGGCGAGCAGCCGGAGCAGGGTGGACTTGCCGGCGCCGTTCGCCCCGACCAGCCCGACGACGTCGCCAGGGGCGACGACCAGGTCCAGGTCGGCGAACAGCACGCGTGCACCGTGGCCGGCGGCGAGGTCGGTGGCCTGCAGGGTCGCGCTCATCTCGGCACGAACGCTACTGCGCGCGCCGAACGCCGCGGCCGGGCGGCCGGGGGTTGCGCGTGACGAGAGGATCGTGCGGCATGACCGACTCACCGTTGGAGCCGATGCCCGAGGACTGGACGCGCGCACTCGCCGTCGTCGCCCATCCCGACGACCTGGAGTACGGCGGATCAGGTGCGGTCGCCCGCTGGACGGCCGAGGGCCGCACGGTCACCTACCTCCTCGCCACCCGGGGCGAGGCAGGCATCGACGGCCTCCCGCCCGCCGAGTGCGGGCCGTTGCGCGAGGCGGAGCAGCGGGCCGCGGCCGCGGCCGTCGGGGTGGACACCGTGGAGTTCCTCGACCACCCCGACGGGCTGGTCGAGTACGGCATCGCGCTGCGCCGCGACATCGCCGCCGCGATCCGCAGGCACCGCCCGGAGCTGCTGGTCACCGGCAACTTCCGCGACACCTGGCCCGGCGGGGGGCTGAACATGGCCGACCACCGCAACGTCGGGCTCGCCGCGCTGGACGCGGCCCGCGACGCCGGCAACCGCTGGCTGTTCCCCGAACTGGGGCTCGAACCGTGGGGCGGGGTGCGGTGGGTGGCCGTGGCGGCGTCGCCAGGCGCGGCGCACGCCGTCGACATCGGCGACACGTTCGACCGGGCCGTCGCCTCCCTCGCCGCGCACAAGGCCTACCTCGCCGGGCTGGGCGGCGGGATGGCGGACCCGGAGGCTTTCCTGCGGCCGATGGCCGAGGCCGCAGCGGGCAGGCTGCCCGGCGCGCGCCTCGCCACGACGTTCGAGCTGATCGCACTGTGACGGCCGTGGCCGGCACCGAGGCGAACAAGCAGGTGGTCCGGGACTTCCTCGCCGCGATCGGCGAACGGCGGCTGGCGGACCTGCCCGAGTACATGGCGCGCGACGTCGTCGACCACAACAAGATCATCCACGGTGAGGTCGACGCACCGGGGGCGGCGTTCGAGGGGTTCCGCCAGCAGCTCGACGCCTTCACCGACGTCGGGATGGTCCCCGAGGAGCTGATCGCCGAGGGCGACAAGGTCGTCGTGCGCCTGCGCGCGAGCGGCGTCCACTCCGGTGCCCACCCGCGGATGCCGCGTCCGACCGGGCGCCGTTTCGACGTCGAGCAGATCTGGATCCTCACGGTGTCCGGCGGGAAGATCACCGAGATCCGGGCGGTGAGCGACCGGCTCGGGATGTTCGTGCAACTCGGCTGGGACTGGCCGTCCAGATAGGGCCCCGACGAGCCGCGCATAGGCTCGCGCCGTGAACCCGTCGACGGCGCACGCGCGCGTGCTCGTCGACGAGCTCGTCCGGTGCGGGGTGACCGACGCCGTGCTCTGCCCCGGGTCGCGCAACGCGCCGCTGGCCTTCGCGCTGCACGCCGCCGACGCCGCGGCCCGGCTGCGCCTGCACGTCCGCATCGACGAGCGGACGGGCGGGTTCCTCGCGCTGGGGCTCGCGCTGCGGTCCGGCCGACCGGTGCCGGTGTGCACGACCTCCGGCACCGCCGTGGCGAACCTGCACCCCGCGGTGCTGGAGGCCTCCTACGCCGGGGTGCCGCTGCTCGCGCTGACCGCCGACCGGCCGCCGAACCAGATCGGCACCGGCGCCAACCAGACCGTCGTGCAGGCCGGGATCTTCGGCGGGGCGGTCCGGCTGGCGACGACGAGCGCGGTCGCGGGGGACGCGGCCGCCGAGAACGGGCGTTGGCGCTCGTCGGTGGACCGGGCGGTGGCCGCGGCGACCGGGGCCACCGGGGGCCCGCCGGGCCCCGTGCACCTGAACCTCCCGTTCGCCGAGCCGCTGGTGCCCGACGACGCGGCCGATGCCGCACCTCGCGGCCGGGACGGCGGCGCGCCGTGGACGGCGGTGCCCGCCGTCGCGCGGCAGACGGCGCCGCTGCCGCTCGATCCGCAGGCCCCGACGGTCGTGATCGCCGGGCACGGCGCCCCGCCGGAGGTGCTCGACGTCGCGGCTCCCGGTGGTCGCCGAGCCCGTCTCGGTGGCGTGGCCGGTCGCGCTCCGTGCGGGGCCGTGGCTGCTCGGGACCCCCTCGCTGCGCCCGTCGCAGGTCGTCGTGGCCGGCCGCCCGACGCTGCACCGCTCCGTCCAGCGGCTGCTGGCGGACCCGGAGGTGGCGGTCTACGCGACGGCCGACCCGGGCGGCATGCCGTGGACCGACGTCGCCGGGCACGGTCCGGGCCGTCGGCTCGCTGCCGGCGTTGGCGCCGCCTCGGGGTGGTCGGAGCGCTGGCGCGCCGCGGACGGCGCCGCCGCCGACGCCATCGACCACCTGCTCGACGACCCGTCCGCCCCGGCCGGGCTCCGGCTGGCCCGCGCGCTGGTCGGGGCGCTGCCCGACGGGGCGCAACTCCTGCTGGGCTCGTCGAACCCGGTGCGCGACGTCGCGCTCGCCGCCCGGCCGCGGGCGGGGCTCACCGTGCTCGCCAACCGGGGCGTCGCCGGAATCGACGGCACCGTCTCCACCGCCGTCGGCGCCGCCCTCGCCCACCCCGGCCCGGCGTACGCGCTGCTCGGCGACCTGACGCTGCTGCACGACACGACCGGGCTCGTCATCGGTCCGGACGAGCCGCGGCCCGACCTCACGCTCGTGGTCCTCAACGACGAAGGCGGCGGCATCTTCGGCCTGCTGGAGCAGGGCGCGCCCGAGCACGCGGCGGGGTTCGAGCGGGTGTTCGGCACCCCGCACCGGGTCGACCTGGCCGCGCTCTGTGCCGCCACCGGAGTGGCTCACGTGCGCTGTGCCGATCCCGCCGACGTCGGCGCGTTGCTCGGCGAGCCGCGCGGGCTGCGGCTGGTCGAGGTGTGCGCGGACCGGACGCGGCTGCGCGACGGGCACGCGGCGCTGCGGGCGGCGGTGGCCGCTGCCGTGGGGCGCTGACCTGCGGGTTCAGGCGGGGGCGCGGGTGGCTGCGGTGCGGGAGGGTCCGGCGCGGGAGGGTCCGGCGCGGGCGGCGGGGCGGGGGGCGCCGGGTCGGTGGTGCCCGGCCCGTCCGGACCGGGTGGCGGTGGCGGTGGCGGCTGGATCGCGGGCGGCGGCTCCACGGGGCACGGCGCCCGCCGGGGCGGGACCGGGGGCCGGAACCGGCTCGACGGCGGGGGGCGGGTCCGGGGCGAGGCACGCCGCGGTCACGTCGGCCGGGTCCGCGTCGCAGCGCGCGGCGTCGGGGCCGCCGTCGAGCCGGTCCGCGCCGTCGCGCCCGTGCAGGTCGTCGACGCCCGTGCCGCCGAGGAGCCGGTCGTCGCCGGGGCCCCCGTCCAGCCGGTCGGCGCCGTCGCCCCCGACGAGGCAGTCCGCACCCGCCGACCCCACGATGTCGTCGGGACCGGGGGTGCCGACGATCAGGAACGGCCCGGAGCCGGGCCCACGCTCCTCGAGCGCGTTCCAGCGCGGCCGGTCCGGCGTCATCGACACGACCTCGGCGAACGTGCCGGGACACTCCGGCGGCGCCGGTGGCGCGCCATCCACGGGTGCGGCGGCCGCGCTCGCCGGGCCGGGTGCGGCGGGTGCCGCCGGATCGGGAGCCGCCGTCGTCGCGCTGAACGCCCCCTGCACCCGGTCGGTGAACCCGCCGGACGCCTGGACGGTCGCGACTGCCTGCTCGGCGCGGCCGAGGAGCGCGGGCGGTGCGTCGGCGCTCAGCGTCACGGTGACGCGGACGCGGGCCGTGGTGCCGGGACTCACCGAGGCGAGCCTGGTGGCGCGGCCGTCGAGGAGCGTGCAGTAGTCGACGGCGGCCGCCTGGTCGACCGCGACGGTCAGCGTGCCGGCCGGATCCGTCGCAGAAACGGGACCGCTCCGCGGCCGCGGTGAGCCGCAGGTCGACGTCCGCCGCCACGCTGCCCTGGTAGTCGACCGCCACGTCGACGGTCTGCGCCTTTCCCGGGCGCAGGCCCTCGTACGCGAGCCGGGGCGGCTCACCGCGGCCGCCGAGGACGACGGTCGCCGCACCGATCGTGTCCGGCGTGCTCACCTCGGTGTCGGAGAACCCCGCAATGGTCCCGGAGCCGATGGCGGTCGCCACCCCTGCGCCCGCCATCGCGACGACGCGCGGCGGCTGCGACGAGAACTCGTGGTCGCATTCCGCCCCCGAACGTCCATTGTGTCGATCATTGTCGATCAGGACTGGTGAGGCGGAGCGACGACTTCGATATCGTCGCCACTGCGCCCGGTCCGATCGGCAATGGTCAGGGTGTGGACTGGACGAGATTGAGCGTCGACGAGATCGTCAAGGTGTCGCCCTGCACCTTGTTGTTCTCGGTGCTGCTCAGGTTCGGAAGGGCAGAAGCTCGAAGGTATAGGTCGCCGTGCCCTTCGGCGCCAGCGTGAACCGTCGCGGGGAAGCGCGGACTGCCGTCCACGAGCGGAAGCGCGGAGGAGCAGGCCGCTCGACGGCAGGTTCGGGCCCTTGACGATCACCTTGAGCTGTTCCTGCAGGTTGCCGGCCTTGTTGCAGGCGTCCCTCGTGACCCTCTCGGCCTCCGCCTCGGGTTCCGTACATGGACACATCCCCGCTGGTCAGTATGGACAGTCCCGGACTGAGCTGCCGTCCAAGGAGCCCGCGTTCGCCACGGAGAGAGTCTGCTGCGGTATGATCTGAAACCGGGCTTGATGTTGTCGACCCGCTGAACAGCTCGACCGCTTGCGCTTCCGCCCACCTCCAGGTCCAGAGTTCCCGCCGTCAGCGGTGCCGCCCGGCCCCGTTTCGGTGTCGGAAAAGGCCGCATAGGTGCCCGCGCCGATGGCGGCGACTGCGACGACGACGGCCGCTATCCCGAGGCC
Organism: uncultured Actinomycetota bacterium; assembly: GCA_963784265.1. Taxonomy (GTDB): domain Bacteria; phylum Actinomycetota; class Actinomycetes; order Mycobacteriales; family Pseudonocardiaceae; genus Pseudonocardia. The sequence continues at coordinate 213,200 of CAWAQQ010000005.1, forward strand.
GGCGGTCAGCTTCTTGTTGTTCTGCAGGATGCTCATGGTCCCCTCTGGAGGTCGATCATCGCTATTGATCGACCCGATGTCGAGAATTGATCAACGACCCGGATGGGCGTGCGCAGTGAGTATCGGGGGCAATTCCCGAGCCGGTGCCCGCCGTGGCCGCGAAAATTGCACGATGGGGTGACTAATCATCACCACATAGGTTGCGCCGGGTATTCATGTCCTGCCACATCCGCAGACTTCTGGGGGGATCGTGCGGGCAGTCGATCGGCCGTCGGGCGACAACGGCGGCCCTGCCGTGACACCGCGTGCACATCCGGTGCGGCGGGTGGCCACGGTCGTGCTGCTACTCGCCGTCGTGGTCGCGGTGGGGGCGGTCGTGGCCGTGGTCGCGGTTCCGGCGGCCTTCGGCGCGTCCACGCTGTCGGTGCTCTCGGGGAGCATGGAACCGGCGCTGCCGGTGGGTTCGGTCGTGGTCGTCCGGCCGCGGCCGGTCGCCGAGATCGGGGTCGGCGACGTCATCACGTTCGTCGACCGGGCCGAGCCGTCCGGGGAGGCGCGGATCGTCACCCACCGCGTCGTCGCGATCGAGCCCGGCCCGGCCTTCCGGACCCGCGGCGACGCCAACCCGGATCCCGACCCCGGCCTCGTCGCGCCTGCCGACGTGCAGGGCGTCGAGTGGTACGCCGTCCCGTGGCTCGGGCTCGCCCGCGACCGGCTGGTCACGCCCGGCGGCCTGATCCTCGCGGGCGGCCTGGTGCTGCTCCTGGTCGGTGCCCACCTGCTGCTGCCACGGTCCGCCGGGCCGGTCGCTGTACGGCCTGCCCGCGGCCGGCACGCCGCGCCGCCACGCCGCACCCGCCCCTGACGCCCGTCACCGCGCGCGGTTCGTACTCCCCGCGCGCACCGCAACGCGCGCGGTGTGCACGAAACGCGCGCGAGGAGGCCGGACCTCGGCCGACCGCGCTAGGAGGTCGGGCGGGCCAGCGCGGACTCCGCCAGCTGACGCCACCGTGCCGAGTGGGTGGCCGGGACCGCCACCCAGTCCCGGAACGGGCGACCGTTGCCGGCCGGATCGAAGGGCTCGGTGCCGGCCAGCGCCAGTGCCTGCGCGTGCTCGGGGGTACCGGCGCCGAGCCGGAAGGCGAGGAGGTCACCCTTGAGGCACGCGAACGCCGTGCCCCCGGCCTTCAGCGCGCGCTTGCCGAACATCGCGCCGGTGGTGGCCCCGCGTACGGCGAGCTCGTCGGCGAAGTTGTCGAACAGCTCGTCCGGGCTGCCGGTCAAGCCCCGTCCTCCAGCGCGTCGCGGACGGCGACGAGCTTGGCGGCGGCCTCGCGCACCTCGGTGTCCGGGTCCGAGCCCGCGACCACGCCGCACCCGGCGAACAACCGGGCCACCGGCCCGTCGAGCTGCGCACACCGCAGGGCGATGCCCAGCTCGCCGTCGCCCTCGGCGTCGACCCAGCCGACCGGGCCCGCGTATCGGCCGCGGTCCATGCCCTCCAGCTCGGTGATCAGCGCGAGCGCCGACGCCCGCGGGGTGCCGCCGACGGCCGCCGTCGGGTGCACGGCCTCGGCGAGCCGCAGCAGCGACGCCGGGGCGGCCGGATCGAGGCGGCCGCACACGTCGGACGACAGGTGCGAGACGTTGTGCAGGGCGATCACGGCCGGGACCGCGGGAACCTGCAGCGACACGCACAGCGGGGCCAGCGCGGAGGCGAGCGAGTCGACGGCCAGGGTGTGCTCGCGGCGGTCCTTCTCCGAGCCGAGCAGCCGCGCGGCGAGGTCGGCGGGCGTCAGGTCGTCGAGCCGCTCGCGCCAGATCGTGCCCGCCAGTACCCGGGACTGCACCGCGTCGCCGGTGCGCCGGACGAGCAGCTCCGGGGTGGCCCCGATCAACCCGTCGACGGCGAACGACCAGCACGTCGGATAGCGCCGCGCCAGGCCGCCGAGCAGGTAGCGGGGGTCCAGGTCGGCGTCGCCCACGGCGAGGAGGTCGTGCGCGAGCGCGGCCTTGTCCAGCTCGCCGGCCTGCATGCGGCGGACGGCCTCGGCGACCACCCGCCGGTAGCGGTCGACGGGCAGCCGCCCGTCGGCGTAGCGCAGCGTGCCGCTCGACCGCACCGGGCTGACCGACCGCACGGCCGACGGGCCGTCGCCTGCGGAGAACTCGGTGATCCACGCCCGGTCGCCGCGGCGGCCGACGACCACGCGCGGCACGACCAGCACCGAGCCGGGCGAGGAGTCGCTGAAGGTGAAGCTCGCGAAGGCCACCGGGCCCGTCCCGGGCACCCCGACCTCGTCGTCGACGACCAGGCGACCGGCGAACGACCGCCACCAGCGGTCGGCGTCGGCGATGCGCCCCGGACCGTCGCCGGTGAACCGGGCCACCTCGCCCCAGCCGACGAGCCCGTCCGTGCCGCGCACCCACGACAGCGGGTTGCGGTCGTCCGGGAGGAGGTCGATCAGGCGGCCCGGATCGTCCACGGGCCTCGTTCGCACGCGCAAGCCGGTCGGCAGCGGGGCGATGGTCACCTCACCGACTGTAGGAGTGCGTGCCGGCGGATGCGCGCGCGCCCCGGGAGGTTCTGGCCACACCGGGCGGACGCCGGGGCGGGTGCCGGTGCCGACGCGGCCCTACACTCCGGCCCTGTGACCAGCGGCACGGGGACCAGCGGCACGGGTCGGGCACGCCGGTTCCGGACCGGCGAGTTCCGGACCGCCCGGTCCGGACGGCCCGCGTCCGGGGCCGCCGTCGCCGCCGACGAGCTGCTCTCCGCGTTGCGGCCCGTGCTGCGGGTGCTGTCGAGGAAGCTGCCGGAGCTCGTCGTGGGGCTCGGCGTCCTGCTGACGGTGCTCGCCGGGTTCGCGGTCGCGGGCGCGGCGATCGACGACGTGGCGATCGAGGGCGACCAGGGGTTCACCGTCGCCGAGGTGCTCGAGGGCTCCTCCTTCGCGCGCACGCTGATCCGGTTCACCCTGCCCAACGGGGAGGCCGTGGTCCCCGAGCGCGGGGTGTCCTACCCGCGCGGGCTCCGGGTGGGAGCCACCGTCGGCGTCGAGTACGAGGTCGCCGACCCGGAGAACGTGCGGGTGGCCGGGCGCAGCTCGGTCGACGGGCTCGGCCCGGTGCTGCTCGGGGTGGCAGGCGTCTGGGCGGTGCTCGGCCCGCTCGCGCTGTGGTTGCGCGCGCAGGCGGCGGCTAACGCTGCCGCCTCGCGTGGCCAGCGCCACGCCGAGGACCGCGACGACCATCCCCGCCACCGCGAGCGGCCCGAGGGTCTCGCCGAACATCACCAGCGCCAGCAGCGCCGTGATGCCCGGGACGAGGTAGAAGTAGCTGGTGACCTGGGCGGCGGCCCCGCGGCGCAACATGAGGAACAGCAACGAGATGCCGCCGCCGGTGAGCACCAGCACCGACCAGGCGAGCGCCCCGACCAGCTGCGGCGTCCAGTCGAACCGGAACGACTCGAAGGCCAGCGCGAACGGCAGCGTCACGGCGAACGCCGCGACGAACTGCACGACCTGGCCCGTGCGCAGGTCGAACTCGGGGCAGAAGCGCTTCTGGTAGAGCGTGCCTGCGGTGATCGCCAGCAGCGCCATCGTCGTCAGCCCGAGCGTGAGCCAGGAGAGCCCCTCGACGGTCAGCCGGTTGGAGACGACGAGCGCCACCCCGAGGAAGCCCAGTACCAGGCCGAACACCTGCCGCGCGCCGAGCCGCTCGCCCACGAGCCCGGCGAACGCCGCCGTGAGCACCGGCTGGAGGTTGACGATCAGCGCCGCCACCCCGGCCGGCATCCCCTCGCGCCACCGCCACCCAGACGCCCCCGAGGTACCCGGCCTGGATGCCGATCCCGGCCACCGAGAGGTGCAGCGCCGCCCGCCGCCCCGGCCACGGCGCCCGCGCGACGAGGGCCAGCGCCAGCATCAGCGCGACCACCCCCGCGTACCGCAGCAGCAGGAAGCTCAGCGGCTCGGCGTAGGGCGCCGCGTACTTGGCGACGACGAAGCCCGACGCCCAGATGAGGACGAACAGGAACGGGGTGGCCCGGACGGCCAGCGCCGAGGTCCGCGTCGTCACGATCCCCCGACCCTATCCCGCGAGTCGGGACTCCCCGGTGCGCGAGTCGGCCTCGAGGTGCGCGAGTCAGTGTCCCGACGTGCGGGCCGCCCGGAACCGTAGGGTCGAGCCGTGAGTCGCGCCGACCTGGACAAGGACCCGCACGACGTCGCCGCGATGTTCGACGGCGTCGCGGGCCGCTACGACCTGACCAACACGGTCCTCACCGCCGGGCAGGACCGCCGTTGGCGGGCCCGCACCCGCGAGGCGCTCGACCTGCGCCCCGGCGAGCGGGTGCTCGACCTCGCCGCCGGCACGGCCGTCTCGACGGTGGAGCTGGCGCGGTCCGGCGCGTGGTGCGTCGCGGCGGACTTCTCGCTCGGCATGCTCCGCGCCGGGCGACCGCCGCGACGTGCCGAAGGTCGCCGCGGACGCGCTCGCCCTCCCGTTCGCCGACGGCGCGTTCGACGCGGTGACGATCTCCTTCGGGCTGCGCAACGTCGCCGACCCGGACCTCGCGCTGGCCGAGCTCGCCCGGGTGACGCGGCCGGGCGGGCGGCTGGTGGTCTGCGAGTTCGGGACCCCGACCTGGGCGCCGTTCCGCGCGGTCTACTACGGCGGGATCGAGCACGTGCTCCCCGCCGTCGCCGAGCGGGTGTCGAGCAACCCGGAGGCCTACACCTACCTCGCCGAGTCGATCCGGGCCTGGCCGGCGCAGCCCGAGCTCGCGCGAGCGGATCGCGGCGGCGGGCTGGTCCGCGGTGGGCTGGCGCGACCTCGTCGGCGGCGCCGTCGCCCTGCACCGCGCCCGCCGCCCCTGACGCCGCCCGGACGCCCGGGCCGGTGCGCGGGTCTTGCACTGCCCGCTTAGACTCGGGCGAGACTTCGTGAATCTGTTCACAAGGAGCCAGATGGTCGCGCCCGAACCCGGCAGCCGCCGCCCGGACGCCGACGCCGACGTCATCGTCGTCGGCGCCGGTCCGGCCGGGTCGACGGCCGCGACCTACCTCGCCCGTGCCGGCCTCGACGTGCTGCTGCTGGAGAAGTCCACGCTTCCCGCGGCCCAAGGTGTGCGGCGACGGCTTCACCCCGCGCGGGATGAAGCAGCTCATCGACCTGGGCATCGACTGCAGCGAGCGCAACGGCTGGCTGCACAACCAGGGGCCTGCGCGTGCTCGGCGGCGGGGTCAGCATGGAGCTGGACTGGCCGACGCTGGCGAGCTTCCCGAACTACGGCGCGGTGCGCCCCCGCGCAGGACTTCGACGAGATGCTGGTGCGGCACGCCGAGAAGGCCGGCGCCCGGCTCCACGAGGACACCACCGTCACCGAGGCCGTCACCGACGAGCGCACCGGCCGGGTCATCGGCGTCGCCGGGCACGTCGGCCGGGGCAAGGACAAGCGGCCGGTGACGCTTCCGCGCGCCCGCTCACGCTGGCCTGCGACGGCGTGTCGCGCGCGGCTGGCGCTGAGCCTGGGCATGGACAAGCGCGACGACCGCCCGATGGGCGTCGCGGTGCGCCGCTACTACACCAGCCCGCGCACCCACGACGACTACCTGGAGAGCCACCTGGAGCTGTGGGACCGCTCCGACCCGGCGAACCCGAAGCTGCTGCCCGGCTACGGCTGGATCTTCGGGATGGGCGACGGCACGTCGAACGTCGGGCTCGGCATCCTGTCCACCACGCAGGGCGTACGGCTCCACCGACTACCGGGCGCTGCTGCGGTCCTGGCTGGACGGCACCCCGCAGGAGTGGGGCTACCGCGACGAGAACGCCGTCGGCCGCGTCGGCGGCGCCGCGCTGCCGATGGGCTTCAACCGCACCCCGCACTACCGGCCCGGCCTGCTGCTGGTCGGCGACGCGGGCGGCATGGTCAACCCGTTCAACGGCGAGGGCATCGCCTACGCGATGGAGTCGGCGGCGATCGCGTCGCGGTGCGCGGTCCAGTCGCTGGCCCGCTCCGGCGCGTCCGCCGAGCGCGGCACTGCAGCGGCTACCCCGACGCGATGCGCCAGGCGCTGGGCGGCTACTACCGCATCGGCAACATCTTCTCGAAGCTGATCGGCAACCCGACCGTCATGCGGCCTGGCCACCCGGCACGGCCTGCCCCGGCAAGACGCTGATGCGTTCCTGCTCAAGCTGCTGGCCAACCTCTACGACCCGAGGGACGGGAGCACTCAGCGACCGGGTCGATCACGGCGATGACCAGGCTCGCACCGAGCGTGTAGCTAAGGCTGCCTGACTGCGGATCGGACCGGCGTCCGACCTAGGGTCGGATCCGACGGAATCCATACCGCGAGTCAGAGACGACGAGGGCGCACGGATGCTCGATCCCTATCTCCCGCTGGTGCTGATGTTCGCGCTGGCAGGCGCGTTCGCGCTGTTCTCGGTGGCGGCCGCGCCGCTTCATCGGGCCGCGGCGCTACAACCGCGCCAAGCTCGACGCCTACGAGTGCGGGATCGAGCCGTCGCCGCAGCCGGTCGTGGGCGGCGGCCGGATGCCGGTCGCCTACTACCTCACGGCGATGCTGTTCATCCTGTTCGACATCGAGATGGTCTTCCTCTACCCGTTCGCCGTCACCGCCGACGCGCTCGGGCCTGTTCGGGCTGGTGGAGATCGTGCTGTTCATCGTCACCGTCGGCTTCGCCTACGTCTACGTGTGGCGGCGCGGCGGGCTGGACTGGAACTAGGGACGCATGGGACTCGAGGAGAACCTGCCCAGCGGCGTCCTGCTGACCAGCGTCGAGAAGCTGGTCAACTGGACCCGCAAGTCCTCGCTGTGGCCGGCGACCTTCGGGCTGGCCTGCTGCGCGATCGAGATGATGACCACCGGCGCGCCGCGCTACGACCTGGCGCGGTTCGGCATGGAGGTCTTCCGGGCCTCCCCGCGGCAGGCCGACCTGATGATCGTCGCAGGCCGGGTGAGCAACAAGATGGCCCCGGTGCTGCGCCAGATCTACGACCAGATGCCCGAGCCGCGCTGGGTGCTCGCGATGGGCGTGTGCGCGTCGTCGGGCGGGATGTTCAACAACTACGCGATCGTGCAGGGTGTCGACCACGTCGTGCCGGTCGACATGTACCTGCCCGGCTGCCCGCCGCGGCCCGGAGATGCTGATCGACGCGATCCTCAAGCTGCACGCCAAGATCATGGACGAGCCGCTCGGCGCCGAAGCGCGCGGCCGCGCTGGCGGCGAGCGGGCACAAGACCGAGCTGGTGCCGTCGTCGATCAAGTACGCGCCGAAGAAGAAGTGACCCGATGACACGAGCCGACACGTGAACCTCGAAGGACGGCGCCGAGCCCACCGGCGGCGCGCAGTCCTCGGCCGAGACGAGCGGCGGCGACGCCGCCGAGCAGCGCGCACGCGGCGGCGAGACGCCGGAGGCGGGCGAGCCCGAGCAGGCCGAGACGTCCGGCGGCCTGGAGTCCGTCACGCCGGAGGGCGGCACCCGGCCGGCCGCACCGGCTCGCGGGCGCGCACGGGCATGTTCGGCGTCAGCGGCTCGGGCGACACGTCCGGCTTCGGCGGCCTGCAGCTGCCCGCCTACGCCCCGCACCCGCCGAGCGGCCCTACGGCGGCTGGTTCGACGAGCTCGCCGACGACCTGGGCGCGGCGCTGACCGAGCGCGGCGTCCCGGCAGCGCGTCCAGCAGGTCACGGTGGACCGTGGCGAGATCACCTTCTACGTGCGCCGCGAGGCATCGTCGACCTGTGCCGCACCCTGCGCGACGACGAGGCGCTGCGCTTCGAGCTGTGCTCGTCGGTGTCCGGGGTCGACTACGGCGTGGGCGTGCCGCAGCGGCTGCACGTGGTCTACCACCTGCCGTCGATGACCTTCCGGCGCCGGATCCGGCTGGAGGTCGCGCTCGACGTCGACGACGCCACACGTGCCCAGCGTCGTGGAGGTCTACCCCACCGCCGACTGGCACGAGCGCGAGACCTGGGACATGTTCGGCGTCGTCTTCGACGGGCACCCGGCGCTGACCCGGATCCTGATGCCCGACGACTGGGACGGCCACCCCCAGCGCAAGGACTACCCGCTCGGCGGGATCCCGGTGGAGTACAAGGGCGCGGAGATCCCGCCGCCCGACGAGCGGAGGGCGTACTCGTGACCGATGACGTCTTGCAGCGCGACGTCGATCCGACGCACAGGACGGCGCGACCCCGACGCCGCCGAGGAGCGCAGACCACCGAGGGCACGGTCTACACGGTCACCGGCGGCGACTGGGACACCGCTGCTCGACTCCGAGCACGACGACCGCATCGTCATCAACATGGGCCCGCAGCACCCGTCGACGCACGGCGTGCTGCGGCTGGTGCTGGAGCTGGAGGGCGAGACCGTCACGCAGGCCCGCTCGCGTGATCGGCTACCTGCACACCGGCATCGAGAAGAACTGCGAGTACCGCACCTGGACCCAGGGCGTCACGTTCGTGACGCGCGCGGACTACCTGGCGCCGCTGTTCAACGAGGCCGGCTACTGCCTCGCGGTCGAGAAGCTGCTCGGCGTCGAGGCGCCGCGCCGGGCGCAGGTCGCCCGCGTGCTGCTGATGGAGATCAACCGCATCGGCTCGCACCTGGTCTGCATCGCCACCGGCGGCATGGAGCTGGGTGCGCTCACCGGCATGACGGCCGGGTTCCGCGAGCGCGAGGAGGTGCTGCACCTCCTGGAGTACCTGACGGGCCTGCGGATGAACCACGCGTTCATCCGGCCGGGCGGGCTGGCCCAGGACCTCCCGGCGGACTGGGCCGAGAAGGTCACCGACTTCATCAAGGTCATGCGGTCGCGGCTGCCCGACTACGACAAGCTGCTCACCGGCCAGCCGATCTGGCGCCAGCGCCTGGAGGGCGTCGGCTACCTGCCGCTCGACGGCTGCCTGGCGCTCGGCGTCACCGGCCCGATCCTGCGGTCGGCCGGGCTGCCGTGGGACCAGCGCAAGGTCGAGCCGTACTGCGGCTACGAGGAGTACGAGTTCGAGGTCCCGACGGCCACCGAGGCCGACTGCTACGCCCGCTACCGGCTCCGGGTCGCCGAGATGCACGAGTCGCTCAAGATCGTCGAGCAGGCCGTGGCGAGGATGGAGCCCGGCCCGGTGATGGTGGCGGACCGCAAGATCGCCTGGCCGGCGCAGCTCTCGATCGGCTCCGACGGGATGGGCAACACCCTGGAGCACGTCCGCAAGATCATGGGCCAGTCGATGGAGTCGCTGATCCACCACTTCAAGCTGGTCACCGAGGGCTTCCACGTGCCGGCCGGGCCAGGTCTACGTGCCCGTCGAGTCGCCGCGCGGCGAGCTCGGCTACCACCTGGTGTCCGACGGCGGCACCCGCCCGGTGCGCGTGCACATCCGGGACCCCAGCTTCGTGAACCTGCAGTCGATGCCGGCGATGAGCGAGGGCGGCATGGTCGCCGACGTCATCGCCGCCGTCGCGAGCATCGACCCGGTCATGGGAGGGGTTGACCGATGACGTTGCCCGAGGGCACGCCGGAGACCAACAGCCGGGTGGCCGCCGCGCCCGTGGAGCAGGTCTGGGAGGCGGTCGTCACCGACGGCTCGCCCGCCTCGCCGATCTTCGACGAGCTCACCCGCAGCCGCACCAAGGAGATCGTCGCCCGGTACCCGCAGTCCCGCTCGGCGCTGCTGCCGCTGCTGCACCTGGTGCAGTCGGTGGAGGGCCACGTCAGCCAGGACGGCATCCGGTACTGCGCGGAGGCGCTGGAGCTGACCACGGCCGAGGTCTCCGCGGTCGCCACGTTCTACACGATGTACAAGCGCACGCCGTGCGGCGAGCACATCGTGAGCGTCTGCACCAACACGCTGTGCGCCGCGCTGGGCGGCGACGACATCTACGCCCGGCTGTGCGACCGGCTCGGCGTCGGCCACGAGGAGACGGCGGGCGAGCCGGGCACGCCCGGCTCGATCACGCTGGAGCACGCCGAGTGCCTGGCGGCGTGCGACCTCGCGCCGGTGCTGCAGGTGAACTACGAGTACTTCGACAACCAGACGGTGGACAGCGCCGTCGCCGTCGTCGACGCGCTGCGCGCCGGGGAGCGGCCCGCGCCGAGCCGGGGCGCCCCGCTCACCGACTTCACGACCGTCGAGCTGGAGCTCGCGGGCGTCTTCGACGACCTGGAGCGCACCGTCGAGGGCCCGTCGCTGTCCGTCGAGACGCTGCGCGGCGCCGCGCTGGCCGCCGAGCGCGGCTGGGTCGCGCCACCGATGCCCGACGAGCCGCCCGCCATGCCGGACCTGCCGGAGAAGAGCTGATGACCGCCACCGACCCGCTCACGCCGGTGCTCACCAGGCGCTGGCAGTCCCCGCGCTCCTGGTCGCTGCAGACCTACGAGCGGCTGGAGGGCTACGCCGCCCTGCGCACCGCACTGGCCGCCCACCCCGACCAGCTCATCCAGCTGGTGAAGGACTCCGGCCTGCGCGGCCGCGGCGGCGCGGGCTTCCCGACCGGCATGAAGTGGGGCTTCATCCCGCAGGGGCGCACGGGCCCCGGCGCGCTGCCCAAGTACCTCGTGGTCAACGCCGACGAGGGCGAGCCGGGCACCTGCAAGGACATCCCGACGATGATGGCCGACCCGCACTCGTTGATCGAGGGCTGCATCATCACCTGCTACGCGATCCGCTCGAACTTCTGCGCGATCTACGTGCGCGGCGAGGCGCTGCACTGCATCCGCCGCCTGCGCAACGCCGTCGACGAGGCCTACCGCGCCGGCTACCTCGGCCAGCGACATCCTCGGCTCCGGGTTCGACCTCGACGTCGTCGTGCACGCCGGCGCGGGCGCGTACATCTGCGGCGAGGAGACCGCGCTGCTCGACTCGCTGGAGGGCCGCCGCGGGCAGCCCCGGCTCAAGCCGCCGTTCCCCGCCACGTCCGGCCTCTACGCCTCACCCACCGTCGTGAACAACGTGGAGACGATCGCGTCGGTCCCCGCGATCGTGCAGGGCGGCAGCGACTGGTTCCGCTCGATGGGCTCGGAGAAGAGCCCCGGCCCGAAGATCTACTCCGTCTCCGGGCACGTCGAGCTGCCGGGCCAGTACGAGGCCCCGCTGGGGATCACGCTGCGCACGCTGCTGGAGCTCGCCGGCGGGATGAAGGACGGGATCCCGCTCAAGTTCTGGACGCCGGGCGGCTCGTCCACCCCGCTGTTCACCGCCGATCACCTCGACGTCCCGCTGGACTTCGAGGGCGCCGCCGCCGCCGGTTCGATGCTCGGCACCACGGCGGTGCAGATCTTCAACGAGACCGTCTCGGTGCCGTGGGCCGTGATGAAGTGGACCGAGTTCTACAAGCACGAGTCCTGCGGCAAGTGCACCCCGTGCCGGGAGGGCACCTACTGGCTCGTGCAGATCCTGGAGCGGATGGTGCACGGCGAGGGCACCGAGGCCGACGTCGAGACGATGCTCGACATCTGCGACAACATCCTCGGCCGCTCGTTCTGCGCGCTCGGCGACGGCGCGACGAGCCCGATCACCAGCGCGATCCAGTACTTCCGCCAGGAGTTCCTCGACCTCTGCGCCGAGCAGCCCGCGGTCGCGAGACCCGAGCAGCTCGACGACCTCGTGGGAGCCGAGGCATGACCGTCACCCGTGATCCGGCGACCCAGGCCGACGCCGAGCCCCGCCCGATACCCGAGGGCCACGTCCGGCTGACCATCGACGACATCGAGGTGGACGCCCCCAAGGGCGAGCTGCTCATCCGCACCTGCGAGCGGCTCGGGATCATCGTCCCGCGCTTCTGCGACCACCCCCTGCTCGACCCGGCAGGCGCGTGCCGCCAGTGCCTGGTCGAGGTGGAGATGGGCGGGCGCCCGATGCCCAAGCCGCAGGCCAGCTGCACGATGACCGTGGCCGACGGCATGGTCGTGCGCACCCAGCACACGTCGCCGGTGGCGGACAAGGCCCAGCAGGGCGTGATGGAGCTGCTGCTCATCAACCACCCCCTGGACTGCCCGATCTGCGACAAGGGCGGCGAGTGCCCCCTGCAGAACCAGGCCATGACCAGCGGGCGCACCGACTCCCGGTTCCTGGAGACCAAGCGGACGTTCGCGAAGCCGCTGGCGATCTCCACCCAGGTGCTCCTCGACCGCGAGCGGTGCGTGCTCTGCCAGCGCTGCACCCGGTTCTCCGAGCAGATCGGCGGCGACCCGTTCATCGAGCTGCTCGAGCGGGGCGCCGACCAGCAGGTCGGGGTCGCGCAGGACCAGCCGTTCCAGTCGTACTTCTCCGGCAACACGATCCAGATCTGCCCGGTCGGCGCGCTCACCAGCGCGGCCTACCGGTTCCGCTCCCGCCCGTTCGACCTGGTGTCCACCGACGGCGTCTGCGAGCACTGCTCGTCGGGCTGCGCGCAGCGGGTGGACAGCAGGCGCGGCACGGTCCTGCGCAGGCTCGCCGGCAACGACCCCGCCGTCAACGAGGAGTGGAACTGCGACAAGGGCCGCTTCGCGTTCCGCTACCTCGGCTCGAAGGAGCGCATCACCCGGCCGATGGTCCGCGGCGCCGACGGCGTGCTCGCCGAGACGTCGTGGACCGACGCGCTGCAGGTGGCCGCCGAGGGGCTGGCCGCGGCCCGTGAGGGCGGCGTCGGCGTGCTCGCGGGCGGACGGCTCACCGTCGAGGACGCCTACGCGTACGCCAAGTTCGCCCGCACGGCCCTCGGCACGAACGACGTCGACTTCCGGGCGCGGCCGCACTCGTCGGAGGAGCTGGAGTTCCTCGCGACGCACGTGCTCGGGCACGGGCCCGAGGGCATGGACTACGCCCGCCTGGAGGCCGCACCCACCGTGCTGTGCGTGGCGTTCGAGCCGGAGGAGGAGTCGCCGATCGTCTTCCTGCGGCTGCGCAAGGCCGTCCGCAAGCACGGGCAGAAGGTCTTCCACCTCGGGCAGTGGTCCACCCCGTCGGTGCTGCGCACGGCCTCCTCCACCGGCGCGGCCTCGCCGGGCGCGCGCGACAACCTCGTGCGCGCGGTCCCCGGCGCGGAGGCGGCGGTGCTGGCCGACCTGCCCGAACACATCATCGCCGGGCTCACCGGCGGCGGCGCGATCCTGGTCGGGGAGCGGGCCGCCGAGGTGCCCGGCCTGTACACCGCCGTCTCGGCGCTCGCCGCGCGCACCGGCGCGGTCGTCGGCTGGGTGCCGCGCCGGGCGGGCGAGCGCGGGGCCCTCGAAGCGGGTGCCGCCCCGACGCTCCTGCCCGGCGGCCGGCTCGTGTCCGACGCCGCGGCCAGGGCCGAGGTCGAGCGGGCCTGGGACCTCGCCGAGGGCTCGCTGCCCGCCACGAGGGGGCGCGAGACCGACGAGATCCTCGCCGCTGCGGCGATGGGCGACCTCGCGGGCCTCGTCGTCGGCGGCGTCGATCCCGACGACCTGGCCGACCCGCAGGCGGCACTGGCCGGGCTGCGCGAGGTCGGCTTCCTCGTCAGCCTCGAGATGCACACGTCCGCGGTCACCGAGCTCGCCGACGTCGTGCTCCCGGTGGCGCCCGACGCGCAGCGCGCCGGCAGCTACCTCAACTGGGAGGGCCGGGTCCGCCGCTTCGGCCCGGCGCTGGACGAGAGCGGCGTGCTCCCGGACTGCCGGGTGCTCGACACGCTCGCCGTCGAGATGGACGTCGACCTCTTCACGCAGACACCCGCCGCCGCGGCGGGCGAGCTGAGCCGGCTCGGGCGCCACGCCGGTGCCGCGCCACCCGGGCCCTCGGTCAGCCCGGGCGACGCCGTGCGGCCGGGCTACGCGCAGGCCGTGCTGGCCACCTGGCGCCAGCTCGTGGACCGCAGCACGCTCGCCACGGAGGAGCCCGCCCTCGCGGGCACGGCGCGGCCGGCGTACGTGCGGGTCAACGCACCCACCGCGGAGCGGCTCGGCCTCGTGGAGGGAGCGCCCGCCACGGTGCGCACCGAGCGCGGCTCGATCACGCTCCCGGTGGCGTGGGCGGACCTGCCGGACGGGGTGGTCTGGCTGCCCGGCAACTCCGACGTCTCCCGCGTGCGTGCGGTGCTCGGCGCCGGGCACGGCGACCTGGTGGGGGTGACGGCGTGAGCGTGCTCGCCCAGGACGGCGTTGGCACAGGAGGGCATGACGCACACCCAGCTGCTGCTGGCGGACGACCCGTTCTGGCTGATCGCCCTCAAGGTCGTGGCGCTGTTCGCGATCGGGGTGGTGCTGACCCTTTTCATGATCAACCTGGAACGCAAGGTGGTGGGCCGGATGCAGCAGCGTCCCGGCCCGAACCGGGTGGGCCCCGGCGGCTGGCTGCAGAGCCTCGCCGACGGGCTCAAGCTCGCGTTCAAGGAAGACATCATGCCGGTGATGGCCGACAAGCGGGTGTACTTCATCGCCCCGGTCGTCGCCACCATCCCGGCGTTCGTCGCGTTCTCGGTGATCCCGTTCGGCGGCGAGGTGTCGATCTTCGGCGAGGAGACGGTGCTGCAGCTGGTCGACCTGCCGGTCGGCGTGCTGGTCGTGCTGGCGTGCTCGTCCATCGGCGTCTACGGCATCGTGCTCGGCGGCTGGGCGTCCGGCTCGCCGTACCCGCTGCTCGCGGCGCTGCGCAGCGCCGCGCAGGTGATCTCCTACGAGATCGCGCTCGGGCTCTCGATCGTCGCGGTGATCCTCTACGCCGGGTCGCTGTCCACGGCCGACATCGCCGCGTCGCAGACCGGCGGCTGGTACGTGTGGTTGCTGCTACCGAGCTTCGTCGTCTTCGTGATCTCGATGGTCGGCGAGACCAACCGCGCGCCGTTCGACCTGCCCGAGGCGGAGTCGGAGCTGGTGGGCGGGTTCCACACCGAGTACTCGTCGCTGAAGTTCGCGCTGTTCTTCCTGGCCGAGTACGTCAACATGGTCACCGTCTCGGCGATGGCCACCACCCTGTTCCTCGGCGGGGGGCAGTGGCCGTGGCCGCTGGCGGCGCTCAACGTCAACGGGTGGCTGCAGTTCGTCGCCTTCCTCATCAAGACCTTCATCTTCCTGTTCGTCTTCATCTGGCTGCGGGGCACGCTCCCGCGGCTGCGCTACGACCAGTTCATGCGGCTGGGCTGGAAGGCACTCGTGCCGCTGAGCCTGCTGTGGATCCTCGTGATCTTCGCCATCCGCACCTACCGCACCAGCGGGAGCGGCGACGTCACGGTGCTGCTGGTGACGCTGGGCATCGTGCTCGCCGCGGTGCTGATCGTGGCGTTCCTGGTGCCGGACAAGCGGCCGCCCGAGCCGACGATCGAGCTGGCGTCGGACTACCCGATCCCGCCGCTGGACCTGCGGGTGCCCGCCGCGCCGCGCCGCAAGCTGCGCGCCGCGGACGACGGTGCGGGAACCGGCCGGGGCGCTCACCGGCGACGCCGCGGCGGCGCCTCTCCAAGGAGGCCGACCATGTTTGAGTTCTTCAAGGGTTTCGGGGTCACCTTCTCGACGATGTTCAAGAAGGTCGTCACCGAGGAGTACCCGGAGGACTTCCCGCCCGCCGCGCCCCGCTACCACGGGCGCCACCAGCTCAACCGCCATCCCGACGGGCTGGAGAAGTGCGTGGGCTGCGAGCTGTGCGCGTGGGCGTGCCCGGCGGACGCGATCTACGTCGAGGGCGGCGACAACACCGAGGAGGAGCGCTACTCCCCGGGTGAGCGGTACGGGGCGATCTACCAGATCAACTACCTCCGGTGCATCGGCTGCGGGCTGTGCATCGAGGCCTGCCCCACCCGCTCGTTGACGATGACGAACTTCTACGAGATGGCCGACGACAACCGCCAGGACCTGATCTACACCAAGGAGCAGCTCCTCGCGCCGTTGCTGCCGGGCATGGAGCAGCCGCCGCACCCGATGCGCCTCGGCGAGACCGAGCACGACTACTACGTGCAGGGTCCGGAGCTCGCACGCCGCAACCCGGAGTCCGACCCGGTGGGGGAGCAGGTCCGATGACGCTGCTCGCGCAGGCCCAACCGGTCGTCGAGGTCGTGTCGACCGGCGAGGCGATCGCGTTCTGGGTGCTCGGTCCGCTCGCGCTGGCCGGGGCGCTGGGCATGGTGTTCGCGCGCAACGCCGTGCACTGCGCGCTGATGCTGGCGGCCGCGATGCTCTCGCTCGGCGCGCTCTACATGATCCAGCAGGCGCCCTTCCTGGGCTTCGTGCAGATCATCGTCTACACCGGCGCCGTGATGATGCTGTTCCTGTTCGTGCTGATGCTCGTCGGCCGCGACAGCTCCGACTCGGTGGTCGAGGTGCTGCGCGGCCAGCGGCTCGCGGCGCTGGCGCTGGGCGTCGGGCTCGCGGTGCTGCTCGTCGGCGGGATCGGCCGGGCGCTCACGGCCGTCACGCCGGCCGGCCTCGCCGCCGGGCGGCGCGGGCTCCGCCGGCAACGTCACCGGGCTGGGCCGGCTGATCTTCACCAAGTACCTGTTCGCGTTCGAGCTCACCTCGGCGCTGCTCATCACCGCGGCACTCGGCGCGATGGTGCTGGCCTACGCCCAGACGGCGCGCGCACGCCAAGCGCGGCCAGCGGGCCACCGTCGACGGCGCGGCTGCGCGGCGAGCACGACCGGGTCTCCCCGCTGCCCGGCCCCGGGGTGTTCGCCACGGCCAACTCGGTGGCGGTGCCTGCGCTGCTGCCCGACGGCTCGATCGCCGTCGAGTCGTTGGCGGAGATCATCGACTCGACGCCCGTCGGCGAGATCGAGCGGTACCGGCCGGGGACGACCACCGGTCGTGCGCTCACCGACCGCGGCGCGGCCGTCGCCGACGCCGACGCGGACACCGACGCCGCTGCCGGACCGAACGAGACGGCGGAGCCCCGATGACCCCGACGTACTACCTGCTGCTGTCGGCGCTGCTGTTCTCCATCGGCGCGGTCGGCGTCCTGATCCGGCGCAACGCCATCGTGGTGTTCATGTGCATCGAGCTGATGCTCAACGCCGTCAACCTCTCGCTGGTGACCTTCGCCCGGATCAACGGCACCCTCGACGGGCAGGTGATGGCCTTCTTCGTCATGGTCGTCGCCGCCGCCGAGGTCGTCGTCGGCCTCGCCATCATCATGTCGATCTTCCGCACCCGCCGGACCGCGTCGATCGACGACGCGAACCTGCTCAAGTACTAGGTATCGAGGAGTGCTCCCCGTGCTCAGGCCCCCCCGTACCCCGCGATCAAGGGCGGAACGACGCTCCTGGGGATCGACCGGCGACACCCTGCCCTCGATCACCGCGAACGCCCGCGGCCGGAGCGCGCGATGAACGAGCTTCCCGAGGTGGGCGCGGCCGGTGGCGTCGCCTCGCTGGCCTGGCTGCTGTTCGTGCTCCCCGCACTCTCCGCGCTCGTCCTGTTCCTCGCCGGGCGGCGGGCGGACCGGTGGGGCCACTGGCTGGGAGTCGTCAGCGTCTTCGCGGCGTTCGCGCGTCGGGCTGGCGATCTTCTTCGAGACGCTCGGGCTGGAACCGGATCAGCGCACGCGCGAGCTGTCGCTGTACGACTGGTTCTCGGTCGCCGGGCTGAACATCGACTTCGGGATCCGCCTCGACCCGCTCTCGCTGACGTTCGTGCTGCTCATCACCGGGGTCGGGGCGCTCATCCACCTCTACTCCGTGGGCTACATGAGCCACGACGCGGGCAGGCGGCGCTTCTTCGCGCAGCTCAACCTGTTCATCGTCGCGATGCTCATCCTGGTGCTCGGCAACAACTTCGTGATGCTCTACCTCGGCTGGGAGGGCGTCGGCCTCGCGTCCTACCTCCTCATCGGCTACTACCAGGACCGCCCGTCCGCGGCGACCGCCGCGAAGAAGGCGTTCCTGATGAACCGCGTCGGTGACGTCGGGCTCGCCATCGCGATCTTCCTGCTGTGGACCGAGCTCGGCACGCTGCAGTACGCCGAGGTCTTCGCCCGGATCGGCGAGGTCGACGGCGCCACGATCGTCGCGATCACCCTGCTGCTGCTGCTCGGCGCGTGCGGGAAGTCCGGCCAGTTCCCGCTGCAGTCCTGGCTCCCGGACGCGATGGAGGGCCCGACGCCGGTCTCGGCCCTGATCCACGCGGCGACGATGGTCACCGCGGGCGTCTACCTCATCGCCCGGTGCAACCCGATCTACGACCTGACCGAGACCGGCCGGGTCGTCGTCGCGCTCGTCGGCGTGGTCACGCTGATGATCGGCGCGATCATCGGCTGCGCCTACGACGACATCAAGAAGGTCCTGGCGTACTCCACGGTGAGCCAGATCGGCTACATGATCCTCGCCGTCGGGCTCGGCCCGGCCGGCTACGCGCTGGGCATCGCCCACCTGCTGGCCCACGGCTTCTTCAAGGCCGGGCTGTTCCTCGGGGCGGGATCGGTGATGCACGCGATGAACGACGAGGTCGACATGCGCCGCTTCGGCGGGCTGGCCCGCGCACATGCCGATCACGTTCGTCACGTTCGGTCTCGGCTACCTGGCGCTGATCGGCTTCCCGTCCCTGTCGGGCTACTTCACGAAGGACGCGATCATCGAGGCGGCGTTCGACCGCGCCGGGCTGGCAGGGCTGGGTGTTCGGGCTGTCGGCCGCGCTCGCCGCCGGCCTCACCGCGTTCTACATGACGCGGCTGATGATCATGACCTTCTTCGGCGAGAAGCGCTGGCGGACCTGCGGACCGCCGACGGCGAGGAGTACCACCCGCACGAGGCGCCGGTGTCGATGACGGTGCCGATGATCGTGCTGGCGTTCGGCTCGGTGTTCGCCGGCTACCTGCTCATCCAGGGCGACGCGCCTGGCCGATCTGGCTGACGCCCACGCTCGGCGAGCTGGAGGAGCTCGAGGCGGCGCGCTGCCGCACGCGCTCGATCCCGTTCCTGGTCCTCGGGTTCGCCGCGCTCGGCGTGCTGGTCGCCTACCTGGCGGTCGGGTCGCGGCCCACGCCGGTGGAGCGGCCCGAGCCGGTGTCGTGCCGGTCCGCGCCGCCCGCCGCGACCTCTACGCCAACGCGATCAACGAGGCCCTGATCGCCCGGCCCGGCACCTGGCTCACCCGCGCGCTGGTCTTCGTCGACAACCGGGGCGTCGACGGCGTCGTCAACGGCACCGCCGCGCTGCTCGGCGGCAGCTCCGGACGGCTGCGACGGCTGCAGACCGGTTTCGTCCGCTCGTACGCGCTGTCGATGCTCGGCGGCTCGGTGATCGTCATCGCGGCGCTGCTGGCGGTGAGGTTCGCATGAGCGAGCTCGACGGAGGCGACGTGCTGCTGCGTCCTGCTCCTGCTGCTGCCGCTGGTGGGCGCGGCCGTGGTGGCGCCGCTGCGGCCAACGCGCGCGCGGCCAAGCTCGTCGCGCTCGGGTTCGCGCTGGCGTCGCTCGCGCTCACCGCGGTCGTGCTGGTTCACCTACTCGGTGGCCGACGCGGCCCGCGGCGTCCGGTTCCAGCTGGAGTTCTCCGTCGACTGGATCCCCGCGTTCGGCACCCGGTTCGCGCTCGGCATCGACGGCATCGCGCTGGTGATGCTCGCGCTGATCGCCGTGCTGGTGCCGATCGTCATGGCGTTCTCCTGGGAGGAGCAGGCTCCCCGAGGGCCGCACCGCGGCCGGGTTCTTCGCGCTGCTGCTGGCCACCCAGGGCCTGCTCGTCGGGGTGTTCGCCGCCACCGACGTCTTCCTGTTCTACGTGTTCTTCGAGGCCATGCTCGTGCCGATGTACTTCATGATCGGCCGCTTCGGGGGGCCGCGCCGGCAGTACGCGGCGGTGAAGTTCTTCCTGTACTCGCTGCTCGGCGGCCTGATCATGCTGGCGTCGGTGATCGGGTTGTTCGTCGTGAGCGGCAAGCGAGCTGGGGCAGGGCACGTTCACCTGGGTCGAGCTGCAGCGGATGGCGGCCACCGTGCCGGAGTCCACCCAGATCCTGGCTGTTCCTCGGCTTCTTCGTGGCGTTCGCGATCAAGGCGCCGCTGGTGCCGTTCCACACCTGGCTGCCCGACGCCGGTGCGGAGGCCCCCGTCGGGGCGGGCGTGCTGCTCGTCGGCGTGCTCGACAAGGTCGGCACGTTCGGGTTCCTGCGCTACTGCCTGCCGCTGTTCCCGCTGGCCTCCCAGGCGCTCGCGCCGCTCGTGCTCACCCTCGCGGTGATCGGCATCCTCTACGGCGCGTTGCTCGCCGTCGGGCAGACCGACATGAAGCGGTTCGTCGCGTACACCTCGGTCGCGCACTTCGGCTTCATCGCGCTGGGGATCTTCGCGTTCTCCTCGCAGGCGTTCGCGGGGGCCACCCTCTACATGGTCAACCACGGCATCTCGACGGGCATGCTGTTCATCGTCGTCGGGCTGGTGATCGCCCGCGGCGGGTCGCGCCTGGTCGGCGACTACGGGGGCGTGCACAAGATGGCGCCGTTGCTGGCCGGGACGTTCCTGGTCGCCGGGCTGTCGTCGCTGGCGCTGCCGGGCACCAACTCGTTCGTCAGCGAGTTCCTGGTGCTGGTGGGCTCGTTCCCGCGCGAGCCCGTGTACACGATCCTCGCCACGGTCGGGATCATCTTCGCCGCGCTCTACGTCCTGTGGATGTACCAGCGCGTGATGCAGGGCCCGGTGCGCGGCGCGGCCGTGCTCGGGCGCGCTCGGCGGCGGCCGGGGCGGGCCCGGCACGATGCTCGATCCGGCCGTGGCCGCGGCACGCGGGCCGACGGCCGGCTTCCCGGACCTGTCGCGCCGCGAGATCGCCGTGCTGACGCCGCTGATCGTGCTGATCCTGGTGCTCGGGTTCTTCCCCGGCCCGGTGCTCGACGTCATCACCCCGTCGGTGGTGGCCACGATGTCCGAGGTCGGACTGCCCGACCCGGTGGGAGGACTGGCCCGGTGACGATCCTCGCGCAGGTGGAGCCGCTGACCGCGCCACCGATCGACTACGGGGCCATCGCCCCGCTGCTCATCGTGCTCGGCGGCGCGTGCGTCTCGGTGCTCGTCGAGGCGTTCCTGCCCCGCCACCAGCGGTGGCCGGCGCAGGTCGCGCTGTCCGTCGTCGTGCTCGGCGCCGCCGGCCTGAGCCTCGGTCTCTACGCGGGGAGCGCGGGCACCGGCGGGATCACCACCCTCGCCGACGCGCTCGCCGTCGACCGGCCCACCCTCTTCCTGTGGGGCACGCTGCTCGCCCTCGGGCTGGCCAGCGTGCTGCTCATCGCCGACCGCTCCGTCGAGCCGGGCGGGGCGTTCGTCGCGTCGGCGGCGTCGCGCGCGGCGTCCGACGCGTGGCGGCACCGGCTCGGGCGGGGGCGGCGGGGCCTGGACCGAGGACCCCGACCGTTCCTACGGCCTGCCCGGCCTGCCCCCGACCATGCAGACCGAGGTCTTCCCGTTCACGCTGTTCGCGCTCGGCGGCATGATGGCGTTCTGCGCGGCGAACGACCTGCTCACGATGTTCATCGCGCTCGAGGTGCTCAGCCTGCCGCTCTACCTGATGTGCGGGCTCGCCAGGCGCCGCCGCCTGCTGTCGCAGGAGGCCGCGGTCAAGTACTTCCTGCTCGGCGCGTTCGCGTCGGCCTTCTTCCTCTACGGGCTCGCGCTGCTCTACGGCTACGCGGGCTCGGTCCGGTTCACCGACATCGCCATCGCCGCCGGTGGTTCGGCCCGCTCGGACACGCTGCTGATCGGCGGGCTCGCGCTGCTGGTGGTCGGCCTGATGTTCAAGGGGTCGGTCGGCCCGTTCCACACGTGGACCCCCGACGTCTACCAGGGGGCGCCCGACGCCCGTCACCGCGTTCATGGCGTCCTGCACGAAGGTCGCCGCGTTCGGCGGCATCATGCGGGTGCTGTACGTGGCGTTCGGCGACACCCGGTGGGAGTGGCGCGGCGTGCTGTGGGGCGTCGCGATCGCGTCGATGGTGATCGGCTCGGTGCATCGGCCTCACCCAGACCGACATCAAGCGGATGGTCGCGTACTCCTCGATCGCGCACGCCGGCTTCCTCCTGATCGGCGCGATGACGATCACGCCGCAGGGCACGTCGGGCACGCTGTTCTACCTGCTCGCGTACGGGTTCAACACGCTCGCGGTCTTCGGCGTGATCAGCCTCGTGCGCGACGCCGACGGCGAGGCGACGCACCTGTCGTCGTGGGCGGGGCTGGCGAAACGGTCGCCGGTGGCGGCCGGGGTGATGGCGTTCCTGCTGCTCGGGCTGGCCGGGATACCGCTGACCAGCGGGTTCACGTCGAAGTTCGCGGTGTTCTCGGCGGCGCTGGACGACGGGATGGCGCCGCTGGTGGTCATCGCGCTGATCACGAGCGCGATCGCCGCGTTCTACTACGTGCGCGTGATCGTCCTGATGTACTTCAGCGAGCCGGCCCCCGACGGGCCCACCGGTCACCGTCCCCGGAGCCTTCACCACCGCCGCGATCACCCTGGGGGTGATCGTCACCCTGCTGCTCGGCGTGCTGCCCACACTCGCCTTGGACTGGGCCGCCGGCGGCACCTTCGTAGGCTGAGCAGGTGGACACGCACACCGTCGCGGGGGTCGAGCTGGGCGACCCGGAACTGGCCGCCGCCACCGTCGGCCGGCCTGGACCGGGTCGAGGAGTTGCTGCACCGGGAGGTCCACAGCGACTACCGGTTCGTCACCGAGACGTCACTGCACCTGATCGACGCCGGTGGCAAGCGGTTCCGGCCGCTGTTCACGCTGCTCGGCGCGCACATGGGTCCGCACCCCGACGCCGACGAGGTGATCACCGCCGCCGCCGTCGTCGAGCTGATCCACCTGGCCACGCTCTACCACGACGACGTCATGGACTCCGCCACGATGCGCCGCGGTGCGGAGAGCGCGAACTCCCGGTGGGACAACAGCGTCGCGATCCTCACCGGCGACTTCCTGTTCGCGCACGCCTCCCGGCTCGTCGCCGACCTGGGCCCGGACGCCGTGCGGATCATCGCCGACACGTTCGCCGAGCTCGTCACGGGGCAGATGCGCGAGACCCGCGGCCCCCGCCCGGACGAGGACCCCGTGGAGCACTACCTCGCGGTGATCGCCGAGAAGACCGGTTCGCTCATCGCCACCTCGGGCCGTTACGGCGGCATGTTCTCCGGGTGCACGCCCGACCAGGTCGAGTCGCTGCGTCGCTTCGGGGCGTCGATCGGCACGGCGTTCCAGATCTCCGACGACATCATCGACATCGCCTCCGCCGAGGAGAGCTCCGGCAAGACACCCGGCACCGACCTCCGCGAGGGCGTGCACACGTTGCCGATGCTCTACGCGCTGGAGGCCGCCGGCACCGGCGACGACCGGCTGCGCGGCCTGCTGTCCCGCCCGCTGTCCGACGACGCCGAGGTGGCCGAGGCGCTCGCCCTGCTGCGGGCCGGCCCGGGGCTGGTCCGGGCCCGTGCGGTCCTCGGCGAGCAGGCCCGCACCGCCCGTGCCGAACTGGACCGCCTCCCCGCCTGCCCCGCCTCCGACGCCCTCGCCGCCCTCACCACCTACGTGGTCGACCGCACCGCCTGACCCCGCGAGTCGGGGTTTTCCGCGCGCGAGTCGGGGTTTTCGGTGCGCGAGTCGGGGTTTTCGGTGCGCGAGTCGGGGTTTTCCGACGGCCCGTCTGGCTGCGGAACGTCGCGCGCCCCCACCGCCACGTCCCGACTCGCGCGTCCGAAGTCCCCGACTCGCGCACGGAATGTCCCGACTCGCGCGCGGAATGTCCCGACTCGCGCGACGGAATGTCCCGACTCGCGGGGGGTGGGGCGGCGGAGGAGGTCGGCGGTGAACACCACGAGGGCCGTCCAGACCAGTGCGAACCCGATCCACCGGAGGGCGGGCATCTCCTCGCGCAGGACGACGACGCCCCAGAGGAACTGGAGGGTGGGGTTGAGGTACATCAGGACGCCGATGGTCGTGAGCGGGACGCGCAGGGCGGCGGCGCCGTAGAGCAGCAGCGGGATGGCGGTCACGGGGCCGGCGGCGACGAGCAGCAGCACGTGCCACGGTCCGAACCCGGTGAGCGTCCCGGAGCCGGCGACCTGCATCCACACCACGACGCCGATCGCGACGGGGCCGAGCACGAGCCCCTCGGCGGTGAGGCTCGCCGTCGTGGGCAGCGGGACGGTCCGTTTGATCAGGCTGTACAGGCCGAACGTCGCCGCGAGCATGATCGCGACCCACGGGAAGCCGTCGCTCTCCACGGAGATCACCACGACCGCCGCGGTGGCCAGCCCGAGGGCGACGACCTGCACGCGCCGCAGCCGTTCCCGCAGCACCAGCACCCCGAGGAGCACGCTGAACAGCGGGCTGATGAAGTACCCCAGCGCCGCCTCGACGACGTGCCCCGCGAACACGGCGTAGATGTACAGACCCCAGTTGGCCGCGATCAGGACCGCGGCCGAGGTGGTCATCAACCAGCCGCGAACGGACAGGGTCCGCAGCGCAGGCCAGCCCCGCAGCAGGGAGAGCACGCCGACCATGAGCACCGCGGTCCACCCGATGCGGTGGGCGAGCACCTCGACCGGCGCGGCGGGCGCGAGCAGTGGCCAGAACGCCGGGAACAGGCCCCACAGCGTGTACGCGCCCGACGGCGAACGCGATGCCGCGGCCGTCGAGCTCCGTTGCCGGTGTTGCCACCCGCCCATGAGAACACCGCGTGCGAGCGGCAGCCGGGTGAGCCTGCTCACCGGACGCCCGATGCGGACTCGAGACGCCGCGGAATGCCCCGACTCGCGCGCGGAATGCCCCGACTCGCGCGCGGAAAACCCCGACTCGCGCGCGGAATGCCCCGACTCGCGCGCGGAAAGCCCCGACTCGCGCGCGGAATGCCCCGACTCGCGGGGTGGTCAGCTGGCGCCGGACGCGTACGCGTGACCGGCGGCCACGATCCCGGTGACGACGTCGAGCTCGGCATCGTCACGCGGCCCGAAGATCATCACGACGCCGGGTGCGACGTGGATGCCGCCGAGGGGGTGGGCGACGGCCCAGCCCTTCGCCAGGGCGTCGAACGCGAGTGCGGTGGGCAGGGCGACGTGCAGGCTGCCGTCGTGCTCGGGGTGCAGGTGGGCGAACTCCCGAGCGGTGGGGAGCATGAACGCGTCGTCCGGGCCACGCGCGTCGGCCGGTGCGAGCACGAACCCGCGCGCTCCGGGCACGGAGACCGCGCTCGGCGCGCTCGTCACGGCCTCGAGGCGCACCAGCCGGTCGTACAGGGCCTCCTGCAACGCAGGCTCGGCGTTCTGCGACTCCTGCTGCTGCGGGGTCGTGACGCTCACCTCGGGCGCAGGACCTGCGCGTTCGGGCAGCACGCCGCCCGGCAGGGTCGGCCAGCTCGCGGTGCCGTCGGAGGGCCGCTCGACCGGGCCGTGGCCGCGCAGCCACGCGAGCCGCTCGCCCAGCCACTGCGCGACCCCGCCGACCGTCCTACCGGTGAGCTCGTGCCCGGTGGGCTCGCGCTCGGCCCACAGCGCGCAGCCGCTCTCCTTGAGCAGGTACTCCCACGTGCGCTCCTGCAGCTCGGGCCGGATGACCGTGTCGTGCAGGCCATGGGTGAGGAAGATCGGCAACCCGGCCAGCCGTCCGCGGGTGAGCGGTACGCCTGCGTCGAAGGGCAGGGTGCCGTAGAGCAGCACGCCACTGTCGTACCGCCCCGGATCGCTGAGCAGCAGCCCGCCCGCCAGCGCCGCTCCGTTGGAGAAGCCGAGCAGCACGACGGGGCGGTCCGGGTCGCCCTCGGCGTCGAGCCATTCGCGGAACCCGGACATCCCGGCCGCCAGGCTCTCCGCGTCCGGCCGTCCGGCGCTCTCGTTGACGAACCAGGCGAACCCGCCGCCGTCCTCGACCGGGCCGCGGACGGCCGCGTAGGCCGGCCCGGGCGGCAGGTACGGCGCGAGCTGGATCATCGAGTTCTCGCTCGCACCGCGACCGTGCAGGAGCACGATCAGGGGCGCGGCGGGGTCGTCGGTACCCCACCGCGCCACCACCGGACCGGAGAGCATCGTTCATCACCTCGGACTCGTCGTCGGCTGGGCGGCCTGTCGCGAGCTTCGACCAGGTCGCCGACGGTGTCCACTCGCGCGAGCTGTAGCCGTTCGGAGCATGCGCCGGTGCGACACGGCCCTACTCTGTGAGGTCGCACAGGGCGCCGCGCAGGCGCCGGACCGGCCACAGCGGACGGAGGCATCGTGAGCGACCGGATCCACGGGTCCGCACCGCCCTCCCGCGCGTGGCCCTGGGTCTGGTGGGTGGCTGCGCTGGTGGTCGTGCCGTCGCTGCTGGCCGCGTCGGCCCTGCTCTGGCCGGGCCCGCAGCTCGCGGACGACCTGCGGGCCAGGGCGGATGCCGCGCTCGACGGGGCCGGCCTCGGAGCGGCTGCGGTGACGATCGACGGCCGCGACGCGAACGTGAGCGGCGTGCCCGGTGGGGCGGAGGGCGTTGCGGCCGCGGCCGTCGCGGGGGTGGCGGGGATCGGCGCCGTACGGGTCGCCGCCGGGTCGGGCCCAGGCACGTCACCGGCGACCGGTGGGCAGGCGAACGGGGACCCGGCCGCCGAGCGCCGACAGCTCGTCGACGGGCTGGCCGCCGTGCTGGGATCGGTGCCCATCACGTTCGCCGCCGACAGCGCCGTGCTCGAGGGCCCACCGGCGGCCACCGTGGCGCGCGTGACGGAGCTGCTCCGCGCCGCGCCCGGCTCCCCCGTCCGGCTCGAGGGTCACGTCGCCGACACCCCGGGCTCGCCGGAGACCGCCCAGCAGCTCTCGGAGCGGCGTGCGGCCGTCGTCGCCGAGGCGCTCGTGGCCGGAGGCGTGGAGCGCAGCCGGGTCACCACCCGCGGCAGGGCCGCCGAGGTACCGCTCGCGACGCCCGCCGCGAGCCGCCGGGTCGAGATCGTCATCGGTTAGGGGGAACCGACGTGGTGTGGCTCATCGGTCAGGTATGGGTCCTGTGCGCGCTGGCGTTCCTGCTCGGCTCGCTCGTCACCTGGGTGGCCTTCGTCCGACCTGCCCGCCGCGCCACCAGGACCGCCGCGACCGACGGGCGGCGGTGGACCCCACCCGCGCCGTGGGCGGCCGAGGGCGAGCGCCCCGAGCGCGCGCGAGCCGCCGACCCTTCCCCGGTGCCGCCCCCCGCGCCCGGCCCGGCCGTGGACTCCGCGCTCGCCGCCCTCGACACCGGGCCGGGACCGGAGACCCCGCGACGCGGGACGGGCACCGTGGCGACCGGCGCCCTGGACCAGCTGGGGGTCACCGACCCCTCCGAGCCTGCCGAGGCGGCCCGGATCGGACCGGCCCCGCGCGCATCCCGCGGCAGGCCGGGCCACCCGACCGCGGGGGTCCGGGAGCGCAGGGACCACGCTCTGGCGGGTGATCCCGGATGTGTCGGGTACCGCACTCGTGATATTCACCTGATGGGCCGACGTGAACCCGGCCGGACGGATGGAGGGCTCGTGTCGAATCAGGTATGGCTGTGGGTGGGGCTGGCGGTCGTGGTCGTCGCGCTGCTGGCCGTCGTCGGCCTGCGGGCGCGGGGCCGCGCCGACCTCGAGGCGGCCCGTCCCGGGGCCGAGCGGCCCGGCGCTGACGCGCCGGACCCCGCCCCGACGCCGGACCCGCGCCGCGCCGGGCCCCGCCCCGGCCGACGATCAGGTCGTCGCCGACCCGCCCGCGCCGGGGGCCGCGTCAGCGGACACGCCCGGTGGCCGCCGCGCCGGCGGCGGCGGAGGCCCCGGCGGAGGTTGCGGAGGCGCCGGTTGCGGAGCCGTTGCGAGGCCCGGTTGCGGGCGCCGGTTCGGCGCCGGTTGCGGAGGCCCCGGTTGCGGAGGCCCCGGTTGCGGAGGCGCCGGTTGCGGGGCCCGGTTGCGGAGGCCCCGGTTGCGGCGGCCCCGGTCGTCGACGCTCCGATCACGGATGCCCCGGTCGTGGAGGCGCCGGTGAAGGACGCCCCGGTGAGGCACGGCTGCCGGGGAAGACTCGAACGACGTTTGCCCGAGGCGGGCGCTCCGGCGTCCCGGCGAGACCGAGACCGAGACCGGGACCGGTCCCGACCGCGACGGTACGGGCGAGGAGGACCGGAGCGTGGTGGGTCCCGCCGACTCGGCACTCGCCGCGCTCGACTCCGCCAGCATCGGCCCCCCGGCCGCCGCGAACGCTGCACCCGCCACCGCGAGCTCGGCGGCGGCGCAGGTCGTCTCGGACGCCGTCACCCGTCCCGGCCCGCACCCCGGCTCCGCGCTGCCCGCGCCCGACGGGTCGGCGCCGTCGCCCGACTACACCGTGAAGGTCAACACCGGGTCCAAGCGGTACCACCCGCCGGAATCGACCTTCTTCGTCCGCACGCGCGCGGACCTGTGGTTCCGGTCCGCGAAGGACGCCGAGCAGGCGGGCTTCACGGCGTGGAACGGCCGCCCCGCCAACTGACTCGTGCGCGGAAATCGCGGCTCGAGCAGCGATTTCCGCGCACGGGGGGCTACTGAACGGTCCAGGTGTCGCGGCCGTTGAGCAGGGCCTGCAGGTCGCGGCTTCCGCTCGACCGGGCCTGCTCGACGGCGTCGTCGACCTGTGCGCGCGCGGCGTCGTCGTAGGTGGAGCGGGCGACGCTGCGGAACACGCCGGTGACGGTGTGGGTGAGGTCCTGGTCGGAGAGCCGCGACAGCGCGAACGCGAGGTTGTGGTCCGTCTCGTCGTGCACGACGATCTGCCCGGCCTCGACCTCGTCGGTCTTCGCGACGCGGAGCCCGAAACCGTCCTGGACCACGGCGTAGGTGCCCGCGCCCTCGTCGGCGGGGTCCTCGCTCGGGGGGCCGAACCGGATCGGCTCGCCGTGCCGGATCGGGATGACGCGCTCGACGGCGTCGTCGCCCTTGCGCAGGACGTCGAACGCTCCGTCGTTGAAGATCGGGCAGTCCTGGAAGATCTCCACGAGCGCCGTGCCGCGGTGGGCGGCGGCCGCGCCGAGGACCTCGGTGAGGCCCTTGCGGTCGGAGTCGAGCGCCCGTCCGACGAAGGTCCCCTCCGCGCCCAGCGCCACCGAGATCGGGTTGAACGGGTGGTCGACCGACCCGAGCGGGGTGGACTTGGTGATCTTTCCGACCTCGGAGGTGGGCGAGTACTGGCCCTTGGTCAGCCCGTAGATCCGGTTGTTGAACAGCAGGATCTTGAGGTTGACGTTGCGGCGCAGGGCATGGATGAGGTGGTTGCCGCCGATC
The DNA here is from genome assembly GCA_963784265.1 of uncultured Actinomycetota bacterium. GTDB lineage: Bacteria > Actinomycetota > Actinomycetes > Mycobacteriales > Pseudonocardiaceae > Pseudonocardia. The sequence continues at coordinate 242,361 of CAWAQQ010000005.1, forward strand.
GACAGCGCGTCGCCGTCGCCGGTGACGACCCACACCGACACGTCCGGGCGGGTGACCGCGAGGCCGGTGGCGATCGCCGGGGCGCGGCCGTGGATGGAGTGCATGCCGTAGGTGTCGAGGTAGTACGGGAACCGCGACGAGCAGCCGATGCCGGAGACGAAGACCGTGTTCTCACGCCGGATGCCGAGCGTGGGCAGGAACTGGCGGACGGCGGCGAGCACGGCGTAGTCGCCGCAGCCCGGGCACCAGCGCACCTCCTGGTCGGACGTGAAGTCCTTGGCGGTCTGCTTGTCGGCGGTCGTGGGGACGCCGTCCAGGCCGCCGATGCTCGGCAGGCCCAGGTCCAGGGCTGTCATGCGTGCACTCCCGTGATTCCGCGCGGATTGATGCCGGCCGGATCGAGATGGTCCAGGAACAGGTTCTGGAGCTCCTCGGCCTTGAACGGCAGGCCGGAGACGTTGGTGTAGCTCTTGACGTCGACGAGGTAGCGGGCGCGCAGCAGCATCGAGAGCTGGCCGAGGTTCATCTCGGGCACCAGCACGGTGCGGTAGCGGGCGAGCACGTCGCCGAGGTTGGCCGGCAGCGGGTTCAGGTGGCGCAGGTGCGCGGTGGCGACCTGGTGGCCCATCGCCCGGACCCGCCGCGCGCCCGCGCCGATCGGGCCGTACGTGGAGCCCCAGCCCAGTACGAGCAGCTCGGCATCGCCCGCCCGGGTCGTCGACGTCGACGTCGGGCACCGTGATGCCGTCGATCTTGGCGCCCCGCAGCCGGACCATGCGGTCGTGGTTGTCCGGGTCGTAGGAGATCGACCCGCGGCCGTCGGCCTTCTCCAGCCCGCCGATGCGGTGTTCGAGCCCGGCGGTGCCGGGCACGGCCCACGGCCGCGCCAGGGTGTCGTCGTCGCGCAGGTACGGCCAGAACTCGCCGCTCCCGTCCGGTGCGTTGGGCTCGGTCGCGAAACCCGGGTCGATGCTCGGGAAGGGTCGTCGACGGCCGGGACCTTCCACGGCTCGGAGCCGTTGGCCAGCGAGCCGTCCGACAGCAGGATGACCGGCGTGCGGTAGGTGACCGCGATGCGCACCGCCTCCAGCGCAGCGCTCGAAGCAGTCGCCGGGACTGCGCGGCGCGACGATCGGCAGCGGGGCCTCGCCGTTGCGGCCGAACATGGCCTGCAGCAGGTCGGCCTGCTCGGTCTTGGTGGGCAGCCCGGTGGACGGGCCGCCCCGCTGCACGTCGATGACCAGCAGCGGGAGCTCCAGCGCCACGGCCAGCCCGATCGTCTCGGACTTCAGCGAGATGCCCGGCCCCGACGTCGTGGTGACGCCGAGCGCGCCGCCGAACGCGGCCCCCAGCGCCGCCCCGACACCGGAGATCTCGTCCTCGGCCTGGAAGGTGGTGACGCCGAAGCCCTTGTGCTTGGACAGCTCGTGCAGGATGTCCGACGCCGGGGTGATCGGGTACGAGCCGAGGAACACCGGGAGCCCGCTGACCTGCCCGGCGGCGATGATGCCGTACGCGAGTGCCGTGTTGCCGGTGATCTGGCGGTAGGTGCCGGTGTCGAGCTTGGCCGGCGCCACCTCGTAGGTCACCGCGAACGCCTCGGTGGTCTCCCCGTAGGCGTGCCCGGCCTTGAACGCGAGGATGTTGGCCTCGGCGAGGTCGGGGCGGCGCGCGAACTTCTCCCGCAGGAAACGCTCGGTGCCCTCGTGCGGGCGGTGGTACATCCACGACAGCAGGCCGAGGGCGAACATGTTCTTCGCCCGCTCGGCGTCCTTCTTCGACAGCCCGGTCTCGGCCAGCGCACCGCGGGTGAGGGTGGCCATCGCCACCGGGAACACCGAGAACGCGTCCAGGGAGCCGTCCTCCAGCGGGTTCTCCGCGTAGCCGACCTTCGTCAGGTTGCGCTTGGTGAACTCGTCGGTGTTCACGATCAGCACCCCGCCCGGGGGCAGGTCCGCCGCGTTCGCCTTCAACGCGGCCGGGTTCATCGCCACCAGCACGTCCGGGCGGTCACCGGGGGTGAGGATGTCGTAGTTCGCGAAGTGCAGCTGGAACGACGACACGCCGGGCAGCGTCCCGGCGGGCGCCCGGATCTCGGCGGGGAAGTTGGGCAGCGTCGACAGGTCGTTGCCGAAGGCCGCCGTCTCGGAGGTGAATCGGTCGCCGGTGAGCTGCATCCCGTCGCCGGAGTCGCCCGCGAACCGGATTACCACCCGGTCCCGCTTGAGTACTTCGCGGTCGTCGCCGCTGGGTACCGGATTCGGGTCGACGGCGGTGTCGGATGACGTCATGGCGAGGTCGGTCCTCGGTTCGCATAGCGGGCGTAACTGACCTCTCCGAGGTTAACTCCCGTCACCCACCTGGTGTGCCCGCCCCCGCGGGACGTCACACGCTTGTTTAGCCGCGCTTGCTGATTGACGCCTGAAGGGCCGCCAGACGGCTGCGGAACTCGTCGGACCGCGTGGACTGAGCCTGCGCCCGCACCTCGACCTCGACGGCGTCGGCCTGCGAGGTCATGCCTGCGGTCAGCCGCATCGTGGCCTTCGTGGTCACCACGAGGTCGCGCGGGGCCGCTGCCGCCCGCGCCGCCATCTCCACGGCAGCGGCGACGACGTCGTCGGCCCGGCGGTGGACCAGGCCGACGCGTTCGGCCTCCTCGGCGTCGAGCACGTCGCCGAACAGGGTCAGGGCGGCGGCGCCCTGCGGTCCGAGGGCCCGCTGCACCATCCAGGTGTAGCCGCCGCCGGGATGCAGGCCGAGCGGCAGGAATCGGGCGTCGAACCTGGCCCGGGGCCCGGCCAGGCGCAGGTCGCAGGCCAGGGCCAGGTTCAGCCCGGCCCCGACGGCCGCGCCGTTCACCGCGGCGACCGTGGGCAGCGGGCAGTCGGCGACGGCGAGGAACCCGGCGTAGACGGCGTGGAGGGTGGCCGGTTCGGCCGTCGCGAGCTCGGTGAGGTCGCCGCCTGCGCAGAAGCCCGGGTCCGCCCCGGTGAGCACGATCGCGCCGACGCCCTCGTCGCCTTCCGCCGCGTGCACGGCGGAGGTGAGCTTCTCGGACAGCTCCAGGTTCATCGCGTTGCGGCGTTCCGGGTTCGACAGCGTGAGGACGGCGACGCGGTCGGTGATCTCGGTGTGCACATCGATGCTGGCCATGGGTGCGCATCCTGCCAAGGAGTGACGGTGGGCGCCGTCACGGCGGCCGTCGGGCGTCCGTCGGGTTAACGTCGGCGGGTGGCTCGCTCTCCTTCCCGCACCGCCGGCTCGCCTGCAGGTGCCGCGCTCCCGGACCGGCACCCCGATGCGCCCCCGCCGCACACGGACCTCGATCGGCACTACGCCGGCTGCTTCGCCTGCGGCGAGCTGCCCGGCGGGCTGCGCATGCGCTTCAGGACGGGCGAGGGGCTGACCGTCATCGGGACGTTCACCGTCGAGACCCACCACCAGGGTGCGCCAGGGCTCGCGCACGGCGGCGTGCTCACGGCCGCGTTCGACGAGGCCTTCGGGGCGCTGCAGGTGTTCTTCCAGGAGCCGGCGGTCACGGCGAGCCTGCGGACCGAGTTCCGCAGGCCGGTCCCCGTCGGGACGGTCCTGCACATCACGACGTGGGTCGACGCCCGGGAGGGCCGCAAGCTCTGGATGAGCGGTGACGCGCGCCTCGACTCCCCGGACGGCCCCGTGGCGTTGCTGGCCGAGGCGCTGTTCGTCTTCGTGCCGGCGGAGCACTTCGAGCGCCACGGCCGCCCGGTCGACGACGCGACCGCGCGGGGGGGCGTCCGATACGTGAACCCGTGAGCCGGCTCCGGGGTGTCAGGAAAGCCACGTTCATGTCACGCGACGTCCTGAAAGTGGCTTTCCTGACACCAGGGGACCGCCGGTCCTGCGCGGACACCCTGGTCACGGGGCCTCCGAATCGGAATGATCGCGTCCGTGCTGGTCTCCGGGGTGTTGGGCATGCTCGGCGCTCGTCGGCTTCACGCTCGCGATCCCGGACCTCGCCGCGATCCAGCAGTCGCCGGTTCCGCTCGCCGCGATCGCCGAGTACTGGCTGGGCCCGGCGCTCACGAACGTCTTCCTGGTGATCGTGGTCTTCTCGATGTTCGCCCTCGTCGTCGTCGCCGCTGCGTCGAACTCCCGGCTGATCTTCGCGATGGCCCGCGACCGGATGCTCCCGTTCTCGGCCCTGCTCGGCCGGGTCAACGGGCGCACCGGCACCCCGGTCCCGGCGCTCGTCGTCTCGCTGGGCGTCTGCCTGGTGCTGCTGGCGTACGGCACGGCGGACGGCGACGCGTTCGCCGTACTCGTCGGCGCGACGGCGCTGGTCCCCTACCTGGTGTACCTGCTCACCCTCGGCGGGTACCTGGCGCGGCGGCGCACGCTCGTCGCCCAGCGCGGGGAGTTCCGGTTGGGCTCGTTCGCGCTGCCCGTCGCCGGGCTCGCGTTCGCCTGGCTGGTCGCCGTCGTCGCGGCGTTGACGTTGCCCGAGGCGTTCCGGTCGGCCGACTACGTGGTGCTCGGCGCGCTCGCGCTGGCCGGCGTCTGGTACGTCGCGGTGCTGCGCAAGACGGCTTCGCGACGGCACCGCGGGCGTCGGGCACGCGGTCCCGGTCGAACCCGGATGACCCGGCTCGGCCGGAACCGGCGGCGCAGAGCCGGCGCGACCGCGGGCGGCACGACCTGGCACAACTGGGCCGGCAACCAGCGCACGCGCCCGGCGCGGGTGGTCGTGGCCCGCGACGAGGGTGACGTCGTCGACGCCGTGAAGGCGGCCCGGCGCGACGGGCTGCGGCTCAAGGTCGTGGGGTCCGGGCACTCGTTCACCGGGATCGCCGTGGCCGAGGACGTCGCGCTGACCGCACCGTCGGACCCGGACCAGGTGTGGGTCGACGCCGGCGCCGGCGAGGTCACCGTTCCCGCTGGGATCACGCTGCGCGCGCTCAACGCGCTGCTCTGGCACCACGGTCTCGCGCTGCCCAACCTCGGCGACATCGACGCCCAGACCCTCGCCGGGGCGATCGCCACCGGCACCCACGGCACCGGCGCCGCCCATCAGGGCCTCGCGGCGCAGGTCCGCGCGCTGGACCTCGTGCTCGCCGACGGCTCGCGTGCTGCACTGCTCGCCCACCCGGCACGCCGAGGTGTTCTCCGCGGCGCGGGTCGGGCTCGGGGCGCTCGGCGTCCTCACCCGCGTGACGCTGGCCTGCGTTCCCGCGTTCCGGCTGCACGCCGTCGAGACCGCCATGCCGCTCGCCCAGGTGCTCGGCGACCTCGACGAGCTGGCCGCGTCGAACGACCACTTCGAGTTCTACTGGTTCCCGCACACCGACGTCGCCGCCACCAAGCGCAACAACCGCACCGAGGCGCAGGGGCCGACGCGAAGCCGGCTCGGCGAGTGGTTCGGCGACGACCTGCTCGGCAACGGTGCGTTCGAGCTGAGCTGCCGGCTCGGACGCACGGTGCCCGCGCTCGTGCCGCGGATCAACGGCGTGCTGGCCGGGCAGATGGCCGACGCCGAGTACGTCGACCGTTCCTACCGGGTGTTCACCAGCCCGCGGCGCGTGCGGTTCCTGGAGATGGAGTACGCGGTGCCGCGTGCCGCGATCCGCCCCGCGCTCGACGGCCTGCGCGCCGCCGCCAGGCGGCACGCCCACGACGTCACCTTCCCCGTCGAGGTCCGGTTCTCCGCCGCCGACGACGTCCCGCTGTCCACCGCGTCGGGCCGGGACAGCGCGTACGTCGCCGTGCACGTCTACCGCGGGAGGCCGCACGAGGCGTACTTCGCCGCCGTCGAGGCCGTCATGGCCGGGCTGGACGGGCGACCGCACTGGGGCAAGCTCCACACCATGACGGCCGAGACCCTGCGTGCCCGCTACCCGCGGTTCGACGCCTTCGTCGCCCTGCGCGACGTCCTGGATCCCGAGGGCCGGTTCGCGAACGGGTACCTGGAACGCGTGCTGGGCCGGCCGTGAACGTCGCCGACCTGCGGACCCCCGCCCTGCTCGTCGACGTCGACGACCTGGGCGCCAACCTGGCCGAGATGTCCGCCGCCCTGCCGGGCGCGCGGCTGCGCCCGCACGTCAAGGCGCACAAGACCACCGCGCTCGCCCGCATGCAGGCAGACGCCGGGCACGCCGGGTTCACCTGCGCCACCGTGCGCGAGACCGAGGGGATGGCCGCCGCCGGTCTCGGCGCCGACCTCCTGCTCGCCAACGAGGTGCTCGACGCGCGCAGGCTCGGACCGCTCGTCGAGGCCGGCGCGCGCGTCACGCTCGCGATCGACTCCGACGAGACGCTCGCCGCGGCCGTCGCAGGCGGGGTGCGGGAGGTGGTCGTCGACGTCAACGTCGGGCTGCCGCGCTGCGGGATCGCACCCGAACGGGCCGGGGCGCTGGCCGACCGGGCCCGGGCCGCCGGCCTGGAGGTCCGCGGCGTGATGGGCTACGAGGGCCACCTGATGCTGCTCCCCGACGCGCCCGAGCGGGCCCGGCTGACGGAGGAGTGCATGGCGAAGCTGCTCGCCGCGCACGCCGACGTCGGCGGCGAGCTCGTGTCGGGCGGCGGCACCGGCACCTACGCCGTCAACACCTGGGTCACCGAGATCCAGGCCGGGTCGTACGCGCTCATGGACACCGCCTACACCGCGGCCGGGCTCCCGTTCCGGCAGGCGCTCACGGTGCTCGCCACCGTCGTCTCCGTCACGGCCGCTGCGGGGGAGATGCCCGGCTGGGCCGTCGCCGACGTCGGGCTCAAGTCGCTCGGCATGGACCACGGCAACCCGACGGTCCCCGGCGGGCAGGTCTGGTTCTGCTCCGACGAGCACACGACCTTCGCACCCGGCGAGCCGCTGCGCGTCGGGGACCGGGTGCGGGTGCTGCCGGCGCACGTCGACCCGACCGTCGCGCTGCACGAGCGCATGCACCTCGTCCGCGGCGACGAGGTGCTCGACTCCTGGGCGGTCGACCTGCGCGGCTGGTGACCGGGCCGCCGCCCGCGGCGAGCGGGACACCAGCGTCGGCGATCCGCCTCCCGCGTCGGCGGCCGATGGGCCCGGGCTGGGCCGGTGACGAGCGGAACACGGGTACTCGGTGACTCGTTGACTGTGCGGGTCACGCCGGTGTGGGCCCGGGAGGACGGAGCGCGGTGCACAGGCAGGTGAACGGGCTGAAGACGGCCCTGCTGCTCGGTGGGATGAGCGCGCTGGTGCTGGGCATCGGTTCGCTGTTCGGCCGGGCGGGGCTGCTGGTCGCGCTGCTGCTCGCGCTCGGGATCAACGCCTACGCCTACTTCAACTCCGACCGGCTGGCGCTGCGCGCGATGCGCGCCCGGCCGATCGCCGAGCCGGAGCATCCGGCGCTCTACCGGATGGTCCGCGAGCTGGCCCGCACGGCACGCCGCCCGATGCCGCGGCTCTACCTCAGCCCGACGGCCGCGCCCAACGCGTTCGCCACCGGGCGCAGCCCGCGGCACGCCGCCGTGTGCGTCACCACCGGGTTGCTGGAGCTGCTCGACGAGCGCGAGCTGCGGGCCGTCCTCGGCCACGAGCTGAGCCACGTGTTCAACCGCGACATCCTCATCTCGTCGGTCGCGGGCACGCTCGCCGCGATGGTCGGCTTCCTCGCCAACATGGCGCTGTTCGCGGGCCTGTTCGGCGGCGGCGACTCCGACCGCCCCGGCCCGGTCGCGACGGTGCTGCTGGCGCTGCTCGGACCGGTGGCCGCGGGCGTGGTGCAGATGGCCGTGAGCCGGTCGCGGGAGTACCAGGCCGACGCGAGCGGCGCTGCGCTCACCGGTGACCCGCTGGCGCTGGCGTCCGCGCTGCGCAAGCTCCAGCACGGCACCCAGCTCGCCCCGTTGCCGCCGGAGCCGCAGCTGGTGGCGCAGTCGCACCTGATGATCGCCAGCCCGTTCCGCACCGGCGAGCTGCGGGCACGGCTGTTCTCCACGCACCCTCCGCTCGAGGAGCGGATCCGCCGGCTGGAGGCCAGTGCCCGTGAGCGGAAATAGTCGCCCTGGCGACTGTTTCCGCGCACGAGCGGCGAAGCCGCCTACGCCGCGGGCGGGAACAGCCGCGTCAGCCACGACTGCCAGTCCGCCGTCACCTGGGGCTGGTCGATCGCGACGTCGTAGAAGTAGTGGTAGGCGCTGACGCCGCAGCCCTCGTCGCCCTCCGCGCCGATCCGGTGCAGCCCGTGCGCCGATCGGACGCCGAGGAACGCGTCGTTCGACACGTCGACCACGCCCGTCACCGGGGCCGGCCCGTCCGGGGCGAGGGTGACCTCCGACCCGACGGCCGGGTGCCCGTCCAGGCCCAGCGCCCGGTGCAGCACGGGCCAGATCTCCTTCGCGGAGCCCTCGGTGTAGGTCACCGCCACGACCGTCGTCACGGGAAGTCCCGCGAAGTGCTCCAGGTACTCGCCGAGGTTGTGGAAGAACAGGTCCCAGCCGGTGTCGAAGCTGTCGTACTCGCCGTCCCAGTCGGCGCCGTCGAGGAACCCGCTCTGCACGAAGCGGAGCACGGTGCCGCCCCCGTCGCGACCCTCGACGAGGAACTCGAACGCGTAGTCCGGGCGCCCGTCCGGCGGCTGCTCGAACGCGCCGTAGGCGAAGCGCCGCAACGGCTCCCACGCCGTCACCTTGCCGGACACCTGGTACTCGCCGCCGTAGTCCTGCTCGATCCGCCCGCCCTCGCCCGGCTCGACGCGGTGCGGCGCGAACCAGGCCGAGATACCCGGCCCCGTCGCGATCGCCTCCCACACCTGCTCCGGCGTCGCGTCGAGCTCGAGCCGCTTCTCCATCCGTCGACCCATCAGGGCCCTCCTCTAACGTCGAACGCTGGGGTGCACCGCGACGACGACGCGATGCAGCCGTCCCTCCGGTGCGCTGTCGTCGTGGTACCTGCTCACGAGATCGGTGACGGCCGCGGCCAGCTCGTCGGCGAACGCGGCCCGGTCGGCGGCGGTGGCGAACCGGACCTCGCCGTCCGCGGCGAACGTCGCCACGCGCCTGCCTGCGGCCGTCGCTCCGGCGAGCAGGTCGCCGACGTCGCGCACGGTGCGGGCGGCGACGGCGATCAGCCAGCGCGCGGAGAGCCGGTCCGGCGCGCGCCCCGGGTCGGGCGCGACCTGGCTCAACGCGGCCGGGGAGATGACGTAGCTGGCGGCGGTGGCGCGCATGACCCGCTCGGTCATGTTGCCCTTGCGGCGCTCCTCGACGAGCTCGACGAGCCCGTGCTCCTCGAGCGTCCGCAGGTGGTAGTTGACCTTCTGCCGGGCCAGGCCGACCTTGGCGGCGAGGGTCGACGCCGAACCCGGCTCGACGAGCTCGGCCAGCAGCCGGGCACGTACGGGGTCGAGCGAGACCCCGGCCGCCGCCGGGTCGTCGATCACCGCCAGATCCTGCACGCGCCGAGCGTCGCACCGACAAATTACCTTGTCAAGACGATCGGAGTTGTCAAGGCTGGCGGCCGAACATCCCGAGCAGCTCGGCCTGCGGCCCGGCCCCGGCGGGCACGTCGACCCGCGGGCCGATCACGCCGATGTCGCGGTAGGTCGGCTCCATCGACTCGAACCACTTCCGGATCGCCGCCACCACGTCGGCGTCGAGCGTCTCGTCGGCGCCGATGGCCCGCGCGAGGTCCCAGGCGTGCACGAGGTGGTCGGCGGCGAGCTGCATCGCGTACTCGCGGCCCGGATGGTCGCCGAAGGACAGGTGCACCGGACGGTCCAGGACCCCGGGCGCCTCCACCGCGGCCACGGCCGCCGCGGCGGCGTCGTCGAGGCTCCGGACCGGGTCGTCGCCGAGCAGGTCGCCCGCGAACCGGTCGCCGACCGCCTCGATCGTCTCCCCGGCGAGCAACGGCACCGCCCACTGCTCCTCGTCGACGAGGTGGCGCACCAGTTCACGCACATCCCATCCGGGGCACGGCGTCGGCAGGTCCCAGCGGTCGCCGATCGCGTGTGCCCGCTTCCCGAACTCGGCGCTGGAACGGCGGTAGATCTCCTCGGTCTCCACGGCGTCGATGTTCCTCGGGTAGCCCGGTCGCGCAAGACCGCTCGCCGCATCGTCGTCGGTCGGAACGGGCATGCTGTGCGGGTGACCGACAGGGTGATCTCCACCACGAGCGAGTACGGCCTGCTCGGCGTGCGCGACGTCGACTTCACGCTCGACCGCTACCCGCCCGCCCCCGACCTCGCCGACCTCGTGGAGCGCCACTGGCTCGTGTCGTGGGAGCTGCCGCCCGGCCGTATCGCGTCGGTCACGCTGCTGCCGCACCCGTGCGTCAACCTCGTGCTCGACGGCGGCATGCTCGCGATCGCGGGCGTGGGGCGCGACCGGTTCACCTACACCTACCGCGGGGCAGGGCCGGGTGTTCGGCGTCAAGTTCCGGCCGGGCGCGTTCCTCCCGTTCCTCGGGGCGCCGGTGTCGGGGATCACCGAGTCGGTCCTTCCCGCCGAACAGCTCTGGGGCCCGGCGGCAGCGGACCTCGCGCGACGCATGACGGCCGCCCGCGGCGTCGACGGGCTGGTCGCGTCGGTCGAGGAGTTCCTGCGTGCCCGGTGGCCCGAGCCGGACCCGCACGTCGAGCTCGTCGGCCGGATCGTCGCCGCGCTGCTGCGCGACCGCACCATCACCCGCGTCGACGACGTCACCGACCGGTTCGGCATCACCCCGCGCACCCTGCAGCGGCTGTTCCAGCGCTACGTCGGGGTGAGCCCGAAGTGGGTGCTGCGGCGGTACCGCCTGCACGAGGCCGCGGCCGCCCTCGCGCAGGAGCAGGACCGGCCGTGGGCCGACGTCGCCGCCGAGCTGGGCTACTTCGACCAGTCCCACTTCATCCGCGACTTCACCGCTGCCATCGGCATGACGCCCGTCGCCTACGCCCAGGCGTGCCGTCGTCAGGAGGCCCCGGTCAGCGCGTGACTACACGGCCGTTTTGTCCGCCGTGCACCGTTTCCGCTGGTACGGTCGTTGGCCGTGGCACTCAACGAGTACCTGGTCACCGAAGTCGCCATGGACCACGCGGAGGGGCATCTGACCCGCCGCGAGGCCTTGCGACGTCTGGGTCTTCTCGGCCTGTCCGCGGTCGCGGCGTCCGGCCTGCTCGCCGCGTGCAGCGCGGACACGCCGCCCCCGCCCCCCGCGGCCGCGCCGCCGCCCACCCCGCCCGCTGCGCCCGGCTACGACGTCGCGGCCGCGCTCGCGCGGACCTCGACCGTGACGTACGCGGGATCCGCGGGCCAACTCTCCGGCGCCTACGCGAGCCCGGAGTCGACGCCGCGCGGCGCGGTACTCGTGGTGCACGAGAACCGGGGTCTCACCGACCACATCCGGGCGGTCGCGGGCCGGCTGGCAGGCGACGGGTACGCCGCACTGGCACCCGACCTCCTCGCCCGCGCAGGCGGCACGGCCGCGGCACCGGATGCCACCGCGGCGCTGGGCGGGCTCGCGGAGGCGGATCTCGTCGCCGACCTGCAGAGCGGGGTGGCCGAGCTGGGCCGCCGGAACGCGGGCGTGCCGCTCGCCGCGATCGGCTTCTGCTTCGGCGGCGGGATGGTGTGGCGGCTGCTCAACGCCGGGACACCGGAGCTGGGAGCCGCCGTGCCCTTCTACGGTCCGGCACCGCCGAACCCGGCCTTCACCGGCGCCCGCGCAGCCGTCCTGGGCGTCTTCGCCGAGAAGGACAACCGCGTGAACGCGGGCCGCGACGGGTTGGACGCCGCGCTGACGAGTGCCGGGCTCACCCACGAGATGCTCACCGTGCCCGGTGTCGACCACGCGTTCTTCAACGACACCGGCCCGCGGTTCAACGCCGCCGCTGCCGCGGACACCTACCAGCGGATGCTGGACTGGTTCGACCAGCACCTCGCGTGACGGACACAACCTGCTCCGCGATGTCGGAGTCCACTCTGATCACCGGTGTGGGCGGCATCCAGGTCGTGGTCGACGACCCATCCGGCAGTCCCGTCGAGCTTCGAGCCGACCGGGCCGAGACACGCCTCGGCGACCGCAGCGAGGACGGCCACGTCCTGGCGGACTGTCGAAGGTCACCTCGGATCGCCTGGTTGCTCACGGTAGTTGGTGAACTGCGTTGAAGGGGATGCGCTCTGCGCGTGCTGACGTGCGTGCGTGCACGTGACGAGGCGGATCGCTTGGACTTGTACGGATCTGTACGCAACCTTGCTCGCATCATGGCTCGTTCAGGCATCTCGTCGGCGTGGCGCAGCTTGGCCGCGCACGCGACTGAGGGCAATGCTTGCAGCAGGCGCTTCAGTTCGTAGCGCAGACGTCAACCATCACGCGAGACTGAAACGTCAAGCATGAGGTGGGACCAGACAGACATCGTGAGTACGTCAGTGCAGTGGACTCTTCGCGTACCCGCTCAGATGGGTCAACGGCGCACCAGATAGCGCAGGTGGAGCACCCGGTTGCCTTGAATCACCACGTCAGGATCCCGAACAGGTGCTGCGCGTGGACCGACGCGAAGTAGCGCTTGCCGGACACGAACACGACGGGTACGACGTCCATGCGCACCTCGTCGACAGGCCCGCGGCAAGCACCTGGCCACCGACGTGCCAGCGGCGACCTCGACCATGCGGTCACCGCAAGCTCCTGCGCCTTGGCCACGGCTGCCTCGACGCCGTCGACGAAGTGAAACGGCGCCTCGGGGTCCCAGCCTCGGGCGCCGGCCGGTGCGTCACGACGACCACGTGGTCGATCTCGCCGGAGGCTCCGGTCCCAGCCGTCCGTCATGTCGAAGACGTGGCGGCCGACGAGGGTCGCCCCGATCTGGTCCCAGTACGGCCGGGTGTAGTCGTAGGACGTCTGCGACACCTTCACCACGCCGCTCTCGTCCGACGGGACTCACCGCTGGACAACAGTCGAACAGCGGTCCGGGCTGGTCGTTCTCGTCCGCGACGAAGCCGTCCACCGACACCGAGCTGTACATGACCACCTTGCCCACGGGGCTCTCCTCCGCTGGGGTGCCGCAAATTAGCGTGTCGTGAGCTGTCGCTCTTGTAAGAAATCAATAGGCACGAGTGCTCCGGTGAACGTCGGCGAGTGAGCGGACCGCGGCGCGGGTGAGTTGGCGAGGCTGTCGATGCACGCTGACATCTCACGCGGTCAGTACGTGGACCCACGCGCGGGGAAGCTGACGGTGCCGATACGCGGAGCAGTGGCGAAGGACATTGCTGCACCGGGGGAGCACTGCCGAGAGGATCGAGCAGGTCATCCGGAGGCATGTGGTCCGGTGATCGGTGCGTTGCAGTTGGCCAGGTAGTAACTCGCACATAGGGGGTTGGGCCAACGACAGAACGCCGCATCTCGCGCGAAGCACACTCGCAGTGGTCTTCTACGGCACTCTCGTTCCGCTGTTTGACACCGCGGTGGTAGATAGACAAACGGCAGCTCACGCTGTTCGGGGATTCGGCTTCGGAGATACCGATGCGAAGTACTACATCGCACGGCCGAGGAGGTGCACGCGCTCGCCCGCGCACTGCCTGAGCGGTACCGCGCGATCGTCTACCTGGCCGCCGGTTGCGGCTGGCGAGGTGGCGAGATCTACGGCCTCGAGAGAGACGGCCTGGACTTCGAGGAGCGCGAAAGTCGCAGGTGCGTCATCAGCTGCACCCTGCTGGCACGCTGGCGACGTTCCCGATCCGCCCGGAGGAGATCGAGGAGGAGACTGACCGACGACGGCCCGTGGGCCAGTCCGGCGCACCTACGTGTTCACCCGCGGCGATGGCCGACCGATAGTCGGGCGGACTGGTCACACATATGGCGCCCGCGGTGAGGAGGCCGGGCTGCCTAGCGTGTATGGCCTCCGCGACCTGCGTCACTACTTCGCCACAGTGCTGATCTACGGCGGCGCCAACGTCAAGAGCGTGCAGTTGGCGATGGGCCACACGACGCCGACCATCACGCTGAACACCTACGTCGGGTACTGGCCCGACGCGGTTGACAGACGAGGATCACTGGTGGACTCTGCGCTCGCTTGTACCGGGTTGTACCGTAGACCGACGCAAATGACTGTTCATGCAGGTAGAGGCGGGTGCTCTAGCGGTAGTTGGTGAACTGCAGTGCCACGCCGAAGTCCTTGCCCTTGAGCAGCGCGATCACGGCCTGCAGGTCGTCCTTCTTCTTGCCCGAGACCCGGAGCTGGTCGCCCTGGATCTGGGCCTGCACGCCCTTGAACTTCTCGTCGCGGATGGCCTTGCTGATCTCCTTGGCCTTGTCCGCGGCGATGCCCTGGAGGATCTTGCCCTGCACCTTGTACGCCTTGCCGGAGAGCTCGGGATCACCCGCCTCGAACGCCTTGAGGGAGATGCCGCGCTTGATCAGCTTCTCCTTGAAGACGTCGACGGCGGCGGTGGCGCGCTCCTCCGTCTCGGACTCGATCGTCACCGCCTCCTCTCCCGACCAGGAGATCGAGGTGCCCGTGCCGCGGAAGTCGAAGCGCTGAGAGAGCTCCTTCGACGCCTGGTTGAGGGCGTTGTCGACCTCCTGCCGGTCGACCTTGCTCACCACGTCGAACGACGGGTCTGCCACGGGACTGCCTCCTTGCCGACCGGGCCGCCGCAGGACCCGGTTCATCGCTGTCGTATCCTCGACCCTGCGCATCGGCGAGCCGATCGCACCCCGGCAGGTTGCCCGAGTGGCCAAAGGGAGCGGACTGTAAATCCGTCGGCTTAGCCTACGAAGGTTCGAATCCTTCACCTGCCACACCCTGCGAGAACGGCCCCTGACCAGCGTAAACACGGTCAGGGGCCGGTTTCGTCCCGGTCCGGCTGCGTCCGGCTGAGACCGGCTGACCGGCGTCCACGGGCATCCACGGACGCGATCATGAGCTGCCCTCCCGTAGGGCCTGCTCGACCGGGCGGCGCGCTACATCGTCCTGGCCCGAAATGCACTTCGCGTAGACCCGGAGCAGGACATCGACGCTGTGGCCGGCCCAGGTGCGGTGGCAAGGAGATCACCACCTCACGTTCGATAGCAGGGGGACAGCGGAACCGAGGTCCGTCACTAGCGGCGGAGCGAACTCGGCCTCGACTGATAACGCACCAGGAATGATCGCCGACCTACATTGATGCCAAACCGAGCGATCCAGGGAGGCCCGGAGTGGCGGTCATCGTGCAGACGTTCGTCCCGCGCGCCATCGCGGGCGAATCCAACCGACTCGATCAGAGCGTGGAAGCGGCGATGATGCAGATGGGCGGCCCGCCTGCGGGTCTCATGGCTCACATCGCATATCCGTACGGAGACGGGTTCGAAGTGTGCAACGTGTGGAGGTCCGAAGCCGAGATGCGGTCCTTCTTTCGACACGGTCCTCCTACCCAGGCTGGTCGAGGCAGGTCTACAGGCAGCGGATTCGGTTGTCTCACCGGTCTGGTCGTTCGCAGAGACCGTGAGGTCGGCATCTCGCGCGGACTACGTTGCAGTCTGCGGATCGGGCAAGGAGGAACAGTTGACGTCGGGTGACCAGCACCTAGATGCGGCGTGCTCATTCTGTGGCAAAACGACTTCCGAGGTCGGCCATCTCATCGTCGGACCGGCAGTGTGGATCTGCGACGGCTGCGTCCGCGTCTGCTACGGGATCCTCGAAGGCATCGAACAGAGCAAACAGTCAGACACCGGTCCGAGCAGCCTCGGGCCGTCGGACGGCCCCGACCCCGTCATGGCAGACATCGCGAGTTCCCAGCAGTTGGCCCTCCGGGGCGACCGAGAGGAGGCCCGACGGGCCTTCGCTCGGCTCTGGGAGCAGCTTGGCGCCGACAGCAACCCGCTGCACCGAGTCACGCTGGCCCACTACATGGCCGACGTCCAGGACGCCGCAGAGGACGAACTGGAGTGGGATTCTCCGTGAACATCGGGCTCCGCCCGAACCCGGCACCGGAGATCAGGGAAATGCGGCGGACGAGGAGATCACCGCCGTGTCTGGAGGCGACCGCTGCACATACCTACTCCCCTACTTCCGCACGCGGAAGCGGAGCATCGTCACGGGACCCGACTGCGTGTTGCTGAACGGTTCCAGGTCGATCCTGCCGAGGCCCGGAGGTCGAGAAGCGCACGCCGTCGCCGAGCAGCACTGGCAGGACATACACCAGGACCTCGTCGACGAGACCTCGCTGCAGGCACTGACTGGCCAGGTCGGCTCCGAGGATCTCCAGGTTCTTCCCGCCCGCGGCGGCGCGCGCCGTGGCGACGGCCTCCTCGAGGTCGCAGGTGAGGAACGTGACCCCTTGCTCCGGCTCGTCCGGCGGCTGGTGCGTCAGGACGAACACCGGCCCCCCGTCGTAGTCGGTGTCCTCGTCGGACATCCGCTTGGCGACCTCGTGGGTGCCCCGGCCGACGAGCATGGCGCCGGTGGCCTGCATGACCTCAGGAAACGGGTCCTCTTTCAGGTACTCGATGATCCAGTCCATCGCGTTGTCGGGGCCGGCGATGAAGCCGTCCAGCGACATCGCCCTGTTCACAACGACCTTGCCCAGGCCAGCATCCGTATCGCTCATGCCGGTGACGACCCGGCGCAAGTCACGAACTCATCGGCATCGGCGGAAATGTGTCCCAACGAGAGGCGCGTTGGTGGTGGTGGTCGGTGCCGGCGAGGGTATCCACGGGGTCGCGCCGGGGCGGATCCATTGCGGCACGGGGCGGCGGGACCGGGCCGTCGGGTCCGACGACCTCGACCGTCGCGTCGAGCTCCACCATCGGCAGCCGGCGGCGGGCCGCGGGCATCGACCAGGTTCACGGTGCCGCCATCATCGCTTACATGACCGAGCTGATCCGACCAAGCTCGACCAATAGAAGCTCGACCAACAGAAGGAAAGGAACACCAGCCATGTCACTCACCCGCGTCCACAACTTCTCCATCTCACTCGACGGCTTCGGCACCGGTGAGGGTCAGAGCCACGACGCACATTTCGGTCACGCCGGGGACAGGCTGCACGAATGGATGTTCACCACCCGGTGGTGGCAGCCCGGCGGTAGCGGCGGCGTCGACGACGCCTTCGCCCAGCAGCACGGTCCGGGGATCGGCGCCGAGATCATGGGTGCCGGGAAGTTCGGCCACCCCGGATGGCACGAGGACCCGCAGTGGAAGGGCGCGTGGGGTCCCAACCCGCCGTTCCACACACCGGTCTTCGTCCTCACCCATCACCCGCGCCCGTCGATCGAGATGGAGGGCGGCACGACCTTCCACTTCATCGACGCCTCGCCTGCCGAGGCGCTCGAGACCGCCCGCGAGGCCGCCGGCGGCCAGGACGTACGCATCGGCGGGGGTCCCACCATGATCCGCGACTTCCTTGCTGCCGGGCTCATCGACCACATGCACATCGTGGTGGTCCCGATCCTGCTCGGCCGAGGCGTACGCCTCTGGGACGGACTGGAGGGCATCGAGAAGGACTACCAGGTCGAGGCCACCTCCTCGCCCAGCGGAGTCACGCACGTGACGTTCACCCGTACCGGTCTCTGAACCGCCTCGGTCGACAACCCCCCTGGGCGCGGGTAGGGCTCGGGACCGTGCTTCTGTACGTGTCGTTCCGGTCACGGGGCTGATGCCGCGCTCCATTGCATGGCGATGACTTCCGCTGCGTCGAGCCGTTCCCACGAGAGACACGACAACCCCGACCCGAGGAGAAGCGATGTGGATCATCGCCGGGCACATCACGGTCGACGAGGACGACAGGGACCCCTTCGTCGAGGCACACCGTGATCTCGTCACCCGGGCCCGCGAAGCGCCGGGCTGCCTCGACGTGGCCATCACCGCCGACCCGGTCGATCCCCGCCGGATCAACAACTACGAGCGATGGGACTCGTGGGACGCGATCGAGGCCTGGCGCACCCGAGCCGCGGCACCGGACACCGGCATCACGATCCACGAGGTCGACGTGACGGCGTTCGAGGTGGGAAACACCCGTCCACCGTTCTGAGTCATGCCGCGATCCGCGGGCTCGACGCCTCGCTCCACCTCAACATCGCCTCCGGCTTCGACAAGCTGGGCAAGCGCGGGAGGTCCTGACATGACCAGTAAGTTCACCGAGCTTGCGATCGACTGTGCCGATCCCAACGGTCTCGCCCGGTTCTGGTGCTCGGTCCTCGACTACAAGGTGGTAGATGAGGACGACGGACTCGTCACAATCGGCTCCCCTCTGGTGCCTGCAGCCAAGGACCACCTTGGCCCAGTGCCACCGACGTTGACGTTCGTACACGTGCCCGAGGGCAAGACCGTCAAGAACAGGCTCCACCTCGACCTCAACCAACCGACAGGGAGCAAGACGAAGAGGTCCGTCGCCTGCTCGACTTGGGCGCTCGACACGCCGACGTCGCCAAGGCGAGGCGAGCTGGGTCGTACTTGCCGACCCGGAGGGCAACGAGTTCTGCGTCCTCGCCGGCCGCCGCCTCTATTCGGAGGCCGCAGACCGCGCCGGACCTCCTACCGGTCGCCTACGCACGCGCCCCGCGAAACTGCAGCTGAGCTGCCGTCAGTCCAGGCAGAACTCGTTGCCCTCCGGGTCGGCCATCACGATGAAGCCGGCGCTCATCGGGGGAGCGGGTTCGTCGCGGCGTACCCGTGTCGCGCCCAGCGCGACGAGCCGGTCGCACTCGGCCTCCAACGCCGCCATCCGCTCGTCGCCCTGCAGTCCGGGAGCCGCACGGACGTCGAGGTGGACGCGGTTCTTGGCGACCTTGTCCTCCGGCACCTGCTGGAAGAACAGCCGTGGGCCGCGCCCGTCCGGGTCCTCGATGGCCGACCTCGTGTTGCGCTGCTCCTCCGGCACCCCCACCTGCTCGAGGAAGTCGTCCCACGCGGCGAGCGGGTCGGCGCCCGGGGGGAGGTCGACGCCAGGCGGGCCGGGGTGGACGTAGCCCAGCACGTCGCGCCAGAAGGTCGACAGCGTCCGAGGGTCGTGGGCGTCGAAGGTGACCTGGACGTGGCGGCTCATCGGGTGCTCCGTTCTTGGCGGGTTTCGTGGGCAGGTGGTCAGCGGAGCTCCCGTGGTGGTCCGGCTGTCACGTCCGACCGGCTGTCTGCGGGCATCCACGGACTATGCACGACGTCTCCTTCCTTTCCCCGACCTCCTCCTCATCTCTCTCACGGAACCCGATCTTCATGAGCCAGCACGCACGCCTCCAGGACCCGAGGACAGCTTCGACCAGAGGCGATGCCGCGGTGATGGGGGCGCCCCGCCCCCGGCTCGCCTCTCCCCCACGCTGTCGATCAGTACACGACGCTGTACCAGTGCGCCGTTTCGCCCGCGACCGGCTTCAACCGCACGTTCGTGCCGCCGGGGTGGTCGAACATGGGCACGCCGTCACCGAGCAGCACCGGGGCGACGAACATCAAGACCTCGTCGAGCTGCTTCGCCTCTATGCACTGCTTGGCGACGTTCGCACCGAGGATGTTGACGTACTTCTCCCCGGCCGCCTCCTTGCTCTGCGCGATCGCGGTCGGCAGGTCGTCCACGAACGTGATGCCCGCGGGCGGGTCGGCAGGCGGCCGGTGGGTCAGCACGAACACCGGGCCGTGGTACTTGCCGCCGAACGCGCCTTCGCTGTCGGTTCCTCGGTTCGGATCATCGCCTCCGAACGTGCGGTTGCCCACGAGGATCGCGCCGACGTCGGAGAGCAGACGTTCCGCCGGGGGGTTCTCGCTCCCGAGATGCTCGGTGAGCCAGGACATGTCGCCGCCGGGGCCGGCGATGTATCCGTCGAGCGAATGGTCGCCGCGTACAGCAGCTTGGCGCATGGCCTCCTTCGTCGGTCACCGTCGTCCCTCGGACACCTGGCGATGGAAGAACTGATCGGCGCGAACCCGGGTCAGCCCCTCGAGACGTCCGAGCCCGAATCCGGGCCCCTTTCGCGGGACCCTTCCCCTGCCACGATTCTCCGATCACAAGCCAAGCCGGAGGCTGGCGATGACTGGATTGAACATCGACGCAGTGGTGATCCCGGGTGATCAGGCCGAACGAGTCGACTACCCGGCCGACACGATCTGGCTCCGCGCAGTCGGCCACGGCGACATCCAGGTAGCGGACTACACCAGCACCGACCGCGATGGCCCGCCGGCACACAGCCACCCGTGGGACGAGGCACAGATCGTCATCGAGGGTCAGGTGGAGTTTCTGGTCGGCGACAGCTGGACGGGCGGCGGATCCGGCACGGTTCAGCTCCTGCCGCGCGGCATACCGCACACGGTGCGGGTGCCGACCGGGACAGCCCGGATCATCCAGGTGTCCATCGGTCCACCCTACGACGGCTTCGCACGAGACATGGCACGGCTGTTCGCCGCCGGTGCGCCGTTGCCGGAGATCGTGGAAGCCGCTGGTCGGCACGGTGTGCAGCTCGGCTGACCGTGGTCGGCGGCCGCATCCGATTCCACGCAGGAGAATCGACGGCCGGGGCGCGGGAGGGTAGTCGACACTGGTCTGGGTCGGTTGTGCCGGAGGGACAACGGCCGAATCCGAGAACGTAGATAAGCCCGTTCTAAAAACCACTCCACGGACCGAAACATGTGCACCTCGTCGGGCGTAGGGGGCATGTTCGGGTGGACAGCCCCGGCGCGCACGTCTTCCGCTTCGACGATGCCGGCGTGATCACCGAAGCATGGGGATTCGTCGCCGACCAGGGCCGGCTCGACGAGCTCTTTAGCGCTTGACACCGAAGAGTCCGGGTCCGTGAACCAGTGGATGATCGAGACCGATCGCAGCGGGGCGACGCGGGAGACCCGGCTCACGAGGCCCGACGCGGATTCACAGGCCCCAGAACGGACCGGTGAGTCCGACGCTGCGCAGGTAGTCGGCGGCCGCGGCGGGATCGCGCCTGACGTAGCCGCGCTCCAGCCGCCCGTCGTACCAGTGCGCGGCGAGGCGCCACAGCGTGCCCAGGTCCAGCACGTCGCCCCGGCGCGACCCGGTCCGGCCGAGCCAGCCGTCCACGCAGGCCGTCGAGCAGAAGATCCGCTGGTTCGCGCACGTGTGCACGACGTCGTCCCACATGTGGGCCGCCGGGACCAGGAAGTGTGCGACCTGGTGCCGCAGGCGGCGCGTCGCTGCCGACGTCCCACACGTGCGGGCGCGAGCAGGCGGGGCACCGGGTCGACACGAGCAGGGGCCGGCACCCGGGAGGAGGTGCGGGAGCGCGAACGAGTCCCACGCGCAGCCGCCCCACCACAGCGTCCGGGGGCCCATCACCGCGAACCCGAGCGGCACGGCCGAGAACGGGTGCGCCATCACGACGCGGTCGTCCGCGTCGAGCACGAGGTGCCGGGCCCGCGCGAGGGCCCGCATGGCGCGCCGGACCTCCTCCCGCGGTACCCGCAGCTCGCGGGCGAGCCGATCCGGGCCGGGCGCGCGCCCGCGGTCGGCGAACGCGTGGTAGATCCGCAGGCGCAGGTCCTCCGGGTCCAGGCTCCCGCTCATGCGCCCGGCCCGCGCGTCGGGGACGCGGTCCCGACGACCACGGTCGCGTCCAGCTCGTCGGAGCTCGCCACCCGGGCGGTCAGCCCGTGGCGGGCGAAGGCCGCTGCGGTCAGGGGCGCCTGGTCCGCGCTCGTCTCGATGAGCAGGGAGCCGCCCGGCGCGAGCCAGAGCGGTGCCGCCGCGGCGACCCGGCGCTGGACGTCGAGCCCGTCCGAGCCGCCGTCGAGCGCCACCCGCGCCTCGTGCAGGCGGGCCTCCGGGGGCATCATCGCGATCGCGTCGGTCGGCACGTAGGGCGCGTTGGCGACCAGGACGTCGACGCGCCCGCGCAGTGCGGCGGGCAGCGGCTCGAAGAGGTCGCCCTCGTACACGTGACCGGCGACGGCGAGGTTGCGCCGTGCGCACCGCACCGCCGCCGGATCGACGTCGGCGGCGTGCACGTCGGCCCCGTCCAGCACCGCGGCGAGAGCAGCGGCCACCGCGCCCGAGCCGCAGCACATGTCGACGACGACGGCCCCCGGCCCGGCGACGGCGGCGGCCTCGTGGACGAGGAGCTCGGTGCGGCGGCGGGGCACGAAGACCCCGGGATCCACGGCGATCCGCAGGCCGCAGAACTCCGCCCACCCGAGGATGTACTCCAGCGGCTCGCCCGCGACCCGCCGGTCCACCATCTCCGTGAGCTCGGCCGGGGTCCGCGCCGCGGAGAGGAGCAGCCGCGCCTCGTCCTCGGCGAAGACGCAGCCGGCGGCGCGCAGCGTGGCCGCGATCGTGGTCGGCTCGACGGTCTCCTGGCGGCGGGCCCGCGCGGCTCGTCGTGCCGCGGTCACCGCGGATCGGCCCGGCGTTCGGTGGACCGTTGCTCCGGCGCGAACAGCAGGCTCGCCGCGACCACGACCGCGCCGACGCTGATCAGGGCGTCCGGAACGTTGAAGGTGGCGAACCAGCCGGTGTGCAGGTAGTCGGTCACCGCGCCGTCGGCGGCACGGTCGAGCAGGTTCGTCGTGGCGCCCGCGACGATCGCGGCGAGGCCGAACAGCCCCCACAGCCCGATCTCCGGCGCCGTGAACCACGCGTAGCCGGCGATCACCGCGGCGATCAGCCCGGTCCCCGCGACCACGACCGCGGTCGGGAGCCCGGCGCCGAGGCTGAACGCCACCCCGGAGTTGTAGGTCAGGCGCAGCTCCAGCAGCCCGAGGTCGACGGAGCCACCTGCGGCCAGCGTGTTCTCCACCGCCACCTTCGCGGCCCACCCGAGCAGCCCCAGCACCAGCGCGGTGGCGACCAGGAGGAGGCGCCGCCGGGCCGGTGTCCCGCGACGTTGCCGGCGCGCCGTCGAGGGCGTCACGCGCGGTCCACCCGCGTGCCGGTGGCGGCGACCTGGCCGTCCAGCCGCGGCGGGCCGACGATCACCAGTGCCCTGGCCGGTCCGGGGCTGGTCACGACGAAGCCGTGCGGGCGATCCCGCGGCACGAACACGAAGCTGCCGGCGCCGCCGTCCAGCGGTCGTCGTCGCAGAACGCCGCCAGCTCGCCGTCGAGCACGTAGAACATCTCGTCCTCGCCCGCGTGGACGTGCGCGGGCACCGACAGGCCCGGCGGGTAGGTGCTGTCCATGACGGCGAGCTGGCCGAACGTGTCGGCTCCCGAGGCCTTGACGACGACGCGAGCGCCGTGCCAGTCGTAGGCGTCGCCCTCGTCGGCCGCCCGGACGTAACCGCTCACCTGACCCACCACCCCTCTCCTGCTCGACGCCAGCATGGACGGCCCAGCACGAGCGTCAAGCGTCCTCGACGCGCGGCAGGCTGTTGATCTGATCGCGGAGGCGTGCAACGTCCCATCGGTACTGTCCGGTGGGCAGTGTCAGGTCGGGGGTGATCCAGCCGCGTGTGACGTAGCGAGCCAGGGTGCGGGGGTTGACCCCGAGCAACCGGGCCGCCTCACCCGTCGAGACCAGCGGCTCCACCACGTCGATCACGCTATGTCGCCGAGGGCCTCGAATGAGCGGACCTGTCTCGAATCTGCGCAGAGACAACGACGCTAAAGTCGCAAAAGGAGCGGTTCGACTGTACGGCTTGCCGGGGAGCTGTCGGACGTGGTCGACGCTTGCCGGCGCGGCCGGTCGCTGCACGGCCACGGGCGGGCGGTCGACCGGGTGCGCGCTGGCCGTGCGGACTGGCCGCGCTTGCCGGCGCGGCGTCGATTCGGGCGGACGGCGAGACGAGGCGAGAGACGCATGCCCGTCCGCACGATGGTGCCGGCGGTGGGTCGTGCGCGGCGCCTGTCCGGCGACGGCGGTCCGGACCTGCCGAGACGAGTAGTGCGGCCCGTCAGCCGGCCGCGGGCGCGTAGCGGGCGGCCGGGGTGCCGGGGGCGTTCAGGACTCCCGGCTCCGCATCCGGGTTGGGCACGCAGACCTCGGCCTCCAGCCCGTCCGGGTCCCGGAAGAACAAGCTCAGGACCGGGCCGAAGTCGGTGACGAACTCGTCGGCCGCCCCCCGGTCGATGAGGCGGCGGCGGATCTCCTCGAAGGCGTCCAGCGAGGCGGCCTGCAGCCCGAGGTGGTCGAGCCGGCCCCGGCCCAGCATCGGGACCTGGCGCTCGGCCTCGGTGTTGCCTGCGAGCTCGAACACGTTGAACTCCGTGTGCGGGCCGATCTTGACGATCGAGAACCGGAAGTCCCCCTTGCGGATGTCGTGCTGCCACCTCCGCCTCGAAGACGTCGGCGTAGAAGGCGTGCAGGCGATCCGTGTCGGAGGTGACCACGGCGACGTGGTTGAGCCCGTCCAGCAGCATCCGTGGAGCGTACGAGCGGGGGAACCGGCCGACAAGCGCGTCAGCCCGCGAGCGCCTCCGCGACGGTGGCCCGGATCTCGAACAGCGAGCTGACGCCGGTCACGTCGAGCGCCCGCTCGATCACCCGGTTGTCCGCGACGCCGACCAGGTGCAACGTGCCGCCCGAGCGCTCGGCGCCGTCGCGGGCCTGCAGCAGCACGGTGATCCCGGCCGAGGAGATGAAGGTCGTCCGCGACAGGTCCACGATCAGGTGCACCGACCGCGCGGCGGCGCCGCGCAGGAGATGCGTCGCCGCGTCCGGCGCGGTGAGGGAGTCGAGCTCGCCGTCGATCCCCACGACGACGACGCCGTTGTCCTGGTGGTCCACTCGTAGCCCGAACGTGTGGGGGTTGGGCTGTTCGATGACGTCTGAGCCCATAGCGCACCGGACCTCTCGCTGGTGACACGGCGATTACCGGCGACCACGGGCTCGAGTCGGTCCGGCGAGAGCCGCGGACGCGACTCTGACGCCCACAACCTAATCGACTCCCCGTCACATCGGCCAGCGGCCGTCCGCATCGGGCTCCGCACCCACCCGGCCCAGTCCGGGCTGCCCGCAATGTCCCACCGGCGTTCGGGAGCAGGGTTGTCCCCGGGTCAGGGGCGTGGGATGACCCGGTGCCCGCGGCAGCCGACGCGGAGGACGCTCGACCACAGCACCCGGGTCATCCGGGCCGCGACGCCGCCAGAGGAGAACCAGCCATGTCCGAGTCCCCGCTCTCCCGGGCCGCCGGCCCGATCGCCCTCGTGGCCGGGGCGCTGTTCGCCGCGGTCCACCTGGCCCTGTTCGCGGTGATCGACCGCAGCGATCTGGCGGCGATGAGCGCCGACCCGACGTTCCGGGCCGTCAACATCGCCTACGCCGCGACGTTCCCGCTGCTGATGCTCGCCCTCTTCGCGGTGTACGGGCGGCAGGCCCGCGCCGCGGGTGTGTCCGGCATCGTCGGGCTGGGCGCGGCGATCCTCGGCACGATGAGCCTCGGCGCCGACATGTGGTTCGAGGCCTTCGCCTCGCCGTGGCTCGTCGACGTCGTGCCGCAGGTGCTGACCGTGGAGAGGTCGGGCATCTGGCAGGTCGGCTACCTGTCCAGCTACCTGCTCTTCGCGTTCGGCTGGGTGCTGTTCGGGCTCGTGAGCCTCCGGGCCCGGGTCTTCCCGATCGCGATCTCGATCGCGGTCACGGTGGGCGGCGCCGTCGGCTTCCTGGCCGCCATGCCGCCGTTCGCGGTCCCCCTCGGGCTGGCCGTCGCGGCACTGGGCTGGTGGCTGGTCCGGACCGACCGGGCCGCGAGGCTGCGGCCACAGCCGGCCACCGTCTAGGGAGTCGCGGCGGCGTCAGCCGGTACCGACCCGCGCACACTCGGCCGCGCGCTCGGTGAGCAGCGCCCGCTCGCGGGCGTTGCGGGTGAGCGACGCCGCCCGCTCGAACTCCCCGTGTGCCTCGTCGAAGCGACCGAGCTTGGCCAGCAGGTCGCCGCGCACGCTCGGCAGGAGGTGGTAGTCCGACAGCGCGGGCTCGGCGGACAGCTCGTCGACCAGCTCGAGGCCGGCCGCCGGACCGAACGCCATCGAGAGCGCGACCGCGCGGTTCAGCTCCACCACCGGCGACGGCGCGAGCTGCGCGAACGCGCCGTAGATCGCGGCGATGCGGGTCCAGTCGGTCTCCTCGGGGGTCCGTGCCCGGCCGTGGCAGGCGGCGATCGCGGCCTGCAGCGCGTACGGGCCGAGCCTGCCGCCCGGCTGCGCGGCGACGAGTGCCTCGGCCCGCTCGAGCCCGGCGAGGCCACGGCGGATGAGCATGTGGTCCCAGCGGGCCCGGTCCTGGTCGAGCAGCAGCACCGGCTCGCCGGTCGGGCCCGTCCGCGCCGCCGAGCGCGACGCCTGGATCTCCATCAGCGCGACGAGCCCGTGGACCTCCGGATCCTTCGGGGCCAGCCCGGCCAGGATCCGGCCGAGGCGCATCGCCTCCTGGCACAGCGCGGGCCGCATCCAGTCGTCCCCGGCGGTGGCGGAGTATCCCTCGTTGAACACGAGGTAGAGGACCTCCAGGACCGACGACATCCGCTCGGCCCGCTCGTCCTCGCCGGGCACCTCGAACGGGACCTTCGCCTTGGCCAGCGTCTTCTTCGCACGGACGATGCGCTGGGCGACCGTGGGCTCCGGCACCAGGAACGCGCGGGCGATCTCGTCGGTGGTCAGCCCGCCGAGCAGCCGCAGCGTCAGCGCCACCCGCGCCTCCGTGGACAGCACGGGATGGCACGCGATGAACATCAGCCGCAGCAGGTCGTCGCCCAGGTCCTCGTCGAGGGCCTCGTCGACGACCGGGTCCTCGTCCTCGTCCGCGTCGAGGTCGTGGCCGATCTCGGTGAGCTTGCGCTCGTAGGCCTCGTTGCGGCGGATCTGGTCGATCGCCCGCCGCTTCCCGACGGCCATGAGCCAGGCGCCCGGGTTGCGCGGGACGCCCGACTCCGGCCACTGCTCCAGGGCCGCGACCAGCGCGTCCTGCGCGAGCTCCTCGGCACGGCCGACGTCGCGGACCAGGCGCGTCAGACCAGCGATGACCCGCGCCGACTCGATCCGCCAGACCGCGTCGACGGCCCGCTGTGCCTCGGTAGCCGTCACGGCCACCGATCAGAGCAGCCCCGGCCGCGCGCACGCAAGCCGGGGCTGCTCTCGGGTTCACTGCTGCTGCTTCGCCGCCTGCTCGCGCAGGCGGTCGTCCTTCTCCTGCAGCTCGGGGGTGTACTCCGCGCCGAAGTCCTCGGCCTCGAACACCCGGCGTACCTCGACCTCGCCGTCGACGAACGGGATGCGCCGCGCCCACTCGATGGCCTCCTCGCGCGACTTCACCTGGATGATCCAGAAGCCCGCGACCAGCTCCTTGGTCTCGGTGAACGGTCCGTCGGTGACGGTCGGGCTCTTGTCCTTCGAGAACGCGACCCGCGCGCCCGCCGAGCTGTCGTGCAGACCCTCGCCTGCCAGCATCACGCCCGCCTTGACGAGCTCCTCGTTGTAGCGGCCCATCTCGGCGAGCTCGGCCTCGGTGGGCAGCTGGCCCGCCTCGGACTCCGGGCTGGCCTTGACAATCATCATGTAGCGCATCGTCGTCTCCTCTGGTTCGAGAGTTGTCTCCGCTGGGCTGACTCCCTGCCCACACCCACGCGTCGAACTCGGTGGGGCCGGATCGACACGGCGTCCGAGAATTCTCGCGTTACCCGCTGCCCGCCCGTGCCACGGCGACGGTCAGCGACGCGTATCCCACGGCGGCCGCGCGCTCGACCCTCGCTACGTCGGTCGTCAGGCCCTTGACGCGCAGGTTCTGGTCGGGGGTGACGGCCAGCAGGTGCGCGCCGCCGCGTTCGGGATGGCCGGCGTCGTCGAGCAGCTCCAGCACCGGGCCGTGCCGCCGGACGTCCTGGGCGATCGCACCGAGCCCGGGTGCCAGCCGGTCGAGGGCAAGGGCCCAGCGGGCCGGGCCCGCGCCGGGGTCGGCCCGTCGCAGCTCCGGAACGGTGCGGGTCAGCAGGGCGAGGACGTGCGTGGCGCCGTCACGCAGGG
The DNA here is from genome assembly GCA_963784265.1 of uncultured Actinomycetota bacterium. GTDB lineage: Bacteria > Actinomycetota > Actinomycetes > Mycobacteriales > Pseudonocardiaceae > Pseudonocardia. The sequence goes on from CAWAQQ010000005.1 coordinate 270,164, forward strand.
CGCGCAGCAACGGGAGCGGCTCGGCCACCGAGCCGTCGATCCAGCGGCGGCCGTGCAGCTCCACCGGGCGACCGGCCAGGAGCGGAATCGACGCCGTGGCGCGCATGGCCAGCTTCCACTCCTCGACCGTGCGCGGTTCGAGCACGTGCGCGGTCATGTCGTCGGCAGCGGTCGCGACGACCCGCAACGGCACGGGGCTGTCGCGCAGCCGCTCCCACGGCAGCGGCTTGGACTCGACGAGCACGTGCCCGAGCAGGTGGTCCAGGGACACGACCGGGCGGCCGGTGCCGAACCGGCGGGTGTCGATGAACGCCCGGCAGGCCATGTCCTCGTGGAAGATCAGGGCCGACCCGCGGCCGTCGCCCAGCAGCAGCGCCGCGCCGATGTATGCGCCTGCCGAGCTGCCGTAGACCACGTCGAAACCCGCGCTCAGCCCCGCGTCGTCCAGCGCGTGCGCCATCCCCCCGGCGTATGCCCCGCGCATCCCGCCGCCGCTCACGACCAGTGCGATGCGGTGGCCGTCGTCGCGGGCGCCGGGGCGGCTGCCCGCGGCCCGCCTGCGCAGGAGCGCGCGCAGGACCTCGACGTCGCCGGGGAGCGGGGGTGCCGCAGCGAGGACGGCGCGGGTCGTCCCGTCCGCCACGCGATCCTCCTCATGGTCCATCTCCGGCCCACCCTATACGCGACCCGATGGTGTCCATTGACGGCCTCATTGGAGCGCCGTACATTTCGTCGTATTCAGAAAGCTATTCAGCAATTCGGGGGATATGTGGCAGGTCGCGTCTTCGCGCGCGTCGCCATCCGATCCCTGCTGGTCACGGCCGTGGCGGTCGCCGTGGCCGCACCGCCGGGCCCCGACCCGGCCCCCGGATCCGTCGCCTCGGCGGCCACGGTGAGCCCGGGCGACGTCCGGGCGAATGTGCAGGCGCTGCTGCTGTCCCGCCCGGGCCGGAACCGGATCGCCGCGCCGGAGATCCGCACTGCGGATCCGCCGTCGGAAGGGGTCGAGGTCGCACGTGACCTCGACGGGTCGCACCTGCTGGCGTACTCGCCACGGGGGGCCGCGTTCGGGCTCGACACGACGGTGCTGTCCGGAACGGGACTGCGGTCCTGGTGGTTCGACCCGCTCACCGGCCGGGCGATCGACGCCGGCTCCGTTCCGCGCGCCGCGTCGGTGGCGTTCTACCCGCCGGAAACCGGAGCGGGCGACGCCGGGCGCCCGTGGGTGCTGGTCGTGGACGACGCCGCCAGGGGCTTCGGACCCCCCGGCACGCCGTTGCCGGGCCCCGCTGAGGAGAGCCGGGCCGTCCGACGAGGTGATCGTCCGGGGGTAGGGTCGGCGGGGCCGGAATCGGGACGCGGGCGGGCCGTGATCACGGCCCTGGCCGTCGACCCGACCGAGGAGACCTGATGTCCGACGCCCTCGCGATCACTCATCCGGATCGCCGTCGTCGCCGTCGCGCTGTGGGTCGCCACGCTCCTCGTCGACGGCATCGAGCTCGGCCCGGGCACCACGGCCGCCCGGGTCGGCACGCTGATCGGTGTCGCCGTCATCTTCGGCCTCGTCAACGCCGTGCTGAAGCCGCTGATCAAGGTGGTCGGCTGCCCGTTCTACATCCTCACCCTCGGCCTCGTCGGGCTCTTCGTGAACGCCCTGCTGTTCATGCTGGTGGGCTACATCGCGGGCGGGATCGGGCTGCCGTTCGTCGTCGACGGGTTCGGGTCGGCGTTCTGGGGCGCGATCGTCGTGGCCGTCGTCGGGTTCGTGCCTGCACCTGGTCATCCCCGACCGGCTCGACCAGCGCTGACGGCGCGGGTCGGCTAGACGGGCCAGGTCTCCCGGCGGTAGCCCGCGTCCCAGAACATCCACTCGTAGCGCGACGTCGTCGTGAAGTGTTCGCGCATCAGCGCGCGCTCGGCCGTCGCCGAGACCGGGTCCGATCCGGTCGGTCAGGGCCAGCACCGAGTCGACGATCGCCTGGAACTCGTCGCCGCCGTACATCGCGATCCAGCGGGCGTACAGCGGGTCGGGCGAGCCGCGGGTCGAGCAGCTCCGCGCCCACCTTCGCGTAGATCCAGTAGCACGGCAGCACCGCGCCGAGACCCTCGGCGAACGAGCCGCCGTAGCAGGTGGCGAGCAGGTAGCTCACGTAGGCGCGGGTGGTCGGGCCCACCGGCTCGCCGAACGCGTCGCCGTGATCCGGCCCGCCCAGCTCGCCGAGGAGGGCGGCGTGCATGTCCTGCTCGGCGGCGATCGCGCCTGCGGCGTGCCCGGCGAACAGCACGGTGTCGGACTCCGTCGGCGCTCTCGCCGCGCAGATCGCGAGCGCGCGGGCGTATCCCCGGAGGTAGTGGGCGTCCTGCGCGATGTAGTGCCGGAACGACTCGCGGGGGAGCGTGCCGTCGGTCAGGCCCGTGACGAACGGGTGCGCGAGGATCGCGGCGTAGACGCCGTCGACGTCGGACCACAGCACCTCGGTGGTGGTGGGCATGGTGATCACCGTACCGGGGATCGCGGGCGCGGGCCGACGCACAGCGTGGCCGTCTCGTGACTGATCGCGACGAATCATGTGCACAGTGTGAGATCTCGGTCACTTCGCGGGGTACGATGTGTACGGGCAGCCAACCGGGCGGTTCACCATGGTGCCCAGTGGGTTGCGACTCAGCGCAGAGCGCACGCCAAGGGCAAGTGCTCTGCGGAGGTGAGTCGGATGAGTCCCGTTCCCATGGATCACCACGAGAAGATGCGGCTGCGAGCAGCCGCTTTCCGGGTGACGCGGCTGTACCCCGGACCGGTCGGTGAGCTGCTCTCGCGGGAGTTGCTCACCTGGGAGGAGTTCGGGTACCGCCTCGGTGGTGCCCAGCTCGTCATGCGGCTGGTCGACCACGTGCTGAAGACGCCGATCGGCCAGGCCGAAGCCGCCTGATCCGCACGGCTCTCAGCGGCCCGATCCGTCGACGTGCACGGTTCCGGCCGTCGCGGCGTCCCCGGCCGCCGGCATGCCGTCGAACAGCCCGCCCACCGCGCCTGCGACCACCAGCAGGGCGGCGAGCGTCACGAGGCTCCCGATGCGGCCGATGACGTCCACGCGCCACGAGGAGCCGGGTCCGCAGCGGCACCACCGACGTGCGGTGCCGCCCGGCGAGGACGGCGGGGACGATCGGCGGCACGGCGCGGACCGAGAAGCACGGCGGGTGCGAGACGGACATGCTGACCCCGGGTGGTGAGCTGGGACGGGCGAGGTGACCGCCGTGGCGACGGCCGGGTTGTCCGGTCCGGTTCGCGCCCCGGGTGTCCGTACGCGGGTGGTATCGCCGACGAGCCGTTCCGCGTTAACGCGCCGTCACTCTTTCGTGGCCGACTGGAGCCGGGCCCGCAGCTCGCGCTTGAGCACCTTGCCCGCCGCCGACACCGGGATCGAGTCGACGAGGTGCAGCTCGCGGAGCCGCTTGTACGGCGTGACCTGCGCGTTGACCGCCTCCAGCAGCGCCTCGCCCCTCGGCCGCGGGACATGCCGGGAGCCACCACGAACGCCACCGGCAGCTCGCCCACCACCGGATCCGGACGCCCGACGACCGCCGCCCCCACGACACCCGGCGCGCGCGAACAGCAGCTCCTCCAGCTCGCGCGGGTACACGTTGTAGCCCTTGTAGATCAGCATGTCCTTCTTGCGGTCGACGATCGACAGGTAGCCGTCGTCGTCGAGCACGCCGATGTCGCCCGTGTGCAGCCAGCCGTCGGCGAGCGCGGCGGCCGTCTCCTCCGGCCGGTCCTTGTACCCGGCCATCACCTGCGGGCCGCGAACGAGCACCTCGCCCGGCTGCCCGGCGGGCAACGGTTCGCGCCCGCCCGCGTCGTCGACGATCCGGATCTCGGTGTCGGGCACCGGCAGCCCGACCGTGCCGACCTTGCGCACCGCCGAGCGCGCGGCCGGACCGATCGTGGCGCCCATCGTCACCTCGGTGAGGCCGTAGCCCTCGGCGATCGACGACGTCGGCGCCGAACCGCCGCTGCAACGCCTCGATCATCTCCACCGGCAGCGGCGCCGCGCCGGACGAGAGCGCGCGGACCGAGGACAGGTCCCGGGTGGCGAGGTCGGGGTGCCGCAGCAGCGCGCCGAACAGCGGCGGCGCCCCGCCGATGCTCGTGACGCGGAACCGCTCGGCGTCGGCGAGGTAGGCGGCCGGGTCGAACCGCTCGTGCAGGACGGTGGTGGAGCCGGTCAGGAGGGGCACGTTGAGCGCGCCGATCGTGCCCATCGCGTGGAACCACGGCGTGAGGTTGATCGTGACGCCGGTGCCGAGCGCGCGTCGGGAACTCGTCGGCGGAGCCCACCTGGTCGAGCACGACGCCGCCGCGCGTCGTCGAGCGCCGGCACCGAGCCGGTGCCCGAGCACGCGTACTGCAGGGCGTTGACCACGACGTTGCGGTGCGTCAGCCGCACGCCCTTGGAACGGCCGGTGGTGCCGCCGGTGTACGCGAGGTGGGCGAGGTCGGCGCGGACGTCGATCGGCACGCGCGGGTCGGTCGTCGGCGCGTCGGCGTGGAAGGCCTCGAAGTCCTGCGCGCCCGCCACGGCGTCGAGCGGGACCCGGTGCGCCGGGTCGAGCGCCTGCTCGCGGTCGGTGAGCAGCACCAGCCGCACGGCCGTGCGGTGCTGCACCGCGGCGAGCGCAGGCGCCCCGCCGATGCCCGTTCCGCCGGCGCCCGCTCGGTCGGCAGCCAGCTCACCGCCGCCACCGCCCGCAGTCGGCGAGCTGGTGGGCGAGGTCGTGCGGCGGCAGCAGCGGGTTGGTGGGGGAGAACGTGGCCCCGGCCAGCAGGATGCCGTAGTAGGTGATCGCGTACTGCGGGCAGTTCGGCAGGTGCACCGCGACGACGTCACCGCGGCCGACTCCCGCCGCGCCCAGCGCCGTGGCGAACGCGCAGGCCCGCTCGTGCAGCCCGGCGAAGCTCAGCTCGCGCCCGCCGAAGTCGAGGGCGGTGCGGTCGCCGAAGCGGCGGGCCGGCCCCTGCCGAGCAGCGCCCCGACCGGCACCTCCGGGTAGTCGAGCGAGGTCACCGCCGTGCGCCGGGGGTGAAGGCCACCGGCAGGTGCTTGATCCCGTTGATGAACATCGACCGCAGCCGTTGCGGTTCGGCGGTGGCGTGGATGTCCGGGACCCGCTCCAGCAGCTCCCGGAACATCACCGCGATCTCCCGGCGGGCCAGGTGCGCGCCCAGGCAGAAGTGCGGCCCGGCCCCGCCGAACCCGACGTGCGGGTTGGGGGAGCGGCGGACGTCGAAGCGGTCCGGGTCGCGCGAAGTGCGCGGGATCGCGGTTGGCCGCCCAGTAGAACAGCAGCACCTTGTCGCCCGCGGTCATCGGCTGCCCGCCGAGCACGGCGTCCTCGGCCAGGGTGCGCCGCATGAAGATCACCGGCGACGCCCACCGCACGATCTCCTCGACCGCCGTCGGCGTGACGCCGTCGAGGTCGGCCAGCCACGCGGCGCGCTGCTCCGGGTGCTCGGTGAGCAGGTGCAGGCCCCAGCTGATCGCGTTGCGGGTGGTCTCGTTGCCCGCCACCACGAGCAGGATGAAGAAGCTGGCCAGCTCGTCCGGGGTGAGCCGCTCGCCGTCGATCTCGGCGTTGACCAGCGCGGACGTGACGTCGTCCGTGGGGTGGGCGGTGCGGTGGGCGCCCGAGGTCGCGCATGAGCTCGGCGAGGTCGTTGCCGGCCTGCAGCAGCGCCACGAGGATGTTGTCGACGTCCGGCACGTACTCGGGGTCGCCCGCCCCGAGGATGACGTTGGACCGGTCGAAGACGTAGGAGTACTGGCTCTGCGGCACGCCCATCATGTCGCAGACGATCTTCAGCGGGAGCCGCGACGAGATCTCGGTGACGGCGTCGCATTCACCGGCGTCGATGACGTCGTCGACGATCGTGCGCGCGGTGCGCTCGACGTCCTCGGTGAGCGCCGCGAGCCGCTTCGGGGTGAACCCGCGGGAGACGATGCGGCGCAGCCGGGCGTGCCGCGGGTCGTCCATGCTGATCATCGAGCCGTAGAACTCGCGGAACTCGGCCGGCATGTCGGGGATGGTGGTGGCGCCCTCGCCCGAGACGAAGATCCGCGGGTTGCGGCTGGCCTCCACCAGGTCGTCGAGGCGGGTGAGCGCCCAGAAACCCGCGCCCCGCGGCAGGACGCTGAACTGCGGCTCCGGGTAGAACGGCACCGGCTCGCGCACGCGCAACGCGGCGAACGCCGCCGCCCGCTCCGTGATCGGGGCGGTCCAGAAGTTCTCGATGTCGGAGAGGTCGGGCCGGGGATCGCCCGCGCCCCACGCGCTCGTCCTGCCGGCCGCCGTCCCTGTCGAGGTCATGGCCGTACCTCCCGTGCCGATGCGAACTCGATCATCGGACCCGAGCATAGTTACCTCGCGGTGGACGGGGAGGGGCCCGCACGCGCCACGTCCGGGTCCGCCGGGGCCAACAGCCCGCGGGCGTACGCGATGCTGACGGCCTCGGTGCGGCTGCCGGCGCCGAACTTCGCCATCACCCGCGACAGGTGCACGCTGACGGTCTTCTCGCTGATGAACAGCTCAGCGCCGACCTGCCGGTTGGTGCGCCCGTCCGCCACCAGCGTGAGCACCGACCGTTCCCGCGGGGTGAGTGGGTCGGCCGCCGCGGCGGGCGCGGGGCCGTCGTCCAGCCGGATCCGGGCGCGCTCGGCCAGCGCCCGTACCGCCGCGCCGAGGGGTGCGGCGCCCAGCCGCTCGGCGGTGGCGCGCGGCCGACCGCAGCTCGGCCGCGGCGTCGGTGGCGGCCGGTCGTCGCGGGGTGGTCGGCTCGTGCGTCGGGCCCGGCGTCGGCCGCGACCGGACAGCAGGGCCTCGGCGCGGCGCAGGCGGGCGTAGGCCTGCTGGTAGCCGCCCTCGTAGTCGAACGCGTCGGCCACCCCCGCCCACTCGGCCGGGCTGGACCGGCCGAGCGCCCTGGACAGCTCCGCGCGCGTGCGCGCCAGCCACGCGCGGCCCTCGGGGCCGATCGTGCCGCTGCGGGGAAGCCCGTGGACCACGGCCTGCTCGGCGGCGTCGGCCCACTCCCGCGCGGCCGCGACGGCGTCGGCTCCGCCGCCCGCGGCCACCAGGTCGGCCTGCGCGGCCACCCCGAAAGCGCACAGCATGATCTCGCCCGTGTGATACGGCGTCACCGCGCGCAGGGCGGCCAGCGCCTCGCCGACCCGGAGCGGCGGCCTCGGCCGGCAGGCCGCGCCACAGGGCCGACTCGGCGCCCGCCTGGCCCAGCAGCAGGAACACCTGCTCGTCGGTCGGATGCGCGTCGGCCAGCTCCGCCCGCCGCCGCTCAGCGGCCTCGAAGCGACCCCGCCCGACCGCGGTGAGCAGGCCGGCGGCGGCGACGCGCCCGGCCACCGTGGCGGACACCGCGTCGCCCGCGATCTCGGCCGCCTCCTGCGCGGCGTCCCAGTCGCCGCGCATGTAGCGGGTGATCACGTGGGCCACCCGCATCTCGAGCCCGTAGCCGCTCCAGGTGGTGCCGGTGGCCGCGGCGCGCCGCTCGCCCGCCGCGAACGCGTCCGCGGCCTCGGCCAGCCGTCCGGAGTCGAGCAAGGACATGCCGCCGTTGAAGTGCGCGCGCAGCTCGACCCCGAGGTTGCCCGCCGTGCGGGCCAGCGTGCGCGCCTGCGCCAGCAGCTCGCGGGAGCGGTCGGCGCGGCCCTCGAACCCGTGGCAGACGGCCATCGTGACCAGCGCGTCGGCCTCCGCGCCCATGGCGTCGTGCTCCCCGCCGGGGACCTGGTGGGCGACCTCCAACGCCTCGTGCCGCGTGCGCCGCCGCCTCGCCGTTGCGGTCGAGCCGGCACAGCACCCTGGCCAGGACCGCGTGCGCCCAGGCCAGGTCGGCCGACGGCGCCGCGCCCGCGAGCAGCGCGAGCGAGCGCTCCGACGCCTCCAGCGCCTCCCGCTCGCGACCTGCGAGGTCGAGCAGCCGCAGCGCGTAGCGGCGGCCGATGGCGGAGCTGAGGCCCGGGTCCTGCTGCCGCTCGGCGAGGTCGAGCGCGCGCTTGGCCAGCGCGATGCCCCGGTCGGGGTCGCCCGTGGCGCTCGCCCCCCACGCCGCCCATCGGGTGAGGGTGACCTCCGCGACGCCCGCCACCGCCTCGGCGTCGGGCACCGCGGGCCACAGGTTCAGCGCGCGCTCGGCGTGCAGCAGGACCTCGGCCGGGCCCTCCCGCCGGTCGGCCTCCTCGGCGGCGCGCACCGAGGCGGCGAGCGCGCGCGGCAGGTCGTGCGCCGCCATCGCGTGGTGGGCCAGCGCGGCGGCGCTCCCCGGCTCGTCGGTGGCGTCGGCGAGCAGCAGCGCGTACGCGGCGTGCAGCCGGCTCCGCTCGCCGGGCAGCAGGTCCTGGTAGACGGCGTCGCTGCAGCAGGGCGTGGCGGAACGCGTACGCGTCGGACGCGGCGCCGTCGACGACGGTCTCGGGCACGAGGACGTGGTGTGCGACGGCTTCGCGCAGCGCCTGCTCCAGCTCGTCGGTGGGCAGACCCGACACCGCGGCGAGCCGGTCGTGGCGGGCCTGCCGGCCGGCGACCGAGACGATCCGCAGCACGTGCTGCGCGGTGGGCGGGAGCTGCTCGACCCGGGCGAGCAGCACGTCGGCCAGGCCGTCGGGAAGCGTGTCGGAGGAGGCCGAGACGAGCTCCTCGGCGAAGAAGGCGTTGCCCTCGCTGCGCCGTGCCGCCCCCCGGACCACGGCGTCGGACAGGCTCCCGTCCGCGAGGCTGCGCACGAGGGCGAGCGTGTCGGAGGCGTCGAGCGGCCCCAGCTCCACCCGATCGACGGCGGGCAGCCGCACCAGCTCGGACAGCACCGGGCGCAGCGGATGGCGACGGTGCAGGTCGTCGCTGCGGTAGGTGGCCAGCACCACCAGGCGCTGGTTGCCGAGCCGGGAGAGCAGGAACACCAGCAGGTCGCGACTCGACCGGTCGGCCCAGTGCAGGTCCTCGACCACGAGCAGGACCGGCGCGGCCGCGGCGAGCGCGTCGAGCGCCGAGAGCACGGCGTCGAACACGCGCAGCTGGCCGAGGTCGCGGTCCTCTCCGCGCGGCTCGGCCCGCGGCCTTCCGCCGGGGAGCACCCTGCGCAGCTCGGGGTGTTCGGCGACCAGCTCCGGGTGCAGCGCGTCGAGCCTGCCCACGATCTCGGTGAACGGGAGGTAGGGCAGCGACGACTCGGCGGTGTCGAGGCAGCGCCCGACCAGCACCGTGAACCCGGACGCACGGGCCCGCTCGGCCGCCTCGGCGACGAGCCGGGACTTGCCGACCCCCGCGTCGCCCGAGACCAGCACGCCTGCCGCGTGGCCGTCGGCCGCGCGGCTCGATCACGGCGGTGAGCGCCGCCAGCTCCCGCCCGCGGCCCACCAGCTCGATCCCCAGCCCCAGCCGCGCCACGCCGGTCATCGTGGCACGGCCCACCGACCGTCCGGGGTGTCGTTCGCGGCCCCGGCCGCGCCGTGGGGTCATCGTGGCGTGGCGCGCCGACCGTCCGGGGTGTCGTTTGCAGCCCGGCCGCGCCGTGCCGGTCATCGTGGCGCGGCGTCCCGGCCGTCCGGGGTGTCGTGTTGCAGCCCCGGCCGCGTCGTGCCGGTCATCGTGGCGTGGTGTCCCGGCCGTCCGGGGTGTCGTGTTGCAGTCCCGGCTGCGTCGTGCCGGTCATCGTGGCGTGGTGTCCCGGCCGTCCGGGGTGTCGGTTGACGGGGCGGGCGGTGGCGCCGTGGGTCCGCGCCACCCGCCTGGCCGCCCTGGCGAGCCGGGCGAGCCGGAAGTTGCGGGCGTCGGCCAGCAACTCCTGACGGTGGTACTCGGCCTCGTAGGCGATGTGCGTCGGCGCGAACATGACACCAGGCTGCTGCTGAGGCCCCCGCCCCACATCGGGTGATCACGTCGTCGGCGGGCCTGCGGGCCCTTACCCCGCGCCGTCACGGCGGCTGGAGCCCTTACCCGACCTCCGGGCGCTTCGTGATCACCGTTCGGAGCCCGCCGGGGCTCGTGCGGCTCGGGGTGCCCGTCCGGTGATCACGGGCCGGTTCCGGGTTCCGGCCTCCGGGTTCGGGCCTGGGCCTCGGGGCCCGGGGCTCGGGCCTCCGGGTGCAGGTCAGCCCCGTCCGATGATCACCGTTCCGGAACCCCGCGCCGAGCCAACCGAGCCCGAGTCCGTCCGCCGATCACCGGGCCCGGACCGCGGGCGGAGCAGGCGGCCGGTCCGGCGCGGGCGGGGCCTGCCCATGTCGTCGCCCGCGCGGGCGTTGTGTAGCATCGTCCGGGCCGTCAGGACGCGTTCCGGGCGGTGGGCCGGCCCCTTTAGCTCAGTCGGCAGAGCGTCTCCATGGTAAGGAGAAGGTCTACGGTTCGATTCCGTAAAGGGGCTCCAGCGAGGGCAGTCACCGGCCTCGCGAAGCGGTGTAGCTCAGTCGGTAGAGCAAGCGGCTCATAATCGCTGTGTCGCCGGTTCAAGTCCGGCCACCGCTACCAGAGAACGACACTCGAACCACAGCAAAGCAGGAGGCACTCCCGTGGCCAAGGCGACAGACGTCCGGCCGAAGATCACGTTGGCGTGCGAGCAGTGCAAGCACCGCAACTACATCACCAAGAAGAACCGGCGCAACGATCCCGACCGGCTCACGATCAAGAAGTTCTGCTCCAACTGCGGCACCCACCGCGAGCACCGCGAGACCCGCTGACCGGGCACTGACCGACGATGGTCGACACTGCGTTCGTCGGCCGGGCGCTGCCGCCCACCGAGCCCTACCGGGTCGGCCGCGAGAAGATCCGTGAGTTCGCCCTCGCCATCGGCGAGGGCGCTTCCGTGTGCCGCGACGTCGACGCCGCACGCGCCGCCGGGCACCCCGACCTCGTCGCCCCGCCGACCTTCGCCGCCACCTTCACGATGCCGGTGATCGAGACCTTCCTGCGCGACCCCGAGTTCGGCTGGGACTACACGCGCATGGTGCACGGCGACCAGAGCATCACCCTGCACCGCCCGATCCACGCCGGTGTCGAGCTGGTCACCACGGTGCACGTCGAGGACCTCCGGTCGCGCGCCGGCAGCCACATGCTGACGCTGCGCTGCGAGGTCACCGACACCGACGGCGCCGCCGTGGCCACCACCACCGCACTGCTCGTCACCCGGGACGGCGACGCGTGACCGCCGTCGGCGACGAGCTGCCCCCGCTGTCGGTGCGGGTCACCCGTGCCGACCTCGTGCGCTACGCGGGCGCGTCCGGCGACTTCAACCCGATCCACTGGAGCGAGCGCGTCGCCACCTCGGTGGGGCTGCCCGGCGTCGTCGCGCACGGAATGCTGACGATGGCCATCGCCGGGCGCGTCGTCACGCAGTGGGCAGGCGACCCCGGTGCGGTGCGCAGCTACGGCGTCCGTTTCACCCGCCCCGTCGCCGTGCCCGACGACGACGAGGGCGCGTTGCTCGAGGTCACCGGCACGGTCACCGCGATCTCCGACGGCGTCGCCACCGTCGCGATCACCGCCCGTTTCGACGGCCGGACCGTACTCGGCCGCGCCGTCGCCGAGGTCGAACTGCCCAAATAGCCTGTGCGCGGAAATCGTCGCCGGCACGACGATTCCCGCGCACGACGGCACGACGGCACGACGGCCTCTAGCGGACCTCGGACAACAGGGCCCCCATGCGCTCGACGCCCGTGCGCAGGTCGTCGTCGCCCAGCGCGTAGGAGAGCCGGAAGTAGCCGGGGGTGCCGAACGCCTCGCCGGGCACGACCGCCACCTCGGCGTGTTCGAGCACCGCTGCGGCCAGCTCCACGCTCGTACGCGGCCGCGTGCCCCGCAGCTCCCTGCCGAGCAGTCCCTGCACCGAGGGGTAGGCGTAGAACGCCCCGCGCGGGATCGGGCACTCGACACCAGGGATCGCGCGCAGGAGCTCCACCATGGACCGCCGGCGCCGGTCGAACGCGCCGCGCATCTCCGCGACGGCGTCGAGCGGTCCCGACACGGCCGTCAGCGCCGCCCGCTGGGCGACGTTGCAGACGTTCGAGGTCAGGTGGGACTGGAGGTTGGCCGCGGCCTTGATCACGTCCGCGGGGCCCGCCATCCACCCCACCCGCCAGCCCGTCATCGCGTAGGTCTTCGCCACCCCGTTGACGACGATGCAGCGCGACGCCAGCTCGGGCACGGCGACCGGCATCGACACCGCCTGCGCCCCGTCGTAGACGAGGTGCTCGTAGATCTCGTCGGTGACCACCCAGACGTCGTGCTCGACGGCCCACCGGCCGACGGCCTCGGTCAGCTCGCGGGAGGCGACGGCGCCGGTCGGGTTGGACGGCGAGCACCAGAGCAGCACCTTGGTGCGCTCGGTGCGGGCGGACTCGAGCTGGTCGACCGACGGCATGTAGTCCGCCTCCGGGCCCGTCGCCACCACGACGGGGACCCCGCCTGCAAGCGTGATCGCCTCCGGGTAGGTGGTCCAGTACGGCGCCGGGAGCAGCACCTCGTCGCCGGGGTCGAGCAGGGTCGCGAAGGCCTGGTACACCGCCTGCTTCCCGCCGTTGGTGACGAGCACCTGGGCGGCGGTGATCTCGAGCCCCGAGTCGCGGGCGGTCTTGACGGCGATCGCCTCGCGCAGCTCGGGCAGCCCGGCGGCGGGGGAGTAGCGGTGGTTGCGCGGGTCGGCGCACGCGGCCTGCGCAGCGGCCACGACGGGAGCGGGGGTGGGGAAGTCGGGCTCGCCCGCGCCGAACCCGATGACCGGACGGCCTGCGGCCTTCAACGCCTTGGCCTTCGCGTCGACCGCCAGCGTCGCGGACTCGGCGATGCCCCCGATCCGGGCGGAGACGCGGTGGCGAACAGGGGTTCCGGTGGTAGCGGTGGCCATGCCGGCATCCTCCCGCACCGGACCGGTGCCGGCGCCAGGGGGTTTCGGCCACGCAGGCCGCGGTCCTCGACCGTGCCGTTTCGCAGCGCCTCTCCGGGGTGCCGTACACTCTCCTCGCTGGGTGCATCACGGCCGTTGTGGTGTGCCCGCTCCCAGTGGGAGGCACGTCCGCGGGGAGCGGATTCAAGGGGTGTAGCTCAACTGGCAGAGCAGCGGTCTCCAAAACCGCAGGTTGCAGGTTCAAGTCCTGTCACCCCTGCCACCACAGTGCATCGAGGAACTGATCGAACAACGGACAACCGCGGCTCCGCCAGGCCGGCTCCGCGGCCTAGCTGGAGGACACGGGCGTGAGTGACGAGCGCGAGGCGAGCGACGACGGGCGGGAACGCCCGAGCTCGGCCGCCGACCGTCGGGGCAGGCGATCCGGCCCGGCGCCGTCCGGCAAGGGCGGTCCCACGGCCGTCCGCGACAGCCGCCCGACCAAGGGCTCGCTGCCCAGCCGGGTGGTCCGGTTCCTCCGCGAGGTGGTCTCCGAGCTGCGGAAGGTCATCTGGCCCACCCGCAACCAGATGGTCACCTACACGATCGTCGTGCTGATCTTCGTGTCGTTCATGGTCGCTCTGGTGTACCTGTTGGATCTGGTGTTCGCCAAGGGCGTGCTGTTGTTGTTCGGCACCTGACCCGCCACGAGTACGACCCGAGCCACGGAAGCGAGAAGCAGTGACCTCCCAGGAAGGCGACCAGCGGCCGACCGACATCGAGCCCGGAGCACCCGAGGTCGACGTCGTCGCCGACGACGCCGGTGACGTCTCCGACACCGAGGAGCGCTCGGTGCAGGACGTCGACGCCGAGATCGCCCACGGCGGTGCGCGCGACCGAGAACGGAGCCGTCGCAGGCGAGGACGGCGCGGCCGCCGACGTCGAGGAGGCGGCCGAGGACGAGGCCGAGGTCGACCCGGTCGAGGAGATGCGCGCGGCACTGCGCCGCGCCCCCGGCGACTGGTATGTCGTGCACTCCTACGCCGGCTACGAGAACAAGGTGAAGACCAACCTCGAGACCCGGGTGCAGACCCTCGACGTCGAGGACTTCATCTTCCAGGTCGAGGTGCCCACCGAGGAGGTCACCGAGATCAAGAACGGCCAGCGCAAGCAGGTGCAGCGCAAGGTGCTGCCCGGCTACATCCTGGTCCGGATGGATCTCAACGACCAGTCGTGGAGCGCGGTCCGCAACACCCCGGGTGTCACCGGGTTCGTCGGGGCCACCTCGCGCCCCTCGCCGCTGAGCCACGACGACGTGATCAAGTTCCTGCTGCCGCGCACCGAGCCGAAGCAGGCCGCCGCCGGCAAGGGTGGCGGCGCCGCGGCCGCGGGCGGCAAGAGCGCCGTCGAGGTCGACTTCGAGGTCGGCGAGTCCGTCACCGTGATGGACGGCCCGTTCGCCACGCTGCCTGCCACGATCAACGAGGTCAACGTCGACGCCCAGAAGCTCAAGGTCCTCGTGTCCATCTTCGGGCGTGAGACCCCGGTCGAGCTGGCGTTCAGCCAGGTCTCGAAGATCTGAACCACACGCACACGACAGGGAAGACGAGATGCCCCCCAAGAAGCGGAAACTCTCCGCGATCATCAAGCTCCAGATCAAGGCCGGTCTGGCCACCCCGGCGCCGCCCGTCGGCCCGGCGCTCGGCCAGCACGGCGTCAACATCATGGAGTTCTGCAAGGCCTACAACGCGGCCACGGAGTCGCAGCGCGGCGACGTCGTCCCGGTCGAGATCTCGGTGTTCGAGGACCGCTCGTTCACCTTCGAGCTCAAGACCCCGCCCGCCGCGCGCCTGCTGCTGAAGGCGGCCGGTGTCGAGAAGGGCAGCGGCGAGCCGCACATCAAGAAGGTCGCCACGGTCACGATGGACCAGGTGCGGCAGATCGCGCAGACCAAGATGCGCGACCTCAACGCCACCGACATCGACCAGGCCGCGAAGATCATCGCCGGCACCGCCCGTTCCATGGGAATCAACGTCCGCAGCTGAGGCGTTCACCCGCCCGTACGCGTGGGAGAGCCGAGCGCGGCTCGCACCACGACCTGACCAGCGGTCCTGACCGCAGAACGAGGACAGCGAGATGGCACAGCGCAGCAAGGGATACCGCAAGAACGCCGAGCTGATCGACCGCGAGCGGCTCTACAGCCCGCTCGAGGCCGCCGGCCTGGCGAAGGAGACGGCCGCGAGCTCGAAGATGGACCCCACCGTCGAGGTCGCGATGCGCCTGGGCGTCGACCCGCGCAAGGCCGACCAGATGGTGCGCGGCACGGTCAACCTGCCGCACGGCACCGGCAAGACGGCCCGCGTCATCGTGTTCGCCACGGGCGACAAGGCCGCCGAGGCGGAGGCCGCCGGCGCCGACGTCGTGGGCGCCGAGGACCTCATCGAGCGCATCCAGGGTGGCTGGCTGGAGTTCGACGCCGCCATCGCCACGCCGGACCAGATGGCCAAGGTCGGCCGGATCGCGCGCATCCTCGGCCCGCGTGGCCTGATGCCGAACCCGAAGACCGGCACCGTCACCCCGGACGTCACGAAGGCCGTCAACGAGATCAAGGGCGGCAAGATCAACTTCCGGGTCGACAAGCAGGCCAACCTGCACCTCGTCATCGGCAAGGCGTCGTTCGACACCGCGAAGCTGGTGGAGAACTACGGCGCCGCCCTCGACGAGGTCCTGCGGGCCAAGCCGTCGGCCGCCAAGGGGCGCTACATCAAGAAGGTCACGGTCTCCACCACCACCGGCCCGGGCATCCCGGTCGACCCCAACCGCACCCGCAACCTGCTGGTCGACGAGACCCCCTCCGCCTGACGCGCCCCACCCGCACCGCCCACCCGCCCGCCCTACCCCGCACCGCCCTATTCGCACTCTGGATGCAGAACGCGGTTTTCGCGCGGCCCAGAACCGCGTAGTGCATCCAGAGTGCGAGATACCGGGCCGGGCGCGGGGTCAGGGGACGGGCCGGCGGGGCGGCTACCGCGTCCAGTCGGCGAGCACCGACTCGACGTCCTCGGGATCCGCCGGTGGGCCCGGCACGTCGGCTGCGGTGCGGGAGAACCGGGGCGCGGGAGCGGCCTGCGGCACCCCGTCCGGGGCGATGATCGTGGACCGTTCCACGAGGTGCGGGTCCTCGGCCGCCTCGGCGAACGTCAGGACGGGCGTCACGCACGCGTCGGTGCCCGCGAACTCGGCGGCCCACTCGTCGCGGGTGCGGGTCGCGAAGATCTCGGTGAACCGCGCGCGCAGCGTCGGCCAGCCCTGCGGGTCGAACTGCGCCGGGCAGGGCGTCCGCGTCGAGCCCGAGGCCGGCGAGCAGCAGGGCGTAGAACTGCGGTTCGAGCGACCCGACGGCGACGTGCCGGCCGTCGGCGCACGTGTAGGTGTCGTAGAACGGCGCGTGCCCGTCGAGGATGTTGCTGTCGCGCTCGTCGGTCCACAGCTTCTGGCTCAGCATGGTCCACACCGACTGGACGAGCAGGCTCGCGCCGTCGACCATCGCGGCGTCGACGACCTGGCCCTCGACCCGACCGCTGCGCCTCCCACATCGCCGCGAGCACGCCGATCACCAGCAGCATGGAGCCGCCGCCGAAGTCGCCCACCAGGTTGAGCGGCGGCACCGGGCGCTCGCCCGCCCGACCGATGGCGTGCAGCGCGCCCGTCATGGAGATGTAGTTGATGTCGTGCCCCGCGCGCGGGGCCATCGGCCCGTCCTGCCCCCAGCCCGTCATCCGGCCGTAGACGAGTGCCGGGTTGCGGGCGTGGCAGTCGGCGGGCCCGACGCCCAGACGCTCGGTGACGCCCGGGCGGTAGCCCTCGAGCAGCACGTGGGCGTGCTCGACGAGGCGCAGGACCGTCTCGCGGCCCACCGGGTCCTTGAGGTCGGCGGCGACGCGGCGCCTGCCGCGCAGCGTCGGATCCGTCCCGTCGGGTGAGCTGAGCTGCAGGCCACCGGGCCTGTCGATGCGTACGACGTCGGCGCCGAGGTCGGCGAGGATCATCGCGGCGTGTGGGCCCGGCCCGATGCCCGCCAGCTCGACGACGCGCACTCCTGCCAGCGGTCCGGTCCGTGCTGCTGCCACCCGGGGCACCTCCCTGTGATCGTCCTGCCCCGGACTCTACGTTTCGTGACGGGTCACGCCACCGCCACGGGCTCGGGGTCGACGCCCGGCAGCTCGTGCTCGATCCCCTGCCAGGCGGCCGCGAGCCGCTCGAACGCCGGGTCGACCCGGTCCCGGCGCAGGGTGTACGGCAGCCGGAGGTAGCGCTCGAACGCGCCGTCGAGACCGAACCGGGGCCCCGCGGCCAGCAGGACGTCGTGCCGGCGGGCCGCGCCGACGAGCCGGCTCGACACCGGAGCGCCCAGGTCGACCCACAGGCTGAGGCCACCGCTCGGGCGGGACGGGCGCCAGCCGGGGAAGGCCTCGCCGAGCCGACCCAGCATGTGGTCGCGCGACGCGGCCAGCTCGGCGCGCCTGCCGAGCGCGATCGTGTCGGTGTCGGCGAGGAGCCGGGCGACGACGAGCTGTTCGAGCACCGGACCGCCGAGGTCGAGCGCGGCGCGCTGCGCCGCGAGCCGCCTGATCATCGCCGCGGACGTGCGGATCCAGCCGACGCGCAGGCCACCCCAGAAGATCTTGCTCGCCGAGCCGATGGTGAGCACGAGCGGTGAGTCCGCTGCGCCGTGCGCCGCGAGCGGGGCCGCGCCGGGCCCGGGGAGCGGCAGCTCGGCCAGCGTCTCGTCGACCAGCAGGGCCGTGCCGGTGGAGCGGGCGAGCTCCACCAGCCGGGACCGCCCGGCCGCGTCGAGCAGCGCGCCGGTCGGGTTCTGGTGGTCGGGGATGAGGTAGGCCAGGCGCGGTGCGGCGTCGCGCACCGCCGCGGTGAGGAGGTCGAGATCCCACGCCGCGGGGCCGGTCGTGTCCAGCCGAAGCGGCACCGGGACCGGACGCGCTCCGCGGGCCCGCAGGGCGTCGAGCGCGTTGGGATAGGTCGGGTGCTCGACGAGCACGCGGTCGCCGGGGCCGGTCAGCGCGGTGAGCGCCAGGCCGATGGCGTGCTGCCCGCCCGCGGTCACCAGCACCTGGTCGGGCGTGGTCGGCAGGCCACGGGCGCAGTACCGGTCGGCGATCGCGGCACGCAGGCCCGGGAGGCCGACGAGGTCGTAGCCGTGGCCGCAGAGGTGGGCGTCCAGGTCGCGCACCGCTCCGGCGGCGGCGCTGCGCAGCTCGGCGGAAGGCGCCGGCAGCGCGGCGTACGCCAGGTCGAACGCCTCGCGGTCGCTGTGCGGCGAGAACGGGCCCGCGGTGAACGCCCCGGGCGGCCCGTCCGGCAGCTGCGTCCAGCTCCCCGATCCGCGGCGGCTGTGCAGCACGCCGGCGTCCCGAAGGGCGTCGTAGGCCGTGGCCACGGTGGTGCGGCTGACGTCGAGTGCGAGTGCGAGCTCGCGCTCGGCCGGCACCCGGGTGTGCAGCGGCAGCCTGCCGTCCAGCACCAGCAGGCGGACCCGGTCGGTGAGTGCGGCAGCGAGCCGACGGCTACCGGGCGGGCGCCAGTCGCCGAGCAGTCGGGCGAAGCTGCGTGCTCCGATCCGGCGTTCGATGTCGTCGCGGTCCACTCGGTCCACCTTCGGCAAATTGGCTATGGAACAGAAGGCCAATACTAGCCATGATTGAGCCATGGCGATGGTCGTACTCCTCGGACTGCTGACGGTGGTGGCACTGGTGACCCCGCGATACGGCGTCGACAGCCGCATCCGCACGCGGCCCGGTCCGCCGCGCCGCCGTCCCACCCTCGCGGGCGATCTCCGCACCGTGGGGCGGGTGCTGCGCTCGGCCGGGGCCAGGGTCGGTCAGGCGGTCCACTCCCACAGCCCGCGCGCGAACACCTCGAGGGTGTGACCGCCTTCGTCGCGGCGCTCCGCGCTGTAGTGGTAGCGGCCGGGCTGCCAGCCGTCCTGCTGCGCCACCAGCCCGAGGTACGCCGACGCCCAGTGCTGCCAGTCGCCCGCCTCGGCCGGCTGCGGGTCGGGGGCGTCGCAGACGACGTCGGTGAACGGGTGGAAGGTGCCTCGCAGGCCGGTCCACATCTGCACGTCCAGCCACACCACGTCCATGATCGAGCAAGTATCGAGGCAGGTCGGCGGCCCTGCGCCGGGTTTCACCGCATCGGGTGGCCGCCGCTCAGGAGTCGAGCAGGTCGGTGCGGCCCGCTGCCGCGAGCTGCTCCCGGTAGGGGCCGAACATGCGCTTGGCCAGCGGCAGCAGCTTGAGCAGCTTCGCGACCGGTCCCTTCGCCCGGATCTGGCCCTTGGCCAGCGCGACCGGTACCACGACCTTGCCCAGCCAGAACCGGTTGCCGGTGTCGGCGGTCATGAACAGCTCGACGTCGGGGTCGGGGCCGTTGCCCGCACCGGTGTGGATGGCCGAGCCCGCCATGTCGACGGTGATCACCGCGTCCGGTTGCGAGTAGTTGATCCGCACGATCAGCCCGGACGGGCGCAGCATCTCCACCAGCTCCGCGTCCTCGAGCCCCCTGCGGAAGATGCCGCCGAGGAACTCGTAGACCTCGGCCTCGTCGCTGAACGCCGCCACGGCGCAGCCCTTCAGTCGATCACCGGAACCTGCGAGCGCAGTGTGGCGGATGGAAGCTGATCACGACACCACGATCGGGCCACGCGTGGCCCGCGGGACCGCGCCGGTCAGCGAGTGGCCTCGTCGGAGTCGCAGCAGGCGACCGCGGCCGCCGCTGAGCCTGCTGCCGCGGGCAGGCGGTGGCCTCGTCGCCCGGTTGGACCTCCCGCTGCCGGCCGCCTGAGCACCCCGGCTTCGCACCGACTCGCACGCGGAATTCCCCGACTCGCGCGCGGAATCCCCCGACTCGCGCGCGGAATTCCCCGACTCGCGCGCGGAATTCCCCGACTCGCGCGCGGAATCCCCCGACTCGCGCGCGGAATCCCCCGACTCGCGCGCGGAATTCCCCGACTCGCGGGGGGCGGCGTGGCACCCGGGGGCCACGGCGGGCGCGGGGGGCCGGTGTGGGGGGCGGGAGCGCCGGGCATGATCGTCGACCATGCGGACGGCGGCGGCGGTGCTCTGGGGGCTGGGCGGCAAGTGGGAGGTCGAGGAGGTCGAGCTCGATCCGCCCGGTCCGGGCGAGGTGCTGCTCCGGCTCGCCGCCAGCGGCCTGTGCCACACCGACGAGCACCTGGTGACCGGTGACCTGCCCGTCGCCGTTCCCGATGGTCGGCGGGCACGAGGGGGCCGGGCGCGTCGTCGAGGTCGGGCCGGGGGTCACCGACGTCGAGGTGGGCGACCCGGTGGTCACCACGTTCCTGCCCAGCTGCGGGCGCTGCAGCTACTGCGTGCGCGGCATGACGAACCTGTGCGACGACGGCGCGGGCGCCACCCTCGGGCCCGCAGCTCGACGGCACCTACCGCTTCCACGCCCGCGGCGAGGACGTCGGCCAGATGTGCCTGCTCGGCACGTTCGCCGAGCACACCGTCGTCCCGGTCAAGTCGGTCGTGCGGATCGACGAGGGCATCCCGCTGGAGGCGGCGGCGCTCGTCGGCTGCGGGGTCACCACCGGGTTCGGCTCGGCGGTGCGCACCGCGGAGCTGCGGCCCGGCGACACCGCCGTCGTCATCGGTGTCGGCGGCGTCGGCGCCAACGCCGTGCAGGGTGCGCGGCTGGCCGGCTGCCGTTACGTCATGGCCGTCGACCCGGTGGAGTTCAAACGGGACACGGCCCTCGCGCTCGGCGCCACGCACGTCGCGGCGAGCATGGACGAGGCGTGGGCCACGGTCAGCGAGCTCACCCGCGGCCGGCTCGCGGACGCCGCCATCCTCACCACCGACGTCGCCGAGGGCGCCTACCTCCAGCCCGCGCTGCAGCTCGTCGGCAAGCGCGGCCGGGTCGTCGTCACGGCGCTGGGGCACCCGGAGGAGACCACCGCGACCCTGTCGTTGATGGAGCTCACGCTCTACGAGAAGCAGGTCCGCGGCGCCCTGTTCGGCAGCTCCAACGGCCAGCACGACGTGCCCCGGCTGCTGGAGATGTATCGGCTCGGCCAGCTCAAGCTCGACGAGCTCGTGACCCGCACGTACGCGCTCGACGAGATCAACGCCGGGTACCGGGACATGCGCGAGGGCCGCAACATCCGCGGCCTCGTCCGCTTCTGAGCCGGGAGGGACCCCGGTCGTCCTGACGTCGTAACCCACAGCGGCGCGCCTCGTTGATCGGTTGTGGGGTGGTCGCGCGCGCCGGCGCCCGCTCGGACGTGAGGAGGGGCATCGGTGTCCGGTGTCGAGGTGCGGGTCGAGGGGCTCTCGAAGTCCTTCGGCCGGGCGAACATCTGGTCGGATGTGACGCTCACGCTCCCGCCGGGCGAGGTGTCGGTACTGCTCGGGCCGTCGGGCACGGGCAAGTCGGTCTTCCTGAAGACCCTGATCGGGCTGTTGAAGCCGGAGAAGGGCTCCGTCGTCATCCACGACACCGACCTCGTGCGGTGCAGCGAGTCCCGCCTCTACGAGATCCGCAAGCTGTTCGGGGTGCTCTTCCAGGACGGCGCGCTGTTCGGGTCGATGAACCTGTACGACAACATCGCGTTCCCGCTGCGCGAGCACACGCGCAAGTCCGAGGCGCAGATCCGCGACGTCGTCGCGGAGAAGATGGAGATGGTCGGCCTCGACGGCGACGAGCGGAAGCTGCCGGGGGAGATCTCGGGCGGGATGCGCAAGCGCGCCGGGCTGGCGAGGGCACTGGTCCTCGACCCGGAGATCATCCTGTTCGACGAGCCCGACTCCGGCCTGGACCCGGTGCGCACCGCCTACCTCAACCAGCTGATCATCGACCTGAACGCGCAGACCGACTCGACGTTCCTGATCGTCACCCACGACATCAACACCGCGCAGACGGTGCCGGACAACATCGGGATGCTCTACCGCAGGCAGCTCGCCATGTTCGGGCCCCGCGAGGTGCTGTTGACCTCCGACGAGCCCGCGGTCGCCCAGTTCCTCAACGGCCGCCGCCAGGGCCCGATCGGCATGTCGGAGGAGAAGGACTCCGCCCAGGCCGCCCGGGAGATGGCGGAGGTCGGCACCGAGCTGGCGGGGCTCCCTCCGCTCAAGCCGCAGCTCAGCCCCAGCCCGGGGGTCGGTGAGCGCCGGGCCGTCCGCCGTCGCCGGGACCGGGTGCATCGGATGCTGCACACGCTTCCCGACGTCGCGCAGCGCGCCATCCGGGCGAGCTACGAGCACGAGGCGGCGCCCTACGGCGCAGGCGGCAGGCGCCCCGCCCCCGGTCCCGTTCCCGGCCGCCACCGTCCCCAGCCCGGAGACGGTCGCCCGTGAGCGCCCGCCCCACCGTGCTGACGCGCGCCCTGACCCCGGTCGGCGAGCTGTTCGGTCTCGGCATCGACGTCGTGCGCCTGGCGTTGCGGCCGCCGTTCCAGGTCCGGGAGTACATCGAGCAGACGTGGTTCGTCACCAAGGTCTCCGCGCTGCCCACGGCCCTGTTCACCATCCCGTTCGGGGCCACCATCGCGCTGCTGCTCGCCGAGCTCACCCGCCAGTTCGGGGCGCAGAGCCAGACCGGTGCGGGCGCCGTCCTCGCGATCGTCCAGCAGGCCGCGCCGATCGTCACCGCACTGCTGATCGCGGGCGCGGGCGGCAGCGCGGTCTGCGCCGACCTGGGCGCGCGCACCATCCGCGAGGAGATCGCCGCGATGGAGGTGCTCGGCATCTCCCCGATCCACCGGCTGGTGGTGCCGCGGGTGCTGGCCATGGCCACGACCGCGGTGGTGCTCAACGGGCTCGCCACGGTGGTGGGCGTCGGCGGTGGCTACTTCTTCAACGTCATCGTCCAGGGGGGCACGCCGGGGGCCTACGTCGCCAGCTTCAGCGGCATCGCGCAGGTCTCCGACATCCTCGTCAGCGAGGTCAAGGCCGCGCTGTTCGGCTTCACCGCGGGGGTCGTCGCCGCCTACCGGGGGCTCAACCCGGCGCCGGGGCCCAAGGGCGTGGGCGACGCGGTGAACCAGTCGGTGGTCATCTCCTTCGTGCTGGTGTTCCTCATCAACCTGGTGCTCACGTCGCTCTACCTCGAGCTCGTGCCGCCAAGGGGCTTCTGAGGTGACGCCGGGAGGCCGGGCACGGCGGGCGGCCGCCGCGCCGCTCGGCGTGCTGGAGGAGCTGGGCGACCAGCTCTCGCTCTACGCGCGCGCGATCGCCTGGATCCCGCGCACCCTGCGCCGGTACCGCGGCGAGATCGGCCGGCTGCTCGCCGAGGTCAGCTTCGGTTCCGGCGCACTGATCGTCATCCTGGGCACCGCGGGGGTGATGCTCGCGCTGTCGCTGTTCGTCGGCAGCCTGGTGGGGCTGCAGGGCTTCCGCGCGCTCGACAGCCTGGGTGTCGAGGCGCTCACCGGCTTCATCACCGCCTACTTCAACACCCGCGACATCGCCCCGCTGGTGGCCTCCGCGGCGCTGACCGCCACCCTCGGCGCCGGGTTCACCGCCCAGCTCGGTGCGATGCGGATCTCCGAGGAGGTCGACGCGCTGGAGGTCATGGCGGTGCCCAGCGTGCCGTTCCTGATCACCACGCGGGTGATCGCCGGAGTCGTCGCCATCATCCCGATGTACACGATCGGCCTGCTGGCGAGCTTCGCGGCGTCCCGGCTCAACGTCACCGTGGTCAACGGCCTCCCCGGCGGCACGTACGACCACTACTTCGACCTGTTCCTGCCGGTCGGCGACGTGCTCTTCTCGTACCTCAAGGTGATCGTCTTCGCGGTCGTGATCATCCTGATCCACTGCCACTACGGCTACCGCGCCACGGGCGGGCCCGCGGGCGTGGGGATCGCGGTGGGCCGCTCGGTGCGGCTCTCGATCGTCAGCACGGCGATCCTCGACTTCTTCCTGACGCTGGTCATCTTCGGCACCTCGACGTCGGTGAGCGTGGCCGGATGAGCAGCGGGACGCGCAGGCGCGTGCAGGGTGCCGTGTTCGTCGTGGTGCTCGCCGTCGCGCTCGGGCTCGCGGTCGGCAGGTACGCGGGCGCGTTCGGGAGCGGCGTGCCGGTCACGTTGAAGGTCGAGCGCGTGGGCAACCAGCTCGCCGAACGCGGCGACGTCAAGGTGCGCGGCCTGGTCGTCGGGACGATCGAGGAGGTCACCACCGACGGCGCGGGCGCCACGGTGCGGCTGTCGCTGCAGCGCGACAAGGTGGCCCAGATCCCGTCGAACGTCTCCGCGCGGCTCGTCCCGAAGACGCTCTTCGGCGAGAAGTACGTCTCGCTGGTGCTGCCCGAGGCCGCGCGCGGTGCCCCGATCGCCGCGGGCGACGTCATCACCCAGGACCGCAGCCGGTCCGCCCGCGAGCTCGACCGCGTGCTCGACGGGCTGGTCCCGTTGCTGCAGGCCGTGGAGCCCCAGGACCTCGCCACCACGCTCGGCGCGCTGTCCCAGGCGCTGTCCGGGCGCGGGGAGAACCTCGGCGACACGCTCGTCCGGCTCCACGAGCTGGTCGGCCGGCTCAACCCGGCCCTGCCGGACCTGCAGGCCGACATCACCGAGCTCGCCGACCTCTCCGGCAACCTCGCCGACGCCGCGCCCGACCTGCTCGACGCGCTGGCGGACTTCACCGTCACGAGCCGCACGATCGTCGAGCAGCGCGCGAACCTGCGCGAGCTGTTCGGCGGGCTGACCCAGGCCTCCGACGACCTGCGCGGCTTCCTCGCGGCCAACGAGGACAACCTCATCGGGCTGGCCGCGTCCAGCCGCCCGACGCTGGAGTCCCTCGCCCGCTACTCCGCGGAGTTCCCGTGCCTGTTCTCCCAGCTCGCGGGCCTGATCGACCGGGCGAGACAAGGCCTTCGGCAAGGGCACCGGCAGGCCGGGCATCTACATCACGCTGGAGATCGTCGACAACAACGGCAAGTACGTCCCGAACCGCGACGAGCCGGAGTACCGCGACGACCGCGGGCCCGCGGTGCTACCCGATCCTCCCGCTGGGCCCGCAGCGGCCGCCGGACGGCCCGTTCCGCGACGGCTCCACCCCACCACCCGCCCCGGTCGGCACCCCGACCGGTGACGCCGAGCGGCTGGGCGTCGTACCGGCGCCTACACCGGCATGGGCCTGCCCAACTCGCCCGCCGAGCAGCGGATGGTCGCCGAGCTGGTCGCCGCCCGCAACGGCAGCTCGCCCGCGGCGGTGCCGAGCTGGAGCAGCATGCTGGTGGGTCCGCTCTACCGCGGGTCCGAGGTGACGCTGACATGACGCGGATACCGCTGGCTCCGCTGCTCAAGTTCACCGCGCTGACGGTGGTCGTGGCGCTGGCCACCACCGTCCTGGCGCTGACGATCGCGAACGCGTCGGCGGGCGGCGCCACCGCCTACACGGCGCGCTTCACCGACGCGGCGGGCCTGCTGCGCGGCGACGACGTCCGCATCGCGGGCGTCGTGGTGGGCACCGTCGAGGACGTGCGCATCGTCGACCGGCGCGTGGCCGAGGTGGAGTTCAGCGTCGCGGAGCGCCAGCGGCTGCCCGCCTCGGTCACCGCCTCGATCCTCTACAAGAACCTCATCGGGCAGCGGTTCCTCGCGCTGGGCCAGGGCGCGGGCCCGACCGGCACCACGCTGCCGGCCGGCGGGACCATCCCCGTGGAACGCACCAGGCCCGCGCTGAACCTCACCACGCTGTTCAACGGCTTCAAGCCGCTGTTCGCCGCGCTGGACCCGAAGCAGGTCAACCAGCTCTCGTTCGAGATCGTGCAGGTCCTGCAGGGTCAGGGCGGCACGGTCCGCAGCCTCCTGGCCAGCACGTCGTCGCTGACCAACACCCTCGCCGACCGCGACGCCGTGATCGGCCAGGTGATCGACAACCTGAACGCCGTGCTCGACACCGTCAACGGCAGGGACCAGCAGCTCTCCGATCTGGTGGCCTCGCTGCAGGCGCTGGTGTCGGGGCTGGCGGAGGACCGCAAGCCCATCGGCGACGCGATCGTGTCGATCGGGCGGCTCACCGAGGTCACCGCCGGGTTCGTCGACGAGGCCCGCCCGGCCCTGCGCGAGGACATCGCCTGGCTCGGCGACCTCGCCGGCAACCTCGACGCGAACGAGCCTGCCGTCGAGAGCTTCCTGCAGCACTGGCCCGGCAAGCTCAACACGATCTCCCGGGCGGCGAGCTACGGCAGCTGGTTCCAGTTCTACCTCTGCGGCGTCACCGGCGAGATCGGCATCGACCCGATCCTGCCCGCTCAGGAGATCCCCGCGTACTCCAGCGACTCGCCGCGCTGCGGCCCGGACCCCGACGGCGTCCATGGCGAGGCCCCGCGCTGCTCCCTGGCCTGCCGACCCTGCCGACGGGCGCCCAGCGCCCGCCCGAGCGACCGGTCGGTGGCTGATGCCCACCAGGCGTCCCGTCCCCCTCGCGATCACCGGCCTGCTCGTGCTGCTGCTCGTCGTGGTCGTGGCCTTCAACGGTCCGCGGCTGCTGCGCGGGGGCACCGAGTACCGGGCGGAGTTCACCGAGGCCGCCGGCCTCACCTCCGGCGACCTGGTGACGATCGCCGGGGTCGAGGCGGGCCGGGTCTCCGACGTCGAGCTGGCGGGCGACCGGGTGCTCGTCACCTTCTCCGTGGACGACGCGTGGGTCGGCGACCGCACGTCGGCGTCGATCGAGATCAAGACTGCTGCTCGGTGCGAAGTACCTCGCGCTCGACCCGCAGGGCGAGCGTGAGCTCGTACTCGGACACGCCCATCCCGCTGGCCCGCACGGCCTCGCCGTTCGACGTCGTCGAGGCCGTCAACGGCCTGTCCGGCACCGTCGACGCAGCTCGACACCGACCAGCTCGCGACGAGCCTCACCACGCTGGCGGACACGTTCCGCGGCACGGCCCCGGAGGTCCGCGGCGCCCTCGACGGGCTGTCGAGGCTCTCCACCACGATCGCGGGCCGCGACGAGGAGATCCGCAGGCTGCTGGCCGGCACCCGCAACCTGTCCGGGGTGCTCGCCGACCGCAACGCCGAGTTCGAGAAGCTGCTCGTCGGACGGCAACCTGCTGCTCGCCGAGGTGCAGCGGCGCAAGAGCGCGATCAGCGCACTGCTCGCCGGCACCCGCGACCTGTCCGTCCAGCTGCGGGGGCTCGTCGCCGACAACTC
Organism: uncultured Actinomycetota bacterium; assembly: GCA_963784265.1. Classification (GTDB taxonomy): domain Bacteria; phylum Actinomycetota; class Actinomycetes; order Mycobacteriales; family Pseudonocardiaceae; genus Pseudonocardia. The sequence continues at coordinate 297,254 of CAWAQQ010000005.1, forward strand.
CGCCCAGCTCCGGCCGACGCTCGAACAGCTCGACCGCGTGGCGGCACTGCTGCAGCGCAACCAGGAGAACCTCGACCGCGCCCTCGAGCTGCAGGCGGTCTTCGTCCGGCTGTTCGCCAACACCGTCGGCAACGGCCGGTGGTTCGACAACTACATCTGCGGTCTCGCCCCGCCGACGCTGGGCCCGATCAACCCCGGCGGGTTGCTGATGCCGTCCCTCCTGGGCCGCCTCGCCGGCACCGACCGCAGGCAGCTGCGGCTCACCGGCCTCGTCGCGGTGCTGGCGGTGCTGGTGGCCGCAGGCGTCTACCTCGTGGTGCGCCCGCCCGGCCGCACGGTCACCGCGTACTTCTCCTCGGCGGCCGCGGTCTTCGAGGACAACTCGGTGCGCGTGCTGGGGGTGCCGGTCGGCTCCATCACCGCGGTCGTCCCGGAGGGCACCAGGGTGCGCGTGGAGATGCGGCTCGACGACGCGGACCTGCGGCTACCGGCCGACGCGAGCGCCGTGGTCATCTCGCCGAGCCTGGTCACCGGCCGCTACGTCCAGCTGACGCCGACCTACCGGAGCGGCCCCGAGCTCGCCGACGGCGCGGTGATCCCCATCGAGCGCACCGCCGTTCCGCTCGGCGTCGACGACCTCGCCCGAACCGCCACCGAGCTCTCCCGCACCCTCGGCCCGAACGGCGTGAACCGCACCGGTGCCCTCACCGACGCGCTGAACGTCGGCGCGGCGAACCTCGACGGCAACGGCCAGGCACTGCGACGACGCGATCGAGAACTTCGGCGAGCTGTCGGGCACCCTGGCGAACTCCCGCGAGGACCTGTTCGGCACGGTCACCGAGCTGCAGTCCTTCGTGTCCACGATCAAGGCGAACGACGCCGAGGTGCGCGAGTTCAACGGCAGGCTGCGCGACGTCGCCGGCTTCCTCGCCGACGAGCGGGGCGACCTGGGGGCGGCGCTGTCGGAGCTGTCGGTGGCGCTGGGCGAGGTGGCCGACTTCGTCCGCGACAACCGGGCGGCCCTCGAGTCCAATGTGGACCGGCTCACCGAGGTCACCGGCGTGCTGGTGAAGCAGCAGCAGGCGCTGTCGGAGGTCCTCGACGTCGCGCCCGGCGCGCTGTCCAACCTGGCCAACACCTACAACGGGTCCTCCGGCACGCTCGACACCCGGGCCGACATCAACGAGCTGACGCTCCCGCCTGCCGTGCTGGTCTGCGAGCTGCTGCGGCGGGGCACCCCGCAGAACGTCCCGGCCACGGTCTCCGCCATGTGCGGACGCCTCGAACCCGTGCTGTCGGGGGCCGCGCCGCTGCCCAGCGCGGCAGAGGTGATCACGGCCCTGCAGGCCGGGCAGCCGCCGCCGGTGCCCGGGCTGGCCGTGCCCGTCGTGCCGGCCCCCGCGCAGGCGCCGGTGCCGGTTCCCGTACCCGGGACCGGTGGCCGGTGACCCGCCGCCCACTGACGCCTGCGCCTCACGGGGCTGGCGACCGCCGCCTGCCTGCTGTCGGGCTGCGGGGTGCTCTCCGGAGGGCTCCGCGGGGTCGACCTGCCCGGTGGGGCCGACCTCGGGGACGAGCCGTACACGGTCACGGCCGAGTTCGCCGACGTGGTCGACCTCGTGCCGCAGTCGCTGGTCAAGGTCGACGACGTCGCGGTCGGCACGGTCGCCGACATCCGGGTCGGCCCGAACTGGACGGCACTGGTCACGCTCGTGGTCAACCACGACGTCGCCGTCCCGGCCGACGCGCACGCCAGGGTGCGCACCACGAGCCTGCTCGGCGAGAAGTTCGTCGAGCTCGACGCCCCCACCGGCGCGCGCAGGCCGGCGGGGCGAGCACGGCCGCCGCCACTCCGGCCGGCTCGCCGACGGCGCCACCATCCCGCTGGCCCGCACGGGCCGGGCCGCCGAGGTGGAGGAGGTGCTCGGCGCGCTGTCGATGCTGCTCAACGGCGGCGGCGTCGCCCAGATCCGCACCATCGCCACCGAGCTGAACGCCGCGCTCGCCGGCAACGAGCCGGAGGTGCGGGCCCTGCTCGGCGACGTCGACCGGCTCGTCGGGGCGCTGGACGACCGCAAGACCGAGATCACCCGCGCGCTGGACGGGATCAACCGCCTCGGCTCCACCCTGAACGAGCGCCGCGGCCAGATCGAGACGGTGCTCGACGGCCTGGGCCCGGGGCTGGCCGAGCTCGAGGACCAGCGCGGCAGGCTCGTCGACATGCTGCAGGCCCTCGACCGGCTGTCCGGGGTCGCGACGAGCGTCGTCAACCGCAGCCGCGACGACGTGCTCGCCGACCTCGACCTGCTCCGGCCGACGCTGGCGAAGCTCGTGGAGTCCGGCGCCGACCTGCCGAACTCGCTGCAGGTCTTCTTCACCCCGCCGTTCACCGACGCCGCGGCCGACGCGTTCGCCGGGGACTACGCCAACCTCTACGTCCGGGCCGAGCTGGACCTGGGCGGCGTGCTGTCGAACCTGGCGCGGTCGAACCAGCCGTTCCTCGGCCCGGACGGGCCGCTGTCGGGCCTGCCGCCCACGTCGCAGCTCCTGGGCCCGTTGCTGGGGCCGACCGCCGCACCGCCGCCGTTCCCGCTGGTCGGCGGGGCGCCGCAGCTGCCGGTGCCGGTGCCGGGGGCCGGGCCGGCTCCGCCCGGCCCCGGGTCGCCCGCGCCAGCGGCACCCGAGGACGCGCCGGGCGGGCTGCTCGGGTCCCTGCTCGGAGGTGGCCGGTGATCGGTCGGGTGGTCCGGTTGCAGCTCGTCGCGTTCGTGCTGCTCGCGGTCGTCGGGGTGGGTTACGCGGGGTTCCGGTACGCGGGCTTCGGCGACGCCGTCGGGGCCACGACCTATCCCGTGCGGCTGCAGCTGCCCGACTCCGGCGGGATCTTCACCGGCGCCGACGTCACCTACCGCGGCGTGAGCGTCGGGCGCGTCGGACCGCTGTCGCTCACCCCCGAAGGCGTCGAGGTGCAGCTCGACATCGACCGCGGATCGCCCGGCATCCCGGCCGACCTCGACGCGCAGGTGCGCAACCTGTCCGCGATCGGCGAGCAGTACGTCGACCTGCAGCCCAGGACGCGACGGCGGCGCGGTGCTGGAGCCGGGCTCGGTGATCCCGGCGTCGCGCGCCGCGACCCCGGTGCCGGTCGAGGACCTGGTGGTGAGCCTGGACGACTTCGTGCGCTCGGTGCCGCTGGACTCCCTGCGCACCGTCGTCGACGAGCTGGGCACCGCCTTCGACGGCACCGCCCGGCCGCTGCAGCAGATCCTCGACGGCACCGACGCGTTCACCGACCGACGCCGTCGCCGCGCTGCCGCAGACCCTCACGCTGATCCGCGACGGGCGGACCGTGCTGACGACGCAGAACGACGTGTCCGGCTCGTTCCAGGAGCTTCAGCCGCGACCTGAGCCTGCTCGCCGACCAGCTGGCCACCTCGGACCCCGACCTGCGGCGGCTCATCGGCACGGGCCCGGAGGTCTCCACCGAGCTGATCGGGCTGTTGCGGGAGAGCGGCCCCGGGCTCTCGACGCTCGTCGCCGACCTCCTCACGGTCTCGCGGGTGGCCGAGCCGCGGCAGGACGGGCTGCGCCAGCTGCTCGTGACCTACCCCGCGGTCGCCGCCAACGGCTACACCGCGGCTCCCGACGACGGCACCGTGCACCTCGGTGCGGTCGTCAACGTCTTCGACCCGTATCCCTGCGCGCGCGGCTACGAGGGCACGAGCCCGCGCACGGGGAACGACGTGCGAGGACACGCCGGTCAACGCCGAGGCCTACTGCGCCGAGCCCCCCGGCAGCCCCACCACCGTGCGCGGGGCGCAGAACGTGCCGCAGGCGGCGACCCCCAGGCCGCCCGCGGACGCCCCGGTCGGACCGGCCGGACCGCTACCGGCGGGATCGGCCCCCGCGAGACTCTGCTCCCCCGCTGAGCTCCCCGGCCCAGATCCTGCTCGGCATGACGACCACGGCTGGAGACCCGATGACCGTCCGCACGGACCCGTCCCCGAGCGGGCCGCCGCCGCCGACCGTCGCCGCACCGCTGTGCGGGTGCTCGCCGTGCTGGTCGCGCTCGCCGCGGTGGCCGCGATCTCCTCGCTGCGCCGCCTGGCTGCTCGCCCGCGGCGACGACGACCATCGAGCTCGCCGAGACCCGCGACGCCGTACTGGTCGACGCCCGCCAGGCCGCGATCAACCTCAACACCCTGGACTACCGGGCCGTCGACCCGGGCCTCGACCTGTGGGAGCAGTCGTCCACCGGCGCGGTGCTCGACGAGTTCCGGGCCAACCGGGCCGACTACGCCCGTTACGTCGCGCGAGTCGCGGCGCTCCACCGAAGCGACGGTCACCGACGCCGCCGTGGCCGAGCTCGACGTGCGGGCGGGCGTCGCGCGGGTGCTCGTCGGCGTCGACGTGCAGGTCCGCCCGGAGGGGCAGGAGCCGGTGCTCACCCGCCAGCGCCTCCAGCTGGAGATGACCCGAACCGACCAGGGCTGGAAGGTCAGCAAGCTGGCGCCCGTCCGCGGTCCCGCCGCCAACTGATGCCGCACCCGAGCCGAGAGCAGGAGGTGACCGGAATGCCCCCCCGTCGCCGGACCAGCACGCCCCGCCGCCCCCGGGTGGCCGGCCTGACGCCCACGGCGCAGCGCGCCGGGACCGACACCGAGGACCGCGACCACCCCGCCGCGACCCGGCCGCCGCGCCGCGGCGCGCGGCCCGCGGCGCCGGCCCGCGCCGAGGAGACGCCGGTCGGAGGACGCCGCGGGTCGAGACGGAGCGCGGGCGAGCCGGTCCCCGCCGGGCGAGCCGCTGCTCCGCCGCCGTGCCGGTGCCGCTGCTCGCCGTCGCGCTGGTGCTCCTCACCGGCCTGGCCGGGTTCTTCGCCGTGGCCGCTGCGGCGCTGCGTGAGCACGCCGTCGGCGGCGAACACCGCGCTCGTGGACGTCGGCGCCACGGCCGAGGCCGCCGGTCAGCTCTCCGACGCGGTGGAGACCGTGTACTCCTTCGACTTCGCCCGGCTCGACGAGAACGAGCGCGCCGCCCGCGAGGTGATCACCCCGGCGTTCGCCACGGAGTTCGAGCAGCTGTTCGCCAGGTCAGGGAGCTGGCACCGACGCATGCAGGCCGTCGTGACCGGCGACCGTCACGCAGTCGGCCGTGCAGCAGATCGACGGCGACCGCGCCGTGGTCTGGTGTTCGTGGACCAGCAGGCCACCCGGCGCGGCCGACGGCCACGGGCAGCTCGACTCGGCAGGCCGCCTGACCGTCACCGGCGAGCGCGTCGACGGCCGCTGGAAGATCGCCGACGTCCACGGCCGCTGACCCGCGAGTCGGGGTATTCCGTCGCGCGAGTCGTGGGATTCCGTCGCGCGAGTCGGGGGTCCGGGCGCGAGTCGGGGGATCGGCGCGCGAGTCGGGCCGGTCGGCGCCGTCGCGGCGTATCGTGGTCGCAGTTCCACCGAAGACCGCAGGTCTGCGCCCACCGTCAGCACGACGACGGCCGGCGTACGAAGGCTCCGCAACAGCGGGCGGCCCGCGCAGGAGGACGAGGTCTGCCGGGCGCGCGCGCCGCCGCCCGCCCACGCCCCGTGCGCCCTGCGCCGGGGCGTTCGTCGTCTCCGAGGTCGTCGCGGTGGGTCTGCCGTACGAACGCAACCCGACGACAACCGAGAGGAGGCGCAGGGAATGGCCCGATCCGACAAGGTCTCGGCGGTCACGGAGATCGCCGAGAGGTTCCGGGGCGTCGTCCGCCTCGGTGGTCACCGAGTACCGCGGCCTCACCATGTCCCAGCTGACGACGCTGCGTCGTTCGCTCGGCGAAGGCGCCACCTACCGCGTCGCCAAGAACACGCTGGTCAAGCGGGCGGCCGAGGATGCAGGTCTCGACGGTCTCGAGGCGCTGCTCATCGGCCCCACGGCGATCGCCTTCGTCACCGGCGAGCCGGTCGACGCCGCCAAGGCCCTGCGTGACTTCGCGAAGGACAACAAGGGCCTGGTCATCAAGGGCGGCTTCATGGACGGTCGCACGCTGACCGTCGCCGAGGTCAACCAGCTGGCCGACCTGGAGTCCCGCGAGGTGCTGCTGGCGATGCTGGCCGGTGCCATGAAGGCCAACCTGGCCAAGGCCGCCGCCCTGTTCGCCGCTCCGGCGTCGCAGGTCGCCCGCCTGGCCCAGGCGCTGGCCGACAAGCGCGCCGACGAGGGCGGTGCGGCTCCGGCCGAGCCGCCGCCGACGGCCCGGCCGCCGACGCCGACGCCACCGCCGACGCCGCCCGACCGCTGCCGCGGACGAGAGCTGACCACCACCGCGCTGCACCACCGCGCGGATCCACCCCCTGCGTAGATCCACCCTGAGAGAGGAACCGCCATCATGGCGAAGCTGTCCACCGACGACCTGCTCGAGGCCTTCAAGGACCTCACCCTCATCGAGCTCTCGGAGTTCGTGAAGAAGTTCGAGGAGACCTTCGACGTCACCGCGGCCGCCCCGGTCGCCGTCGCCGCCGCCGGCCCGGCCGCCGCCGCGACCGAGGCCCCCGAGGAGAAGGACGAGTTCAACGTCGTCCTCGAGGCAGCAGGCGAGAAGAAGATCCAGGTCATCAAGGTCGTCCGCGAGCTCGTCTCCGGCCTGGGCCTCAAGGAGGCGAAGGACCTCGTCGAGAGTGCTCCCAAGCCGATCCTCGAGGGCGTGGCCAAGGACGCCGCCGACGCCGCGAAGACCAAGCTGGAGGACGCGGGCGCCAAGGTCAGCCTGAGCTGACGCCCAACCCGCTGGTCGGACGGCACCTTCGCACGCGACTCGCGTGCGGAGGTGCCGTTCGGCGTTTCCGGACGAGGCCGTGCGCGCAGCGTGACCGGACGCCCCGACGATCACCGTCCACCGCTGAGTTCCGTCGACGGGTGGCGCCCGCGCTACCCGGAGGTCACGGTTCGACGGTCGGAAGGGCGGGCCGAGAGCCGGACCTGACCCGGTCGGCGTAGCGTGGTGGGTCCGCGCCCGGGCCGGTCGTCTTGCAGAATGGACCACTTACCGACGCGTAGCGTCTTGACTCGGTGCGCCTAGCAGGTCACTCTTAGGTCTCGATGGTTACCTTGGTGACCTGTCTCGACAGCCGCTGCGTTTGCAGCTAGACTGCCTCTTTGCGCTGCCTCCGTCCAGCCACGCGTGTGCGCTCAGGGAATCCCCGCTGTCGGGAACGCTCCGGGACGCTCGTGTGTCTGGTCGGTGGTCGTGCCCAGACAACAGAAGGCGCGCATCGGGTTCCGCATCCGAGGCCCGCTCGACCCGGACCTCCCGCCCGGGTCGGTCGAGCAGACGGTAGCGCGCGGAGCCCGGTGCACGCCAGACGAGAGCGTAGTTCTCGGAAGGACGCATCTTGGCTGTCTCCCGCGCCACCAGGACCCTCGCGACGACCTCAGATCACCTGAACCTCCCCGGCGCTCCGACCCGTGTCTCGTTCGCGAAGATCCGCGAGCCACTTCGGGTGCCGGACCTGCTCGATCTGCAGACGCAGTCGTTCGAGTGGCTCGTCGGTGACGAGGCATGGTTCCAGCGACGTATCGACGCAGGCGACGAGAACCCGATGGGCGGTCTCGAGGAGATCCTCACCGAGATCTCGCCCATCGAGGACTTCTCGGGCTCGATGTCACTCTCCTTCTCCGACCCGCGCTTCGACGAGGTCAAGGCCTCCGTCGAGGAGTGCAAGGACAAGGACATGACGTACGCGGCGCCCCTGTTCGTCACCGCGGAGTTCACCAACAACACCACCGGCGAGATCAAGAGCCAGACGGTGTTCATGGGTGACTTCCCCGTGATGACCGACAAGGGCACGTTCATCATCAACGGCACCGAGCGCGTCGTCGTGTCGCAGCTCGTCCGGTCGCCCGGCGTCTACTTCGACCACAACATCGACAAGACGACCGAGAAGGACGTCTACTCGGTGAAGATCATCCCGAGCCGGGGTGCGTGGCTCGAGTTCGACGTGGACAAGCGCGACACCGTCGGCGTGCGCATCGACCGCAAGCGCCGCCAGCCCGTCACCGTCCTGCTCAAGGCACTCGGCTGGACCGCCGAGCAGATCCAGGCCCGCTTCGGGTTCTCCGAGACGATGCTCGCCACCCTGGAGAAGGACCACACCGCAGGCCAGGACGAGGCGCTGCTCGACATCTACCGCAAGCTGCGTCCGGGCGAGCCCCCCACGCGGGAGAGCGCCCAGACGCTCCTGGAGAACCTGTTCTTCAAGGACAAGCGCTACGACCTCGCCAAGGTCGGCCGCTACAAGGCCAACAAGAAGCTCGGCCTGTCCATCGCCAACTCGGTCGGCACGCTGACCGAGGAGGACATCGCCACCACCATCGAGTACCTCGTCCGGCTGCACGCGGGCGACACCTCGATGAGCGTCCACGGTGCCGAGGGTTCGGGTCAGGTCGAGATCCCCGTCGAGACCGACGACATCGACCACTTCGGCAACCGGCGCCTGCGCACGGTGGGCGAGCTGATCCAGAACCAGATCCGGGTCGGCCTGTCCCGCATGGAGCGGGTCGTCCGCGAGCGGATGACCACCCAGGACGTCGAGGCGATCACGCCGCAGACCCTGATCAACATCCGGCCGGTCGTCGCCGCGATCAAGGAGTTCTTCGGCACCTCGCAGCTGTCGCAGTTCATGGACCAGACCAACCCCCTCGCGGGCCTGACGCACAAGCGCCGGCTGTCCGCACTGGGCCCGGGTGGCCTGTCCCGTGAGCGCGCCGGCTTCGAGGTCCGCGACGTGCACACCAGCCACTACGGCCGGATGTGCCCGATCGAGACCCCGGAGGGCCCGAACATCGGCCTGATCGGCTCGCTGTCGAGCTTCGCGCAGGTCAACCCGTTCGGCTTCATCCAGACCCCGTACCGCAAGATCGAGGACGGCCGGGCGACGGAACAGATCGACTACCTCACCGCCGACGAGGAGGACCGCTTCGTCATCGCGCAGGCCAACGCCCCGCTCGACGACGACGGCAACTTCCAGGAGGAGCGCGTCCTCGTGCGCCGCAAGGGCGGCGAGGTCGACTACATCTCCCCGAAGGACGTCGACTACATCGACGTGTCGCCGCGCCAGATGGTGTCGGTCGCCACGGCGATGATCCCGTTCCTCGAGCACGACGACGCCAACCGCGCGCTGATGGGCGCCAACATGCAGCGGCAGGCGGTGCCGCTGCTGCGCAGCGAGTCGCCGCTGGTCGGCACGGGCATGGAGCTGCGTGCCGCGGTCGACGCAGGCGACGTGGTCGTCACCGAGAAGGCCGGTGTGGTCGAGGAGCTCTGCGCCGACTTCATCACGGTCATGGCCGACGACGGCAGCCGCCAGACCTACCGCCTGCACAAGTTCCGCCGCTCCAACCAGGGCACCTGCACCAACCAGAAGCCGATCGTGGCCGAGGGTGCGCGCGTCGAGGTCGGGCAGGTGCTGGCCGACGGGCCGTGCACCGAGGACGGCGAGATGGCGCTCGGGCAAGAACCTGCTCGTGGCGATCATGCCGTGGGAGGGCCACAACTACGAGGACGCGATCATCCTCAGCCAGCGGCTCGTCCAGGACGACGTCCTCACCTCGATCCACATCGAGGAGCACGAGATCGACGCCCGCGACACCAAGCTCGGCGCCGAGGAGATCACCCGGGACATCCCGAACGTCTCCGAGGAGGTCCTCGCCGACCTCGACGAGCGGGGCATCATCCGCATCGGGGCCGAGGTCCAGCCGGGCGACATCCTCGTCGGGAAGGTCACGCCCAAGGGCGAGACCGAGCTGACGCCCGAGGAGCGCCTGCTCCGGGCCATCTTCGGCGAGAAGGCGCGCGAGGTGCGCGACACGTCGCTGAAGGTGCCCCACGGCGAGACCGGCAAGGTCATCGGCATCCGGGTCTTCTCCCGCGACGACGAGGACGAGCTGGCTCCCGGCGTCAACGAGCTGGTCCGCGTCTACGTCGCCCAGAAGCGCAAGATCCAGGACGGCGACAAGCTCGCAGGCCGCCACGGCAACAAGGGCGTCATCGGCAAGATCCTGCCCGCCGAGGACATGCCGTTCCTGCCGGACGGCACCCCGGTCGACATCATCCTCAACACCCACGGTGTGCCGCGACGGATGAACATCGGCCAGGTGCTGGAGACCCACCTCGGGTGGATCGCCAAGACCGGCTGGGAGATCGAGGGGAAGCCCGACTGGGCGTCCAAGCTGCCCGAGGACCTCTACTCCGCGCCCGCCGGCACGAACACGGCGACGCCCGGTGTTCGACGGCGCCAAGGAGAACGAGATCACCGGACTGCTCGGCTCGACCCTGCCCAACCGTGACGGTGAGCGGATGGTCGGTCCCGACGGCAAGGCGCAGCTCTACGACGGGCGTTCCGGGGAGCCGTACCCGTTCCCGGTGGCCGTCGGCTACATGTACATCCTGAAGCTGCTGCACCTGGTCGACGACAAGATCCACGCCCGCTCCACCGGCCCCTACTCGATGATCACGCAGCAGCCGCTGGGCGGTAAGGCCCAGTTCGGCGGCCAGCGGTTCGGCGAGATGGAGTGCTGGGCGATGCAGGCCTACGGCGCGGCCTACACCCTGCAGGAGCTGCTCACCATCAAGTCCGACGACGTGGTGGGCCGGGTCAAGGTCTACGAGGCGATCGTCAAGGGGGAGAACATTCCCGAGCCGGGCATCCCGGAGTCGTTCAAGGTCCTGCTCAAGGAGCTGCAGTCGCTGTGCCTCAACGTCGAGGTGCTCTCCAGCGACGGCGCCGCCATCGAGATGCGGGACACCGACGACGAGGACCTGGAGCGGGCCGCGGCGAACCTGGGCATCAACCTGTCCAGCCGCCCCGGAACCGACTCGATGACCGTCGACGACATCGTCAACTGACCGGGCCCAGAGCCAGATAGAAGTTAGATCAACTTCGGGAAACTGAGGACAATAGTGCTCGACGTCAACTTCTTCGACGAGCTGCGCATCGGCCTGGCCACCGCCGAGGACATCCGACAGTGGTCACACGGTGAAGTGAAGAAGCCCGAGACCATCAACTACCGAACCCTGAAGCCGGAGAAGGACGGGCTCTTCTGCGAGAAGATCTTCGGTCCCACCCGGGACTGGGAGTGCTACTGCGGCAAGTACAAGCGCGTCCGCTTCAAGGGCATCATCTGCGAGCGCTGTGGCGTCGAGGTCACCCGCGCCAAGGTGCGGCGCGAGCGGATGGGCCACATCGAGCTGGCCGCGCCCGTCACGCACATCTGGTACTTCAAGGGCGTCCCGAGCCGGCTGGGCTACCTGCTCGACCTGGCTCCCAAGGACCTCGAGAAGATCATCTACTTCGCGGCCTACGTCATCACCTCGGTGAACAAGGAGCTGCGCCACAACGACCTGTCCACGCTCGACAACGAGATGACCGTCGAGCGCAAGCGGGTCGAGCAGCGCCGTGACGCCGACCTGGAGGCACGGGCCCAGAAGCTGGAGGCCGACCTCGCCGAGCTGGAGGCGGAGGGCGCCAAGAGCGACGTCCGCCGCAAGGTCAAGGAGGGTGGCGAGCGCGAGATGCGCCAGCTCCGCGACCGCGCCCAGCGCGAGCTGGACCGGCTCGACGAGATCTGGACCAGCTTCACCAAGCTCGACGTGCAGCAGCTGATCGCGGACGAGGGGCTCTACCGCGAGCTCTACGACCGCTACGGCGACTACTTCACCGGGTCCATGGGCGCCGAGGCGATCCAGACCCTGCTGCAGAACTTCGGCATCGACGCCGAGGCCGAGAACCTGCGCGAGACGATCCGCAGCGGCAAGGGTCAGAAGAAGCTCCGTGCGCTCAAGCGGCTGAAGGTGGTGGCCGCGTTCCAGGCCACCGGCAACAGCCCGATGGGCATGGTGCTGGACTGCGTCCCGGTCATCCCGCCGGACCTGCGCCCGATGGTGCAGCTCGACGGTGGCCGCTTCGCCACGTCCGACCTGAACGACCTGTACCGCCGCGTGATCAACCGGAACAACCGGCTCAAGCGGCTCATCGACCTCGGCGCGCCCGAGATCATCGTGAACAACGAGAAGCGGATGCTGCAGGAGGCCGTCGACGCGCTGTTCGACAACGGCCGCCGCGGCCGGCCGGTGACGGGCCCGGGCAACCGCCCGCTCAAGTCGCTGTCCGACCTGCTCAAGGGCAAGCAGGGCCGGTTCCGCCAGAACCTGCTCGGCAAGCGCGTCGACTACTCGGGCCGTTCGGTCATCGTGGTCGGCCCGCAGCTCAAGCTGCACCAGTGCGGGCTGCCCAAGCAGATGGCGCTCGAGCTGTTCAAGCCGTTCGTCATGAAGCGGCTGGTCGACCTCAACCACGCGCAGAACATCAAGTCCGCGAAGCGCATGGTCGAGCGTGGCCGCTCGCAGGTGTGGGACGTGCTGGAGGAGGTCATCTCCGAGCACCCGGTGCTGCTCAACCGGGCGCCCACGCTGCACCGTCTCGGCATCCAGGCCTTCGAGCCGCAGCTGGTGGAGGGCAAGGCCATCCAGCTGCACCCGCTGGTCTGCGAGGCGTTCAACGCCGACTTCGACGGCGACCAGATGGCCGTGCACCTGCCCCTGTCGGCAGAGGCGCAGTCCGAGGCGCGCGTGCTCATGCTCTCGTCGAACAACATCCTCTCGCCCGCCTCCGGGCGGCCGCTGGCGATGCCCCGACTGGACATGGTCACCGGCCTCTACCACCTGAGCCGGCTGCGCGAGGGTGCGATGGGCGAGGGGCACGTGTACTCCTCGGTGTCCGAGGCGATCATGGCCTACGACCGCAAGGTGCTCCACCTGCAGGCGCCGATCAAGATCCGGCTCCACGACGTGGTGCCGCCCGGCCGAGGTCTACCCGGAACTCGTCGAGAAGGGCTGGAGCCCGGGGGAGCCGTACCTGGCCGACACCACCCTCGGCCGCGTGCTCTTCAACGAGCTGCTCCCGGCGGACTACCCGTTCGTCAACGAGCCGCTGCCCAAGAAGCGCCAGGCCGCGATCATCAACGACCTGGCCGAGCGCTACTCGATGACCGAGGTGGCGCAGGTCCTGGACCGGCTCAAGGACGCGGGCTTCTACTGGGCCACGCGCTCGGGCGTCACGCTCGCGATCGACGACGTCGTCGTGCCGCCGAACAAGCAGACGATCCTCGACGGCTACGAGGTCAAGGCCGACCAGGTCAACAAGCGCTACCAGCGGGGCGCCCTGTCCCACCAGGAGCGCAACGACGAGATGGTCAAGATCTGGAGCCAGGCCTCCGAAGAGGTGGCCAGGGCGATGGAGTCGAACTTCCCGGAGGACAACCCGATCCCGACCATCGTCAAGTCGGGCGCGGCGGGCAACATGACCCAGGTCCGGCAGCTCGCCGGCATGCGTGGTCTGGTGGCCAACCCGAAGGGCGAGTACATCCCCCGTCCGATCAAGGCCAACTTCCGTGAGGGCCTGTCGGTGCTGGAGTACTTCATCTCCACGCACGGCACCCGCAAGGGTCTGGCGGACACCGCCCTGCGCACCGCCGACTCCGGGTACCTCACCCGGCGCCTGGTGGACGTGTCGCAGGACGTCATCGTCCGCGAGGTCGACTGCGGCACCGAGCGCAGCATCACCATGGCCGTCACGGAGGAGACCTCCGACGGTCGCCTCATCCCGCACCGCTACCTCCGGACCAGCGTCTACGCGCGCAGCTCCGCCGAGGACGTGGTCGGACCCGACGGCGATCTCGTGGTCGCGGCGCGGCGACGACCTCGGCGACCCCGCCCTGGACGCGCTGGTCGAGGCCGGCATCCGCAAGATCAAGGTGCGCAGCGCGCTCACCTGCACGTCGGCCACCGGCATCTGCGGCATGTGCTACGGCCGCTCGATGGCCACGGGCAAGCTCGTGGACGTCGGCGAGGCGGTCGGCATCGTCGCGGCGCAGTCCATCGGCGAGCCGGGCACGCAGCTGACGATGCGTACCTTCCACACCGGCGGTGTGGCCGGGGACGACATCACCACCGGTCTGCCCCGCGTGCAGGAGCTGTTCGAGGCGCGCGTGCCGAAGGGCAAGGCGCCGATCGCCGACGTCGACGGGCGCATCCACATCGAGGACGGCGACCGCTTCTGGAAGATCACCCTCACGCCGGACGACGGCGGCGAGGAGATCGTCTACGAGAAGCTGTCGAAGCGGCAGTGGCTGGCGATGACCGTCGACGACGGGCAGGAGCGGCCGCTCGCCGACGGCGACCACGTGCACGTCGGGCAGCTGCTACTCGAGGGCACGGCCGACCCGCACGAGGTGCTGCGTGTCATGGGTCCGCGCGAGGTGCAGCTGCACCTGGTGCGTGAGGTGCAGAAGGTGTACCGCACGCAGAGCGTGGACATCCACGACAAGCACATCGAGGTGATCGTCCGGCAGATGCTGCGCCGGGTCACGATCATCGACTCGGGCGCCACGGAGTTCCTGCCGGGCGCGCTGGCCGAGCGGGCGGACTTCGAGACGCAGAACCGCCGGGTGGTGGCCGAGGGCGGCGAGCCGGCCTCGGGTCGCCCCGTGCTGATGGGGATCACGAAGGCCTCGCTGGCCACGGAGTCGTGGCTGTCCGCGGCCTCGTTCCAGGAGACCACCCGGATCCTCACCGATGCCGCGATCAACGGAAAGCGCGACAAGCTCGTCGGGCTCAAGGAGAACGTGATCATCGGCAAGCTCATCCCGGCCGGTACGGGCATCAGCCGGTACCGCAACATCCAGGTGCAGCCCACCGAGGAGGCCCGCGCGGCCGCCTACGCCCTGCCGAGCTACGACGACGGGTACTACAGCCCCGACGTCTTCGGCACCGGCACCGGTGCGGCGGTTCCCCTGGACGACTACGACTTCGGGCGCGACTACAGGTAGCACTCCGAAGTACGGCCCGGACGGGGCCGGATACCGCTCTCCCGTGGCGGTGTCCGGCCCCGTCCGTCGTGTCCGGCCCCGCCCCACGAACGGCATCGAGCCCGCGCGATGCCGTCTGCTGCCATGGCATCGAGCCCGCGCGATGCCGTGTCGGCTGCCGGGGTCACGAGGTGGCGCGGCGCAGGGCGGAACCGAGCTCGGCCATGGCGTCGTCCGCCTCGCGCAGGAGCCCGGCGAACACCGGGTAGTCGTGCCACATCCGGTCGGCGCGGCGGTAGGTCACCGCGACCCCGGCCGCACGGGCCCGCTCGACCACCGAGTCGGCGTCGCCGACCAGCATCTCGTCGGCCCCGGCGACGACGTGCAGCGGCGGCAGGCCGGTGAGGTCGGCGTCGAGGAGGCGCAGCTCGGGATGGTCCGAGCCGGCCCGGTAGGCCGATGCCGCGGTGGCCAGCCAGGCCGGGTTCAGCATCGCGTCCCGCCTGGCGTTGGCGGTGGCGGCGGGGGAGCGCAGGTCGAGGTCGAGCCACGGCGAGATCAGTCCGACGGCGCCGGGCATGGCCTCCCCGGCGTCGCGCAGCCGCAGGACCATCGTCAGTGCGAGGCCGCCGCCCGCGGAATCTCCGACGACCGCGATGCGTTGTGCACTGATGTCCCGCGGCCCGGAGTGCGCGGTAGGCGGCCAGCGCGTCGTCGACGGCAGCCGGGTAGGGGTGCTCGGGGGACAGCCGGTAGTGCAGCGCGTGCACGGGGGCGCCGACGGCGCGACTGAGGTGCGCCGCAGGTGCCCGGTACGCGGTGGGCGACCCGTCGAGGTAGCCGCCGCCGTGGAGATAGAGCACCTGGTGCGGACCGGCGGCTCCGCGTGCGTTGACGCGCACGGCGGGCACGCCGCCGAGGCGCCCGCGCTGCGCCAGCAGCGGGGAGCGGGACGACCAGCCCGGCGACGTCGAGCAGGCGGCGCTGGACCGGGATCGGGACACGGGAGGACAGGATGGGCGCGACGACACCCCGGGCCAGCAGGCGCACGACGGGTCGGGGCAGCCGGATGCTCATCGGCGCACGGTAGCGAGGCGGTCACCGCCTGGTGATCGGCGGTGACGATCATCGCCGACCTGCGACGAGCGGGGCTCCGGGAGCGGCGAACGGGCGCGCCCCCTTGCGGACCGGACGCTGGTGGGGCACCCTGCCCTCACCGGCCACCGATGCGCACGCCCGACCCGGACCCGTTTTGACCCGCCGACCGCGGGGCGGGTACTCTGTGGTCTTGCGCTCGACCACGGTCGGGCCGATCCGCGTGCCCGATGGCCGCTGGTCCTGTGTTCATCTACAGGGGCCGGTCCGCCGGGGTCCGCGGGCCCCTGGTCATCCCAGTGAGGTTCCCCGATCTCGCTCGAAGGTGCGCAGGTCAGCAACGCGCGACACGCCCGACCTCGGGGGAGGGTGGCCGGTGGCCGACTCCGCCCGAGCACGACAGCACGAGCAAGGTACACAGCACATCGACGGGAAGAAGCAAACGGTCCATGCCCACGATCCAGCAGCTGGTCCGCAAGGGCCGTCAGGACAAGGTCGCGAAGACCAAGACCGCAGCGCTGAAGGGGAGCCCCCAGCGCCGCGGGGTGTGCACGCGCGTGTACACCACGACGCCCAAGAAGCCGAACTCCGCGCTGCGCAAGGTCGCGCGCGTCCGGCTGACCAGCCAGATCGAGGTCACGGCCTACATCCCCGGTGAGGGCCACAACCTGCAGGAGCACTCCATCGTCCTGGTCCGTGGTGGCCGGGTGAAGGACCTGCCGGGCGTCCGCTACAAGATCGTCCGCGGCTCGCTGGACACCCAGGGCGTGAAGAACCGCAAGCAGGCACGCAGCCGCTACGGCGCGAAGAAGGAGAAGAGCTGATGCCCCGCAAGGGCCCCGCTCCGAAGCGGCCGCTGGTCTCCGACCCGGTCTACAGCTCACCGCTGGTCACCCAGCTGGTGAACAAGGTCCTGAAGGACGGAAAGCGCTCGCTGGCCGAGCGCATCGTCTACGCCGCGCTCGAGGGCACGCGCGACAAGTCCGGCACCGACCCGGTGGTCACGCTCAAGCGCGCGATGGACAACGTCAAGCCGGCCCTCGAGGTCAAGAGCCGCCGCGTCGGTGGCGCCACCTACCAGGTGCCGGTCGAGGTGCGCGTCCCGCGTCAGACCACGCTGGCCCTGCGCTGGCTGGTGTCCTACGCCGGGCAGCGTCGCGAGAAGACCATGGTCGAGCGGCTGATGAACGAGCTGCTCGACGCGAGCAACGGTCTGGGCGCCAGCGTCAAGCGGCGCGAGGACATGCACAAGATGGCGGAGTCCAACAAGGCCTTCGCCCACTACCGCTGGTGACGGGCCGACCGTCCGCGCACCACTGCTGAGGAGAGTTCACACGTGGCACGCGACGTGCTCACGGACCTGGGCAAGGTCCGCAACATCGGCATCATGGCTCACATCGACGCCGGCAAGACCACGACCACCGAGCGGATCCTGTACTACACCGGGATCAACTACAAGATCGGTGAGGTGCACGACGGCGCCGCCACGATGGACTGGATGGAGGAGGAGCAGAAGCGCGGCATCACGATCACGTCGGCCGCCATCACCTGCTTCTGGAAGAACCACCAGATCAACATCATCGACACGCCCGGGCCACGTCGACTTCACCGTCGAGGTGGAGCGCTCCCTGCGCGTGCTCGACGGCGCTGTCGCGGTCTTCGACGGCAAGGAAGGTGTCGAGCCCCAGTCCGAGCAGGTCTGGCGGCAGGCCACCAAGTACGACGTCCCGCGCATCTGCTTCGTCAACAAGATGGACAAGCTCGGTGCGGACTTCTACTTCACCGTGCAGACCATCCAGGACCGGCTCGGCGCCAAGCCGCTGCCGCTGCAGCTGCCGATCGGCTCGGAGAGCGAGTTCATCGGCGTCGTCGACCTGGTCGAGCATGCGCGCGCTCACCTGGCGCGGCGAGGTGGCAGATCGGCGAGGACTACACCGTCGAGGAGATCCCGGCGGATCTGCTCGACAAGGCGGCCGAGTACCGGGAGAAGCTGGTCGAGGCCGTCGCCGAGACCGACGACGACCTGATGGAGGCCTACCTCGGTGGCGAGGAGCTCACCATCGAGCAGATCAAGCACGGCATCCGCAAGATCGTGACCGACCGGGTCGCCTACCCGGTGCTGTGCGGCTCCGCGTACAAGAACAAGGGCGTCCAGCCCATGCTCGACGCGGTGATCGACTACCTGCCGTCGCCGCTGGACGTGCCGCCGGTCGAGGGCACGCTGCCCGACGGCGAGACCCCGGCCTTCCGCAGCCCGAGCGTCGACGAGCCGTTCGCGGCGCTGGCGTTCAAGATCGCGGCGCACCCGTTCTTCGGCAAGCTCACCTACATCCGGGTCTACTCGGGGCGGCTCGCCGCGGGCTCCCAGGTCATCAACTCGACCAAGGACCGCAAGGAACGCATCGGGAAGATGTTCCAGATGCACGCCAACAAGGAGAACCCGGTCGACGAGGCCCTGGCCGGCCACATCTACGCGGTCATCGGCCTGAAGGACACGACCACGGGCGAGACGCTCTGCGACCCGCAGGCGCCGATCGTGCTGGAGTCGATGTCCTTCCCCGACCCGGTCATCCAGGTGGCGGTGGAGCCGAAGACCAAGGCCGACCAGGAGAAGCTGGGCATCGCGATCCAGCGGCTGGCCGAGGAGGACCCGACGTTCCAGGTCCACCTGGACGAGGACTCCGGCCAGACGATCCTCGCCGGCATGGGCGAGCTCCACCTCGAGGTGCTCGTCAACCGGATGAAGACCGACTACAAGGTCGAGGCCAACATCGGCAAGCCGCAGGTGGCCTACCGGGAGACGATCCGCCGCCCGGTCGAGAAGTACAGCTACACGCACAAGAAGCAGACCGGTGGCTCCGGCCAGTTCGCCAAGGTGATCATCACCCTGGAGCCGCTGGACACCGCCGACGGTGCGCTGTACGAGTTCGACAACAAGGTCACCGGCGGCCGGATCCCGCGGGAGTACATCCCGTCGGTGGACGCCGGGGCGCAGGACGCCATGCAGTACGGCATCCTCGCCGGCTACCCGCTCGTCGGGATCAAGCTGACCCTGGTCGACGGGGCCTACCACGAGGTCGACTCGTCCGAGATGGCCTTCAGGGTCGCCGGTTCGATCGCCCTGAAGGAGGCCGCGCGCAAGGCCGACCCGGCCCTGCTCGAGCCGATGATGGCGGTCGAGGTCACCACGCCCGAGGACTACATGGGCGACGTGATCGGCGACCTGAACTCCCGCCGTGGCCAGATCCAGGCCATGGAGGAACGGGCCGGCGCCCGGATCGTCAAGGCGCTGGTGCCGCTGTCGGAGATGTTCGGCTACGTCGGCGACCTCCGGTCGCGGACCCAGGGCCGGGCGAACTACACCATGGTCTTCGACTCCTACGCGGAGGTCCCGACCAACGTCGCCAAGGAGATCATCGCCAAGGCGACGGGCGAGTAAGGCCTCCACCACCCACAGACCTGCCGTCAGCACGGCGGAAAGATCACCAGTCCAGGAGGATTCCCCAGTGGCGAAGGCGAAGTTCGAGCGGACCAAGCCGCACGTCAACATCGGCACCATCGGTCACATCGACCACGGTAAGACCACGCTGACGGCGGCAATCACCAAGGTTCTGCACGACAAGTACCCGAACCTCAACGAGGCTTCGGCGTTCGACCAGATCGACAAGGCTCCCGAGGAGCGGCAGCGCGGCATCACGATCTCGATCGCGCACGTCGAGTACCAGACCGAGAAGCGGCACTACGCGCACGTCGACTGCCCCGGGCACGCCGACTACATCAAGAACATGATCACCGGTGCGGCGCAGATGGACGGCGCCATCCTGGTGGTCGCGGCGACCGACGGCCCGATGCCGCAGACCCGCGAGCACGTGCTGCTGGCCCGCCAGGTCGGCGTGCCGTACATCGTCGTCGCGCTGAACAAGTCCGACATGGTCGACGACGAGGAGATCCTCGAGCTCGTCGAGCTCGAGGTCCGTGAGCTGCTCAGCTCGCAGGAGTACCCCGGCGACGACCTGCCGATCGTGCGCGTCTCGGCGCTCAAGGCGCTCGAGGGCGACGAGGAGTGGGCCGGCAAGCTGCTCGAGCTCATGGACGCCGTCGACGAGAGCATCCCGGAGCCCGAGCGCGACATCGAGAAGCCGTTCCTCATGCCGGTCGAGGACGTCTTCACGATCACCGGCCGCGGCACGGTCGTCACCGGCCGTATCGAGCGTGGCATCGTGAAGGTCAACGAGCCCGTCGAGATCGTCGGCATCCGCGAGAAGAACACCACGACCACCACCACCGGTGTCGAGATGTTCCGCAAGATCCTCGACGAGGGGCGCGCGGGCGAGAACGTCGGCCTGCTGCTCCGCGGCATCAAGCGCGAGGACGTCGAGCGCGGCCAGGTCGTCTGCAAGCCGGGCTCGATCACCCCGCACACCGAGTTCGACGGCCAGGTCTACATCCTGTCCAAGGACGAGGGTGGCCGGCACACGCCGTTCTTCAACAACTACCGGCCGCAGTTCTACTTCCGCACCACGGACGTCACCGGCGTCGTCACCCTGCCCAGCGGCACCGAGATGGTGATGCCGGGCGACAACACCGTCATGAGCGTCGCGCTGATCCAGCCGATCGCCATGGAGGAGGGCCTGCAGTTCGCCATCCGCGAGGGTGGCCGGACCGTGGGTGCCGGACAGGTTACGAAGATCACCAAGTAGTACCCCCCGGTCGGGGGTGCCGCGCAGTGATGTGGCATCCTTGATCGGGTTGCGCGTAGGGCGCCGGCGCGCGGAGCGAGAGCTTCGAGCGCCGGGCCCGGCGCCAGCCCCCCGGAGTGCAGCACCGACCCCCCGGGGTCGGGGTTGAACCGGGGACCGGTCCGAGGTCAGGCGCGACACGCCCGACCTCGTGGACCGGAGCCCACGCCGAGTGAGACCGGAAGCCGCTCCCCTGCGGTGCGGCTGGGGCTCCTCCGCGTGCCGGGTGAGCGGGACCAGAACGCAGGACAAGTACTTTTCTCCCAGGATGAAGAGGGCGACACACGACATGGCGGGACAGAAGATCCGCATCAGGCTGAAGGCCTACGACCACGAGGCAATCGACGCGTCCGCTCGCAAGATCGTGGAGACGGTGACGCGTACGGGCGCCAGGGTCGTCGGGCCCGTGCCGCTGCCGACGGAGAAGAACGTCTACTGCGTCATCCGCTCGCCGCACAAGTACAAGGACTCGCGCGAGCACTTCGAGATGCGCACCCACAAGCGGCTGATCGACATCCTCGACCCGACGCCCAAGACGGTCGACGCGCTCATGCGCATCGACCTGCCGGCAAGCGTCGACGTCAACATCCAGTAGGGCTGACGGAGAAATGACCGAGAGGCAGTTCACCGGGATCCTGGGCACCAAGCTCGGGATGACCCAGGTCTTCGACGAGAACAACCGGGTGGTTCCCGTCACCGTGGTCCAGGCCGGACCGAACGTGGTGACGCAGATCCGGACCACCGAGAACGACGGCTACGTCGCCGTCCAGCTCGCCTACGGGGCGATCGACCCGCGGAAGGTCAACAAGCCGCGCACCGGGCACTTCGCCAAGGCGGGCACCACGCCGCGGCGCTACCTGGTCGAGCTGCGCACCTCCGACGCCGGCGAGTACTCGGTCGGCCAGGAGATCACCGCCGAGGTGTTCGACGCCGGCGCGGTCGTCGACGTCGTGGGCACCAGCAAGGGCAAGGGCACCGCAGGGCGTCATGAAGCGCCACGGCTTCAAGGGCCTCGGCGCGAGCCACGGCACCCAGCGCAAGCACCGCTCGCCGGGTTCCATCGGCGGGTGCGCCACCCCGGGCCGGGTCTTCAAGGGCCTCCGGATGGCCGGCCGCATGGGCCACGTCCGGATCACCACCCAGAACCTGAAGGTCGAGCGGGTGGACGCCGACAACGGGCTGCTGCTGATCAAGGGCGCCGTCCCCGGCCCCCGCGGCGGCCTGGTCCTGGTCAAGACGGCTGCGAAGGGTGGTGTCACGGCATGACGAGTGTCGAGGTGAAGACCCCGGACGGGAAGGTCGACGGCTCGGTCGAGCTGCCGGCACACGTCTTCGACGTGACGGCCAACGTGCCGCTGATGCACCAGGTCGTCACGGCGCAGCTCGCGGCGGCCCGCCAGGGCACGCACTCCACGAAGACCCGCGGCGAGGTGCGCGGCGGCGGCAAGAAGCCGTACCGCCAGAAGGGCACCGGCCGCGCGCGCCAGGGCTCGATCCGCTCGCCGCAGTTCGCGGGCGGCGGCATCTCGCACGGCCCGCAGCCGCGCGACTACGCCCAGAAGACCCCGAAGAAGATGAAGGCCGCCGCACTGCGCGGTGCGCTCTCCGACCGGGCCCGTTCGGGCCTCGTGCACGTCATCTCCTCGGTCGTCACGGGCGAGAGCCCGTCCACGAAGGCGGCGCGCACCGCGATCGCCGCGGTGGCCGGGCCGGACGTCCGGGTGCTCGCGGTCGTCGGTCGCGAGGACGAGGTGAGCTGGCTCAGCCTGCGCAACCTGCCGTCGGTGCACGTCATCGCGCCGGACCAGCTGAACACCTACGACGTGCTCGTCAACGACGCCGTCCTGTTCACCGCCGACGCGCTCGAGGCGTTCCTCGGCGGCCCGGTCGCGCAGCCGACGCGCCGCTCGGCCCGTGCTGCGGACGACGCCGACGGTTCTGAGGAGGAGAGCAAGTGATCCCCGATCCGCGGGACATCCTGCTCGCGCCGGTGGTCTCGGAGAAGAGCTACGGGCTGCTCGAGGAGCGCCAGTACACCTTCGTCGTGCGCCCGGACGCGAACAAGACCCAGATCAAGATCGCCGTCGAGAAGGTGTTCGGGGTGAAGGTGCTCAGCGTCAACACGCTGAACCGCCCGGGCAAGCGCAAGCGCTCCCGCACCGGCTACGGCAAGCGCAAGGACACCAAGCGCGCGATCGTCACGCTCTCGCAGGAGAGCCGGACGATCGACGTGTTCGGCGGCCGGGCGAGCTGAGGGGCTGACCGATGGGTATCCGCAAGTACAAGCCGACCACCCCGGGCCGCCGCGGCTCGAGCGTCTCCGACTTCGCCGAGATCACGCGCTCGACGCCGGAGAAGTCGCTGATCCGTCCGCTGCACGGCAAGGGCGGCCGCAACGTGCACGGCCGGATCACCACCCGGCACCAGGGCGGCGGCCACAAGCGCGCCTACCGGCTGATCGACTTCCGGCGCAACGACAAGGACGGCGTGCCGGCCAAGGTCGCGCACATCGAGTACGACCCGAACCGCACCTCGCGGATCGCGCTGCTGCACTACGCCGACGGCGAGAAGCGCTACATCATCGCGCCCGCGCGGCTCAAGCAGGGCGACAGGGTCGAGGCCGGCCCGAAGGCCGACATCAAGGTCGGCAACAACCTGCCGCTGCGCAACATCCCCACCGGCACCGTGGTGCACGCGATCGAGCTCCGCCCCGGTGGCGGCGCGAAGATCGCGCGCTCGGCCGGGCTCCAGGGTGCAGCTCGTGGCCAAGGACGGCCCGTACGCGCAGCTGCGGATGCCGTCCGGCGAGATCCGCAACGTCGACGTGCGCTGCCGCGCCACCGTCGGCGAGGTCGGCAACGCCGAGCACTCCAACATCAACTGGGGCAAGGCGGGCCGGATGCGGTGGAAGGGCAAGCGCCCGACCGTCCGCGGTGTCGCCATGAACCCGGTCGACCACCCGCACGGTGGTGGTGAGGGCAAGACCTCCGGTGGCCGCCACCCGGTCAACCCCGCGGGCAAGCCCGAGGGCCGCACCCGCCGCACCAAGCCAGTCCGACAAGATGATCGTCCGCCGCCGCCGCACCGGCAAGAAGCGCTGAGCAGGGAGGTAACCAATGCCGCGCAGCCTGAAGAAGGGCCCGTTCGTGGACGACCACCTGCTCAAGAAGGTGGACGCGCTCAACGAGTCGGGCAAGAAGACCGTCATCCGGACCTGGTCCCGACGGTCGACCATCATCCCCGACATGATCGGCCACACGATCGCGGTGCACGACGGCCGCAAGCACGTGCCGGTCTTCGTGTCCGACTCGATGGTCGGCCACAAGCTGGGGGAGTTCGCGCCGACGCGGACCTTCCGGGGCCACATCAAGGACGACCGCAAGGCGCGCAGGCGCTGAGCGGACCGAGCAGCGACAAGGAAGGGTGAAGAACATGGCTGAGACACAGCCAGAGCCCTGCCGCGCTCGAGCCCGCTCGGGCGCGCGCGGTGGCGCGGTACGTGCACATGTCGCCGACCAAGGTGCGGCGCGTCGTCGCGCTGATCAAGGGCCGGCCGGTCCAGGAGGCGCTCGACATCCTGCGGTTCTCGCCGCAGGCCGCCGGCCGAGCCGGTGGCCAAGGTCGTCGCCAGCGCGGCGGCCAACGCCGAGAACAACCTCGACCTGGACCGCGACACCCTCGTGGTGGCCGCGGCCTACGCCGACGAGGGGCCGACGCTCAAGCGCATCCGGCCGCGCGCCCAGGGTCGCGCCTACCGGATCCGCAAGCGGACGAGCCACATCACCGTCGAGGTCGAGTCGCAGCCGGCGAACCGGCCGCGGCGCAGGCGGCGCGGCGCAACGCGGCGCGAAGGGGAGGGCCCGCTGATGGGTCAGAAGATCAACCCGCACGGGTTCCGGCTCGGCATCACCACCGACTGGAAGTCGCGCTGGTACGCCGACAAGCAGTACGCCGAGTACGTCAAGGAGGACGTCGAGATCCGCAGCATGCTCTCCAAGGGCATGGAGCGGGCCGGCATCTCCAAGGTCGAGATCGAGCGCACCCGCGACCGCGTGCGGGTGGACATCCACACCGCGCGCCCGGGCATCGTCATCGGCCGCCGCGGCGCCGAGGCCGACCGCATCCGCGGCCAGCCTCGAGAAGCTGACCAAGAAGCAGGTCCAGCTCAACATCCTCGAGGTCAAGAACGCCGAGTCGGACGCCCAGCTCGTCGCGCAGGGCGTGGCCGAGCAGCTGTCCAACCGCGTGGCGTTCCGCCGCGCGATGCGCAAGGCCATCCAGTCGGCCATGCGCTCGCCGCAGGTGAAGGGCATCCGGGTGCAGTGCTCCGGCCGCCTCGGCGGCGCGGAGATGTCGCGCTCGGAGTTCTACCGCGAGGGCCGGGTCCCGCTGCACACGCTGCGCGCCGACATCGACTACGGCCTGTTCGAGGCCCGCACCACGTTCGGCCGCATCGGCGTCAAGGTGTGGATCTACAAGGGTGACGTCGTCGGTGGCCGTCGCGAGGGCGTGCCGGCCGCCGCGCCGATCCCGGCCGGGCGTGGCCCGCGCCGCGAGCGTCCGGCGCGCCGTCGTTCGGGTGCCTCCGGCACCACGTCCGGCGGCACCGAGGCCGGGCGCGCCGCTGCCGAGCAGGCAGCGGGCGGCGTCGCGACGGCCGAGGCCGCACCGCCCGCCGAGGCGGCTCCCGGCGAGACCGGTGGGGAGGCCTGATCATGCTGATCCCGCGCAGGGTCAAGCACCGCAAGCAGCACCGGCCCGCACCGCACCGGCGCGGCAACGGGCGGCACCCGCGTCACCTTCGGTGACTTCGGAATCCAGGCCCTCGAGCCCGCCTACGTCACGAACCGGCAGATCGAGTCCGCTCGTATCGCCATCAACCGGCACATCCGCCGTGGCGGCAAGGTCTGGATCAACATCTTCCCGGACCGGCCGCTCACCAAGAAGCCGGCGGAGACCCGCATGGGTTCGGGCAAGGGTTCGCCCGAGTACTGGGTGGCCAACGTGAAGCCGGGCCGGGTGATGTTCGAGATGAGCTACCCCAACGAGCAGACCGCTCGCGAGGCGCTGCGCCGCGCGATGCACAAGCTGCCGATGAAGTGCCGGATCGTGACCCGTGAGGGTGGTGACATCTGATGGCGAGCGCGTCGACGACCGCCGCCGAGCTGCGTGAGCTGACCGACGAGGAGCTCGTGCTGCGGGTGCGGGAGGCCAAGGAGGAGCTGTTCAACCTCCGCTTCCAGATGGCGACCGGGCAGCTGGAGAACAACCGGCGGCTGCGGACCGTCCGGCACGACATCGCGCGGATCTACACGATCATGCGCGAGCGCGAGCTGGGCCTCTCCGCGGCGCCGACCGATGACGAGGGCGCGGCATGAGCGAGCGACATCACGACGAAGGCGCGCGGGGAGCGGAAGGTCCGCGAGGGCCTGGTCGTGTCCGACAAGATGGACAAGACGATCGTGGTCACCCTCGAGGACCGGGTGAAGCACCCGCTCTACGGCAAGGTCATCCGCCGGACCAGCAAGGTCAAGGCGCACGACGAGGCCAACACGGCAGGCGTCGGCGACCGGGTCCGGCTGATGGAGACCCGCCCGCTGTCGGCCACCAAGCGCTGGCGGCTGGTGGAGATCCTGGAGAAGGCGAAATGATCCAGCAGGAGTCGCGGCTGCGTGTCGCGGACAACACCGGTGCCAAGGAGATCCTGTGCATCCGGGTGCTGGGCGGCTCGGGTCGGCGCTACGCCGGTATCGGCGACATCATCGTCGCCACGGTGAAGGACGCCATTCCCGGCTCCGGTGTGAAGCGCGGTGACGTCGTCAAGGCGGTCATCGTGCGCACCGTCAAGGAGCGGCGCCGTCCGGACGGTTCCTACATCCGGTTCGACGAGAACGCCGCCGTGCTGATCAAGCCGGACGGCGAGCCGCGAGGGACCCGCATCTTCGGACCGGTCGGTCGCGAGCTCCGCGACAAGAGGTTCATGAAGATCATCTCCCTCGCGCCGGAGGTGCTGTAGGCATGAAGGTGAAGAAGGGCGACACCGTGCTGGTGATCGCCGGCAAGGACAAGGGCGCCAGGGGCAAGGTCATCCAGGCCTACCCCACGAAGGACCGCGTGCTGGTCGAGGGCGTGAACCGGATCAAGAAGCACACCCGGATCAGCCAGAACCAGCGCGGCGCGCAGTCCGGCGGCATCGTCACCCAGGAGGCGCGATCCACGTCTCCAACGTGATGGTGATCGACTCCGACGGCAAGCCGACCCGCGTCGCCAAGAAGACCACCGAGGACGGCAAGCGCGTGCGGGTCTCCCGGCGTTCCGGGAAGGAGATCTGATGAGCACCGCCGAGAAGGGTCGCGCCGCGGCTCAAGCAGCGCTACGCCGACGAGATCGCCGGCGAGCTGCGCGAGCAGTTCTCCTACGGCAACGTCATGCAGGTCCCGCGCGTGGTGAAGGTCGTCGTCAACATGGGTGTCGGCGACGCCGCCCGCGACGCGAAGCTGATCGACGGCGCGGTCCGCGACCTGGCCACCATCACCGGCCAGAAGCCGCAGGTCCGCCGGGCCACCAAGTCCATCGCGCAGTTCAAGCTGCGCGAGGGCATGCCGATCGGCGCGAAGGTCACCCTCCGCAACGACCGGATGTGGGAGTTCCTGGACCGGCTGCTGACCATCGCGCTGCCCCGTATCCGCGACTTCCGTGGCCTGTCGCCCGCGCAGTTCGACGGCCGCGGCAACTACACGTTCGGGCTCAACGAGCAGTCGATGTTCCACGAGATCGACCCGGACACCATCGACCGCCCGCGCGGCATGGACATCACGGTCGTCACCACGGCGACCACCGACGAGGAAGGCCGGGCGTTGCTGCGCCGGCTCGGCTTCCCCTTCAAGGAGAGCTGACCGAGATGGCCAAGAAGGCGCTAGTCATCAAGGCGGCACGGAAGCCGAAGTTCAAGGTTCGCGGCTACACCCGCTGCCAGAAGTGCGGCCGGCCGCGTGCCGTGCTGCGCAAGTTCGGTCTGTGCCGCATCTGCGTACGGGAGATGGCGCACGCGGGCGAACTGCCCGGCGTCAGCAAGAGCAGCTGGTAACCACCCTGTGCGCGGAAACCGTCGCCAGAGCAGCGATATCCGCGCACGGCACGTAGTCGCCACAGGCCCCTCCGGGGGAACCAGGCGGGAAAGCAGTGAGCCACACCATGACGATGACCGATCCGATCGCAGACATGCTCACCCGTCTGCGCAACGCGAACTCGGCGTACCACGACCGCGTCGTGATGCCGCACTCCAAGCTCAAGGTGGCGATCGCGGAGATCCTCCAGAGGGAGGGTTACATCGCCTCGCACACCGTCGAGGACGCCGAGGTCGGCAAGTCCCTGGTGGTCGAGCTGAAGTACGGGCGCAACCGCGAGCGCAGCATCGCCGGCCTGCGCCGGGTGTCCAAGCCCGGCCTGCGGGTCTACGCGAAGTCCACGAACCTGCCACGGGTGCTCGGCGGCCTCGGCGTCGCGATCATCTCGACGTCGACCGGTCTGCTGACCGACCGGCAGGCGAACAAGAACGGCGTGGGCGGGGAAGTCCTCGCCTACGTCTGGTGAGGGGATAACACCATGTCCCGCATCGGGAAGCTTCCGATCACCGTGCCGTCCGGGGTCGATGTCACCATCGACGGCCGCACGGTCACCATGAAGGGGCCGAAGGGCACCCTGACGCACACCGTGATCGAGCCGATCACCGTCGAGCGCGACGACGCCGGCGTGGTTCTCGTCAAGCGCCCGGACGACGAGCGGCGGAGCAAGGCCATGCACGGCCTGTCCCGCACGCTGGTCAACAACCTCGTCGTCGGCGTCACCGCCGGCTACGAGAAGCGGCTGGAGATCCACGGCGTCGGCTACCGCGTGGTGCTCAAGGGCAACTCGCTGGAGTTCGCCCTCGGGTTCAGCCACCCGGTCGTGATCCAGGCGCCGGAGGGGATCACCTTCGCGGTCGAGACCCCCACCCGGTTCTCGGTCTCCGGCATCGACAAGCAGCTGGTCGGCGAGGTCGCCGCCAAAATCCGCAAGCTGCGCAGGCCCGACCCGTACAAGGGCAAGGGCGTGCGCTACGCCGGCGAGGTCATCCGCCGCAAGGTCGGGAAGACGGGTAAGTAATGGCCGCGATCACCGAGAACAGCTCCGCGGCGGCCAAGAAGCGGGCCGCCTCCCAGGTGTCGAGCAAGCGCCGCATCGCGCGCACGCGCCGGCACGTCCGACTGCGCAAGAAGATCCGCGGCAGCGCACAGCGGCCGCGGCTGGCCGTCAACCGCAGTGCGCGGCACATCGTCGTGCAGCTGATCGACGACCTGGCCGGCCACACGCTGGCGTCGGCGTCGACCATGGAGGCCGACGTGCGGGCGCTCGACGGCGACAAGAAGGCCCGCGCGGCCAAGGTCGGCGAGCTCGTCGCCGCCCGTGCGCGCGAGGCCGGCGTCACCGCGGTGGTGTTCGACCGGGGTGGCTACGGCTACCACGGCCGGATCGCCGCGCTGGCCGACGCCGCCCGCGAGGGCGGGCTGGAGTTCTGATGACACACATGACAAAGACAAACAAGGAAGGGAACGTCTGATGCCGGGACGCGCACGGCGTGACGGCGGAGGGCCCGCAGGGCCCGGTGGCGAGCGCAGCAACCGGGCGATCGCCGCGACCGCCGCGACGGAGGCCGTGGCGGGGCGGCCCAGGACAAGACCCCGTACATCGAGCGACTGGTCACGATCAACCGCGTGGCCAAGGTCGTCAAGGGCGGTCGGCGCTTCAGCTTCACCGCGCTGATGATCGTCGGCGACGGCGACGGCATGGTGGGCGTCGGCTACGGCAAGGCCAAGGAGGTGCCGGCCGCGATCGCCAAGGGCGTGGAGGAGGCGAAGAAGAACTTCTTCCGCGTCCCCCGCATCGGCGGCACGATCGTGCACCGCGTGCAGGGCGAGGCGGCCGCCGGTGTGGTGCTGCTGCGCCCGGCCAGCCCCGGTACCGGCGTCATCGCCGGTGGCCCGGTGCGCGCCGTGCTGGAGTGCGCCGGCATCCACGACATCCTCTCCAAGTCGCTGGGCAGCGACAACGCGATCAACGTCGTGCACGCCACGATCGCCGCGTTGAAGATGATCCAGCGTCCCGAGGAGGTGGCGGCCCGTCGCGGTCTGCCGCTCGAGGACGTCGCACCGGCGTACATGCTCCGGGCCAGGGCGGCTGCGGCCGCCGCAGGTTGCGAGGTCGTGACCGCCATGGCTGACACCACCGCGACCAGGGCCGCGGCTCAGGAAGCGTCCAAGGCCCAGACCACGGCGACCAGCGGCACCAAGCTGGTGGTCACCCAGGTGCGCAGCACCATCGGGTGCAAGCAGAACCAGCGCGCCACGCTGCTGTCGCTCGGGCTGCGCAAGATCCGCCAGCGGTGGAGCGCGACGACACCCCGCAGATCCGCGGCATGATCCACACCGTCCGCCACCTCGTGACGGTGGAGGAGGTTCGCTCCTGATGGCGATCATCAAGATCCACCACCTGCGACCGGCGCCGGGGTCCAAGACCGCCGAAGACCCGGGTCGGCCGCGGCGAGGGCGGCAAGCGCGGCAAGACCGCCGGGCGGGGCACCAAGGGCACGAAGGCCCGCAAGAACGTCCCCGCCTCCTTCGAGGGCGGGCAGATGCCGCTGCACATGCGGCTGCCCAAGCTCAAGGGCTTCAAGAACCGGTTCCGGGTGGAGTACCAGGTCGTCAACGTCGGCGACCTGGCCCAGCTCTTCCCGGACGGCGGCACGGTCGGCCCCGACGAGCTCGTCGCGGCAGGCGCGGTCCGGCGCAACCAGCCGGTCAAGGTGCTGGGCAACGGCGACCTCGATGGGGTCGCGCTGACCGTCACCGCGCACGCGTTCTCCGGCAGCGCCCGTGACAAGATCACTGCCGCCGGCGGCACCGTCACCGAGCTGTAGCCCGATGGGACGACGACCCGTCGGTGCGGACCGGCGCCTCCCGCGCCGGTCCGCGCCGAGCGGGCGACGGCCGCTGTTAGAGTCGTTCTCGCGCTCGCCGGCGCCCCACGGGGCCGGTGACCTGCGTCAGTAACAGGAGGATCACCGAGTGCTCAGCGCTTTCCGGTCGGCCTTCGCCACGCCGGATCTCCGGAAGAAGATCCTCTTCACGCTCGGGATCGTGGCGGTCTACCGGCTCGGGGCCACCATCCCCTCGCCCGGGGTCTCCTACCCGAACGTCCAGCAGTGCATCGCGGCAGGTCCAGGGTGGCGAGAACTCCAACGTCTACTCGCTGATCAACCTGTTCTCCGGCGGCGCGCTGCTGCAGCTGTCGATCTTCGCGCTCGGGCATCATGCCGTACATCACGGCCAGCATCATCGTGCAGCTGCTCACCGTGGTCATCCCGCGGTTCGAGCAGCTGAAGAAGGAAGGGCAGTCGGGTCAGAACAAGCTGACCCAGTACACCCGCTACCTCACGATCGCGCTGGCGATCCTGCAGTCCACCGGCATCGTGGCGCTCGCCGACCGGCGGCCAGCTGTTCGCCGACTGCGCGCTGCCGGTCATCCCGGACTCGAGCGTCTACTCGCTCGTCGATCATCGTCATCGTGATGACGGCGGGCACCGCGGTCATCATGTGGCTGGGCGAGCAGGTCACCGAGCGCGGCATCGGCAACGGCATGTCGCTGCTGATCTTCGCCTCGATCGCCGCCCGGATCCCCGCCGAGGGCGATCAACATCCTCAACAACGCCGACGGGGCGGCCCGCTCGTCTTCGCCGGTGTCTGCGTGTTCGGGCTGGCCATCATCGCCAGCGTCGTGTTCGTCGAGCAGGGCCAGCGCCGCATCCCCGTCCAGTACGCCAAGCGGATGGTCGGGCGCCGGATGTACGGCGGCACGTCCACCTACCTGCCGCTCAAGGTCAACCAGGCCGGCGTCATCCCCGTGATCTTCGGGTCGTCGCTGCTGTACCTGCCCCAGCTCGTCTCGCAGCTGGCCGGCAACCAGACGGGCTGGTTCCCGCAGTTCGTGCAGACCTACCTGGTCGACCAGTCGAATTGGCTGCACATCCTGCTCTACATCGGCCTGATCATCTTCTTCACGTACTTCTACGTCGGCATCACGTTCAACCCCGACGAGCGCGCCGACGAGATGAAGAAGTTCGGTGGCTTCATCCCGGGCATCCGGCCGGGGCGGCCGACCGCGGAGTACCTCAACTTCGTCCTCTCCCGCATCACGCTGCCGGGATCGCTCTACCTCGGCATCATCGCCGTCCTGCCGAACTTCTTCCTCGGCATCACCGGGAGCGGGCAGAACCAGAACTTCCCCTTCGGCGGCACGGCCGTGCTGATCATGGTCGGCGTGGGGCTGGACACGGTCAAGCAGATCGAGAGCCAGCTCATGCAGCGCAACTACGAGGGATTCCTCCGCTAGCGTCGGCTTTCGGGCACGGTCGAGCAGGTCTGAGTTCAGGGAGGTCAGTGTCGCGTGCGACTCGTTCTGGTCGGTCCGCCTGGCGCGGGCAAAGGTACGCAGGCGGAGCTCCTCGCGGAGCGCCTGGACGTCCCGCACATCTCCACCGGCGACCTGTTCCGCGCCAACCTGCAGGAGGAGACCCCGCTGGGGGTCGAGGCCAAGAGGTACATGGACGCCGGTGACCTGGTCCCCGACGAGGTCACCGTCGCCATGGTCCGCGAGCGCCTCGCCGAGGACGACGCCTCCAAGGGCTTCATCCTCGACGGGTTCCCGCGCAACCTCGCCCAGGCCCGGTCGCTCGGCGAGCTGCTGGACGAGCGCGGCGAGCCGCTCGACGCCGTCGTGGAGCTCCAGGTGGCCGAGGACGTGCTCGTGGAGCGCCTGCTGAGCCGCGGCCGCGAGCGACGACAACGAGGACGTCATCCGGCGCCGTCAGCAGGTCTACCGCGACGAGACCGCCCCGCTGCTGGAGCACTACGCCGACCTGCTGGTGTCGGTGGACGCCGTCGGATCGGTCGAGGAGATCACCGATCGGGTGTCCGAGGCGCTCCGGGCGCCATGAGTGCCAACCGCGGGGGCGTGCGCGGGGCGCTGGCCCGCTGGCGCGGGCGTGACATCGAGCTGAAGACCCCCGGCGAGCTGGACGCGATGCGGGCCGCCGGCGCGCTGGTGGCCCGCACCCTGGCGGCCGTCACCGGTCTCGCGGCGCCCCGGCGTCAGCGACCGCGGACCTCGACGCGCTCGCCGAGCAGACCATCCGCGACGCGGGCGCGATGCCGTCGTTCCTCGGCTATCACGGCTACCCGGCGAGCATCTGCGCCTCGGTGAACGAGCAGATCGTGCACGGCATCCCGTCGGCGGCCGTCGTGCTCGCCGACGGCGACCTCGTCTCGGTCGACTGCGGAGCGGTACTGGACGGCTGGCACGGCGACTCGGCGGTGACGATCCCGGTCGGCACCGTGTCGGACGCCGACCTGGCCCTGTCCGCGGCGTGCCGGCAGGCGCTGGAGGCCGGGATCGCCGCGGCCCGGCCCGGCGGCCGCCTCTCCGACATCTCCCACGCCGTCCAGGTCGCCTGCGAGTCGGCGGCGGAGGCGGACGGCGTCGAGTACGGGATCGTCGCGGAGTACGGCGGCCACGGCATCGGCACGTCCATGCACATGGACCCGTTCCTGCCCAACCTCGGCGAACCGGGCCAGGGGCCGCGGCTGCGCCCGGGGATGGCCCTGGCCGTGGAGCCGATGCTCACCGCGGGGGACCCGGAGACGGTCGAGCTGCCGGACGGCTGGACGGTCGTCACCGCGGACGGCCGGCGGGCCGTGCACTGGGAGCACAGCGTCGCGGTCACCGACGACGGCCCGCTGTCTGCTCACCGCCCCCTGACCAAGGGGATGGGCGGCGACCCGGTCACACGGGTGACTCGCGCGCCGCTGCGCTGCATTAGGTTCCTGCCATGAGCGAAGAATCCGCGACGTCGCGGCCCGCCGGATCGACCACGGTGGGAGTGCCTCGGGAGTCCGGCGACGGCGAGCGCCGGGTCGCGCTGGTCCCGAAGATCGTCGAGAAGCTCCGGTCGAAGGGCGTGGAGATCGTCGTCGAGTCCGGTGCCGGTCTCGGCGCCCTGATCCCCGACGAGCTCTACACCGACGCGGGCGCCACGATCGGCGATCCCTGGTCGGCCGACGTCGTCGTGAAGGTGGCGCCGCCGAGCTCGGAGGAGATCGGCAAGCTGGGTCGCGGCTCCACCCTGATCGGCTTCCTCGCCCCGCTGACGTCACCCGAGACGATCCAGGCGCTCACGCGACGCGGGCGTGCAGGCGTTCGCGATGGAGGCCATCCCGCGGATCTCGCGCGCGCAGTCGATGGACGCGCTGTCCTCGCAGGGCAACGTCGCCGGCTACAAGGCGGTGCTGCTGGCCGCGGAGCGCTCGACACGGTTCTTCCCGATGCTCACCACGGCGGCGGGCACGGTGAAGCCCGCGCAGGCGCTGGTCCTCGGCGTCGGGGTCGCCGGGTTGCAGGCGCTGGCCACGGCCAAGCGCCTCGGTGCCCGCACCACCGGCTACGACGTGCGCCCCGAGGTGGCCGACCAGGTGCGCTCGCTGGGTGCCCAGTGGCTGGACCTGGGCATCGACGCGGCCGGCGAGGGCGGCTACGCCCGGGAGCTCACCGAGGAGGAGCGGGGCGAGCAGCAGAAGCGGCTCGAGGAGGCGATCACCGGCTTCGACGTGGTGATCACCACGGCGCTGGTTCCCGGCCGCAAGGCCCCGACGCTGGTCACGGCGGCCGCGGTGGAGGGCATGCGCCCGGGCAGCGTCGTGGTCGACCTGGCGGGCGAGGCCGGCGGCAACTGCGAGCTGACCGAGCCGGGCGAGGTGGTCGTGAAGCACGACGTCACGATCGCGTCGCCGCTGAACCTGCCGGCCACGATGCCCGAGCACGCGAGCGAGCTGTACGCCCGCAACGTGTCGTCCCTGCTGGAACTGATGCTCGACGACGACGGCGCGCTGGCGCCGGACTTCTCCGACGAGGTGCTGGCGAAGTCCTGCGTCACCCGCGACGACGCCACCGAGGAGTCCGGCACCGAGGAGTCCGGCACCGAGGAGTCCGGCACCGAGGACGCCGGCACCGAGGACGCTGCCACCGAGGACGCTGCCACCGAAGACGACGCCACCGAAGACACCGCTGACGGGAAGGACGGCTGATGGAGTCCGAGTTCCTGGCGAATATCGCGATCCTGGTGCTGGCCGGGTTCGTCGGCTTCGCCGTGATCTCCAAGGTGCCCAACACGCTGCACACGCCGCTGATGTCGGGCACGAACGCGATCCACGGCATCGTCCTGCTGGGCGGGATCGTCGTGCTGGGGCTCGGCTGGCGAGACCTGGCGTGCTGACAAGATCCTGCTGGTGGTCGCGATCGCGTTCGGCACGATCAACGTCGTCGGCGGGTTCCTGGTCACCGACCGGATGCTCGGCATGTTCAAGGGCAAGTCGGCCAAGCAGGTCGCCGCAGACGACGAGTCGGCACAAGTGGGGTCGGAGGGCTCGCAGCAGTGAACACCCTGGTACTCGTCCTCTACATCGTCGCGTTCGGGCTGTTCATCTACGGCCTGATGGGCCTGACCGGGCCGAAGACGGCCGTGCGCGGCAACCTGATCGCCGCGGTCGGGATGGCGGTCGGCGCTGGTGGCCACGCTGCTGCATCCCCGGCATCTCCAACTGGCTGCTGATCGCCATCGGCATCGTGATCGGCACGCTGCTCGGGCGTGCCGTCGGCACGGCAGGTGAAGATGACCGCGATGCCGCAGATGGTGGCGCTGTTCAACGGCGTCGGCGGCGGCGCGGTCGCGCTGATCGCCTGGGTCGGAGTTCCGCGGCGGCACCGGCTTACGAGGGCGAGCCCGACTACTTCGTGGTGGCGTCGCTGTTCTCCGCGATCGTCGGGTCGGTCTCGTTCTGGGGCTCGCTGGTCGCGTTCGGCAAGCTGCAGGAGATCCTCCCGAGCCGCCCGATCAGCCTGGGCCGGGCGCAGGTGGCGCTCAACGGGCTGCTGCTCGTCGCCGCGATCGTGCTGCGCCGTGCTGATCGGCCTGGGCGGCGCGTCGGAGCTGCTGGATCATCGGCGTGCTGGTGCTCGCTGCGGTGCTCGGCGTGCGGTCGTGCTGCCGATCGGCGGCGCGGACATGCCGGTGGTCATCTCGCTGCTCAACGCGCTCACCGGGCTGTCGGCCGCGGCCGCCGGGCTGGCCCTGGACAACACGGCGATGATCGTC
Source organism: uncultured Actinomycetota bacterium (assembly GCA_963784265.1). GTDB lineage: Bacteria > Actinomycetota > Actinomycetes > Mycobacteriales > Pseudonocardiaceae > Pseudonocardia. The sequence goes on from CAWAQQ010000005.1 coordinate 333,170, forward strand.
GCCGGCATGATCGTCGGCGCGTCCGGCTCGATCCTGACCAACCTGATGGCCAAGGCGATGAACCGGTCGATCCCGGCCATCGTGGCGGGCGGCTTCGGCGGCGGCGGGGTGGCCGTCGGCGGCGACGACGGGGTGGACCGCACCGTCAAGTCCACCAGCGCCGCGGACGCCGCGATCCAGATGGCGTACGCGTCGCAGGTGATCGTCGTCCCCGGCTACGGGATGGCCGTGGCGCAGGCCCAGCACGCCGTGAAGGACATGGCGAAGCTGCTGGAGGCCAAGGGCGTCGAGGTCAAGTACGCCATCCACCCGGTCGCCGGGCGGATGCCGGGGCACATGAACGTCCTGCTGGCCGAGGCCGACGTGCCCTACGACCAGCTCAAGGAGATGGACGACATCAACGACGAGTTCTCCCGCACCGACGTCACGCTGGTCATCGGGGCGAACGACGTCACCAACCCGGCGGCCCGCAACGACCCGGGCAGCCCGATCCACGGCATGCCGATCCTCAACGTCGACGAGAGCCGCTCGGTGATCGTGCTCAAGCGCTCGATGAACTCCGGCTTCGCCGGCATCGACAACCCGCTGTTCTACGACGACAAGACGTCGATGCTGTTCGGCGACGCGAAGTAGTCCGTCATGGAGGTCACGGAGGAGCTGAAGGCGCTGTGACGGACGGCTCGCACCCCATGTGCGGGCCGCCTCACAACGGTCGTACACTGGTGCTTCGGCGCGCCTCATGGCGCCGGTTCCGTCGTGCCTTCCCGCACCTCACGGTCCCGGGGCAGCGGCGTGCCCGCAACGAAGCCGAGAGTACGCACACCTGTCACGGAACGCGGAGGACATGGCCAAGAAAGACGGGGCGATCGAGGTCGAAGGCCGGGTCGTCGAACCCCTGCCCAACGCGATGTTCCGCGTGGAGCTGGAGAACGGACACCGGGTCCTCGCCCACATCAGCGGCAAGATGCGGCAGCACTACATCCGGATCCTCCCCGAGGACCGGGTGGTCGTGGAGCTGTCGCCGTACGACCTGACCCGCGGCCGCATCGTCTACCGCTACAAGTGATCCGAACACACAACTGAGAGAGCGACGGACGTGAAGGTCCAGCCGAGCGTCAAGAAGATCTGCGACAAGTGCAAGGTGATCCGCCGTCACGGGCGGGTCATGGTGATCTGCGAGAACCTGCGGCACAAGCAGCGTCAGGGCTGATCCCACGCACGATCGCGGTCTGCTTGGACCGCAGCAACACAGAGGAACTCCGCGCACCTGCCGGGCCACACGGGCCCGGTTCACCCCCGGAACCAGGCCGGGGCCCGGAACAGCCGAGTCGGACCGGGACGGGCGCGGAGCAGACCTGGAACAGACCGAACAAGGAGAACACCGCCGCATGGCACGACTCGCCGGCGTCGACCTCCCCCGCGACAAGCGGATGGAGATCGCGCTCACCTACATCTTCGGGGTCGGACGCACCCGCTCCAAGGAGATCCTCGCCGCCACCGGGCATCGACCGCGACCTGCGGTCGAAGGACCTGACCGACGAGGATCTCGCCGCGCTCCGCGAGTACATCGAGAACAACCTCCGCGTCGAGGGCGACCTGCGCCGCGAGGTGCAGGCCGACATCCGGCGCAAGATCGAGATCGGCTGCTACCAGGGGATCCGGCACCGCCGGGGCCTGCCGGTGCGCGGCCAGCGCACCAAGACCAACGCCCGCGGCCGCAAGGGACCGAAGAAGACGGTCGCCGGCAAGAAGAAGGCAGGTAAGAAGTAATGCCGCCCCGCACCCGTTCCGCGGCCGGACCCAAGAAGGTCCGCCGCAAGGAGAAGAAGAACGTCGCGCACGGCCACGCGCACATCAAGAGCACCTTCAACAACACCATCGTGTCGATCACCGACCCGACCGGTGCCGTCATCGCGTGGGCCTCCGCCGGCCACGTCGGTTTCAAGGGCTCGCGCAAGTCCACGCCGTTCGCCGCGCAGATGGCAGCCGAGAGCGCCGCCCGCAAGGCGGCCGAGCACGGCATGAAGAAGGTCGACGTGTTCGTCAAGGGTCCCGGCTCCGGCCGCGAGACCGCGATCCGTTCGCTGCAGGCCGCCGGCCTGGAGGTCGGCACGATCTCCGACGTCACCCCGCAGCCGCACAACGGCTGCCGTCCGCCCAAGCGGCGCCGGGTCTAGGGGAGGAGAGGAACGAGATGGCTCGCTACACCGGACCCATGACCCGCAAGTCCCGCCGGCTCAAGGTCGACCTCGTCGGCGGCGACCAGGCGTTCGAGCGTCGCCCCTACCCGCCCGGCCAGCACGGCCGGATCCGGATCAAGGAGACCGAGTACCTCCTGCAGATGCAGGAGAAGCAGAAGGCCCGCTTCGCGTACGGGGTGCTGGAGAAGCAGTTCCGCCGCTACTACGAGGAGGCGAACCGCCGCACCGGCAAGACCGGCGACAACCTGCTGCAGATCCTCGAGACGCGCCTGGACAACGTCGTCTACCGGGCCGGGCTCGCCCGCACCCGGCGGATGGCCCGGCAGCTGGTCAACCACGGCCACTTCCTCGTCAACGGCAAGAAGGTGGACATCCCCTCCTTCCGCGTGTCGCCGTACGACATCATCGACGTCAGGCCGAAGTCGATGAACACCGATCCGATCATCATCGCCAAGGAACTGGTGGGCGACCGCCCGATCCCCGGCTGGCTGCAGGTCGTCCCGTCGACCCTGCGCATCCTGGTCCACCAGCTGCCCGAGCGGGCCCAGATCGACACCCAGGTCACCGAGCAGCTGATCGTCGAGCTCTACTCCAAGTAGCAGCCCGGCACCCCCGGTCCCGCAGGGAGGGGCCGGGGACACGCCGTCGCGTCAAATAGCGGGCGCGGCGGGCCTGAAGGAGGCACACCACCATGCTGATCTCTCAGCGTCCCACCCTGACCGAGGACTCGGTCGTCGACACCCGGTCCCGGTTCGTCATCGAGCCGCTGGAGCCGGGCTTCGGTTACACGCTGGGCAACTCGCTCCGGCGCACCCTGCTGTCCTCCATCCCGGGGGCGGCGGTCACCAGCATCCGCATCGACGGCGTGCTGCACGAGTTCACCACCGTGCCGGGGGTGAAGGAGGACGTCACCGACATCATCCTCAACCTCAAGGAGCTGGTCGTCAGCTCCGAGGAGGACGAGCCGGTGACCATGTACCTGCGCAAGCAGGGCCCCGGTCCGGTCACGGCAGGCGACATCGTGCCGCCCGCAGGCGTCACCGTGCACAACCCGGACCTGCACATCGCCACGCTCAACGACAAGGGCCGCCTCGAGGTGGAGCTCGTCGTCGAGCGGGGTCGCGGCTACGTGCCCGCGATGCAGAACAAGGCCACCGGTGCCGAGATCGGCCGGATCCCGGTCGACTCGATCTACTCGCCGGTCCTCAAGGTGACCTACAAGGTCGAGGCCACCCGTGTCGAGCAGCGCACGGACTTCGACAAGCTCGTGCTCGACGTCGAGACCAAGCCGTCGATCACCCCCCGCGACGCGCTGGCCTCGGCCGGTCGCACCCTCGTCGAGCTGTTCGGGCTCGCCAGGGAGCTCAACGTCGACGCGGAGGGCATCGAGATCGGCCCGTCGCCGCAGGAGGCCGACACCATCGCGGCCTTCGCGATGCCGATCGAGGAGCTGGACCTCACCGTCCGCTCCTACAACTGCCTCAAGCGCGAGGGCATCCACACCGTGGGTGAGCTGGTGGGCCGCAGCGAGGCCGACCTGCTCGACATCCGCAACTTCGGCGCCAAGTCGATCGACGAGGTCAAGATGAAGCTCGTCGGCCTCGGCCTGGCCCTCAAGGACAGCCCGCCCGGATTCGACCCGTCGGCCGCCGCCGCCGAGTACGGCTCCGACGGGTTCGACCCCGACACGTTCGGGGACGACGGCCAGGACTACGCAGAAACGGAGCAGCTGTAGCCATGCCTCAGCCCACCAAGGGGCCCCGTCTCGGCGGGTCACCCGCGCACCAGCGGCTGATACTGGCCAACCTGGCGACGTCGCTCTTCGAGCACGGTCGGATCACCACGACCGAGGCCAAGGCCCGGCGGCTGCGGCCGTACGCGGAGCGCCTGATCACCAAGGCCAAGCGCGGCGACCTGCACAACCGCCGCGAGATCCAGAAGGTGATCCGGGACAAGGGGGTCGTGCACCGCCTCATCGTGGACATCGGCCCGTTCTTCGCCGACCGCCAGGGCGGCTACACGCGGATCACGAAGACGCTGCCGCGCAAGGGCGACAACGCCCCCATGGCCGTGATCGAGCTGGTCTCGCAGAAGACCGTCACCGACGAGGCCGACCGGGCCCGCCGGGTGGCGTCGTCGCAGCGGCGCAAGGCGGCTCCGGCTGCTCCTGCCGCCGAGGCTCCGGCTACTGAGGCTCCGGCTGCCGAGGCTCCGGCTGCCGAGGCTCCGGCTACCGAGGCTCCGGCCGCCGAGGCTCCGGCGTACCGAGGCTCCGGCCGCCGAGGCTCCCGCTACCGAGGACGCGCCCGTCGAGGTCGTCGAGTCGGCTTCCACCGACGAGACGCCGTACGGCGAGGGCAGCCACGCCCCCCTCGACGACGCCGATGAGGCGCCGGAGGGATTCGAGATCAAGGGCAACGCCAACTCGATGCTCTACCACGTGCCCGGTTCGTCGCACTACGACCGCACCGTGGCCGAAGTCTGGTTCGCCACTCCGGAGGCCGCCGAGGCCGCCGGGTTCGCGCTGCCCGCCTCGCAGCGTGAGGACGACGAGGACGAGTCCTGACGCACCCGCACCACCCGAGCGAGCCCGCCGTCCGTCAGGACGGCGGGCTCGCTCGCGTCGGGGGTGGAGTCGCTCGCGTCGGGGGTGGAGTCGCTCGCGTCGCGGGTGTGCCCGACCGCCAGAAAGGGCCGACTCGCGCACCGGAGAGTGCCGACTCGCGGGGGGTACGGCGGTGGCGGCTGGACCTGGGGTACGACGGCACGGAGTTCTCCGGGTGGGCGGTGCAGCCCGGGCGGCGGACGGTGTGCGGGGTGCTCACCGAGGCGTTGTCGACGGTGCTGCGCACGCCGGTCGCCCTCACTGTCGCGGGGCGCACCGACGCCGGGGTCCACGCCGCCGGGCAGGTCGCGCACGCCGACCTCCCCGCGGACCTGGACGCCGGATGGCTCGTCCGCAGGCTGGCCGGGCTGCTGCCCCCGGACGTCCGGGTGCGAGTGGTGACGCCCGTCCCGGCCGCCTTCGACGCCCGCTTCACCGCACTCCGCCGCCACTACCGCTACCGCGTCGCCACCGCCGCGCACGGTGCCGAGCCGCTGCGCGCGCGCGACACGCTCTCCTGGCCGCACCCCCTGGACGTCGACGTCGTGAACACCGCCGCGGCGGACCTGCTCGGCGAGCACGACTTCGTCGCCTTCTGCCGCCGCCGCGAGGGCGCCACCACGGTGCGGGGGCTGCAGCGGTTCGCCTGGACCCGCGACGATGAGGGCGTGGTGGTGGCCGAGGTGTCGGCCGACGCCTTCTGCCACTCGATGGTGCGCAGCCTCGTGGGTGCGCTGCTCGACGTGGGCCGCGGGCGGCGACCCGTCGAATGGCCCGCGTCGCTGCTCGGCCGCACGGCGCGGGCGAGCGAGGTACCGGTCGCTCCCGCGCACGGTCTCACGCTCGTCGGGGTCGACTACCCGGCCGACGAGGACCTCGCGGCCCGGGACGAGGCGACGCGCAGGCTCCGCACCCGCACCCCCTGAGCGGCATCGAGCCCGCGCAACGCCGTTCTGCGGGCTCGGGAACGGCGTCGAGACCCGCGGGATGCGGGCTGAGTACCGTGCTGGCTCGTGACGACCCAGGTGCCGGACCGGAGCGATCTGCTCGACGTGGCGATCGAGGAGGCCAGGGCCGGGCTGGCCGAGGGTGGCATCCCGATCGGGGCTGCACTGTTCACCACCGACGGCCGGCTCCTCGGCCGCGGCCACAACCGCCGGGTGCAGGACGGCGACCCGTCGATGCACGCCGAGACCGCCGCGTTCCGCGCCGCGGGCCGCCAGCGCAGCTACCGCGACACGGTCATGGTGACGACGCTGTCGCCGTGCTGGTACTGCAGCGGTCTGGTGCGCCAGTTCGGCATCGGCGCGGTGCTCGTCGGCGAGGCCCGGACGTTCACCGGCGGGCACGACTGGCTGGCCGAGCACGGGGTGCAGGTGACCGTGCTCGACGACGACCGTTGCGTCGACCTCATGGAGGCGTTCATCGCCGCCCGCCCCGACCTGTGGCACGAGGACATCGGCCAGCCCTGACCCGACTCGCGCACCGGATAGCCCCGACTCGCGCGCCAGGAATCGCCCCGACTCGCGCGCCGGACGACTCCCCGGTGCCCGACTCGCGCGCGGGATGCCCCGACTCGCGCGCCAGGTGCCCCGACTCGCGCGCCAGGTGGTCCCGACTCGCGCGCAGTGGGGATGGGTGGTGGGCGAGTCGGTGCGGGTTCGGCCGAACGGCCCCGTGGGGACGGGGTGCGCCGTTAGCGTCCGGGCGTGCCGCGATCCACTGCCGTCCGGGCTCCGGCCACCCGCGACCAGGTCGACGCCTACCGCTTCGGCCTGCGCCGGCTGGAGGCCGCGCTGGTCCGCGGCGATCCGGTACCGCTGCACGAGCAGATCCGCTCGCAGCGGCGCGCGGTACTGGTGGGCGCGCTGCTGGGGCTGCTCGCGGTCGGTGGCGTGGCGGTGTTCGCGCTGATCGTGCCCCGGCCGGACTGGAAGCGGCAGGCCGTGGTCGTGGGCAAGGAGTCGGGGGCGATGTACGTCGTGGCGCACGGGCCGGACCGGCTCGTCCCGGTGGCGAACCTGGCCGCGGGGCGCCTGGTGCTGGCCGCGCTGGCCCGTGGCGGGTCCGGGTCGGCGGGCGCGGCGGCGGGTGCGGCGGTGCCCGTCGTCGTGCCGGACGACGAGCTGGGCGCCGCGCCCCGCACGGCGACGGCCGCGGTCCCGGGAGCGGAGGGGGTGCGGCCGGAGGGTCCGGGTGTGCCGCCGCGGTGGGCGGTCTGCGACACGGTGACGCCCGACGGTTCCCGCCTCGTCGGCACGACGGTCGTCGCCGGCGCGGACCTGCCCCCCGCGCCGTCCGGCCACGCGCCGTCCGGCCAGCGCCGTCCGGTCCGGCACCTGCGCTGCGCTGCTCGCCGTGCCCGGCGGGTCCACCTGGTTCGTCACGGACGGGCGGCGGCACCGGGTGGACCCGGAGGACCGCGCGCTGCTCGCCACGCTCGGGCTGGCCGGTCGGACCCCGCGCCCGGCCACGGCCGGACTCGTCTCCGCGCTGGCGGAGGGCCCGGCCCTGGTCACCCCCGAGCCGGCGGGCCGGGGCGGGCCGGCACCGCCGGGGCTCCCGGGCCGCGTGGGCGACGTGCTGGTGATGCGCCCCGGCGGCGGTATGCCGCGGCACTACGTGGTCCTGACGACGGGCCTGCAGGAGGTTCCACCCGTACTCGGTGAGCTCCTGCGCGTCGCGTCCGGAGCGGCCACGGCCAGGGAGATCGGGCCCGACGTGCTGGCCCGCGCCGCGCTCGTCGACGATCTCCCGGTGGCGGGCTGGCCCGCGTCGGCCCCGCCGCTGCTCGATCCCGCCACGGACCCGACCCTCTGCTGGACGTGGACGGCGGGTGCGGGCGGGATGCTGGCGGGCGCGGCGCCGCCGGTCCCGTCCGGGTCGGCGACGGTGGTGCTCGCCCAGGCCGACGGGCCCGGCGAGCGGGTGGACGCCATGGTGCTCGGCGACGGCGGCGCGGTGCGGGCCACCGGCCCGGGGCGGGCGCCCGGGGCAGGCCCGATCTGGTTGCTCTCGGCGACGGGCGTCGGCTACGGGGTGGCGGACGCCGCGACGGCCGAAGCGCTCGGGATCACCCGCACCGAGGACGCTCCCGAGGCGGCGTTGCGGCTGCTGCCCACCGGTCCGGTGCTGGACGTGGGAGCGACGGTGCCGATGGTCGACGTCCTTCGCGCCGGGGGCCGAACCGGCGGGTGAGCCGGGGACGGCGGCGCAGGAGCGCGGCGGCGGCGCCGACCACGGCGAGCAGCATGCCGACGGGCACCAGGTCCGCCGCAGGCCGCCCGGTGCGGGCCACCGCGGTGGGGGCGGTGCCGGGGAGCACGGCAGCCGGGTTGGCCGCGGGCGGGTCCGCGGTGAGCACGGCAGGCTCGGCGGTCAGCGCGGCCACCGGATCGATCACGCCGCGCCCGGTGGCGTCGTCGCGGCCCGCTGCCGGGCGCCGCGCGGTGGCCAGGATCCGATCGGCGACCTGCCGGGCCGTCAGGTGTGGAAAGCGCTCGCGGACCAGCGCGGCGAGACCCGCCACCCACGGCGCGGCGAAGCTCGTGCCGTCGAGCCCACCGCCCAGCCCGCCGTCGACGGTCAGCGAGCGCAGGCCGGTCCCGGGCGCGGCGACGTCGACCCACGGGCCGGGCACCGTGAACGGGGCAGCGGCATCCAGCGCGTCGACGGCGCCGACGGTGAGCAGGTCGTCGCCGTACCAGCCGGGCAGCGCGACCTGCCCCGGCTGCCGATCGGCCTCCAGGCAGCCGCCCACGCCCGCGTTGCCCGCGGCGGCGACCACGACGACGTCGGACTCCGCGGCGTGCCGCAGGGCCGCCTGCAGGGTCGCGCCCGAGGTGGCGGCCCGGCGCACCGGGCAGGCACACGGCCTCGGAGATGTTGACCACGGTCGCGCCCTGCCGCACGGCCAGCACGATCGCGTCCGCGAGCGTGGCGATGTCGCCGGCGGGCCGGGCCGCACCGTCCGCGCCGTGCACCGTGAACGACGTGCTGGACTGCCGGATGGAGAGCAGCCCGGCATCGGGGGCGATGCCGACCATGCCCGTCGCTCGGCCCGGCGGCCGCGGCGAGCAGACCGGCGACGGCCGTGCCGTGGCCGTCGCAGTCGTCGAGGCCGTCGCCGCCGGTGAGGTAGTCGCCGCCGCCGCGCACCCGCCCGGCCAGCCGGGGATGGGCCGCCACGCCCGTGTCGATCACAGCGACGAGCTGGCCGCGGCCGGTGGCGAGCTGGTGTGCGGCGGCGAGCTGGAGCCGGCTGCCGGCGTCGGTGCCCGTCGCGGTCGAGTCGGGACCGGCGCCGGGTGGGGTGCATCGGGGCGGCGCGCGCAGGCCGGTGGCGGGCCCGGGGTGCCCGGCGGTGGGGACGGCGGCCTTCACCTGCGACGGCGGCGCGGGTGGCCGGATCGGCTGCGTGCCCACCGGGAGGCCTCCGAGCACGCCCAGCAGTGCGACGGCGGCGGCGCCGCGGATCACAGGCCCCGTACCAGGGCGAAGACGTCCATCGCGCCCAGCGCGAGCGGCACGGCCGCGGCCACCAGCACCGCCTCCAGCACGTCGACGGCCCGGCGCGACACCGGCGAGCCGACGGGCGTCGAGCGGGCCGTGCCGACCGAGACGGCTGCCGCGGCGAGGAGCAGCCCGACCACGGCGGCGAGCCGGCCTGCCGGCCCGCCCAGCAGCGCGACGACGACAGCGAGCCCGACACCCGTCCCGATCGCGGCGGCCAGCAGGGTGCGTGCCGGGCCGGGGTCGGCGAAGCTGCGGGCGCGCAGCCCGAGCACGACGGCCGTGACCGCGGCGAACGCCGGGCCTGCCCAGCCGCCCCCGGCCGCGGCGGGGAGAGCGGCGACCGCGGCCACCACGGCACAGCCGCCGACCAGCCCCGCCAGGTAGCCGCGTGCGAGGTCGGCGCGCTCGGCCAGCTCGGCCGGTGGCAGCAGGTCGGGGCCGGTGTCGGCGGCGACGAGCTCGTGGGGGTCGGCGGGCACCAGCGGGCGGGGCAGCCCGGCCAGGCGCAGCGCTGCCCGCGGGAGCAGCGGAGCCACCGCCAGCGCGGCCGCGCCGGTGCCGGCCGCCAGCGCGCCGGGTGGGACCCCGAACCGCAGGTGCAGCAGGGCCGCCGCCGCGGTGAAGACCGCAGCGACGACCGCGCCGACCAGGATCGGAGCCACCACCCGCAGCGCGGCCTGCGCCGCCGCGGCGGCGATCCCCGCGGCTGCCGCGCCCAGCAGGACGTGGGCCGCGCCGATGTCACCGGGGACCGCGGCGACCCCGGCCCCCGCCGCGATCGCCACGGCCGCGACGGCTGCCGTCAGTGCCGGCAGGCGGTCCGCGGCCGGCGGCCAGGCGACCGGCGTGCAGGATCGCGGTGACAGCGGCGCACGCGGCCACGACGACCGCGAGCGACGCCTGGCCAGCCCGGGGCGGGCCCGGCGGTGGGGAAGCCCGCGAGCAGCCCGGACGCGGCGAGCACGACGAACGCCAGCACGCCCGTGGCGAACCGCCCGTCGGTCACCCTGGCACCCGCGGTGGCCGCCAGCGCGTCCACCGGGTCGTCGAACACCGGCGGCGCGGGTGGCACGGCGTCCGGACCGATCCGGAGCAGCTCGCCGTCGAGCACGCCCAGCTCGTCCAGCGTCGCGGCCGGGGGAAGCGGACCGCCCGCCGCGCCCGCCATCCGCCACGGCTGCGGCGGCCCGACCGCCCCCTGCTCGCCGAGCAGCTCGAGAACCATCGGGACCAGCTCACCCACCGCGACGTCCGCGGGAAGGGCGACGTCGACGCGGGTGCGTGGGGCCAGGACCGTGACGCGGCAGTAGCTCGCGTCGCATGCCGTCTCCTCCGGAGGGGTCGGATTCCGCCGAACGGCCGCGACGGGTGTCGGCCGGCTGCCAGTATCGCCAGGCCCGGCCGCCGTGATGGGCCGTTCGGCGGAACCGGTGGCGGGCGGGGAGGAGCGGGCCAGTGGGCACCGTCGAAGTGGTGCGACCGCGCCGGAGGCCGCCGCGGGCGCCAGGGGGCGAGCTGACGCTGGAACCGCCACCCGAGCTCGAACGGACGGTGCCGGCCGGGGTGCTCGCCCGGCTGCTGCCGGTCGTCATGCTCCTCGGCTCCGTCGGGTTCATCGCGGTGCTCGGCGCGGAGCACCCGACGTCATGGCTGTTCGGCGGCATGTTCGCCGTCTCGACGCTCGGCATGGTGCTCAGCGGCTCCCACCGCGGCGGCGGCCAGCGCCAGGCCGCCATGGACGAGGACCGCCGCGACTACCTGCGCTACCTCGCGTCGTTGCGACGGCGGGTGCGGGCCATCGCCGCCGAGCAGCGCGCCGCGCTGGAGGAGGTGCACCCGGATCCCGCGGCGTGGCCCGCGGTGCTGGCCGCGGGCCGGCTGTGGGAGCGGCGGGGCGCCGATGCCGACTTCGGGCAGCTGCGCCTCGGCCGGGGTGCACAGCGGCTCGCCACCAGGCTGGTCGCGCCGCCGACCGGCCCCGTCGAGGGGATCGAGCCGATCACGGCGCTCGCGCTGCGCCGGTTCCTGCTCGGCCACGCCGTGGTGCCCGACCTGCCGGTGGCGCTGTCGCTGCGGGCCAGCTCCACGGTCTGGCTCGAACCGGCCGACGGCGCCACCCTCGCGCCCGCCAGGGCACTGGCCCGTGCCCTGGTCGCGCAGTACGCGTTGTGGCACAGCCCCGCCGATGCGCTGCTCGCCGTGGTGGCGCCAGCCGCACGCGCTGGACGGCTGGGACTGGGTGAAGTGGCTTCCGCACGCCGCCCACCCGCGGCGCCGGGACGGAATCGGGCCGCTGCGGATGGTGACCGGCGACGCCGACGACGTGCGTCGCTGGTGGGTCGCCGAGCTCGCCGGGCGGGCGCCCGGACCGGGGGTGGGCGAGCCGCACCTGCTGGTCGTCGTCGACGAGGTCGCGCAGGGGCCAGGGCCGTGGGCGGGCGTCGCCGGGGTGACGGTGCTGCGGGTGGGGGCGCCGCCAGGGCGCAGGCCGGGACCGTCGGTCGTGCGGCTGCTCGTCGGGCCGGACCGGGTGGGCCGTGCAGCCGGGGCCGAGGCGGACGACCGCCCAGCCGGCCCCGTCTGGATCGGACGGCCCGACGGTCTCCAGGTCGCCGAGGCACGCGCACTCGCGAGGCGGCTGGCCCGGTTCCGGCCGGCGGGCTTCGCCGACCCCGTCGACCGGGGTGCCTCCACGGTGCCGACCGGGCTGCCGGCCCTGCTCGGGCTCGAACCCGGCCCGGTCGACGTCGCCGCGCTGCGGGCCCGCTGGTCTCACGCCGAGGCGCAGCGCATGCGGGTCCCGATCGGCGTCGACGAGCGTGGCGCGCCGGTCGTGCTCGACCTCAAGGAGTCGGCCCACGGCGGCAGCGGGCCGCACGGGCTGTGCGTGGGCGCCACCGGCTCGGGCAAGAGCGAGCTCCTGCGCACGCTCGTGCTGGGGCTGGCCGCCACGCATTCGTCGGCGGAGCTCAACGTCGTGCTCGTCGACTTCAAGGGGGGCGCCACCTTCCTCGGGCTGGCCGCCCTGCCGCACGTCTCGGCCGTGATCACCAACCTCGCCGACGAGCTCTCGCTCGTGGACCGGATGGCCGACGCGCTGGCAGGCGAGATCACCCGGCGCCAGGAGCTGCTGCGCGCCGCGGGCAACCTCACCGGCGTCACGGACTACGCGGCGGCCCGCCGCGGCGGCGCCGACCTGCCGTCCCTTCCCGCGCTGCTGGTGGTCGTCGACGAGTTCTCGGAGCTGCTCGCGCAGCGCCCGGAGCTGATCGAGCTGCTCGTCACGATCGGCAGGCTCGGCCGCTCGCTGGGGATGCACCTGCTGCTCGCATCGCAGCGGCTGGACGAGGGGCGGCTGCGTGGCCTGGAGTCGCACCTGTCGTACCGGATCGCGCTGCGGACGTTCTCCGCCGCCGAGTCCCGCGCGGTGCTCGGGGTCCCCGACGCGCACCGGCTGCCGGCCGCGCCGGGTTCGGCCTTCCTCGCCACCGGCACCGACGAGCTCGTGCGGTTCCGCGCCGCGTACGTCTCCGGTCCGGGCGAGACGATCCGCGCGGCGGGTCCGGACGGGCCACCGGTCGGCCCGCGCGCGCACCTGTTCAGTGCCACGCCGTCCGCGGTCGCGGCCGTCGAGGCGACGGGCGTCGAGAACGGCGCCGTCGACGACGGGCCGGGGTCCACCGTCCTCGACACGCTCATCGCCGCCCTCGCCGCCCACGGCCCGGCCGCGCACCGGGTCTGGCTGCCGCCGCTGGACGCGCCGCCGCCGCTGGACGAGGTGCTCGGCCCCGTCCGGCCCCTCCCCGGGCGCGGGATGGCCGCGTCCGGGTGCGCGTCCGGGGCGTTGCGGGTGCCGGTCGGCCTCGTGGACCGGCCCTACCAGCAGCGCCGCGACCCGGTGGTCCTCGACATGTCCGGCGCGTCCGGGCACCTGGCCGTCGTGGGTGGGCCGCGGTCGGGCAAGTCGACCGCGCTGGCCACCTCCGTGCTCGGTCTCGCGCTCACCCACACCCCCGACGAGCTGGGCATCCACGTGCTCGACTTCGGCGGCGGCGCGCTGGTGCCGCTCGTCGGCCTCCCGCACGTCGGCACGCTCGCCGACCGCCACCAGCCCGACCTCGTCCGGCGCACCGTCGCGGAGCTGACGTCGGTGCTCGCCGGGCGCGAGCGGCTGTTCCGGGAGGCCGGGCTCGCGTCGGTGGCGGAGTTCCGGGCCAGGCGGGCGGCGGGCGGCTTCCCCGACGAGCCGGCCACCGACCTGCTGCTCGTCGTCGACGGCTACCTCGTGCTGCGCGGGGAGTTCGACGACGTCGAGGCCAAGCTGCTCCCGCTGGCGGCGCAGGGGCTGTCGTACGGCGTGCACCTCGCGGTGTCGGCCAACCGCTGGAGCGAGCTGCGGCCTGCGTTGAAGGAGCTCCTCGGCGGCCGGTTCGAGCTGCGGTTGGGCGAACCGTCGGAGTCGGAGGTGGACCGGCGCAAGGCCGCCGCGGTGCCGGGCCGTGGCGGCCACGGCCTGGCTCCGGACGGCGCGCCGACGGTGCTCGCCGCCCCGCGCACCGTCGCCGCCGACACGGCGGCGCTGGTGGCGCGGGTCGCCGCCGGAATGGCCCGGCCCGGGGTTCGCGCCGGTCCGGCTGCTGCCGGAGCGTCTCGACCACCACCGGCTGCCGCCCGCCGCGCCCGGCGCGACGGGCATCCCGATCGGCGTCGACGAGGACGGCCTGGCCAGGGTGGAGGTCGACCTCGCCGCCGAGCCGCACCTCGTCTGCTTCGCCGACGCGGAGAGCGGGAAGACCACGCTGTTGCGGGTGCTCGCCCGCGGGATCACGGAGCGGTTCACCCCCGAGCAGGCGCGGCTGGTGGTCGTCGACTACCGCCGTGGGCTGCTCGGCGCGATCGCCCCGCCGCACCTCCTCGCCCACGTCAGCACCCCGGACTCCGTCGCGGAGGCGGTCCGGGAGGTGGCCGCGTCGTTGCGCCGCAGGCTCCCGGACGCAGGGGTGACCCCGCGCGCCCTGCGGGAGCGCAGCTGGTGGTCGGGCCCGGACGTGTACGTGCTCGTCGACGACTACGACCTCGTCGCCCCGACCGGCGTGTCCGCGCATCCCCTGCTGCCGCTGCTGGAGTTCCTGCCGCAGGCCAAGGACGTCGGCCTGCACGTCGTCGTCACGCGGCGGTGCGGTGGTGCCGGGCGCGCGCTGTACGACCCGCTGCTCGGACGGCTGCGCGAGCTCGCCGTGCCGGGCCTGGTGCTCAACGGCAGCCCGGACGAGGGTGCGCTGGTCGGGTCGGTCAAGCCGTCGTCGCAGCCGCCGGGCCGGGGCACGCTGGTGGACCGCAGGCGCGGGTCCCGGCGGGTGCAGCTCGCCTGGCTCGCCGCTGCCGCCGATGTCGACGTCGACGTCGACGACGTCGAGCGGCCGAGGCCGATTCGTGACCGCGGTCCCGGCCCGCGTCGCCGTGCATCCCGGCACCGGCACGGTCCGGGTCGCGGGCGCCACCCGCGGCGGACCGGCCCGGATGATCGCCGAGCTGCCGGCCTGCCGCTGGGCCGCCGTCCCGGAGCTGTTCGCCGCCCTCTTCGGCGAGCCCGTCGAGGAGCTCGTGCTGCTGCACCCGGCAGGCTGGCCCGCTGCGCGGGTGGCGCGGTGGGCGGCGGGCGCGGCAGGCCTGGCCACCACGGTGCGGACCGAGGCCGCGGCGGTCGCGGCAGCCGCCACGGCGGCCGGCCCCGTCGCCGTGCTCGACGTCGGGCAGGCGGGTGCCGAGGCCGTGCTGGTGGACGGCGGCGAGATCGTGGCGGTGCGGACGGGCCTGGTGGGTGGAGCGGTCCTCGACGACCTGGTCGGCGACCTGCTGCTGCGCAGGTGGGGGGCACCGGCGCCCGGCGCCGCCGTGTTGCGGGCGGAGGCACGGCGGGTGCGGGAGGCGCTGTCGTTGCAACCGGTCGCCGTGGCGCGGCTGCCCGGGGTCGACGGGGGCGTGCGGCTGGAGGCGGCCGAGCTGCGCGCGGTGCTCGCCGGACCCCTCGGGACCGCCGTCGACGTGCTGCGGGCGGTCCTGGTGGCCGCGCCCGGCCCGCGGCCCGCGGTGCGCGTCGTCGGTGGGGTGGCCCGGACGCCACTGCTCGCCGAGCTGCTCGACGCCGCCGGGATCGAGCACGTGGTCGCGCCCCGGCCGGACGCGTGTGCGGTCCTCGGCGCGTTGCGGGGTCGCCCGGGTCTCGCGCACCCGACGCGGACGTCACCGCGCGCGCGTCATCCGCGCGGACGTGCCGGCAGGTCACCCGCGCCAGGCTCACCGCCAGCGTCGCCTGCGCGGACGTCACCCGCGGGTGGGCCGCGCCTGCCGCCGTTGCCGCGGAGGCGCCCGCTGCGTGCCGCCGCGATCGTGACGAGCGGGGCGGCGGCCGCTGCGCTGCTGGCCGCCGGTCTCCCGGCCGCGGCGGTCCGGCCGGAGGCCGCCGTGCCGACCGGTGTCCTCGTGCAGTACGGGTACAGCGTCGTGCTGCCCGCCGGTTGGGCGCACACCGGTGGGCTGCCGGAGCGGCGCCGCAGCCTGCTCACGCCGCAGGCCGGACCGGACGGCAGCGACCTGATCTCCGTCGAGCGCACCCCGCTCGGCTACGACACCGGCGCCGAGCCGGAGCGGGCACTGGCCGAGCTCCGGACCGTCTTCGACGCCGAGGTCGCCGCCGGTGCCCCGCTCTCGGGGTTCACGGCGGACGGGCGGTTCGCGGGCCGCCCGGTGGTGTCGTATCGCCAGTCCGGACCGGGCGTCGCCGTCGACTGGTATGTCGTGCTCGACGCCGACGCGCAGCTCAGCGTCGGATGCCGGCACACGGCCGCGGGTGCGGCCACGGTGGCGGCGGCCTGCGAGGCCGTCGTCGGCTCGGTGCGCCGGGACCGGCCCGCGTGAGCGGCGCGGCTCGCCGACCGTGGTTCACAGCTGCGAACGATCATCGTCGTTCGGGCCCGCCGCGCACGGGGCGCTGTCACTGTGCTCACGTCCAACCAGGTCCACGACGAGCGGGGTGATCGGCATGGCCGACGGGTTCGGTACGACAGTCGAGGAGATGGCGCGCGCGGGCAGCCACGTGTTCGCCGTGAACGACGCCGTGCAGGCGGACCTGTCCGCGCTGCGCGGGCAGCTGGCGCCGCTCGCGGGGGCATGGCGCGGCGAGGCCGCCACCGCCTTCGCCGGTCTCATGGCCCGCTGGGACGCCGACGCGCGTGCGCTCAGCGAGGCACTGCGGTCGATCGGCGAGGCCGTCCAGGGCTCCGGGCAGGCGTACCAGCAGCGCGAGGAACAGCACGCCGGTGACCTGTCCTCGATCCGCGCGGCGCTGGGCTGAGGGGCGGGCATGTCCGAGATCAAGGTCACCTTCGGCGCGTTGGACGCGGCACGCGGCGACGTCGCGGGCACGTCGGCCCGCATCACCGGCCGGCTCGAGGACCTCAGGAGGTTCCTCGCGCCCCTCGCGGCCACCTGGGAGGGTCAGGCCGCGGCGGACTACCAGGCAAGACAGCGGAAGTGGGACACGGCGGCCGCCGATCTCGCCGCCGTGCTCGCCCAGATCGGCGTCGCGCTCGGCACGGCCAACGACAGCTACCGTCAGGTCGAGCAGGCCAACGCCGCCCGCTGGCGCTGAGCGGCCCGACGGCCGCCGGGGGGCGTTTTGACCCGGCTCCGCGGCGGCGGGTACCCTCGACCTTCGATGTGCGGCGGGTGGAGATCCGCGGCCGCTTCACGGCGGTTCGCGTGGCCCATCCCCGGGCCGGCGGCCCCCGCACCGCGCACAAGGCAGCTCCCGAGCCCCAATTCGGTTGTTGCAGTTCGACGAGCCACGAGAGCGACGAGGTAGGTCCGTGCCCACGTACAGCCCGAAGCCCGGCGAGATCACCCGCGCCTGGCACGTGATCGATGCCACGGACGTGGTGCTCGGCCGGCTCGCCACGCATGCCGCCACGCTGTTGCGCGGCAAGCACAAGCCGACCTACGCCCCGCACATGGACACCGGCGACTTCGTCGTCATCGTCAACGCGGAGAAGATCGCCGTCTCGGGCAACAAGCGCACCGACAAGTTCGTCTACCGGCACAGCGGCTACCCGGGCGGTCTGCGCCAGCGCTCCGTCGGCGAGATGATCGAGAAGCACCCGGACCGGCTCGTCGAGAAGGCCATCCAGGGGATGCTCCCGAAGAACCGCCTCGGCCGGGCGATGAGCAAGAAGCTCAAGGTCTACGCCGGCCCGTCGCACCCGCACGCCGCGCAGAAGCCGGCCCCGTTCGAGATCACCCAGGTCGCCCAGTGAGTGAGCCGACCAGCACCGAGTCTGTGGAAGAGGGACAGCCCGTGACCACCCCCGAGCCCGAGGTCGAGGTCGGCGAGACGCCCGCGGCCCAGACCTCCGAGGCCCAGTCCGAGGACAGTCCAGCCCGCCGGAAGCCCAGTCCGCCGGAAGCCCAGTCCGCGGAAGCCCAGGCCCCTGGGGCGCGACGCCCGCGGCCGAGGTCGCCGAGGCGGCTGTCGAGGCCGAGGCCGTCGTGATCGCCGACGCGGCCGACGACTTCGAGATCGAGGTCGGGGTCACCCCGGCCGAGGCCGCGATCGTCTTCTCCGACCGCCCGGTGCAGACCGTCGGCCGCCGCAAGGAGGCCATCGTCCGGGTGCGGCTCATGCCCGGCACCGGCAAGTTCGTGCTCAACGGCAAGAGCCTGGAGACCTACTTCCCGAACAAGCTGCACCAGCAGCTCATCCGGGACCCGCTGGTCACCGTCGAGAAGACCGAGCGGTTCGACATCTTCGCGCGGCTGCACGGCGGCGGCACGTCCGGCCAGGCCGGTGCGCTGCGGCTGGCGATCGCCCGTGCGCTGATCGAGGTGGACCCCGACGACCGCCCGCCGCTGAAGAAGGCCGGCTTCCTCACCCGGGACCCACGCGTCATCGAGCGCAAGAAGTACGGCCTCAAGAAGGCCCGCAAGGCTCCGCAGTACAGCAAGCGCTGACGCGTTGGTACGGCGTCTGTTCGGCACGGACGGGGTTCGCGGGCTGGCCAACGGCGAGGTCCTCACCCCGGACCTGGCTCTGCGCCTGTCCGCCGTCGCTGCCCGGGTGTTGGGCGAGCGCGACCGCTCACACCGCCCCGTCGCGGTCGTCGGGCGGGATCCGCGGGCGAGTGGCGAGATGCTCGAGGCCGCGGTCGTCGCGGGTCTCGCGTCGGCGGGTGCCGACGCGATCCGGGTCGGGGTGCTGCCCACTCCGGCGGTCGCGTTCCTCGTCGACCAGCTCGGCGCCGACCTCGGCGTGATGATCTCCGCCTCGCACAACCCGATGCCGGACAACGGCCTCAAGTTCTTCGCCGCGGGCGGGCACAAGCTCCCGGACGCCGTCGAGATCGCCGTCGAGCAGGGTCTGGACGCGGATCCGCCGCGGCCCGTCGGCGCGCGACGTCGGCCGGGTTCGGGACCTGCCCGACGGCCCCGCCCGCTACGTCGCCCACCTGCTCGCCTCCACCCCGCGCTCCCTCGCGGGGCTGCGGGTCGTGGTGGACTGCGCGCACGGCGCCGCGTCGGCCGTCGCGCCCGACTGCTACGCGCAGGCCGGGGCCGACGTGGTCACCGTGGCCGCCGAGCCCGACGGGCTCAACATCAACGACGGCGTCGGCTCGACCCACCTCGAGCCCCTGCGCCACGCGGTCCGCGCGCACGGCGCCGACATCGGGATCGCCCACGACGGTGACGCCGACCGCTGCCTCGCCGTCGACGCGAGTGGCGCGGTCGTCGACGGTGACCAGATCATGGCGGTGCTCGCCGTCGCGATGCGCGACGCGGGCGAGCTCGCCGACGACACGCTCGTCACGACGGTGATGAGCAACCTCGGCCTGCACCTGGCGATGGCGACGGCGGGAATCACGGTGCGCACCACGCAGGTCGGGGACCGCTACGTACTCGAAGAGCTCCGGGCCGGTGGCTACACGCTGGGTGGCGAGCAGTCCGGGCACGTCGTGCTGCCCGCGCTCTCGACGACCGGCGACGGGCTCCTGACGGCGCTGCGGCTCATGGCCCGGATGGCGGACACCGGGTCGTCGCTTGCGGAGCTGGCCGGGATCCTGACCCCGCTGCCGCAGGTGCTGCAGAACGTGAAGGTCGCGGACAAGGCCGCCGTCGCCGGTTCCGCGGCGGTCCGCGACGCCGTCGAGGCCGCGCAGGTGGAGCTGGGTGGGTCGGGGCGCGTGTTGCTGCGCCCCTCCGGCACCGAGCAGCTCGTCCGCGTCATGGTCGAGGCGCCCACCGCCGAGCTCGCCCGCGCCACCGCCGTCCGCCTCGCCGAGGTCGTCGCCGCCGCCCGCTGACGCCCCGGCCCCCACCCCGCCACCCGCCCCCACCCGCCGCGAGTCGGGGTCTCGCGCGAGTCGGGGTTTTCCGCCGCGAGTCGGGACATTCCGCGCGCGAGTCGGGGTTTTCCGCGCGCGAGTCGGGGCATTCCGCGCGCGAGTTCACCGTTCCGGCCCGAACCGGGTGCGCACTGCGGGACCATCTGCCCGTGCCGCCCGACATCCATCTCGATCCCGACGGCCTACGGTTGGCCGCCGACTCCGCGGCCACCGTGCTGGCGGCCCTGGTCGCGCTGCCGCAGCTCCCTTCCTGCTCGGTCGCCCCCGCGGACGGTGACGGCGCTGCAGGGGTACGTGAAGAGGGAGACCGGCTGGCGACCGCGTTGCGCCGGGCGCGCGAGGAGGTCGCCGAACTCGCCGCCGTCCTGCGCGTGGCAGCGTGTGACGCCGTCGTGTCCGACGATCAGGCCCGCCGTGCCGTGGCGCGAGTCGCGGGCGAGCTGCGATGACGTCGTCCGGCCCGTTCGACGGCGTTCTCGACTGGTGCAACGCCCTCGCCGAGGGGTTCGAGGAGCTGCTGCCGCTGCTCCGGCGCCTGGGCACCGACATCTCGCACAGCTGGCGGGACGACCGTGGGCAGGCGTGGGCGGAGCGAGTGGGCCAGCTGCATCGGGAGCTCAGCCGTAATGCTGCCGATGCGGCCGAGCTGGGCCGGATGGTCGCCCGGCTCGCGGAGCAGCTCGCCGATCCGGGATCTCGGCCGGCTATCCCGCCAAGGCGGCCCCCGGCTGGGAGGCACGGACGGCACGCGCGTCGACGACGAACGCGGGATGCGGATCGCGCAACTACCTGCGCCGGACACCGAGCCGGGCTGATCACCCGGCCGGATCGCCCGACGTCGCGTGGAACGTGCCGACTCGCGCGCCAATCGACCCCGACTCGCGCACCAACGATCCCCGACTCGCGCGCGGAAAACCCCGACTCGCGGGGCAGCGGGGGACCCCGACTCGCGGCAGCGGGGGCGGCGGGGGCGGGCGGTGGGGGCGGGCGGGCGGTTAGGAGCGGTCGGCCAGTTCGGTGCCGGGGACCTTGCCGTCGACCAGCACGTCCACGCGGTGCTCGCCGCACAGCTCGCGGAGGAGGAACGCGGTGACCAGGGCGCGGGTGAGTCGGCGGGTCTTGGCGTCCGGGCTGCCCGAGAGCAGGAGATCGCTCCAGTGGGAGCCGCCGAGGAACCCGGTGTGGCTTGCCTTCTTCAGCGTCCGCAGCCAGACCGGCCCGCCGGCGGCGTCGGCGATCGGCTCGGCGTGGCCCGCTGCGGGGACGACGGTGTCCTTCCCGGCCGCGATGTGCAGCGTCGGGACCTTGATCGCGCGGGCCGCGTCGAGGGCGGACGGGCGCGTCTGGGCGACCGCGAGGGTGACGACCGCGGCCACCCGCTGGTGCGTGGACGCGGCCACCAGCGCGGCGCCACCCCCGATGCCGT
The DNA here is from genome assembly GCA_963784265.1 of uncultured Actinomycetota bacterium. Taxonomy (GTDB): domain Bacteria; phylum Actinomycetota; class Actinomycetes; order Mycobacteriales; family Pseudonocardiaceae; genus Pseudonocardia. The sequence continues at coordinate 354,311 of CAWAQQ010000005.1, forward strand.
GGCCGGCCAGCGCGGACCGCCGGGCGTCGACGCTGATCTTCCCGTCGCCGAGCCGGACACCCGCGCAGACGTCGACGGTGGTGGCCAGGTCGGCGGCGAACCGCGCGTGGCTCGGCAGCGCGCCGCGGTGGCTGTCGGGTGCCGCGGCGACGATGCCCCAGGACGCGAGGTGGCGCAGGAGGTCGGCGTAGCGCTCGGCCGGCTGCAGCCAGTCGTGCCCGAACGCCACCGCCGGCAGGCCCAGCCCCTCGGACGGGGCGAACACCACGCCGGGGATCCCGACCATGCCCAGGTCCCCGCGCAGCACCACGTGGGGGCCGGGACGGGACAGCTCCGCGACGGCCTCCTTGGCGTTGCGCACCTCGGGCGGACGTGGCGTCGGACTGGTCCGGTTCACAGCGCCGCACTCTAGACCCGCTGATCACGGCGGGCTCATCGCGAGGTCGCGTGGCGACCGGTAACGGGATCCGGCCCTTTCGCGAGTTTCCTCCCGTCCCGGCCGGTCGGTCGGGCCCGCGCCCCAACCCCGAGGACGACGAATGGCAATCCTGTCGACGACCGGTCGTGCCGTCGCGGCGGCAGCGACCGCAGCAGCCCTGATGCTGGCACTCGCCGCCTGCGGCAGCGTCCTGCCGAAGGACCAGGTGGCGTCGACGATCGGCACGGAGCTGGGCAAGCAGGGCATCCAGGCCGAGAACGTGACGTGCCCCGAGGACCTCCAGGCGGAGGTCGGCAAGTCGCTGCGGTGCGAGTTCACCACCGGCGGGCAGCCGGTCGACGTCGTGGCGACGGTCACCTCGATCCAGGGCGACACCGCCAACTACGACATCAAGACCGAGGCGCGGCCGATCGCGAAGGCGTTGCTGGCGAAGAAGGTCGGCGAGCAGGTCGGCCAGCAGGCGGGCGTCACGGTCGACTCCACGGACTGCGCGGGCGACCTGCAGCCGAAGGTGGGCGAGTCGACGAAGTGCACCGTGAAGGCGGGTGCCGAGGTCGTCGACTTCGAGGTGACGGTGACCGCGGTCGACGGGGGCCAGATCAACTACTCGATCAACACGGCGGCCTGAGCGAACCTCGGTCCCGGTGAGCCGCGGCTCGACCGGAATACGCTCGCCCGGTGCGGCCGACGGGAGCGGGACGGTGAGCGGGGTCTGGACGGCGGAGCAGGTGCGGGCCGCCGAGGAGCCGCTGCTGGCTCGCGGGCCGGAAGGGGCGCTCATGCGCCGGGCCGCGTTCGGGCTGGCGGTGCACGCGCGGCGGATGCTGTCTGCGGGGGGCCGGGTCGGCGGACGGCACGTCGTGCTGCTCGTCGGGGCGGGCAACAACGGCGGCGACGCCTTGTGGGCCGGGGTGGAGCTGCGGCGGCGGGCGGTCGGTGTGTCGGCCGTGCTGCTGGACCCGGCGCGGGCGCACGCCGCGGGCCTCGACGCGCTGCGCCGCGCCGGTGGCCGGGTGCTGACCGCCGACGGCGCGTTCGCGGCACTGGCGGGGGCCGACCTCGTCCTCGACGGAATCGTCGGGATCTCCGGGCGCGGCGGGCTGCGCGAGCCGGCGGCCGAGCTGGTCGCCGCCGTCGAACGGCTGGGCGTGCCGGTGCTCGCCGTGGACCTGCCCAGCGGTGTCGACGCCGACACCGGCGCGGTCGACGGGCCCGCCGTCACCGCCACCGAGACCGTCACGTTCGGCGCTCGCAAGCCGGCCCACGTCCTGGCCGCGCCGCGGTGCGGGCCCGTGCACCTGGTGGACATCGGCCTCGGGCCGTACCTGCCCGAGCCGTACGCCCACGTGCTCGACGACGACATGGTCGGAGCACGATGGCCGGTGCCGGGGCCTGCCGATGACAAGTACTCCCAGGGCGTGGTGGGCGTCGCGGCGGGCTCGGCGACCTATCCGGGTGCGGCGGTGCTCGCCACGGGTGCCGCCGTGCTGGCCACGAGCGGGATGGTGCGCTTCGCCGGCAGCGCCGCGGACCAGGTGCGGGCCTACTGGCCGGAGGTCGTCGCCGCCCCGTCGGTCGACGAGGCCGGCCGGACGCAGGCCTGGACGGTCGGTCCGGGCATCGGGACCGACGACGCGGGCCGGGCCGTGCTCGCCGCGGTCCTCGACCGCGACGTGCCGCTGTGCCTCGACGCGGACGCGATCACGCTGCTGGCCGGGTACCCGGACCTGCGCGCCGCCGTGCGCGGGCGCCCGGTGGTGCTCACCCCGCACGCAGGCGAGTTCGCCCGGATCGCCGGTGACGTCGGCACCGACCGGGTGGGCGCGGCCCGCCGTGCCGCAGCGGAGCTCGGCGTCACGGTGCTGCTCAAGGGCAACGCCACCGTCGTCGCCGATCCGCACGGCTGGGTGCTCGTCCACCCGTCGACGACGTCGTGGGCGGCGACCGCGGGCTCCGGTGACGTGCTGTCCGGGATCATCGGGGCGCTGCTGGCGGCCGGGCTGGAGCCGTGGTGGGCGGCGGGGTGCGCGGCCTCACCTGCACGGCGTGGCGGCGGCGCTGGCGGCCGACGGGGCGCCCGCGCCCGCCTCGGCGCTGCAGGCCGCGATCCCGGCCGCGATCCGGGCGATCCGGTTGGACCACGACCACGACTGAGCCGCGTGCTGGGTGCATGGCCGAGTTCGGCGTTCGTGAGACGAAGGTCGCAGGCATCGCGCTCGTCATGGCCGACCCGAATGTCGCGGGCTACGACGTCGGTGATCGCCGCGCGCTGATCCACCGGCCTGCGGATGCGAAGATGGCGCCGTGGCCGATCCGAGACCCCGGGCCGAGGCCGTCGTGGACCTCGCGGCGATCCGGCACAACGTCAGGGTGCTGGCCGACGCGTCGGGCAGCGCCGCCGTGATGGCCGTGGTCAAGGCCGACGGGTACGGGCACGGCGCCGTCCCGGTGGCCGGCGCGGCCCTGGCGTCGGGAGCTTCCTGGCTGGGCGTGTGCACGATCGAGGAGGCGCTCGAACTGCGGGCGGCGGGCATCGACGCGCCCCTGCTGTCCTGGCTGAACCTGCCCGACGACGACTTCGCCGCGGCCGTCGCGGCGGGCGTCGACCTGTCGGTGTCGTCGCGCGACCACCTCGCCGCGGCGCTCGCCGGTGCCGCACGGGCGGGCCGGCCGGTGCGGCTGCACCTCAAGGTCGACACGGGGCTGAGCCGCAACGGAGCCCCCCAGGCCGCCTGGGCCGACCTGCTCGACGACGCGGCGAAGGCGGCGGCCGACGGCGTCGGCGAGGTCGTCGCCGTCTGGTCGCACCTCGCGCACGCCGACGAGCCGCACCACCCGACGCTCGACCGGCAGGCGGCGCGGCTCACCGCGGCCTGGCAGGCGGCACGGGACCGCGGCCTGGCCCCGATGCGCCACCTCGCGAACTCCGCAGCCACCCTCACCCGGCCCGACCTGCACTTCGACCTGGTCCGGCCCGGCATCGCCGTCTACGGGCTCGACCCGCTCGGCCGCCCGGTCGGCGAGAGCCCCCTGCGACCGGCGATGACGCTGCGCGCGCGGGTGGCGCTCGCGAAGCGGGTGCCGGCGGGCGAGGGCGTCTCGTACGGCCACGAGTGGACGACACCCGTCGACACGACACTCGCCCTGGTGCCGCTCGGCTACGCCGACGGGGTGTCGCGACGGCTCAACGCGGCCGGCCGGATGCGGGTGCTGCTCGGCGGGCGCTCGCGGCCCGTCGTCGGCCGGGTCTGCATGGACCAGGTCGTCGTCGACTGCGGGGACGACGCCGTGCGCGCAGGCGACGAGGTGGTGCTGTTCGGGGCGGGTGGCGACGGTGCGCCCACCGCGCAGGACTGGGCCGACGAGCTGGGCACGATCCACTACGAGGTGGTCACGGGGGTGCACGGGAACCGGGTGCGGCGCACGGTCACCGGCGGGGACACCTCCGATGCGGGGCAGCCGTGGTGAAGCGGGCCGTCTGGGGCGCCGTCGCCGGGGGGATCGGTGCCGCGGCCACCGGTCTCGCGGTCGGTGCGGCGGCGCGCAAGCGGTCGCAGATCGCGGCCGAGCGCCGCGGCCTGGCGGCCCAGCTCGCCGCGGGCCCGTTCGACCCGGCCGATGCGCTGCCCGGTGAGCAGTCCTCGATCACCGCCGACGACGGCGTGCGCCTGTCCTGCGAGGAGATCGAGCCCTCGGGCGGGCGGCGGGCGGCGCTCACGGTCGTCCTGGTCCACGGCTTCGCGCTGGACCGGCGGACCTGGCAGTTCCAGCGCCGCGGCCTCGCCGAGCTGCCCGACCCGGCCGTCCGCCAGGTCCTCTACGACCAGCGCAGCCATGGCCGCTCCGAGCGGGCCCCGCGGGAGAGCTGCACGATCGAGCAGCTCGGACACGACCTCGACGCGGTGATCCGGACGCTCGCGCCGGAGGGGCCGCTCGTGCTGGTCGGCCATTCGATGGGCGGCATGACGATCATGGCGCTGGCGGAGCAGCGTCCTGATCTGTTCGCCGAGCGCGTGGCCGGGGTCGCGCTGTTCGCGACGTCGGCAGGCGAGGTGGGCAGCGCGGGTCTGTCGGGCTCGCTGCTGTCGCGGAACAACCCGCTGACCCGCGGCGTCGGCCTGCTCGCGCGGATGCAGCCCAGGCTGGTGGAGGGCGTTCGCCGCGCCGCGGGCGACCTGATCTGGGCGATCACCCGCAGCTTCGCCTACGGGGACCGCGCGATCGACCCCGCACTGGTCGACCTCGTCGACTCCATGATCAGCGCCAACGCGGTGGACGCGCTCACCGACTTCGTCGACTCCGTCGGCAGCCACGACCGCATCGCCGCCCTGCCGGCGCTGAGCAGCTGCGAGGTGCTGGTGGTCGCGGGTGACGCCGACCGCGTCATACCCGTCACGCACAGCGAGCGAATCGCCGCCGAGCTTCCGCACACCGACCCTGCTGACGCTCCCCGGGGTGGGGCACCTCCCGATGCTCGAGCAGCCCGCCGTCGTGGACGAGGCCCTGGCCGCCCTGCTGGCGCGTTGCGCGGCGCGCCGGCCCGCCCGCGTGCCGCGCCGGCCGCGGAAGCGGGCCTGACCGCGATGTTCGACACCGATCTCGAGCTGCCGGCCCCCGCCGACACCGAAGCCCTCGGGGAGCGCCTCGCGGCCGGGCTGGGCGCGGGGGACCTGGTGGTGCTGTCGGGGCCGCTCGGCGCGGGCAAGACCGTGTTCGTCCGCGGGCTGGCCCGCGGGCTCGGCGTGGCCGGACCGGTGACGTCACCGACGTTCGTCATCGCCCGCGAGCACCGCCCGCTGCCCGGCGGCTCCGGGGTTGCCGCTCGTGCACGTCGACGCGTACCGCCTGGGCATCGCCGGGCCGGACGTCGCCGCCGAGCTCGACGACCTGGACCTCGACACCGACCTGGACGCCGCCGTCGTGGTCGTCGAGTGGGGTGAGGGGGTGGCCGAGCGGCTGTCCGCGCGGCACGTCCTGGTGCGCCTCGCGCGCCGTCCCGACGACGTGCGGGTGGCCAGCGTGCACCGGGTGGACGGGTCCGGATGAGCGGGCTCGAAGCGGTGATCTTCGACTGGGGCGGCACGCTCACCCCGTGGGTGACGGTCGACTTCCACGCCGGCTGGCGCACCTACGCCGACGTGCTGCACGCCGACGACCCGGTGACCGCGGACGCGCTCGCCGCCGCGCTGGTCACCGCCGACGCGGCACGCTGGGCCACCGCCCGCGACGAGCACCGCGCGTTCACCCTCGCCGAGGTCCTCGCCGACGCCATGGCGGACCACCACGACGGGGCACTGGACGCCTTCCGCGAGTTCTGGGTGCACGCCACCCACACCGACCCGCAGGCCGAGCCGATGCTGGCGGCCCTGCGCGAGCGCGGGCTGAAGCTGGGCGTCCTGTCGTCGACGGCGTGGCCTGCGGAATGGCACGAGGAGTTCCTGCGCCGCGACGGCGTGCTGGACCTCTTCGACGGCCGGGTGTGGAGCAGCGACCTGCCCTGGACCAAGCCGCACCCGGAGGCGTTCCGGGCCGCGATGGACGCGGTGGGGGTCGACGATCCCGCCGCATGCGTGTTCGTCGGGGACCGGCCGTACGACGACATCAGCGGCGCCAAGGCCGTCGGCATGCGGGCGGTGCTGATCCCGCACAGCCAGATCCCGGCCGAGCAGCAGGTGCCGGTGGACGTGCGCCCCGACGGCGTGATCCACAGCCTCGCCGAGCTGCCGGACCTGATCGCCGACTGGTGACCGGGCCGGGCGGCGGCCCCTCTCCGCATCGGACGGCAGCGCGCTCGTAGGCTCGACGGCGTGCTCGTGCTGGCCCTGGACACCGCGACGCCCGCGGTCACGGCGGGCGTCGTCGAGCTGACGGACGGTGGCGCGGTCGTGCGCGCCACCCGCGTGGCCCACGACCCGCGCAAGCACGGCGAGCTGCTCGTGCCCGGCGTGCTGGCCGCGTGCGCCGACGCGGGGATCACGCTGGGCTCGGTGGACGCGATCGTCACGGGCACGGGACCGGGCCCGTTCACGGGACTGCGCGTCGGGATGGTCACCGCGGCCGCGCTGGGCGACGCACTCGGGGTGCCGGTGCACGGCGTCTGCTCCCTCGACGCGATCGCCCTCGACACCTCGGGGGAGTACCCCGGCAACCTGGTGGTGGTCACCGACGCCCGGCGGCGCGAGGTCTACTGGGCGGCCTACGACGGCCTCGACGGGTCCAGGCCCGCCGGATCACCGGCCCGCACGTCGAGGCTCCCGCGGTGCTCGTCGAGCGCCTCGACGGGCTCGCGGCGGTGGCCGTCGCGGGCTCGGCGCCGCAGGCCGCGCTCCTCGGCCTGCCCGTGCTCGGCCCGCAGTCGCCGTCACCCGCCGGCCTCGTGGGGGTCGCAGCGGCGGCTCTGCGCTCCGGCGCCGACCCCGGCCCGCTGGTGCCGCTCTACCTGCGCAGGCCCGACGCCGTCGAGCCCGGCGCCCGCAAGCGGGTGAGCGCCGGATGAGCGTCACGGTGTCGATCGACGCGCTGCGCCCCGAGGACGCCGCCCGGTGCGCGGAGCTGGAGCGGCTGCTGTTCCCCGGCGACGACCCGTGGACCGAGCAGGCGTTCCGGGACGAGTTGCGGGTGGGGCACGAGTATCTCGCCGCGCGGAGCGTCGGCGGAGCGCGCACCGACTCAGCTCGCGCGGGCGAGTGGCTCGTCGGCTACGCCGGGCTCGCGTTCGTCGCCGGGCCACCGCGCGCGGAGGCGGAGATCCACACGATCGGCGTCGACCCGGAGTTCCAGCGGCGCGGGATCGGGCGGGAGCTGCTGCGCGGGCTGCTCGCGGTGGCCGACGCCGCGGCCGCCACGGTGTTCCTGGAGGTGCGCACGGACAACGACGCCGCCCGCCTGCTCTACGAGGCCGAGGGTTTCACCGTCGTCGGCCTGCGCCGCCGCTACTACCGGCCCAGCGGCGCGGACGCCCACACGATGCGGCGGGACCCGTCGTGAGCACGCCGGGCCGGATCGTGCTGGGCATCGAGACCTCGTGCGACGAGACGGGGGTCGGGCGTCGTCCGCGTCGGGGACGACGGGTCGACCACGCTGCTCGCCGACGAGATCGCCTCGAGCGTCGACGAGCACGCCCGCTTCGGCGGGGTGGTGCCCGAGGTGGCGTCGCGGGCCCACCTGCAGGCGATGGTGCCGACCGTGCACCGCGCGCTGGCGGCCGCCGGGATCCGCGCACGCGAGGTCGACGCCGTCGCGGTCACGGCCGGGCCGGGCCTCACCGGGGCGCTGCTGGTCGGGGTGGCCGCCGCGAAGGCCTACGCCGCCGCCTGGGAGGTGCCGCTGTACGGGGTCAACCACCTCGCCGCGCACGTCGCCGTCGACACGCTCCAGCACGGGCCGCTGCCGCCGTGCCTGGCGCTGCTGGTCTCCGGCGGGCACTCGAGCCTGCTCGACGTGCCCGACCTGGCCGGACCGGTCACCCCGCTCGGCGCCACGATCGACGACGCCGCGGGCGAGGCGTTCGACAAGGTCGCCCGGCTGCTCGGGCTGCCGTTCCCCGGTGGCCCGCACATCGACCGGGTGGCCCGCGCGGGCGACCCGCTGGCCGTCGCCTTCCCGCGCGGCCTCACCGGGCCACGCGACTCGGCCACCGACTTCTCCTTCTCCGGGCTGAAGACCGCGGTCGCGCGCCACGTGGAGGCGCTGGAGCGCGCCGGCACCCCGGTGCCCGTCGCCGACGTGGCGGCGAGCTTCCAGGAGGCCGTGGTGGACGTGCTCACGGCCAAGGCGGTGCGCGCGGCCCGCGAGCGGGGCGCCGGCACGCTGCTGCTCGGCGGCGGGGTGGCGGCGAACTCGCGGCTGCGAGCGCTCGCGCAGGAGCGGTGCGACGCCGCCGGCCTGACCCTGCGGGTGCCGCGGCCCGGGCTGTGCACGGACAACGGCGCGATGGTCGCCGCGCTGGGCGCGCACCTGCTCGCGGCGGGGGCCGCGGCGTCGTCGCTCGACCTGCCGGCGGACTCGTCGATGCCGGTGACGGAGGTCCAGGTGCTCAGCCGCTGACGAACGACAGCAGCCGCAGCTCGTCGGCGGTGAGCCGCAGCTCCAGCATGGGCAGCGGGTCAGCGAGCTGCTCCGGGGTGCGGGCGCTGGCGATCGGCGCCGCCACCGTGGGCTGCGCCGCCAGCCACGCCAGCGCGACCGAGGCCACCGGTACCCCGTGCCCGGCGGCGATCTCGTCGTAGGACGCGAGCCCGTCGCGGCGCGAGATCTCCAGGGCGGACGACAGCCGTGCGGCGGACGAAGTTCGACGCCGATCGCACGCACCTTGCCCGCCCGGACCAGGGCGTCGAACACGTCGAGCGTCTCTTCCTGCGCGGTGTCGGAGGTCGATCCGGTCGGTGCGCAGGCGGCGCAGCGGAGCTCCTCCGCCGCCGCGCGGACGTTCGCGGCGGAGAGCCCGCGCCGCGTGGGGAGCGAGCCGACCTTCGTGGCGATCACCATGTCGTCGCGGCCGCGCGCGGCCGTCCAGTCGCCGAGGGTGGGCAGGGATCGAGCCTACGACGCGGCCCCCCGCGTTGAGGGACTGGCACTCTCATGGGTAGAGTGCCAAATGCACGGTCCGGCCCCCGGTGCCCCGGCACCCGCGACGACGGGGACGCCCAGGTCCGGCCGTCGATATCAGCTCACGGACACAACGAGACATGTGAACACGCACGTACCCCAAGGAAGGGGAGGTCATCAAGTGGCGAACATCAAGCCGCTCGAGGACAAGATCGTCGTCCAGGCCAGCGAGGCGGAGACCACGACCGCGTCCGGCATCGTCATCCCGGACACCGCGAAGGAGAAGCCCCAGGAGGGCAAGGTCCTCGCGGTCGGACCGGGTCGTATCGACGACAAGGGCAACCGCGTCCCGATCGACGTGGCCGTCGGCGACGTCGTCATCTACTCGAAGTACGGCGGCACTGAGGTCAAGCACAACGGCGAGGACTACCTGATCCTCTCCGCGCGCGACGTCCTCGCGGTCGTCAACTGAGCGAAGCTCAGGCACGTCTGTGGGCGCGCCAGGCGGAGACCCACGAGGAGGATAACCGCCGCCCCGGCGGTCCGTCGACCAACGGGCCTCCGGGGCGGCGGTCGTTGTCGTTTCCGACAGTTCTTCCCAGTCAGTTCGTCCCCAGAGAGGCAACAGATGGCGAAGCAGATCAGCTTCGACGAGAACGCGCGGCGGGCGCTCGAGCGCGGGGTGAACCGGCTCGCCGACGCCGTCAAGGTGACCCTCGGCCCGCGCGGCAGGCACGTCGTGCTGGACAAGAAGTTCGGCGGCCCCACCGTCACCAACGACGGGGTCACCATCGCGCGCGAGATCGACCTCGAGGACCCCTTCGAGAACCTCGGCGCACAGCTGGCCAAGGCCGTCGCCACCAAGACCAACGACGTGGCCGGTGACGGCACCACCACCGCCACCGTGCTCGCCCAGGCCATGGTCGCCGCCGGGCTGCGCAACGTGGCCGCAGGCGCCAACCCCGCCGCGCTGGGCGTGGGCATCTCCGCAGCGGCGGACGCCGTGTGCGAGCTGCTCGCCAAGAAGGCGATCCCGGTCGACGGCAAGTCGCACATCGCGCAGGTGGGCACGATCGCCTCGCGCGAGCAGGAGATCGGCGACCTGATCAGCCAGGCGCTCGAGGCGGTCGGCCAGGACGGCGTGATCACCGTCGAGGAGGGCTCCACGCTCGCCACCGACCTGGAGATCACCGAGGGCCTGCAGTTCGACAAGGGCTACCTGTCGCCGTACTTCGTCACCGACGCGGAGTCGATGGAGAGCGTGCTGGAGGACCCGTACGTCCTGCTGCACCGCGACAAGATCAGCGCCATCGCCGACCTGCTCCCGCTGCTCGAGAAGGTGCTCGCCGACGGAAGGCCCCTGCTGATCATCGCGGAGGACCTCGAGGGCGAGGCGCTGTCCACCCTCGTCGTCAACTCGATCCGGAAGACCATCAAGGTCGCCGCGGTGAAGTCGCCGTTCTTCGGTGACCGCCGCAAGTGGTTCATGGAGGACCTGGCCATCGCCACCGGCGGCGACGGTGATCAACGCCGAGGTCGGGCTCAAGCTGTCCGAGGCCGGTCTGGACCTGCTGGGCCGGGTGCGCCGCGCGGTGATCACCAAGGACGCCACCACCCTCATCGAGGGGGCGGGCACCAAGGAGGCCGTCGACGCGCGGATCGTGCAGCTGCGCGCCGAGATCGAGGCCGCCGACTCCGACTGGGACCGCGAGAAGCTGGGGGAGCGGCTGGCAAAGCTCTCCGGCGGTGTCGCGGTCATCAAGGTCGGTGCGGCCACCGAGACCGCGCTCAAGGAGCGCAAGCACCGCATCGAGGACGCGGTGTCGGCCACCCGGGCCGCTGTCGAGGAGGGCATCGTGCCCGGCGGCGGTTCCGCACTGATCCACGCGGCCGTCGCGCTCGGCGACAACCTGGGCTTCAGCGGTGACGAGGCCACGGGCGTCGCGGTCGTCCGCTCGGCGCTGCGGGCACCGCTGTTCTGGATCGCGGCCAACGGCGGCCTCGAGGGTGCCGTCGTGATCGGCAAGGTCGCCGACATGGAGTGGGGACACGGCTTCAACGCCGCGACCATGAGCTACGGCGACCTCGTCGCCGATGGCGTGATCGACCCGGTCAAGGTCACCCGCTCGGCGATCGTGAACGCCGCGTCGATCGCACGGATGGTGCTCACCACCGAGAGCGCAGTGGTCGACCTGCCCGAGGAGGCGCCCCCCGCCGCAGCAGGCGGCGGCCACGGCCACGGGCACGGGCACTGACGACGCCCGTCCCGTCGTTCCCGTAGTTGCAGGAAAGCCACTTTCCCGCCATCAGCCGGCGGGAAAGTGGCTTTCCTGCAACCGGGGGCGTGGCACGGCGGGCGCCGCGGGCTTGAGGGTGCGGTCGTGGCCGCGGATGATGACGTCCCGCTCGGCCTCCGACAGCCCGCCCCACACGCCGTAGGGCTCGTGCGCCGACAGGGCGTGCCGGCGGCACTGCTCCAGCACCGGGCAGCTCGCGCAGACCCGCTTCGCCTGCGTCTCGCGGTTGACCCTCGCCGGGCCACGTTCGCCCTCGGGGTGGAAGAACGACTCGCTGTCCATGCCCCGGCATGCGCCGTGCATCTGCCAGTCGTAGACCTCCGTGACCGGTACCGGCAGTCTCCGGATGTCCGCCACGTTCCTCACCACCCTGTCTCATGTCCAGCTCGTTGTCGCTCGTATATCCACCATAGAACCGCGTCAAACGTTGTTCAATGGTGAGATCGGTGACGGCGGCCCCACTGGCGTGCCGGGTTGCCCGGGCACCGGGCGGCGCGGACCATGAGCCGGTGCCCCCCGAACCGCCGTCGCGCCGAGAGGGCGCAGCCCGACGGTGACGAGCCGTGGCTGACCGTCGCGGCGGTGGCGCGCCGCCTCGGCATCGCGCCCGCGACGCTGCGGACCTGGGACCGGCGGTACGGGATCGGACCGAGTGGTCACGCCCCCGGCCGGCACCGGCGCTACTCGCCCGAGGACATGGGCCGTCTCGAGGTGATGCACCGCGAGCTGGTGCGGGGGGTCTCGCCCGGCGACGCGGCCCGGTACGCCGGTGCGGTGGCGGTAGCCCGCCCCGCCGCCGATGCGGTGGAGCGGTTGCATGCCGTCCCGGACGCGGGGCCGGCCGACGGCCCGCCCCGCCGGACGCTGCCCGCCGGACGCGGACGCCGGACGCTGCCCTGCCGGACGCTGACCGGCCGGACGCCGCCCGCCGGACGCGGAGCGGTGGATTCGGGACCGGCGGATCCCGAGCCCACGCCCGACGCGCGCGGCAGGGGCCGGGTCCTGCGCCTGCCGGGTGCGGGCCGCCGCGCCCACGGCCTGGCCAGGGCCGCCCTCGCACTCGACGCCCTCTCCGTCCGCACCGTGCTCCACGAGTCGATCGAGGCCCACGGCCTGGCCGCCACCTGGAACGAGGTGGCCCGGCCGGTGCTGACTGCGGTGGCGCAGCGGTGGGCCTCGACCGGCGGCGGGGTGGAGATCGAGCACCTGGTCAGCGAGTGCGTCATCGCGGTGTACGGAGCCAGTGCGGCGGCCGCCCCGCCACCGCGTGACGTGCGGCCGGTGTTGCTGGCCGGCATGCCCGACGAGCTGCACGCGCTGCCGCTGGTCGTGCTGGCGGCGGTGCTCGCCGAGGAGCGGCTGGCCTACCGGCTGCTCGGCCCGAACCTGCCCACCGACGCGCTGGTCGCCGCGATCCGGCGGACCGCGCCCGCCGCGGTGGTGCTGTGGTCCCAGCTGCCGGTGACGGCCGACGTCGACGTCCTGCGGTTCCTGCCGCGCACCCGGCCGCGCTTCCGGACCTTCGTCGCCGGACCGGGCTGGTCGGACGTCGACGTGCCGGCGCGGATCGGCAGGCTCGAGTCGCTGGGTGAGGCGTGGGCCGCGATCAGCGCCGCGGTACCGGCCTGACACCGGCTCGCGCGGCGGCGTTCGGGGCGGATCCCGGCGCCGCGGTGCGGATCCGGCCCGGGACGGCGCCAACGCAGCGCTGGCTGGTGGCGGTGGCGCTCGGCGGGCAGGGCCGACTACGCGGCAGCGGCCACGGCCCTGCACGGGTTGCTGGCGGATCCCGAGGTGCCCGCCGGCGTCGCCGCCCACGCCGCGGTCACGATCGCGGCGCACCGGCGCCAGCTCGGCGGTCACGCCGCGGCTCGCCGCTACGACGCGCTGGGGCTGCGGCTCGCGGCCGCCGCCCTCGAGGGCCCCGGGACGGCGCCGCCCGGCGCCGACGGCACGGACCCGCTGGCCGCCCGCGTGGACGCGCTGGTGGGGCTGGCCGCCGACGCGCTCGGGGTGGCCCGGTGGTCGCGGTCCGCGGTGCAGCGGCTACTGGACGCCGCGTCGGAGGCGCGGCACCCCTCGTGGCGGCCCGCGGTGCGGGCCGGGTGGGTCGCGGCCGAGCTCGCGCTGCTGGGCGGCAGGCCGCGCGACGCCGTGGAACCGGCCGGGCGGGCGCTGGCGGCCGCGGAGGCTGCCGGGGCCGTACGGCACGCGCTCAAGTCCGGGATCGTGCTCGCCGTGAGCCGTGCGGCGGCCGACCCGGCTTGCGCGCGTGACGCCGTGGCGGAGCTGGACGCGCTGGCCGAGATCTGCGAGCGCGCGGGGCAGCTCCCGCTCGTCTGGCCCGCCCGTCTCGCGGCGGCCGACCTCCTCGGCCGGACCGCGAATGGAGCAGAGGACACGGATGCGGAGGGGTCGCGCGGCACGGTGAGCGACGCGGCACACCGGCGACACGCCGCATCAGCCACGTTGAGCGTCATCCGCCGGCGGTGTGACCCTCTCGGTAGGCGCCTGATGGGGGAGTCGGCGTGGGTACCCGATGGGCTGTGGGTAGTCTGACTGCTCCATTCGGAGTCTCGTCACCCACATGACGAGTGCCACTCGGCGCAACCCTCTCGAATGGAGGGCACAAATCCGCCCTGATCGTGTCAAGGTGATGCGGTTGCCCGCCGATACGGGGGGTGACACATCACCCGGCTGCAGGAAGCTGCAGGAAGGAATCGTCGTGACGACGGTACTCATCTGCGACGATCGTCGCAGCGTCCGCGAAGGCCTCACCCGCGTGATGTCCGCGGTGCCCGGGGTGCACCGGATCGATTGCGTAGCGCATGGGGACGAGTTGCTGGCCCGGTTCTCCCGGCAGCCGGTCGACGTCGTCCTGGTCGGCACCCAGCGTGCGGTGCCCACCGGGGTGGAGGCCACGCGACGGCTCGTCGCGGCGCATCCCCAGGCCAACGTCATCGTCTTCGGAGCCCCCGACGACGCGGGCAGCATCGCGGCGGCGATCGCAGGCGGTGCGCGCGGCTACCTCCGATGGGACGCCTCGCGCCCCGAGCTGGTGGCCGCGCTCGCGCACACCCTGGCCAGCACCGCGGTGCCCACGCCGCGGGCACCGGCCGACCCCGGAGTGCAGCTCACCGAGCGTGAGCTGCAGGTGCTGCGGGGGATGAGCCAGGGCAAGAGCAACGGCCAGATCGGGCGGGAGCTCTACCTGTCCGAGGACACCGTCAAGACCCACGCCCGCCGGCTGTTCCGCAAGCTCGGCGTCCGTGACCGGGCCCAGGCGGTCGCGCACGGGTTCCGTCGCGGCCTGGTGTCCTGAGGCGCGCGTCCCCGCTCTCCGCCACCCCGGCCACCTCAGGTGTCCGGGGTGGTCGGGCGTCACGGGGAGCGCACCGCCCCCGACCTCGGCGTTCGTTCCGCGGCGCAACCTTGCGGTGCTCGCGAGCGTCCCCCTTTCGTGAGAGCCGATGCCGGGGGCCTCGAAGCCTTCGCTACGGTAGTCCGCACTGAGGACACGGATGTGCACTCCCCGTGATCAGGCCTCACGAACGGATGATGACGGACATGCTGCGTAACACCCGGACAACACTGCGCGATGAGTGAGACGACAGACGTTCCCGACGAGCTGGTGGCCCTCGCGATGGCGGGGGACCACGGCGCGGTGGGACGTGTACTCGCCATCATCCGGCCGATGGTCGTGCGGTACTGCCGCGCGCGCCTCGGCCGGATGGACCGCTCGTCCGTCTCGGCGGACGACGTCGCGCAGGAGGTGTGTTTGGCCGTGCTCACGGCCTTGCCGGGTTACCGGGTCCAGGGGCGTCCGTTCCTGGCCTTCGTCTACGGCATCGCGTCGCACAAGGTGATCGACGCGCACCGTGCCGCCACCCGCAACCGGTCCGAACCGGTCGCGGACGTGCCGGACTCGATGGAGGTCGCCGACGGACCCGAGCAGCGCGCTCTGCGCGTCGAGCTGTCCGTCGAGATGGCCCGGCTGCTGGAGCAGCTCCCCGAGAAGCAGCGAGAGATCCTGGTCCTGCGCGTCGTCGTCGGGCTGTCGGCCGAGGAGACGGCCGAAGCAGTGGGCTCGACGCCCGGCGCGGTCCGGGTGGCACAGCACCGGGCGCTCGCCCGGCTGCGCAAGAACATGCCCGAGGAGGAGGTGGTCTGAGATGCGCGACAAGCGCCGTGGTTCCGATAACCCGGGTAACCCCTTCGGCCGCCGACCGGCGTCCAACGGCACGAACGGCGTGCACCCCGAGGGGATGCGCACGCGTTCGATCCCGTTCGACGACGTCAACGAGCCGATCGACCTCGTCGCGGTGCAGGCCGACGACGAGCTGATCAACGCCCTTGCCGGGGGCATGACGGTCTCCGCGCCCGGACTGGAGGGATACGGCCACGACGACCGTGTCGCCGCCCTGCTGTCCGCGTGGAAGGCCGACGTGGACGCCGAGCCGATCCCCGACCTCGTCGACGTCGAGACCGCCGTCACCGCGGTGAAGCAGGGCCGCTCGGGGCGCCGGGCCCGGCATCTCGTGCCGCTGGCCGGTGCCGCGGCGCTCATCGTCATCGCGATCGCGGGCGTCTCGATCACCGCCCAGGAGGCCCGGCCGGGCGACGCGCTGTGGGCCGTCTCGAAGGTGCTCTACCAGGAGCGCGCGGAGTCGGTCGAGGCCGCGGCCGTGGTGGAGCAGGCCCAGCAGAAGGCCAAGGACGCCCTCGCCAGGGGCGACACGACCATGGCAGCGCAGGAGGTCGACCGCGCACAGGCGGCGGTCGCCGTCGTGCGGGCCGAGGACGGCCAGGTCGACGCTCGTCGAGAAGCTGGACTTCCTGCAGGCGAAGGTGGAGGAGACCCCGCCGGGCATGCCGGGCGACCCGGACGCCCCGCTCGCCGACCCCGAAGGACGGCGAGGGCGCCGACGCCGAAGGACGGCCGCCACCACCGCAACCCGAGGAACGACCCGCGGTTCGACCCGCGCACCGCGGAGACGCCGAGCACCCCCGTCACACCGCCACCGCCGAGCACCGATCCGGCCACGCCGCCGTCCACGGCGCCGAGCCAGCCCGGAGCGCCGGGAGCAGCCGGGACCGTCGGTCTCCGGTCCCGGCCACGGTGCCGCGGGGGCGTCCGGCCAGCCGGCCACCGCCACCAGCTGAGCGGAGAACCTCGACGGCCCCGGTCCCCTCGCGGGGGCCGGGGCCGTCGGTGGTTCTCGGGTCGGGATCAGCCGTCGGACAGCACGGCGTCGGCGTAGCCGCGGCAGTACTCCCAGGTGACGTAGCTCGCGGGATCCGGGTCGAACGCCGGCTCGTGCGGGCGCATCTGGCCCTCCTCGAGCAGCTGCTGCAGGCTCGCCCGCAGCAGGCTCCACTCGTGGAAGTGCTGCTCGCCACAGTCGCCGCAGTCCACGACGATGCCGCGCACGCCGCGCGGCTCCAGCAACGCCTGGTAGACGGCCAGATCGGCGAGATCGGCCACCACCTCTTCACGCTCGGCCTCGGTCAACGCCTCCGGCTCCTCGGAGTCTGGGCCGTCCAGCGACAGCATGGGATCATGCGGATCACCGGCGAACGGATCCGGTGGGAGCGCATCTGGCGACACGCGCAGGACCTTACCCGCCCACCGCCGGTCGCGGGCGCGCGGTGTATCGGGCCCGTGCCGTCTGTGCCGTGCCGTCCGGCGACTCGTGCACCAGGGCAGGGCAGCGCGGATACGATGACCGGAAGGCGGTGGTCGCGCCGTCACGCACCGCGAGGGGATCCGTGTGAGCCGGGTAAGGGGCTGAAGGCCAGCGATGACCAGCGAGACCATCGGACTGCCGCCGAAGTTCGCGATGCTCGGGCTGACCTTCGACGACGTCCTGCTCCTGCCGGCCGAGTCCGACGTCGTGCCCGGCGCCGTGGACACGGGCACCCAGCTCAGCCGCCGGGTGCGGCTGCGCGTGCCCATCGTGTCGTCGCCGATGGACACCGTCACCGAGGCCCGCATGGCGATCGCGATGGCGCGCGCGGGCGGGCTGGGCGTGCTCCACCGCAACCTCTCGCCCGAGCAGCAGGCCGCGCAGATCGAGGTCGTCAAGCGGTCCGAGGCGGGCATGGTCACCGACCCCGTCACGTGCTCGCCCGACGCCACCCTCGCCGACGTCGACGCGCTGTGCTCGCGGTACCGCATCTCCGGGGTCCCCGTCACCGAGGCAGGCGGTCACCTCGTCGGGATCATCACCAACCGGGACATGCGGTTCGAGATGGACCACTCGCGCCCGGTGCACGAGGTCATGACCCACGCCCCGCTGATCACGGCCAGGGTCGGAGTCACGGCGGAGGCCGCACTCGGGCTGCTGCGCCGGCACAAGCTGGAGAAGCTGCCGATCATCGACGGCGACGGCATCCTGCGCGGCCTCATCACGATCAAGGACTTCAACAAGACCGAGAAGTACCCGCTGGCCACGAAGGACCCGGACGGCCGCCTGGTCGTCGCGGCGGCCGTGGGCGTCGGCGAGGACGCCTACGCCCGCGCGATGGGCCTCGTCGAGGCGGGCGTGGACGTGCTCATGGTCGACACCGCGCACGGCCACTCGCGCCGCGTGCTGGAGACCGTGGCGAAGCTGCGTGCCGAGGTGGGCGACTCCGTCGACGTCGTCGGCGGCAACGTCGCCACCCGGGCGGGCGCCACGGCGCTCGTCGAGGCCGGGGCGGACGCGGTGAAGGTCGGCGTCGGACCGGGCTCGATCTGCACCACCCGGGTCGTGGCCGGCGTCGGGGCCCCGCAGATCACCGCCATCTACGAGGCCGCTCAGGCGTGCGCCGCCTCGGGCGTGCCCGGTGATCGGCGACGGCGGCATCCAGTACTCCGGCGACATCTCCAAGGCCATCGCGGCCGGGGCGTCCACCGTGATGATCGGCAGCCTGCTGGCGGGCACGGCCGAGTCGCCCGGTGAGCTGATCCTCGTCGGGGGCAAGCAGTTCAAGACCTACCGCGGGATGGGCTCGCTCGGCGCGATGCGGTCCCGCGGCGACGCCCAAGCCCTACTCCCGGGACCGCTACGCCCAGGACGACGTGCTCAGCGAGGACAAGCTGGTTCCCGAGGGCATCGAGGGGCGCATCCCGTTCCGCGGGCCGCTGGCGCAGGTCGTGCACCAGCTCACCGGCGGGCTGCGGTCCGGCATGGGCTACGCGGGCGCGTCGACCATCCCGGAGCTGCAGCAGGCGCAGCTCGTCCGGATCACCGCGGCCGGGCTCAAGGAGAGCCACCCGCACGACATCACGATGACCGTCGAGGCGCCCAACTACGCCGCGCGCTGAGCGGCTCTCTACGCTCGACCCGTGCGTGACCTCGTGGAGATCGGGATGGGCCGGGAGGCCCGCCGCAGCTACGACCTGTCGCAGATCGAGATCGTGCCGTCGCGGCGCACCCGCAGCTCGCAGGAGGTCTCGACGGCGTGGCAGCTCGACGCGTACCGCTTCGAGATCCCGCTGGTGACCCACCCGACCGACGCCGTGGTCTCGCCGTCGAGCGCGGTGGCCGTCGGCAAGCTGGGCGGGCTGGCGGTGCTCAACGCCGAGGGCCTCTGGAGCCGCCACGCCGACGCCGACGGCGTGCTCGCCGCCGTGCTCGAAGCGGCGGGCGAGGAGGATCCGGGTGCCGCGGTCCGGCTCCTGCAGGAGCTGCACTCCGCCCCGATCCGGCCCGACCTGCTGGCGGAGGCGCTGCGCACGGTGCGTGAGGCCGGCGTCACGGTGGCGGCGCGGGTCAGCCCGCAGCGCGCCCGCGAGCTCACGCCGTACCTGCTCGCCGGGGGCGTCGAGATCCTCGTCGTGCAGGGCACGATCATCTCCGCCGAGCACGTGTCGCGCGGGGAGCCGCTGAACCTCAAGGACTTCATCGCCTCCCTCGACGTCCCCGTCGTGGCCGGTGGCGTCGGCGACTACCGCACCGCGATGCACCTGATGCGCACCGGCGCGGCAGGCGTCATCGTCGGGTACGGCCAGTCCTCGGCGACCACCACCAACGACGTCCTCGGCATCGGGGTCCCGATGGCCACCGCGATCGTCGACGCCGCCGCCGCCCGCCGCGACCACCTCGACGAGACGGGCGGGCGCTACGTGCACGTCATCGCCGACGGTGGCATGAGCGGCTCGGGCGACATGGCCAAGGCCATCGCCTGCGGGGCCGACGCCGTGATGCTCGGCGAGCAGCTCGCGGAGGCCGCCGAGTCTCCCGGGCAGGGGCTGTACTGGACCTCCGCCGCCGCCCACCCGTCGTTGCCGCGCTCCGAGGTCACCGGGTTCGCCCCGGGGGAGCGGAGCCTGGAGACGGTGCTCTTCGGCCCGTCCAGCTCCCCGTACGGCACGGTGAACCTGTTCGGAGGGCTCCGCCGCTCGATGGCGAAGACCGGCTACTCCGACCTCAAGGAGTTCCAGAAGGTGGGCCTCACCGTCCGCGGCTGAAGATCGTCGCGAGCCGCACCGCAGCGCCCTGCGGGCGGCGCTGGCGTACGGCTCGCGGTGATCATGGCGGCGACGCGTCCCGCACCCTCGCGGCGACGACGTACGGACGGCGCAGCACGTCGAAGGCCCGGAAGCGCAGGACGCGCCACCCGGCCGCGGTGAGGTAGGCCTGCCGGTCGAGGTCCCGCGACGCCCGCTGCGGTCGTGAGGTGGTCCCGCCCGTCGTACTCGATCCCCAGCCGGACGTGTGGGTAGGCCATGTCCAGGCGGTACGGGCCGACCGGGTGCTGGAGCACCGGCGCCGGTAGCCCGTCGGCGAGTATCGCCATCCGGATCCGCGTCTCCATCGGGGACTCGGCCAGCGGGTTCGCGAGCCGGGCGACCTCCGGCAACTGCGCGCTGCCGCGAGCGCCGAGGTGCCGGTAGCCGAAGGAGATCAGATCACGCGGGACGAATCCGTGCGCGCGGGTGAGCGCATCGACCGCCACGACCGCCTCGACCAGCGGCTGGCGACGGGCAAGGTCGTAGGCGGTGCGCAGCGGGGAGGTCGATCGGCGATGCCGGCCGCCGCGTGACCTCGTCGGGCTGAGCGGCTCCCGCTGGACCCGGAGCCCGCGCGGTGGGCGCGCATCCGGTGCGGGAACGATCACCTCGGCCGGGGCAGTCCCCGTGCCCGCAGGAGGCGCCGAGCAGGTCGGCCGCCGAGTATCCGCCCAGCGCGCCCCGATCCTCGACCAGGACGTGAGCCGCGCGCGATCAGCAGAGCGAGGTCGACGATCGACGTGGGCGGCCACGTAGACGTCCGGGAACAACGGCGGAAGCGCGGGTCCGCGGAGCATGCTTCGGTGTGAGCAGCCCGGCGGCGACGGCCGCTGGATCCGCGGAACGGTGGGTCAGATCCACGGAGCTTCGACGGGCGCGCCGGCACGCCGGTTCCCTCCCGACCAAGATCTGCCGCGAAAGCGACCACAGCGTTGCCGGGACGCGCTGGGGTGCGCTCGCGGCGATCACGGGTGCTGGAGGCCCCCGACTACCCTGGCGGAGGTGCAGCCCCCCACCGTCCTCGTCGTCGACTACGGGGCGCAGTACGCCCAGCTGATCGCCCGGCGGGTGCGGGAGGCGCAGGTCTACTCCGAGATCGTGCCGGCCGGGACCCCGGTCGCCGACATCGTCGCGCGCAAGCCGGCCGCGCTGATCCTCTCCGGCGGACCGGCGAGCGTCTACGCCGAGGGCGCCCCCCGCGTCGACCCCGAGCTGTTCACGGCGGGCATCCCCGTGCTCGGGCTCTGCTACGGCTTCCAGGCGATGGCGCTGGCGCTCGGCGGGGAGGTGGCACCGGACGGCACCCGCGAGTACGGGCGGACCGAGCTCACCGTGAGCGCGACGGCCGGGTCGTTGCACGACGGGCTGCCGCGCGGCACCCGGTGTGGATGAGCCACGGCGACTCGGTGGTGCGCGCCCCGGACGGCTTCACGGTCACGGCGGCGTCCGAGCGGGCGGCGGTGGCGGCGTTCGAGGACACCGGTCGGCGGCTCGCGGGCGTCCAGTACCACCCCGAGGTGGGGCACTCGCCGCACGGGCAGGAGGTGCTGCGCCGGTTCCTGCGCGAGGTCGCCGGCATCACTCCGGGATGGACCACGGCGTCGATCATCGACGAGACGGTCACCGCGGTCCGCGCGCAGGTCGGCGACGGACGGGCGATCTGCGGGCTGTCCGGCGGCGTCGACTCCGCGGTCGCGGCCGCGATCGTCCAGCGCGCGATCGGGGACCGGCTGACGTGCGTGTTCGTCGACCACGGCCTGTTGCGCTCCGGCGAGCGCGCGCAGGTGGAGCGCGACTTCGTGGCCGCCACCGGGGTCACCCTGCACACCGTCGACGCCCGCGAGCGGTTCCTCGACGCGCTGGCAGGTGTCACGGACCCCGAGGAGAAGCGCAAGATCATCGGGCGCGAGTTCATCCGGGTCTTCGAGGCGGCCACGGCCGAGGTCGCCGTCGACGAGCACGTCGGTTTCCTGGTCCAGGGGACGCTCTACCCGGACGTGGTCGAGTCCGGGGGTGGGTCCGGGACCGCGACGATCAAGAGCCATCACAACGTCGGCGGGTTGCCGGACGACCTGGAGTTCGCGCTGGTCGAGCCGCTGCGCGCGCTGTTCAAGGACGAGGTGCGCCGGGTGGGCGCCGAGCTCGGCCTGCCCGAGACGATCGTGGGGCGCCAGCCGTTCCCCGGCCCGGGGCTGGGCATCCGCATCATCGGCGCCGTCACCGCCGAGCGGCTCGAGACGCTGCGCGCCGCCGATGCGATCGCCCGCGAGGAGCTCTCCGCCGCCGGCCTGGACCGCACGATCTGGCAGTGCCCCGTGGTGCTGCTCGCCGACGTCCGCAGCGTCGGCGTGCAGGGTGACGGCCGCACGTACGGCCACCCCGTCGTGCTCCGGCCCGTGTCGAGCGAGGACGCGATGACCGCCGACTGGACCCGCCTGCCCTACGACGTGCTCGAACGGATCTCCACCCGGATCACCAACGAGGTGGCCGAGGTCAACCGGGTGGTTCTCGACGTCACGAGCAAGCCGCCCGGAACCATCGAATGGGAGTAGCCGTCCCGGCCGGTCTCCCGGGCCGGCTCGCGGACGCCCTGCGCACCGGCCGGTTCGCGGTGACCGCCGAGATCGGGCCGCCGCGGGGCGCCGACGTCACCGAGCTCCGCCGGTCCGCCGCGTCGCTGCGTGACTGGGTGGACGCGGCCAACGTGACCGACAACCAGGGCGCGCAGGTGCGGGTGTCCGCGTTCGCGGCCAGCGTCGTCCTGCTCGCCGAGGGCCTGGAACCCGTCATGCAGATGACGTGCCGGGACCGCAACCGCATCGCGCTCCAGTCCGACCTGATCTCGGCAGGGGCGCTCGGCATCCCCAACCTGGTGCTGATGACCGGTGACGGTCCCGAACGGGGTGACGACGTGGACGCGACCGCCGTCTTCGACCTCGACTCGGCCGGGCTGACGTCCGCGGCGCGGACGCTGCGCGACAGCGGGACCCTGCTGTCCGGCCGGGAGGTCGACCCGGCGCCCCGGTTCCTCCTCGGCGCCGTCGACGACGCGGTGGGTGCGCCGGACCGGCTGGCCCGCAAGGTGGCGGCGGGGGCGGAGTTCGTCCAGACGCAGTTCGTGTTCGACGTCGCCGACTTCGAGCCGTGGATGGCGCGGGTGCGCGACCTCGGGCTGCACGAGCGGTGCGGGATCCTCGCGGGCGTCGGGCCGATCCGGTCGCTGCGGGCGTTGGACTTCATGACGGGCATCCCCGGGGTGGTCGTGCCCGAGTCGTTCCAGCGGCGGCTGCGCGGCGTGCCGCCGGAGCGCGTGGCGGCCGAGGGGATGGCCGCCTGCGCCGAGACGGTGGCGGCGCTGCGCGAGGTGCCCGGGGTGGCGGGCGTGCACGTGATGGCCGTCGGCTACCCGCGCGGGGTGCCGGAGATCCTCGAGGCCGCGGGGCTGGCCCGCCTGGCCGACCGTTCCTGACCCCGACCCGGGCGCCGGATCGTCCGCGGATCCCCCGACTCGCGCGCGGAATCCCCCGACTCGCGCGCGGAATCCCCCGACTCGCGCGCGGAAAACCCCGACTCGCGGGGAACGGCGGGGGCGGCACGAGGGCCGTCGAGACCCTCGTGCCGCCCGCTCCCCCCGGAGGTACCGGAGCTCCCCAGACCCGGTACCGGTGTCGCGGTCATCCCAGCTCAGCCGCCGCGGCGGCCCCGCAGGCTCCCGACCAGCAGGAGGAACCCGACCAGGACCGCGCCCGCGGCGAGCAGCCAGCGGGGGTCGAAGCCGCTCAGGTCGGGGACCACCCCGAGGAACGCCGAGGTCGCCATCCCCAGGGCGATCAGCCCGACCAGCAGCGTCAGCACGTCCGGCCCGCGCCGGGTGCGGCGCTCCGGCACGATCTCGGCGTTCTCGTCGTGCTCAGCCACGGTGCACCTCCACGCTTCCCAGCCCGGCGTCGATGTCCAGCACGATGGGGCGGCCGGACGCCACCCCGTCGGCCCCGAGGTCGGTGACCTGGAGCGATGCGTCCGGTCCGGCGCTCTCCCTGCCGAGGACGTCGACGCTGCCGGCGCCTGCGTGGGCGCGCACGGTCACGTCGGCGTCCTGCGGCACCCGGACCTCGACGAGTCCCGCTCCCACCGACAGCGCGCTGTGCACCGGCGGCTCCGTCGTCCCGGGCGGGACGGACAGGTCGACCGCGCGCAGGTCGAGGGCGATCGACCCGGCGGACTGCTCGTACCTCGGGGCCACGGCGGCCGCGGTGAGCGGCCGCTCGGTCACGTCGGCGAACCCGCCCTGCCAGCGGTCCAGCGGTGCGGCCACGACGGCCCAGGTCAGCGCGCTGATCACGAGCGCGACCGGGATCAGGCCCCGGCCGGACCGGGTGAAGGCGCCGACGACGAGCCCGGTGCCGAGCACGGCGAGCACCACACCGAACAGCACGGGCAGGCTGGCCAGCGATCCACCGGCGAGCAGCAGGATCCCGGTCGCCCCGCCGGCGAGCAGGGCGACGGCGAGGGTCACGGCGGTGACCGGGAGCCGCCGGGGGCGGGGCGCGGCCGGTTCGGCCGGGGAGGGTTCGGGCAGGTCCCAGGCGAACGGGGCGGCGCCGAGCGGGTCCCAGGCGGGCGGGCCGACGGGTGCGGTCGGAGCCTCGCCGGTCCGCGGGGTCGCCCGCGGCCGCGGCGCCGCAGCGCGCGGTGCCGGGTCGGGCGTGCCGGGAGCGGCTGCCGGTGCGACCGGCCCCCGGTGCCCCCTGCTCCGGTGGAGCAGGAAGAGCAGGCCGAGTGCGACGACGGCCGGCAGCAACAGCCCGCGGTCCGCGGTGAACAGCGCACCCAGGCTGATCGCGGTGGCGATCGCCAGCCCGATCAGGAACACCGGCTTGGGCCGCACCGGGCGCCGGGTGCCCGCCGGGTCCGCTGCGGTGGGCACGGCCGGCCCTTCCGGCAGGAGGATCCAGCCTGCGATGTAGAGGGCCGCGCCGATGCCGTAGAAGGCGGACACGACGAATCCCACCCGCACGAGCACCGGATCGATGTCGTATCGCCGTGCGATGGCCGTGGCCACCCCCGCGATCTGTCGATCGTCGCGCGGCCGCGCAGGCCGCGTCTCCCACATCTCCCGCAGCGTGCCCTGCACGTCCGTCGTCCTCATGGCAGTGAGCCTGCCCGGTCACCGGTCGGATCCATCGGGGTCGGCCCTGAGCCGTCCCCGAGATTTCCCCGATGTCCCCCGGTCCCGGGCGTGTGACGATGGACCGGTGAGCACCCCTGCGCCCGTGACCGAGGCGCCGGTCGCGACCCCGCCGGTCACGCGACGGCGCAGCGGCCGGCTCGTCGCGGGTGTCGCGGGCGGCGTCGCGGACCACCTCGGCGTCGACGTGCTGTGGGTGCGCGCCGCGTTCGTCGCGCTCGCCGCCGTCAACGGGGCGGGCGCGCTCGCGTACGGGCTGCTGTGGATCTTCCTCCGCCAGGAGCAGACCGACCCGGGCCGCACCGTGACGCGCCGCGAACGGCAGCAGGCACTCGGCCTCGCCGCGCTCGGGATCGGCGATCGGACTCGCCGCCGCGGCACTGGGCAACACCGTGATCGGCTGGATCGTCGGCCCGCTCGGGGTGGCCGCGATCGGGGCGGCGGTGGTCTGGCGGGAGGCGGACCAGACCCAGCGCCGCCGCTGGACGCAGGGCGCCCGCTCCGGGGTCACGTCCGTGGCCGGGTCCGGGCGCACCGCCCTGCTGCGCGTGCTGGCGGGTGCGGTGTTCGTCGCGGCCGGGATCGCGGTCTTCCTGATCGGCAACCTGCAGCTCGACCAGGTGCAGTTCGCCCTGCTCGCGGTCCTCGCCACGCTCGTCGGGGTGGCCGTCCTGACGGTGCCGTGGTGGGTGAGGCTGATGCGCGACCTCGGCGAGGAGCGCCGCGAGCGCATCGTCGAGGCCGAACGTGCCGAGATCGCCGCGCACCTGCACGACTCGGTGCTGCAGACGCTGGCCCTGATCCAGCGCCAGTCCGACCAGCCGCGCGAGGTGCAGCGGCTGGCGCGCGGCCAGGAGCGCGAGCTCCGGCACTGGCTCTACGGCATCGGCGGGTACGGACGGTCCCGCCTCGCCGAGCCGGCACTGGACGCCGGCCTCGCCGATGCGCTCGCCGCGGCGGCCGCCGAGGTCGAGGACACCTACGCGCTCACCGTGCGCCCGGTGGTCGTCGGCGGCGACCGCAAGCTCGACGACGGCCTGCGCGCCCTCGTGCTCGCCGCGCGCGAGGCGATGGTGAACGCCGCCAAGCACGCCGACGTCGACGAGGTGAGCGTGTTCGCCGAGGTCGAGCCCGACGAGGTGCACGTCTTCGTCCGCGACCGCGGAGTCGGGTTCGACCCGGACGCCGTGCCCGACGACCGGCACGGGCTCGCCGACTCGGTGCACGGCAGGATGGCCCGCCACGGCGGCACCGTCTCGCTGCGCAGCACGCCCGGAACGGGCACCGAGGTGCACCTGACGATCGCGGTGAACGGATCCGCGCACCCTGGACGCGAGGAGCCCACCCCATGAGCGACCCCACGATCGACCCTGACCCGGGCGAGCGCCCGGCTCCCGATCCGGACGCGCCGATCCGCGTGTTCCTGGTCGACGACCACGCGCTGTTCCGGTCCGGGGTGCGTGCGGAGCTGGACCGCGGGGTCGCGGACGTCACGGTGGTCGGGGAGGCCGGTTCGGTGGACGAGGCGGTCGCCGCCGTGCGCCACCTCCGGCCCGACGTCGTCCTGCTCGACGTGCACATGCCCGACGGCGGCGGCGCCGAGGTGCTGCGGCAGCTGCGCCCCGAGCTGCCCGACATCGTGTTCCTCGCGTTGAGCGTGTCCGACGCCGCCGAGGACGTCATCGCGGTCATCCGGGCGGGGGCCCGCGGCTACGTGACCAAGACGATCTCCGGCCGCGACCTCGCGGACGCCGTGCGGCGCGTGCGCTCGGGCGACGCGGTGTTCTCGCCGCGGCTCGCCGGCTTCGTCCTCGACGTCTTCTCCGACCGTCCGGGCGCGGCCCCGCCCGGCGACCCCGAGCTGGACCGGCTGACGCGCCGGGAACGCGACGTCCTGCGGCTGCTGGCGCGCGGGTACGCCTACAAGGAGATCGCCGGGGAGCTGTTCATCTCCGTCAAGACCGTGGAGACCCACGTGTCCAGCGTGCTCCGCAAGACCCAGCTGTCGAACCGCTACGAGCTGTCGCGCTGGGCGTCGGACCGACGGCTGGTGTAGGCGCCGCTCGGGCTCAGAGACCGAGCAGGCCCAGGCTCCCGCCGGAGTCCGGCTCCCGGTCGTCGTCGCCCGATCCGCGGTCGGCCCGGACAGCATGCTCATCGCGGGCTGCCGGTCCGGGGCCGTCTCCGCGGACGTGCGGGGAGCGGACGTCCGTGCGCTGGTGCGGGCCGACCGGTCACCAGGAGCGAGGCCGAGGCCGGAGAGGAGCCCGTCGCCGGTCTCGCCCACGGCGTCGGTGAGCCCGGTGACCGGTGTGCGCACCGGTTCGGGCAGCACCTCGGCCGCACCGCCGACGGTGTCGGTGAGCTGCCCGACCGGACCCGACGGCGCCGGGCCGGCGGATCCGGAGCCGGCGGGCGGCCCGGCCGGCTGCGGCCCGGCGCCGCTCCGGTGCGACGGGGGCGCCGGCTCGCTGACCTGCGGGGGCGCCCGTGCCGGCGGGACCCGCCTGGCCCGTCGTCGCCGGTCCGGGCGCCGCGGAGGGGAACGCGACCGGCAGCCACGAGGCCGGAGGGGCCGCGCCGGGGTCCGGGGCCGCGGGCCCCGCCGCGTCCGGCGGGGTGAGCGCCGGGGAGGCTCCGGGCGGCAAGGGTTCCGACGGGTCACCGTCGAGGCGTCCGGTGCCGGCGTCGGGTCCCCTGTCCGTGGCGTCGGGCCGGGTCGTCGGACCGTCGGTCAACACGGCCATCCCGAACACCGACCCCGCGGCGAGCAGGGTGCCGGCCGCGATCACCCCGCTGCGGACGGCGACGCGGGCGGGCGCGCGGTCGCCCCCGTCCGGTCCCGGTCGTGCGCCGGGCCCGGCGTGTCCTCGGACTCCGCCGTGCGCTGGGCCGGGATGCGCGGAGCCGGCACGGACGGGGAGCCGTGGGCGCGAACGAGATCGGCGACGGTGACCATGCCCGTACGAGCGGGATGATCGACAGCGCGCGACGTGGTCGGAGCCACAGAGGGATGGCCTTCCTCGACGGGGGACTTACGGCGTACGGGAATCTACCGGTCGTCACAGCTCGGTGACTGCTCCACCTCGTGCTGATCGCCCGCTCGTCGTCCTTCACCCCAACGGAGCAGCTCCGCTCGACGACATCGTGTCGACCGCTCATCTCAGAGAGCGACGACCTGGAAGGCCTCCACCAGCACGCCGTCGGGCAGGCCCGCCCGCCGTGCCCAGCTCGCGTGCCAGCCGCGGATGCGCTCGTCGAGGCCGTCCATGTGCGCGGTCTGCGAGACGTGGGCGCGCAGCGCGGCGAGCTTGCGTTCGATCGTCGCGGTCACGTCGACGACGTGGTCGATGCGCTCGTCCGGGGCGCCCAGCATCCACAGCTCCCGCACCGTCCACGCCTCGAGCCCCTCGTCGGCGAGCAGCTCGGGATGGGCGAAGGGGTTGCGGGCGTCGGGGTACACGGCGGCGACGGTCGCCTCGCCGGTCGCCCGGTGGTCCGGGTGCGACGCGCCGAGCCTGCGCCACCAGATCTCCGGTGACTGCGTCAGCACCCGGTCCGGCCGGAACCGGCGGATCTCCCGGCTGATGTCGCGCCGCAGCTCGATGCTCGGGGTGAGGCGGCCGTCGGGATGGCCGAGGAAGCGGACGTCCTCGACGCCAGCACGGCAGCCGCCGCCCGCTGCTCGGCCTCCCGCAACGGGGCCATCTCCGCGCGCGGGGTGTCGTCGAACCCGCCCGCGTCACCCGACGTGCAGATGCAGTACGCGACGTCGATGCCGGCGTCGACCCAGGTCGCGATGGTCCCGGCCGCCCCGAAGTCGGCGTCGTCGGGATGGGCCATGACGACGAGGACGCGCTCGACGTCGGTCAGGACCTGTGCGGAGACGGCGATCGGCGTGGACACCGCCGAACCCTACGGCCACCGCCGGGCTCAGGGCTGGCTGCGGTACCGCGCGCGGGTGGTGTCGAGCGCCTGCTTGGCGACGACGCCGCCGCCCACGCCGAGCACCATCCCGATGACGTCGATCGGCACCGACCCGCCCGAGGTGAGGATCAGGCCCAGCGCCGCCACGGCGGCCGCCCCGCCTGCGACGGGCCAGCGGCTCTTGACGTACTCGGCCGTCGACGCGCCCGCGATGCCGCGCTTCTGTGCAGCGGACTTCAGCATGGCGAGGTAACCGACGTGGCCCAGCGCGACCAAGCAGGCCGACGAGCGCGACGACCATGGCGACGATCCCGAACACGGCTCCCATGCCTCCACAGTGCCACGGATCGCGCCGGCCGGCGCCGCGGTGATCAGGCCGGAACGCGCGGAGATCACAAGCGTCTCTGCCGCAGCGGGTGCGGACCGGCCGGTCAGCGCCCGCCCAGGCGGCCGCGCCCGAGGCGGAGCAGCAGCATCCCGAGCTCGCGGCCCTCGGCGCCGAGGTCGCGGAAGCGGGCGAGCACGGCCATCTCGCGGTTGTAGACGATGCGCGGGCCGCCCGCGGCCATCCGCGCGGCGCCGATCCGTTGCGACACCTCGCTGCGTCTCTTGACCAGCCGCAGGATGTCGGCGTCGAGCTGGTCGATCTCCACCCGGAGCGCGTCGATCTCCTCCGGGCCCGCCACCTCGTCGGTGGGTCCTGTCCTGTCGTTCGCGGTCGTCACGGTCACGGTCTCCTCCTGTGCCCCGGCCTTGGCCTGCCCGGCCCGTGACGCGCGAACGCCCCGGGTCCAGTGGACTCCGGGGCGTCGTGGGGCTTGATCAGCTCAAGGCGGCCACGGGCACCGGACTCCGGTACCCGTAGAAAAATCGCCCGAGCTGCGCTGGCACGCCGGTGAGTGTGCCACAGCAACGCCCTGGGGGAATCGTCGGCTGACGCCGGTACCCTTCGAACACGATGAGTGCGCTGTTCGAACTACCCTCAGAACCGGCGCTCGCACGCTCCCGTCAAGCCCGCCACCGCCCGCGGTGCGGCGCTGCTGGAGGGGCTCAACCCACGCCAGCGCCAGGCGGTCACCCACGCGGGGAGCCCGCTGCTGATCGTGGCCGGGGCCGGCTCGGGCAAGACCCGCGTGCTCACCCACCGCATCGCCTGGCTGCTCGCCGAACGCGACGTGCATCCCGGCGAGATCATGTCGATCACGTTCACCAACAAGGCCGCCGCCGAGATGAAGGAGCGGGTCGACGCGCTGGTCGGCCGGCGCGCCAACGCGATGTGGGTCTCCACCTTCCACTCGATGTGCGTGCGCATCCTGCGCCGCGAGGCCAAGCACCTGGGCGTGCGCAGCGCGTTCTCCGTCTACGACGCCGACGACACCCGGCGCCTCGTCGGCCTCGTCGCCCGCGACCTGCGAGCTCGACCCCAAGAAGTTCGCCGCGCGCGGGCTCGCCGCGCAGATCTCCAACCTCAAGAACGAGCTGCTCGGCGCCGACGACGCCGCCGAGCGCGCCACCAACGACTACGAGCGCAAGGTCGCCGAGGTCTACGCCGTCTACCAGGCCCGGCTGCGCACCGGCCAACGCGTTCGACTTCGACGACCTGATCATGGAGACGGTCGCGCTGCTGCAGCGCCTGCCCGCCGTGGCCGAGTACTACCGCCGCCGGTTCCGGCACGTGCTCGTCGACGAGTACCAGGACACCAACCACGCGCAGTACGTGCTGGTCCGGGAGCTGGTGGCGCGGGCGGCGGACGCCGCGAAGCCCGGCGAGCTGTGCGTCGTCGGCGACTCCGACCAGTCGATCTACGCGTTCCGCGGCGCCAACATCCGCAACATCGTCGAGTTCGAGAAGGACTTCCCGGACGCGCACACGATCCTGCTGGAGCAGAACTACCGCTCCACGCAGACCATCCTCTCGGCCGCCAACGCGGTGATCGCCCGCAACCCGGACCGCCGCGCCAAGCGGCTGTGGTCCGAGCAGGGCGACGGCGAGAAGGTCGTCGGCTACGTCGCCGACAACGAGCACGACGAGGCCGCGTTCGTCGCGGGGGAGATCGACCGGCTGGTCGACGCGGGCGAGCGTGCGCCACTCCGACGTCGCCGTCTTCTACCGGACCAACGCGCAGTCGCGCGTGTTCGAGGACGTGTTCCTGCGCGTCGGGATGCCGTACAAGGTCGTCGGCGGCGTGCGGTTCTACGAGCGCAAGGAGGTGCGCGACGCGCTGGCCTACCTGCGGGTGCTGTCCAACCCCGAGGACACGGTGAGCCTGCGGCGCATCCTCAACGTGCCCAAGCGCGGCATCGGCGACCGCGCCGAGGAGCTCGTGGCCACCTACGCCGACCGTGAGCACCTCTCGTTCGCCGCGGCCCTGCGCATCGCCGCCGAGCAGCCCGAGCGGATCCCGGGCCTGGTCACCCGCTCGCAGCGGTGCATCGCCGCGTTCGTGCAGCTGCTCGACGAGCTCGACGAGCTCGTCGAACGCGGCGACGACACGGCCGACCTGCTGGAGGCCGTCTACGCCCGCACCGGCTACACCGCCGAGCTGGAGGCCAGCGAGGACCCGCAGGACGGCTCCCGGCTGGAGAACCTCGCCGAGCTGGTCACGGTGGCGCGCGAGTTCGCCGGCGACGCCGCGGTGGCCGCGGTGGATCTCGACGACGAGGCGCTGGGGGCGCTGGCCGCCGAGGTCGCCGAGGGCGCGCCCGAGCCGGGTTCGCTCGCCGCGTTCCTGGAGCGCGTGGCGCTGGTCGCCGACGCCGACTCGATCCCGGACAACGACTCCGGGCATGGTCACGCTGATGACCCTGCACACCGCGAAGGGCCTGGAGTTCCCGGTCGTGTTCCTCACCGGCTGGGAGGACGGCGTGTTCCCGCACATGCGTGCGCTGGCCGACCCCGCCGAGCTGGCCGAGGAGCGGCGGCTCGCGTACGTCGGCATCACGCGCGCGCAGCAGCGGCTGTACCTGTCCCGGGCGATGATCCGGTCGGCGTTCGGGCAGCCCAACGCCAACCCGGCGTCCCGGTTCCTCGACGAGATCCCCGCCGAGCTGGTCGACTGGCGGCGCGCCGAGCCCGAGCGCTCGGCCCCGGTCGGCCGCTTCGGCTTCGGGCGGCGCGCCACGGCCACCGACCGCGGCGACTGGCGCGTGCCCGAGCGCACGCTCACGGCCACCATCAGCCTCGACGTCGGCGACCGGGTCAACCACGACAAGTACGGCCTGGGCACCGTGGTCGCCTCCGACGGGGTCGGGCGCGCGCGCCACCGTCACGATCGACTTCGGCAGCGCGGGCACCGTGCGGCTGATGCTCATCGGCGGGGTGCCGCTGCAGAAGCTCTGAGCGGGCTAGAACTTGATCCCGTGCTTGAGCAGCCAGGGGATCGGGTTGATCTTGGTGCCGTCGGCGTCCCACACCTCGAAGTGCAGGTGCGGTCCGGTGGAGTAGCCGCGGTTGCCGACCTCGGCGATCTGCTCCCCCGCGCGCACCTTCTCCCCGACGGAGACGAACGAGCGGTTGATGTGCCCGTAGACGCTCTGGCTGCCGTCGGTGTGGCGCAGCACCACCCACATCCCGAAGCCGCTCGCCGGCCCGGACTCCTCGACGACCGCGTCGGTGACCGCGTAGATCGGGGTGCCGATGGAGTTGGCGATGTCGATGCCGAAGTGCGAGGTGCCCCAGCGGGCCCCGAACATCGAGGTGAGCCGCCCGACGGCCGGCCGGACGAACGCGTTGCCGCCGATCACGAACGCCTCGGACGCGCCGTCCGACAGCGCGGCGTCGAGGACCGAGGAGCGCTTGGCGAGCTCCTGGCCGATGTCGACGGCCTTGGTGAGGCTCGCGACGTCGACCTGGGGGTCGTCGGTCGCCATCGCGAAGGCGCTGACGGGTAGCTGGTCCCCGCCGACGGCGTTCGGGGCGAGCACGGCCCTGGTCTGCGTGGCGCTCGTCTCGGCGACGGGGAGGAGCGCGTCGGCCGCCAGCGGGGCGACGTCGCGGGCTGTTCAGCGCCGGGAGCGACGGGAGCACCGACTGGCCTGCCGCGACGACGGCCCCGGCGGCTGCTGCGACGACCGTCGCGCGGCCGCGCAGGGACGCGTTGGGTGGCGCCGGGAGCCGGTGCGTCCCCGGGACGGTCGGGTACGCGCATCCGCGCACCGGTTCCGGGGTCCGGTCGGGCGCCGCTTGGGGAGCGGTGGCGCGCCAAGACCTGCCCTTCTCGACAGCTCGTGCATCGGGGACAGCCTTCGGGGCAGCACTTCGGGGAACGCAGCCGGGCCACGGTCAGGCCGGCGCGGGCTGGGGACCCGCAGGGCCGATCGGGGCCGACCCTGCTGCCGTCGTGACCGGTCTGTGACACGGACCCGGGGAACCTAGCGGCACGGGAAGGCGGCAGGCAAATCGGTGTCCGGCGTGTCGTGACGTTGCACTACGCCGGGGAGGACTGCTCACGGAACGTGTCCGGAACGGCCCGCAGTCGTGCCGCGCGACCGCCCGGACGGGTCACCGGCGCGGTCGGAGCGGGCCAGCGCCGTGGCGACCCAGTGCACCGTGCGCGGGTCGATCGGGCAGGGACAGGTGACCGACGTCGCGCAGCTCCAGCTCCTCGACGTCCAGGTCGGGATGGATCAGCCGGGCGTTGCGTTGCGGCAGGACCATCTGGTCCATCCGGCTCCACACCACCAGGAACCGCGTGCTGCAGCCGGGCGCCGGCTCGGCCAGCTCGGCGATCAGCTCGGAGCCGGGCCGCAGCTGGCGGGCGAGCGGCGTGGGCACAGCGTAGGCGGTGGTGGTGCCCCCGTGGGGGCTGCCGAGCGTGACGAGCGGTCTGGACGGCGTGGTGGCCGCCGAGGCGCTGCACGTAGTAGCGGGCGATCATGCCGCCGAGGGAGTGGCCGACGACGTGCACCTTGTCGGCGCCCGTGCGCTCCCGCAGCCGCTCGACGTGCGTGCGGAGCTCGTGCGCCGCGGTGCGGACGTCGCCGGTGAGGATGCTGTAGTTCACCGCGTGCACCGATCCGAACCCGCGGCGGCGCAGGGCCCGGCGGAAGACGGTGAACACGGAGCGGTTGTCCATGATGCCGTGCACCAGCAGGATCGGCGTGCCTGCGGCCTCGATGTCGGTGACGACCAGCCCGCGCCGCACCGGTGGCAGCGAGTCGGTGCGGTACCCGTCGGTCTCGGCCAGCTGCTCGCGCACGAGCCCGAGCGGGTAGACGGCGGCGTGCGCGGTGAGCCAGGCCAGCTCGACGGCGACCCCCCGGATGCCCGCCGGGGTGCCGAACGTGCGCGCCGTGTAGGCGGCGGCCCCGCCGAGGTCGGCCGCGGCCGTGCGCGCCGCGCCGGCCACCGTGGCCAGGCGGCCCAGTCCGGCATGGACCAGCGCCATGTACGGACGGTAGGTCACCGATGCCGTCCCGCCCATCCTGAGTTCGGTCGGCCGCGCCGCGCACGAGCCGCGTGACACGCCGTGGAGCGACCCCAGCGCCATCGTGACTGGTCTCACCGGGCCAGGTCAGGCCGGTGCCGTCGGCGTCGCTAGGGTCCGTTGCGAGGGTGCGGTCGAGACCGGGTCGGGCGGCGACGAGCAGGGGCCGCGGCGAACGTGGAGCAGGTCACCTCGGACGCGATGTGGAGAACGGGGGTGATCGCGGTCACCCGGGGCAGGTCAGGGCGGGTGCGGTGGCCGTCGCTAGGGTCCCTGGGGAGCAGGCACAGCGGAGTGGGGCAGGGAGAGCCGAGTGGACCTCTACGAGTACCAGGCGAAGGATCTCTTCGCCGCGCACGGAGTCCCGGTGCTTCCGGGCAGCACGGTGGAGACGGCCGAAGACGGCGGCCGCGGCCGCGGCCGAGCTCGGCACGGCCGTCGTCGTGAAGGCGCAGGTCAAGACGGGTGGGCGCGGCAAGGCGGGTGGCGTGAAGCTGGCGCAGACCCCCGAGGAGGCGCAAGGAGAAGGCCGAGGCGATCCTGGGCTGGACATCAAGGGCCACATCGTGCACCGGGTGCTGGTCACCGAGGCGAGCGACATCGCCGAGGAGTACTACTTCTCCTTCCTGCTCGACCGGTCCAACCGCACGTTCCTGGCGATGGCCTCGGCCGAGGGCGGCATGGAGATCGAGCAGCTCGCCGTCGAGCGGCCCGAGGCGCTGGCCCGCGTCCCGGTCGACGCGATCGCCGGGGTCGACCGGGCGAAGGCCACCGAGATCGTCGCCGCCGGCGAGGATCCCCGCCGCGGTGACCGACAAGTCCGCCGACGTCATCGTCAAGCTGTGGGAGACCTTCGTCGCGGAGGACGCGACGCTGGTCGAGGTCAACCCGCTGGTGCGCGACCCGCAGGACAAGGTCATCGCGCTCGACGGCAAGGTCACCCTCGACGACAACGCCGGCTTCCGGCACCCCGGCCACGCCGCGCTGGTCGACGAGCGCACCGAGAACCCGCTCGAGGCCAAGGCGAAGGCCAAGGGCCTCAACTACGTCAAGCTCGACGACGGCCAGGTCGGCATCATCGGCAACGGCGCGGGCCTGGTCATGAGCACGCTCGACGTCGTCGCGTACGCGGGCGAGCACTACGGCGGCGTCAAGCCCGCCAACTTCCTCGACATCGGCGGCGGCGCGTCGGCGCAGGTCATGGCCGACGGGCTCGACGTCATCCTCGGCGACCCGGACGTCCGGTGGGTCTTCGTCAACGTCTTCGGCGGCATCACCGCGTGCGACGCGGTGGCCACCGGCATCGTCGAGGCGCTGAAGATCCTCGGTGACGGCGCCACCAAGCCGCTCGTCGTGCGGCTCGACGGCAACAACGTCGCTCGAGGGCCGGCGCATCCTCGACGAGGCGAACCACCCGCTGGTCACCCAGGTGGACACGATGGACGACGCGGCCGACAAGGCCGCCGAGCTCGCGGCAGGGGCCTGAGCATGTCGATCTTCCTCAACGAGAACAGCAAGGTCATCGTCCAGGGCATCACCGGCGGCGAGGGCACCAAGCACAGCACCAAGATGCTGGCGGCGGGCACGAACATCGTCGGCGGCGTGAACGCCCGCAAGGCGGGCACCACCGTCACGATCGGCGGCAAGGACCTCACGGTGTTCGGCACCGTCGAGGAGGCCATGAAGGAGACCGGCGCCGACGTCAGCGTCGTCTTCGTGCCGCCGAAGTTCGCCAAGGACGCGGTGATCGAGGCGATCGACGCCGAGATCCCGCTCGCCGTCGTCATCACCGAGGGCATCCCGGTGCACGACTCGGCCTACTTCTGGGCACACGCGTGCGCCAAGGGCAACAGGACCCGCATCATCGGCCCGAACTGCCCCGGCATCATCTCTCCCGGCAGGTCCAACGCCGGCATCATCCCGGCCGACATCGCCGGGGCGGGCCCGATCGGCCTCGTCTCGAAGTCGGGCACGCTGACCTACCAGATGATGTACGAGCTGCGCGAGATCGGCTTCTCCTCCGCCATCGGCATCGGCGGCGACCCGGTCATCGGCACCACGCACATCGACGCGCTGGAGGCCTTCGAGGCCGACCCGGAGACCGCCGCGATCGTGATGATCGGCGAGATCGGCGGCGACGCCGAGGAGCGCGCGGCCGACTTCATCAAGGCGAACGTCAGCAAGCCGGTCGTCGGCTACGTCGCCGGGTTCACCGCTCCCGAGGGCAAGACGATGGGCCACGCCGGCGCGATCGTCTCCGGCTCGGCGGGCACCGCCCAGGCCAAGAAGGAGGCCCTCGAGGCGGCCGGCGTCAGGGTCGGCAAGACGCCGAGCGAGACCGCCGCGATGATGCGGGAGATCATCGCCGGGAGCTGATCGGGTCACCCGGGCGAGGATTTCCGCGCCGATCGGACAGGGGCTAGCGTGCGAGACATGAGCCAGCCCGGAACTCCGTCCACGGGACCGCGGGGGGGCACGGCGGCACGACACCGCCGCAGCCCATCCCGGACGCCCAGCTCGCTCCCGGCCCGGCGCGCCTGCTCGCCCTTGGCGCCGCCGGTCTCGGCCTGGTGGTCTACCTGCTGGGGTTCTTCGAGGACCTGCAGCTCAGCAGCCTCCTCGTCGGGCCGCTGCTGCTCGGTGGCGGCCTGCTGGCGGGCACCGCGGTGCTGCCGAAGGTGGGCCGGGTGCTGATCCCGGGAGCGGTCGCGATCACGACCGGCACGCTCCTGCTCCTGCAGCTCGTGGTGGGCGGCGTGAGCGTGCCCACGTCGGCGATCGTCGTCCCTGGTGCTGGCCTTCCTGCAGACCGTCGTCGTGATCGGGGCGGTGCTCATCGACGTCGGGCTCGTGAAGGTCCCGGCCCCGCGGCCCACGGCTCCGGCCGGGTACCCGCAGCAGGGCTACGGCCAGCAGGGCTACCCCCAGCAGGGGTACGGCCAGCAGGGCTACGGCCAGCAGGGCTACCCCGAGCAGGGCGGCTACGGGCGCAGCAGCCGCCCGGCCAGCCGTCGGGGCAGGCGCCCTACGGCGGCCAGCCGGGCTACGGCGCCGCCCAGCCCCCGCCGCAGTACGGCGGCGGGGGGCAGGCGGCGTCGCCGGGCCGTACGGCCAGCCCGGGCAGTACGGCGGGGGCCCCGGATCCGGCTACCCGGGTTACGGCGGGCCGCAGCAGGGCTACGGTCAGCCGCCCGCTCCCGGCGGCCCGGGCGCGCCCGGCCAGCGGAACCGGCCGGTGGCGGCCCACCGCTCCGGCGGCGGGTCCCCGTGGCCGGGTGGTCCGGCCGGTGGCGACACGCCGGCGTCCGGATCCCGCCAGCAGGTCAGCCCGCCGCTGCAGGCCAGCCCCCCGCAGGCCAGCCCACCGAGACGTCGTCCACCGCGGCTTTCCCGGCTACGGGACCGGACGCGGGCACCCCTCCCACCGGGCAGGCAGCCGCCGAGAGCCAGCACGCCCGTCCCGAGCAGGCGGAGCAGGCCGAGCCGCGACGGTGACCCCGAACGGACCCGCTTCTTCGATCGCCAGCGGGGTGACGGCCCGTCCTGATCCGGGTGCGTCTGCCACGGGTCGGCGGGCCGATCCGACGCGACCGCGGCGTGCCTGCCCGGTCTCCGGGGCGGGCGCTGCGACGCTGACGGGGTGAGCCGCGCCCTCTCCGCACCGGACCGCGACGACACGACGGCCGACCCCACCGCCGCCGCGGACGGCGACGCCACCGCGGCCGACACCGTCGTCGTGCGCCCGTCGCCCCCGGAGGGCCTGGACCGCCTGCGGGTGCTGCTGGCCGGCGCGATGGGCACCGTTCTCGTCAGCTACGCGGTGCTCGTCCCCGCCGCGGCGGCGGTCGTGCTGACGGCGGGCGGCGGGATGTCGCTCGACGGGGCGTTCGCGGCCGCGATCCCGTTCTGGCTGGCCGCGCACCAGATCCCCCTCGTCCTGGAGGGGCAGCCGCTCAGCGTGTTGCCGCTGCTGCCGACCGCGGCCCTGTTCGCCGTCGTGGCGGTCGGTTCGGGCTGGGCCGTGCGGCGCCTCGGCGGGCGGATCCGCACCGACGCGGGCGCCGTCGTCGCGACCATCGCCGGGGCGCACGCCGCCGTCGCCGTCCTCGGGAGTGCCCTGCTGCCGCAGGCCGCCGAGGTGGCGGCCGCGCCATGGGCGGCGATGGTCGGTGCCGGGGTGCTGGCGGGGGCCGCGAGCGCGGTCGGGGTCGCGCGGGCCTGCGGGGTTCCGCCGGAGTGGCGGGAACGGGCCCCTGCCTGGGCTGCCGCCCGCGCTGCGCGGCGCGGCCGTCGGCGTGGTCGGGCTCGTCGCCGTCGGGGGGCTGGTCCTGCTCGCCGCGCTGCTGCTCGGTGCGTCCGACGTCGACGCCGCCTACGCCGCCCTCGCCCCCGACGCCGGCGCCGCCCTGGGGGTGACGCTCCTGGCGCTGGCGTACCTGCCCAACGCGATCGTCGGCGGGCTGAGCTGGGCACTCGGACCCGGCGTCGCGGTCGGTGCGGCCTCGGCTTCCCCGTTCGGGGCGTCCGCCGGGCGAGCCCTCGTCCTTCCCGCTGTTCGCGGCGCTGCCCTCGACGACCCCGCCCGCATGGGCGGTGGCGGTGTTCCTCGGGCCGCTGCTGGTCGGCGTCCTGACCGGGATCACGTGCCGCCGGGCGCTGGCGTCCGCGCCGGTCGCCGTCCGGCTGCGGGCGGCGGTGGCGGCGACGGTGCTGACCGCGCTGGCCGCCGGTCTCCTCGCCCTGCTGGCCGGGGGGCGGCTGACGGCGGGACCGTTCGACCCGGTGCTGATGCACGCCGGGCTCGTCGTCCCCGCGGTGCTGCTGTGGATCGGCGGTCCGGCCGTGGCGATCGCCGCCGTGCAGCGGGCGGCCGACGTCACCGGCGGTCGGGGTGGCGAGCGCCGGAGGCCGGGCGGACGGCGCCGGTCGCGCGGACGGCGGGGTTCCCGGCGGGCTCGGAGCCGGGTCCGGTGGTTCCCGGCAGTTGCCGGAGTGCGTGCCGAACCGGGCGTGTCGCCGAGCCGCCGGGGGCCGAGTCGCCGGGGGTCGGGTCGCCTGGGAGTCCCGGAGCCACGGCGGCCGATGACGGTGGCCGAGCTCGTCGCGTTGCGGGCCCGAGAGGCCGACGAGGCCGCCGAGCGCCGGACGTCCGGCCGGACCGGCCGGTCCGAACCGCCGGACCGACCGAGCCGGAGCGTCCGATCCCCGGTCCGAGCCGTCCTGAGCGTGGCTCCGGTGCGAGCCCCCGACGACGCGGAACCCGGCGCGCCCGCCGCCTAGGCTGTCGTGGTCCCGCCCCGCGACCGAGGAGCCGCGCTTGCCCGCGACGCCGAGCACCTACCGGGTCGAGATCGCGGTCCCGGCGCGGGTCGTGGTGCTGGTCTCGGGCTCGGGCACCCTGCTGCAGGCGCTCATGGACGCGACCGGCGAGCCGGACTACCCGGCGCGGGTGGTCGCCGTCGGCGCGGACCGGTCCGGGATCGAGGGGCTCGCCCGGGCGGGGCGGCACGGGGTGCCGACCTTCGTGGTGCGCACCGCCGACCATCCCGACCGCCCGTCCTGGGACGACGCGCTGGCCAAGGCCGTCGCCGCGCACCGCCCGGACCTCGTCGTGAGCGCCGGGTTCATGAAGGTGCTCGGGCCGGGGTTCCTCACCGGGATCGGCTGCCCGATGATCAACACGCACCCCGCGCTGCTGCCCGCGTTCCCCGGCATCCACGGGGTGGCCGACGCGCTCGCCTACGGG
This sequence comes from uncultured Actinomycetota bacterium, assembly GCA_963784265.1. Lineage (GTDB taxonomy): Bacteria > Actinomycetota > Actinomycetes > Mycobacteriales > Pseudonocardiaceae > Pseudonocardia. Next base: position 394,378 of record CAWAQQ010000005.1, read on the forward strand.
GTCAAGGTCACCGGCGCGACGGTGCACCTCGTCGACGCCGGGGTGGACACCGGGCCGGTGCTGGCCCAGGCTCCCGTCCCGGTGCTGGACGGCGACACCGCGGACGTGCTGCACGAGCGGATCAAGATCGAGGAGCGGCGGTTGCTGGTCGGCACCGTCGCCGCGCTGGCCCGGCACGGGCGCCACCGTGACCGGACGAGAGGTGAGGATCCCGTGAACAGCGTCGAGTCGCAGGACCGCAGGCCGGTGCGGCGGGCCCTGGTCAGCGTCTACGACAAGGCCGGGCTCGACGAGCTCGCCGTCGGGCTGCACGCCGCAGGGGTGGAGATCGTGTCGACCGGGTCCACGGCGCAGCGGATCGCCGACGCCGGCGTGCCGGTCACCGCCGTCGAGCAGCTCACCGGATTTCCCGAGTGCCTGGACGGGCGGGTCAAGACGCTGCACCCGAGCGTGCACGCCGGGCTGCTCGCCGACACCCGCCGTCCCGAGCACATCGCGCAGCTCGACGAGCTCGGGCATCGCCGGCGTTCGACCTGCTGGTGTCCAACCTCTACCCGTTCACCGCCACGGTCGCCTCCGGCGCGACGCCCGCCGAGTGCGTCGAGCAGATCGACGTCGGCGGCCCGGCGATGGTGCGGGCGGCGGCGAAGAACCACGACAGCGTGGCCGTCGTCGTCGAGCCGTCGCGGTACGGGTGGGTGCTCGAGCAGGTCGGGCTCGGCGGCTTCCGGCTCGCCGACCGCCGCCGCCTCGCCGCCGACGCGTTCCGGCACACCGCCACCTACGACGTCGCCGTGGCGTCGTGGATGGGCAGCGTGCTGGCGCCCGAGACCGGACGGCGGGCCCGTTCCCGTCCTGGGTCGGCGCCACGCTGGGACCGCGCGGGCGACCCTGCGCTACGGCGAGAACCCGCACCAGGCGGCGGCGCTCTACGTCGGCGGCGCCCAGGCGGGCGGTGGGCTGGCGAGCGCGGAGCAGCTGCACGGCAAGGAGATGTCGTACAACAACTACGTCGACGCCGACACGGCCTGGCGGGCCGCGCACGACCACGACGACCCGTGCGTGGCGATCGTCAAGCACGCCAACCCGTGCGGGATCGCGGTGGCGGGCGACATCGCGCAGGCGCACCGCAAGGCGCACGCCACGGACCCGGCCAGCGCGTTCGGCGGGGTGATCGCGGCGAACCGCGAGGTCACCGTGGAGATGGCCGAGCAGGTCGCCGAGGTCTTCACCGAGGTCGTGCTGGCCCCGTCCTACGCCGCCGGCGCGCTGGAGGTCGCTCGCCCGGAAGAAGAACGTGCGGGTGCTGCGTGCTGCCCGGCGCCGTCCAGCGCCGCGGTGCCGAGCTGCGCGCGATCAGCGGCGGGCTGCTGCTGCAGCTGCGCGACGCCCTCGACGCCGCCGGTGACGACCCCGCCTCCTGGAAGCTGGCCACCGGCGACCCGGTGTCCGGCGGAGGTGCTGGCCGATCTCGGGTTCGCCTGGCGGGCGTGCCGCTCGGTGAAGTCGAACGCGATCCTGCTGGCGTCCGGCGGCGCGGCCGTCGGGGTGGGGATGGGGCAGGTGAACCGGGTCGACGCGGCCAGGCTGGCGGTGGCGCGGGCGGGTGACCGGGCCCGCGGGTCGGTGGCGGCGTCGGATGCGTTCTTCCCGTTCCCGGACGGGCTGGAGGTGCTGCTCGACGCCGGGGTGGTCGCGGTCGTGCAGCCCGGCGGCTCGGTGCGCGACGACGTGGTGACCGCCGCCGCGGCCGCCGCCGGCGTGCCCCTCTACCTGACGGGCACGCGGCACTTCGCGCACTGATCGGTCCGTCTGGGGCTGGCCGTCCTGCGGCTGGTCGTCGGCGCGTCGATCTCGCGCGCGGAACGTACTCACCGCGCGCACTGCAGCGCGCGCGGTGAGTACGAAGCGCGCGCGGAGTGCGCCCATCCGAACGGGGGCTGGCGAGCTGTCCGGCCCGCGAGCTATCCTTCGAACGTACGTTCGAGAGCGTCAGCCTTCCCCGCGGCGCGGTCCCGATGCGTGAGGAGGCAGGCCGTGTTCGAGCGCGGGGTGGAGCACGCCGACGTCGGCGAGCAGGCTGGAGCTCGCCCGCGGGCTGCTGCGCCGCATGGAGGACCGCTCCGCGAACGTACGGGCCGTGGCGGCTCCGGAGGTCGACGGCCGGATCCTGCCCGTGGCCGCCCCGCTCGCCCGGCTGTTCCCCGCAGGCGGGTTGCGCCGGGGCTCCACGGTGGCCGTCCTGCCCGGTCCGGGAGCCACGTCGTTGCTGCTCGCGCTGCTCGCCGAGGTCTCGGGCGCGGGCGGGTGGGCGGGTGTGGTCGGACGACCCGGGTTGGGGCTGGTGGCCGCGGCCGAGGCGGGCGTCCGGCTGGAGCGGCTGGCACTCGTCCCGTACCCGGGGTCGGACCTGGTGGCGGTCACCGCCGCGCTCCTCGACGGGATGGACGTCGTCGCGGTGGCCGGGGCGGAACGGGCGGGGGTGCGGGCGGCGGACCGGCAGCGGCTGGCGGCCAGGGCGCGCCAGCGTGGCGCGGTGCTGGTGGCCCTGGGCGCGTGGGCGGGTGCCGACGTCGAGCTGAGCTGCACGGGCGCGCAGTGGCAGGGGCTGGGGGCCGGGGCGTCCGGTGGGGCCGGGCGGCTGTGCACCCGCCGGGTCGGGGTGCAGCTGCGCGGGCGGGGGGTCGCGCCGGGTGGCCGCCGTGCCCGGTTGCTGCTCCCCGGGCCCGGTGGGGTCGTCGAGGCGGAACGGCAGGGAGCGGAGGAGCCGGTGGCCGCGGGGAGCGGTGGCGGCCTATGCGTCGTAGGTGGGACGCCTGGAGCCGGGGCGGTGCGGTTCCCGGGCGCCGGGGATCGCCAGGCGGTGCCGTGAACGACGGGCCGGTGCGCGTGCTCGCGCTGTGGTCGCCGGACTGGCCGGTCACGGCGGCCGCGCGGGCCGCGCACGTCTCCGCCGCACCGGCCGGCGGCGGTGGTCGTGGGCAACCGGGTGCTCGCGTGCTCGGCGGTCGCACGCGCCCGCGGTGTGCGTCGCGGCCTGCGGCGCCGGGAGGCGCAGGCCCGGTGCCCCGAGCTGGCCGTGCTCACCCGCGACCCCGACCGCGACGCCCGCGCGTTCGAGCCCGTGGTCGTCGCGATCGAGGAGCTCGCACCCGGGGTGGAGGTGGTGCGCCCCGGCCTGGTGGCGCTGGCCGGCGCAGGGCCCGGCGGGGTACTTCGGCGGGGAGCAGGCCGCCGCGGAACGGCTGGTCGACCAGGTCGCGGCCCGCGCAGGCGTCGAGTGCCAGGTGGGGATCGCCGACGGGCTGTTCGCCGCGGTGCTGGCGGCCCGGCGCGGGGTGGCGGTCGGGGTCGGCGACACCCCCGGTTCCTCGCCCCGCTCGGCGTGGAGGAGCTCGACCGGGAACCGGAGCTCGACCGGTCCGAGCTGGTCGACCTGCTGCGCAGGCTCGGGCTGCGCAGCCTCGGGGCGTTCGGCACCCTCGACGCGGAGGACGTGGCGTCGCGGTTCGGTGCCGACGCGGTGCTCGCGCACCGGCTCGCCCGCGGCCTCGACCCGCGCCCCCCGGTGCGCCGCCGACCCCCGGAGGAGCTGGCCGTCGAGATCGAGCTGGACCCGCCCGTGGACCGCGTCGACGCCGCCGCGTTCGCCGCCCGCGCGCTGGCGGAGCGGCTGCACCAGGCGCTGGCCGGGTACGGGCTGTCCTGCACCCGGCTCGGGGTCGCCGCGCGCACCGTGGCGGGGGAGGAGCCGTACCGGATCTGGCGTTGCGCCGAGCCGCTCACCCCGGCCGGCACCGTCGACCGGGTGCGCTGGCAGCTCGACGCCTGGCTCACCCGCGGCGGGGCCGGAGCCGTGTCCCGGCTGCGGCTGGTCCCGGAGGAGACGGTCACCGCGGGTGCGCTGCAGCTCGGGCTGTGGGGCGATGTCGGTGAGGCCGACGAGCGGGCCGGCCGGGCGCTGGTCCGGGTGCAGGCGCTGCTGGGGCCGGAGTCGGTGGTCACCGCGGTGCTGGTGGGTGGGCGCGATCCGGCCGAGCGGGTCCGCCTGGTGCCCTGGGGTGACGACCGGGAAGAGGGGGTGCCGGGGGTGTGGTGGCGCCTGTGCGGTGGCGCCTGGTGCGGGGGTGCCGGTGGCGTCTGGTGCGGGGGTGCCTGGTGCGGGGGTGCGGGGGTGCCTGGTGCCGGGGGTGCGCCGGTCGGGCGCCTGGTGCGGGGGTGCCGGTGCAGTGTCGGGGGTGCCTGGTGCGGGGGTGGCGGTGCGCGTGCGGGGGTGCCTTGCGGGGTGGCGGTGCCTGGTGCGGGGGTGGCGGGGGTGCCGGTGCCGCTGGAGGTGGGGGTCGGGGAGCCCCGCCCCGGGGCCCCGAGGTGTCCCGTCGTCGGTCGACGCCGCCAGCCTTCATGATCACTGATTCGGCACCGGGAGCGGTGTCCGGTGCGGCTCAGGGTTCCAGAGCGGCGATCATGGTGACGAGAGTCGGCGCCGACGGTCCCGCCGCCCGCTCCGCGGAGCGGGTGATCACCGGTGCGGCACCGGCAGCAGTGCCTGATGCGGTTCCGGGTTCCGGTGTGTCGATCATGGCGGCAGGCGGCGGGGATGGTGGGCGCAGCCCCGCCGCGCTCGACACCCCCGCCGGCCCCGGCCCCGGTCCGGCCCCGGGAGCGGTGCCTGCCCCGGCCCCGGTCCGGCGCCGGGAGCGGCCCCGGCCCGACCCCGGTCCGGCCCCGGTCGGCCCCGGGAGCGGTGCCGGCCCCGACGGCCCCGGCCCCGGCGCCGGAGCGGTGCCTGCCGGCCCCGAACTCGGCCCCGGCCCCGGTCCGGCACCGGGAGCGGTGCCTGCCGGCCCCGAACGGCCCCGCCCCGGCCGACCTCGGGTCGCACCGAGCGAACGGCCCTTCCGCGCGACAGACGCGCGCGAGAGTGCCGTTCGCGCCGCCACGGCGCCCGCCGGGTGGCCGCCGGACGTGGCCAGGGCGGCGGGCCGCCCGGTCCTGCGCCCGGCGACCGGGAAGCCCGTGATCGCGATTTCGGAACCCGGAACCGCACTGGACACGTCAGAAGGTTCCGAACCACCGATCACCCCAGCCGGGTGCCGCCCCGCCCGGTGCCGCCGCCTGCCCGGTGCCGCCCGGGCCCGCCAGGTGCCCCGCCCGGCGCCCGCCACCGCCGACCGCCGCGGTGCGGGAGCCGCCGCCGCCATGGCCCGGCCGGTTGCCCGGGCCGTCGCCTGCCACCGTGCTCCCCGACCCGCCGCCGGTCGAACTGGTCGACGCGGCGGGCCGGCCCGTGCACCTCGAGGCGCTCGACCTCCTCGCCACCGCGCCCCACCGGATCTCGGTCGGTGGCGGCCCGTGGCATGACGTGACGGGGTGGGCCGGGCCGTGGCCGGTGCGGCAGCGATGGTGGTCACCGGACGGGGTCGACGGCAGCCGCCTCCAGGTGGCCCTCGACGACGGGGTCGCGCTCCTGCTGCTCGCCCGTGCCGGGGGGTGGTGGATGACCGGGGTCTACGACTGACACGAACGACCGCGGCGGATCAGCCCGTGAGCTCTCCCGTCGAGAGCGCGTAGCGGGCGACCGTGGCGGCCACGGCGTCGGTGTTGCGGTCCAGCGCCACCCGGTCGACGGTGTCGATGCGGTCGCACGCCTGGTGGTAGCAGGGGTCGAAGGGAGCGGCCTGGCCGCCCCAGCGTTGGGCCTGCTCCGGGGTCTTCGCCTCCGAGGCGCCGGTGAACAGGCCACCGGACGGGATGCCCGCTGCGATGAACGGGCCGTAGTCGGAGCGCCCGTCGAAGTCGGTGCCCGCGCCCGCCACCCCGGCCGCGGCGAGGCCCTCGAGCAGCGCCCGCTCGATCGCGGCCGAGCCGGTGGGCCCTGGCCCGGCGCCCGCGCGGTCGGAGTCGTCGCCGTCGTAGACGAAGTAGCCCGCGTTCGGCGACGCCACCATGTCGAGGTTGAGGTAGAGCGCGATCCGCTTCCGGTCGGCTTCGGGGAGGCCGGCGACGTACTGCGTGGAGCCGACGAGCCCGACCTCCTCGGCGCCCCAGAACGCGAACCGGACGGCGTTGGTCACGGGGGGCGAGCCGCCGAGCCGCACGGCGGTCTCGAGCAGCGCCGCGACGCCGGACCCGTTGTCGTTGATGCCCGGGCCCCTCGGGCACCGAGTCGAGGTGCCCGCCTGCCAGCACGACCTTCTCCGGGTCACCCGTGCGGGTCTGGGCGAGGACGTTGCGGCTGACCGTCTCCTCCGTGGTGGTGGCCAGGACGAGGGAGACGGGCGCGCCCGCGCGGCCCGCGAGCGCGTCGCCGTCGGCGCGCGCGAGGCCGCCTGCCGGGACGGCGCCGGGGATCGCGTCGCCGAGGGTGGCGGCGTCGAGCGGGCCGTCCTCGGTGTTGACCACCAGCACGGCGGCGCGCGCCTGCGGCGGCCGCCGTGGTCACCTTCTGGGCGAACGGGCAGGCACCCCGCCGGACGAGGACGACCGCCCCGGGCGGCACACCGGCGAAGTCCGCGGCCTCGCAGCCCGGGGTGTCGTCCGGGGTGATCACCGCGAGCGGCCCGTTGACCCCGCCTGGCGGGGTGGCGGGCGAGAACCCGATCGCGGTGACGGGCACCGCCGCGCCTGCCACGGTGAGCCGCTGGTCCTGCACCGAGAACCGGCGCGCGCTGAACGTGGGCGTGTCCACCTGGTAGCCGGCCTCGCGCAGCGCGCCCGCCACGTACTCCAGGCTCGCGTCGTAGCCGGGCGGTGCCCAGCGCCCGGTTGCCGCCGTTCTGGTCGGCGATGCGCTGGAGCGCCTCGAGGTGACGGAGTGCGCCGTCTCCGGTGACGTCGGCGACGAGGCGCTGGGGCAGGGCCTGGTCCGGGGCCGGTGCGGGCGCGGCGACCGCGGCAGGGACGGCGGCGCTGCAGGCGACGGCGGCGCCCGCGGCCGCGATGGCGACGACCCTGCGCAGTACGGCGAGCATGCTGCCAGGGTAGAGGCGTCCAGCCTGTGGACAACCCCAGCGCGTCGAACATCTGTTCGACTACACTCGCCGACGTGGGATGGACGAACCCGGACGTGCCGTGGTCGGAGCTGGAGTCGGTGCTGGCCGGCCGCCCGCGCGACGGCGCGAGCCTCACCGGGGGCAGCCAGACGGCGACGGCGGCGACAGCCCGGCGTGGTCGCGCAAGCGGGAGCCGTACGAGCCCCCCGAGCTCGCGGAGCCGGGCGAGCGCACGTCCCTACGCCGAGCTGCACTGCCACTCCAACTTCAGCTTCCTCGACGGCGCGAGCCATCCCGAGGAGCTCGTCGAGCAGGCCGCACCGGCTGGGCCTCGACGCCATCGCCCTCACCGACCACGACGGGATGTACGGCGTGGTCCGGTTCGCCGAGGCCGCCGCCGAGCTGGGCGTGCGCACGGTCTTCGGGGCGGAGCTCAGCCTCGGGCTCACCGCCCCGCAGAACGGCGTGGCCGACCCGGAGGGCAGCCACCTGCTGCTGCTGGCGCGCGACCCGGACGGCTACCGCGGGCTGTGCCGCACCATCAGCAGCGCCCAGATGCGAGGGGCGGGAGAAGGGGCGCCCGGTCTACGACCTCGACGAGGTCGTCGCCGACACCGCGGGTCACGTGCTGGTGCTCACCGGCTGCCGCAAGGGGGCGGTCCGCCAGGCCCTCGCGCCGGGGGGCGCAGCGCCGCCGCGGTGGCGCTGCGGGGGCTGGTCGAGCGGTTCGGGGCCGAGCACGTCGCGGTCGAGCTCACCCACCACGCGCTGCCCACCGACACCGAGCGCAACGACGCCCTCGCCGCACCTCGCCCGCGAGGCGGGTCTCCCGACCGTCGCCTCCACCGCGGCGCACTACGCCACCCCGCGCCGGTTCCCGCTGGCCACGGCCCTGGCCGCGGTGCGGGCCAGGCGCAGCCTCGACGACGCCGACGGCTGGCTGCCCGCCCGCCGGCACCGCCCACCTGCGATCCGGCGCCGAGATGGCCGCCCGCTTCGACCTCCGCTACCCCGGCGCGGTGGCCAGGGCGGCGGCGTACGGGCGCGAGTGCGCGTTCACCATCGACCTGGTGGCCCCGGACCTCCCGCCGTTCGAGGTCCCGCCGGGCCACACGGAGGCCTCCTGGCTGCGCGAGCTCACCTACCGGGGCATGGCCAAGCGCTACGGCAGCTACGCGGAGTACCCCGAGGCCGTCGCCATGGTGGAGAAGGAACTCGCGATCATCGAGTCCAAGAACTTCCCCGGCTACTTCCTGATCGTCCACGACATCGTGGAGTTCGCCCGCCTCTCGCGACATCCTCTGCCAGGGCCGCGGCTCGGCGGCCAACTCGGCGGTGTGCTTCGCCCTGGGCATCACCAACGTCGACGCCGTGGAGCACGGGCTGCTGTTCGAGCGGTTCCTGTCACCGGCCCGCGACGGCTACCCGGACATCGACCTCGACATCGAGTCCGGCCGCCGCGAGGAGGTCATCCAGTACGTCTACGGCCGTCACGGCCGGGGCTGTGCCGCCCAGGTGGCCAACGTGATCACCTACCGCCCGCGCTCGGCCGTCCGCGACATGGCCAAGGCACTCGGGTTCTCGCCGGGCCAGCAGGACGCCTGGAGCAAGCAGATCGAGCGCTGGCACGGGCCTCCGCGACGACGCGTCGACCGCGCCCGCCCGGGATGCCGCGAGCAGGTGCTGACGCTGGCCGACGAGCTGCTCGGCTTCCCCCGCCACCTCGGCATCCACTCCGGCGGCATGGTGATCTGCGACCGCCCGGTCTCCGAGGTCGTCCCCGTGGAGTGGGCGCGGATGGAGAACCGCTCGGTCGTGCAGTGGGACAAGGACGACTGCGCGGTCGCCGGGCTGGTGAAGTTCGACCTGCTCGGGCTGGGCATGCTCACCGCCCTGCACAAGATGATCGACCTGGTCGCCGAGCACCACGGCCGGAAGGTCGAGCTGTACGAGCTGGCGCCCACCGATCCCGAGGTCTACGAGATGCTCCAGCGGGCGGACTCGGTCGGGGTGTTCCAGGTGGAGTCCCGCGCGCAGATGGCCACCCTGCCCCGGCTCAAGCCACGGGTGTTCTACGACCTGGTGGTGGAGGTGGCGCTGATCCGCCCCGGGCCGATCCAGGGCGGTTCGGTGCATCCGTACATCCAGCGGCGCAACGGCGCGGACTGGGAGCACGACCATCCCCTGCTGAAGAACGCGTTGGAGAAGACGCTCGGCGTGCCGCTGTTCCAGGAGCAGCTCATGCAGGTGGCCGATCGACGTCGCCGGGTTCTCCGCCGCCGACGCCGACGAGCTGCGCCGCGCCATGGGCTCCAAGCGGTCCGCCGAGAAGATGGAGAAGCTGCGCGGGCGGTTCTTCGAGGGGATGGCGGCCAACGGGATCACCGGCGAGCTGGCGGAGAAGATCTTCGGCAAGATGGTGGCCTTCGCGAACTTCGGGTTCCCCGAGAGCCACTCGATCAGCTTCGCGTCGCTCGTGTACTACAGCGCCTGGTTCAAGCGGTACTACCCGGCGGCGTTCTGCGCGGCGCTGCTGAACTCCCAGCCGATGGGCTTCTACTCCCCGCAGTCGCTGGTGGCCGACGCCCGCCGGCACGGGGTGCTGGTGCGCGGCCCGGACGTCAACCTCGGCGCCGCGGAGGCCCTGCTGCAGCCGGATCCGCTCAGCGAGGGCGGCCGGGCGATCCGGCTGGGCCTGGCCGAGGTGCGCACGGTCGGCACCGAGGTCGCCGAGCGAGATCGACGCCGAGCGCGCGGAGGGCGGGCCGTACCGCGACCTGGCCGACCTGGCGCGTCGCGTGCGCCTCACCGCCCCGCAGCGCCGAGGCGCTGGCCACGGCGGGGGCGTTCGGTTGCTTCGGGGTGGACCGCCGGTCGGCGCTGTGGGCGGCGGGGGTGGTGGCCGCGGTGCGCACCGACCAGCTCCCCGGCACCGCCGTGGGGTTGCACGCGCCTGCGCTGCCCGGGATGACCGACGTCGAGCTCACCGTCTCCGACGTGTGGGCCACCGGCGTGTCGCCGGACAGCCACCCGGTCCAGCACCTCCGGGACCGGCTCGACGCCCTCGGCGCGGTGCGGATCGACGGGCTCGGACGCCGTGGGCATGGGGGCGGGCAGGGCCGGGCAGGCACGGGCCGGGCCCTCGACCCGCACGACCCGGAGCGCCCTCCGCCGCGGGTGCTGGTGGGCGGGCTGGTCACCCACCGGCAGCGCCCGGCCACCGCGCGCGGGGTCACCTTCATCAACCTGGAGGACGAGAGCGGGATGCTCAACGTCACCTGCTCGGAGGGGCTGTGGGCGCGCTACCGCACGGTGGCGGTCGGGAGCTCGGCGCTGCTCGTCCGCGGGCGGTTGGAGCGCAGCCCGGAGGGTGTGCTCAACCTGGTGGCCGACCGGCTGCAGCGCCTGGCGCTGACCGTGGCGGTGAAGTCCCGCGACTTCCGCTAGCGCCCGCCGTGGGGGGCGTACTGGCGGAAAGGCGAGGTTCGGGCACGCCGGAACCCCCCGCCAGGACGGTGGGCTCCGGCGCGTCGGCCCTCAGCTCGTCAGCGGGTGATCGGGTTGCCCATCGGCATGGCCTTGCCGCCGAGCTCCTGGCCCATGCCGTCGATCCAGATGTAGGCGAAGATCGCGCAGAACACGAACACGCTCACCCCGCCCAGGGTCTGGAACAGCGCGTTACCGGTGAGAACGCTGGCGAGGACAAGCGCCACGGCGATGCAGACGAACACGAAGCCCGCGGTGAACACGAGCGGGAGCCGCAACGTGGCCGCTGTCAGCGCGACGAACACGATCAGCCACGCCAGCAGGAAGGTGGGCAGCGGGGCGCTGGTCTCGGTGAGCCCCACCCAGCTGCTGGTGACGGCCACGACCAGGAATCCGAGGCTCAGCCAGAACGCCGAGAAGGTGCCGAAGATGCCGGCCACCGCGCTCGCCCCGAGCCGGGCCGCCCACACGCAGGCGATCATCAGGAACAGCCCGGAGGAGAAGATCACAGCGGGGGCGATGGCACCCAGGTCGGATGCGGGCAGGTAGCCGACCAGCCACAGGCCCAGGGAAAGGGCGCCGGGAAGGAATGTCGCCAGCCCGAGTAGGGCCGGGTTGCCGGGTGCCGGCGGTGCAGCCGTGGCGGTAGCCCCGGACTGGACGTCGCTCTCCACGCTCATGACTAAGCCTCTCGAGAAGTTGTCCCGGCAACGTTGCCGGCCAGTGGAATTGTGCGGGACCTCACACCGAATGAACACCTCTCCGAACGGCTAGATCGCAACCTCTACCGAGATGAGACCCTGCTGCGGTGGTGGAGGACGACGCGGACCTGGCTGACCTGGACCTTTCGGACACGATCGCCGGCGGGGAACAGTGGAAGCGCCGCCGTTTCGTGCGGTGCCGGTTCGCCGAGGCCGACCTCCGCGGGCTCGTCACCGAGTCGTGCTCGTTCGACGACTGCGACTTCACCGGCGCCGACATGGGCAGCTCCACGCACCGCGGGTCCGCGTTCCGGACCTGCACGATCCGCCGGGCGACGCTGGGCGGTTCGCAGTGGCGCGGCTGTTCCCTGCTCGGGTCGAGCGTGATCGACTGCCGGTTGCGCCCGCTCGTCCTGACCGACTGCGATCTGACGCTGGCCGCGCTGGGCCGGGCCGACCTGCGCGAGACCGACCTGTCGGGCCTGCGGATGCGCGAGGCCAACCTGGTCGAGGCCGACCTGCGCGGCTGTGACCTGCGCGGCGCCGACCTCGCAGGGGCCCGGCTGCTCCGCACCCGGCTGGAGGGCGCCGACCTCCGGGGCGCCCGGATCGACCCCGACGGTCTCGTGCAGGCCCGGCTCACGGGCGCGACGGTCGACACCGAGACCGCCCTGTCGTTCGCCGCCGCCCACGGCCTCCGCATCTCCTGACCCCGCGAGTCGGCGGGTTCTGGTGCGCGAGTCGGCGGGGTTCTGGTGCGCGAGTCGGCGGTCCCCGGCGCCTGGGAGGATGGCCGGGTGACGGTGACCATCATGGACGGCAAGGCCACGCTCGAGACGATCCTCGGCGAGCTGAGCGGGCGGATCGAGAAGCTGGTGGCCGGCGGTGTCACCCCCGGCCTCGGCACGCTGCTGGTCGGTGACGACCCGGGCTCCCGCTCGTACGTCGGGGGCAAGCACCGCGACTGCGCCAAGGTCGGCATCACCTCGATCCGCCGGGACCTCCCGGCCGACGCCACCCAGGCCGACGTCGAGCGCGCGATCGACGAGCTGAACGCCGACCCGTCCTGCACCGGCTTCATCGTGCAGCTCCCGCTGCCGAAGGGCCTCGACGCGGGCGCGGCGCTGGAGCGGGTCGACCCGGCGAAGGACGCCGACGGCCTGCACCCGGTGAGCCTGGGCCGGTTGGTGCTCGGCGAGTCCGGCCCGCTGCCGTGCACGCCGCGGGGGATCGTGGAGCTGTGTTCCCGCTACGGCGTGGAGCTCGACGGTGCCCGGGTCACGGTGGTCGGCCGCGGGGTGACGGTCGGGCGGCCGCTCGGCCTGCTGCTCACCCGCCGCAGCGAGAACTCGACCGTCACGCTCTGCCACACCGGCACCCGCGACCTCGCCGCCGAGGTGCGGCGCGCTGACGTCGTGGTGGCCGCCGCGGGCGTGCCCGGCCTGATCACCGTCGACATGGTCCAGTCGGGAGCCGCGGTGCTCGACGTCGGCGTCACGCGTACGGATCTCGGCCTGGTCGGCGACGTCGCGCCCGAGGTGGCCGAGGTGGCCGGGTTCCTGGCGCCGATGCCGGGCGGGGTCGGCCCGATGACGCGCGCGATGCTGCTGACGAACGTCGTCGAAGCAGCCGAGCGTGCGGTGGCCGGGGCGGCGGGCTGACCGTGGCCGGGCGTGACGTTCTGTCGCGGGTTCCGGTCTACGCGCCTGCGACCCTGGTCCTGGTGATCGCGGCGGGAGGCATGGTCCGGGTGCTCACGCAGCACTGGCGCGAGGGGGCGGTGCTGATCGGCGGCGCGCTGGTCGTCGCCGCGGTGCTGCGGGTGGTGCTCCCGGCGGACCGCGTCGGGCTGATCGCGATCCGCAGCCAGGTCATCGACGTGCTCTGCTACCTCGGGTTCGGACTCGTGATGGTCGCGCTCGCGCTGACCATCACGCGGAACTCCTTCAACCTGCTGTGATGACGCCCATGACCGACGACGCCCGCACGGCCCGGATCGTGGACACCCTGGTCGACGCCTTCTCCGGCCTCATGGCTGCCGACCCCGCCGCGTTCCGCACGAAGTTCCGCAAGATGGCCGCCGACCCGTTCGCCTTCTACCGGGGCAGCGCGTGCCTGTTCTACGCCGACGTCGCCGACGACGAGGACCCGTGGGCCGACGAGCGCACCAGCCGGGTGTGGATCCAGGGCGACCTGCACGCGGAGAACTTCGGCACGTACATGGACGGCGACGGCGTGCTGATCTTCGACGTCAACGACTTCGACGAGGCCTACGTCGGGCACTTCACCTGGGACGTCAACCGGTTCGCGGCCAGCCTCGCGCTGATGGGCTGGCAGAAGGCGATCTCGGACGCCGACATCACCACGCTCGTCGAGGGCTACACGCGTGCCTACCTGGACCAGGTGGCGGAAGTTCGTCGAGACCAGCGACGACCGGAGCTTCTCGCTGCGCCTGGGCACCACCGAGGGCGTCGTGCACCAGGTGTTGCAGCAGGCCAGGCTCAGGACCCGGGTCGGTCTGCTCGACAAGGTGACCGAGACGGAGGGGTTCGACCGCATCCTGCGGGACGGGCCGGGGGTGCGGCGCCTCGACGACGGCGAGCGGGCGGAGGTGTGCGCCGCCTTCGAGGGCTACCTCGAGACGATCCCCGAGACGAAGAAGTTCCGGGGCGTCACGTACACGATCAAGGACGTCGCGGGGCGGAGCGGGTTCGGCATCGGGAGCGCGGGGCTTCCCGCCTACAACTTCCTCATCGAGGGCTTCAACGAGGCGCTCGACAACGACATCGTGCTGTCGATGAAGCAGGGCAACGTCGCGGCCCCGTCACGGGTGGTCACCGAACCGGCGGTCGAGGGCTACTTCCGGCACCACGGTCACCGGACCGCGATCTCGCAGCGGGCCCTGCAGGCGCACGCCGACCCGTTGCTGGGATACACCGAGGTCGACGGCGTCGGCTACGTCGTCAGCGAGCTGTCGCCCTACGAGGCGGACCTGGACTGGTCCGAGCTGACCGAGCCCGCCGAGATCGGCCCGGTCGTCGACTACCTGGGCCGGGCGACGGCGAAGGTGCACTGCGTCGCCGACACCGACGCCGACGACTCGCTCGTGCCGTTCCAGACCGAGGAGGCGGTCAGCGACGTCGTCGCGGGCCGGGAGGACGAGTTCGTGGCGTGGGTCGTCGAGTTCGCGCACCGCTACGCGGCCAGGGTGCGATCCGACCACGCGCTGTTCGTCGAGGCGTTCCGCGGCGGTGAGATCCCGGGCGTGGCCGCCACGTCATGAGGGGACGCGACGGCGCGGGGTGATCCCCAGCGCGGCCACCGCGGTGATCGCGGAGAGGATCGCGACGGCCCACCACGCCCGCTGGAACGCCGCGTGCGTGTCCGCGTAGCCGGTGGTGGTCCCGAGCACGACGACGAGCAGGCTGATCCCCAGTACCGTCCCGACCTGGCGGCTCATGTTGACCACCGCGCTGCCGGTCGAGGCCCGTGCCGGTGGCAGGTCGGCGGTCCCGGCGGAGAGCAGGGTCGGCAGGGTGAGGCCCACGCCGATCCCGCCGATGACCCAGCCGGGGAGCATCGCGGTGGCGTAGGCGGGTTCCGGGCCGACCGAGACGAGCACGAGGACCGCGCCCAGGCCCATCAGGACGCTGCCCGTGGCGGCGATCAGCCCGACGGGCACGCGGTGCGCGACCGACTGCGCCACGGCCGCGAAGATGGGCACCATCAACGGACCGGGCGCGACGGCGAGGCCGGTCTGCAGCGCCGAGTAGCCCCAGACCTGCTGCATCCACAGGATGGAGACCAGCAGCGTCATCGCGAAGGCGACGCTGAACGCGATGGTGGTGATGTTCGCCCAGGCGAACGCGCGCACCCGCAGCAGGTCGAGCTCCACCACGGGGAGCGGGTGCCGCGCGCTGCGCCGCACGAACCACGCGAGCCCGACGGCCGCCACCGCGAACGCGACGACGGTCGGCGTCGCGGTCCATCCCCATTCGGGGCCCTTGACCAGCGCCAGCGCCAGCGCCCCGATGGACGTGGCCACGAGGGTGGCGCCGAGCAGGTCGGGCAGGCCGGTGACGGCGGGGTCGCGCGAGTCCGGGACGATGCGCCAGGCCGCGACGAGGGCCGCGATCCCGACCGGCACGTTGACGATGAACACCCACCGCCACGAGGTGTCGACGAGCAGGCCGCCGAGGACGGGGCCGGCCGCCGCGGCCAGCGCGCCGGTGGCCGCCCAGATGCGGACGGCCTTGACGCGCAGCGCAGCCGGGGTGGCCGTGAGCAGCAGCCCGAGGCCGGCGGGGGTGAGCGCGGCGGCACCGACGGCCTGCAGGCCGCGGAAGGCGACCAGCCACCACAACCCGGGACTCGCCGCGCAGGCCGCGCTGGCCGCGGTGAACACGCCCAGCCCGAGCAGGAACCCGGCCTTGCGGCCGAAGCGGTCGGCGAGCCTGCCCAGTGGCACGAGCAACGCGGCGTAGAGGATCGCGTAGCCGTTGAGCACCCAGCTGAGGTCGGTGAGCGACGCCCCGTCGAAGTCGCGCCCGATCTGGTCGAACGCGACGTTGACGATGAACAGGTCGAGGCTGGCCATGAACGCCGCCAGCGACAGCACGGCCAGGACGGCGCCCGGCAGTCGCGGGGCGGGCGGCGCGACCGAGGAGCCCTGCTGGCTATGCACTGACATAGCCAGACAGTAGGGTGCTGGCTATGCCTTTGACAAGCCAGCCCGGTAGAATCGGTCGGATGGACGAGGGGGAGGACCGGGTGGCCCAGCTCACGGGGCCCCTTGCCGATCGGGACGCCTGGACCGCGGAGCGGTGCTCCATCGGCCGGGCACTGGAGGTGGTCGGCACGCGCTCGGCCCTGCTGCTGATGCGCGAGGCCTTCTACGGCACCAGGCGGTTCGACGACTTCGCCCGCCGGGTCGGCGTCACCGAGGCGGTGGCCGCGAAGCGGCTCCGCGAGCTCGTCGACGCCGGGCTGCTCACGCGCCGCCCCTACCGCGAGCCCGGCAGCCGGACCCGGGACGAGTACGTGCTCACCGCGATGGGGCGCGACCTGCTGCCCGTCGCCCTCGGGTTGATGCAGTGGGGCGACCGCTACCTCGCCGGACCCGCCGGACCGCCGCTCGCCCTCCACCACCGGGGGTGCGGAGCGCCCGTGCACGTGGAGGTGGGTTGCGAGTGCGGGCACGCGGTGCCGCTCGCCCAGATCGACGTCAGGCGCAGCGGATCCGCCGGCTAGCAGTACGCTCGTACCGGTAACGACCAGCGCGGAGAGGAGCGCCCGGGCGAATGGCGAAGATCAAGGTCGAGGGCACGGTCGTCGAACTCGACGGCGACGAGATGACCCGGATCATCTGGCAGTTCATCAAGGACAAGCTGATCCACCCGTATCTCGACGTGAACCTGGAGTACTACGACCTCTCCATCTCCTCCCGCGACGCCACCGACGACCAGATCACGGTCGACGCCGCCGAGGCGATCAAGCGCCACGGCGTGGGCGTCAAGTGCGCCACGATCACCCCGGACGAGGCCCGCGTCGAGGAGTTCGGCCTCAAGCGGATGTACCGCTCCCCGAACGGCACGATCCGCAACATCCTCGGCGGCGTGATCTTCCGCGAGCCGATCATCATCGAGAACATCCCGCGCCTCGTGCCGGGCTGGACCGAGCCGATCATCGTCGGCCGTCACGCGTTCGGCGACCAGTACCGCGCCACCGACTTCCGGTTCCCCGGCGAGGGCACGCTGACGATCACGTTCACCCCGAAGGACGGCTCCGAGCCGATCGAGCACGAGGTCTTCCAGTCGCCGGGCTCGGGCGTCGCGATGGCGATGTACAACCTCGACGACTCGATCCGCGACTTCGCGCGCGCGTCGATGAACTACGGCCTCATGCGCGAGTACCCGGTCTACCTCTCCACGAAGAACACGATCCTCAAGGCCTACGACGGCCGGTTCAAGGACCTGTTCGCCGAGGTGTTCGAGAGCGAGTTCAAGGCGAAGTTCGACGAGGCGGGCATCACCTACGAGCACCGGCTCATCGACGACATGGTCGCCGCCGCGCTCAAGTGGGAGGGCGGCTACGTCTGGGCGTGCAAGAACTACGACGGTGACGTCCAGTCCGACACCGTCGCGCAGGGCTTCGGCTCGCTCGGCCTCATGACCAGCGTGCTGATGACGCCGGACGGCAAGACGGTGGAGGCCGAGGCCGCGCACGGCACCGTCACCCGGCACTTCCGCCAGCACCAGGCCGGCAAGCCGACCTCGACCAACCCGATCGCGTCCATCTACGCCTGGACGAGGGGGCTGGCCCACCGCGGCAAGCTCGACGGCAACGACGAGCTGATCGGTTTCGCGGAGGCACTGGAGAACGTCGTGATCACGACGGTCGAGAGCGGGAAGATGACGAAGGATCTGGCGCTGTTGGTCGGCAAGGACGCGCCGTACCTTTCGACCGAGGAGTTCCTCGCCGCACTGGACGAGAACCTGCAGACAGCCCGGCGCTGAGCTCGGCGCCGAACCCGGGGAGAACGGTCGATGGCACGCAAGATCGTGATCAAGCGCCCGGACTCGACGACGTACCGTGGCTGGACGTTCGTCATCATCGTCGGGCTGGTCGTCGCCACCCTGGCGCTCATCCACCGGGGCGGGCTCCATTCGTTCCAGCACTCGGACGGTTCCACGGGCTGCCAGCTCGTGGTGACCGCCAGCGAGCTGAACGTCCGGGCGGCAACCGGATGCGACGTCGACGCTGGTGCAGACGTTGCCCGGGGGTGCGCACGTCGACGGCACCCCCGTCGTCCAGAACGGGTTCCGCCAACTCGAGGGCAGCAACAGCTGGGCGGCGGACCAGTACCTGGCTGCCCTGGCCGGCAGCACCTGCTCCTGAGCCGACCTACTGTGCAGTCATGGCCGATGTGACCCCAGAGTTCCCGTCCGCTTCGGCGCTGCGCCGTGCGCTGCGCCGGGCGCGCGACGGCGCCGCGCTCGACGTCACCGAGGCGTCGGTGCTCCTCGCCGCCCGCGGGGAGCACCTCGACGAGCTGCTCACCGCGGCCTCCCGGGTGCGCGACGCCGGGCTCGTGGCGGCCGGGCGGCCGGGCGTGGTGACGTACTCGCGCAAGGTCTTCGTCCCGCTGACGCGCCTGTGCCGCGACCGCTGCCACTACTGCACGTTCGCCACCGTGCCGCACCGGCTGCCCGCGGCCTTCCTGGAGCGCGACGAGGTGCTGGAGATCGCACGCGCCGGCGCGGCGGCCGGGTGCAAGGAGGCGCTGTTCACCCTCGGCGACCGGCCCGAGGAGCGCTGGCCCGCCGCCCGCGAGTGGCTCGCGGAGCGGGGTTACGACTCGACGCTGGACTACGTGCGCGCCTGCGCGATCGCGGTGCTGGAGGAGACCGGGCTGCTGCCGCACCTCAACCCCGGCGTGCTGAGCTGGGCCGAGCTCACGCGGCTCAAGCCGGTCGCCCCGAGCATGGGGATGATGCTGGAGACGACCTCCACGCGGCTGTGGTCCGAGCCGGGCGGAGCGCACTTCGGCAGCCCGGACAAGGAGCCCGCCGTCCGGCTGCGGACCCTCACCGACGCCGGACGGGTCGGCGTCCCGTTCACCACGGGGATCCTCATCGGGATCGGCGAGAACCGGGTCGAGCGCGCGGAGTCGATCTTCGCGATCCGGGCGGCGGCCCGTGCGCACGGGCACGTCCAGGAGGTGATCGTCCAGAACTTCCGGGCCAAGCCGGACACCGCGATGCGCGACGATCCCGACGCCTCGCTGGACGACCTCGCCGCGACGATCGCGGTGTCGCGGCTCGTGCTCGGGCCGAAGATGCGGGTGCAGGCTCCGCCGAACCTCGTCGGCGACGAGTTCGCGCTGATGCTGCGTGCCGGCATCGACGACTGGGGCGGGGTCTCGCCGGTCACGCCGGACCACGTGAACCCCGAGCGGCCCTGGCCCGCGATCGACGAGCTGGCGGCCCGGTCGGCGGACGCGGGGTTCACGCTGCGCGAGCGGCTCACCGCCTACCCGCCGTTCGTGCTGGCCGGGTCGCCGTGGATCGACACCCGCCTGCACGCCCACGTCGCCGCGCTCGCCGACCCGGAAACGGGGCTGGCACGCGAGGACGCCGTCGTCACCGGACGGCCGTGGCAGGAGCCCGACGGCGGCTTCGCCTCCACCGGGCGGACCGACCTGCACTCCGCGATCGACACCGAGGGCCGCACCGGTGACCGGCGGGGCGACTTCACGTCCGTCTACGGCGACTGGGACGCGTTGCGCGAGGAGCTGGCGGCGAGCACGCGGGCCGCCTCCCCTCCGGCGGCGCCACAGCGGCTCGACTCGGACGTCCGCAAGGGGCTCTCGCTCGCCGCCTCCGACCCCGCCGCCCTCCTCGACCCCACCCACTCCGCCGCGGCCTTTGCTCTGCTCACCTCCACGCATCAGGCGCTGGAGGAGCTGTGCCGGCGCGCCGACGAGCTGCGCGCGCGACGTCGTCGGCGAGCCCGTCTCGTACGTCGTGAACCGCAACATCAACTTCTCGAACGTCTGCTACGTCGGGTGCCGGTTCTGCGCCTTCGCCCAGCGCGAGCGCGACACCGACGCCTTCCGGCTGTCCCTCGACGAGGTCGCCGGGCGCGCGGTCGAGGCCGCGGAGCTGGGCGCCACCGAGGTCTGCATGCAGGGTGGCATCGACCCGCAGCTCCCCGTCACCTTCTACGCCGACCTCGTGCGTGCGGTGAAAGCCGCCGTTCCGGACATGCACGTCCACGCGTTCAGCCCGATGGAGATCGTCAGCGCGGCGGCCAAGGCCGGGGTGTCGGTGGAGGAGTGGCTCACGGAGCTGCGCGACGCCGGGCTCGGGTCGATCCCCGGCACGGCGGCGGAGATCCTCGACGACGAGGTCCGGTGGGTGCTCACCAAGGGCAAGCTGCCGGCCGCGCAGTGGCTGGAGGTGGTCGGCACGGCGCACCGCCTGGGCATCCCGTCGTCGTCGACGATGATGTACGGGCACGTCGACGAGCCGCGGCACTGGCTCGGACACCTGCGCACCCTCGCCGCGCAGCAGGACCGCTCGAGGGAGGCGGGCGCCGCGTCGTTCACGGAGTTCGTGCCGCTGCCGTTCGTGCACCACAACGCCCCCATCTACCTGGCAGGCCTCGCCCGCCCCGGCCCGACCGAGCGCGACAACCGGGCCGTGCACGCGTTCGCGCGGCTGGCGCTGCACGGCCGGATCGACCACGTCCAGTGCTCGTGGGTGAAGCTGGGCGACGAGCTGTCCGCGCGGATCCTGCAGGGCGGTGCCGACGACATGGGCGGCACGCTGATGGAGGAGACGATCAGCCGGATGGCCGGGTCGGAGCACGGGTCGGCGCGCACCGTGGAGCAGCTGCGGGGGATCGCGACCGCCGCCGGGCGGCCCCTCCGGCGTCGCAGCACGACCTACACCGAGCCCGTCGTCGACCCCGTCGTCGGCACCGTCCCCGCCCGCCGGTTGCTCCCACTGACGCAGGCCTGACCGGCCCGCCCGCTGCCGTACGGTGGACCCATGGGCGTACTCGGTGAGCTGTTCCCCGGGCCGAAGATCGCGGACGAGGCAGGCGAGGACGGCGAGGGCCAGCGATGGCGGCTCGGCCCGATCGACCTGGAGAACGGCGTGGTGGAGCTGCGCAGGGCGCCTGCGCCCGTGGACGAGTCCGCGGAGACACCGGCGGAGTGATCCCCCCGGGGCCGCACCCTGAAGGCAGAACGTCGCTACCCCTCCGAAACGACGTTCTGCTTCCACGGTGCGGGCCCCGGGGGAATCGGCCCGAAGTGCCTCATGAGGTGCGTAGCTGGTCGCCTCGCACCCATGTGGCGTGGAACCCCACCGGTACCCGCTGCGGGAGCAGCACGCGGCCGATGGGCCCTGCGGTCAGGTCGGCCGCATCGAGTATCTGTACCTCCGAGCGCCCGTCGCGCTCGTCTGTGACGAAGCTGACGAGGTAGCCGTCGTCCTCGGCCGTGCCGCCGTCGCGCGGAGCGAACGGTGCCTCGCTCCCGTACCGGCCCGGCCCGAAGCGGTACTCCTGCCGGGTGCCCGCCTGCCGGTCGTAGCGCAGCAGGCCGTCGAACAGGACGGCCTCGGTGTCGGCGATGTGCACGTTGTAGGCGAAGCGGCTGGGCCGCCCGCAGCGCCGCGCGTCGATCGACGGGAACTCGGTGTTGGCGTCGTCGAGCTGGGTCTCGGTGGTCGTGCCGGCGTCGAGGTCGAAGACGTAACGGTGCAGCCGCGCGTCGAGGCGCAGGTAGCCGAGGAGCTTGCCCAGCGGACCGGGCCTCGTGGGGACCGGCTCCGGGCGGGTGACCCGGCAGACGTCCATGACGATCCGGCGGCCCTCCTCCCACGCGTTGACGACGTGGTAGATGTAGCAGGGCGCGGCCTCGAACCAGCGGATCTCGTGGGCGGCGCCGCGGCGCGGGATGACGCCGAACCTGGCCGGCGTCGCCCGGTCGAAGACGATCTTGTGCCGGCCCTGGCGGGCGGCCGCGGCGTCCTGGACGAGCGGCAGGTCCATGAGGATCGAGTAGTGCTCGGTGATGCCCATGTCGTGCGGCAGCCGCGGGCCAGGGAGGTCGATCGCCACCTCGTGCTCCACCTCGCCGGACACCCCGACCACGCCGTAGCGGAGCAGCGGGTCGCGGGCGCCGTAGTCGAACCACATCAGCTCGCCGGTGGCCTCGTCGCGCTTGGGGTGGGCCATGACGTCGCCGCGCAGGGTGCCGAGGAAGTCCTCGGCACCGAGGGTCTCCAGCGACAGCGGGTCGAGACCCATCGGCCGCCCGCACAGGTACCACGTGGCCAGCACCCGGCCGCGGTGGTAGATCAGGTCGGTGTTGGCGGTGTCCTTGAACGGGAGCCCCCTGGCCGTGCCGGTGGGGTTGCCGCGCGGGGACTCCATGACCCCGCTCCACAGCGCCTGCCCCGCGGCCTCCTCCATCGCGAGCGCGCGGGTGCGCACGTAGCGGTTGCGGTAGCGCGCCCGGCCGCCCTCGAACGACATCGCGTGGACCATGCCGTCGCCGTCGAACCAGTGGTAGCGGCCCGGGGCGTCGAAGCGCCGGTTGGGCCCGGTGCGCAGGTAGACGCCGTTGAGGTCGGCCGGGATCTCGCCGACCACCTCGAGGTCGTCGGCGGTGACCTCGTCGTGCACGGGCGCGAAGATGCCCAGGAGGTAGGGGTTCTCGTCATCCCCGCCACGGTCCACGGCGCGCTCGGTTGCCCGGGCCACGGCCACGGGTTGCCCGAGCGCGGTCATCCGGTCTCCTTCTCGTCGCCGGGGCACACGCTACGATCGCCGAAGCCAGGGGTCAAGACGAATGGACGAGCAATGGGTGTGGCCGTGACCAGGACGGGCACGAGCACGTTCGGCCGCGCGCTGGGCCTGCTCGGCGACTCCTGGACGTTGCTCATACTCCAGCGGGCGTTTCTCGGGGTCCGCCGCTTCGCCGACTGGCGGCGCACGCTGCAGATCTCCGACTCGGTGCTCGCCGACCGGCTACGCGCGCTGACCGCCGCCGGGCTGCTCGAGACCCGCCCCTACCGCGACGGCCGGGTCCGTATGGAGTACCGGCTCACCCCCCGTGGCCGCGACCTGTGGGCGTTCTTCGTCGCGATCTGGTCGTGGGAGCGGGCCTGGGTACCGCGCACCGGCCCGCTGCCCGATCTCATGCACGGCGGCTGCGGCCGTTCCACGGACGTCGTGTTCAGCTGCGGCGCGTGCCGCGAGCCCGTCACCGCCAGGGACGCGAGCATCACCCGCCGGCCCGGCCTGACGGTCGCCACGGCGTTGCCGCCGCGTCAGCACCCGCGCCGCACCCGCAGCGCCCTGCCGTCCGACCCGCTGTCGTCCTTCCGCGGGTCGCTGGAGATCCTCGGCGACCGGTGGAGCACGGCGGTGCTCGCGGCGGCGATGCTCGGGGTGCGGTCGTTCGGCGCCTTCCAGCGCGAGCTGGAGGTCTCGCCCGACGTGCTGAGCGACCGGCTGCGTCGCTTCGTCGAGCACGACGTGCTGGCATCCGGCGAGGGCGGCTACCGGCTCACGGACAAGGGTCGCGCGACGTTCCCGATCCTCACCTGCCTGCTCGGCTGGGGGGACCGGTGGCTCGTCGACGACGACTGCGCGCCGGCGCTGACGGTCGTCCACCGCGGCTGCGGCGCCGCGCTGGACGCGGTGCTGGCGTGCCGGGAGTGCGGCGAGACCGTCGACCGGCGCGCGGTGTGGTTCGACGTCGCGGCCTACGTCTGACGCGGTCCACCCGACCCGCGCAGGCGCCACGCGGCGCCGTCTCGGCGCGTCCCTCACCTCGACGCCCGCCGCGGTGAGCCGGTCGCGCAGGTCGTCGGCCAGTGCGAAGTCACGGGCCGCGCGTGCGGCCGCCCGGCGTTCGAGCAGGGCCTCCACCAGCGGCGCGAGACGCCGCGCCGGGTCGGCGAGCCCGTCGCGGGCCGCCGTGGCCAGTGCCAGCACCATGCCGCGCAGGGTGCGGCGGGCGTGGTCGGTGTCGCCGGACTGCAGGGTGTCGGCGGTCCAGTCGGCGAGGGCCTGTTCGAGCTCGAGCACGGCTCCGGCGGCCGCGTCGGCGTCGCGGGCGGCCAGCGCGTCGTCGAATGCGGAGCGGGCGGTGTCCGCGGCCGCGCGCAGGGAGCTCGCGACGGCGGGGGCCGCCGGCTCGTCCGCCGGAATCCCCCGACTCGCGCGCCGGAATCCCCCGACTCGCGCGCCGGAATCCCCCGACTCGCGGGTGGAGAGGGCGGGGATGGGGACGACGGTGCCGGTGGGGAGGGTGCGGGACTCGCCGTCGAAGCGGACCGTGACGGTGCCGTTGCCCAGCACGGACGCCGTGCCGGTCGCGAGGTCGAGCACCAGCGCCGTGTGCTCGTCCACGCCGATCACGTGCGCCCCGGCCGGCAGCGAGCCCTCCAGATGGCGGAGCCTGCGCTCGCCGAGGTAGCAGAACCGGGTGGAGTGGGTGCCGCCCTCGGTGTTGTCGTAGTGCGGGATCACGGCGGCACGCAGACCCGTCAGCCGCTCCAGGAGGTTGGTCCCCGTGGCCCACTCGCGGGTCGGCGCCGCTCTTGTAGATCTCGTAGACCGGAACGGCGACGACGCCGAGCGTCAGCGCCGCCGCGCTGGCGAACGTGACGGCCCCGCCGCGGCGCGCGACCGCGGCGGCCGCGTCGTCGAAGCCGCTGCCGGCCCAGACGCGCAGCGCGTAGGTCGGGCTACCCGGCCCGGCGAACACCCAGCGGGCCGCGCGCACGGCGGCGAGCGCGCGGTCGCGCTCGGCACCGTCGAGGCGGTGGCGCCAGGTGAGCGGGGTGACGGCCCGCCCCACGTTGCGCGCGAAGTAGTCCACGGCCTTGCGGGTGATGTCGTCGGCGTTCTCCTGGAACCCGTACGGCGTGTCGAGCAGCAGCGCCGGCCCGTCGCCCGCCGCGCGCAGCACCGCCCGGTGCACCTCGACCATCGTCGGAGCCGTCTCGCCCGAGCCCATGACGACCAGCGCGCCGCTGCCGTTCACCGCATGCTCGTTCATGAGAGCCGGCCGATCAGGGCCGCGACCCGGTCGGGGTGCTGGGCGTGGAGGTCGTGGTCGCCGCCGGGGAACGTGACGAGCTCCGCGTCCGGCAGGGCGCCGATCGCCTCCGTGACCAGCCCGTCGGGTTCGCGGTCGGCCGCGCCGGTGACGGCCAGCAGCAGGCACCGGCAGGCGATCCGCGGGTAGAGCCCGCGCGGGCGGTGGGCGAGCAGGCTCGCGACGATGCGCCGGTGCCGCTCGCGGTCCAGCCACGGGACGACCGTGCCGTCGGCCCGCACGCGCAGGTTGCCGAGGGTGGCGTCGACGGCGGCGCCGGACCAGCCGGGGTGGGCGCATGCGAGGCGTCCGCGCAGCACATCGGCGGTGAGCCCGTCGAAGTTCGGCGGCGCGAGCACCTCCCACGCCTGCTCGACCGACGTCCACCGGTCGCCGAGGTGCAGCCAGCCGCCGTCGACGAGCGCGAGGCCGTGCACGAGCTCGGGCCGGTCGGCGGCGAGCTGGAGCGCCACGTTGCCGCCCCACGACTGGCCCGCGACGACCGGAGCCGTCCAGCCCAGCGACGCGCAGGCGGCGGCGAGGTCGGCCGCGGCAGTGCGGGTCGGGTCGGGGTCCCGGTCACCGGCGCCCGGACGACCGTCCGGGACGGCGGCGGAGGTGCCGTGCCCGCGCAGGTCGACCGCGACCGCGGGGTGCCCGGCATCGGCCAGGCGCGCGGCGACCTCGTCCCACAGCCGCGCGTTCGACGAGAGCCCGTGCACGAGCAGCACCGGTCGCCCGCCGCCGCCCGCCCACCGGCGGGCGCCCAGCTCCACCGGACCGGCGTCGACGGTGATCAGCTCGGGCCCGTCCACGCCGGGGAGCCTACGGGCCGGGCCTGGAGCGAAACGGCTCGCCGAGGCTGGGAGGATCGCAACCATGGACGTCACCGCCGACCGCCGCCCGCGGGTGCTCTCCGGCATCCAGCCCACCGCGGACTCGTTCCACCTGGGCAACTATCTCGGCGCGATCCGGCAGTGGGTTGCGCTGCAGGAGGACCACGACGCCTTCTACTTCATCCCCGACCTGCACGCGATCACCGTGGAGCAGGACCCCGCCACGTTGGCGGCGCGCACCCGCAACGCGGCGGCGCAGCTACTCGCGCTGGGGCTCGACCCCGACCGGTGCACCGTCTTCGTGCAGTCCCACGTGCCCGAGCACGCGCAGCTGGCGTGGGTGCTGGGCTGCTTCACCGGATTCGGCGAGGCGAGCCGGATGACCCAGTTCAAGGACAAGTCGGCCCGCCAGGGCACCGACCGGACCACCGTGGGGCTGTTCACCTACCCGGTGCTGCAGGCCGCCGACATCCTCCTCTACCAGGCGGACCGCGTGCCCGTCGGCGAGGACCAGCGCCAGCACCTGGAGCTCACCCGCGACCTCGCGCAGCGGTTCAACTCCCGCTTCGGTCCGACGTTCGTGGTCCCCGAGCCCTACATCCCGGCCGGCCTCGCGAAGATCCAGGACCTGCAGGACCCGTCGGCGAAGATGAGCAAGTCGGCGTCGAGCCCCTCGGGCATCGTCAACCTGCTCGACGAGCCGAAGGTGTCGGCGAAGAAGATCCGGTCGGCGGTCACCGACGCCGAGCGCGAGATCCGCTTCGACGTCGAGCGCAAGCCCGGCATCTCCAACCTGCTCACGATCTACGCCGCACTGACCGACCGGAAGGTCGCCGAGCTGGAGGCCGAGTTCGCGGGCCGGGGCTACGGCGACCTGAAGAAGGAGCTGGCCGACGTGGTGGCCGATTTCGTGTCGCCGCTGCGGGTGCGGGTACAGCAGTACCTGGACGACCCGGCCGAGCTCGACCGCGTACTGGCTCGCGGTGCCACCCGTGCGGGTGAGGTCTCCGGTTCGACGCTGGCCGCCGTCCACGAGAAGATCGGGTTCCTGCCACCGACCGGATGAGGCGCCGTGACCGCTGACACGACTTCGCGAACCGACAACGGGGCCGGTGCGGCGCCGTCGAAGTTCGAGCAGCTCCGCGCGCGGTACCGGTGGCTCGACCACATCGTCCGCGCGGGCGCGCGCTACACCGAGCGCCACGGCGACCACTACGCCGCCGCGATCACGTTCTTCAGCGTGCTGTCGCTCGTGCCGCTGTTGATGATCGCCTTCGCGGTGGCCGGGTACGTGCTGGCCTTCAACCCCGACCTGCTCGTCCAGCTGCAGGCGTCGATCGCCAAGAACCTGCCGCCCGGGCTCGCCGAGACGATCAACCCGATCATCGACCAGGCGATCGCGTCAGCGCGCGGCCGTCGGCATCGTCGGTCTGCTGGGCGCGCTGTACTCCGGCATCGGGTGGATGACGAACCTGCGCGAGGCCCTGTCCGAGCAGTGGGCGCAGGTGCCCGAGCCGCCCGCGATGGTCAAGCGGACCGCTGCTCGACCTGCTGGCGCTGCTCGGGCTCGGGGTCGCCCTCGTCGGGTCGTTCGCGGTCACGGGGATCGCTCCGGATTCGCCAGGAGCGTGCTGGAGTTCCTGGGGCTGTCCGACCAGGGGTGGGCCGTGTTCCTGCTCGACGGTCCTCGGCGTCCTGCTCGGCCTCACGGCCAACGCCCTGGTCTTCCTGTGGGTCATCGCCCGGCTGCCGCGCGCGCCGGTGTCGCTGCGCAGCGCGGTCGAAGGCGGCGCTGCTCGGTGCGGTCGGCTTCGAGATCCTCAAGCAGGCCATGACGTACTACCTGGGCATCATCGCCGGGACGCCGAGTGGCGCGGTCTTCGGCTCGTTCCTGGGCCTGCTGATCTTCGTGTACTTCGCCTCCCGCTTCGTCCTGTTCGTCACGGCATGGGCGGCGACGGCCAAGGAGAACGAGCAGGAGGAACCCGCGCCCGTCCCCGGACCCGCCGTGATCCGCCCCGAGGTGACCGTCCGCTCCGGCCCCGACGGCCGCACCGCCGCCGGCCTCGTCGGTGCCGGCGTCCTCACCGGCGCCCTCGGCGCCCGCCTCCTCACCCCCGCCGCCCCCGCCCCTGACCCCGCTGACCCCCGCGAGTCGGGGTTTCCGCGCGCGAGTCGGGGATTCGTGCGCGAGTCGGGGGATTCGGTGCGCGAGTCGGGGAATTCGGCGCGCAGCGGACCGCGACGCCGGTCAGCGCCGGGAGCGACGCCGGAACACCAGGCGACCACCGCGACGCCCGCCACCACGACGGCCACGGCCGCCACCGGGATCAGGACGTCGCTCTCCGCCTCGGGCGACCCGGCCGGCTCGCCCGACGCCGGTGCGTCCGGCGGGCGCTCGACGGGCGCCGGGTCGACCAGCACGCCGACGGCAGGCGTACTCGCAGGCAGCGCAAAGCCGTGGTCGAGCAGCGTCCGCGGCCTGGCGCCACATCGGGACGGGATGTTGCTCGCCACGGACCAGCGCCACGACCAGACGGCGGCCACCCCGGCTCGCCGCCCCGACGAACGTGTGCCGCGCCGCATCGGTGAAGCCGGTCTTCCCGCCGATGGCGCCCGGATACCGGACGAGCAGATCGTCGGTGTTGGACAGCCGGAAGCCGGGATGGGTGCCGAACCCGGGGAAGTCGACGGCGCGGGTCCCGATGAGCTCGGCGAACAACGGCTCGCGCATCGCGAGCCGGAACAGCAGCGCGAGGTCGTACGCGGAGGTCGCCATGCCCGGGCCGTCGAGCCCCGACGGGGTCCCGGGCCGGGTGTCCAGCGCGCCCCGTTCCCGCGCGGCCGCGGTCATGGCCGCCAGCGTGGCCGGCGTGCCCCCGAGGGTGCGGGCGAGCGCGTTCGCGGTGTCGTTGCCCGAGTTCAGCAGCAGCCCGGACGAGCAGCTGGCGGACGGTGTAGTGACCGCCTGCGCCGATTCCCGCCCGGCTCCCGTCGACCTGGGTGTCCTCGGCCGTGCCCTCGACGACGGTGTCCGGGTCGAGCCGGGAGATGGCCACGAGCGCGGTCAGCACCTTCAGGGTCGACGCAGGCCGGTGTCTCACGTGTGGGGCGTGGGCGGCCAGGACCGCACCGGTGTCGAGGTCCGCGACGATCCAGGACTCGGCACCGACGGACGGTGGCGGCGGAGCACCGACGGCGACGACGTCGGCGCAACCGGCCAGCAACGGCCCGCCGACCGGCTCAGGGGGCCACGGCAACGGCGACACGGGGGCGGCGGCCAGCTCCTCGGCTGCGTGCGGGGGCGGCGGTGCCTCCGTCCCGGGACACCACGCCGGGGCGGCGGCGGCCCCCGCAGGCCCGGACCCGACGAGAACGAGCAGGAGCACCGCGGCCGCCACCCGACCACCCCGTCGAACGCGCGGCCACGCACCTCCCGAGGTGCGTGACAGCGCGTTCGACGGGCGGGGCTCGGCGTCCACGTGGTCCTCCCTGTGACGGTGCCGAATCTCGCACACTCCCCGTGAGCGAACGCAAGCGGTGACCGATCATCACTCCCTGAAGCCGACGATTCGGTCACGCCCGCCCGCTGATCACGCCCTTGTCGTCGTCCTCGGTTACCGTCCGGCTCGTCGAGCCGGGACCTCCGAGCCGCCCGGCCGGAACAGGAGGCGGACTTCCGTGCGGATCAGACGAGGCGTGGCGCTGACAGCGGCATTGCTGACCAGCGCACTGGTCGTGGTGGGTTGCGCCCGCGACACCGGACCGGCTCCCGCTCCGGGCGGGGGCGCGGGCACCAACTGCGCCCGCAACCCTGCGCCCGCGGGCGGCGCGGCACGGCGGCACCACCGCGCCCGCGGCGCCCAACGCCGACGCGAGCAACCTCAAGGTCGGGCTCGCCTTCGACATCGGCGGCCGTGGCGACGCGTCGTTCAACGACTCCGCCGCGGCGGGCCTGGAGAAGGCGATCGCCGACCTCGGCGTCAAGAAGGAGAACACCAAGGAGCTCACCGCAGCCGCCAACGAGAGCGAGGACGCCGCGGCCACGCGCCTGCGGCAGCTCGCGAGCGAGGGCTACAACCCGATCATCGCGGTGGGCTTCAAGTACGCCAACGGCGTGAAGACGGTGGCCACGGAGAACCCGAACGTCAAGTTCGCGATCGTGGACGACTCCAGCGTCGAGCTGCCGAACGTCACCCCGCTGGTGTTCGCCGAGGAGCAGGGCTCGTTCCTCGTCGGGGCCGCGGCCGCGCTCAAGACCCAGGCCTGCAAGATCGGCTTCGTGGGCGGCGTGGAGACGCCGCTGATCAAGAAGTTCGAGGCCGGCTACGTGCAGGGCGCGAAGGCCGTCGCACCCGGAGTCCAGGTCGACGTCGACTACATCAGCCCGGCCGGTGACTTCACCGGGTTCAACGACGCCCCGAAGGGCAACGAGGTGGCCCGCGGCCAGCTCGACGCGGGCGCGGACGTGATCTACCACGCGTCGGGCGCGTCCGGGCAAGGGGTGTTCGAAGCGGTGAAGGCCGCCAACAAGATGGCCATCGGCGTCGACGGCGACCAGTACAACTCGCCGCGGCTCACCGCGGTGAAGGACGTCATCATCACCTCGATGCTCAAGCGCGTCGACGTCGCGGTGTTCGACTACATCAACGCGATCGCGGCGGGCGACACGTCCACGCTGCCGAAGAGCTTCGACCTCTCGGTCGACGGTGTCGGCTACTCCACCTCCGGTGGCAAGATCAACGACATCACCGGGGACCTCGACAAGTACAAGGCCGCGATCATCGGCAAGGAGATCACGGTCAAGACGACGCCGTAGTCCGGACGGGTCGGATCGTGGGGCCGGTGTCACCATGCGGTGACACCGGCCCCACCGTTCGCCGATGGGAGGCTGGACGACATGACCGCAGCCGACGAGGACCGCGGCGGGGGCCGGCGGGCCCGAGCCAGGTGACGCAGCCGGTGACTACGCCGTCGAGCTGGCCGGGATCACCAAGCGGTTCCCCGGCGTCGTCGCGAACAGCGACATCGACCTGCGGGTCCGGCGTGGCGAGGTGCACGCGCTGTGCGGGGAGAACGGCGCGGGCAAGTCGACGCTGATGAAGATCCTCTACGGGATGCTCCAGCCCGACGAGGGCACGATCTCCGTCGACGGCTCGACGGTGCGGTTCCGCTCCCCGGCCGACGCGATCAGGGCCGGCATCGGCATGGTGCACCAGCACTTCATGCTCGCCGACAACTTCACCGTCGCCGAGAACATCCTGCTGGGGGCGGAGGCCCTGCACGGGATCGGGGCGGAGGCGAGGCGGCGCATCCAGGAGCTCTCCGAGGTCGTCGGCCTCGACGTGGACCCAGGCGTGCTGATGGAACGGCTGGGGGTCGCCGACCGGCAGCGCTGCGAGATCATCAAGGTGCTCTACCGGGGCGCCCGGACGGTGATCCTCGACGAGCCCACGGCGGTCCTCGTGCCGCAGGAGGTCGACGAGCTGTTCGACACGCTGCGGACGATGCGCACCGACGGGTACACGTTCCTGTTCATCTCCCACAAGCTCGACGAGGTGCGCGCCATCGCCGACACGATCACCGTCATCCGTCGCGGCACCTCGGTCGGCACGACCGATCCGGCGTCGGTGAGCAGTCGCCAGCTCGCCGAGATGATGGTGGGCAGCGAGCTGCCGAACCCGCAGTCCGGCGAGTCGACGGTCACCGACCGCGAGGTGCTCCGCATCGAGGGTCTCGAGCTGGCGGAGGAGGGCGGCGGCCGTCCGGTGCTCGCGGGCGTCGACCTGGTGGTGCACGCGGGCGAGGTGCTCGGCATCGCCGGGGTGGAGGGCAACGGGCAGACGGAGCTCGTCGAGACGATCATGGGGATGCGGCGGGGTACGGCAGGACGCATCGTGCTGCACGACACCGACATCACCAGGTCCGCCACGCTGCACCGCCGCGAGGCCGGCATCGGTTACATCCCCGAGGACCGCACGCGGCACGGCCTGCTCGCCACCCAGACGCTCTGGACGAACCGCATGCTCGGGTTCCAGAGCCGGCCGCCGGTGTCGCGCGGCGGGCTGCTCGGCCTGATCGACCGCGTCGCGACGCGGCGCGACACCGAGCGCATCGTGGCGGAGTTCGACGTGCGCACCCCCGGGGTCGACGTCCCCGCGGCGGCGCTGTCGGGCGGCAACCAGCAGAAACTCGTCGTCGGCCGGGAGCTGTCCGGCGATCCGGTGCTGCTGATCGCGTCGCACCCCACGCGTGGCGTCGACGTCGGTGCGCAGGCGGGGATCTGGGAGGTGCTGCGCCGGGCCAGGGCGAGCGGGCTGGCGGTGCTGCTCATCAGCGCCGACCTCGACGAGCTCATCGGGCTCTCGGACACCGTCAAGGTCATGCTCCGTGGCCGGCTCGTCGCCGACGCGGACCCGGCGACCGTCACACCCGAGGAGCTGGGAGCAGCCATGACCGGCGCGGGGGACGCGGCGTGAACCGGCTACGCGCGGTGGTGCTGCCGCCGGTGCTCGCGGTGCTCTTCTCCGCGCTCCTGTGCGCGGTGGCGCTGCTCATCAGCGGCGACTCCCCGCTCACGGCACTGCGCGTGATGGTCACGCAGGTCGGCGAGGGCACCACGGCCGTCGACGTCGTGAACAGCGCGGCGATCTACTACCTGGCCGGGCTGGCCGTCGCGATCGGCTTCCAGATGAAGCTGTTCAACATCGGCGTCGAGGGCCAGTTCCGGCTGGCCGCGTGCGTCGCGGCGATCGTCGGCGGCGCGCTCGTGCTCCCGCCGGTGCTGCACACCATCGTGATCATGCTCGTGGCCGCGGCCGTCGGTGCCGCGTGGGCGGGCATCCCCGCGTTGCTCAAGGCCTACCGCGGGGTCAGCGAGGTCATCTCGACGATCATGCTGAACTTCGTCGCCACCGGGCTCATCGCCTACCTGATCAGCTCCGACGCGTTCGGCGTGCTCCGCGGCAACAACATCTCGACGCAGCCGGTCGAGCCGAGCGGCCACTTCCCCGGCATCCCGCTCGGCAGCGCGGGCACGATCTTCGGGATGGTGTTCGTGGCCGCCGCGCTCGGCGTCGGCTACTGGTTCATGCTCGGCCGGACCCGGTTCGGGTTCGAGCTGAAGGCGTCCGGCGAATCGCCCCCCGCCGCCACGGCGGGCGGCGTCGACGCCAGGCGCATGGTGATCGTCGCCCTGGTGATGTCCGGCGCGGTGGCGGGGCTCGTCGGGTTGCCGGAGCTCATCGGCCGGGACTTCGCGTACACCCTCACCTCGCCTCAGGGCTACGGGTTCACCGGGATCGCGATCGCGCTGCTGGGCCGCAACCACCCCCTCGGGATCGCACTCGCCGCGCTGCTCTGGGCGTTCCTGGACAAGTCGGCGCTCGCGCTGGACAACGTCGGGGTGCCGCGCGAGATCGTGCTGATCATGCAGGGGTCGGTGGTGTTGTCGGTGGTCGTGGCCTACGAGATCGTGCGGCGCTACGAGCTCGTCGCCGAACAGCGCCGGGTGGCCACGCAGCTCCGCGAGCCCGTGGCGGTGGCGTCGTGACCGCGCTGGGCTCCTCCGCCCCGCTCACCGTCCCGCCCTCCGGGCCGAGTCGGCGGCGGATCCCCGGCTGGGCGCGCGCCGCGATCGTCATGGCCATCGGCGTCGCCCTCCTCTCGATCACGGCGACGCTCACCGGTCAGTACCAGCTCACGTCCAGCGGCACCGCGCAGGCAGCGGTCCGGCTGCTGCTGCCGATCCTGTTCGCGGCGCTCGGCGGCCTCTGGTCCGAGCGCTCCGGCATCATCAACATCGGTCTCGAGGGCATGATGATCCTCGGCACCTGGGGGGCGGCGTGGGCCGGCTACCAGTGGGGGCCGTGGGCGGCGTTGATCGGTGGGCTCGTGTTCGGCGCGGCAGGCGGGCTGCTGCACGCCGTCGCCACCGTCACGTTCAACGTCAACCACATCGTCTCCGGCGTCGCCATCACGCTGCTCGGCCTGGGCGTCACGAAGTACCTCTCGACGCTGATCTTCCTGCCGGTGTCGGCCAACCCCCGGCAGTCGCCGCGCCTCACCGGCTTCGAGGAGTTCTCGATCGAGCCGCTCGCGAGCGGCCTCGCATCGGTCGAGGATCAGCAACGCGTCGGGATATCCGACATCGCCGGGCTCATCGGCGGCCTGGTCACCGGGATCACCCCGCTCGTGGTGCTCGGGTTCGCGCTCGTCCCCATCAGCTACCTCGATCCTGTGGCGCACGCGGTTCGGGCTGCGGCTGCGCTCGTGCGGGGAGAACCCGTACGCGGCGGAGTCGCTGGGGGTGCAGGTCGCCCGATACAAGTACATCGCGGTGCTCGTCTCCGGCGGGCTCGCGGGGCTCGGCGGCGCCGCACTGGTCCTGAGCCCCGGCCAGCTCGGCTACCTCGAGGGTCAGACCGGCGGTCGTGGATACATCGGTCTCGCCGCGATGATCTTCGGCAACTGGCGGCCGGGTGGGCTGCTCGCCGGCTCGGCCCTGTTCGGTTACGTCGACGGGCTGCAGCTGCGGGCGGGCGGCGAGGCCGTGCACGCGCTGCTCTACACCGCCACGCTGCTGGCCGTCGGCTTCGCGCTGGTCTGGGTCGCGCGCCGGAACTGGCTCCCGGCGGCGATCGCCGGCGTCTCCGGCGCGGTGGTGTACCTCGTCTACCTGTCGATCGACTCCGTCCCGCGCGAGTTCGCGGCGTACGCGCCGCAGCTCGTCACGCTCCTGGTGCTGGCGGTGGCGTCCCAGCACCTCCGACCTCCCGCGGCCGACGGCCTCGAGTACCGGCGGGGCGAGGGTGACTGACTGGGCCGGGCTCCGTGCGGCGGCCGTCGCGGCGGCGGGAGCCGCGTACGCGCCGTACTCGGGCCTGCAGGTCGGGGCGGCGGCCGTGTGCGACGACGGCCGCGTCGTCGTCGGGTGCAACGTGGAGAACGCCTCGTACGGGCTGGGGCTGTGCGCGGAGTGCACGATGGCCGGGCAGCTGCGGCTCTCCGGCGGCGGCCGGTTCGTCGCGGTGGCGTGCCGGTCGGGCGCAGGCGAGCTGCTGATGCCGTGCGGTCGCTGCCGGCAGATCCTCTACGAGCTCGGCGGCCCGGACTGCCTGCTCGACTCCCCCCGCGGGCCCGTCCCGCTGCGCGTCGTGCTGCCGGATGCGTTGCGAACTGCCCGTGCGCGAATAACGCTGCCCTGGCCCTCATTTCCGCGCACGACCTACGAGAGGTGCGTCATGGCCTTCAGCGCGGTCGACGTGATCGTCACCAAGCGCGACGGCGGGCGGCTGTCGGACGCGCAGATCGACTGGGTGATCGCCGCGTACACCCGTGGCGACGTCGCCGACGAGCAGATGGCCGCCCTCGCGATGGCCGTGCTGCTCAACGGGATGGACGCCGCCGAGACCGCCCGCTGGACGCGGGCCATGATCGACTCCGGCGACGTGCTCGCCCTCCCCGACGTCGGGCGCCCGCTCGTGGACAAGCACTCCACCGGAGGGGTCGGCGACAAGATCACCCTGCCGCTCGCCCCGCTCGTCGCCGCGTGCGGGGCGGCCGTTCCGCAGCTGTCCGGGCGCGGGCTCGGGCACACCGGCGGCACGCTGGACAAGCTGGAGTCGATCCCCGGTTGGCGGGCGTCGCTGTCGGTCGACGAGATCGCCGCGCAGCTCGCCGACGTCGGAGCCGTCATCTGTGCCACCACACCGACGCTCGCCCCGGCCGACCGCAAGCTCTACGCACTGCGCGACGTCACCGGCACCGTCGAGTCGATTCCGCTGATCGCGAGCTCGATCATGAGCAAGAAGATCGCGGAGGGCACCGACGGCCTGGTGCTCGACGTGAAGGTCGGGTCGGGAGCGTTCATGAAGACGCGCGACCGGGCCCACGCCCTCGCGGCCGCGATGGTGGAGATCGGCGCCGCCGACGGGCTCGCGACCACGGCGTTGCTCACGGACATGTCGGTGCCGCTCGGCCGGACGGTCGGCAACGCGCTGGAGGTGGCGGAGTCCGTCGAGGTGCTGCGCGGTGGTGGCCCGTCCGACGTCGTCGAGCTGACGGTGGCGCTGGCGCGGGAGATGCTGGCCCTCGCAGGGCTGCCCGACGCCGATCCGGCGGCGGTGCTGGCGTCGGGCGCGGCCCACCCCGTGTGGGAGCGGATGATCGCCGCGCAGGGTGGGGACCCGTCCGCGCCGCTCCCCGTCGCCCGGCACGTCGAGCCCGTGCTGGCGGAGCGGTCCGGCGTGCTCACCCGCTGCGACGCGCTGGCGGTGGGGGTCGCCGCGTGGCGGCTCGGAGCCGGGCGGGCGATGAAGGAGCACTCGGTGCAGCCCGCGGCCGGGGTGCGGCTCCTCGTCGGGGTCGGTGAGGAGGTCGAGGCAGGCCAGCCGCTGCTGGAGCTGCACACCGACACTCCGGACGCGCTGCCCGGCGCGCGCGCCGCCCTGGAGGGTGGCCTGGTGGTGGACGACGCGGCTGCGGGTGGTGGTCGCCCCCCGTTGGTGCTGGAGACGATCCGCCCCTGAGGTTCGCGGGCCCTTCGGGGAGGAGATGTCGGCGCCGGTCTGCTCGGTGATCGAGTTGAGGGCGGCTCGGGCGCTCGGGGATCCGCGGATCCGGGGTCGGGGGTTCGGGGGTCCGGGGTCCGGGGGTCTGGGGGTCGGGGTCGGATCGGGTCGTCGGGTGGACGTCGGGACGGCCGTCGGCGTTCCGCGTTCGGGTGCGGCGCGAGTGATCGCCGGTTCGGAACGCTCCGCCGCCTGATATGCGGTTGGAGGTGCCGAGCGGACGATCATGGGCAGCCGGTGTCTGGTTCCGTCCCACCGGGTTCAGGCCGGACCCTGTCCGGACCTGGCGCGGGATGTCGGGTGTCGGCGTGCAGGGTCCCGGTGCCGGGGTGCGGGGCGCGGGCGTGCCGGGGTGCCGGGGTGCCGGGTGCCGGGGTGATCGTCGTATCGGAACCGTCCGCCGCGATGTGTGCGACCGTTCGTTCCCAACAGGTGATCGCCGCGGCCGCCCGTGGCCGACGCGCAGGATGATCAGCGGTTCGGAACGTGCAACCGCGTGGACTGCGGCGCGGCGTTCCGAACCGGTGATCACTCCTGGAGGCGGGGACACCTACGCGCCCCGGACATCCGCCAACCCACGGCACCCCGATCCCACGCCACCCTCCCCGCGCGGATTCCCCGACTCGCGCGCGGGATCCCCCGACTCGCGCGCGGGATCCCCCGACTCGCGCGCGGGATCCTCCGACTCGCGCGCGGATCCCCGAGCGCCGGACGCTCGCGCGCGGAGTCCGGGCGGGACGGGCGGCGGCGGGGCCGGGCCGGAGGGCGGGGCGGGGCGGGCTAGTTGTCGGAGCTGTCGTCGGGGGTGGAGCCCGGGGGGAGGCCGTTGGTGGGGGCGGCGGCGCCTGCCCGCGCCCTGGACCGGCGCTGGACCGGGCGCGTGGGGGGTGGGGGCTGCTGGACGGCTGCGCCACGCCCGAGGATCAGCTCGGCGAAGGTCGCCATCGCCTCGTCGAGCCGGCCGGCGCTGCGCCGCTCGGACTCCTCGTTGGCGCGCTCCACGAGCCCGGTGAGCGAGGTGGCGTCGGGACGGTCGGTGAGGCTCGCGTCGAGCCTGCTCACCCCTTCCTCGACGGCCGCCACCTTGCCGGCCAGCGCTTCCAGCCTGGGCGCGAGGCCGTCGACCGCCCCGTCGACGCGCTCCCCGACCGACGCCGGAAGGGCGTCGATCCGGGTCTCGTGGCGGCCGAGGCGGTTGTCGATGTCGTCGAGGCGCTTGAGCAGCCCGCCGAGCCGGTCGTCGAGGCCGTCCATCCGCCCCGCGACGCCCTCCAGGCGGCCGGCCATCCCGTCGAGCCTGCCGTCGAGGGCCGCGATGGGCCGTCCCAGCTTGTCGGGCAACGACTCGAGGGCCCGCGCCGACCGCGGCGAGCGCGGAGTCCTGCGCGTCGAGCTTGGCCACCGTCTCGTCGAGCCGCTCGGCGAGCACCCCGACCTCGGTGCGGTCCGGCAGCTCCGACAGCCGCTTGCGGACGGTTCCCAGCGCGTCGAGCGCGGAGAGGCGGGCGTGGATCTCGTCGAGCGAGTCGAAGATCTGCTGCTGCTCGCTGTCCCGGATCTCGGCGGCGCGCATCAGGATGCCGCGCATACGTTCGAACGACGCGGTCGTGTCGTTGCTCATGGCTGGGGAGCTTCCTGAAGGGGGGCGGGGCTGCCGATCTTAGCGATGCGCCCGGCCCGCCCCTCGGGGTGTCGGCGGTCCGGTTCCCGCCGTCGTGACGCGCGGCTCTCCGCCTGTCGGCGTTGATCCATCACACGTGCTCTAGCGTGGCGCGGTGCCCGTTCCGTTGAGCTCCGAGACCGTCCGCGACGCGCCCAAGGTGCTGCTGCACGACCATCTCGACGGCGGACTGCGCCCGTCGACCGTGGTCGAGCTGGCGGACGCGGTCGGGTACTACGCCCTCCCGAGCACGGACCCGGCGAGCTGGCGGGATGGTTCCTCGGCGCGGCGCACTCGGGCTCGCTGGATGCGGTACCTGGAGACGTTCGGGCACACCGTCGCCGTGATGCAGACCGCGGCGGCGCTGACGCGGGTGGCGGCGGAGTGCGCCGAGGACCTCGCGGCCGACGGGGTGGTGTACGCCGAGGTGCGGTTCGCGCCGGAGCTGCACGTCGAGCGCGGGCTGGACCTGGAGTCGGTGGTCGAGGCGGTGCTGGAGGGCTTCCGGCTCGGCACGGAGCGGGCCGCGGAGGCCGGGCTGCGGATCCGGGTGGGCTGCCTGCTCACGGCGATGCGGCACGCCGCCCGGTCGCGCGAGATCGCGGAGCTGGCGGTGCAGTACCGCGACTCGGGAGTCGTCGGCTTCGACATCGCGGGCGCCGAGGCGGGCTTCCCGCCCACCCGGCATCTCGACGCGTTCGAGTACGTCCGCCAGCAGAACGCGCACGTCACGATCCACGCGGGGGAGGCGTTCGGGCTGCCGTCGATCTGGGAGGCGCTGCAGTGGTGCGGCGCCGACCGGCTCGGCCACGGTGTCCGCATCGTCGACGACATCACCGTCGGCAACGACGGCACGCCCAAGCTCGGACGGCTCGCCGCGTACGTCCGGGACCGGCGTATCCCGCTGGAGATGTGCCCGACGTCCAACGTGCACACCGGGGCCGCGCCGTCGCTGGCGGAGCACCCCATCGGGCTGCTCACCCGCCTGCGCTTCCGGGTCACGGTCAACACGGACAACCGGCTGATGTCGGACTGCACGATGACCAGCGAGATGACGGCGTTGGCGGAGACGTTCGGCTACGGCTGGGCCGACCTGCAGTGGTTCACGGTGAACGCCATGAAGTCCGCGTTCATCGGCTTCGACGAGCGCCTCGCCCTGATCAACGAGGTGATCAAGCCGGGTTACGCCGCCCTCATGGCCTGACCCCTCGTGCGCGGAAATCGCGGTCCTGGCCGCGATTTCCGCGCACGGGCGCGTCAGCGCACGCGCAGGCGCCCCGTCAGGTCGTCGACGAGCTCGCGCCAGCGGGCGGCCTCGTCGTCGAACGGGGGGCTGGGGGCCAGGCGGGTCGGGTCCGGCCTGATCACGAACGACACCAGCCAGCCGAGGGGCTGGTTGTCGGCGAGCGCGTCGCGCGGTTCGGTGTCGCCCGCCCAGTCGCCGACGTCGAGCAGCAGCTCGGTGGCGAGGTCCAGCTGCGCGGCGTCGACCGTGAGGGTGCCCTCCGCGATGTCGTGGTCGAGCCCGACGAGGACGTAGGAGTTGAGCTCGTCGACGTCGACGGTCAGCTCGCCCACCCCGGCCCGCTCGACCACCTCCGACCAGGTCGACGCGGCGACCAGGTCGTGGCCGTCGGCGCCGTCACCCGCCAGGTGCCGGGCGAGGGCCCGCTCGTCGGGGAAGACGTCGATGACGCCGTCGGTGCCGAGGAAGACCGGCTTGTCGTCGAGGTAGCAGCGCAGCGTCACCAGCTCGCCGTCGCGGGTGGTGATCCGGATCGGGTCGATCCCGACCTCCTCCCAGAACCCGGCAGGCTCGTCGCCACCGTCCTCGCCCGTCGTGACGGAGTCGGCGTCGGTCTCGGCGGCCTTCTCGACGAGCACGACCTCCTTCTCGGCCGCGGCCAGAGCGGCCGGGTCGACCTCGGGGGTGTCCACGAGGTCGTCGAGGGCGTCGATCACGTCGTCCCAGCGGTCGCCGATCGTGGTGACCAGCTGGGTCCACAGCCGCCCGCCCTCGCGCCCGACGAACGGCAGGGTGCCCTGGTGCAGGAGCCCGAACCCGGGCGCGGAGTCGAGCACCTCGGTGACGACGTCCAGCCCGCAGACGTCGGCGACCGAGCGCACCATGTCGGTGATCTCCGCGAGCTCGCTGATCGTCCAGGTGTCGGCCTCCTCCGCGGCGAGCTCGGGCACGCCGATGACGTCGTAGCGCTGGGTGTCCTCCGGCGTCAGCTCGGCGACGGTGAGGTCCGGCACCACCGACCACGCCGGATGGTCGACGAGGTCGTGCTCCTCGGCCGTGCGCACGAAGGCTGCGAGCTGGGTGACCTCGGGGAAGGCGAACAGCGAGTCCTCGTCGCCGAGGAACGCCTCCCACTCCTCGCCGTCCTCGCGCCACCGCGGGGCCCAGAGCGTGACGAGGTCGCCCTCGGTGAGCGAGAGCTGGATCGGGACGATGTCGCTGGCCACGGCGTGCACCCTAGTAGGGGGCCCGTGAGGTGCGGTTCAGCGCCCGACCGGGTGCCAGATCGTCTTGATCTCCGACCAGGCGCGGATCCGCGCCGTTCCGGGCGGCCGGGTGGGGTCCGGCTCGGTGGCCGGGCGGGGCAGCACGCGCTTGACGGTGCCGGCCGCGCTGCGTTCCAGCTCGGCCGCGAGCTCGGCGGGCGCGCCCGTGAGATCGATCCCGTGCACCTCGGCGTGTGCGGCGAGCCACGGTGCCAGCTCGGCGGTGCGGCCGGTGAGCAGGTTGGCCACCCCGGCCGGGAGCGTCGGACGTGGCGAGCACCTCGCCGAGCCCCACCGCGGGCAGCGGGCGCGCCTCGGACGTGACGACCACCGCCGTGCACCCCGTGGCGAGCACCGGCGCGAGCACGTCGACCAGCCCGAGCAGCGACGACGCCTGCGGTGCCAGCACCGCGATCACCCCCGTCGGCTCCGGCGCGGACCAGTTGACGAAGGGGCCGGCCACCGGGTTGACCGAGCCGAGAACGGTCGCGATCTTGTCGGTCCAGCCCGCGTACCAGACCCAGCGGTCGATCGCGGCGTCCACCAGCGTCGACGCCCGCCTGCGTTGCACACCCTCGGCCGCCACCACGTCGTCGACGAACTGCCCGCGCCGGGCCTGCATCATCTCGGCCGCCCGGTAGAGCACCTGGCCGCGGTTGTAGGCGGTGGCGCCCGACCAGCCCGCCAGTGCACCCCGCGCGGCGGTGACGGCGTCGCGGACGTCCTTGCGGGACGCCAGCGCGGCGTGCGCGAGCAGCCGACCGCGGGAGTCGGTGACCGGGTAGCTGCGCCCCGACTCGGATCGGGGGAAGGCCCCGCCGACGTAGAGCTTGTAGGTCTTGGCGACGGGGAGCCTGCCGTCGGTGGCGGGGGAGAGGCTCACCGGTCCACCCTACGGCCGAAACGCATGATCGCCGCGAGAGTCACCCCACGGTCCCTCGCGGGACCGCCGAGGAGACGCTCGCGGCGATCTCCGTCGCGCGGCCTGCTCCTACCGCGCCGCGGCGAAGTACGCGCTCGCGGCCGGGCGGTACATGAACACGGTCGCCACGATGATCGCGACGAGCTGCAGCGCAACGGCCACGACGTAGAGAACGCCGATCGCGCCGGCCTGCAGGAAGAGGCTGTAGCCGCTGAAGCCGATCAGCGTGGAGAGGACGCTGATCGCGGTGAGCACGGTGAGCACGATCCGGGCCCAGTTCCGGCCTGCACGCATCTTGAAGATGAACAGGACGTAGAGCGCCAGCAGGATCAGGGCGACGACCGCGCCGACGACGATGCCGGCCCGGACGGCCGACTCGAGCTGGGCCTGGCCCGCCGGTCCGAGGTCGCCACCGGTGACTCCGGCCTGCCGGAGCTGGACGTCGATGACGGGCTGGACGAGCGTGAACGACAGCACCGCGCCGATGAGGCCCAGTACGACGGAGGCGAGGAAGAGCTGGAAGGCGGTGACGACTTCCTTGGGGGCCGCGCCGGCGGCCGTCGGTGGCGGGCCGGCGGGGTATGCGGGGGTAGACATGGCGGCACCCTAGGGTCGCGGTCCCTCCGGGGCAACGCTGTAAGCCATGATTCATCGCGCCGATACCGTGTCGTCACCCGTCGAGGTAGGCGCCCAACCCGATCCGGCCGCCCTCGCGGCCGAAGCCGGACTCCCCGTAGCCGCCGAACGGGGCCGTCGGGTCGAAGCGGTTGAAGGTGTTCGCCCACACCACCCCGGCTCGCACCCGCTGGGCCGTCCAGAGGGCCTTGGCCCCCTTCTCGGTCCAGATGCCGGCGGACAGCCCGTACGGCGTGTCGTTGGCCTTGGCGACGGCCTCGGCGGGCGTGCGGAACGTGAGCACCGACAGCACCGGGCCGAAGATCTCCTCGCGGGCCACGCGCATCGTCTGCTCGACGCCGGAGAACACCGTGGGCGGGAAGAACAGGCCGCGTTCGGGGAGCGGGCACGGGCTCGTCCAGCGCTGGGCCCCCTCCGCGTCGCCCGCGGCGGCGAGGTCGACGATGCGGTCCAGCTGGGCGCGGGAGTTGATCGCGCCGACGTCGGTGTTCTTGTCCAGCGGGTCGCCGACGCGCAGCGTCGTGATGCGGGCGCGCAGCAGCTCGGCGAACTCCGCGGCGATCGACTCCTGCACCAGCAGCCGGGACCCGGCGCAGCAGACGTGACCCTGGTTGAAGAAGATCCCGTCGACGACGCCGTCGGCCGCCTGGTCGAGCGCCGCGTCGTCGTAGACGATGTTCGCCGCCTTGCCGCCCAGCTCAAGGGTGAGGCGGCGCCCGGTGCCCGCCAGGCTGCGCTGGATCCCGATCCCCACCTCGGTGGACCCGGTGAACGCGACCTTCGCCAGCCCGTCGTGCCCCACCAGCGCGGCGCCGACCGCGCCGTCGCCGGGCAGCACGTTGAGCACACCCGCCGGGAGCCCGGCCTCGGCGGCGATCTCGGCGAGCACCAGTGCGGTGAGCGGGGTGGTCTCGGCCGGCTTGAGGACGACGGTGTTGCCGCAGGCCAGCGCCGGGGCGATCTTCCAGACGGCCATGAGGAGCGGGAAGTTCCACGGGATCACCGACCCGACGACCCCGAGCGGGCGCGGCGCCGGCCCGAACCCGGCGTGCTCCAGCTTGTCGGCCCACCCGGCGTGGTGGAACAGGTGCGCCGATGCGGTGGGCACGTCGACGTCGCGGGACTCGCGGATGGGCTTGCCGTTGTCCAGCGTCTCCAGCACGGCGAGCTCGCGGCTGCGCTCGGCCATGATCCGGGCCATCCGGAACAGGTACTTGGCCCGCTCGGCGCCCGGCATCGGGCCCCACGTCCGCGCGAACGCCCGGCGGGCCGCGGCCACCGCCCGGTCGATGTCGCCCGGCCCCGCCGTGCCGACCTCCGCCAGCACCTCCTCGGTGGCCGGGTTGAGCGTCTTGAGCGGCTCGCCCTCGCCGTCGACGAACTCGCCGTCGACGAACGGGCGGTAGGTGGGCCGCAGGTTCGCGAGCGCTGCCGACTCGGGGGCCGGCGCGTAGGCCCACGGCTCCGGCCCGGAGCGGGCCATCACGCGCCGCCGATCCGGTCGGAGCTCGCGTAGTGGCCTTCGAGCTGGGTGCGGCGCTGGCGGAGCAGGTCGCCCAGCAGCGAGGACGCCCCGAAGCGGAACAGCTCGGGCGTGAGCCACGCCGGGCCGGCCACCTCGTTGACGGCGACCAGGTGGCGCACCGCGTCCTTGGCCGTGCGGATCCCGCCGGCGGCCTTGACGCCGCGGTGCTCCCCGGTGGCGCGGTGCCAGTCGCGCACCGCCTGCAGCATCACCTGCACGACCGGCAGGGTGGCGGCGGGGGAGATCTTGCCGGTGGAGGTCTTGATGACGTCGGCGCCCGCGATCAGGGCGAGCCAGGACGCCCGCCGCACGTCGTCGTAGCCGCCGAGCTCGCCGGTCTCCAGGATGACCTTCAGGTGGGCCCGCCCGCACGCCTGCTTGACGGCCACGATCTCGTCGTGGACCTGGCCGTAGCGGCCGCTCAGGAACGCGCCCCGGTCGATCACCATGTCGATCTCGGTCGCTCCGGCGTCCACGGCGAGCGCGGTGTCGGCCAGCTTGACCGCGAGCGAGGACCGCCCGGACGGGAACGCCGTGGCCACGGCCGCGACGCCCACACCGCTGCCGCGCAGCCCCTCGACCGCGACCTCCACGAGGTCGGGGTAGATGCAGACCGCGGCGACCGGGCCCACGTCGGGATAGCCCGGGTCGGGGCGGCGGGCCTGCGCGCACAGCGCGCGCACCTTGCCCGGGGTGTCGGCCCCCTCCAGCGTGGTGAGGTCGATCATCGAGACGGCCATGTCGATGGCGCGGAGCTTGGCGCCCGCCTTGATGCTGCGGGTGGCGAGGGTGGCGGAGCGGCGTTCGAGACCGGTCTGGTCGACGCCCGGGAGGCCGTGCAGGAACCTGCGCAGCGACCGGTCGTCGCGGCCGGGCGCTGCGGCGAGATCGGCGTCGAGGTCACCCCGCGCGGCCGGGCGCGGGGCAGGGACCGTCGTCGTCACGGCCCCGAGTGTAGGTGTGCGGCCGGGCTGCGGGGCGGGGATCAGGTGGAG
The DNA here is from genome assembly GCA_963784265.1 of uncultured Actinomycetota bacterium. GTDB lineage: Bacteria > Actinomycetota > Actinomycetes > Mycobacteriales > Pseudonocardiaceae > Pseudonocardia. The sequence goes on from CAWAQQ010000005.1 coordinate 438,837, forward strand.
CTGTGCAGGCGGACGACGCCGACGGTGACGTCCTCCAGGCCTCCAGCGTCGAAGTCGCGCCGCAGCTGGTCGGCCTTGACCGTCGCCGTGAGGCCGTCGAAGGGCCCGTGCGCGTCGACCTCTCCGGTCTGTGGGTCGACTGCGAGTACGACGTACCCGTCGCACTGGGTGAGCTTCTCCGCCGCAGCGACCAGCGTCGCCTCGTCGGAAGTCGTGTTCTCCGGCACCGGACCACCTCCTAGTCATGTAGTACAGCGTCGGAACGGCCTCCGGCGTGACAGTGTTCGCTGGCTTACCACCCGTTCGGGTCAGGGTGAATGTGAGCGGCGATGACACAACGTGCCGAGTCCGGAACGCAGAGCGCATGAAGCGGTGGACGGGGCTGGTCAACGGGGCGCTGTTGACACTCCTTGTGATCGCAACGGCGTCTGGCGGGCTCGCCTTCGCTCTCGGCGCGGGCCGGCCCCGGCGAGATCGTCGTGGTGGTTCACGGTGCGTCGGGGCTCGGGCTGCTGCTCCTCACCCCCGGGAAGCTCAAGATCGCCCGACGGGGGCTGCGGCGTCCGGGCCGGTCGCGGAAGGTGACCAGCCTGGCGTTCGCCGCCGCGGTGCTGCTGGCGATCGGCAGCGGGCTGCTGCACGCGATCGGTGGCTTCCGGCCCTACCTCGGCCTGCTGCCGATGCAGATCCACGTCGGGTCGGCGCTGGTGGCGGTGCTGCTGCTGGGCATGCACCTGTGGGCGCACGCCCGGCGCGGGCTCCCGCGCCGCACCGACCTCGACCGCCGCGTGGCGCTGCGCGGAGCCGGGCTGGTGGCCGGGGCGGCGGCGCTGTGGCTCGTCGCGCCGGGTCGGGAGCGCCGGGTCACGGGTTCGCACGAGGTGGGCTCGGGCGACCCGGCCGTGATGCCCGTGACGCAGTGGCTGCTCGACCCCGTGCCGCGGCTGTCGTCGGCGGCCTGGCGCCTGCGGGTGCCGGGAGGTGCGCTCGACCTCGCCGCGCTGGCCGCGCTGCCGCAGCACACCGAGCGCGCCGTCCTGGACTGCACCGGCGGCTGGTGGGCGGAGCAGGAGTGGCGAGGGGTGCCGCTGGCCGCGCTGGGGCTGCGCGCCGGGTGGGTCGATCGACGTCGTGTCGGCCACCGGGTACCGCCGCCGGTTCCCCGGCCGCGACGCCGGGAGCGCTGCTGCTGGCCACCCACGCCGCCGGCCGCCCGCTGTCGGCAGGGCACGGCGGCCCGGTCCGCCTCGTCGCGCCGGGGCGGCGGGGGTTCTGGTGGGTCAAGTGGGTCGTCGCCGTCGAGGTCGTCGACGAGCCGTGGTGGTGGCAGCCGCCGTTCCCCGTCCAGTGACCGGGCGCGCCGTCTGATCGAAGAGCCCGTGCGGCGGAGTCGGGGTGCGAGGATCTCGCCCATGCGCGCCCTCCGCACCCCCGACGAGCGGTTCGCCGAGCTTCCCGGCTTCGATCTCCCGCCCCGCTACGCCGACGTGCCCGACCAGGACGGCGCGGCGCTGCGGATGAGCTGGGTGGAGGACGGGCCGCCGGACGGGCCGGTGGTGCTGCTGCTGCACGGCGAACCGAGCTGGTCCTACCTCTACCGGACGATGATCCCGGTGCTCGCGGGCGCGGGCCTGCGGGCGGTCGCGCCCGACCTCGTCGGCTTCGGCCGTTCGGACAAGCCCGCCGAGCTCGCCGACCACAGCTACGCCCGGCACGTCGAATGGGTACGCGCGCTGGCGTTCGACGTCCTCGACCTGCGTGCGGTGACGCTCGTCGGCCAGGACTGGGGCGGGCTCATCGGGCTGCGCCTGGTGGCCGAGCACCCGCGAGCGGTTCGCGCGGGTCGTCGCGTCCAACACGGGCCTGCCCACGGGTGAGCGCGACATGCCCGAGGTGTGGTGGCGGTTCCGGCGTGCCGTGGAGAGGAACGGGGCGGCCGGGACGCTCGACATCGGGCGGCTCGTGCAGGCGGGTTGCCGCACCCGGCTGCCCGACGGCGTCCGCGCCGCCTACGACGCGCCCTTCCCCGGCCCGGAGTTCACCGCCGGTCCCCGCGCCATGCCGTTGCTCGTCCCCACCCGCCCCGACGACCCCGCCACCGCGGCCAACCGGGCGGCCTGGGAGCGGTTGCGCGCCGACGACATCCCGCTGCTCTGCGCGTTCAGCGACGGCGACCCGATCACCGCCGCGATGAACCCGGTCCTGCAGGCCACGATGCCCGGCGCCGCCGGTCGCACGCATCCGACGATCACCGGGGCGGGGCACTTCCTCCAGGAGGACGCCGGACCGGCGCTGGCCGCCGCCGTCGCGGAGTTCGTCGGGGCGACCCGGTGAGCGCACCCTCGCGGATCGCGCCGTCCGGTGCGGGGTGGGGCTGCCGGGAGAAGGGCGAGTACGCCGGTCTGGTGCCGAGCAACCGCCGGTTCTCCTGGCTGCGGCCCGGCCCGCTGCTCGCGTCGCGCAACGACCGCCTCGCGCGGATCTTCGGCGACCCGACCGACGACACGAGGCGGGCCTGGCTGGACCGCCTGGACTCCTACGCGCGGTCGGCAGGGGAGGCGCCGCCGCGCACCGGACCGTCTCGTCACGCGGTTCGCCGACCGGGAGCGGATCTCCGTGGCCGTGCTCGGCGACCCGGGGGAGGGCGACGCCTCGCAGTACGCGGTGGTTCCCGTCCTGCTGCGGGCCGCGGGTGACACCGACTTCGCCGTGCTCTGCAGCGACGTCGTCTACCCGGCGGGCGGCATCCGCACCTACGCCGACTGCTTCTACCGCCCGTACGCCGACTACCCCGCACCGATCTACGCCCTGCCCGGCAACCACGACTGGTACGACGGTCTCACCGGGTTCATGACGGCGTTCTGCGACGTGCCGCCCGACGTGGGCGCGCCTCCCACCGTGACGTCCGGTCCGCTGTGGCGCCGCGCCCTGCACCGGCTGCTGTGGCGCCGCCCCCCGAAGGCCACGGTCGAGCAGGTCGCGCAGATGCGCTGGTACCGCGACGCGGAGTCGCAGCAGGGCGGCCAGCCCGGGCCGTACTGCGCGATCGACGCCGGTCCGGTGCGGCTGGTGCTGATCGACACCGGCGTCAACGGCCGGATCGACCGGGAACAGGGCGACTGGCTCCGCGCGGTCTCGCGGGCGTCGGACCGGCCGAAGATCCTGCTCACGGGCAAGCCGCTCTACACCTACGCGCGGCTGCAGCGGTGCCCGATCGAGGGCGGCGCCGACGGCGCCGACGTGAACGAGATCGTCACCGACCCGGACCACAACTACGTCGCCGTCCTGGGCGGCGACGACCACAACTACCAGCGCTACCCCGTCCTGCAGCGCGACGGCCGCACGATCCAGTACGTCGTCGCGGGCGGGTCGGGGGCCTACCTGTCGGCCACCCACCAGATCCCCAACGTCGACCGGCTCGCCCCGGCGGTCAACGAGGAGGGGTTCCGCTGCTACCCGCTGCGGGGCGACTCGCTGGCGCACTTCAGCCGCCGCTACGACAAGGTGCTCCGCTTCGGCAGCGGCCGGCTGCGGATCGACCCCGACGACGCCGTGACGCTCATGGCCGAGCGGCTCGGCATCTCCCCACCGCGCCCGGGCACCGCGGCGGCCGAGATCCCGGAGCGGGTACGGCGGGCGGCGGACCGGGTCTTCCCGTTGCCGGCGAAGGGCCGCGACGCGGGCCACGAGCTGGTCTCGTTGCTCTTCGACTCGAACTCGCCCCCGATGTTCAAGAGCTTCCTGCGCCTCGACGCCACGGCCGACGAGATCGTCCTGGACTGCTACGCGGCCACCGGCTGCCGCGAGCACGAGCGCGACCCCGTGCTCGAGGACCGCACCCGGGCCCGCCGGGAGCCGACGGGCGATGGCACTGGACGAGCGAGACGCCGGGCAGGGCCGTGCCCTGATCGTCTGGGCACGTGATCGTGCTGGGCACCTGATCCGGCCGGGCACCTGATCCGCCGGCACGCACCTGATCCGCTGGGCACGTGACCGGTCAGGCCCTAACCTGCGGGCCATGGACGTCCGCGTCGTCGACCACCCGTTGGCCAAGGCCCGGCTCAGCACCATGCGCGATGCCCGCACCGACAACGCGGGGTTCCGGGCTGCGCTGCGCGACCTCACGCTGATGCTGATCTACGAGGCCACCCGCGACGCCCCCGTCGCGACGGCGCCGCTGCACACCCCGGTCGCGCGGACCACGGGTTACCGGCTCGCGAACCCGCCGCTGCTGGTGCCCGTGCTGCGGGCCGGGCCTCGGGATGGTGGACGCCGCGCAGGCGCTGATGCCCGAGGCGCAGACCGGCTTCGTCGGGATGGCGCGCAACGAGGACACCCACGAGCCGATGCCCTACATGGAGTCGTTGCCGGAGTCGCTGGCCGGGCGTCCCGTGTTCGTCCTCGACCCGATGCTCGCGACCGGTGGCTCGATGGCGCACACCATCGGGCTGCTGACCGGGCGGGGGGCGACCGACGTCAGCGCGATCTGCGTGCTCGCCGCCCCGGAGGGGCTGGCCCGCCTGCGCGAGAGCGGCCTGCCCGTCCGGGTGGTCACGGCCAGCGTCGACGAGCGGCTCAACGACTCCGCGTTCATCGTCCCGGGCCTCGGCGACGCGGGGGACCGGCTGTTCGGGGCCGTCTGAGCGGCTCCGCCGCCCGTGCGTGGAAATGAGGGCCCTGGCCCTCATTTCCGCGCACGGGTCGGCGATCGTCGCCGCCACACGGTCGCGCCCAGCTCCCAGCAGCGCGTCCAGGGCCGCCCGGTCCGGCGCCCCGGTGACCTCGACCGGGGCGGCGACCTGCGTCCAGCCCATCCCGTCCGTCACCGACCCCACGGCCCGCACCGCGCCCTCGACGCCGAGGTTGCCGTGCACGTACAGGCCGTACGGGAGGCCGCGGGTGTCGTCGGCGCACACGTAGAAGACCTGGTCGAAGAAGTGCTTCAGCGCCCCGGACATGTAGCCGATGTTCGCGGGCGTGCCGAGGACGATCCCGTCGGCGGCCAGCAGGTCCGACGCGGTGGCGGCCAGCGCCGCCCGGCGGACGACCTCGACCCCCTCGATCTCCGGGTCCGAGGCGCCCCGGACCACGGCGTCCAGCAGCTCCGCCGTCGACGGCGACGGCGTGTGGTGGACGATCAGCAGGCGGCTCATCCCGGCTGTGCGCGGAAATGAGGGCTGGGGCCCACATTTCCGCGCACGAGCGCGCGGAGCGCGGCGAGGCGTTCGGCGGCGGCGGCGCGGGCGGCGGGGAGCTCGGCGGCGTCGCGCACCGGCTCGACGACCTCCAGGTACGCCTTCAACTTCGGCTCGGTACCCGACGGCCGGACGACGAGCCGCTCCCCGGGGCGCCGCAGCACCAGGACGTCCGGAGCGGGGCGCTCCACCTCCCAGCCCGCAGGCGGGTGCTCGCCCAGCCGCCGCACGGCGGCGTCGCGCGCGGCCGGTTCCAGCGGCACCGACACACCCTCCGTGCGATGCACGCCGTGGGCGGCGGCGAGCTCGTCGAGCCGGTCCGGCAGCGTCGCACCGGCCGCGCCAGCCCGGCGGCGAGGTCGCAGGCCAGCACCGCCGCGGCGATGCCGTCCTTGTCGCGGACGGCGTCCGGGTCGACGCAGTAGCCGAGCGCCTCCTCGTACCCGTAGACCAGCCCCGGACCGCCGCGGACGATCCACTTGAAGCCGGTGAGCGTCTCGGCGTAGCGCGCCCCGTACGCCGCGGCGACGCGCGCCAGCATCGACGACGAGACGACCGTCGTCGCCACCAGCGGGTCCGTGTACCCGCCCGAGCGCAGCAGGTGGTCACCGAGCAGCACGCCCGTCTCGTCACCGGAGAGCATCCGCCACGTGCCGTCCGGGAGCGGCACGCCGAGCGCGCAGCGGTCGGCGTCGGGATCGAGTGCGACGGCCAGGTCGGCGCCGACGCCGGCGGCGAGCGCGAGCAGGGCGTCGGTGGCGCCGGGCTCCTCCGGGTTGGGGAACGCGACCGTCGGGAAGGCCGGGTCGGGCGCGGCCTGCGCGCCGACGACGTGCACGTCGGTGAACCCGGCCCGGCGCAGCGCGTGCACCGCGGGGGCGCCGCCGACCCCGTGCAGCGGGGTGAGCGCCACCCGGAGCGTCCGCGCGGTCCCGCGGGGAAGCGCCCCGGCGCGGTCCAGGTAGGACTCCAGCAGGTCGTCGTCCACTGTGGACACGGAATCGGCGGTGTCCACTGTGACCGCGGGCGGCGCCGCCGCGATGGCGGCCTCGATCTCCGCGTCCGACGGGGGCGCGAGCTGGGCGCCGTCGGCGAGGTAGACCTTGTACCCGTTGTCCGACGGCGGGTTGTGCGAGGCGGTGATCTGCACGCCCGCAACGGCTCCGAGCCTGCGCACGGCGTAGGCCAGTACCGGGGTCGGCAGCGGAGCGGGCAGCACCCGCACGGTGAACCCGGCTCCGGCGAGCACCTCGGCGGTGACCGCCGCGAACGCCTCCGAGCCGTGCCGGGCGTCGCGCCCGACCACGACGACCGTCCCTTCGCGACTGTCGGCACCGCCGCCGCGCCCGCGCAGCCACGCGGCCAGGCCCGCCGTCGTGCGCGTCACGACCGCGACGTTCATCCCCGACGGTCCCGCCCGCACGGGTCCGCGCAGGCCCGCCGTCCCGAACCGCAACGGTCCGGCCATCCGGTCGGCGAGGTCGGCGCCTGCGGCATCGTCACCGGTCATCGCCGCGGCGACCACCCGCTGCAGCTCCGCCCGCGTGGCCGGGTCCGGGTCGTCGGCGATCCAGCGCAGCGCCGCGTCGCGCAGTGCGGGTGCGAGGCTCATGTGCGGGCGACCAGCTCGCGCAGCAGGCCGCCCATCCGCGCCGCCGAGGACCGGCCGGCGGCCAGCACCTCCTGGTGGTCGAGCGGCGCGCCCGTCATGCCCGCGGCGAGGTTCGTGACCAGCGACAACCCCAACACCTCCACACCCTCCGCACGCGCCGCGATCGCCTCCAGGACCGTCGACATGCCCACCAGGTCGGCGCCGAGCGACCGCAGCATCCGGATCTCGGCGGGCGTCTCGAAATGGGGGCCGGTCAGCCCGGCGTACACGCCCTCGGCCAGGGTCGGGTCGATCTCGCGGGCCAGCGCACGCAGCCGGGGGGAGTAGAGGTCGGTGAGGTCGGTGAAGCACGGCCCGTGCAGCGGCGAGCGCGCCGTCAGGTTGAGGTGGTCCGAGATCAGCACCGGGTCGCCGACCGACATGCCGTCGCGGATCCCGCCCGCCGCGTTGGTGAGCACGACCGCCCGGCAGCCCGCCGCGGCGGCCGTGCGCACGCCGTGTGCCACCGCGTCCGCGCCGTGCCCCTCGTACAGGTGCGTGCGGCCCAGCAGCACCAGCACCCGCCGCTCGCCGTCGGCCACCGAGCGGATCGTGCCGCCGTGCCCCTCGACCGCGGGCGGCACGAAGCCGGGAAGGTCGGCCATCGCCACCTCGTGGACAGGCGGTCCGAGGACGTCCGCCGCCGGGCGCCAGCCCGAGCCGAGTACGACGGCGACGTCGTGCGTCGGCACTCCCGTGGCTGCGGCGAGCGCGGCGGCGGCTTCGGCGGGGGCGCTCATGGGCGCAGCCTACGACCGGTCCGCCCGGCGCCGCCTCAGGTGCGGGTGGGCGTGAAGCCGTCGGCGAGCACGTCGAACAGGGCCGCGGCCGTGCTCTCGGCGCGCCCGCCGGGGACCGTCAGCCGGACCGTCCACACCGCGCCGTCCGCCGGGACGGTGCGCAGCCAGGAGGTGCGCCGCAGCGAGCCCTCCTCCGTCCGGTAGACCAGGTCGGTGGTCCCGGCCACGCGGCCCGCGACCGGCGTCGCGGGCTCGACCGTCACCTGGTCGGCGCCGAGCTTCGCAGCCGTCAGCCCCTCGGTGACCGCAGCCGCCGACGCCGCGGGCGCCACCGTCAGCTCCTCCGTGCCGTCCGGGCTCACGAAGCTCACGGACTGCGCCGAGCCCGTCGACTCGGAGCGGTACTCCGCCCACGCCGCCGGCACCTGGATCGTGAAGCCCGCCGTGTCGGAGTGCGGGTGCAGCGCGGTTCGCGCGCTGGTCACCGTGACGGTGCTCAGCGGGGACTGCCCGGCGAGCACGCGGGTGACGGCCCAGCCGCCCACCGTGCCGGCGAGCACGATCACCGCCCCGGCGAGCACGAGCCCCACCGCGGCCAGCCCGGACGCCTGCGGCCGGGCGGGTGGCACCGTCGGGTGCGCCGCCGAACGGCTCGGACGTGCCGGGGGCGACTGCGGCCTCGGCGGGCCGGTCCGGGCCGGGGGCAACGTCGTCGGGCGGCGCGGTTGCGGCAGCGGGCCGGGGGCGGGCGCCAGCGGGACGGCGGGGCCCGGAGCCCGGCCGGCGGGCTGCGGGACCGCCGCGGCCGGCTGCGACGCAGGGTGGACGGGTAGGCGGCCGCGAGCGTCGGCGAGTCGGGCGAGCCGGGGAACAGCGGATCGTCGGGGTCGGTGATCAGCGGGCGCAGCCGCCGCCGTACCTCCTCGAGCGACATCCGGCGCTCCGGGTCCTTCACCATCAACGCCGCGATGACGTCGACGACCGGACCCGAGCCGCGCGGTCGCGGCACCACGCCGTCGACGACCTCGGTGATCGTCGAGACCGGATCGCCGCGCACGTCGTAGGGCGGGCGCCCCTCGACCGCCGCGAACAGCGTGGCACCGAGACCCCACAGGTCGGCGGCCGGCCGGACGGGCTGGCCCGCCGCCACCTCCGGGGCGATGTAGGCGGGCGAGCCGAGCACCAGCCCGGCCGTCGTCATCGGGGCGTCGGCGGCGTTGCGGGCGATCCCGAAGTCGGTGAGCTTGACCCGCCCGTCGTCGGCGACGAGGACGTTGCCCGGCTTCACGTCGCGGTGGGTGATCCCGCTGCGGTGCGCGGCCCGCAGCGCCGCGGCCGTGGCGTAGCCGACGACGGCCGCCTGCTCGGTGGTGAGCACGCCCCGTTCGGCGATCATCGTGGCGAGGTTGCGGGACGGCACCATCTCGAGCACGACCATCGGCGCCCCGCCGACGTCGACGACGTCGTAGACGGTGATGACGTTGGGGTGCGAGAGGCCACCGAGCGCCCGTGCCTCGCGCAGCATCCGTTCCCGCATGGCCAGCGCCTCCCGCTCGGGCACCCCGAGCGGGACCTTCAGCTCCTTCACCGCGACCCGGCGCTGCAGCACCTCGTCGTAGCCCGACCAGACGGTGCCCATCGCGCCGCTGCCGAGCTCGGCGGACAGCAGGTAGCGCCCGCCGATGCGGCGCTGCTGGTCCTCCTCCGGCGTCGGCACCCCCCCATTCTCACCAGCCGCCGCGCGACCGGCGCCGCCACCCCTCGTCGGCGCGCACGCGCGTGGCGACGCCGGCTGGTGGGTGACCCCCACCGGGTGCCCTCCCGCCGAGCCGCTCCGCAGCGCGACGAGCGGCGGGAACGTCCGCTTGTCGCAGAGGGTTACGACCACTCAGCGGCAGTGTTCGACCCGCCCGCAGCAGATCCGCAACCCCTCGGCGAGGAGTTGAGAGCGGGGTTGGTACACCGCCGTCCGGGTGAGGATGATGTGGTGATGCTGGTCAGAACAGCGACAGCCCGCACAGCGGCACGAACAGGCGCGCCCTGGTGGTGCCCTGTGACGCTGCTGGAGGCTCATCCCGAGGCCGTGCCGTCGTCGCATTTCGACGTCACCGACCTCGGCGCGGGCAGCGGTCCGATCTGGTTGGACTCGTGGCTCGCGGCGCACCGCGCCGACGTGGTCGCCTGGCGCCGCTCGCTGCACTCGGTACCCGAGCTCGGACGTGACGAGCACCGCACCACCACCCTGGTCTCCCGGCGGCTGATGGCCGCGGGTCTCGAACCCCGCACCCTCCCGTGCGGCACCGGCCTGATCTGTGACGTGGGCTTCGGCGACCGCTGCATCGCCGTCCGGGCCGATCTCGACGCCCTCCCGCTCGCCGAGAACACCGGGCTGCCGTTCGCCTCGACGATCCCGGACGTCATGCACGCGTGCGGGCACGATGCGCACACCGCGATGGTGCTCGGCGCCGGTCTCGCGCTCGCCTCGGCGCCCGCCCTGCCCGGCCGGGTGCGGCTGATCTTCCAGCCGGCGGAGGAGGTGCAGCCGGGCGGCGCGATCGACGTGGTCGCCGACGGTGCCCTCGAAGGCGTCGAGCGCATCTTCGGGCTGCACTGCGACCCGCGGCTGGAGGTCGGGCGGCTCGGCACGCGCGTCGGGCCGATCACGTCGGCGTGCGACCTGATCTCGATCCGCCTCACGTCACCTGGCGGCCACACCGCCCGCCCGCACCTCACCGCCGACCTCGTGCAGGCCCTCGGGCTGCTGATCACCCAGCTGCCCCTGCACCTGACGCGCCAGGTCGACCCGCGCTCGGGCACCGTCCTCGTCTGGGGGGCCGTGCAGGCAGGCGAGGCCGCCAACGCGATCCCGCAGAGCGGCGTCCTGCGCGGCACCCTGCGCACCGCCGACCACGCCACCTGGGGCGAGCTGGAGGAGAAGGTCCGCACGCTCGTGGCCGCCATCCTCGCGCCCACCGGCGTCGGCTACGTCCTGGAGCACACCCGCGGCGTGCCGCCCGTCGTCAACGAGGAGGTCAGCTCCGGCATGCTGGCCGACTCCGCGATCACGATCCTCGGGCCGGACGCCGCGTGCAGCACCGAGCAGTCCAGCGGTGGCGAGGACTTCGCCTGGTACCTGGAGCACATCGCCGGCGCGATGGCGCGGATCGGCGTCTGGTCAGGAGTCGGCCCGATGCGCGACATCCACCAGCCCACCTTCGACATCGACGAGCGCGCCCTCCCGTTCGGCGTCCGGGTGCTGGTCAACACCGCCCTGTCGGCCCTCACCCCCTGACCCCGCCCCGCCCGCCCGCCTCCCGCGAGTCGTCGGGGATTTTCCGTGCGCGAGTCGGGGGATTCGGCGCGCGAGTCGGGGTTTTCCGTGCGCGAGTCGGGGGATTCGGTGCGCGAGTTGTCCACATCCGGGCTCGGCCATCCACAGAGTTGCGTTCGGACGATCGCCGACGTCGAACATGGACGATCGTCGACGGATGATCACTTCGATTCTCGATGTCCACGGCGTATGCAGCCGGAAGCAGGCAGTCACGGCGTTCGGTGAGCGCCGCGTTCGGAGAGCACTTGCCGTCGGGGAGATCGCTTCGCCGTGGGCGGGCGTGCTGGTCGACCCCGCGCGTGCCGGTGCCCCGCTGACGATCGTGGCTGCTGCGACGCTCCTCGGCGGTGCCGATGCCGTCGTCACCGGAGCGACGGCCGCGCACCTGCACGGTTGCACCGCGGCGGACTTGACTCCCGTGCATCTGGCCGTGCCGTACGAGCAACAGCTGCGATCGAGGCCGGGCGTCGTCGTCCACAATGGTCGAGCGCTCACGACCGACCGCACCGTTCTGCACGGTCTGCCGGTTCTCGCATTCGACCGCGTCGTGTCGGATCTCCTCTGCACCGCTCGCCCGGCCGACGGACTCGCCGTCATCGACCAGGCCCTGCGGCTCGTCGGAGGCGAGCGGCAGGCCGATTTCCGGAGGAGCATCCGCAGGAGGCTGGCCCATCGGCCCGATCCGCGTGGGACGCGCCGAGCCGCGCTGGTCCTCGCCGTCGCCAGCGAGCGTGCGGAGTCGCCCGCCGAGAGCTGGCTGCGGTGGCTGATCATCGACGAGGGATTCCCCGCACCCGAGGTCAACTGGTGGGTCGCGAGTGTTGCCGGGGAACGGCTCTACCGCGTCGATCTCGCCTGGCCGGAGCTTCGGATACTCGTGGAGTACGACGGGCACGCGACCCATGCCGGCCGCGAAGATGCCGACGAGGCGCGCCGAGCCGACCTGCGGCGTCGTGGATGGATCGTGGTGGTCGTCCGGGCGGACGACCTGCGCAGCCCGTCACGGTTCGTTGCTCAGCTGCATGCCGCGTTCGCCGCGCGGGGCGTGGGCTTGCGCCTGGGCTCGGCGACCGCGGACCGTGCGCGGCCGCCGGCGCCGCGCGTCCTGACCGCGACGCCCGCGCCCGACTCGCGCGCGGAATCCCCCGACTCGCGCGCGGAATACCCCGACTCGCGTGCGGAATCCCCCGACTCGCGCGCGGAATCCCCCGACTCGCGGGTCAGAGGGACTTGCTGCTGGGGCGGCTGCGGAGGGCTGCGACGTAGTCGGCGGGGGCGCCGGCCTGCTCGGCGGCGTCGGCGAGGACCCCGAGGTAGCGGGCCGACGGCTCGCCGCCCTCGTAGTCGTTGAGCACGTAGATCCACGCGAGCACGTCACCTTCGAGGGTGTGGACGCGCAGCCGGAGCTTCTTGTGGAGCCCGAGCTCGCCACCCTCCCAGCGGTCGAGCTGGGCCGAGTCGTGGTCGGGCACGTCGTAGAGCACGACGAACACCTGCGACCCGGGCTCCTCCACCACGGTGGAGAGGGCGCCCTCCCAGCCGTAGTCCTCGCCGCCGAAGGTCAGCCGCCAGCCCATGAGCCACCCCGTACCCGCCATCGGCGAGTAGGGCGCGCGTTCCTTCATCTGCGCCGGATCCATGTTCGACCCGTATGCGGCGTACAACGGCACGCGCACAGGGTAGTGCGACGCCCCGGCCGCCCCGCCGACGGACCTCCGGCCGCGTACCGTCATCGCCGTGACCCGGATCGTGATCATGGGCGGCGGCCCCGCCGGCTACGAGGCGGCACTGGTGGCCGCGCAGCACGGCAGCGAGGTGACCGTCGTCGAGCGGGACGGCATGGGCGGCGCCTGCGTCCTGGACGACTGCGTCCCGTCCAAGACCTTCATCTCCAGCGCAGGCATCCGCGTCGACCTGCACCGCGCGCCCGACCTGGGCCTCACCGTGGACCGGACGGCGGCCGTCGTCGACCTGCCCACCGTCAACGCCCGGGTCAAGAGCCTCGCGCTGGCGCAGTCCGCCGACGTGCGGGCGCGCGTCGAGCGCGAGGGCGTCCGGACGATCATCGGCACGGCCACCTTCACCGGTGGGTCCGCGGACCGGGTACCGCACGTCGTCGAGGCCACGACTCCGGACGGCTCGCGCGAGGAGCTGCCCGCCGACGTCGTGCTGGTCGCCACCGGAGCCACCCCCAGGGTGCTCGACGACGCCCGCCCCGACGGCGAGCGGATCCTCACCTGGCGCCAGCTCTACGACCTCGACGAGCTGCCCGAGCACCTCGTGGTCGTCGGGTCGGGGGTCACGGGCGCGGAGTTCGTCTCCGCCTACGTCGAGCTCGGGGCCCGCGTCACGCTGATCTCCAGCCGCGACCGGGTGCTGCCCGGTGAGGACGCCGACGCCGCCGCGGTGCTGCAGGACGTGTTCGCCGAACGCGGCGTGGAGATCCTCGCCCACTCCCGCGCCGAGTCGGTTCGCCGCGACGGGGACGGCGTCGTGGTGACCCTGGGCGACGGCCGCACCGTCAGCGGCTCCCACGCCCTGATGACCGTGGGGTCGGTGCCCAACACCGCTGACCTGGGGCTGGAGAAGGTCGGGATCGAGACCGACCGGGGCGGGTTCATCCCGGTCGACCGGGTGTCGCGATCGAGCGTGCCGGGGGTCTACGCGGCGGGTGACTGCACGGGCGTGCTCATGCTGGCCTCGGTCGCGGCGATGCAGGGCCGGATCGCGATGTGGCACGCGCTGGGGGAGGGCGTGGCGCCGATCAAGCTCAAGACCGTGGCCGCCGCGGTGTTCACCCGCCCGGAGATCGCCACCGTGGGCATCAGCCAGCGCGCGATCGACGCGGGCGAGGTGCCCGCCCGCACGATCATGCTCCCGCTGTCCACGAACCCGCGCGCGAAGATGCAGGGCCTGCGCCGCGGATTCGTGAAGCTGTTCTGCCGCCCGGCGACGGGCGTGGTGGTCGGCGGCGTCGTCGTCGCGCCCGTGGCGAGCGAGCTGATCCTGCCGATCGCGCTGGCCGTGCAGAACGGGCTGAGCGTCGACGACCTGGCGTACACGTTCTCGGTGTACCCCTCGCTGTCCGGGTCGATCACCGAGTCCGGCCGCCAGCTGATGCGCCACGGCGACCTGGACTGAGGGCGGGACCGAGGTAGCCGGTGGGTGGCTCGCCGAGCTGGGCGCGGAACATCGCGGTGAACGCGCTGGGCGTCGCGTAGCCGACGGCGGTGGCGACCGCGGTCACCGGCTCGCCCGCCGCGAGCAGCTCCAGCGCCCGCACCAGCCGCAGCCGTTGGCGCCACTGCCCGATCGTCATGCCGGTCCGGCCAGGAACAGCCGTTCGAGGGTGCGCCTGCTCGTCCCGATACCCGCGGCGAGCCGGGCCAGCGAGGTGCTGGTGGCGGGGTCCGCGGCGAGCGCGTCGGCGAGCGCCGCGGCGCGCGGGTCGGCGGGTGCGGGCAGCCGAAGTGGCGCGTGCGGGGCCTCGGCCAGGCGGTCGCGGATCATCTCGACGATCCGGCGGTGGTCCGGGCGACCGCGTTGCAGGGGGCTGTGGTGCACGGCGTGCAGCACCAGCTCGCGCAGCAGCGGTGCGACGTCCACGGCGAGCCGCCGCCGGGGCAACGGGTCGGCCGCGGGCAGGAACGGGTTGTGCAGGTAGAGGGTCCGCACGGCGACCCGGCCGTGCATCACGATCCGGGTCCGTTCGCCGTCCGGCAGCCACAGCGCACGGTGCGGCGGCACGACCCACACCTCGGCGCCTGCCTCGACCCGCATCACCCCGGTCACCGCGTAGAGGAGCTGGTCCCAGCCGGGCTCGGCCGGCAGGACGACGGCCCCGCTGGGGTGGGTCACCGCATAACCACGTGCCAGCAGGTCGGCGTCGGTGAGACCGTGTCGCATCCGCGACAGTGTGCGCCGCAACAGCGACGGCACGCCAGCTCGCGCAGCGGCCAGGGTGGGGCGATGACCGCACCGCTCTCGCACTTCGCCGTCAACGCCGACGACGTGGACGCCGCCAGGGCCTTCTACGGCCGCGTGCTCGGTTGGGGCTTCACGCCGTGGGGGCCGCCCGGCTTCTTCCACATCGACACGGGGGGCGGGGTGCGCGGCGCCCTGCAGCGCCGCCGGGAGCTCGTCCCGGGCACGCCGACGCGTCGGCTTCGAGTGCACGTTCGCCGTCGCGGACGTCGACGCCGTGGCCAGGGAGGCCGTCGCCGCGGGTGGGCGGGTGCTGATGGCGCCGACGACCATCGTCGGGGTCGGGCACCTCGTGTGGCTCGGCGACCCGGCGGGCAACGTCGTCGGGGCGATGAAGTACGACCCCGAGGCCGCCTGACCCACGGCGCCCGGGTCGGCATCCGGGACATCCCGGATCCCGCTGCCGCCCGGGCGGGAAGAGGATCGAGCCATGACCACTCTGCCTGTCACGTCCCGGATCCCGGTCGGCGCTGCGGTGATCGCCGGGTTCGGCGCGCAGTTCGCCGACGACGTCGCCTACCTGCTGTTCCCGCCCGCCGCGGTGCTGGCGCCGTTCTCCGCCGTCCTCGCGGTCGTGCTGACGGCGGGTGCCGCGCGGCTGGCCACCCGCGGTCTCGACGGCCCGGTGGCGGCCCGGGCCGGGCTCGCCGTCGGCGTCGTCTCGGCGGGGCTGGGGCTGGTGGTCGCCGGGCTCGGCGTCCTCGCCCTGCTGCTCGCCGGGCTCACCGTGCTGGCGGGCGTCGCGGGTGCCGTCGTCGGCCGCAGGCGCGCGGTCGGGGCCTGACCCGCAGCTCCGACTCAGCCGCGGTGGCGCACCAGGTCGCGCGCCACCGCCAGGTTGACCGTCCAGCCGATCCCGAACGGGTGCGGCGAGAGCAGGGCACTGGCTGTCCGGGTTCCACAGCGCACGCCCGAAGCGCTCGACCGTCGGCGGCCGCAGGTCGTACGGGACGAAGCCGCCGACGCTGCCGTGCCAGGTCCGCTCTCCGGCCGGCTTGCGCAGCTCGGTGAGCACGGCGGCGCCCAACAGTGCCGCCGTGCCTGCGCTGATCAGGGGCCCGATCCGTACCTTCACGGGCGGTGACGATACGCGGGCCGCCTGCCGATCCACCACATCCGCAGGGCCGCTGCGAGCGGCCCGGCCCGAGGCCCGACTGGCGGGATACTGTGGGCCTGGTGCTGGGGCGGCTGGGACCTGAGGAGCGTGCCGAGAGCTGGCGCCGTCTCGGGGACGAGCAGTTCGACGTCGTCGTGATCGGCGGCGGCGTCGTCGGCTGCGGCGCGGCGCTCGACGCGGCCACCCGCGGGTTGCGCGTGGCGCTGGTCGAGGCGCGTGACCTGGCCAGCGGCACGTCGAGCCGCAGTTCGAAGCTGTTCCACGGGGGCCTGCGCTACCTCGAGCAGCTGGAGTTCGGGCTGGTCAGGGAGGCGCTGCGCGAGCGCGAGCTGATGCTCACCCGCCTCGCCCCGCACCTGGTGAAGCCCGTGAGCTTCCTGTACCCGCTGCACCACCGCTTCTGGGAGCGCCCGTACGTCACCGCGGGGCTCACCCTCTACGACATGCTGGGCGGCGCGCGGTCGCTGCCCCGGCACCGCCAGCTCACCCGCGCGGGCGCGCACCGGCTGATGCCCGGGATCCGCCGCAAGTCCCTCGTCGGCGGGATGCAGTACTGGGACGCGCAGGCCGACGACGCCCGCCACACCCTCACCGTCGCCCGCACCGCCGCCCACTACGGCGCCGTCGTGCGGGCCTCGACGCAGGCCGTCGGGTTCGTCCGGGAGGCCGACCGCGTGTGCGGGGTGCGGGTGCGCGACAGCGAGACCGGCGCGGAGGCCACGATCGACGCGCACGTCGTGATCAACGCGACGGGCGTCTGGACCGACGAGATCCAGCGCATGTCCGGCGGGCGCGGCCGGTTCCGGGTGCGCGCGTCGAAGGGGGTGCACATCGTCGTCCCGCGGGACCGCATCGTCGCCGACTCCGGGCTGATCCTGCGCACGGCCGGCTCGGTGCTCTTCGTCATCCCCTGGCGCAGCAACCACTGGATCGTCGGCACGACCGACACCGACTGGAACCTCGACCTCGCGCATCCCGCCGCCACCCGCAAGGACATCGACTACGTCCTCGACAACGTCAACCGGGTGCTGGCCACCCCGCTGACCCACGGCGACATCGAGGGTGTCTTCGCCGGCCTGCGGCCGCTGCTGGCCGGCGAGGACGAGGCGACGTCGAAGCTCTCCCGCGAGCACGCCGTGGCGCGGGTGTCTCCCGGGCTGGTGGCGATCGCGGGCGGGAAGTACACGACCTACCGGGTGATGGCGGCGGACGGCGTCGACGCCGCGGCCGCCGACGTGCCCGCCAGGGTGGCACCCTCGACCACCGACCGGGTGCCGCTGCTGGGGGCCGACGGGTACCACGCGCTGGTCAACCAGTGCGACCAGATCGGCGCCCGGCACGGCCTGCACCCCTACCGGATCCGCCACCTGCTGGACCGCTACGGCTCGCTGCTCGAGCACGTCCTCGCCGTCGCGGACGGGCGCCGGGACCTGCTCGCGCCGGTGCCGGGCGCCGAGGACTACCTCCGGGCCGAGGTGGTGCACGCCGTGAGTCACGAGGGCGCGCTGCACCTGGAGGACGTGCTCACCCGGCGCACGCGGATCTCGATCGAGTACGCCCACCGCGGGGTCGACTGCGCCCGGCACGTCGCCGAGCTGATGGCGCCGGTGCTGGGCTGGGACGCGGGCACCGTCGACCGCGAGGTGGAGGTGTACGTCGCGCGCGTGCAGGCGGAGCGGGAGTCGCAGGTGCTGCCGGACGACTCGGCCGCGGACGCCAGGCGCTCGGCGGCGCCGGAGGCGCGGCCGCGGATCCTCGAACCGACGCCCTGACCCCGTTGCCCGTGACGGCAGGAGCCCGGGATCAGATCCCGTGCCCGTCTTCGCGACCACCCGTCTGCACGTCGAGGCCGCGGTCGACGCCTCCCTGGCCTCACCGCGGGGCGGCTGACCGTCCAGCGACACGAGCCGGTCCGGACGCCGCGACGGCGAGCATCTCGACCAGCCGGTGACGCAGCCCGCGGTCGTCCGTGGGCGCCACGGTCGTCCAGTCCGTGCCGTCCGCGGCGGTCGTGCGGACGACGAGGTAGCGCCCGCGCGGCCCGTCGGCGATCCGGAGCACCCCGCCCGCCCGGCGCGGGATCCCGGCGGCGTCGGTGGCGAGCGCGACGACCTGGGCACGCCGGTCGGCGCCGCTGAGCATCCGTTCGAGCACGCCCGCTTCGCTCGGCTCGACGTGGCGGGCCACCAGCTCGGCCCGCAGACCGGCGCCGGGGAGCGCGGCGAGGGCAGCGGCGAGGGTGGCCGTGCGCACCGTGCTGGCCCGCCCGCATCCGGGCCGGACCGGCGGGACCGTCGCGAGCAGTGCCGACGGCAGGGACCCGCACGGCGCCAGCGTGACCGTGGCGTCCTGCCGGACGGCCACGACCCCTGCCCCCGGCCCGCCCGCCGCCACCGCCCGGACGCTGCGCCCCCAGTACGCGCGCAGCTCGAGCTGCGCGGCCGGAACGGCGAGCAGCCGCAGGAGCCGGGCGAGCTCGGGGTCGGGTCCCGACGGGCCGGCCAGCCCGCGTGCGCGCAGGCCCTGCCAGCCCGTGGCCGCGATCCGGCGCCGGTCGGCGTGCGTGCGGCCGGGCGAGGCCAGGCGCAGGACGGCGGGCGTCGGCCCGAGTCCGAGCTGCTCCCACAGCACGTCGAACTCGACGGCGGTGAGCACCCGTCCGGGTCGAGCGGGTGGCGGATGCTCGGGCACGTGCGGCTCCCCGTGGTCGTTTCCGGGGACGGTAGGACGCCCGCCGGGGAACCGAGGGGCTTCGGCGGAACCGTGTGCGATCGCGAAGAACGACGGCGGCCGGTGCGGCTGCAGACCGCACCGGCCGTCGGGGTCGGTTCGCGACGCCCCTCAGCTCGTCCGGGCCAGCTGCTCTCGGCAGCCGGCCAGCGGGCAGAGGGGTGCGCGGACGAGACGGTCGAGCAGGTCCGTCTCGGTACTGGTCCGGGCGAAGGGCCAGTGCCCGGTGAAGCGTTGGAGGTACCAGTAGAGGAACAGGTAGTCGGGTTCGACGGGGTCGGTGAGGAACACCGTCGCCGCTGGTAGCTGTGCGATCCAGCGGGCGTAGGCGCGCATCGCGAGGGCGGGTGGACGGCTCGCCCGGCGGGTGGAGAGCCAGTCCTCGGCCCGGTCGCTCCAGGTCTGGAGAGCGATCGGGTGGAGGGTGGCACCGGGCAGCTCACGCACGTTCGCGGTGAACGTGCCGATCAGGACACCGTCGCGCGGTGTGCGCGGCGGAGGTGACCGTGAGCAGCGAATGTGGGCCGGGAATCGGCCCGTCGGTGTGGATGTGACTGGACACGTACGGGGTGTTCGGGGGCATGACGGATCCTGGGTCGCCGCAGTGGTCGAGGGCGTGCTCGCGGCGCGGCTGGGCCGGCGTGGCGAGCGGATCCGCGGCGCGGTCTTCCGCGTGGCGGAATAACCGGGCCCCGTGGTGAGACACACGGGTTGCATCACTGCAGTCCGCGGTGCACTTGTGCAGCACGGTGCGGGGTCGCTGTGGAATTTGCCTGGCCTTACGACGTTAGGTCAGGGCTCGAGCTCCGTCAACGACGGATCGCCGACCGGCGGCTCAGTCCTTGATCTCGCAGATCACGGTGCCCTGCGAGACCGAGCTCCCGGACTCGGCCGAGAGGCCCGTGATCGTCCCGTCCTTGTGCGCGGTCACCGGGTTCTCCATCTTCATCGCCTCCAGGACGACGACGAGGTCGCCCGCCGAGACGGTGTCGCCGTCGGACACCGCGACCTTGATGATCGTGCCCTGCATGGGGGCGGTGACCGCGTCGCCGGACGCCTTGGTGCCGCCCTTGCCCCCGCCGCGCTTGCGCGGCGGCGCTCCCTTGGCGGCGCCGACCCCGCCCAGCGCCAGGTCGGCCGGGCAGCGAGACCTCCAGCCGCCTGCCACCGACCTCGACGACGACGACCTGCCGGTCGGGGGTGGGGCCGTCCTCGCCGGAGTCGCTCTCGAACGGCGTGACCGTGTTGTCCCACTCGGTCTCGATCCACCGGGTGTGGACGGTGAAGTCCGCCTCCGAGGTGGCGGCGAATGCCGGGTCGTCCACGACCAGCCGGTGGAAGTCGAGCACGGTGGCCATGCCCTCGACGCGGAACTCCGCCAGCGCCCGTCGCGAACGTTCCAGCGCCTGCGCCCGGTCCGAGCCGGTGACGATCAGCTTGGCCAGCAGCGAGTCGAACTCGCCACCCACCACCGACCCGTTCTCGACCCCGGCGTCGACGCGCACGCCGGGTCCGGCCGGGAACGAGATCGCGCTGACGGTGCCGGGGGCCGGCAGGAAGTTGCGGCCGGCGTCCTCGCCGTTGATCCGGAACTCGATGGAGTGCCCGCGCGGCTCCGGGTCCTCCAGCAGGTTGAGCTCCTCGCCGTCGGCGATCCGGAACTGCTCGCGCACGAGGTCCAGCCCCGAGGTCTCCTCCGACACCGGGTGCTCCACCTGCAGCCGGGTGTTCACCTCGAGGAACGAGATCAGCCCGTCCTCGCCGACGAGGAACTCGACGGTGCCTGCGCCGTGGTAGCCGGCCTCCTTGCAGATGGCCTTGGACGAGTCGTGGATCGTCTTGCGCTGCTCGTCGGAGAGGAACGGCGCCGGCGCCTCCTCGACGAGCTTCTGGAACCGGCGCTGCAGCGAGCAGTCGCGGGTACCGACCACGATGACGTTGCCGTGGGTGTCGGCGAGCACCTGCGCCTCGACGTGGCGCGGCTTGTCGAGGTAGCGCTCGACGAAGCACTCGCCGCGTCCGAACGCCGCCTCGGCCTCGCGCACCGCCGAGTCGAACGCCTCGGCGATCTCCTTCTTCTCGCGCGCCACCTTCATGCCGCGCCCGCCGCCGCCGTACGCCGCCTTGATCGCGACGGGGAGCCCGTGCTCCTCGGCGAACTCCTCGACCTCCTCCGCCCCGGAGACGGGATCGTTCGTGCCGGGCACCAGCGGGGCGCCGGCCCGGGTGGCGATGTGCCGGGCCGTGACCTTGTCGCCGAGGTCGCGGATGGCCTGCGGCGTGGGGCCGATCCAGGTCAGCTCGGCGTCGATGACGGCCTGGGCGAAGTCGGCGTTCTCGGAGAGGAACCCGTAGCCGGGGTGGATGCCGTCGGCGCCCGACTGCCGGGCCGCGTCGATGATCTTCTCGATGTCCAGATAGGTCTCGGCCGCGCTGCTGCCGCCGAGTGCGAACGCCTCGTCGGCCAGGCGCACGAAGGGGGCGTCGCGATCCGGGTCGGCGTAGACCGCGACGCTGTCGAGCCCGGCGTCGCGGCAGGCGCGGATGACCCGTACTGCGATCTCCCCGCGGTTCGCGACGAGAACTCTGCTCAAGCGCGGCACAGGTCGGCCTCCTCGTGCTGGTCGGCCGGGGGCCCGGTGCTCCGGCGCGTCACTCACCCGGGAGTCTAGAAGGCCGTTGGCGACGCGCCCGGACGGGACGGCGCGGCAGCCGTGCGGTGAGTGGCGGGGGTCACCCGCCGGCGGCGCCGGTGCCGAGCACCCGTCGGGCCGCGCGGACGACCGCAGCGCACGCCCGGGCACGCGGGCGCGGGTCCCGGCGGCCGTCGTAGCGCAGTGCGACTTCACGCTCGGCAAGCTCCGCCGACGCGGACGGCGTGAGCTCGCCTCGGGCGCGCAGGGCGCGGGCGAGGTCCCAACCGTCGCGCAGCGCTCCCACCGGAGGGTGCCCGTCGGCGTGGGCGGCGAAGAGGCCCGGCCAGTCGGGCCCGAGTGACGCGGCCAGCAGCGGGCCACTGCTTCGCGGCCTCGCCTGCCCGCTTGCGCAGCAGCGCCCGCCGCGTGGCGTCGATCCGGGAGCGGTCGAACCCTGGCGGTGGCGGCCCGCCGGCGACCAGGGCCGCGACCAGCTCGGCCTGCCGGGCGGCCAGCGCGGCGTGCGGTCCGCCGTCCCGGCCCGCCTCGCGTGCGGTGCCGACTCGGCGGGATGGCCCGACTCGCGCGCGGGATCCCCGACTCGCGCGCGGGATGTCCCGACTCGCGCGCGGAATCCCCCGACTCGCGGCGCGGGGGGGAGCTCGTCGGGGACGGGGCCCGCCCAGCCCCGGCTCATGCGGTCGCCCGGGGGAGGCGGGCGGCGTCGGCGATGGAGTCGAGCTCGGCGCGCAGCTCGGCGGCCGGGGGGTAGCGGCCGTCGCGTTCGAGCATCACGGCCGCCTGCGGGCGACGCTCGCACAGCCGCTCCAGCAACCCGAGCACCGCCGGTGGGACGGCGTCGGTGTGGGTGTCGTGGTAGACGCCGGGATCGCGCTCGTGCTCGGCGCCGCCCGCCACGTGGACGTAGGCCACGCGGTCCAGCGGCAGGGCGTCGAGAGCGGCGTCGGGGTCGGTGCCGCGGTTCACGGCGTTGGCGTGGACGTTGGCCACGTCGAGCAGCAGGAGGGCGCCGGTGCGATCCAGCAGCTCGGTGAGGAACTCGCCCTCGGTGAGCTCGTCGTCGGGCCAGTCGAACAGCGCGGCGATCGGTTCGAGGGCCAGCGGGACGTCCAGCTCCGCCCGGGTACGCAGCACGTTGGCGGTGAGCACGTCGAGCGCCTCCCGGGTGCGTGGCACCGGCAGCAGGTGCCCGGCGTCGCGGCCCCCCGCCCGCACGAACGCGACGTGCTCGCTGACCAGCGGCGCACCGACCGCACGTGCGCACGCGGCGAGGTGGGTGATCCGGTGGCCGTCGACGGGCTCGGCGCCGCCAAGGGACAGCCGCACCCCGTGCGGCACGACCGCGACCCCCCGCTCCCGCAGCTCCGCCACCCCTCGAGGCGGAGCTGCGGGAACGAGTGACTCGGCGACGACCTCGCAGAACCCCAGGCCGGGAAGGTCGGCGATCGACCCCGGCGATCTCGGGTCGCCAACCGATCCCGGCCCCGCGCAGGCCGTCGCACGATCCGGCGGCGGTGACCCCCTGGAGCCCGCCGCCGGAGCCATCAGCCACCGCAGCCGCCGCCGCCACCGCCGCAGCCACCTCCACCGCCGCCGCCGTCGCCACCCCCGCCGCCCCAGCCGCCGTCGGAGTAGCCGCCGCCCGCCGTCGCCTTCTGGGCGGCGATCTCGTCGGCGAAGGCCGGGTCGGACGCCCACAGCGCGCTCATCCCGAACACCCCGACGCCCAGCGCGGCACCCGCCGGCCCGTAGGTCGTCCAGTCCGGCTTCATCGACGGGGCCAGGACGTGGTGCTCGGCGCTGCAGGTCGGCAAGCGTGCGGTCACCGAGACGGGTCCGCCGCGGTGTCCTGCTGAGCTGCACGACGGCCACCACGGCGACCGCGAACAGGGCCACGGCCAGGAAGCCGACGGGCTTGGCTTCCGCGACCCCGGCGAGCAGGCGCAGCAGCCCGAGACCGGCCACCCCGACCATCCACCAGCCGACCCCGCGCACCCGACGGCGCTGGTCGGCGGACAGCAGGAGGCCGGACTCGACGAGCCGCGCGTCGATCTCCGCGAGCGCGTCGACGACCGGGCGGTGGAACTGCAGCCGCTTGCGGTCCACCGGCACCGCCGCGGTGAAGTGGATCGCCCGCTCCAGGCCGTCGGCGCCGTCCTGCCGCCCGACGGCCCGCACGCTGCCCCGCTCCGGCGCGATCGTGCCCTCGAGGTGCATCGACGCGAGGGCGGAGTAGACGGCGAGCTCGGGGCCGCCGTTGAGGTAGGCGATGTCGTGCGGGTGGCCCGTCAGGTCGCCGACCGGGCGGTGCGGCCGCCCGTCGGCGATCGTCCGGCGCACGCGGGTGCCGACCACCCAGACCGCCGCGGCGATGACGACGTAGGCCAGCAGGAAGGAGGGGCCGTCGATGCCCCAGGTATCGCCCGATGCCGCGATCGTGCCCATCGGCCACCTCCCGATCCGTGTGCGTCCTTGTGGGACGGCTCACAGTGTGGTGTGGCTCGCACGGCCGGGGGAACGTTCTTCACCAGGACTTGAGGTTGCGTCCTGCCGCGCTCACCGGCGGTGACCGTACGGCGTCAGCTGGTGGTGCCGACCGCGGTCCGAACCTGCTTCTTGATCCGGGCGAGCATCGCCGACATCCCGCGCAGGCGCAGCGGGCTGACCGCCTGCGCCAACCCGAGCGCCGTGTAGAAGTCGTCGGGGACCGCGAGCACGTCGGCGGCGGGCTCGCCCGTCCAGGCCCGGTGTGCATGATCGAGGCGAACCCGCGGGTGGTGGGCGCCTCGGGCGGCGCGGAGAAGAACAGGTGGACGGGCCGGCTCGCATCGTCTGCGGCCGCCTCCACCTCCACCGCCAGGAAGAGCGGCGACTGGCACTCGTGCACCTGCTCCATCGTGTCCGCGGCGTCGGCGTAGCGCTCCGGGAGCGGGGGCAGCTCGCGGGTCAGCTCCAGCAGCAGCTCCAGCCGGTCCTTGGGCCCGACCTCCGAGAAGTCCTCGACCAGCTCGGCGAGCTGCGGGGGCAGGCTCATGCGGAGCCGCGATCGGTGCCCTGGACGATCGGCACCCGCACGGTGTTGCCCCACTCCGTCCAGCTGCCGTCGTAGTTGCGCACCTTGCCGAACCCGAGCAGGTGGGTGAGCACGAACCAGGTGTGGCTGGAGCGCTCGCCGATGCGGCAGTAGGCCACGACGTCCTCGTCCGGGGAGAGCCCCTGCTCCTGCAGGTAGATGGCCTCCAGGTCGGCGCGCGACTTGAACGTGGCGTCCTCGGCGGCGGCCCGGGCCCACGGCACGCTCGCCGCACCGGGGATGTGCCCGCCGCGGACCGCGCCCTCCTGCGGGTAGTCGGGCATGTGCAGCAGCTCGCCCGAGTACTCGCCGGGCGACCGCACGTCGACCAGCGCCTTGCCCGAGGTGGGCGAGGACGTCGTCCTTGAACGCCCTGATGGTGACGTCGTCGCGCTCGACCACCGGGTAGTCCACGGCGGCCGGCTTCGGCTGCTCGGTGGTCATCTCGCGGCCCTCGGCCACCCACTTCGCCCGCCCGCCGTCGAGGATCCGCACGTCGGGGTGGCCGAACAGGCTGAAGACCCACAGGGCGTAGGTGGCCCACCAGTTGTTGCGGTCGCCGTAGAAGACCACGGTCGTGTCGCGGGAGATGCCGCGCTCCCCGCAGATCTCGGCGAAGCGGGCGCCGTCGACGTAGTCGCGGGTCACCGGGTCGTTGAGCTCGGTGTGCCAGTCGACCTTCACGGCGCCCGGGATGTGGCCGGTGTCGTAGAGGAGGACGTCCTCGTCGGACTCGACGACGACGAGACCCTCGGTGCCGAGGTGCTTCGCGAGCCATTCCGTGGTGACGAGGCGCTCGGGGTGCGCGTACTCGGCGAGCTTCGGGGCGGTGTCGTTGTCGAGTGCCATGAAGGGCAGGTTAGTCCGATCGCCACAGGTCCGTGACCTGGACGCCCACGGCGGCCAGCAGCCGCCGGACCAGCGGCAGGCTGATCCCGATGACGTTGGAGTGGTCGCCGTCGATGCCGTCGACGAACCACCCGCCGAGGCCGTCGAGGGTGAAGGCGCCCGCCACCCCGAGCGGCTCGCCCGCTCGCGAGGTAGGCCTCGAGCTCGGCCGGTCCCGGGCGGCCGAACCGGACCGTGGTCGACGCGTGGCCCTCGGCCACCCGGTCGATCCCGCCGTCGGCCAGGCGCAGCACCGCGTGCCCGGTGAGCAGCTCGCCGGTGCGGCCCGCCATCGCCTGCCAGCGCGCCCTCGCCTGCTCGGCGTCCGCGGGCTTCCCGACCAGCTCGCCGCCGACGAGCAGCATCGAGTCGCAGCCGATGACCACGGCCTCGGGGAACCGGTCCGCCGTACGCGCGGGCGACCGTCGTCGCCTTCGCCCCGGCCAGCGAGGTGACCTTCGCCGACGGCGACGCCTCGGGGGCGGCGGCCAGCAGCGCGTCCTCGTCGACCCCCGCGACCTCGACCGACGGATCCAGACCCGCGGCGCGCAGGACGGACAGGCGGGCGGGGGAGGCCGAGGCCAGCACGACGTGCACGACGCCGGACCCTACGGGCGTGCCGCACACTCGCGGTCATGAGGCGCTAACGCTGGGCAGCCGCTCGCCGATAGGGGGATGGACAAGCGATTCCGCACCACGTGTAAGGTGCCAATTCCGTTGTATTGAGACTCCCCAGAGTGACGCTCGTCCGTGTCAGGCTAGGCCGTTCGGCCTAACAGTGCTGTCACCGAGACGAAGGAATGGTGCGACCTGCCATGTGGACTGCGCTCCTGAAACACCTTCCCCGTGGTCAAGGGCTCGACGAGGAGGACTTCAAGCGCCGGCACCGGCTGCTGCAGTTCGTGCTGCTGGCGCACCTGCCGGCCCTCGCCCTGTTCGGCTGGTGGCTCGGGGAGAGCTCGGCCACGGTGGCGCTGGCGGTGACGCCGCCGACCCTCTGCCTGATCGCGGGTCACTTCCTCTCCCACCGGCGGCGCGTCGCGGCCGTGCATGATCACCGCCGGGCTCGTCTACTGTTCGAGCGCACTCGTCGGGCTGTCCGACGGCGCGATCGAGGCCCACTTCCACTTCTTCATCATCATCGGGTTCATCGCCCTCTACCAGGACTGGGTCCCGTTCCTGTTCAACATCCTGTTCACGGTGGTCAGCCACGGCGTGGGCTCGGCCTGGCAGAACACCTGATCTTCAACCACGCCGGCGGGCCAGCAGAACCCCTGGCTGTGGTCGCTGATCCACGGCGTCGCGGTGCTGTTCGCCTGCGTCGGGATGGTGCTGTTCTGGCGCGTCACCGAGGAGTCGCAGCGGGAGAAGAACGCGCTCGCCCGGCAGCTCGCCGACGCCGAGATCGGCCGGCGGCAGTTCACCTCGGACCTGCTGGTCAACCTGGCCCGCCGCAACCAGAGCATGCTCTACCGCCAGCTGGACATCATCAACCAGCTCGAGGAGTCCGAGCAGGACCCGGACGCGCTGGCCGAGCTGTTCACGCCTCGACCACCTCGCCACCCGGGTCCGGCGCAACGCCGAGAGCCTGCTGGTGCTCTCCGGCGAGCAGCCCCCGCGGGTCTGGAGCGAGCCGGTGCCGCTGCGCGACGTGCGTGCGCGCGGCGATCGCCGAGACCGAGGACCTCGACCGCGTGGTGTTCGTGGTCGACGAGCAGCTCGCCGTCGCCGGCCACACCGTCACCGACCTGACCCACCTGCTCGCCGAGCTGACCGAGAACGCGGTGCGCTTCTCGCCGCCGGACACCGCGGTCACGCATCCGGGCCCGCACCGAACCCGCAGCGAGCCGGGCGGCGAGCTGCTCACCGTGGAGGACTGGGGCGTCGGCATGCCACCGGCCGAGCTCGCCGCCGCCAACGAGCTGCTGGCCGAGCCGCCCGAGATCGACCTGTCGGTCTCGCAGCGGCTCGGCTTCCACGTGGTGGCCCGGCTGGCGGCCCGGCACGGCATCAGGGTGTCGCTGAGCAGCACCCCGGGCTCCGGGATCACCGCCGTGATCGTCGCTGCCGGCGGCGCTGTTCGCCAAGGGGCGCGAAGCCGCCGCGAACGGCGTCCCCAGCCAGCGGCGGCCCGTTCAGCTCGCGCCCACGCCGGTCATGTCGGTCTCGTCGGCCGGTCCCGCGTCGCGCACGATGGCGGCGCCCGCGCCCAGCTCGCCGTGGACGGAGCCGCCGCCGCCGCCGAGCCCGCAGCCCGCGCCCGCGCCCGCGTGCGGCGGAGCGGCCGATGCCGGCGCCGGTGGGTGGCGGCGAGAGCTGGCAGGGCTGGTGGGATCCCGCGGTCAACGGCGCCGCCGACGGCGCGTCCGGGTTCGGCCGACCCGTCAACGGCCATGCCGCCGCGCCGACCGGATTCGGCGGGCCGGGCAACGGCCAGCACGTCGAGCATGCCGGGAAACGGACCGTCCGACGCCCGGCACTCGGGCAACGGGCACGCGGGTCGCGGGCCCGCCGGAACGCAGCGCGCCCGGGAACGGCCGGTACGGGCGGGGCGACGGCGGGCCGCGCGCCGGCGGTCGGCGCGCCGGGTCGGCAACGGCGGGGCCGGCAACGGCGCCGGTCGGGCACCGGCGCCGGCCGTCGGGCAACGGCGGTCGGGCAACGGCGGATCGCGCAACGGCGGACCGGGCAGCGGGCACCGGCCCGGTGTCGGCACGACCCGACCCGGGCTGACCCCGCCGCAGGGTGGGGCCGGCCGGGCGGCCGACCAGTTCGGGATCCCGGCACGACGACCTCGGCCGGAGATGGCGCCGCGGCCGGCTCCATCGGCCGCCGGTGGTCCGCCGAACGGGCTGCGCCGGCGCGTTCCGCAGGCCAACCTCGCA
Source organism: uncultured Actinomycetota bacterium (assembly GCA_963784265.1). GTDB lineage: Bacteria > Actinomycetota > Actinomycetes > Mycobacteriales > Pseudonocardiaceae > Pseudonocardia. The sequence goes on from CAWAQQ010000005.1 coordinate 467,088, forward strand.
CCGGAGCTGCGCGACAAGCAGTCCACCGGGCCCGAACCGGCCGCCCCGGCGCCCGGGAACGCGGCCGCCGCCGCGAGCGCGCTGTCGCGCTACCAGGCCAGCCGGGAGGCGGCGCAGGCCGCCGTCGGGGACGAGCCTGCCGGGTACGAAGGGCGGTCGGGGGCATGAGCGCCCCCGTTCCGAGTCGCCAGCTCGACTGGTTGCTGGTCGAGTTCGTCCGCGACACCCCCGGCGTGGTCAACGCGGTGGTGGTCTCGGGGGACGGGCTTCGGCTGGCCACCTCGCCGAACATGGGCGACACGCTCGGCGACCAGCTCTCCGCCGCCGCGTCCGGGCTCGTCAGCCTGTCCCGTGGCACGGCGCACCTGTTGGACGCCGGGGCGGTCACCCAGACCATCCTGGAGATGGCAGGCGGCTACCTGTTCGTCAGCGCGATCAGCCAGGGAGCCACGCTCGCGGTCTACGCCGACCGGCGATGCGACATCGGGATGGTCGGCTACGAGATGACCATGCTCGGCATCCCGCGTCGGGCACGCGCTCACCCCGGGTGTCCGCGCCGAGGCGGCAGGGCCGCCTTCGTGAGGCCCGAGGACCTGATCGGCGCCCGGCACGCCGACCAGGATCCCGAGCCGTCCGGCCGCAGGCCGAGACGCGGCCCCAGGGCGGCCGAGTCGTGCCGGTGTTCGCGGTCACCGGCGGGCGCACGAGGTCCGCCGGCAGGGACCTGCCCGTCGAGTCGTTGGTGACCGTCACCGAACGGGCCGCCGAGGTCACGGACCTGCAACAGGAGTATCGGGTGATCGTCGAGATGGCCGGACGTCCGGTCGTCCCTCGTCGAGATCGGTGCCGCGCTGGGGGTTCCCGTGGGGGTGGCACGGGTGCTGGTGAGCGACCTGGCCGACGCGGGTTACCTCGTCGTGCACGCGCCACCGCCGACGGACTCGGACGGGCGTCCCGACGCTGGCGGTGCTGGAGCGGCTGCTGGTGGGTCTCCGTGCGCGCTGACGTGAGAGCCCCCGTCCCGCTGAAGATCGTCGTCGCCGGCGGCTTCGGCGTCGGCAAGACGACGCTGGTGCGTGCGCTGTCGGAGATCCCGCCGCTGCTCACCGAGGAGTCGATGACCACAGCGTCGATCGGCATCGACGACTCGGCCGCGGTGCCGGGGAAGCGCACCACGACCGTCGCCATGGACTTCGGCCGCATCACGGTCGACGACTCGCTGATCCTCTACCTGTTCGGCACGCCGGGTCAGGACCGGTTCTGGTTCATGTGGGACGAGCTCGCGCGCGGTTCGGTCGGGGCCGTGGTCCTGGTCGACCTCCGCCGGATCGACGACTGCTTCCCCGCGGTCGACTACTTCGAGAACCGCAGGCTGCCGTTCCTGGTGGCCGTGAACGCCTTCCCGGACACCGAGTTCCCCGAGGCCGCGGTGCGCGACGCGCTCGCCCTCACCCCGGACTGCCCGGTGGTCCGCATGGACGCCCGCAACCCGGACAGCTGCCTGGAGACCCTGATCGTCCTGGTGGAGCACGCGCTGAAGCGGACGGTCTCCGCCGCGGTCAGCCGCTGAGGCCCGCCGGCGGGAGCCGCACGGCGCACGGTGATCGTCGGACGGGCGCGCAGACCGGCCAGAACCGGCGGTTGACGCGCCGATCCGATGATCAGGGCTGGCTGGAGGCCTCAGCGCGGCCGGGCGGATGCCCGCCAGGCGTCCGGGCCCGGGGTCAGCGGGGTGCGCAGCCGCGCGGCCGGATCCGACCAGGCGCCGCGGGTCGCGCGCTCGTCCGTGTCGGTGGCAGCGGCGCCGGAGAACGCGGCGAGCACGGCGGTCAGGGCCGCCACCTCGGCGTCGTCCGGCTCGCCCCGGACGATGCGGAACAGCGCCCTGCGCTCCTCCGGTGTCGCTTCGGCCTGGTCGCTCACGTCGGCCTCCCTCCTCCGGTCGGTCGTGCGCGGAAATCGTCGCCCTGGCCACGATTTCCGCGCACAGGGGGCTACAGGGGGATGTTGCCGTGCTTGCGGGGCGGCACGGTCTCGCGCTTGGTGGCCAGCATCCGCAGCGCCCGTCCGATGTGGCCGCGGGTGTGGGACGGCGGGATGACGGCGTCGATGTATCCGCGGTCGGCGGCGAGGTAGGGGTTGCAGAGCTGGTCCTCGTAGTCCTGCTGCAGCTCCGCGCGCTTCTCGGAGAGCTCGTCGCCCTCCAGGTCCTTGAGCTCCTTGCGGTACAGGATGCTCACCGCTCCCGCCGCGCCCGTGACGGCGATCTGCGCCGTCGGCCAGGCGACGTTGACGTCCGCGCCGAGGTGCTTCGACCCCATCACGTCGTAGGCGCCGCCGTAGGCCTTGCGGGTGATGACGGTGACCTTGGGCACGGTGGCCTCGGCGTAGGCGTAGATCAGCTTCGCGCCGCGGCGGATGATGCCGTTCCACTCCTGCTCGGTGCCGGGCAGGAAGCCCGGGACGTCGACGAACGTGATCACCGGGATGTTGAACGCGTCGCAGGTGCGGACGAACCGCGCTCCCTTCTCCGAGGCGTCGATGTCCAGGCACCCGGCGAACTGCGTGGGCTGGTTCGCGACCACGCCGACCGACCTGCCCTCGATCCGGCCGTAACCGACGACGATGTTGGTGGCGAACAGCTCGTGGACCTCGAGGAACTCGCCGTCGTCGAGCACGCGGCTCACGATCTCGCGGATCTCGTAGGGGGTGTTGGGGGAGTCGGGCATGATCGAGTCGAGCTCGAGATCGGTCTCGGTGAGCGATTCGGCGATCGTGCCGGCGGTGGGCTCCGCCGCGGCGTAGGACGGCGGCTCGGAGAGGTTGTTGCTCGGCAGGAACGAGAGCAGCTCCTTGACGTAGGAGAGCGCGTCGTCCTCGTCGGCGGCCAGGTAGTGGGCCACGCCGGACTTCGTGTTGTGCGCGCGGCCGCCGCCGAGCTCCTCGAAGTCGACCTCCTCGCCGGTGACCGTCTTGATGATGTCGGGCCCGGTGATGAACATGTGGCTGGTCTCGTCGACCATCACCGTGAAGTCGGTGAGCGCCGGTGAGTACACCGCCCCGCCCGCGCACGGGCCGAGTACCAGGGAGATCTGCGGCACGACGCCCGAGCTGCGCACGTTGCGCATGAAGATCTCGCCGTAGAGCCCGAGCGCGACGACGCCCTCCTGGATGCGCGCGCCGCCACCGTCGTTGATCCCGACGACCGGGCAGCCGATCTTCATCGCGACGTCCATCACCTTGACGATCTTCTCGCCGTACACCTCGCCGAGCGACCCGCCGAAGACCGTGGCGTCCTGGCTGAAGACCGCAACCGGGCGCCCGTCGATCAGGCCGGTCCCGGTGACCACGCCGTCGCCGAAGGGGCGCTTGTCGCCCATCCCGAAGCTGGTCGAACGGTGCCGGACCAGCGCGTCGAGCTCGACGAACGAGCCGGGGTCGAGCAGCTGGTCGATGCGCTCCCGTGCGGTGCGGCGCCCCTTGGCGTGCTGGCGCTCGACGGCCTCCTCGCTGCCGGCGTGCACGGCGCCGTCGATGCGCCGGTACAGGTCGGCCAGCTTGCCCGCCGTCGTGTGCCGGTCGGGCTCCTCGGCCGCTGCGCCGGAGACGTCCTCGATCGGCTCGGTCGCGGAACTCATGGACGGCAGCCTAACGCCGGGCGCCCGGAGGACGCCGTCCGCCGCGTGCCGCGCTCCGGCTACCGGTCGGGGATCGTTGCACTCGGTAGCGTCCGCCGACGTGGTCACCCCGCCGCTGGACGCCGACGCCCTCCGCGCCGCGCTCGTCGAACCGGCCGGGCCGTGGGCCCGCCTGGACGTCGTCGAGCGCACGGGCTCGACGAACGCCGACCTGCTCGCTGCCGCCGCGGCAGGCGCTTCGGACCGCACCGTGCTCGTCGCCGAGCACCAGGACGCCGGTCGCGGGCGGCTGTCCCGCACCTGGGTGGCGCCCCCGGGGTCCGGGCTGACCGTGAGCGTCCTGTTCCGGCCGACGGGCGTGCGGTCGGTCCGGTTCGGCTGGATCCCGCTGCTCGCCGGGCTCGCCCTGCTCGACACCGTCCGCGGCCTCACCTCGTCGCCCGCAGGCCTCAAGTGGCCCAACGACCTGCTGCTGGGTGCGGACCAGCGCAAGGTCGCCGGGATACTCGCCGAGGCCACGGACGGCGCGTTCGGCCCGGCCGTGGTGGTCGGCATCGGCGTCAACGTCGGGGGCGCGCCTGCGGACGAGCCGGGCGCCACCTCGCTGGCGACGGAGGGCGCCGGGGCCGCCGGGCGCCACAGCGTCCTCGTGGCGCTGCTGACCGCACTGGCGGCCAGGGAGGCGGCCTGGCGGGCCGCCGGTGGCGATCCCGACGCCACGGGCCTGCGCGCGGACTACCGGGCCGGGTGCGCGAGCCTCGGATCGGAGGTGCGGGTGCTCCTGCCCGGCGACCAGACGGTCACGGGCGTCGCCGAGGACGTCGACGGCGACGGCAGGCTCCTGCTGCTCGGCTCCGCGGGACGCCGCCGTGCGATCGCCGCCGGGGACGTCGTGCACCTGCGGCCCGCCTTCTGAGCGCGCGCGGTCCGCGCCGTCCTTCGGCGTGCGGGGCGTCCGGCGCAGTACGGTGCTCGACGTGGCCTATCCCGATGATCTTCTCGTCGAGGGCGAGCGGATCGTCATGCACAAGCACCCGCACTGGAAGATGTTGATCGTGCCGGTGCTGGCGTTCCTGCTCACCGTCGGGATCGCCACCTTCCTCGCCGCGCTGGTCCGCAACCAGAGCTGGGCGTCGTGGGGCTGGCTGGCGCTCGCCGCGCTCGGCGTCGTGGCCGCCGTCTGGTTCACCGTCGTGCCGGTGATCCGGTGGCGCACCACGCACTTCGTGGTCACCTCGCGGCGGGTGCTCGTCCGCGAGGGCGTGCTGTCGCGACACGGCATCGACATCCCGATGAGCCGGATCAACAGCGTCCAGTTCCGGCACACCGTGCTGGAACGCATGCTCGGCTGCGGCACGCTCATCATCGAGTCGGCGTCGGACGAGCCACTGGAGTTCGAGGACATCCCGGGCGTCGAGCGGGTGCACGCCCTGCTCTACAACGAGGTGGCCGACGTCCAGTAGGGCGGGAACGGTCGGTGCCGGCGGGCGCACCGGGGGCCCTGAGTCGGGCTCGCGCGCCCCGAACATGCCCGTGAACGTGCTGCGGAAGACCACGTCCTCCCCGCGGTGCATCACGGCGCGCAGCTTCACGAGCCCGAGGGTCGGACGGCTGCGGGAACGCCTGGCCTCGACGACCTCCATCGTGGCCCGCAGCTCGTCGCCCGCGAACACCGGAGCGGGCCACGCCAGCTCCTCACCGCCTGGCGAGCCGAGCGCGGTGGCCCTGGCGAGCACCTCGTCGGCGTAGGCGCGCATCCAGAGCCCGACGGTGAACCAGCCCGACGCCGCCAGCCGGCCGAAGATCGAGTCCTTGCCCGCCTGCTCGTCGACGTGGAAGGGCTGCGGGTCGAACCGGCGGGCGAACGCGACCATCTCGTCGCCGTCCACGACGGTGGTCCCGAGCTCGAACACCCGGCCCGGGGTGAAGTCCTCGAAGGCGAGTTCCGGCACGCTGTGATCGTCGCACGTCCCTCGAACCAGCGGCCGACCCGGGCGCGCGGCAGGCGAGCACCGGCGGGTTTCGTACTCCTCGCGCGGGTTGACGCGCGCGATGAGTACACGGGGCGCGCGAGTCGGCGCGGTGACCGGCGGAGGGAAAGGGAGCTCAGCCCAGCGCCGCGAGCCCGGCCTCCGCGACCTCCTGGTCCTGGCTGTAGTGCCCGCCGCTGACGCCGATCGCCCCGACGACGGCGTCGTCGACCTTCAGCGGGTAGCCGCCGCCGAAGATCACCAGCCGGGCGATCCCGGTGGTGGCACCGGCGGCGAGCGGGAGCGTCGTCCTTGATGAAGTCGTGCCAGTCGTGCGTCGCCATCCCGAAGCCGACCGCGGTGTAGGCCTTGTCCTGCGCCACCTGGGTGGACAGCAGGGCGGCGCCGTCCATCCGGGAGAACGCCTTCAGGTTGCCACCGGCGTCGTGGACCGCGATGCACATCGGCACGCCGATCTCGGTGGCCTTCGCCTCCGCGGCCGCGATCACGCGGTGCGCGGCCTCGGTGCTGATGGTGGACAGGGAAACGGTGTCGGTCATGCCGGACTCCTCCTCGGGGTAGGTGCATTCCGATGAGCAACCTAGAGGCCGACGATGCGCAATGCCGCATCGTGCAGCGCGCCGTTGGAGGAGATCCCGCTGCCGCCCGCGTGGGTGACCGTGCCCGACATGTCGCTGAACCGCCCGCCCGCCTCGACCACGATGGGCAGGAGCGCGGCCAGGTCCCACGGGTTCGCCTCCGGGTCCACCGCGAGGTCCAGCACGCCCTCGGCCACCAGGCAGTGCTGCCAGAAGTCGCCGAACGCGCGGGTCTCCCAGCAGGCGTCGACGAGCCGCAGGTAGTGCGGCAGCCGGCCCTGCTCGTCGAAGATCCGCAGGTCGGTCGTGGAGAGGAACGCGTCGCCCAGTTCGCCGACGCCCGACACGCCGATGGGCCGCGGTGGCGCGCCCGGCGCGTCCGACGTCCACGCCCCGCTGCCGGTGGCCGCCCACCAGCGACGGCCCAGCGCCGGTGCGCTCGCCACCCCGACCCGCGCCTCGCCGTCCACGGTGAGCCCGATCAGGCTCGCCCAGACCGGCATGCCGCGGGAGTAGTTCTTGGTGCCGTCGATGGGGTCGAGCACCCAGCCCCGCCCGGCCGTCAGCCCGGTGCCGCCGCGTTCCTCGCCCAGCACGGCGTCGGCAGGGCGCTCGGCGGCCAGCACGGCGCGCAGGGCGTCCTCGGCCGCCGTGTCCGCGTCGGTGACGGGGGTGCGGTCGGGTTTCCGGCTGACCCGCAGGTCGACGGCCCGGAAGCGGGCCAGGGTGATCGCGTCGGCGGAGTCGGCCATCCGCAGGGCTAGCTCGAGATCGGCGTCCACGGTCGTTGAGCCTGCCGCACCGGCATAAGCTCTGCGCCGTGACCACCGTCCTGCTGGCGGAGGACGATTCCGCCATCGCCGAGCCGTTGTCCCGCGCGCTGCAGCGCGAGGGGTACGACGTGACGGTCGCGACCGACGGCACCGCCGCTCTCGAACACGTCCGGGTCGGTCAGGTCGACCTGCTGGTACTCGATCTGGGCCTGCCCGGGATGGACGGCCTGGAGGTGTGCAGGCGCCTGCGGCCCGACCATCCCGACCTCCCCGTCCTGATGCTCACCGCCCGCACCGACGAGGTCGACTTCGTGGTCGGCCTCGACGCGGGTGCCGACGACTACGTCAGCAAGCCGTTCCGGCTCGCCGAGCTGCTGGCGCGGGTGCGTGCGCTGCTGCGCAGGCGCACGCCCGACTCGGTGGAGGTGGGCGGCGTCCGGATGGAGCTGTCCGGGCGCCGGGTGCTCGTCGACGGCGACGAGGTGGGCCTGGCCAACAAGGAGTTCGAGCTCCTCCGGGTGCTGCTGCTGCGCGCCGGTCAGGTCGTCACCCGCGAGGAGATCCTGCGCGAGGTCTGGAACGACCCCGACCTCAAGTCGTCCAAGACGCTCGACATGCACATGTCCTGGCTGCGCCGCAAGATCGGCGGGGAGCGCCGGATCGCCACCGTGCGGGGGGTCGGGTTCCGCTTCAACCAAGACTCCCGCGGCAACGACACCCGCAGCTACCACTAGCGGCGGGTCCAGCAGATGCGCCGCCGGATCCTGCAGTCGACCCTGCTCGTCGTCGCGATCACCGCGCTCGTTCTCGGCGGGCCGCTGGCGATCACCACCTGGCAGCTCGTGGAGGACTTCACCCGCGCCGACCTCACCTCGCGCCTGGAGCAGGCTCGCCACCCGGCTCGACGACGGTGGCCCGCTGGCCCCGTTCGACGCGTCGACGATCGAGCTCGCGGTGCCGACGGGCGGCCGCCTGACCATCGAGCAGACGGGCAGGCCGCCCCGGATCGTCGGCGATGACGTCGGTCCCGACCCGGTCGCCGAGAGCCTCCCGTTCGGCGCCGGCGAGTCGGTGACCCTCGCCCAGCCGCGTTCGACGATGCGCACCGAGCAGGTGCAGGTGACGCTCGTCGTGCTGCTGCTGGTGGTGCTCTCGGCAGGCACCGGAGCGGTCGTCGCCACGGTGACGGCCCGCAGGCTCGCCGAGCCGCTGCTGGACGTGGCCGACCGCGCGGCGCGGCTCGGGGCCGGTGACTTCCGCTCGGCCCCGCACCGGCACGGCATTCCCGAGCTCGACCGCGTCTCCGACGTGCTGGACGCCTCCGCGGCCGCCCTCGCGGAGCTGGTGCAGCGCGAGCGGGTGCTGGTGGGTGACGTGTCGCATCAGATGCGCAGCCGGCTGACCGCCCTGCAGCTGCGGCTCGACGAGCTCGCCAACCACCCCGACCCGAGTGCCCGCCGGGAGGCCCTCGCCGCTCTCGAGCAGGCCGAACGGCTCTCCGGGGTGCTCGACGAGCTCTTGCAGGCCGCCCGTGCGGCGCGTGCCGCCGGCGCCGAGCCGATGGACCTGCGGGCGGGGCTCACCGCCGTCGCCGACGAGTGGCGCCCGGCGCTGCGGGCCGCCGGCCGCCCGTTCAAGGTCCGGGTGCCCGACGGGCTGCTGGCCAGGGTCACGCCCGCCCGGATCCGGGAGGCCGTGGGGGCGCTGGTCGACAACGCACTGAGCCACGGCGGGGGCACCGTCACGCTCAGCGCGCGTGCGGCCGAGCACAGCCTGATCATCGAGGTGAGCGACACGGGGCCCGGCGTGCCCGAGGAGCTGGTGGCGCACGTGTTCGACCGGGGCGTGTCGGTGGGGTCGTCCACCGGTCTCGGACTGGCGCTGGCCAGGGCCTTGGTCGAGGCCGACGGCGGTCGGCTCGAACTGTCGCGCGCACGGCCGCCGACGTTCACGATCTTCCTGCCGGCCGCCCGCACCGACGACGTGGTCGGCGTGCCGCGACCCGTCGGGACGCCGCGGTGACGTGCGGGTCTCAGCCTGGGGGAGCGGGGACCTGGCGGCGCACGTTCTCGTGCGGGAAGACGTACCGGCGGAACGCCCACCAGCGGAACGCCATGCCGAGCATCACCCCGATGATCTGGCCGCTGACGAAGTCGGCGACGTTCTGGGTGAGCAGGTCGACTGCGGGGACCTTGAGGTCCAGCACATAGCGCGAGATCGCCAGCGGCAGCGTGTAGACGGCCACGCCGATGGCGCTGATCACGAAGAACAGCGCGGCCTCTTGGTGGCGTTCGCGGCCGCCACGGGTGCGGAAGGACCACTCCCGGTTCAGCACGTAGGACGCCATCGTGGCGATCACGACCGCGATCACCTTCGCGGTGAGCGGTTTCTCGACGAGCACGGTGCTCTTGAGGAGCAGGAAGATCGTGGTGTCGATGATCCACGTGGTGCCACCCACGAGCGCGAACTTCACCATCTCGCGGTGCCGGATCGCGACGTCGCGGTAGGGCTGGGGGACGTGCCTCAGCACCGACTCGACCACGGCCACCCGATCGATCGTGCCAGACGGCGCGACGACAGGACGGGCGGGGCAGGCCCGCGGCGTCCGGATGCGACGGAGCCGCAGGTAGGCTCTGCGCACCGTGAGCACGCGAGAGTCCGGCCCCGTCCTCCCGGTCGTCGGCATGGTCGGCGCCGGGCAGCTGGCCCGCATGACCCACCAGTCCGCGATCGCGCTCGGACAGTCGCTGCGGGTGCTGGCCGCCCACGCGGGCGACCCCGCCGCGCTGGTGTGCGCGGACGTGTGGCGGGGCACGGCGGACGATCTCGACGCGGTGCGCGCGTTCGCCGCGGGCTGCACCGTGGTGACCTTCGACCACGAGCAGGTGCCGCAGTCCGTGGTGCGCGCGCTCGTCGATGACGGCGTCACCGTCCATCCCGCACCGGATGCGCTCCTGCACGCCCAGGACAAGCTCGTGATGCGCAGGCGCGTCTCGGCGATCGGTGCTGCCGTCCCGGCCTTCACCCGCGTGACGGACCCGGTGGACGTCTCCCGGTTCGGGCTCGGCCGCGGCTGGCCGGTGGTGCTCAAGACCATCAGCGGCGGCTACGACGGGCGCGGCGTGTGGATTCTCGAGCGGGACCGGCCCGACCTGGTCCGGGAGCTGCTCGACGCCGGGGTCCCGATCATGGTGGAGGACGCCGTCCGCATGCGCCGGGAGCTGGCGGTGCAGGTGGCGCGGTCCCCCGTACGGCCAGGCCGCGGCGTGGCCGGTGGTCGAGACGGTGCAGCGCGACGGCCAGTGTGTCGAGGTGCTCGCACCCGCGCCGGGGATCGCAGCGGCCACCTCGCTGGCCGCCCAGGAGCTCGCCCTGCGCATCGCCGCCGACCTCGACGTCTGCGGGCTGCTCACGGTCGAGCTGTTCGACACCGACGGCAGGCCGGGTGGCCTCGTCGTCAACGAGCTGGCGATGCGCCCGCACAACTCGGGCCACTGGACCATCGAGGGCGCCCGCACCTCGCAGTTCGAGCAGCACCTGCGGGCGGTGCTGGACTACCCGCTCGGCTCGACGGCCCCCACCGCGCCCGCCGCCGTGATGGCGAACGTCCTCGGGGCGGCGCAGGCCCCCGCGATGAGCACCGACGAGCGGCTGCACCACCTGTTCGCCCGGTTCCCCGACGTCAAGGTGCACCTGTACGGGAAGGCGGAGCGGCCGGAGCGCAAGGTCGGGCACGTGACGGTGCTCGGCGAGGACCTCGGCGCCGCCCGCCACCGGGCGGGGCTCGCCGCCGCCTGGCTGTCCACCGCGGTGTGGGCCGACGGCTGGCAGCCGGGGGACGGGGAGGTGCGCAGTGCCTGAGCCACTCGTCGGGCGTGATCATGGGCAGTGACTCGGACTGGCCGGTGATGAGCGCGGCGGCGGAGGCGCTCGCCGAGTTCGGCGTGCCCTACGAGATCGGCGTGCAGTCCGCCCACCGCACGCCCGCAACGGATGCTCGACTACGCGCGCGGCGCCGCCGGGCGCGGGCTGCGGGTGATCGTCGCCGGAGCGGGCGGCGCGGCCCACCTGCCCGGCATGGTCGCCGCGGCCACTCCACTGCCCGTCGTCGGGGTGCCGGTGCCGCTCAGCAGGCTCGACGGGCTCGACTCGCTGCTGTCGATCGTGCAGATGCCCGCCGGGGTGCCGGTGGCCACCGTCGCGGTCGGGGGCGCGCGAAACGCCGGCCTGCTCGCCGTGCGCATCCTCGCCGTGGCGGACCGGGCGTTGGCCGTGCGGATGGAGCAGTTCCAGACCGACCTGGAGCGTGCGGTGCTGGCCAAGGACGCGGCGTTGCGCGCGGCCCACCCCACCGGCTGAACGCTGCCGCTTCACCCGATCGACGTAAACCGAAGTGCCTCGGGGACCGAACGCACTGTGCGCCGCCGTGCCGGTCCGCCGGGCTCACCCGTTCGTACCGCACGCGTCGCGTCCACGAGGTCCCGGTCCCACGGGATCGACCCGGCACGCGGAGTACTGATCGATGCGCATCTCCCCGCCCCTCCCGGTGGACGATCGGGATGCCGACGTCCTGCGCAGCTGGGTCGCGTCGGACGAGGCGGAGCCCGCCGTCGCCCGGCGGGCGCGGATCGTCCTGATGTCCGCCGACGGGATGGGCCCCGTCGCCATCGCGGAGCGGCTGAGCTGCTCGAAGCAGACCGTCATCACGTGGCGGGAGCGGTTCCGGGCCAACGGCCTGTCCGGGTTGCGCGACGCGCCACGTTCGGGCCGGCCCGCCACCGTCGACGAGGTCGCCGTCATCGAGCGGATGCTCGCCGGGCCACCGCCCTCGGCCGGGGCCCGCCGCTGGTCCACTCGCCTGCTGGCCGCCGAGACGGGGATCAGCAACGTCGCGGTCTCCAACGTGTGGCGGGCCTGGGGGATCTGGCCGGCCGAGCGGGGAGGCCTCCGCTACGCGACCCGGCCCGTGCTCGAGGCGCGGGTGACCGCCGTGCACGCCGTCCTGATCGAACCATCGCTGCAGTTCGTTGCGCATGGCCGTCGACGGTGACGCACCCGCTTCGGCCCTGCCGGGTTCGGCCGTGCCGGGTTCGGCCCTGCCGGGTTCGGCCCTGCCGGGCTCGGCCCTGCCTGGTTCGGCCCTGCCCGGTCCGAGACCTGCACTGGGCACCCGGCTCTCCGCCGTCGCCGCAGCAGCGGCCTGGACCGACCCGCTCGACATCGGTGTCCTCGCCGGGGGTCTCGCCGGAGCAACCGCCGCCGGCCCGCTCGTGCTGCTGGCGGACCGCGAACCGGAGGGGTACTGGCGGGCCTGGTGCGCCGCGCGTCCGGAGGTCGGCGTGCACGTGGCGACGGCGGAGGGGGCCTGGCGGCGCCTGGCCCACGTCGCCTGCGCCGCGGCGGCCGGCACGGCCGCGGGGGCCGCGGCGGTGGCGCACCTCGCCGACGCTCTCGACGCGCACCGGCTGGGGTCGGCCTTCGCGTGGTGCGTGGCCCACGGAAGGGCCCCGACGGCACCGGGCTGAGGCCGTGTGCGGGCTCCGAAATCTTGCTGGCGGGCACGCCCGCGTTGGTCGTAGGGTGGCCGTACACGTGAGAGGAGGTGGTCCAGCGTTGATCAGCGACAGGACTTGTGAGGTGGCTGTCCGCTAGCACCACAGGACTCGTTTCGACGGCCAGTGGAAGCCGGTGTGGTGCCGGCTAATTCCAGGCAGTCACCCGTGACCCCCGGGCCCGAGCCCGTCCAGCTCGGCGTGCGCACTCAGGTGCGGCCCGGGGGTCGCGCCTGTCCACGGCGACCGCCTACGGGACGGAGGTCGAGCGCCGTTCGAGGCGCCCGGCGACGGCCTCCAGCCGCCGCGCCACCGAGCCCAGCTCGCCCCCGGGTTCGGCGGGCAGCATGTCCGCGACGCGCCGGAACCGCTCCCGGCACCCGTCCAGTCCCGCTGCCGGAGCACCGTCGGCCAGCCACGAGCGGAGCGCCAGGTTGTGCGCCGCCACCACGGCGGCGCCCGTCACCGCGGCCCGCAGCTCACCGTCGGGGGAGTCCGCGAACCGCTGCCGCAGGTGCCGGATGAACAGGCGCCGGTAGTGGTCGACGCTCGCCGACTCGCGATCGCGCAGCGACGGCACCTCGTGGGTGAGCCGGAACCGCGCGACCGACAGCTCCGGGTCGTCGGCGTACATGTCCAGGACGGTCTCGCCAGCCCGGAGGACGACCGAGACCGTCGGTTCCGACGGATGCGCCGACTCGAAGATCTCCGCGACCCGTCCGAGGGCCGTCTCGTGGTCGGGCGAGACGGCGTCCTCCTTGCTGCGGAAGTAGCGGAAGAAGGTGCGCCGCCCGACGCCTGCGGCGGCCGCGATGTCGTCGACGGTGGTGTCCTCGTAGCCGCGCGCGGTGAACAGCTCCACCGCCGCTACGGTCAGGCTCCGGCGCACCTCGGCGCGACCCTCGGTGGAGCGCCCGCGCCGAACCCGGGCAGTGGCGTCCGTCATGGCACGGAGGGTAGCAGCGAGCTTGCCTGATGGCACGCAGTGCCGTTAGAGTGCCGTGTCATGGATGCTTCATTCGACACCTACCGGCTCAGTGACGAGCACGAGGCGCTGCGCGAGGCGGTACGCACGCTCGCCGAGAAGGAGATCGCCCCGCACGCGGCCGACGTCGACGAGCAGGGCAGGTTCCCGAGCGAGGCGCGCGAGGCGCTGTCGAAGGCCGGGTTCCATGCGGTCGGCATCCCCGAGGAGTACGGCGGTGAGGGCGCCGACGAGCTGGCGGGCTGCATCGTGATCGAGGAGGTGGCGCGCGTATGCGCGTCGTCGTCGCTGATCCCCGCCGTCAACGGGCTCGGGATGACGCCGATCCTGCTGTCCGCGTCCCACGAGCTCAAGCAGCAGGTCCTCCCCTCGATCGCCTCCGGCGAGGCCATGATCAGCTACGCGCTGTCCGAGCGCGAGGCGGGCTCCGACGCCGCGTCGATGCGGACCCGCGCCCGCCGCGACGGCGACGAGTACGTGCTCAACGGCACCAAGGCGTGGATCACCAACGCGGGCGTCTCCTCCTGGTACACGGTGATGGCGGTGACGGACCCGGAGCGGAAGGCCAACGGCATCTCCGCGTTCGTCGTCCACAGCGACGACCCCGGCTTCGAGGTCGGGCCGAAGGAGCGCAAGCTCGGGATCAACGGATCGCCGACCCGTGAGATCCACTTCTCCGACTGCCGGATCCCGGCCGACCGGATGATCGGGGCCGAGGGCACCGGGTTCAAGACCGCGCTGCGGACGCTCGACCACACCCGCCCGACGATCGGGGCGCAGGCGATCGGCATCGCCCAGGGCGCGCTCGACGTCGCGATCGGCTACATCAAGGAGCGCAAGCAGTTCGGCAGGCACCTGGCCGAGTTCCAGGGCCTGCAGTTCATGATCGCCGACATGGCGATGAAGGTCGAGGGCGCTCGCCAGCTCGTCTACGTCGCGGCGTCGCGGGCCGAGCGTGGCGAACCGAACCTGGGGTTCATCTCGTCCGCGGCGAAGTGCATGGCCTCGGACGTCGCGATGTCCGTGACCACCGACGCCGTGCAGCTCCTGGGCGGGGCGGGCTACACCCGCGACTTCCCCGTCGAGCGCATGATGCGCGACGCCAAGATCACGCAGATCTACGAGGGCACCAACCAGGTGCAGCGCCTGGTCATGGCGCGGTCGCTGCTGCGCTGACCCCGCGCCCGGTGGGTCGGGCGTCCGGCCCCGGGGTTCCGCCCGTCCGCATCGGCACCGCCCCGAGGTGAAGTGATCACTTCGGGAACGTGGAGCCGTGGTGGCTGCGGCTCCGGGTTCACTCCGGCGATCATGTGTCCCGGCACGGGCCGGCGCGTTCGGGGTGCTGCAGGGTCGTGATCATCTCCTGGGGACGGGGTCCGGGGACGGGGGGCGGGGGACGGGTGCCGGGGCGGGGACCGTGGGTCGCTGGGCTCCGGTCCGCTCGGCGATCATCGCTTGCCTCGATGCCGTGCATCTGCAGCTCGCGCCCGGCCCCGGGCCCCCTGCCCCGGCCCCCCGCGCCCGGCGCCCGTCTCCCGGGCCCGCTCCCGCTCCCGGCCCCCCGGCCCCGGCGTCCGGTGCCCGCGCTCATCGCCCCCGAGCCGCCGGCCCCGGCCCGGTGCCCCTCGGCCCCCATGCTCGGCGGCGTGCCCACCGGCTGCTGCACCGGCCCGCCCTGCCCCGGCGCCTGTGATCATCGTCTCGGAACCCGGAGCCGTCCGGCCCCGGCTCCGGTTCCCGACGGTGACCATCACGCGCGGCGCCGCGTACAACCCACCCGCGGCGGGCTCATCCCAGGCGGATGGTCGTCCGTTCGCTCTCGGCGCGCCGGTCGAGCTTCTCGGGGTCGGGGTTGCGGCACTGGACGAGCGACGCACCCGCGGCCAGCACGGCCAGCAGCCCGTCGAACAGCCCGTCGAGGGTGTTCCACTCGTGGGTGGAGAGCACGCGGTCGGCGGCGGTCAGGCCGAGGTCGCGGGCGCGCTCCCGGGCCTGCTCCAGCACGACGGCGACGGGGCGGCCCGCGATCGCGGGGGCCGTGTCCGGCACCGGCGCCCAGGACACGAACTCGTCGCCCTGCGTGCGCACCTCGACGGCGAAGTCCACGACCCCGGACGGCAGGCCGGGTATCCCCGATCCGAACGCGTCGAGCGACAGCGCCACCACCCCACCACGTCGGCTCGCGCCGCGAGTGCCAGGTCGACCCGCTCCGCGTCGCAGATCACCCACTCGGCGTCGGCCGGCTCGGCCACGAGCTCCCCGCCGCACCACCACAGCGCCAGCAGCACCGCCGCCGTCTGCCAGTGCGCAGGGAGCAGGACCGCGACCGGCGTCCCCGGCTCGACGTCGCACTCGTCACGGAGGAGGTTGGCCGCCTTCGCCGCCCAGTTGGCGGTGGTGATCCCGGACAGCTCGACCCGCTCGCCGGTCGCGTCGTCGTAGAACGTGATCAGCGGGCGGGCGGCCACGCCGGCGGAGAGGGCCGGTTCGAGCAGGGCGGCGGTCAGCGTCACGGAAGCCCTTCGGTACGGCGGTGCGTCAGTCGATGCACGGTACGCCCGCCGCCGTGATCGTCCCGTCGGCCGGGATGGGGACCGCGCTCGGCGCACCGCTCGCGACGGCGGCCGGGCCGAAGTCGGCCCCGAGCATGACGAGCAGGTGACCCGGCGTGCGTCTCGCCTGCCTCGACGGCGATCCCACCCAGCCGGGACGCGACGGCGCGGGCCGCGTCGCCGTCGGAGCCCGAGTAGCGGACGACCGACGTCGGGCTGGCGGCCGCGTTGTCCACGCTGCCCCGGACGAATCCCGCCTCGCGGAGCTGGTCGGACACCTGCGCGGCCAGGCCGCTCGCGCCCGAGGCGTTGCGCACGTCGACGACGTAGCGGGACTCGTCGACGTCCGGGGGCGGCGGTGGCGGCGGCGCGGGTGCGGGGGGCTCGGTGTCCGCGGCCAGCTCGGCCGCGGCCTCCTGCTCCTCGATCCGGCGTTCGACGAAGTCGCGGACCACGCCCTCGTCGACGACCACGACGTTCCCGCGGGAGTTGTTCTCGCCGCCCTCGGTCGGGATCGTGACGAACTCGAGGTTGCCGGCGGCCAGGTCGGACGCCTTCTGCGCGAAGCCGAGGAGGTCCCAGTCCCTCGTCGATGACCACCGACTTCTGGGCGACGTCGATCAACGAGCTCAACGTCGCCGGGTTGGTCAGCGTGCCGCTGGAGAGGACCTTGTCGGCGACCGCGGCCAGGAAGACCTGCTGGCGCCGGATGCGTGACAGGTCACCCTGCGGCAGCGCGTGCCGCTGCCGGACGAAGGCCAGGGCGTCACCCCCGGAGATCGTCTGCGGGCCGGCGGGGAACCGAGCGCCCGACAGCTCGTCGTTCACCGGTGCCTTGAGGCAGACGTCGACGCCTCCGATGGCGGTCGTCAGGTTGTAGAAGCCGAGCAGGTTGATCTCGGCGTAGTGGTCGATCTCCACGCCGGTGAGGCCCTCCACCGTCTTGATCAGCGCCGCGCGCCCGCTCGTCGCCGCCTCGGCGTCGATCCTCGCCCGGTCCCGAACGCCGTCCCCGACCAGCCGCTCGGCCGTGCGGGCCTTCGTCGCGGGGTAGGCGGCGTTGATCTTGTCGCGGCGGAACCCCGGGATGGTCACGTAGCTGTCGCGCGGGATCGAGAACGCGATCGCCCGGCCCGCCGTCCTCGGGAACGTGCAGGAGGATGATCGTGTCGGAGTTGAGCACGCCGGTGTCCGGCCCGCTGTTCAGCTTGCTGAGGACGTCGGGCGGCAGCGGGTTGCCCTGCGCGTCGGTCCGGCTGTCGACGCCGACGATCAGGATGTCCTGCGGCCCGCTGTCGGACCCGCCTGCGATCACGTCGGTGGTCGTGATGCCGGCGGTGATGTCGTGGTAGAGGCCCCATGCGGTGCCGTTCAGGACGAGCACCAGTGCCGACGCGACGATCAGCCCGGTCCGGAAGCGCCGTCCGACGCTGCGACCCGGTCGCGGGGACTCCGGTTCGCGGTCCCGCAGTGCCGAGGGCCGCGTCGTCGCGGCGGGCTGTGACGTCCATCCCGGCGAGCCCGAGCGTGGGCGGGCGGTCCGCAGCGCGGACGCGGCCGTGGTGTAGCCGCGTGCGCTCTCCGCCCGCGAGCCGAGCCGCCACTCCGACCCGTCGGCGGCGTCGTAACGGCTACGCGTCGGGGTCACCCGATAGGAGGACGGGCGGGAACCGCCGGCGCGCACCGGGCGCGTCCCGCCGGCCTTCCGCTCGTCCACGCCAGTGCCCCCGCTTCGCCGAGCCCTGGCCGCTGCGACCGGGCGCGTCCTAGGGTGCAGCATCAGGCCCGGCGGACCACACCCACAGCGCGCGCGTGTCGCGACCGGCGCGCCCGGCCCGGCCGTCGAACGAACACCGAGAGTAGCGACGACGAGTGGCCATGACCGACCGAGGAGGAGCATCGGTGACCGAGCAGCTGTCCCTGTTGCTGCCGGTATGGGCCGGTGACCGGCCGGATTTCCTGGCCACGGCGTTCCGCTCGACGGTGGACGCGCAGACCCGGCGGCCCGACCAGGTGGTCATCGTGCGTGACGGACCGGTGTCGCCGGAGCTCGCGCGGTGCATCGCGGAGCTCGTCGGGTCGAGCCCCGTGCCGGTGGACGTCGTGGATCTTCCGGTGCAACGTCGGCCTCGGACCCGCGCTGGACGCCGGGCCTGGCGGCGTGCCGGCACGACGTCGTCGCCCGGATGGACGCCGACGACATCAGCCTGCCGCACCGGTTCGCCGTGCAGCTGCCGATCATCGAGTCCGGCGTGGACCTGTGGGGTCCGGGCTGCTGGAGTTCGGCGCCGACGCCGACGACATCGTCGGCAGCCGCACCCCGCCGGTCGATCCGGCCGACATCCGCGCGCGCTCGCGGTTCGCCGACCCGTTCAACCACCCGACGGTGGTCTACCGCCGCGAACTGCGTGCTGGCCGTCGGCGGCTACACCGACTTCGCGCTGATGGAGGACTACCTGCTCTGGGCGAAGATGATCGTCGCGGGCGCGCGGGTGGCCAACGTGGCCGAGCCGCTGGTCAAGTACCGGGTGGGCGCGGGGGCGTACGCGCGTCGCGGCGGGTTGGCCCAGCTGCGCGCCGAGCTGGCCGTGCAGCGCCGGTTCCGCGCGGCTCGGGTTCACCACCCGCGCCCAGTTCGTGCGCAACGTGCTCGTGCGCGGCGGGTACCGGCTGGTGCCGGAACGGGTGCGGCGCCTGCGCGTACCGGCGCGTGATCGCGGGCTACGGTGGATCGCTCCACCTGAACGGCCGACATCACCCAGCGTGCCGAAACGCTCCAGGAATGGAAGCATGTCCACTCGATCAGAGTGGAGTCCCGTGATCGAGGACGGCGGCGCCGAGCCACTATCCGACAGAGGGCGCAGCCCTGCTGGCCGCCGGGTACCCGCTGGACGCCGTGGAGGTCCTGCGGCAGGGCGTCGCCGGCGGCGAGCCCTCCGCCGCGGACCTGCTCGTGCGCGCCTACCTCGACAGCGGCAGCTGGCACGCGGCCGCCGAATGGCTGGGCCCGCTCGTGGAGCAGGGCCACGTGCGGTTCGCGGGCCGGCTCGGCGTGGCGCTGGTCGAGGTCGGCGACGTCCAGCGGGCGGAGGCGGCGCTGCGGCTGGCCGTGGAGTCCGGCGAGCTCGCGGCGTCCAACGACCTCGCGATCCTGCTGCGCGACGAGGGCCGGTTCGTCGAGGCCGTGCAGATCCTGGAGCGCGCGGCCGACGCGGGCGACTTCCTGGCCGCGGCCAACCTCGTCGAGCTGCATCTGGAGCAGGGCGACCTGCCCGCCGCGGCCGCGGCCGCCGAGCGCTACGCCGACGAGTCCCGGCCGGACACGCTGGTCGCGCTGGCCGACGTGCGCGCGCCGAGCAGGGCCGCCTCGGCGACGCCGAACCGCTCTACCGGCGGGCGGGCGAGCTCGGGGCGGTGCGGGCGCACACCGCGTACGGGCAGTTCCTGCTGGCGGCGCGGGGGGACCGCGCCGGCGCGGAGCGCGAGCTGCGCGAGGCCGAGCGCCACGCCGAGCCCGGTTGGGCGTTCACCCTCGGCCGGTTCCTGGTCGACGACGGGCGGCCCGAGGAGGCGCGCGGGTACTTCCAGATCGCACTCGACAGCGGCGACCGGGACGCGCTCGTCGTGCTCGCCGAGCTCGACGGCGTGGACCCGGCCGACGACTGAGCCGGGCCCGCTCCCGGCCACCCGCCACCCGTAGGGTGGGCCGTCATGGACCGGGACCCGCCCGCGGTGTACGGCAGCGGGCTGGCCGTGGTCACGGTCACCGGTCCCGCCGGCGACGACCCCGACCGGCTGATCGACTCCGTCCGCGTCGCGTCCACGCGGCCCGTGCGGGTCGTCGTCGTCGACACCGGCCGTCCGGACGCCGCCCGCCGCGGTGCGCGACGGCGTCGACCTGCTGCGCATCGGCGAGGACGTCGGCCGTGCCGCCGCGGTGAACCGCGCCGTCGCCGCGCTGGCCCCCGGCATCGGCTGGGTGGCGGTCGCGTCCCCCGGCGTGCAGTGGCGCCCCGGTGCCCTGGACGTGCTGCTCGCCGCGGCCGAGCGCCGCCCGCGGGCCGCGGCGCTCGGACCGCTCGTCCGCGACGGGGACGGGACCGTGCTCCCCACCGCGGGGCCGCTGCCGTCGCCCGCCGACCTGCTCCGTGGCCGGCTCGCGCCCGGACCGCCCGTCGACGGCCCGGTGGGCCGGCTCTCCGCGGCGTGCGTGCTGCTGCGGCGGGTGGCGTGGGACTCGGTGGACGGGTTCGACCCGCGTTACCTCGGGGTCCTCGACGACGTCGATCTCGCCGACCGGCTCGGCCGGGCCGGCTGGCTCTGCGTCCACGTGCCGGCCGCCGAGGTGGTGCTCACCCGTGGTGCGACCCTGGGCTGGAGCCGCCCGCCCGCGGCGTCCAGCGCTACCTCGCCGACCGGGAACCGGGGTGGCGACGGGCGGTGCTGCGGGCCCGCACCGCGATCGGCGCGAGGCGATGAGACCGGGAACCGGAAGGACGAGGGGTGCTGCACGACGTCGAGGCCGTGGTGCTGGTCGGCGGGAAGGGCACCCGGCTGCGGCCGCTCACCCTGACCACCCCGAAACCCATGCTGCCCACGGCGGGTGTGCCGTTCCTGGCACACCTGCTGTCGCGGATCCGCGCGGCGGGCGTCCGGCGGGTGGTGCTGGGCACCTCCTACCTGCCGGAGACGTTCTCCGACCACTTCGGCGACGGCACCGCGCTCGGCCTGGACCTCTGCTACGTCGTGGAGCGACGAGCCGCTGGGCACCGGCGGCGGGATCCGCAACGTCGCGGACCACCTGACCAGCGAGCGACGTGCTCGTCTTCAACGGTGACGTGCTCGCCGGCACCGACCTCGCGCGCGGTCGTCGGGACCCATCGGCGCACCGAGGCGGCGGTCACCCTCCACCTGGTGCGCGTGCCCGACCCGCGGGCCTACGGCTGCGTCCCCACCGCCCCGGACGGGCGGGTGCTGGCCTTCCTCGAGAAGACCGACGATCCGCCGACGGACCAGATCAACGCGGGCTGCTACGTCTTCCGCCGCTCGGTCATCGAGTCGATCCCCGCCGGGCGGCCCGTGTCGGTGGAGCGCGAGACGTTCCCCGGGCTGCTCGCGGCGGGCGCGCTGGTGGCCGGCCACGTCGACGACGCGTACTGGCGTGACATGGGGATCCCGGCCGACCTGGTCCACGGCTCGGCCGATCTCGTGCGCGGGCTCGCCCCGTCGTCCGCGTTGCCGGGGCCGGTGGGGGAGGCGCTCGTGCTCGACGGTGCCGAGATCGCGGCGGACGCGCAGGTCTGCGGCGGGACGACGGTCGGGCGCGGCGTGCGCGTCGGCCCCGGCGCACACGTCCGCGGCGCCCTGCTCTTCGACGGGGCGGTGGTCGGCGCGGGCGCGCTCGTCGAGCACTCCGTGATCGGTGCGGGCGCGGTCGTGGAGGCCGGAACCGTCGTCGTCGACGCCGTGGTCGGCGACCGGGCCATCGTCGGGGCGGGCTGCGAGCTGCGCGCGGGGATGCGTGTCTGGCCCGGGGTCGTGCTGCCGCCGCACGGCGTCCGGTTCTCCCATGGCTGAGCCCGTGCGTGGTTATGAGGGCCAGGGCCCTCATAGCCACGCACGGGCCGAGTGGCGTGCCGCCGTTCCCGCTGGACCTGGCGGGCGTGCTGGCTCCGCTGCGGCGCGGCCGGGGGGACCCGACGTGGCGCTCCGCAGGCGAGGGGGCCGCGGTCTGGCGGGTCGTCGACCACCCCGGACGGGCCGGCCACCGTCCGCCTGCACCGCCGCGCCGACGGCACGGTGGTGGCCGCGGCGTGGGGGCCCGGGGCGCAGTGGTCGCTCGACGGGCTCCCGGCGCTGCTGGGCGCCGGCGACGACCCGGCGGCCTTCGTGGCCCACCACCCGATCGTCGCCGACGCCGCCCGCCGGCTGCCCGGTCTCCGGTTCGGTGCCACCGGGCGGGTGTGGGACTCGCTGGTCCCCGCCGTGCTGGAGCAGAAGGTCACGGGCACCGAGGCGCGGCGCTCGTGGCGCGAGCTGTGCCGCCGCTTCGGCGACCCCGCGCCGGGGCCGGCCGACCAGGTCGCCGGCATGCGGGTGCCGCCGACCCCCGCACAGGTCCGGGCCATCCCCGACTGGGAGTGGCACCGGGCGGGCGTGGACTCCGCCAGGCGACGGGCGATCCTCGCGTCCGCCGCGGTGGCACACCGCCTGGAGGCCGCGTGCGGGCTCGGCGGGGAGGACGGCCGCATCCTCCTGCGGAGGGTGCCCGGTATCGGCGTCTGGACCGCCGCGGAGGTGGCGCAGCGGGCCTGGGGCGATCCCGACGCCGTCAGCTTCGGTGACTTCCACATCCCCACGCGTGGTCGGGTGGGCGCTGGTGGGCCGCCCGCTCGACGACGCGGGGATGCTCCACGTGCTCGCCCCGTACACACCCCAGCGCCAGCGGGCCGTGCGTTACGTCGAGCTGTCCGGCTTCCGCAGGCCGCGCTTCGGTCCGCGGTTCTCGCCGAAGGACTACCGCGCGATGTGACAGCCGCCGTCTGGCCTCGCGGCGTCCTCCGATCTTCGGTCTCGGCGTCGTAGGAGCGTGCGACACGGTGGCAGTCGTACAACTCGGACATGCTCCCAAACGCATCGATCTACTGACGAGCATCGACGGCGTCACGTTCGAGGACTGCTGGCCGGCTCGGGTCGAGATCGAGATCGGCGGCATCGTGGTGCCGTTCATCGACGTGGACAGCGTGGTGGCGAACAAGCGGGCTTCGGGTCGGCTGCAGGATCTGGCCGACGTCGACGCTCTTGCCGGGGACTGAGTTCCTCGACGTAGGCTCGCGCGGGTGACGGTGCCCGGATGAAGGTGACGGTACTGGTCGGCGGCGTCGGGGGCGCCCGGTTCCTGCTCGGCGTCAAGGCGGCGCTGGGGCTGCCCGCGGTCGGCCCCGCACCCGACGGCACCGAGCACGAGATCACGGCCGTCGTCAACGTCGGCGACGACATCTGGCTGCACGGCCTGCGCATCTGCCCCGACCTCGACACCTGCCTCTACACCCTCGGCGGCGGCATCGACCCCGAACGGGGCTGGGGGCGCGCCGGGGAGACCTGGGCCGTCCGCGACGAGCTGGCCGCATACGGAGCCGACCCGTCGTGGTTCGGGCTCGGCGACCGCGACCTGGCCACCCACCTCGTGCGCTCCCGCATGCTGCGCGCCGGCTACCCGCTCTCCGACGTCACCGCCGCGCTGTGCCACCGCTGGCGACCCGGCGTCACGCTGCTCCCGGTCACCGACGACCGCGTCGAGACCCACGTCGTCGTCGACGATCCCGGCAACGGCCCGAAGGCGCGCCGCGCGATCCACTTCCAGGAGTGGTGGGTGCGGCACAAGGCCGAGCCCGTCGCGCACAGCTTCGCCTCGGTGGGCGCGGCGGAGGCCACCGTGCTGCCCGCCGTGCGGTCCGCGCTGGCCGCTGCGGACGCCGTGCTGATCGCCCCGTCCAACCCCGTCGTCAGCATCGGCGCACTGCTCGACGTGCCGGGGATGCGCGACGCCCTGCGCGCCGGTCCGGCACGGGTGGTGGGGCTGTCGCCGATCGTCGGCGGTCGCCCGCTGCGCGGCATGGCCGACGCGTGCCTGGCCGCGATCGGCGTGGAGACCACGGCGGAGGCGGTCGGGCGGCACTACGGCGCGCGTTCGGGCGGCGGGCTGCTCGACGGCTGGCTGGTGCACGAGGGCGACTCCGCCGAGGTCCCCGGGGTCGACGTGCTCACCGTGCCGCTGCTCATGACCGACGTCGACGCCACCCGCGAGATGGCCCGCCGCGCCCTCGACCTGTGCGGAGTGCCGGTTGGCTGACCACGCCGCCCCGGACGGCATCACGGTCCGGCCCGTGCGCGGGCTGCCGGAGTTCCGGCCAGGCGACGACCTGGCCGCCGCCGTCGCCGCAGGCGCGCCCTGGCTGGCGGACGGTGACGTCGTCGTGGTCACCAGCAAGGTCGTGTCCAAGGTGGAGGGCAGGCTCGTCGCGTCGCCGACCGACCCCGACGCGCGCGACGCGTTGCGCCGGGAGCTGGTCGACGCCGAGACCGAGCGGGTGCTGGCCCGCCGCGGGCGCACGCTGATCGTGGCCAACCCGCTCGGGGTGGTGCAGGCGGCGGCGGGCATCGACGGCTCCAACGTGCGGCGCGACGAGCTGGCCCTGCTGCCCGTCGACCCGGACGCCAGCGCGGCCCGGCTGCGGGGGGCGCTGAAGGGCGCGCTGGGGGTGGACGTCGCCGTCGTCGTGACCGACACGATGGGCCGGTCGTGGCGGGTCGGCCAGACCGACGTCGCGATCGGCTCGGCCGGGCTCACCGTGCTGCACCGCTACGCGGGCTCGCACGACGCCGAGGGCAACGAGCTGCTGGTCACCGAGGTCGCGCGTGGCCGACGAGCTGGCCGCGGCCGCCGACCTGGTGCAGGGCAAGCTCGCCGCAGTGCCGGTCGCCGTGGTGCGCGGGATGCGTCCGGTCGACGACGGCTCCACCGCGCGCGACCTGGTCCGCCCGCTCGACGAGGACATGTTCTGGCTCGGCACCGACGAGGCGCTCGCGCAGGGCCGCCGGGAGGCGGTGCTGCTGCGGCGCAGCACCCGGCAGTTCGCCGACGCCCCCGTCGACGCCGACGCGTTGCGCCGCGCGGTCGGGGTGGCGCTCACCGCGCCCGCCCCGCACCACAGCACGCCGTTCCGCTTCGGCTGGGTCCGCGACCGGGACCGGCGAACCGCGTTGCTCGACGCACTGGCCCGACGCTGGCGCGAGCACCTCGAGCGCGACGGGCGGCCACCGGACGAGGTGGCCCGCCGGATGCGCCGCGGCGACCTCCTGCGCCGGGCCCCGGAGCTGGTGCTCGCGTTCCGCACGGGCGACGGGATGCACACCTATCCGGACGCGTCGCGGGCCGTCGCCGAGCGGGCGATGTTCACCGTCGCGGGCGGTGCCGCCGTGCAGTCGCTGCTCGTGGCGCTGGCCGCCGAGGGCCTGGCGTCGTGCTGGGTGGGGTCCACGATCTTCGCCGCCGACGTCGTGCGCCGGGAGCTGGGGCTCCCGGCCGACTGGCAGCCGCTCGGCGCGGTCGGCGTCGGGGTGCCGGTGGAGCCGCTGGTGCCGCGCCCGCCGCGCGACCCGGACGCCGGGCTGGTCGAGTGGTAGTCCCGGCCGCCGCCGCGGCCGAGCTGGGTCGCTGGCGCGGCGGCTTGCGGCCACCAGGAGGCCCTCCGGCACGCGTTCCTGGCCTTCCTCGCCGCCCGCCCCGACGACGCCTGCGACCGCTCCTGCGAGCCGGGTCACCTCACCGCGTCGGCGCTGCTGCTCGACCACGACGCCGAGCACGTGCTCCTGACGCTGCACCCGCGCGTCGGACGGTGGATCCAGCTCGGCGGGCACTGCGAGCCGGGCGACCGGTCACTGCGGGCAGCGGCGCTGCGGGAGGCCACCGAGGAGTCCGGCATCGACGGCCTGATCATCGGGCCCGAGCCCCTGCACCTGGACGTGCACCCGATCACGTGCTCGCTCGGGCTCCCCACCCGCCACCTCGACGTCCGGTACCTGGTGCGGGCGCCCGCAGGCGCGGTGCCGCGGATCAGCGCCGAGTCCAGGGACCTGCGCTGGTGGCCGCTGGACGCCCTGCCCCCGCAGTGCGACACGGTGCCGGAGATGGTCGCGGCGGCCCGCGCGGGCTGGGCGTTCCGCTGACGAGGCCTCGACGGCCGTGCCTCGCGAACCGGGGCTCGGCGTCGGTCGAACGGAGTCATCGGTTTCGGAGGTCCGCGATGAGGTCTTTGGCGTGCTGGCGTAAGGGCGTCACGAGTTCGGGGTGATCGCCGAACGTGCTGCGGTGCCGAAGTCGAGCGGCGACATGGAGCTGGGCTCGGTGACCATCGACGGTGTCGAGGACGTCCGCGAAACGGGCTCTTCCCAGTTGAGGGTGTAGACGGCGGCCGGCTGGAGCGCGGAGGGGTCGGCGCGTCGGTGCCCGGGTAGAGGTCGAGGCCTCCCGAGGATGGGAGCTCCGACACTGCCCACCTAGCTAGGCCGGCTTGCGGACGAGGGCCTCAAGTACGCTCAAACGGCCCTCGTCCGCACTCCGGGCCGCGTTGATCTGAGATTCCCCAATCCGCTCGCCCATGAGCGTCTGCAGCCCCAGCGGCGGCAGCCCGTGTTCCTCCAACCGCCGGCGGTTCTCCCGCAAGTCCGGCAGGACCTCCTCCGTCTTGTCCCGGAAGATCACGATCTCGAACCCCGCGGTGAGAACTTGCTCCCGTGTCTCCTCGGGCGAACACAAAAAGCTCGTGCCCGGCCCTGCCGCCCAGGGCAGCGGGTAGTCGGGCTCGCCTTTCGGCCCGGCTCCGTAGTGGGAGAATGCGAACACCGCGCCGGGGCGAAGCACACGAAGCGCCTCGGCATAGAAGCGCCGCTTGTCGTCGATGTTCATCGCCACGTTCTCGGAATAGGCTCGGTCGAACCCATCGTCCTCGAAGGGCAGATCGGTCGCGCTGCCCTCCACCACGCGCACGCGATCCGAGAGGCCGGTCGCGGCATTCAGCTCCTCCGCCGCGCGGCAGAACTCCGGCGTCAGGTCGAGCGAGGTCACGTGGCAACCGAAGTGCGTCGCGGTCCACCGCGCCGGTCCGCCGATCCCGCCGCCGATGTCGAGGATGCGCTCGCCGGAGAGGGGTTCGAGGAGCGCTACCATCTCCTTTGTCGCCTTCAGCCCCCGGCCGTGGAAGTGGTCGAGTGGGGCGAGCGCGTCGGGCGTAATCGGGCCCGCCTCGCTGCCTCCTGCCGCCCTAAGCGCAGCGAGGATGCGGGCTGCGATGCCCTCGCTGGCGTAGTGGTCTTGGACCTTGTTACCGGCTGCGGTCATGTTTCGTTCTCCTCCCGAGCCGCCCGCGGTCGATGGCTTGCGGGGGTTCGTATGACAAATCCCTGAGAGGCTCAAGGCTAGCTAGGAAGACCTCGACGTGCCTGACGCTACCTTCGCGACCCCTGATGTGACGACGTTCTGCCGCCTCGACGAGCTGGGTCTGGTGGTGGTCGGCCAGCACCTCCAACCGGATCGGGCGGTGCTGGCCTGCCGGGTCGCCGACGACGCGGTCGAGGAGGCGGACCGCTGGTGCCGGCGCTGCGGCTGCGAGGGTCGCCCGCGGGACACCGTCACCCGTCGCCTGGCGCACGAGCCGGTGGGCTGGCGGCCGACGACGCTGCTGCTGTCGATCCGCCGCTACCGGTGCGCTGGCTGCGGGCATGTGTGGCGCGAGGACACCAGCCGCGCCGCGGAGCCGCGGGCGAAGCTGACCCGCACCGCGCTGCGGTGGGCGCTGGTCGGGCTGGTCTGCCAGCACCTCACCGTCGCGCGTCTCGCCGAGGCCCTCGCGGTGTCGTGGAGCACCGCCAACACCGCCGTGCTCGCCGAGGGGCAGCGCGTCCTGCTCGACGACCCGACCCGCTTCGACGGGGTCCGGGTGATCGGCGTCGATGAGCACGTGTGGCGGCACACCCGCCGCGGCGACAAGTTCGTCACCGTCGTCATCGACCTCACGCCGGTCCGGGACAAGACGGGCCCGTCGCGGCTGCTGGCGATGGTCGAGGGCCGCTCCAAGCAGGCGTTCACGACGTGGCTCGCGAGCCGGCCGCAGGCGTGGCGCGACGGGCTGGAGGTCGTCGCGATGGACGGGTTCACCGGATTCAAGACCGCCACCACCGAACAGCTGCCGGCAGCGACGGCGGTGATGGACCCCTTCCACGTCGTCCGCCTCGCCGGCGACGCGCTCGACCGGTGCCGGCGCCGGGTCCAGCAGGACCTGCACGGACACCGCGGCCGCAAGGACGACCCGCTCTACCGGGCCCGCCGCACCCTGCACACCGGCGCCGACCTCCTCACCGACCGGCAGCACCAGCGCTTGACCGCCCTGTTCGGGGTCGAGGACCACGTCGCCGTCGAGGCCACCTGGGGTGTCTACCAGCGCATGATCGCCGCCTACCGCCACCCCGACCGGGCCGCCGGACGGGCAGAGATGAGCAGCATCATCACCAACCTGTCCGCGGGCGTCCCGGCCGCGCTCACGGAGCTGCGCACGCTGGGGCGGACGCTGAAGAAGCGAGCCGAGGACGTCCTGGCGTACTTCGACCGGCCCGGCACCAGCAACGGCCCGACCGAGGCGGTGAACGGCAGGCTCGAGCACCTGCGCGGCTCCGCCCTCGGCTTCCGCAACCTCGCCCACTACATCGCCAGCAGCCTGCTCGAGACCGGCGGGTTCAGGCCGCGGCTACACCCTCAATCGTGAAGAGCCGCGAAACGGGCATGAACCGTTTCGGCGACTGCGGGCGAACCCAGGCTGTACAGGTAGAGGGTTGATGCGTCCGTACCCGCTGGTCCGGTGCCCCACAGTTCCCAATCGACGACCCCGAAAGGATCTCGAGACAGGTTGCCCCAGTGCAGATCGCCGTGCACGGTTTCCCAGTGCTGGATCACGACGTTCACATCGTCTCCGAAGACCGAGCGCAACCGATGGTCGACGCTGACCTGATCGGCATTCGATCGGCTTGTGCGGACGCGCTGCACATCGTCGAGTGCGTGGGACAGCTGACTCCACCAACTCTCCGGCAGGGTGAGATCCGATGGAGGCGTCGTGCTCGGCGAGCAGGGTCGCCCGGGCATACGGGTCATGACCTCCGCACGCACGTGGCGGTGCGGATTTTCGCGCCATTCGCATACGTCGAGTACACGCGGCTTGGGTAGGTCGGTGATCACGCTCGCGTCGAGATTGCCCGTCCAGCTGTCGCCGCGAGACCACGCCGGCTGTTCGGTGACGACGCGGAGCCAGCGCCGTTGCCGGCCCGCAGGACCGGGGCGCTGATGGATCGATCCAGCCATCCGAAGATCGGCGTACCGTCGATCTCGAGCTCGAAGTGTTCCTCGGCGCGGGAGAGGTTGTCGTGCATCCATTCGCGATAGGCTCGATCGGCCTCGGATATGTCGGACTCGTCGGGATTCAAGGCGTGATGTGACGGAAGTAGGACGCGGGGTCGGCGAGATATCGACGCCACAGCGCGACGAGGGTGAGGTCTTCCCACGTGGTCCGCTGAGTTCCGTGCTCGCCGACCTCGATGATGTCGGCGCCTGGGGTGGCGGCCAGGATCGGCGAGTGAGTGGCGCAGATGATCTGCGCTCCTGACTCGCCGAGTTGATGCATGAGGGCGACGAGCTGGAGGCAGGAGCTGAACGACAAAGCGGCTTCGGGCTCGTCCATCAGATAAAGGCCGGGCTCGGTGAACCGCTCGGTGAACACTGTGATGAAGCCTTCGCCGTGACTCATCTCGGACGTGTCGGCGTCCCAATAGCCGCTGTCGTCCGGCGACCGCGTTCATCATCTCGAACGCCGTCTCCGCACGGAGGAAGAAACCCTTGCGCTGGCTGCGTGGGCCGTGCAGCATTCGCGAGCCCACAGCCGTGGTCTCCAGTTTCAGGACTTCGCCGAGCGGGGTTCTCAGGCGATCGTTGGTGTATCGGCGGCCGGCTCGCCCGCCAAATGCGTCCAGCTTGAACGCCTCCGCGAGCGCCTCCACGACGGTCGATTTGCCCGAGCCGTTCTCGCCGACGAGGAAGGTGAGCGGAGATGTGAAGTCCAGGCCGTGTGCAGCAAGTTCGGCGACGCAGGGCACAGTGAACGGCCAACTGTGCATCGACTCCGGCCGCAGATGCTCGGGGACGAAGGCGCGACGGACGAGCATATGCCTTCCTGTTCTCAGTACCAGGGCACACAGCCACCGGCTGGACGGCAGTCTCCGGCCGGTCGGCACGCGGGGCTGCACGACGGGCCACACTGAGGGTCGCACATCGTGGGAACGCAGGGCGTCGCCGGTGGGGTCAGGTCGAATCCGGCCTGGAGCGCACTCCTGACCCGCTTCACGGCCGGACCAGCCAGGATGTCGACGAGGTCGCTGTCCAGAACGTTGCCGACCGGAAGCCAGCGCGCGAAGACACATGGCCACACCTCACCGTCGGGGGAGATCGCGATCACTCCGGACGCACACCGACCGCACAGCTCGGACAGGTCCGGCTGGTGCACTCGCGCACCTCGGCCCACTCCTCGCAGCCGATCGACCCCGACCTCGTCGACGCCCAGGCCGGTCAGCTCGGTCACGGCCGCGGCGGAGCGCTGCCCCTGATGCATCTCGATCACACCGGCGCGCAAGGGGATGTGTCGCCGCACGGCCTCCTCGATGTTGGCGCGGGTGCGGGCGAGGCTGGGCCGTCGGGTGATGCCGGAATGTTCGGCTGGATCGTCGCTGTAGTAGCTGGTTGCGAGCGACGCGCCCGCGCGTTCCAAGCACTGGCCATATGTGCTCTGGCACGTGGACGAGATTCGAGAACACCTCAGCACGTAGCCCGCGTCCCAACGCGCGATCCACGAGCGCTGCCAGGTCCGGGTGCAACATCGGCTCTCCCCCGATGAACTGCACCGCCGTGCATCCCTGTGCCCGCCAGCTGGTCGATGACGCCGAGCCAGTCGGATGTCCGCATGCGGCCATGGGTGCCTTCGGGTCCGGAGCTCGCATAGCAGTGTCGGCATTCGAGCTGGCACTTCCCGGTGATCTCCAGCCAGGCGAAATGGTTCCCGGTGCGGGCATGATCATCATGGGGGCATGGTCGCCCGCCGCGCCGTGCGGGCGAGGGGGTATCGGCCGGATCTTCGCCGTGGTGAACGGTGAACGGCTCGCGGTCCGTGGCGACGACCGGCTCAGCGCCAGAAGAGCAGCTCCGAGTAGCCGAAGGCGGCGAGCCGGGAGTCGCCCCCGATGGCCTCGAACACGGCCGATCCGGCGTCGAAGAACAGCGCCGAGACGCCGGGCAGGCTGATGATCAGCAGGAACAGCACGATCGGTGCCCACGGCCGTACCCGCGCCGCGAGCCGTCGCGCGTCCATCGAGAGGAAGGGCTCGAGCACGCCGAAGCCGTCCAGCCCCGGCACGGGCAGGATGTTCAGGACGAAGGCCAGCACCTGGATCAGCGCGAGGCACGACAGCGCGACGGCCAGCCCGATCGGCATCGGCACGAGTGCGACGGCGACGGTGATGAGCAGCCCCAGCGCGAGGTTCGTCGCGGGGCCGGCGAGCGACACCATGCTCTGCGCGGCCCGGGACCGGATGGCACCGTGGTTGATCCACACCGCACCCCCCGGTAGGGGGATCCCACCGATGAGGAGGAAGATCACCGGGAGCACGAACGACAGCCCGACGTCGGTGTAGCGGCGGATGTCGAGCGTGAGGTAGCCCTTGTCGCGCACGGAGGTGTCGCCGCCGCGGTAGGCGACCGCGGCGTGGCCGAACTCGTGCAGGCACAGGGAGACGGCCCAGCCGCCGAGGACGAGCAGCACGACCCCGGCCGTGAGGAGCGGGGACGAGCCGGACTGCACCGCTGCCGCCGTGCCCAGCGCCGCCAGCACCCCGCCACCCACAGTGACCAACACCAGCAACAGGAACCACGGACTGACTCGGTTCGACACACCTCGCACTAAACCAGTCTGCCAAACGGGGGACCGTCCGGGTGGAGTGCTTCACCCACTCGGCAGCATCGACTTGCGGAGAGGCAACCTACAGCGCTGTACTTACATCACTGTCATTCGCCGGGTGCGGGGAGGTGGGCGAGTGGACGCTGGAATGAGCACGCTGACGCTGGTCGGGTCGACGGGTGGGGTCGGCTCCACGGTGACCGGGGTGCTGGACGGGCCGTTCGAGTTCGGCGGCTTCGAGGTCGACGGCGGTGATGCGGACGCCCAGGACTGGCAGGAGCGAGCCCTGTGCGCCCAGACCGACCCGGAGGCCTTCTTCCCGGAGAAGGGCGGCTCCACCCGGGAGGCCAAGCGCATCTGCTCGGGGTGCGACGTGCGCGCCGAGTGCCTGGAGTACGCCCTCGCGCACGACGAGCGCTTCGGCATCTGGGGCGGGCTGTCCGAGCGCGAACGCAGGCGGCTGCGGCACCTCGCCGTCTGACACCCGACTACTCGTCCTCGCCCGCGACGCCGTCGATGACGTCCGGCTCGAGGTTGAGGTACTCCGCCACCTGCTCCACCAGCACCTCGTGGAGCAGGTCCGCCAGGTCCGCGCCCCCGCGTGCCCGTGCCTCGAGCGGCCGCCGGTAGAGCACGATCCGCGCCCGCGACGGCAGGCCCTCCGGATCGACACCCGCCGGCACCAGCTGCGCGAGCGGCACCCCGACGTCGGCCAGCACCCCGGTGCCCCAGACGACGGCGTCGGGCGAGGTCTCCTCGACCTCCGGCACGTCGTCCACCGCGAGGTCGAGGTCGGCCAGCTCCGTGGACCACCGGTGCTCGATCGGCTCGAGCGCCTCCAGGACCATCGCGTCGAACTGTTCCGCGCGCGTCTTGGACGCCGGCGTCGACGTCGGGTAGAGGAGCCCGCGCAGCCCGCGACCGCGCCGGTCCCGCCGGCGGGGCGAGCGGCGCAGCGTGCGGCGCGCGGTGGTCACCCGAGAATCCTACGACCGGGGGCGCCCGCGGCGGGCCGGCCCGCCCGTGCCACCCCCCGCCGCGGCCCGCGCGGGTCGGCGAACGGTGCGCGTCGCGGCGGGGGACGGGGTGGTGCAGGCGCTATCGTCGACGACGTGCTGAGTGTGCGGCGGTGTTCGCGGACCGGGTGCACCGAACTCGCGGTGGCCACGCTCACCTACGTCTACGCCGACTCCACCGCGGTCGTCGGGCCGCTCGCCACGCAGGCCGAACCGCACTCCTACGACCTGTGCACCCGCCACGCCCACCGGCTCACCGTCCCGCGCGGCTGGGAGGTGGTGCGGTTCGAGGGCGAGTTCGCGCCCCCGCAGCACAGCAACGACGACCTCACCGCGCTGGCCGAGGCGGTCCGCGAGGCAGGACGCGCCGACCGTCCGGTCGAGACGGTTCCCGCAGCGGGCACCGGGCGCCGGGGCCACCTGCGGGTACTGCCCGGTCCGGCGGAGGACTAGCACCGCACGCTGACCTTACGGCGTCCGGCCCGACGAGCGGCTCAGGGCGGCCCGGCTAGGGTGCTGTCCCGTGACCGACCTGTCCGCGATCGTGAAGGCGTACGACATCAGGGGTGTCGTCGGCGACGGCCTCGACGGCGCCGACGGTGCGCGGGATCGGCGCAGCGCTGGCCCGCATGCTCCGTCGCGGAGGACCCGGGTAGCCGTGCGGTCGTCGTCGGCCACGACATGCGGCCCTCGTCACCCGACCTGGTCGACGCGTTCGCCGAGGGCGTCACCGGGCAGGGTCTCGACGTCGTGCACATCGGGCTGGCCAGCACGGACATGCTCTACTTCGCCTCCGGCACCCTGGACCTGCCCGGCGCGATGTTCACCGCGAGCCACAACCCCGCGCGCTACAACGGCATCAAGCTGTGCCGCGCCGGGGCGTCGCCGATCGGGCAGGACACCGGCCTGGCCGCGATCCGGGCGGCCGTCGAGGCCGGCGTGCCGCCGGGCACCGGGCCCGCTGGCACCGTCTCGGCGCGTGACCTCCTCGACGGCTACGCGTCCTACCTGCGCGGCCTCGTGGACCTCTCGGCCCTGGGCGGTCTGCGGGTCGTCGTCGACGCGGGCAACGGGATGGCCGGGCACACGGTCCCGGCCGTGTTCGGGCCGCTGCCGTGCGACGTCGTCGCGATGTACTTCGAGCTCGACGGCACCTTCCCGAACCACGAGGCCAACCCGCTCGACCCCGCGAACCTCGTCGACCTGCAGAAACGGGTGGTCGCGGAGGGTGCCGACCTCGGGCTGGCCTTCGACGGCGACGCCGACCGGTGCTTCGTCGTCGACGAGCGCGGCGAGGCGGTGAGCCCGAGCGCGATCACCGCGCTCGTCGCCGTCCGCGAGCTGGCGAAGGCGCCCGGCAGCGCGGTGATCCACAACTGCATCACCTCCCGGGCGGTGCCCGAGATCGTCGCCGAGCACGGGGGCCGCCCGGTGCGCACCCGGGTGGGCCACTCGTTCATCAAGAAGACGATGGCGGAGACCGGCGCCGTGTTCGGCGGCGAGCACTCGGCGCACTACTACTTCCGCGAGTTCTGGAAGGCCGACTCGGGGATGCTCGCCGCGCTGCACGTGCTGGCCGCGCTCGGCGGTTCCGGGGCCACGTTATCGGACCTGATGGCGGGGTACTCCCGCTACGTGGCGTCCGGCGAGATCAACTCGACGGTCCGGGACCAGGCAGGCCGGGTGGCCGCGATCCGGGATCGCTACGCAGACCGCGAGGGGGTGGGCACGGACGAGATCGACGGGCTCACCGTCTGGCTGCCCGGCGGGTCGTGGTTCAACCTGCGCGCCTCCAACACCGAGCCACTGCTGCGGCTCAACGTCGAGGCGCCCGACACCGCGGCGATGGTGGCGCTGCGTGACGAGGTGCTGGCCGTGGTCCGCGCCTGACCGGCTTGCCGCAACCCGGACGGACCCGGCGGCGGCATCCTGGTCCTGGCAGCATCGACTTCAGCCGGCTCGGAGCCCGTACCGGACAGAGGAGAATCGTGGCCGTGGAACTCGATCCCCAGCTGATGGACATCCTGGCGTGCCCGTCGGACGACCACGCACCCCTCCGGGCGGGCACCCCCGACGACCCCGCCGCCGACGTGCTCACCTGCACCGCCTGCGGCCGCGGCTACCCGGTGGTGGACGGCATCCCGGTGCTCCTTCTCGACGAGGCCACGCCTCCGACCTCGGGTGGAGGCGGGTGAACCCCGTGCTCGACGACACGTTGCTGGCCGACCCGGGGGCACTCGCCGCGCTCGACACCGGCGGCGTGCTGCGCTCGGCGGCCACCGCGGGTGCGCAGGTCCGGTCGGCGGCCGCGGGCGCGGTCGAGGCCCGCATCGGCGATCTCGGC
Organism: uncultured Actinomycetota bacterium; assembly: GCA_963784265.1. Lineage (GTDB taxonomy): Bacteria > Actinomycetota > Actinomycetes > Mycobacteriales > Pseudonocardiaceae > Pseudonocardia. The sequence continues at coordinate 502,065 of CAWAQQ010000005.1, forward strand.
GGCAGCAGGCCGCGGGCGCTCGTGCTGCTCACCCGGCCAGGCGCGTCGGTCTCCGCGGCCGGGATCCTGACCGCCCTGCTCGGCCCGGCGTGCCCGGTGCCCGTCGTCGTGACCGACAGCGTGCCGAGCTGGATCGGGCCGCTCGACGTCGTGGTCGCCCACACGGCGGACCCCACCGACTCGGAGCTGGCGGAGTCCGTCGGGCGCGCGGTCCGGCGGGGCACCGAGGTGGTGCTGTCGGCGCCCGCCGACGGTCCGGTCGCATCGGCGGGGGCCGGACGGGTGCGGCTGGTGGAACCGCGCATCCCGGTACCGCCCGGACTGGACCTGCCGCGCGCGCTCGCCGTCGGGCTCGGCGACGGTCGGCGCCCTCGGCCTGCTCGACGGGTACCCGGAGCCGGGCCTCGACGCGCTCGCCGACCACCTCGATGCGGAGGCCGAGCGCAACCAGCCCGGCCACGAGCCGTTCATGAACCCCGCCAAGTCACTGGCCCTGCGCCTCGCCGATCACACCCCGCTGCTCTGGGGCGCCGACCCGCTCGCCGCCGCCGTCGCCGTGCACGGGGCGAGCGCGCTGGCGACCCACGCCGGCGTGGTGGCGCACGCCGACGAGATCGGCCGGGCCGCCACCGCCACGGGCCTGCGTCGCGCGCTCGACCGCGCCGCCGCGGGCCACGACGTCTTCCACGACCCGTTCGCCGACCCCCTCGACGAGCAGGGGCAGCTGGGCCTCCCCGCGCGGCTGGTGCTGCTCGCCACCGCGGAGGACGATCCCGGGCAGGTGATGCTGCGGCGCACCGGCCGCGTCTGGCCGGTCGCCGAGCTGCTGTTCCCCATCGAGGAGGTGCCGCGCGGCGTCGCGCACTTCGGGCTGCTCCGGGCGGCCGTGCTCGCCTCCCGCTTCGACGTGGCCGCGGTCTACCTCGGGCTCGCCACCCGCACGATCGAACCCGCCTGACCTCCCGAGAGGAGTGCGCACACCATCGTGGAGCTGCTGGACAACCCCGTTCGGGCGTACGCCTGGGGATCGCGCACGGTGCTCGCGGAACTGCTGGGCGAGCGGGTGCCGTCCGCGCATCCGCAGGCGGAGCTGTGGTTCGGCGCGCATCCCGCCGACCCGTCCCGGCTGGTCCATCCCGGCGGGCGCCGCACCTCGCTGCTCGACGCGGTGCGCGCCGACCCCGAGGGGCTCCTCGGTGCCGACCGCACCGGCCGGTGGCAGGCCACGTTGCCGTTCCTCCTCAAGGTGCTGGCCGCCGACGAGCCGCTGAGCCTGCAGGCCCACCCCAGCGCCGAGCAGGCGGCCGCCGGATACGCCCGCGAGTGCGCCGCGGAGATCCCGCTCGACGCGCCCGAGCGCAACTACCGCGACCCCAGCCACAAACCCGAGCTGATCTGCGCGCTCACCGACTTCCACGCCCTCGTCGGCTTCCGCGACGCGGCCACGTCGGTGCGGCTCATGAAGGCGCTCGACGTCCCGGAGCTCGCCGGACACGCCGAGCTGCTCGCGGGGCAGCCGGACCCGGACGGCCTCCGTGCGTTGTTCACGACGTGGATCACCCTCCCGCAGTCCGTGCTCGACGGGCTGGTGCCTGCCCTGCAGGACGGCTGCGTGCGGCTGGCGGGCGGCGACGGCGAGTTCCACGTCGAGGCGCGCACGCTGCTCGAGCTCTCGGAGCGCTACCCGGGTGACGCCGGGGTGCTGGCCGCGGTCCTGCTCCGGCGGGTCACGCTGGCCCCGGGGGAGGCGCTGTTCCTGCCGGCCGGCAACCTGCACACCTACCTGTCGGGCGCGGCGATCGAGGTGATGGCCAACTCCGACAACGTGCTGCGCGGGGGCCTCACCCCGAAGCACGTCGACGTGCCCGAGCTGTTGCGGGTGCTGGACTTCACCGCGCCGGCGCCACCGGTGCTCACCGGCTCGCCCGACGGCCCCTGGACGCGGTACGACACGCCTGCCGAGGAGTTCCTGCTGCGGCGGTGGGAGTCCGGCCCGGGCGCCTGCGTCGCCGTCCCGGTGCCCGACGGCGGGCCTCGGATCCTGCTCTGCACCGCCGGGTCGGCGTGCGTCCGCTCGCCGGAGGCCGACCTGAAGGTGCAGCGCGGCTCGTCGGTCTGGCTCGCCGCGCGCGACACCGGCGTGTCGGTCCACCCCGCCGACGGCACCCAGCTCTTCCTGGCGGGCGACGCGCTGGGCTGAGACCCGCCGCGGGGCCCGTGCCGGAGTGACCCCCAGGCGTCGCGCGGGCTTGTTGCCGTTCGGGGGCCCGATCGGCGTCGCGCGGGCTTCTTGTGTCGGGGCGGCGGCTGTCGCAGGCGCGGTGCGCGGTACGTCCCCGATCGACCGATAAGGTCGGGGCCGTGGCAGCCAGTGGTGGGACGCGCGCGATCATCGCCGCGTTGATCGCGAACGCCGGCATCGCGCTGGCCAAGTTCGTCGGCTACCTGATCACCGGTTCGTCGTCGATGCTGGCCGAGTCGGTGCACTCGGTCGCCGACACGTCCAACCAGGGGCTGCTCCTGCTCGGTGGCCGGCGGGCACGGCGCGCGGCCACCGCCGAGCACCCCTTCGGCTACGGCCGCGACCGCTACTTCTACTCGTTCGTCGTGGCGCTGCTGCTGTTCTCGCTCGGCTCGGTGTTCGCGCTGTACGAGGGGATCCACAAGCTCAGCGATCCCGAGGCGCTCACCTCCCCGCTCGTCGCGGTGGGCATCCTGGTGGTCGCGATCGGGCTGGAGACGTACTCGTTCCGCACCGCGATCACGGAGTCCCGGCCGCTCAAGGGCTCGGGCACGTGGTGGCAGTTCATCCGCCAGTCGAAGGTGCCCGAGCTGCCCGTCGTGCTGCTGGAGGACCTCGGCGCGCTGGTCGGCCTGGCCCTCGCCCTCGGCGGGGTCGGGCTGACGGTGCTCACGGGCGATCCGGTGTGGGACGCCGTCGGCACCATCTGCATCGGGCTGCTGCTGGGGGTCATCGCGGTCATCCTGATCGTGGAGATGAAGAGCCTGCTCATCGGCGAGGGGGCCACCGCGCCCGTGCTCGAGCGGATCGTCGAGAGCCTGGGGGCAGGCGTCGTCACGCGGGTGATCCACATCAAGACGCAGTACCTGGGGCCGGAGGAGCTGCTCGTCGCGGCCAAGATCGCGCTGAGGCCCGGGCTGCGGATGGTCGAGGTGGCGGCGGCGATCGACGAGGCCGAGTCCCGGGTCCGCGCCGCGGTGCCGGAGGCCCGCGTGATCTACCTGGAGCCGGACCTGGACCGCACGCCAGCGGCGGCCGACCAGGGTGGCTGACCGCGCCGGCTGAGCCGGGCCGACCGACCGCGGCGGTTGCCGCGGTCAGCGGTGGCCGACCCGGGCCTTCCGCCGTACGTTCTCGCCATGGCGGAGCGGGGCAGGAAACACGGGATCATGCGGACGAAGTCGGTGGAACAGTCCATAGCGGACACCGACGAGCCGGACACGAAACTCCGCAAGGACCTCACGACCTGGGACCTGATCGTCTTCGGGGTCGCCGTGGTCGTCGGGGCCGGCATCTTCACGCTGGCCGCGAGCACCGCGGGCGACCGCGCCGGGCCGTCGGTCTCGCTCGCGTTCGTGCTCGCCGCCGTCGCGTGCGGCCTCGCGGCGCTGTGCTACGCGGAGTTCGCCTCGACGGTGCCGGTGGCGGGCAGCGCCTACACGTTCTCCTACGCCACGTTCGGTGAGTTCATCGCCTGGATCATCGGCTGGGACCTCGTGCTGGAGTTCGCGGTGGGCTCGGCCGTGGTGTCGAAGGCCTGGTCGGAGTACCTGCAGACGGTCTTCGGCCAGTTCGGGTTCGACATCGAGTCGTCGTTCTCGCTCGGCCCCGTCACCGTCGACTGGGGGGCCTTTCTGCTGGTCGCGGCGCTCACCGTCGTGCTGGCCACGGGTACGAAGCTCTCCAGCCGCGTGAGCCTCGTGTTCACCACGATCAAGGTCGCGATCGTGCTGCTGGTGGTGGTGGTCGGCATCGGCTACGTCAACACCGACAACTACAGCCCCTACATCCCGCCTGCCACCGACGGTTCCGGGGGCGAGAGCGGGCTGAAGCAGACCCTGCTGTCGCTCCTCGGCGGCGAGGCGAGCAGCACGTACGGCGTGTTCGGGTTGCTCGCGGCCTCGTCCCTGGTGTTCTTCGCCTTCATCGGATTCGACGTCGTGGCGACCACCGCGGAGGAGACGAAGAATCCGCAGAAGTCCCTGCCACGCGGGATCCTCGGATCGCTGGCGATCGTCACCATCCTGTACGTCGCCGTCGCGCTGGTGCTCACCGGGATGGTCGACTACACGCAGCTGCAGACCCAGCCCGACGGCACCAAGGCCACGCTGGCCACGGCGTTCGCCATCCTGGGCGTCAACTGGGCCGCCACCGTGATCGCCGTCGGAGCACTCGCCGGCCTCACGACGGTGGTGCTGGTGCTCATGCTCGGCCAGATCCGGGTGCTCTTCGCGATGTCACGCGACGGCCTGCTCCCCCGTGGGATCTCCCGCACCGGCGGGAGCGGCATCCCGAAGCGGGCCACCTGGCTGGTGGGCGGGCTCGTGGCGGTCGGCGCCACGTTCTTCCCGGCCACGGCGCTGGAGGAGATGGTGAACATCGGCACGCTGTTCGCGTTCGTGCTGGTGTCGGTCGGCGTGGTGATCCTGCGCCGGACCCGTCCGGACCTGCCGCGGTCGTTCCGCACGCCGCTGGTGCCGCTGATCCCGATCCTCGCGGTGCTGGCCTGCCTGTGGCTGATGATCAACCTGTCGGTGGAGACCTGGCTGCGGTTCATCATCTGGATGCTGCTGGGGCTGGTGATCTACTTCTTGTACGGCCGCAAGCACTCGCGGCTCGCTGCGCAGGTCGCCGCCGGCACCGACCGCTGACGGGCAGCGGTCCGGGCCGGCGGGACCCGCGGGTTCAGGACCTGGCCGCAGCGGCGAGCTTCGCGAGCCGCTGCGTGGTGGGCCAGCGGACGTCACGGGCCCAGCCGAGCTTCTCGAAGACCCAGATCGTGCGCGCCGAGATGTCCACCTGACCGCGCTGGACGCCGTGGCGGGCGCACGTCGGGTCGGCGTGGTGGAGGTTGTGCCACGACTCGCCGAAGCTGAACACGGCCAGCGGCCACACGTTGCGCGACTGGTCGCGCGACAGGAACGGGCGGTCGCCGATCATGTGGCAGATCGAGTTGATCGACCAGGTGACGTGGTGCAGGACGGCGACGCGCACCAGCCCGGCCCAGAAGAACGCCGTGAGCGCTCCCCACCAGGACATGGTGATGAGGCCGCCGAGCAGGGCCGGGGCGAGCAGGCTGACCACGACCCACAGCGGGAACTGCCGGCTGATCCGGGCGATGTCGCGGTCGGCGCGCAGGTCCGGCGCGAAACGGTCGGCGTTGGTCCGGTCGGCGTTGAAGAGCCATCCGGTGTGGGCGTGCCAGAAGCCGCGCGCGAGCGCGACCGGGCCGGTGCCGAACAGCCACGGGGAGTGCGGGTCGCCCTCCTTGTCGGAGAACGCGTGGTGGCGGCGGTGGTCGGCGACCCAGGTGATGACATCGCCCTGCAGCGACATGCTGCCGGCGATGGCCAGCGCGTTGCGCAGGGTCCGGTTCGCGGTGAAGGCGCGGTGGGTGAAGTACCGGTGGAAGCCGACGGTGACGCCCAGGCCGGTCACCACGTAGAAGACCGCGGCGATGCCGACGTCGACCCAGCTCAGCGCCCCCCACGCCCAGGCGAAGGGGATGGCGGCGACCAGGGCCAGCATCGGCACGATGACGAAGACGTTGACGAGCATCTGCTCGCCGGTCGGGCGGCGTCCGGCGATGATTGGTTTGGCGCCGCGTACGGCTGCCTCGGGTGCGATGGATGCGGTCACGTCGGGCGGAGTCTCCTCATGGGATGGGCGTCTCAGGTCTGGAGCGAGGGTCGGGGCGGTCCTGCGGCAGCACGACCGGGTCCTGGCAGGCAACGCGCTACGGTGTAGACGCTACGGTGTAGCGCTTGGTGTGTCGAGCAGTCGATGACACAACACACACCACCGGGAGACCTCACGGCAGGGAGCGGGACACGTGAACGGCGACGGCATCCATCGCGAGGACTCGCGGTCGAGTACGTCGACGGGCCGGGTGCGGCGCAGCTCAGCGGTCGGGTCAGGCGCAGGCCCGCGCTGAGCCGGGAACAGGTGTTCGCCACCGCGCTGGACCTCATCGACGCCGACGGGGTGGAGGCGCTGTCGATGCGCCGCCTCGGAAAGGCGCTGGACCGGGATCCGATGCGGCTCTACCGGCACGCCGAGAGCAAGGACGCGCTGCTGGACGGGGTCGTCGAGCTCGTGCTGTCCGAGCTGGCGCTGCCGGAGGTGCGCGACGGCGACTGGGAGGCCGCGTTGCGGACCACCGCCCACGACTTCCGCGCCATCGCGCTGCGCCACCCGCACGTCGTCCCGTTGCTCATGACCCGCCCGCTCGCCACGCCGCTGGCCCGGCGACCGCACGGCACGCTGCGACCGCTCGAGGACCTGCTGGAACTGTTCGTCGCGGCGGGGTTCGACGAGCGGGGGGCGCTCTACGCCTACCGCCTGTTCGTCGGCTTCCTCTACGGCCACGTGCTGCACGAGCTGCAGGAACAGGACGCGCGACCCGGCGGAGAGCGCCGACCGTCTCCGCTCGGACCTCGCCGGCCTGCCCGCACGCGAGTACCCGCGGCTGCGCTCGCTTGCCGACGCGCTCGTCGGTCTACGACGGGGCCACCGAGCTCGACGAGGGCCTGGAGATCGTGCTGGCCGGGTTGCGCGGCCGCGCCCG
>CAWAQQ010000006.1:0-130866 GCA_963784265.1 uncultured Actinomycetota bacterium
GACGCCCTCCGTCTCGCCCAGAAGGCTGCCCTCGCCGACGTCGAGGTCACGCTCGACATCACTCCTGGGGTTCCGCACGTGTTCCAGGCCTATCACCCGCTCCTCGACGAAGCGGACGTTGCGCTGGACAGAGCCGGACAGCTCCTGTCGGCACATCTCACCAGCGCAAAACGAATCACCGCGCAGCGGGAGGAAGGCCGATGACCACCGACGGCACAGGACCGCGGAGACCGATCGCGGTGGTCGGAGCGACCGGCCTCCAGGGCGGGGCCACCGCCCGCGCGCTGCTTGACGCGAAGATCCCGGTCCGGGCGTTGGTACGCCGCCCCGACTCCGACGCGGCGCGCGCCCTGGCCGAGCTCGGCGCCGACCTGGTCGCGGCTGACCTCGACGATCCCGAAGGTCTCCGAGCGGCCTTCACCGGCGTCGACGGCGTCTTCGCCATGACCACACCCGGTCCCGACCGACGGACCGACCGCGAGGTGACGCACGGGCACACGATCGCCGATGCGGCCGCGGCAGCCGGCGTCCCGCACGTGGTCTACAGCTCGGTCGGCGGAGCGGAACGCCACACCGGGGTTCCCCATTTCGACAGCAAGGCCGAGATCGAGGACTACTTCGTCGCGAAGGGTCTGTCCGCCACCTTCGTACGACCGGTGTTCTTCATGGACAACTTCGCACTCTTCGCGCAACCGACAGTCGAGGGCAGCACGCTGACGGTGCGACTCCCTTCTGCCCTCCGGGATCCCGCTGCAGATGATCACCGTCGAGGACATCGGTGCGGTCGCCGCGGCCGCGATGCTGGACCCCGACCGCGTCGCCGGAGGGTCGATCGAGATCGCCGGCGACGAGCTGACCGGCGAGCAGATCGCCGAGGCCTACCGACACCGCTACGACGTCCCCGCCCGGTACGAACCTCTGCCGATCGACGTGCTCGACGGCGACGTCGACCAGCGCGCGATGTTCGAGTGGTTCTCCCAGCCGCCGGCGTTTCAGGCCGATCTTGCCGCCACCAGGGCGTTGGCGCCGCGAACGAAGACCTTTGAACGGTGGCTCGAGACCCAACCCGATCTCACGATCTCCGGACAGGAGCCTGTCTCGTCATGAAAGTTGCGCTCACGGGTGCGGCCGGGTTCATCGGATCGCATGTCCTCGCCGAACCGCACCAGCACGGCCACGACGTGACAGCGCTCGTCCGCAACGACGACCAGGCGGACGCCATCGCCGCCCGCGGCCCTCATGAATGACCAGGGCTAAGGTGGGGTCGGCGGGCGGACGGGCGGCCCCGGAGGCGTGAGCTGCGCTACCTCGGGACGCCCGCGTCGAGGAGGGCGTCCAGCTTGGCCAGGGCCGTCTCCCACCCGGCTGCGCCGGGGGAGCCCGCGGGCACGCCGACGTGGGTCATGACCATCCTCGTGCGTCCGCCCTGGTCCTCTAGTTCGACGATCACCTGGGTCTGCGTCGGGTGACCCTCGGGCATGCCCATCTCGACCGGTGACAACACCCGGCCCGCTTCGTCGGACAGCGACTCGGTGTAGACGAGGCGGCGGTGCTCGACGACCTCGCGATACTCGCCGGTGAACCACATCCGCATCGGGCCGTTCGGGGTCTGCAGCTGCATTCCGACCAGGCGGGCGCCCCCGACCCGCACGTCCATCCTCGCCACCGGGACCGTTGCGCCCTCGGGTCCGTACCAGGCGGCGAAGTGTTCGGGTTCGGTCCACATCCGCCAGACGACCTCGGCCGGCGCCTCGAAGACTCGCTCTATCACGACCGCGTCGCCAGGTTCGTGGCGGTCATCCATCGGCTTCTCCTGTCCTGGGTTGCGCTTGCAGCTGTTGGAGGTAGTGGTCCAACCGGTCGAAGCGGGCCTCCCAGACCGGGCGGTACTGCTCGGCCCAGGTCGAGACCTCCGCCAGGGGGGCGGGATCGAGAGCACATGGGCGGCTCTGCGCTCGACGGCTGCGTACCACCAGTCCGGCCCGCTCGAGCACCTTGATGTGCTTGGAGATCGCGGGCAGCGTCAGATCGAACGGCTCGGCCAGCTCGTTGACGCTGGCCTCTCCTCGGGCCAGGCGGGCCAGGATCGCCCGCCGGGTCGGGTTGGCCAACGCCGCGAAGGTCTCGTCGAGCCGATCCTCGGGGACGATCACCTGCATGGCGCTACTTTCCGTACCGGTTAATTGAACAACATGGAAAGTACGCCGGTCACGCGGGCCCGTCAACCCGGCGTCACCGTGCGGGCCTGACTGGCAGTTGGGCGGGTCGTCGATTGCAGCGCACCATGCCGGTGAACGGGATCATCAAGCCGACGCACATCAAGATCAGATCCGTGCGGCACGGTGCCTCCTCACCACTCAAGACCCTCATTTCAGCTACCTCAGCGACGCGCTGACAAAGATCCGCCAACCGGACGGAGCGCACTAATCTGAGCCAAGTCGGGTTTCAGACGACCTCAACGCAAGGGTGCGGCCCCGGCCCCTCTTGACGTCGATACAGCGCGGTGCGCTCGATAAATTGACCAGTGGCTAGTCCAGATGCATGTGTTGCCACGCCAGTGCGAGGACTGCGGCCCCGGCGGCTTGAGTATGTCCGTGCTTCCTGAGATTGCTGATCTCGGCGTCACCGAATGCCACGCCTAGTCTCCCATCGCCGGACAACTCGACCAACGAGCCCTCCGCATTGTCCTGTTCCAGCGCTTCGAAGACAATGTCAAAGACTGGCGCATCGATCACAACGACGCAGAGCATGTCAGTGGCGAGAGTAAGCGGGTCGACACCTATTCCGAGGCAGTAGGCGCGGATCGTTGCCGCGCGTCGTTCGGTGTCCATCTCGACGGCGAAGGGCCAGCTCCCGTAGTCGATGGGTCCAGTGTCAGCTCCAACTTCCTCAACGCCGAGCAGCTCCTCGGCGAACTCGCGCTGCAGGCACCGCCAGAGCGAGAAGTCGTTGCGCAGGCTGTCCGGGTGGTCCGTCGCGGGCTGGAAGATCCCAACCGGGATCACCTGTAACAGCCCGCCGGCGTGGCCGACCTTCGCAGGATCGCGCCAGTGCACGAGGAACCGGGCATCCCCCGTGCTGCGATCGTGGCGAATGGTCAGGGTGCTGATTGCGAGGTTCGTCGGGCGGCGAGCCGGATCGACCGGGCTGCCGATCGCATCCCGCTGAGATTTGGGAACGGCCAGCCCGAGTTTCTGGGCAGCGAACTCGTGACCCACCGCTTCGCCGGTGTCGATGCCGTCGAAGTAGTGGCCCAACCCGAACGTGAGCCGCGGAGACGAGCTGCGCAGGTCGGCGCCGAGCAATCGGTAGGTGCATCGATTCTCGAAGACCGAAGGTGCATCCAACCGTGCCATGGCGTCCGAGTAGCTGGCGTACTGCGACCCGTCGAGCCGGACAGGCGCCATCCCGGCGCCGACGGGATACATCGCAGTAGCGTCCGGACGGAGATCGAGCTTGATTCGGTCGAGAGGAATTGGTTCGTCCGGGAGCCAGGCCGGCGTCGTCAGTAGCGGCGTGTCTGCCACGCGCGGCAGCTCGGGGTAGAGCTCGGCATCCGCCGCCAGGCCCAGCTCGTAGCGGTGCTCGCGGAGGTAGGCCCGCACCCGGAGCCACTCGCTCTCGCTGGCGCTGAGTGGCTGCTGCCGCTCGTTGACCCGGGTCACGTGGCGGCTCCTTCGCGCTACAGGCCGAGCAGGACCTCCCTATGCTGCCAAGCCAACGCGAGGCACGCGGCGCCAGGTGACGCCAGCGGCTCGCTGGTGAGCATCCGGTCGACGCACTCGGCGGTGAAGGGCACGCCGTCGGCGGCGTTCTCGCCGACCCCGACGATCTCGCCCTCGTCGTTGTAGCGGACCACCGAGCGGAACGCCTCGCCGAACACGTCGTCGTCGATCACGACGACGGTCAGGATCGTCGCCGCGAGAGTCAGCGCGTCGAGGCCGAGCCCGAGGACGTGCGCGGTGACGGAGCCGTCGCTCAGGCCCCGCTCGAACAGTTGGTAGAGCGGCCAGTTCTCGTAGTCGATCGGGCGGCTGCGGGTGCCGTCGTGCTCCGGCGTGCCGAGCAGCTCCTCGGAGTACTCGCGGACGATGTTGCGCCACAGGTCGAAGTCGTTGCGCCGGTCCCAGTGCGCAACGCTCGACGGCTGGAACTCCCCGGCGGGCACGACGTCATACATGCCACCGGCCGTCGCGACCCGCGCCGGGTCGCGCCAGTGCAGCAGGAACGACGGCGGCGCCGGGTAGCGCCGCAACCGGATCGTCAAGGTCGTGATGGCCGGGACGATGGCCCGTCGCAGCGGGTCGAAGGGGTCGGCGATCAGCTCCCGGAACGGGAGCCGGCCGCGCAACTGGTGACCCGGCGCGGCGAGCACGGCGGGGTCGTCCATGCACACGGCGGCGATCTCGTGCCCGACCGCCTCGGAGATGTCGAGCTTGTCGAAGTACGCGGCGAGTCCGAAGTCGAGCTGGCCCTCGGTGGGTGAGCCCCGAGCAGGCGATAGCTGGGACGGGACTCGAACAGCTGCGGCGGGTCCAGGTGCTTGATCGCCGATGTGTAGCTGTCGAACCGGGTGTCGGCCAGCCGGAGCGGCCGGACGCTGGCCGACTCGGCCTCGGACCCATCGACCGCGATCCGGTGCTCGGACTCGTCGAGCGACAGGCGGATCGAACGGAGGTCGACCGGGGCCGGCGGGAGCCACTCGGGCGGGGCGATCAGCGGCGCGCGAGGTATCCGCTGCTCCTCGGGATACAGGTCGACGGCGAGGCGGGCGAGCTCGGAGCGGTGCTTGTTGAGCCAGCGTCGCTGCGCGCGCCATTGAAGGCGGCTCGCGGAGATCTCCGGGCTCGCACCATCACTCGATACCGTGTGCCGCACCTGACCGCCGGAAAGGCCGAGATCCTCGGGCGGAATCCCCAGCTCCGCGACGATCGTCCGGCGCTGGTCGAGCGACAGCGGGCGAACGCCCTTCTCCATCTGGCTGAGGTGCTGCTGGGTGGTATGCAGCAGCGCCGCGACGCATCCCTGCGTCTGCCCGTTCCGGAGGCGCCACTCACGAAGGACCGCGCCGGCGTCGTCCGCGCCGCCCGTCGCCGGGACTCTCGACAGCCACTGGTCCGGCGCCTCGGTCATGATCACGCTCCCGTCGCAGGACAGGATGCGCCGCGCGGGTCCGGCTTCGTGGCGTTTCGCACCAAGTCCCCCTACCAGCGCAACGTGATCGGCGGCTGATCCGGCGTTGCCCCGGCCTCGACGACCTCGAGCTCGAAGTCCCCGACCCAGCTCTCGCCGTCGTCGGTGTGCTCGGGCGCCTCGACGCGGGCGATGCCGATGAGGCGCGCGCGGAACGCTCCAGGGTCGGCCAGGCTCCCGGGGACCAGCCGCGGCGGGTAGCGCCGCCCGTCCGGACCCCGCAGCGTGATCGAGCAGAACTGCGCGGGCGACGGCTCCGGCTCGGCCGGGGACGAGGGCGGCTCGTCGGGCTCGACGCTTAGCGACCCGATGCGGGGGCGGGCGTGGCTCTCGTTCACCACGAGCCCCCACTCCTTGGCCAGCGCGACGGCACGGCGCGCGGTGGCGATCGACACGCCGTGCTCGTCCGCCAGCTCATGCGCGGTGGGCGCCACCTCTCCGGGCACGAGGTCACCGCTGCGGATCTTCTCGGCCAGAGCGCGGGCGACCAGCTGGTACGGGTGGCGGGGCTCGGTCCGCGCGCGTTCCACCCGATCGACAGGAGCGGGCCGAACGGGCATCCCCGACCCGATCCCGGTCGCCGCGCGCTGGTCGGCCTCCGACACCCACGCCGTGTACGTGCGCAGAGTCGTCGTGCCACCGCCGCGTGACCGAGCCGGCCCGCGACCGTCCGCGACGTCGACTCCAGCCGCGATCAGCTCCGTCGCCGAGTAGTGCCGCAGCTTGTGGAACGTGGTCTCGATCCCCAGCCGGCCGACCAGCCGGTCGTAGCGCTGGGTCATCCCGTCCGGCGTCGGCACGGCGGAGCCGTCGGAGGCGCCGGAGAACACGAAGGCGTCCGGACCGAGCTCGACGTCGAGCTCCTCCGCCCGCGCCCGGCAGCGCTCGCGGTGCTCCCGCAGCACGTCGGCGGTCTCGGCGTCGAGCGCGACCCGGCGCTGCTGGTGGGTCTTGAGCTCGCCCTCGACCAGCCCCCGTCGGACTTGCGGATCGCCCGCCGGAGCCAGATCGTCTCCCGGCCCTCGTCGAGGTCACCGCCGACCAGCGCACCGCGCACAGCTCACCGCGCCGGGCGCCGGTGGTCATCGCGACCCACACAGCGTGCCCCAGTCCGGGTCTCGCCACGCCTCGTTGAGGATCCGCGCGGCCTGCTCCGGGGTCGGCGGCTGCGGGTTCGGCTTCGGCGCCGCCGGCGGCTCGGCCTGCGCGATCGGGCTGACCGAGACCCACCTCCACCGGACCGCCCGCTTGTAGGCCCCGGACAGGATGAAGTGCATGTGCCGGATGGTCGTCGGCGCCAGCGGACGGCAGACGTGCGGGCCGCAGCGGGCGTCGCACTCGTGCGCGCCGGCGTGCGGTGCTGGACGGCCCGGCCGCCGGCAGCAGTGGTCCCGGCAGCGGCGCAGCTCGGCGTAGAACGAGTCGAGACGTGTCGGCGTCGAGCGTGCCCACCTTGAGCCGGCCGAGGAACGGCGAGATGTGGTTGCGGACGTAGCCGCGGTAGAGGTCAGCGTGCTGTGGCGCGCCGTCGAACTGGTCGAGGTAGCGGTCGAGCAGCTGGTCGACGGTCGCGTTCGTCCGCGGGTTCCGTCGCTCGTCGACCTGGTTGACCAGCCGGTCGCGCGCGGCCCGAGCCTGCGCGGTCGGCCTGCGGGCCGGCGGGATGATCTCGATGAGGTCGTGCCGCTGCTCGGTGACCGGGTCGACCCGGCGTAGACGCGCACGCGCAGGGCGCCGCTCGGCAGCTTCTGGATGCTGCCCCGAGCCCGTTCCGCGCGGCCGGCCACCACATGATCATACCTCAGTTCGTATCACGAATGGTGTCACGAGATCGACTGTACCGATCATGGAAGCGATGTTCTCGCTGTTCAGAGGGGGAGCCGGGGGTCGGACTCGAACCGACGACCTACCGCTTACAAGGCGGTTGCTCTACCAACTGAGCTACACCGGCCGGCGCTGTGCAGGACCCGATCCTAGTGCCGGCGGGCGGCCCGCGGGACGCACCTACCCCGGCCCCGTGGCCGGAGGAGGTGCCCGCTTCTCCCGGCGCGTCCGCAGCGCGCTGCGTCGGGACGCCCGTCGACTGCTCGAGGTCGGTCCGCCGACCGGGCCGCTGCTGCCGCCCATCGGTCCGAAGGTTCCGGACGACGCGCAGGTGCAGCAGGTGTTCGACCTGTGCATGAGCTCGCCGACGTCGGTCCGGTGCTCGCGACCGGGGTCGCCGCCGTAGTCGTGGGCGGCGCGACCGGCCTGCTCGGGCGCGCAACGGAGGGGTGACCGCGCTGGTCGTCACCCTGGCCGGGATCACCCCGCTGCTGCCGGGCCTTCTACCAGCTGGCGTCGAAGAGCTGGCGGACGGCCTGGTGACGGTCACGCTCGCGCTCGCCGTCGGGCTCGCGCTGGCCGCCGGCGTGGCGTTGGGCGACTTCGTCACCCGGCCCCGCAACCGTCCGCGATCAGACCCGAGGGACTCCGCACCGGACGTCGACCGGCAGTAGGCTCCTCCAGCGGAGCCGGCGGGCGCAGGGCTCGCGGGGATACGAGGAGGATTCGTGGTCACCGGCGGTACCGAGGACCAGCCCGCCGACCGCAGCGCGGAGTTCGTGGTGGTGGCGAACCGGCTGCCGGTCGACCTGGAGAAGCTTCCCGACGGCAGCCAGCGGTGGAAGCAGAGCCCGGGCGGCCTCGTCACCGCGCTGGAGCCGATGCTGCGCAGCCGCGAGGGCGCCTGGGTCGGGTGGCCGGGGATCGCCCGACGTCGACGTCGAGCCGCTCGTCGAGGACGGCCTGCAGCTGCACCCCGTGCCGCTGTCCGGCCCAGGACGTCGAGGACTACTACGAGGGCTTCTCCAACGGCACGCTCTGGCCGCTCTACCACGACGTCGTCGCGCCGCCGGCGTTCCACCGGCACTGGTGGCAGGCCTACGTGCGGGTCAACCAGCGGTTCGCCGAGGCCGTCGCCGAGGTCGCGGCGCAGGGCGCCACCGTCTGGGTCCAGGACTACCAGCTGCAGCTGCTCCCGGCCGCGCTCCGCGAGCTGCGGCCCGACCTGCGCATCGGGTTCTTCCTGCACATCCCGTTCCCGCCCGACCGAGCTGTTCATGCAGCTGCCCTGGCGCCGGCGGATCGTCGAGGGCCTGCTCGGCGCCGACCTCGTCGGCTTCCACACCCCCGGCGGCGCCCGCAACTTCCGGCTGCTGGCCACCCGTCTCGCCGAGGCGCAGGCCGGGCCGCGGCCGCAACGAGGTCGCGCTCGGCGGCCGCACCGTGAAGCTCGGCGCGTTCCCGATCTCCATCGACTCGCCCGCGCTCGACGAGCTCGCCCGCTCCCCCGAGGTGCATGGAGCGGGCCAAGCAGATCCGCGCCGACCTCGGCGACCCGCGACCAGGTCATCCTCGGGCGTCGACCGGCTCGACTACACCAAGGGCATCGACGTGCGGCTGCGCGCGTTCGAGGAGCTGCTCGTCGAGAGGCAGGGTCGACGCCGAGGACACGGTGATGATCCAGATCGCGACGCCGAGCCGGGAGCGCGTCGAGCACTACCAGCGGATGCGCAACGACATCGAGCAGACCGTCGGGCGGATCAACGGCGAGTACTCCCGGGTCGGGCACCCGGCGGTGCACTACCTGCACCAGTCGCTGCCGCGCGAGGAGCTCGCCGCGTTCTTCGTCGCCGCCGACGTCATGCTGGTCACGCCGTTGCGCGACGGGATGAACCTGGTCGCGAAGGAGTACGTCGCCTGCCGGCACGACGACGGCGGCGTGCTGGTGCTGTCGGAGTTCGCCGGCGCGGCGCATCGAGCTGAAGGACGCGCTGCTGGTCAACCCGCACGACACCGACGGGCGTCAAGGACGCCCTGCACACCGCCCTGACCATGCCACCCGGAGGAGGCGCGGCAAGCGGATGCGGGCGCTGCGCCGCCAGGTGCTGACCCACGACGTCGACCGCTGGGCCCGCTCGTTCCTCGGACGCGCTGGGCCTGCCGCCTCGGCGAGCGACGCCGATGGATGACCGACGACTCGACGGGGCCGTGCGCGCGCTCGCCGCCGCGCCGCAGCTGCTCGTGGCGCTGGACTTCGACGGCGTGCTCGCCCCGATCGTCGACGTGCCCGTCGGACGCCCGCCCGCTGCCCGCCGCGGCCGACGGCGATCCGGGCGCTGGCGGCGCTGCCCGGACACGACGGTCGCGCTCGTCTCCGGCCGCGGGCTGGCCGACCTGGCCGCCGTGTCCGGGTTCGGGCCCCGGTGCGGCTGATCGGTAGCCACGGCGGCGAGTTCGCCGACGCGACGGCGCCGGCTCGCTCGACGACGCGCCAGCGCGCCCGGCTGGACGGCTCATCGCGGAGCTGACGCGCCTGGTCGACGGCGAGCCGGGGTGCACACTGGAGGGCAAGCCCGCCGGGGTGGCGGTGCACGTGCGCAACGCCGAGCCCGCGGTCGGCGCGCGCGTGCTGGACGCGGTGCGGCGCCGGGCCGGCCAGCCGCGCCCGGGGTCGACGCGACGCCCGGCAAGGCGGTGCTCGACCTGGCCGTCGCTCGAGGTGAGCAAGGGCGCCGCGCTCGACCGGCTGCGCGAGCGGATCGGGGCCGACGCGGTGCTTGTTCGTCGGGCGACGACGTCACCGACGAGACCGCGTTCGCCCGGCTGCGGCCCGGTGACGTGGGCGTGAAGGTCGGGCGACGGCGAGACGGCCGCCGACCCATCGCGTGCCCGACCCGCCGGCCGTCGCCGCGCTGCTCGACGGACCTGGTCGCCGCCCGCACCGCCTGACCTGCGGCGCACACCCGTCCGGTCCGCGCGAACGGCATCTCGCGCTAGGTTGCCTGAGTGCCGTCGCGCAGGGGCGGCGCGCGCGGGGATGCGGTGGGCGCGGCTACCAGCCCGAGAAGAAGCGCTGGGTCGGCGCGGGGCTCGCCGCTGGTGGCGCCGCGCACCAGCTCGGTGGGCAGGGTGACCCGGCGCGGGCGGTTGCGGTCGCCGCGCTCGCAGCAGCAGCTCGCCCGCGATCCGGCCCTTCTCCAGCAGCGGCTGCCGGACGGTGGTCAGCCCGGCGCGCTCGGCCTCGGGCACGCCGTCGAAGCCGGTGACGTGAGGTCGTCCGGGCACGGCGAGGCCGTGCTCCGCGGCGTGGCGCAGCGCGCCGAGGGCGAGCACGTCGGACGTGCAGACGACCGCGGTCACGTCGGGGTGCGCGGCGAGCAGCTGCGGCGGCGGCGGCCTCGCCCGCGTCCACGCTGTGGTCGAAGCGCTCGTAGCACCGGCACGTCGGCCCAGTCGACGCCGACCTCGGCCAGCCCGTCGCGCAGGCCCGGCCAGCCGGTCGCGCTGCACCGGGTAGGTGGCCGCCGCCTGCCGTTCGGCGGTCGGCGGGCCCGTCGTGGCGGCCCGCGCCCAGCCGCATGCACAGCACCCCGAACCGCCGGTGGCCCAGCGCCGGTGAGGTGGCGGGTGAGCGCGAGCATGCCGGCGCGGTCGTCGACGCCGACCCGGTCGACGCCCTCGACGCCGGTCGGCTGGTCGCAGACCACGGTGGGCAGCGGCCGCTCCAGCACGGCGAGGAAGTGCGGGTCGTCCTCGCGCACGGAGTAGACGACGAAGCCGTCGACGCCCGCCTGGTGCACGGCGGTGACGTCGGCGTGCTCGGGGCTCACCGGGCACCAGCAGCAGGCCCTGGCCCGGCCTGCTCGCAGGCCAGCGCGAGGCCCTCGAGGAAGCCGGTGGCCGCCGGGTCGCGGAACGCGTAGGACAGCGCCTCGGTGAGCAGCAGGCCGACCGCCCCGGCCTTGCGGGTGCGCAGCGAGCGGGCGACCGGGTCCGGGCCGGGGTAGCCGAGCCGGCGGGCGGCCTCCAGCACCCGGGCGCGCAGCGGCGCGGACAGCTGGTCGGGCCGGTTGTAGGCGTTGGACACGGTGGTGCGGGACACGCCCAGCTCGGCGGCCAGCGACGCGAGCGTCGCCGGGCCGTCGGATGTTCGGCGAGCCCGGACATGTGCGAACCGTAACGGTTCAGAGACGCGCCGCGGAAAGCCGAGCGGGCCGTCGGCTGGGCGACGCGAAGGCTCGCACGCTAGAGTGCAATCGACAACGGTTTTCGTTATCACGTAAGTCCGGAGCCTTCCGATGTCGCTCCGCACCTCCGCACTCGCGGTCGGCCGCGCTCGCTGCTGGCCGGACCTCGTCGGCGTGCGGCGTCGGCTACCCGGCGCCGACCGGCGCCGGCCGCCGGGCCGTCCGGTCGTCGCCTCGACCAACGTCTACGGCAGCATCGCGAACGCCGTCGGCGGCGACCGCGTCCCGGTCGACGTCGCTGATCGACGACCCGGCCGCCGACCCGCACTAGCTACGAGAGCACCCCGGCCGGACGCCGCCGCGGTCGGCCGGCGCCGCCGTCGTCGTCTACAACGGCGGCGGCTACGACGACTTCGCTGCCGCAGCTGGTCGAGTCGGCCGGCGGCGCACGCAAGCCGTGATCGACGTCGCCGAGCTGTCCGGGCCTGCGACCGGCGGCGCGACGGAGTTCAACGAGCACGTCTGGTACAGCCTGCCGACGATGCAGAAGCTGGCCGACCGAGCTCGCCACCGAGCTCGGCGCGGCCGACCCGGCCGAACGCCGCCGCGTACACGGCCAACGCCGACGCGTTCACCGCGCAGGTCGACGGACCTGAAGGCCAAGGACGCGGCGATCAGGCCGGCGCACCCCGGGCGCCCGGGTGGCGGTCACCGAGCCGGTGCCGGGCTACCTCGATCGAGGCGGCCGGGCTCGTCGACGCGACGCCCGCCGGAGTTCGCCGAGGCGGTCGAGGAGGACACCGACCCGCCGGCGGCCGTCGTCGCAGCAGACGCTCGCAGCTGTTCGCCGCCGACCCGGTGCTGGCGCTGGTCGTCAACGCGCAGACCGAGACCCCCACCACCGACCAGGTGCGCCAGGCCGCGCGAGACCGGCGGGGTGCCCGTCGTGGAGGTCACCGAGACGCTGCCCGCAGGCGTCGAGCGACTACGTGACCTGGATGAGCGGCCAGGTCGACGCGCTGGCCGCGCGCGCTCGGACCAGGACTGATCATGGCCCTGCCCAGCGCGACGTGGACCGACGCACGTCCCGGCGGCCCGTCGCCGGCAGCCGGCGCTGTCGCTGCGCGGCGCCGCGGTCCGGCTTCGGCGACCGCGCGCTGTGGGACGGGCTGGACCTGGACGTCGCGCCGGGCGAGTTCGTCGCCGTGCTCGGGCCGAACGGCTCCGGCAAGACCACGCTGGTCCGGGTGCTGCTCGGGCTGCTGCCGCTGTCGGCGGGCGAGGTGCGGGTCGCGGGGCAGGCGCCCGCGGCGCGGCAGCCCGAGCCATCGGCTACATCCCGCAGCAGAAGGCGCTCGACCGCGGACCTGCCGCTGCGCGGCCGCGACCTGGTCGGCCTCGGCCTCGACGGGCACCGGCTCGGCCTCGGGCTGCGCGGCCGGCCGGCACCGGCGCGACCCGGGTGCGACGCGGCGCTGGCCGCGTCGGCGGCACGGGCTACGCCGACGCCCCGGTCGGGCGGCTCTCCGGCGGCGAGCAGCAGCGGCTGCGGGTGGCGCAGGCGCTGGTCGGCGACCCCGACGTGCTGCTCTGCGACGAGCCGCTGCTCTCGCTCGACCTGGCCCACCAGCGCACGGTCACCCGAGCTCATCGACGAGCGGCGGCGCGCCGCCGGCACCGCGGTCGCTGTTCGTCACGCACGAGATCAACCCGGTGCTGCCGCTGGTGGACCGGGTGCTCTACCTCGTCGACGGCCGGTTCCGGATCGGCCCGCCCGACGAGGTGATGACCTCGGCCGTGCTCTCCGAGCTCTACCGCACCGACGTCGACGTGCTGCGGGTGCGCGGCCGGCTGGTCGTCGTCGGCGCCGACGGGCGGGCACGCACTGCCACGGCGAGGAGCGCGTCGTGATCGACGTCCGGCCGTCTTCACCTTCGACGGCACCGGCGAGCTGCTCGGCCTGCCGTTCGTGCAGAGCGCGCTGCTCGCCTGCGCGGTGCTCGGGCTGGTCGCCGGGGCGCTGGCGCCGCTGATCGTCGCCCGCGGGATGGCGTTCGCCGTGCACGGCACCGCCGAGCTGGCCTTCACCGGCGGCGCGGCGGCGCTGCTCGCCGGGGTCAGCGTCGAGCCTCGGGGCGGTGGCGGGGGCGGTCGTCGGCCGGGCTGGTGTTCGGCCTGCTCGGGCTGCGGCAGCGCGAGCGCGACTCGGTGATCGGCGTCGTGCTGGCGTTCGGCCTCGGCCTCGGGCGTGCTGCTGCTCGCGCTCTACAGCGGGCGGGCGTCGAACAAGTTCGGGCTGCTCACCGGCTCGATCGTGTCGGTGGACTCGACGAACCTCGCGGTGCTCGGCGTCGTCGCCGTCGTCGTGCTCGGCGTGCTGGCCGTGTTCTACCGGCCGCTGCTGTTCGCCAGCACCGACCCCGACGTCGCGCTGGCCCGCGGGGTGCCGGTGCGGCTGCTGTCGCTGGTGTTCGCGGTGCTCATCGCGCTGACGACGGCGCTGGCGGTGCCGATCGTCGGGGCGATCATGGTGCTCGCGGTCATGATCGCGCCCGGCGCGGCGGCCGCGCGGGTGACGGCGAACCCGCTGCTGGCCACCGTGCTGGCCGTGGTGTTCGCCGAGCTCGCGCTGGTCGGCGGCACGGTGCTGTCGCTCGCGCCGGGGCTGCCGGTGTCCGGCTACGTCGCCGCGATCGCGTTCCTCTGCTACCTCGGGTGCCGCACCTTCGGTGCTCGTGCGCGGTGACGAGGGCCAGGGCCCTCGTCACCGCGCTCGGGCGGCACGACGCTGGCGGGCCACCTCGGCCAGCACGACCCCGGCGGCCACCGAGGCGTTGAGCGACTCGACCGGGCCCGGCCATCGGGATCGACACCGTGACGTCGCAGGTCTGGCGGACCAGCCGCGACAGCCCCTTGCCCTCCGAGCCGACGACGAGCACGCAGCGGGTCGGCTGGCGAGGTCGAACTCGTCGAGCGACACCGAGCCCTCGGCGTCCAGCCCGGCGATCATGCAGCCCGGCCGTGGCGTACTCGCGCAGCGTGCGGGTGAGGTTGGTCGCCCGCGCCACCGGCAGCCGCGCCGCCGACGCCCGCCGAGGTGCGCCACGCCACCGCCGTCATGCCCGGCCGACGCGGCGCTGCGGCACGACCACGCCGTGCCCGCCGAACGCGCCGACCGAGCGCACGACCGCGCCCAGGTTGCGCGGGTCGGTGACGCCGTCGAGCGCGACGATCAGCCCGGCGCTCGGCGACTCGGCGGCCGACCTCGAGCAGCTCGTCGGGGTGCGCGTACTCGTACGGGCGGCACCTGCAGCGCGACGCCCTGGTGCAGCGCGCCGCCGGAGATCCGGTCGAGGTCGCCGCGGGGCACCTCGAGGATCGAGATGCCGGCGTCGGCCGCCAGGTGCACGGCCTCGGCGACCCGCTCGTCGGAGGTCGCTGCCGACCGCCACGTGCAGCGCGGTGGCCGGCACCCCGGCGCGCAGGCACTCCACGACCGGGTTGCGGCCGAGCACGGTCTCCGGGGTCTCGCCGTCGCCCGGGCGGCGCCGGTGCCCGGCGGTCCTGGCGCGGTCGCCGCCGCCGCGACCGCCGCCGGTCCCCTTCGCCGCCCGCGCGGCCTTGCGCGCGGCCGGGTGCCCGGGCGGCATCTCGGCGGGCGGCGTCGGGCCCTTGCCCTCCAGCGCCCGACGGCGCTGGCCGCCGGAGCCGACGACCATGCCCTTCTTGGTGCCTTCCTTGCGCATCGCGCCGCGGCGCTTGGAGTTGCCGGCCATCACTCGTCCCTGCTGTCGTACGCGATCGACGTCATGCGTCCTTCAGTGACCACGTGGGGCCGTCCGGGGTGTCCTCGACGGACACGCCCGGCGGCGGCGAGCCGGTCGCGCACCTCGTCGGCGGCGGCGAAGTCGCGGCGGGCGCGGGCCTCCTGGCGCTGCGCGAGGAGGTCGTCGACCAGGGTGGCGAGCGCAGCCGCGTGGCGGCGCCGCCCCGTCCGGCGTCGGCCGCGTCGGCCCACTGCGGGTCGAGCGGGTCGAGCCCGAGCACGCCGGTCATCGCCCGCACCGACGCCGCGGCGCCGCACGCGGCCGCGCGGTCGCCCGCGTCGAGCGCGAGTTGCCCTCGCGCACCGCGTTGTGGATGGCGGCCAGCGCACCGGGGGTGCCGAGGTCGTCGTCCATGCGCCGCGGCGAACTCCGCGCACAGCACGCCCGGCTCCGGGGTGCCGATCCGCTCGCGGACCCGGTGCACGAACGACTCGATCCGCCGGTACGCGGCGACCGCCTCCTGGCAGCGCCGCGTCGGAGTACTCGATCGACGACCGGTAGTGCGGGCCGACCAGGTAGTAGCGCAGCTCGACGCCGCGCACCCGCTCGCAGCAGCGCGTCGATCGACAGCGTGTTGCCCAGCGACTTGGACATCTTCTCGCCGCCCATCGTGACCCACGCGTTGTGCAGCCAGTAGCGCGCGAAGCCGTCGCCGGCGGCGTGCGACTGGGCCTGCTCGTTCTCGTGGTGCGGGAAGATCAGGTCGATGCCGCCGCCGTGGATGTCGAACTCCGGGCCGAGGTACGTGGTGGCCATGGCCGAGCACTCGAGGTGCCAGCCGGGCCGGCCCCGGCCCCACGGGGTCGGCCAGGACGGCTCGCCGGGCTTGGCCGCCTTCCACAGCGTGAAGTCGCGCGGGTCGCGCTTGCCGTCGGACGTCCGCCCTCGCCCTGCGCGACGTCGTCGATCCGCTGCCCGGACAGCGCGCCGTACGCCGGGAAGGAACGCACGGCGAAGTAGACGTCGCCGCCCGCCGCGTAGGCGTGCCCGCGCTCGATCAGCCGCTCGCATCAGCTCGACCATCTGCGGCACGTGCCCGGTGGCCCGCGGCTCGATCGACGGCGGGCAGGCAGCCCAGCGCGTCGTAGGCGGCCTGGAACGCGCGCTCGTAGGTGGCGGCCCACTCCCACCACGGCCGGCCTGCGCGGCCGCGGCCTTGGCGAGGATCTTGTCGTCGATGTCGGTGACGTTGCGCACCAGCAGGACGTCGTAGCCCTGGTGGGTCGAGCCAGCGGCGCAGCACGTCGTAGTTGAGCCCGGAGCGGACGTGCCCGATGTGCGGCAGGCCCTGCACGGTGGCGCCACAGACGTAGATCGACGCGGCCCCGGTCCGCAGCGGGACGAAGTCCCGCTGGCTCCTGGTGGCGGTGTCGAACAGGCGCAGGCTCACCTGTCCAGGGTACGGATCGCTGCGCAGCCGAAATGACCGGTCCGCCAGTTCCCATTCGTCCACGACACCGGGCCGGGCGGACGGGGCATCCTCGACGGCCATGACGAAGATCCTCGACCTCTACCCGCGGCTGGTCGTCGAGGGCGCCGACGCCGCGCTCGCCTTCTACGCCGAGCGCGTTCGGAGCGGAGACGCTCGAGCGCTACACCGATCCCGACGGCAAGGTCGTGCACGCGATGGTGGTCGCCGGCCCCGTCCGGTTCGCGGTGAAGGACGCCGACGGCTACGACCCGGCCCCGACGAGCGGCGGCGTCCCGGTGATCATCGCGCTGTACGTACCGACGACGCCGACGGTGTCGCGCGCCGGATGGTCGACGGCGGGGCGACGCGTGGTCTTCCCGGTGGCCGACCAGCCCTACGGCGAGCGCGGCGGCCGGCTCGCCGACCCGTTCGGCCACCTGTGGATGATCGCGCAGCGCACGGAGAACCTGGACCCCGCCGAGATCCAGGCCCGCACCGACGGGACGCACGGCTCCTAATCGGACGGCACCAGGCAGCGCGGTGGCGATCGCGGCGATGCCCTCGCCGCGACCGGTCAGGCCGAGCCCGTCGGTCGTCGTGCCCGACACCGCGACCGGGCCGCCGACCGCCGCGGAGAGCACCCGCTGCGCCTCCGCGCGGCGGGGGCCGATCTTCGGGGCGTTGCCGATCACCTGCACGGCCGCGTTGCCCACCGTCCAGCCCGCGCCGGCCAGCCGCCTGCGCACCTCGGCCAGCAGCGCCACCCCGCTCGCGCCCGCCCACTCCGGGCGCCCGGTGCCGAAGACCGCGCCGACGTCGCCGAGCCCGGCCGCGGAGAGCAGCGCGTCGCACAGCGCGTGCGCGGCAACGTCGCCGTCGGAGTGGCCGGCGCAGCCGTCGACGCCGTCCCAGCGGAGCCCGGCGATCCAGCACTCCCGGCCCGCCTCGACCGCGTGCACGTCGCTGCCCACGCCCGACCCTCACGACGCGCCTGCTCCGATGTGGAGCAGCAGCCCGGCGCGCTCCAGATCCCATGCGGACCGCAGCGGGAACGCCAGCGGGTCGCCGGGGACCGGGTGGACCGGCACGCCGCGCGCGGCACACTCCCGCACGACGTCGAGCACCCCGCCCGCGACACCCCGCAGCGGTCCGTCGAGCAGGCCGGTGTGCAACGCCACGGGGGTCTGCGCGACGCGCAGAGCCGTCCGGTCCGGGGTGCCGAGCAGGCGTCCGTCGGCGGCCACCGTCTTGACCGTGTCGGTCAGCGGCAGCACGGGCACCACGACGGGATGCCCGGCGCGGGCAGCGGCGACCACCGCGGCCACGAGCGCGGGCGGGGCCAGCGGGCGGTCGGCCTCGTGGATCACGACGACGTCCGGCGGGTCGTCACCCGGGCGGGGGTCTGATCGTTGCCCACCGTGGGATCCGTCACCGAACAGCGCGCGCCGCACCGGCTCCGGCCGGCCGGTCTCCACGGCGTGGACCGTGACGGGCTCGGCGGAGCAGGCACGCTCGTACTCGGCTCGCCGGTCGTCGGGGACGAGGAGCACGACCCTGGCCACACCCCGGCCGCCAGCCGCACGGACCGCTCGCACGACCATCGGCACGCCGCCGACCGGCACGAGCGGGCGTCCGGCATCGGCGTGGGTCGTCACGACCAGCGCGACGATCGTGCTCATCCGGACTCCGGAACCGGCGGCATCGAGCCGCCCAACGCGCATGGAGCCGCGCAGCCGCGTTCAGGACGCGGTGGCCAGCACCTCGTCGAGCAGGATCTCGGCGCGCTCCTCGTCGGTGCCCTCGGCCAGGGCGAGCTCGCTGACGAGGATCTGCCGGGCCTTGGCGAGCATGCGCTTCTCGCCCGCGGACAGGCCACGGTCCTTCTCGCGGCGCCAGAGGTCGCGTACGACCTCGGCCACCTTGTTGACGTCGCCCGACGCCAGCTTCTCGAGATTCGCCTTGTACCGGCGGGACCAGTTCGTGGGCTCCTCGGTGTGCGGCGCGCGCAGCACCTCGAAGACCCTGTCCAGACCCTCCTGGCCCACGACGTCCCGAACGCCGACGACCTCGGCGTTCTCAGCGGGAACACGCACCGTCAGATCACCCTGGGCGACCTTGAGGACGAGGTACTTGCGCTCCTCGCCCTTGATCGTCCTGGTCTCGATCGCCTCGATGAGGGCGGCACCGTGATGCGGGTAGACGACGGTCTCTCCGACCTTGAAAACCATGTGTCCTCTGGCCCCTTTCGCTGAGTCCAGGTTAACACGGCCCGACAGTCCCTCTGCTGGCCGGTCCGCACCGTCGTCGCAGGTCAGGGGATTGACAACGAGCGACAAACGTGCAGGCGCCGGGCCGGGCCGGTCGTCGGTTCGCGAGCATGCCCGGTACGGCGCCTCCTCGATCTCCGCCTGACCACGTTGATCCACGGGCGTGCCCTAGGCTTCGACCCGGTCCGACCGGGGCCCACCCGAGCACCCGCACGAGCATCCGGCCGCACCATCGCCATCGCGACCCGACGCGCGGCGGCACCGCGCGCCCGGCAGGAAGGACGTCCGACCCGTGAGTCGCACCGAGCGAAGCCGCCCGACCCGAGTCGCCGTCCTGATCATGTGCCGTGGTCGGGACGCTGGCGTTGGCCGCCTGCGGCGCCGGTCAGCTCGCCCAGACGAGCCAGCAGGTCTCAGCGGTCGACGGGGCCGAGGCCGGCAGCGGCACCATCGTGGTGCGCGACGCGACGATCGAGTTCGAGGAGGCGGAGGGCGCCAACGTCTACCGCCGCGGCGGGAACGCGCCGCTGCACGATGAGCATCGTCAACAACGGCCCGAACGTCGACAGGCTCGTCTCGGTCACCTCCGTGGTGGCCGACCGGGTCGCCATCTCCGGCGACCTCGACATACCCGGCGACACGGCCGTCGTCGTCGAGGGCGAGCCGGCGGGGTCGGTCGCCGGCTCCCGACGCCACCACGACCGGCGCACCGGGCGCCCCCGGCGCGACCGGCACGCCCGCCCCGGGCGCCACGCGGCCACGCCCGCCCCCGGCGCGACCGGCACACCGGCACCGGGCGCGACCACCCCGGCCGCGCCGACAGCGCTGACCCGCCGTCACCCACGGCACCGACGTCCGCCGCCCGGCGACCACGACGTCGGCGCCTCCCGCGCCAGGTGCAGGCGCGGGAGCGCAGGGCCCAGATCGTCCTGACCGGCCTGCGCGACGACATCCGCTCGGGGTTGACCTACGAGATCGTCATGACCTTCGAGCGGGCCGGGGAGATCCGTTTCGCCATTCCGGTCGCCACCTCGGCCGCCCCGCGCAGGGACGAGTCCGCGGCCTAGGCGCCGTCCCATGACGGGCCGCACCCGGACGTCACGCCCGGCCGGGTACCGCTGCTCGGACTGCGGGCAGCGGTCGGCGCAGTGGGTCGGTCGGTGCCCGTCGTGCCAGGCCTGGGGCACGCCTGGAGAAGGTCGCCCCGGAACCCCTGCGCGCAACGGCCCGGGTGGCTGCGGGTGCACCGACCTCCCCCGCGCGACGGATCGGCGACGTCCTGCTGGACTCCGCCCGCGCCCGGCCGACCGGCGTCGGCGAGCTGGACCGCGTGCTGGGCGGCGGCCTGGTCCCGGGATCGGTGGTGCTGCTCGCGGGCGAGCCGGGCGTCGGCAAGTCGACGCTGCTGCTGGAGGTGGCGGCCAGGGCCGCGCGCTCGGGTCGCGTGCTGTACGTCACGGGCGAGGAGTCGGCGGGGCAGGTGCGGCTGCGCGCGGACCGCACCGGCGCCGTCCACGACGAGCTCTACCTGGCTGCGGAGTCCGACCTGGGCGCGATCCTCGGGCACCTCGACGAGATGCGGCCCGACCTGCTCGTCGTCGACTCCGTCCAGACCATGTCCACTGCCGAGGCCGACGGGGCCGCCGGGCGGGGTGACGCAGGTCCGCGCCGTCACTCTCGCGCTCACCGGCGCTGGCCAAGGAGCGCGGGCTGCCGGTGATCCTCGTCGGACACGTCACCAAGGACGGCTCGATCGCGGGTCCGCGGGTGCTGGAGCACCTCGTCGACGTCGTGCTGTCGTTCGAGGGCGACAAGCACTCGACGCTGCGCATGGTGCGCGGGGTCAAGAACCGGTTCGGCCCGGCGGACGAGGTCGGCTGCTTCGAGCTGCGCGACGAGGGCATCGTCGGCCTGCCCGACCCCTCGGGGCTCTTCCTGGCCAGGTTCGGCGGCCCGCCGGTGCCCGGCACCGCCGTCACGGTCGTACTGGACGGTCGCCGCCCGCTGCCCGCCGAGCTGCAGGCGCTGGTGGCGGGCAAGGACATCGCGAGCCCGCGGCGGGCCGTGAGCGGCCTCGACGGCGCCCGGGTGGCGATGCTGCTCGCCGTCCTGGAGCGGCGGGCGGGGATCACGCTGCACGACGCGGAGGTCTACACGGCGACGGTCGGCGGGATGCGGGTGGTCGAGCCCGCCGCCGACCTCGCCCTCGCGCTCGCGATCACGTCCGCGCGCCGCGACGTCGCGCTGCCGCCCGACATGGTGGTGCTCGGCGAGATCGGGCTGGCAGGCGAGGTCCGCCGCGTCACCGGCGTGGACCGCAGGCTCGCCGAGGCGGCCCGCCTCGGGTTCACCCGGGCCCTGGTGCCGCCCGACAGCGGCCAGGGGCCCGCGGGGATGCGCGTGCAGGAGGTCGCCGACATCCAGGTGATCCTGGACAACCTGCGCTGACGCGCCTGTGCGCGGAAATCGCGGCCCTGGCCGCGATTTCCGCGCACAGGGGTCCTCAGGCCATCCGCAGGAACGGGGCGGGTGGGCTGATCACGTCGTCGACGCGGGTCAGCACGCGGTAGGCACCGGCGGGTACGACGTCACGCCGCTGCGGCGCAGCCGGGAGTCGACGTCCGCCCCGCCCAGGTCACCGCGAAGGCCACCGGCTGGCCGGGGACGAGCGTCCGCAGGTCCGTGGAGGACGCGTTGACGCAGTCGTTGCTCGACCAGAGGCGGGTGGCGCCGTCGCCGCTCCAGACCACGATCTCCTGTCGGGCGGAGTCCAGGTCCCGGATGCACGGCTGGTTGCCGATGTTGGTGACGACGAGGCGCAGCACGGGTCGCTCGCCGACCTTGTGCTGGGCGCGGTCGATCTCGGCCCCCACCCCGATCATCGCGTTGGTGCACTGCACCGGCCCCGTCGGCGGCGTGGGGACCGCCGGCGCCGCGGAGACGGGCGGCCGGGGGGTGTCGTCGGGGCGGAGCTGTTCGGAGGAGGCGGCGGTCGCGGGTCCGGTGGTGGCGGCCGGTGTGGTCCCGGGCGTGGTCGTCAGCGCCGGGTCCGGCACCGCCGGTCCCCCGGCGGTGCCGGGACGACCTGTGCCGGGTCGGCCTGCTGCGGCTCGGCCAGCGCCGCCCGGCTCGACGCCAGCGTGCTCGCGGCGTCGCCCGCCTCGCCGTCGGTGACGACGAGCGCAGCGGCCGCCCAGGCGAGGAGCAGGAGCGCGGCAACCGTCGACGCCACGGCCACCAGACGTCGACGCCAGTAGACGGACGCAGGCAGCGGTCCGACCGGCTCCCACATGTCACGGAGAGTATCGGACCGATTACAACAAGTCGTGGAGGCATGTCGCGTGCCGCGCCCCCCGATCGTGGCGCATCCGAAGGCTAGCCCGGCGCTTGCTGCGGACCGACGGACGAGGTTGACTCGTGCCGTGCTGCGCATGTTGCTCGAGGTCTTCTGGCCGAGCCGTCGCGGCACGCACTTCGACGAGTTCTGTCGCCCGGCCGCGTAGCGCGCCCGCTCGTCCCGTCCGCCGCGCGGCCTTCCTGTGTCCACCGCTGTCGTGGGCGCTCGCCTGCGACAGCTCAGACCCACAGCCCTGGAGACATCCATGTCCGTCACGGACGATCTGCTCGCCAACAACGCCAAGTACGCCGAGACCTTCAACGGCCCGCTGCCGCTGCCGCCTTCCAAGCACGTCGCCGTCGTCGCCTGCATGGACGCGCGGCTCAACGTCTACGCCATCCTCGGCCTGGGCGACGGCGAGTCGCACGTCATCCGCAACGCGGGCGGCGTCGTCACCGACGACGAGATCCGCTCCCTGGCGATCAGCCAGCGCCTGCTCGGCACCAAGGAGATCATCCTCATCCACCACACGGACTGCGGGATGCTCACCTTCACCGACGACGAGTTCAAGAAGGGGATCCAGGAGGAGGTCGGCATCAAGCCCGAGTGGGCGGCGGAGGCCTTCCCCGACCTCGACGAGGACGTCCGCCAGTCGATCAACCGGATCAAGGCCAGCAAGTTCATCCCGCACACCGACCAGGTGCGTGGCTTCGTGTTCGACGTCGCCACCGGGAAGCTGAACGAGGTCGCGTAGTCCGCGGGGGCAGGGCGGTGGCACGATCTCGTGACGTGTCACCGCCCGACCCCCCGCTGGCCGCGCTCGTCCTCGGCTGGTACCCCGCCGAACGCCCGCGACCTGCCGTGGCGGCGGGCGGGAACCACGGCGTGGGGCGTGCTGGTCAGCGAGTTCATGCTGCAGCAGACGCCGGTCTCCCGCGTCGAGCCCGTCTGGGAGGCCTGGATGCGGGAGTGGCCCACCCCGTCGGCGCTGGCCGCCGCCTCGCGGGCGGACGTGCTCCGGGCGTGGGGCAAGCTCGGGTACCCGCGGCGCGCGCTGCGGCTGCACGAGACGGCGGGGGTGATCGCCACCCGGCACGGCGACGCCGTCCCGGCCGAGCTGGACGCCCTCGAGGCGCTGCCGGGCGTCGGCTCCTACACCGCGCGGGCCGTGGCCGCGTTCGGCTACGGGAGGCGGTGCCCCGTCGTCGACACGAACGTCCGCCGGGTCGTCGCCCGTGCGGTGCACGGCCATGGCGACGCCGGACCGGCCCGTACCGCGTCCGACCTGCGTGACGTCGACGCGCTGCTGCCCACCGACGACCGCTCGGCCGCGGTCGTGTCCGCCGGGCTGATGGAGCTCGGCGCCGTCGTCTGCACGGCACGGGCGCCGCGGTGCGGGGTGTGCCCGGCGGCGGCGACGTGCGCGTGGCAGGCGGCGGGGCGGCCCGAGTACGCCGGGCCGCGCAGGCCGGTGCAGGGCTTCGCAGGCACCGACCGCCAGGTTCGCGGCCGGCTGCTGGACGTGCTGCGAGGCGCGTCCGGACCGGTGCGGCGGGCGACCCTGGACGCGGCGTGGGCCGACGCGGCACAGCGCGACCGCTGCCTGCACTCGCTGCTCGTCGACGGCCTCGCCGAACAGCTCGACGACGGCCGCTTCGCGCTGCCGGCCTGAGCACGGTTCGGTCGATGGTCCAGCTCGTGCGGTTCCGGCTCGACGACGGCGCCCGCGCCGCAGCTCGCCGCCCTGCGGGAGCGCGTCCGGCCGCGGGATCGCCGTCCCCAGCGGGCCGCCCGCCGTCACGGTCGCCGCGGCGGTCGCCATCCCGGCTGCCGCCCGCGCTGCGCTGGCCGCCGAGCTGCGGCTGCTGGTCGCTCCCGTCGCTGTGGCTGGCCACGCTCGGCACGGTGTCGGGCCGCGACGACGAGCTCGTGCTCGCCGCCGTCGTCGACGCCGAGCTGCTCGCCGTGCACGCCGCGGTGCACGACGCGCTGGCCGGCCGGGTCCGCGGGCCCGTGGCCGCCTACCTGCCGGGAACGTGGCTCCCGCACTGCGTGCTCGCCACCCACGATCCGGCGGCCGCTTTCGCGGAGCTGCACCCGGTGTCGCAGGTGCGCGCGAACCCGGTGGCCGTCGAGGTCCACGACGCCCACACCGGCACCACCACCCCCCTCACCCCTGACCCCGCCGCCCGCCCCCGCACCCGCGCCCCCCGTACTCGCACTCTGGATGCACTACGCGAGTTCGGCGCGGGGAGGAACCGCGTTCTGCATCCAGAGTGCGATCGGGGGCAGGTTCACGGGAGCGCGGCGAGGAACTGCTTCGACGGCGGTGCGGAAGGCGACCGGGTCGCCGTCGTGGACGAGGTGGCCGGTACCCGGGATCCGCACGGTGTCGCCCGTCCGGCAGCAGGCCCGCCATCCGTTCCAGCTGCCCGTACGGCGCCACGCTGTGCTCGGCCTCCACGAGCAGCACCGGGCACCCGACGCCGCCGAGCTCGTCCCAGCGGTCGACGCGCGCCCACTCCACGGCGATCTCGACGACGTGCTCGGTGCGGGCCAGCAGGTGGTAGCCGTCGGCGCGCTCCTCGACGCACTCGGCCATGTAGTCGCCGAACTCGGGACGCGGCCAGCCGAACGCCTGCCGCACCGCGGCCAGGGAGTCGAACGGCTGGGGCAGCGCCTCGAACCAGGCGCGGGCCGCGTCGGCGCTGCGGCCTCGGAAGTCGACGGCCATGTCCTCGACGACGAGCGCACGCACCAGGTCGGGACGCGCGGCGGCGAGCGCGAGGCCGTGCAGCCCGCCCATCGAGTGCCCGACGACGACCGCCGGTCCGGCGCCGAGATCGTCGAGGATCTCGGCGGCGTCCGCGGCCATCCGCTCGGTGGTCCACGGCCCGGCGGCCCCGGAACGACCGTGCCCGCGGGCGTCGGCGGCGAGAACCCGACCGTGCGCGACGAGCCACCGCGCCACCGACCACCAGGTGGTCGCCCGGCCCATCAGGCCGTGGAGCAACAGGATCGGCGGGCCGTCGCCGCCGAAGTCGACGATCGCGAGGTCGAGACCGTCCGAGGTTCGCAGCGAGCGCCGCACCCGCGCAAACTAGCCTGGACCCATGGCCGTAGTGAAGATCAACGCAATCGAGGTGCCCGAGGGCGCCGGACCCGAGCTGGAGAGGCGGTTCGCCAACCGGCTCCATGCCGTGGACGGCCAGAAGGGCTTCGTGTCCTTCGAGCTGCTGCGCCCGGTCGCAGGCGACAACCGCTACTTCGTCGTCACGCACTGGGAGACCGAGGAGGACTTCCAGGCGTGGCTCAACGGCCCGGCGAAGGAGGCCCACTCCGGCGAGCGGGCCCGTCCGGTGGGGTCGGGCTCGTCGCTGCTGGAGTTCGAGGTCGTCCAGTTCTCGACGGCCGACCCGAGCTGAGCGAGCTCGAAGCGGCGGCCGCGCTGCTGCGCGGGGCCGGGGCGCTGCTGGTCTGTGCCGGCGCCGGGATGGGGGTCGACTCGGGCTTGCCCGACTTCCGCGGCCCCGAGGGATTCTGGCGGGCCTACCCGCCCTACCGCGGACTCGGTCTGCGGTTCGAGGAGATCGCCGACCCGGTGCACTTCGAGACCGACCCCGAGCTCGCGTGGGGCTTCTACGGGCACCGGCTCGCGCTGTACCGGGCCACGGTGCCGCACCCGGGTTTCGGGGTCCTGCTGGACTGGTCGGCGAGGTGGCCCACGCGGGTCTTCACGTCCAACGTCGACGGGCAGTTCCAGCGGGCCGGGTTCGCCGAGGACGTCGTCGCCGAGTGCCACGGCTCGATCCACCACCTGCAGTGCCTGGTGGACTGCGGACAGCCGGTCTGGCCCGCCGACGGCGTCGACGTCGTCGTCGACCCGGTGACGATGCGCGCGTCCCCGCCGTTGCCCGCCTGCCCCGAGTGCGGCGGCCTCGCCAGGCCCAACATCCTGATGTTCGGCGACCACGAGTGGGTCCCGGACCGCTCCGCCGTGCAGGTGCGGGCGCACAACGCGTGGGTGCGCGGCTTGCGTGCGGAGGGCGTCCGGCTGGCCGTGGTCGAGATCGGAGCGGGCACCGCCGTGCCGACCGTCCGGCGCGAGGCCGAGCTCGCCAGCGCCGCGTCCGGTGCGCTGGTCCGGATCAACGTCCGGGAGGCCGACGTCCGGCACGGCCGCGGGGTCTCGATCGCCGCCCCCGCGGCAGCGGCCCTGCACGGCCTCGCCGCCGCCCTCACCCCCTGACCCCTGCCCCCTCGCCCCGCCCCCGCCCCGCGAGTCGGGGCTTTCCGCGCGCGAGTCGGGGCTTTCCGCGCGCGAGTCGGGGCTTTCCGCGCGCGAGTCGGGGCTTTCCGCGCGCGAGTCGGGGTCTTCTGGCGCCCCGGCCCTGCTCATCCGGTACCGCGCACCAGATGCGCGAGCACCCCGTCCCACGCCGGAACGACGACCAGATGGCCGACCGCACGTGCCGTCTCCAGCCGAGCTGCCGGCAACCGGCCCTCCCACCAGGCGCCGTGCTCGGGACCGGCGACGGCGTCGGCTCCGCCGTAGACGAGCAACACCTCGGCGCGGACGTCCGCGGGCTCGAACCCCCAGGGCCGCAACATGTAGCCCGCGATGTCGGCGACCATCCCGCACGCTCCCTGCACGAGCGCGTCGTCGAGCATCACCCCCAGCCGCGACCGCACACCTGGCTCGTCGAGCACGCCCTCGTCGGAGTCGCCTGCCCCGACGAGCGCGAACCGGTCGTCGCCGGACAGCCCGTCGAGCATCGGCGCGAACGCCCCGGTCAGGGCTTCGTGCGCCACCGCGGGCGGGGCCCCGCGCAGAGCATCGATCCCCGCCCGGTGTTCGGCCGGCACCCACGGCACCTCCTCGTCAGGCGCAGGCGTGCTGACGACGGCCACCCGGCCGACGAGCTCAGGGCGGTTCGCCGCGAGCGCGAGCGCCACCCGTCCACCGGCGGACCAGCCCGCCACCCCGGCCGTCGTGTTCGGCTCCAGGACGGTCTCGAGCACCGCTGCCGCGTCGGCCGCGGCCGAGGCCACGGTGGAGAAACCGTCCTCGATCGGCTCCGAGCCGCCGTACCCGGGCCGATCCAGGCTGATCAGCCGGACGCCGTGGGCCGCCGTCGCCGTCGGGTCCGGGTCGAACCGGCCCGATCCGGGCGCCGCGTGGCACATCAGGACGACGGGAGCGCCGTGGGGCGCGTCCGGCGTCAGATCGTGCACGGCGACGCTGCGGGCGTCCGGTCGTTCGACGTGCCAGGTGCGCATCATGGAAGCAGTCTGGCGACGGGTCGGTGACACCGTGCTGTCACCGATTTTCGGGCATTCTCGACCCCGTGAACCGGACCGAGCGGCTCTACGCCATCACCGAGGAGCTGCGCGCCGCCGGGCGATCCGGTCGGACCGGGGCCTGGTTGGCGAAACGGCTGGAGGTGTCGGGCCGCACCGTCAAGCGCGACATCGATGCCCTCCTGCAGCTCGGGGTTCCGCTCTGGGCACAGTCCGGACCGGGCGGCGGCTACGTGCTCGACACGTCCTCGTCGATGCCGCCCCTGAACCTGACGGCCGCGGAGGCCGCTGCGATCGCCGTCGCGCTCGCCGCCCTTCCGGCCCTCCCGTTCGCCGTCGACGGACGCAGCGCGCTGTCGAAGGTGCTCGGCGCGATGCCGGCGGCCGAACGGGAGCGGGCCGGTTCGATCGCCCGACGTCTGTGGCTGCGGACGCCCGAGCGGGCACCGCGCCCGGCCGTCGCGAACGTGCTGGACGAGGCGGTGCGTCGGCAGCAGGTGGTGGTGCTTCGGTACGCGTCTCCCCGCGGCACCGTCACCGAGCGGGCGGTCGAGCCGGTGGCACTGGCCGCGACGGACGGGCACTGGTACCTGCTCGCCTGGTGTCGGCTCCGGGTGGCTCCGCGCTGGTTCCGCACGGACCGCATCGTCGCCGCGCACCTGACGTCCGAGGCTGCCCCCGACCACGATCCCGCGACGCTGTTCGGCACGCCTCCGCCCGACGCGCGACCCGTGCACCTCGGCTGAGCGACCGGCACCGGATCGGAGCGACTCACCCGCCAGAAGCCCGACTCGCGCACGAAATGCCCCGACTCGCGCACGAAAACCCCGACTCGCGCACGGAAAACCCCGACTCGCGCACGGAAAACCCCGACTCGCGCACGGAAAACCCCGACTCGCGGGGCGGGGGGCGGGGCGGGAGGGGGCGGCGGGGGCGGGGGCGGAGGCGGGTCAGCGGGAGGGGGAGCCGGGGTGTTCGTCCAGCTCGTCGGGGATGCCGTCGTCGTCGCTGTCGGCCAGCAGGGGGTCGGGGCGCCCGGCGCGCACCGCCTCCAGCTGGGCGGCCAGTGCGATTCCCGCCAGCAGGGCGATGCCGGTGACGTTCGCCCAGAGCAGCAGCGCCATCACTGCGGTCAGCGGGCCGTAGGTGTCACCGAACCCGGCAGCGGCCACGACGTACAGCGCGAGCAGCCCCGACCCGACGAGCCACGCCAGCACCGTCACCGCGGCTCCGACGGCGAGCCAGCTCAGCCCCGGCTGGCTGCGCCGGGGCGACTGCCGGAAGAGCGCCGTGACCGCGACGACGAGCGCGGCCAACCCGACCGGCCAGCGCAGGACGTCGAAGATCGTCTCGGCGGCGTCGCCCCAGCTGTACACGTCCTCCAGCGCCTCCCCGAAGGGCGCGCCCGCGACGATGAGCAGCAGGCCGACCGCCATCGCGACCCCGGCCGTCGCGGTCATCGCGGCGGCCCGCCCGTACTTGCGCAGGACGGGCCGGTCACGCTTGGTGCCGTAGATGCGGTTGGCGCCGCGCTCCAGCTGGGCGAAGGCCGAGGTCGCGGCCAGGAACGCCGTCGACCAGGCCGAGCACGACCACGACCTCGGCGCGCTCGCTGCCCTCGTCGGACGTGCCCTGACCCTCCACCACCTGAGCGACCAGCGTGTCGCTGCTGCCCGGGGAGATCGCCACCACCGTCCGGGCCACCACCTCGGCGAACGACTCCGCCCCGAGGGCGGTCGCGAGGCCGGCGCCCGCGATGATCAGTGGCACGGCGGCCAGCGCGAGCTGCAGGGCGAACGCGCGGGCATGGCTGAAACCGTCGCCGTAGCGGAACCTGACGAACGCCGTGCGAAGCAGGTGCCCGAGGCCGTAGTCGCGCAGGGTGTGCCATGCGTCGTCGGCCGACAGGAGCTCGCCGGACATCAGCTCGGTCTCCGGAACCGCACGCACCGAGCTCATCGGGCCCACGCTAATCGGCGGGCCCGGTCCGGCGGAGGCGTGTCGGGGGTGCGAGGACCCCGGCGGGCCTCGCTCAGCGCCGCGTGGAGCGGCACCACCGGGAACGGGGCGGTGCCGGTGTCGGCAGCCGGCACGGCCGGCTTCACGAACACGGTGCCGCCACTCACCGGTCGCTCCGGGCCGAACCACTCGACGCGACGAACCTGCGGAATCGAGCGAGCCGTGCTCGCGCCGGACTGAACTGCGTCCACCGTGCTGTCCCATCCATGACCAGGAGTCGGGGCTCCCGGATGCCGATCGAATTGGCGGATCCTACGAGCACGCGACACGCATCGTGCAGGTGGGTGTTGCGCACGCTATCGCCTGCTGGCCGAGCTGCTCAGCGACGCGACCGCACTGCTACCCGATCGAGATCGACGTCATCGACCCAGAAGATCGCCGGTGGTCGCCCGGCGCGGCCCGCGACGCATCGTGTCCCGTCCGCCGTGCGGCGATGGACCAGGGTGCCGTCGGCGAGCCATCGCGTGATGTCGTCGAGCGCGCCTTCGGGTGTCGGTGCCTCGTCGGTCGGCCTGCGGCCGGTCGCGTGGGCGAGGAGATCGTGCGCGTCCCGGCCGAGGTGGTGGCCGAGACCGCTCAGCTGTTCGGCGAGCTCGGCGGCGCGGCTCTGCCGCGTCCGGGAGCAGCGAGTCGCCGTGCACGGCGGCCCGATGCCGATCGGGTAACGCATTCCAGAATCGCGCCAGGCACGGTGTACGCGTGCCAGGCGGCCAGCACCTGTTCGAGCGGCCACGGCCGACCGGCCGACCATGACGGACGGAAGGCGGGCGCCGCACGGGCTGCACGCCCGAGCACGTCACGGGTCACGGCGAGATCGAAGAGCTTCTGGTGGGCGCCTTCGTGGACCAGCGCCTCTGCCGCCTCGAGGGCGGTCTGCGGCGTCCGGCATGAGTACCAGCCCCGGGTATTCCCGCGTGGACGCGGAGCCCAGCCGCCCGGCGGAGTCGCGACGCAGCACGGCGACGAGCGCCACGTGCGGCAGCGAGGTCGTGGATGAGCTCCGGATCGACGTCCGCGGCGAGGTCGAGGCCGGCCGCGACGACGCCCACCGCGCGGTCGAACGCCGGCTCGTCGTCCTCGCCGAGCAACGTCGGCGCGGTGGCCTGGGGTCGAGCGCCGCCGCCTGCCCGGCGACGATGGCCACAGCCGGGGCGAGGTGCCGTCGCGCTGCCGGTCCCGAGGCGATCGGCAGTGCGCACGCCCGCCCGCGGCGACGACCGCACGGACAGCTCGCCGAGGGGAACCAGATCGGCGGCCCGGAGGTCGTCGGCGCCGGACAGGAACCGCCCGAGTGCCGCACGGGCGACCGGGCTGTCCAGCATGCCGGTGGCTGCCTCGTCGCCGACGCCGCCGAGCTGGGCGACGAGTGCGTAGAGGTCGCGTCGCTCGCGAACGAGGAGGCCACGGGGGGCGACGGCGGCGTGGGCCGCCACGACGTCGCGCTCACGGGCCATACATCACCTCTCCGCCTACGCCGCTGCCCGGCCGCCAGAGCAGGATGACGCCGTGTCCGGGCAACAGCCAGGACTCTATGGCCAGCTCCCGGACCTCGTGTGGCCTTCCCCCACGAGTTCGCGGCAGTCGGACCCGGCCGTTCCATCGAGAACGGAAGGATCTTGAACAGGAGCGGATCCCCTTCCACCAGGAGGTCCTCGACATCGAACCTGATGCGTTCGACGTAACAGGGGTAGGGCGGGGACCAGCTCATGTACCCGTGTGCGGTGCGCTCCACGGACGCGGCGCGCACCGAGACCGTCTCGATCGCCCCGACGACGTGGTCGTCGTCGACCAGTTCCCCCAGGTCGAACTCCAGGATCCGCACGTCGTCGGACTTGACCCAGTCAGGCAACCGCACGTACGCGGGCCACTCGCGGACCGGCGGTTCGGTGCACCCCAGCGAGCGGGGTTCCACGGTGTGCACGGCGCCGTCCGTGTCGCGATAGCTGATCCCGACCTTGAGGTTCTGCCGCAGCGTCGGGACGAACGACTGGAGCATGTCCTCGTCGTCGACGAACCAGGACTCGTAGAGCGGAGCGCGACGCTCGCTGGGCAGGACGTTCCACAGCCCGGCGTCACAGGTGGCGAAGACCACGAACTTGTAGCTGGCCAGCACCCCGGACAACCGGTGCCGCCAGGTGATCACGGCGTCGTAGTAGCGGTCGTCGACGGAGCTGAGCCGGATGTCGACGACCGTCCGGCGACTGGTCGCGATGTCCCTTCCGTGCACGTCGAGGCCGGCGCCACCGAGGACTCCGGCGAGGAGGGTCTCCTTCGCGCCCTCTCCGTAGATCTTCCGGAGCAGGGTCGAGAGCACGACGCGGGGTGGGAGCGCGGCGATGATCGACGGGCCGGCGTGGCGCATCAGCTCGTCGGACAGCCAGCGGGCGAGCCGGTCGCGGTAGAGCCTGAGCACGATCGCCAACCCGGCGAGCGGACCGACGACGGACGCCACGACGCGCACGACCGGCAACCAGGAGGGGTCCGATCCGGAAGGCAGGAACGCCGGGGCGATGACGAGCGCGGCCGCGAGCAGCAACACGAACAGTCGCCGCATACACCCGCCCCGTCACCGTGGACCCCCAGGCCATGATGACGTCGCCGACGACGTATCGCCAGCGGTGGGAGCTAGCGGGGCCGCCAGGGCGGCTGGACGTCGGGGCGCGCGGACCCGAGGTCGAGCGGGGTCTCGACGATGTC
The DNA here is from genome assembly GCA_963784265.1 of uncultured Actinomycetota bacterium. GTDB lineage: Bacteria > Actinomycetota > Actinomycetes > Mycobacteriales > Pseudonocardiaceae > Pseudonocardia. The sequence goes on from CAWAQQ010000006.1 coordinate 32,064, forward strand.
GGCGATCTCGTCGTAGACGCGCAGGAGGTGGCTGTGCATCGCGCCGCGGGCGCCGTCCGGGTCGCCGTTTCCGAGGTAGCGGATCACCCGGGTGTGCTCGCGGGCGGACCGGCGGGCGACACCGGGCGAGGCGTAGGTCTGCCGCCGCCACTCCGACAGCTCGGCGACCACGTCGAGGTAGTTGGTCACCAGGAGGTCGTTGTGCCCGGCCCGCACGATCGCCTCGTGCATCGCCTCGTCCGTGCGCTGCATCTCGTCGCGGTCGTCCCCCGCGAGCTCGTGCGCGAGGTTCAGCTCCGTGATCGTGTCGATCTCCGACGGGGTGGCCCGGACCGCCGCGAGGCTGACAGCGAGGTCCTCCAGCCCGATGCGCAGCTCGAACAGGTCGCTCAACCGGTAGTGGTGCTCCGCGAGCATCCCGGACAGCGTGACCCGGTCGACCTGCCTGCGCTTGCGGACGTACCACCCGAGGCCGCGCCGGACCTCCAGGACCTTCCGCGCCTCGAGCCGCTGCAGCGCGGTGCGCACCGAGCTACGGGCGACGCCCATCCGGCGGGCCAGCTCGGACTCGTTGGGCAGGCGCTCGCCGGGCTTGTAGACCTCGCGGTCCACGAAGTCGGTGAGCGTGTCGGCGATCACGTCCGGGAGCGCCCTCCCGGCGTCGATCACCAGTTCTATCTTCTCGCCGTCGTCTTCCATCTCGCAGAACCTCTCGTCTGACACGCCGCGGGTCGTCGGGGCCGCTCCAGCGCTGCGGTCGCGGGGGCCGGGTCGTTCGCACGGACCTCGTGGGTCCGGCGCGAATTCTCGCCATCCTAGGTAAGGACAGGACGTCAGTCCAGTCCGGAAAGACCTCAGACAACCAACTCAGAGTACCGGCAGCAGGTCTGATTACTAGTCTTGTCGACAGACGTCAGACTACATACTCTCTAGACAGACATCCCGTCGCGAGAGAGGTGGAGCCATGTCAGCTGCGTTCTTGGGTGTCATGTTCCTCGCCATGCTCCTGCTCGCGTTCTGGCGCATCACCCTGGTGGTTCTCGCGGCGATCCTGGTGGCGGCCGTGGTCACCGGCCTCGGGATCGTCACCGACGACGTCGCCGGTGGCACCGAGCAGCCGGCCACGACGATCGAGCAGCCGGTCGAGACGGGCCCGCCCGTACTCGGCGCCGAACCGCCGCGGTAGGAGGACCGACCACTCCACCAGTAGTCGGATGTCCTGTGCAGACGTCGAACCTGCGGAAATGCCGAGCGGCCCGTCCGGAGTCCGGACGGGCCGCTCGGCCGTTGCCTTCCCGCACCGGTCAGGTGCGGGACGAGATCACGCCGACTCCTCGCCGCCGCCTGCGGCCACGTCGACGGGCGGCGTGTCCGGGACCGTGATCGGCTTGGGCTCACCGCGGAAGGTGAACTTCGCCTTGTCGTCGGCCGCCCGGGTGCCCTCCGGGGCGTCCGGGTCGAAGCCCTCGGCGTCGACGAGCACGATCTGGCCCGGCTCCACCTCGCCGAAGAGGATCTTCTCCGACAGCTGGTCCTCGATCTCGCGCTGGATGGTGCGGCGCAGCGGCCGGGCACCCAGCACCGGGTCGAACCCGCGGCGGGCCAGCAGACCCTTGGCCGCCGGCGTGAGCTCGAGCGCCATGTCCTTGTTGGACAGCGCCGCCCTCGACGCGGGTGATCATGAGGTCCACCATCGTGATGATCTGCTCTTCGGTGAGCTGGTGGAACACGATGATGTCGTCGATACGGTTGAGGAACTCCGGCCTGAAGTGCTTCTTCAGCTCGTCGTTGACCTTGTTCTTCATCCGCTCGTAGTTCGAGCCCTCGTCGTTGCTCTGCGCGAACCCGAGACCGACCGCCTTCGAGATGTCCTGGGTGCCGAGGTTCGAGGTGAAGATGATCACGGTGTTCTTGAAGTCCACCGTGCGGCCCTGACCGTCGGTCAGGCGGCCGTCCTCCAGCACCTGCAGGAGGGTGTTGTAGACCTCCTGGTGGGCCTTCTCGATCTCGTCGAACAGCACCACCGAGAACGGCTTGCGGCGCACCTTCTCGGTGAGCTGGCCGCCCTCCTCGTAGCCGACGTAGCCGGGAGGGGCACCGAAGAGCCGCGAGGCGGTGTAGCGGTCGTGGAACTCGCCCATGTCGATCTGGATGAGCGCGTCGTCCTCGCCGAACAGGAAGTTCGCCAGCGCCTTGGACAGCTCGGTCTTACCGACGCCGGACGGGCCGGCGAAGATGAACGAGCCGGACGGGCGCTTCGGGTCCTTCAGGCCGGCCCGCGTGCGGCGGATGGCCTGCGAGACCGCCTTGACGGCGTCCTCCTGGCCGATGATCCGCTTGTGCAGCTCGTCCTCCATGCGGAGCAGCCGGGTGGTCTCCTCCTCGGTGAGCTTGAACACCGGGATGCCGGTCCAGTTGGCGAGCACCTCGGCGATCTGCTCGTCGTCGACCTCGGCGACGACGTCGAGGTCACCGGACTTCCACTGCTTCTCCCGCTCGCCCTTCTGCGCGAGGAGCTGCTTCTCCTGGTCGCGCAGGTGCGCGGCCCGTTCGAAGTCCTGCGCGTCGATCGCCGACTCCTTGTCGCGGCGCACGCCCGCGATCCGCTCGTCGAACTCGCGCAGGTCCGGCGGCGCGGTCATCCGGCGGATGCGCATCCGGGCGCCCGCCTCGTCGATCAGGTCGATCGCCTTGTCGGGCAGGAACCGGTCGCTGATGTAGCGGTCGGCCAGCGTGGCCGCCGCCACCAGCGCCGGGTCGGTGATCGTGACGCGGTGGTGCGCCTCGTACCGGTCGCGGAGGCCCTTGAGGATCTCGATCGTGTGCCCGACGCTCGGCTCGCCGACCTGGATCGGCTGGAAGCGGCGCTCCAGGGCCGGGTCCTTCTCGACGTACTTGCGGTACTCGTCGAGCGTCGTCGCGCCGATCGTCTGCAGCTCGCCGCGGGCCAGCATCGGCTTGAGGATGCTGGCTGCGTCGATCGCGCCCTCGGCGGCACCCGCACCGACGAGCGTGTGGATCTCGTCGATGAACAGGATGATGTCGCCGCGCGTGCGGATCTCCTTGAGCACCTTCTTGAGGCGCTCCTCGAAGTCACCGCGGTAGCGGGAACCGGCGACCAGCGAGCCCAGGTCGAGCGTGTAGAGCTGCTTGTCCTTCAGCGTCTCGGGCACCTCGCCCTTGACGATCCCCTGTGCGAGGCCCTCGACGACGGCGGTCTTGCCGACGCCGGGCTCGCCGATCAGGACGGGGTTGTTCTTGGTCCTCCGGGAGAGGACCTGCATGACCCGCTCGATCTCCTTCTCCCGGCCGATGACCGGGTCCAGCTTGCCCTCGCGGGCCGACTGGGTGAGGTTGCGACCGAACTGGTCGAGAACCAGGGAGGACGACGGGGTGCCCTCGCCACGGCCACCGGAGGTGCCCTCGGCGGGCTCCTTGCCCTGGTAGCCGGACAGCAGCTGCAGCACCTGCTGGCGGACGCGGTTGAGGTCCGCGCCCAGCTTGACCAGCACCTGCGCCGCGACACCCTCGCCCTCGCGGATCAGGCCGAGCAGGATGTGCTCGGTGCCGATGTAGTTGTGGCCGAGCTGCAGCGCCTCGCGCAGGGACAGCTCGAGCACCTTCTTGGCCCGAGGGGTGAACGGGATGTGCCCGCTCGGCGCCTGCTGACCCTGCCCGATGATCTCCTCGACCTGCTGCCGGACGCCCTCCAGGGCGATCCCGAGGGACTCCAGGGCCTTCGCGGCCACACCCTCGCCCTCGTGGATGAGGCCAAGGAGGATGTGCTCGGTGCCGATGTAGTTGTGGTTGAGCATCCTGGCTTCTTCTTGCGCCAGGACGACAACCCGCCTCGCTCGGTCGGTGAACCTCTCGAACATTCGAAACTCCTCGCCTGCTGCGCCCCACACGTGCGGCGCGTCCAGCATCCCAGTGACGCTGCGCCGCGGACGCCCCGTACCACTGTATCGGCCCGGGGGCGTCGGCCGCTGCCGATGCTCGTGCACCGGACGTGACAACGCGCGCACCGTGCGGCGGATTCCCGGGGCAGGCGACCGCCCGGAGGCGGTGGGGAGCCATGACGGGGCTGCTGGCGGCCCTGCGGACGCTGCGGGCGTGACGTGGGCCGGACGCGAACGGGGGCGGACGGGCAGCGCCCGTCCGCCCCCGTCCGACGGTCAGTTCTCCTGGTGGTAGGCGTCGAGGACCTCGGCCGGGATGCGGCCGCGGTCGGACACCTTCATCCCGCGCTTGCGGGCCCAGTCGCGGATGGCCTGGTTCTGCTCGCGGTCGATGGACGGGCGGCGCCCGGCCTGGCCCCCGCCCGCGGCCCCGCGGCGGCGGCCGCCGGCACGGCGCGCGGCCGCGACATAGGACGCGAGAGCGTCCCGCAGTTTGCTTGCGTTGTCCTTCGACAGGTCGATCTCGTAGTTCTTGCCGTCGACGCCGAACTCGACGGTCTCGTCGGCGACCTCGCCGTCGAGGTCGTCCACAAGTCGGATCTCCCGGATCTGCGCCACGCCGCAGCCCTCCATACATTCTCGTGCTGTTCGTTGTTCTGCGGCGACGCCGCCCACCCGACAATAGCTCTATTACAGTGGCACTGTCGAGTCGGCCCCCGACGGCCCGGTCTACTCCGATCGCACGAGCGGATACAGAATGGTCTCGCGGATGCCGAGGCCGGTGAGTGTCATGAGCAGCCGGTCGATGCCCATTCCCATGCCGCCGGTGGGCGGCATTCCGTACTCCATCGCGCGCAGGAAGTCCTCGTCCAACTGCATCGCCTCGGCATCGCCTGCCGCCGCGCGCAGCGATTGCTCATACAATCGCTCCCGCTGCACCACGGGATCCACCAGCTCCGAGTACGCGGTTGCGAGCTCGGTGCCGAAGATGACGAGGTCCCATGCCTCGGCCAGGCGCGGATCGTCGCGATGTTGCCTGGTCAACGGCCTTACCTCGATCGGGTAGTCCCGAACGAACGTCGGTTCGGACAGGGTGTGCTCGACGAGCTTCTCGAACAGTTCGAGCACGATCTCGCCCGCCACCCACGATTCCTTCAGTTCCACCCCGTGGGCGGCCGCGAGCTTCCGCAGTTCCTCGACGGTCGTGTCGGGCGTCACCTCGTGGTCCACCGCTTCCGACACGGCGGCATGCAACGTGACCGAACGCCACTGCCCACCGAGATCGTGTTCCGACCCGTCCGAGTGACGAACCGTCGTCGATCCGAACACCGCGCGTGTGCACTCGACCACTAAGCTGCTGAGTCAGCTCGGCCATGTCGTCATAGGTGGCGTAGGTCTGGTACGCCTCCAACATCGCGAACTCGGGGGAGTGCGAGGAGTCGATGCCCTCGTTCCGGAAGTTTCGATTGATCTCGAAGACCCGGTCGATACCGCCGACCACGCACCGCTTCAGGAAAAGTTCCGGGGCGATCCGCAGATACAGTTCGGAGTCGAGTGCGTTCGCATGCGTGACGAACGGGCGGGCGGTCGCGCCGCCGTGCTGCAGCTGCAGCATCGGCGTCTCCACCTCGACGAAGTCGCGGGCGTGCAGCACGGACCGCAGCGTCCGCGTCACCTCGGCCCGCATCTGCACCATCTCGCGGGCCTGCGGCCGGACGATGAGATCGAGGTAGCGCTGCCGTACGCGGGTCGCCTCGTTGAGCTCGCGGTGCGCGACCGGGAGCGGGCGCAGGGCCTTCGACGCCATCTCCCAGCGGTCGGCGAAGACCGACAGCTCGCCCCGCCGCGACGTGATGACCTCGCCGTGGACCAGCACGTGGTCCCCGAGGTCGACCGCGGACTTCCAGCGGGCCAGCTCGTCCTCGCCGATCCCGTCCCGGCTCAGCATGGCCTGCAGCTCGGTGCCGTCGCCCTCACGCAGCGTGGCGAAGCAGAGCTTGCCCGTGTTGCGCAGGAAGATCACCCGCCCGGCGACCCCGACCGTGTCGCCCGTCGCGGTGTCCGGCGGCAGGTCGGGGTGCGCGGCGCGGACCGCCCGCAGGGTGTGCGTGCGTTCGACCCCGACCGGATAGGGGTCGCGGCCCGCGGCCAGCATCGCGGCCCGCTTCGCCCGGCGCACCTGGATCTGCTCGGGCAGTGCGCTCGCGTCCGGGCTGGAACCGTCCTCGGTACTCACGACGGGCAGACAGGGTTAGTGACAACGTGCCTGGTGGCGGAGCCGGTCCGGGCGGCTCGGTCCGGCGTCGTACGGTCATGGCGTGGTCGAGCAGAACAGCCGGGCCAGGTCGTTCGGCACCGTCGCCGCCGCGTACGCCGCGCACCGGCCCGGCTACCCGGCCGAGGCGGTGGAGTGGGCGCTCGCCCCGGTGGCCGGGCGGGCCGACCTGCACGTGCTCGACCTGGGCGCCGGCACCGGGCAGCTGACCGCCGCCCTCGCGACGAGGCCGCGCACCGCCGTCACCGCCGTGGAACCCGACCCCGGGATGCTCGCCGAGCTCCGCGCGAGGACCCCGGCCGCCGACGCGCGGCAGGGCAGCGCCGAGGAGGTGCCTGCGCCGGACGGCACGTTCGACGCCGTGCTGGTCGGCCAGGCCTTCCACTGGTTCGACACCGACCGCGCGATGCCCGAGATCGCCAGGGTCCTGCGCCCGGGTGGGGTGCTGGCCGCGATCTGGAACGCCGACGACGACACGGAGCCGTGGGTGGCCGGCTACCACGAGGCCGCATCGCGGGACCGGCCCGTTCCCGGCGTCCCGCGCGGAGGCGACCGGCCGGAGTTCCCGCCCCACCCCGCGTTCGCGCCCGGCGACAGGGCGGAGTTCCGGCACGAGCACCCGCTGACCGTGGACGGGCTGATCGCCGTGCTCGGCACCCACTCGTGGGCCCTGGTCAGCGAGCCTGCCGACCGCGATGCCACCTTCCAGCGCGTCCGCGACTACCTGGCGGCACGACCGGAGACCTCGGGCGACGGCTTCTCGCTCCCGCTCGTCGCCACCGTGCTCAGGGCGTTGCGGAGGTAGGTCAGCCGCAGCCCGAGCAACGTGAGGTCGGGGACGAAGTCGGTGATCGTCGTCGACTCGTCCATCATCAGCGGCGCCAGCCCGCCCGTGCCGAGCACCGTGACGGGCCCGCCGCCACCGCGGATCGCGGGCAGCTCGGCGAGGATCCGCCGGACCAGCCCGTCGACCTGCCCGGCGAAGCCGAACAGCACCCCCGACTGCAGGCACTCCACGGTGTTCTTGCCGATCACCGAACGCGGCCGGACCAGCTCGACCGTGCGCAGCGCGGCCGCCCGGCTCGCGAGTGCCTCCATCGAGATCTCGATGCCGGGGGCGAGCGCCCCGCCGAGGAACTCCCCGCGCGCCGACACGACGTCGATGTTCGTGGACGTGCCGAAGTCGACCACCACGCACGCGGTGCCGTAGAGGCGGTGGGCCGCGAGCGTGTTCATCACCCGGTCGGCGCCCACCTCCCGCGGGTTGTCCACGAGCAGCGGCACGCCCGTCCGCACACCGGGGCCGACCACGACGGTCGGCATCGCCGGCCGCCGGTCGAGCAGCAGGCGCAGCTCGCGCAGCAGGCTGGGCACGGTCGACAGCGCCGCGATGCCCGTGACCTGCGGCGAGTACGCGCCGAGCAGCGAACGGACGGCCACCTCCAGCTCGTCGGCGGTCATCCGCGGGTCGGTCCGCATCCGCCAGTCCCGCACGAGCGGAGGCCGGACGACCTCGTCCCCGACCGCGGGGTCGTCCTCGTAGAGGCCGAGCGCGATCTGGGTGTTGCCGACGTCGACGCAGAGCAGCACGCCTCACCCGCCTCCTAGAGCTGTACCGCGACGTTGTCGATCAACCGGGTGGTGCCCAGCCTGGCGGCCACCAGCAGCCGGGCCTGGGCACCCGACTGCGGCGCCGGGCCGAGCTCGGTGTCACGGAGCTCCAGGTACTCCACCCGGAGCGCGGGCTCCCCCGCGAGCACCGCCCGCGCGGCCTCCAGCACGGCGGCGGGACCGTGCGCCGACACCGAGGCGCCCGCGTGAGCGCGCGCGACAGCGTCGGGGCGCGCTGCCGCTCGTCGGCCGAGAGGTAGGCGTTGCGCGAGGACAGCGCCAGGCCGTCCGGCTCGCGGACCGTGGGCACGCCGACGACCGACATGGCGAAGTCCAGGTCGCGCACCATCTTCCTCACCAGCACGAGCTGCTGGTAGTCCTTCTCCCCGAAGAACGCGACGTCCGGCGCGACGATGTGGAACAGCTTCCCCACCACGGTGAGCACGCCGGCGAAGTGCCCCGGCCGGGCCGCGCCCTCGAGCGGTTCGCCCGCCGCGCCCGGGACGATGGTCGTGTCCGCGCCGTCGGGATACATGTCCGAGACCCCCGGCATGAACACCAGCTCGACGCCCTCGGTGCGGCAGAGGTCGAGGTCGGCTTCCAGCGGTGTTCGGGTAGCGGTCGAGGTCCTCCCCCGCCCCGAACTGGAGGGGGTTGACGAAGATCGACACCACCGTGACGGACGCGCCCGGCGCGCGGCGGGCGTGGCGGATCAGCTCGCGGTGCCCCTCGTGCAGGGCGCCCATCGTCGGGACCAGGGTGATCCGCCGCCCGGCGGCACGCAGCGCGCGCGTGACCGGCGCGATGTCGGCGGGCCGCCGGTGCGTCGTGAGCAGCCCGCGCGCGTAGCCGCCCGCCGTCCGCGCAGCCGTCACCGCTCCTCCCTCAGCGATCGTCAGCACGTCCGCCGCGGCGTGCTCGGGCAGCAGCCCGGCCGCCGCCGCCCGGCGTGCCGTCCGGCCGGCCAGTACCCGGTAGGTGTCGGCGAGGTCGGCGTCGGCGTCGGCGAGGACGCGCAGGTGGGTGCGCACGGTCTCGACGTCTCCGCGGGCCACCGGCCCGGTGAGGGCGCGGTCACCGTGGCGAAGGGAGTTGTCCAGAGCGGCCGACAGCAGCGGCGCGATCAGGCGTTCGGCCGGGTGGACGCCCGCGCGCTCCAGCGCGTCCACGCAGTCGCGCACGATCGTGACCAGGTGGTTCGCGCCGTACGCCAGCGCGGCGTGGTAGACCGGGCGGACCTCCTCGGCGACCCGCACCGGCTCGGCGCCCATCTCCACGACGAGCGCCTCGCCCACGCTCCAGGCGGCCTCGTCGCCCGCGGTGGCCGTCACGCCGACGCAGCAGCCCGCGAGCCGGGCGACGTCCTCGGTGCGGCCCGTGAACGTCATGACCGGGTGCAGCGCGAGGGGGAGCACGCCGCGGTCCGTCGCCGGTCCCAGCACGCCGACGCCACTCGCGCCGGAGGTGTGCACGACGATCTGACCGGCCCGGAAGCAGCCGGCGGCGGCCAGGCCGCGCACGAGACCGGGGAGCACGTCGTCCGGCACGGCGAGCAGCGCCAGGTCCGATCCGGACACGACCGCGTCCGGCGGCAGCAGCGGGACGCTCGGGCAGCAGGGCCGCGGCGCGTCGCACGGAGTCCCGGGAGACCCCGGAGGTGGCGACCACGTGGTGTCCGGCAGCGCTCAACGCGGCGCCGAGAACGGCACCGACCCGGCCGGCGGAGACCACGCCGACGGCGAGCCGGGCAGGCCGCCCAGCACTCATGACATCTCCTCGTTCCGGTCCCGTGGGGCAGGTACCAGACGATCGCCGACGCCATCGGTGGCGACGCCCGCACAGGTTAGTCGGGGGCCGCCGGGGCGGCGACGGCGCGTGACCGGCTTCACCGGCACGGGGGAACGGCTCACGGGCGGCGTTCGTGGCGGCCGGGCAGCGGTCCGGAGGCCGGGCGTTCGGCGGGTTCGGGGCTCCCCGGTGCTGGGCGCCCGGATAGTGCGGAGGCCCGGCCGTTCCCGGCGGCGGCGCCGGGGGCGGGCCCGGCGGCGGCGGCGCCCACCCGGGCGGCGGCGAGCGGCGCCATGCGGCCGTCAGCGCGTCGGGCATCCCGATGGCGCGCGCCCTCGCCCGGAACAGCTCGGTCAGCATCTGGTCGTGCCAGTAGGGGCCCGACGCCGAGACCGAGCCCCGCGCCATCCGCATCCGCAGGAACGCCAGCTCCGTCACCGCGTTCTGGTACTCCGTCACGGCCTTCGCCGCCGCCCGCCCCGACCGCTGTCGCACGGCCGCGCGCCATCCCCGGCGCCCGGCCAGGCTCGACAGCAACGGCACCTCGCTCGGTGCGATCCAGCCGGCCTGGGCGAAGCCGGGCAGCTGCTCCGCGACCACCCGCTGCTCGCGGCGCCGCTGCAGGATCACGACGATGACGAGGGCGAGGAAGATCGGCACCATCACGAACGCGTAGACACCGAGGAAGAACAGGCCGCCGCCCAGCGCCGCCGAGCCGTTCCACAGGGCGTGCAGGACCACCGCCACCAGGTAGCCGACCAGCACCGCGACGAACCGGACGGGCACGCTGCGGTTCGCGACGGCGATCCCGGCGGCGATCCCGGTCATCGCCGTGAACAGCGGGTGGGCGAAGGGCGAGAGGACCCCACGCAACAGCAGGACGGCGAGCACCCCGCCGCTCTGCCCGGCCAACCCGTCCTCGGCGAAGGCCCGGCCGATGTAGAGGATGTTCTCCGTGAACGCGAAACCGGCCGCGACCAGCCCGGCGTAGACGATCCCGTCGACGACGCCGTCGAACTCGCGCCTGCGGAAGATCAGCAACCCGACGATGAACGCGCCCTTCACCGCCTCCTCGACGACAGGCGCGATCACCGTCGCGCCGAGCACGTCGCCGCTGCCCCGGCCGAGCACCTCGTCGGCGACCAGCGCCGCACTGCTGTTGATGACCAGCGCCGACAGCGCCGCGAAGCAGGCGCCCCACAGGAACGCGACGAGGAGCAGGCGCGGCGGCTCCGGTTCCCACCGGTCGATCCAGAGGAAGGTGGCCACCACGAGCCCGACGGGCAGCAGCGCGCACAGGGCTCCGACGACGACCCCACCCGCACCGACCGTGCTGCCCACGAGGCCCAGCACCACGAGCCCGCAGATGCCCAGCGCGACCAGCCCGACGACGGGTGCCAGCACACCGCGACGCTGCCGCCGCTGGGTGGGCATCGGGCTCGGCGCGACCATGTCGGGAGCCTACGGGCGATCACTCGGCCGCGCGCACCGCTCAGCCGTTGGCCGACGCACCGGGCTCCCTGCGGTCCGAGCGGTCGTCGTCAGGGGTGCGACAGCAGCGTTCGAGCCAGAGCGCGCCGCCCACCAGCACCAGCGCGCGACACCAGCCCGACGGCGGACGCGACCGTGTCGGCGGCGGCCGCGGCGACGTCTGCGCTGCGCGGGAGGACGTACACCCCGACGCCGGTCCAGGCCCCGGCCATGATCGCGCCTGCCAACGCGGACGCCTTCGCGACGAGCACCGCGCGCGCCGCGACCAGCGGATCGACCGGACGGGTGCCGGGGCGGCGGAGAATCCGCGCGCGCAGGGCGCTGCCGGCGATCGCCTCCGCGATCCCGAGCACGCCGAGGGTCGCACCGGCGGCCAGCGGCAGGCCGGGGAGCTCGCCGTAGGTCAGCCGGACGAGCAGGTTGACCACCACGCCGGTGATCAGCGCGGCCACCAGCAGGTCGCGGCTGCGGGTCGGCGTCATCGCGGCGCCAGCCGCAGGTCGTCACGGCGGTGCACGCCGTCCTCCGCATGCGGGCCCAGCGCCGCGAGCAGGTCCGCGACCGGCCCGTGGCCGGGCAGCGCCGCGTCCGGCTCGACGTCGAGCCACGGCCGCAGCACGGTGGCCCGCTCCGGGGTGCCGGGGTGCGGGAGCCGGAGGTCGGGATGGTCGCTGCGGACGTCGACGCCGTCGTCGGTCACGGTGACGACGTCGACGTCGAGGGTCCGGGGGCCCCACCGCATCGAGCGGACCCGGCCGGCGGCGGCCTCCATGCGCTGCCCCCGCCGCAGCCAGCCCCACGCGTCGGTGCCCGGGTCGTCGACGACGAGGACGGCGTTGAGGAAGTCGTCCTGCTCGACCCCGCCCCACGGCGCCGTCTCGTAGACCGGCGACACCGCGACGAGCGCGCCGTCGAGGTCGGCGACCGCGGCCCGGAGGTGGGCGAACCGGTCCCCGAGGTTGGAACCGAGGGAGAGCACGGCGCGGCTCACGGCCGGGATCCCCCGACCGCCCGCCGGATCCCCCGACTCGCGTACGGAATCCCCCGACTCGCCCGCGGAATCCCCCGACTCGCGCGCGGAATCCCCGACTCGCGTACGGAATCCCCGACTCGCGCGGGGGGCGGGAACGGTGGGTCACGACCGCGACGTCGGCGAACTCCAGCGGGATGGGGGCCTGCGGCTTGTGCAGCACGACCTCGACCGCGCGCACCCGCTCGTCGGCCAGCACCTCGTCGGCGACGCGGCCGGCCACCGCCTCGATCAGCCGGTACGGCTCGCCGCCGACGATGGCGGCCGCGCGGGTGGCCAGCGCGCCGTAGTCGAGGGTGTCGGCGAGATCGTCGGACGCAGCAGCGGCGGCGAGGTCGATCCACACCGTGACGTCGACGACGAAGTCCTGACCGTCCCGCCGCTCCTGCCGGGAACACGCCGTGGTGACCGCGGACCCGCAGCCCGCGCAGCTCGATGCGGTCGGTGCCCGGCAGGGTCATCGGGGTCCCGTGCGCGCTCGCGATGCCCCCAGCCGCCAGGCCGCGCTCACCGCGACGGCGTCCATCGACGACGCCACGTCGTGCACCCGCACCCCCCACGCCCCGGCGTTCGCGGCGAGGGCGCTCACGGCGGCCGTGGCGACGTCGCGGCCCTCGCCGCTGCGCACCACCCCGTCGGCGTCGGCGAGCAGCTGGCCGAGGAACCGCTTGCGCGACGCCCCGACGAGCACCGGGAACCCGAGGTCGACCAGCACGTCGAGGCGCCGCAGCAGCGCCCAGTTGTGCGCCGCGGTCTTCGCGAACCCCAGCCCGGGGTCGAGCACGATCCGGTCCGGGTCGACCCCGGCGAGCACGGCGGCGTCCGCCCGCGCGACGAGCTCGGCGCGCACCTCGCCGATCACGTCCTCGTAGCTGGCCAGCTCGTTCATGCGGTCGCTGTGCCCGCGCCAGTGCATGAGGATCCACGGCAACCGGGAGGACGCGACGACCGCGGCCATCGCCGGGTCGGCAAGCCCGCCCGACACGTCGTTGACGATCGTGGCACCGGCCTCGACGGCGGCCTCGGCGACCGCGGCCCTCGTGGTGTCGATGCTGGTCCGGACGCCCTCGGCCGCCAGCTCCCGGATCACCGGCAGCACCCTGGCCTGCTCGACGGCCGGGCTCGACGCGACCGGCACCCGGGCGGGTCGACTCACCGCCCACGTCCACGAGGTCGGCGCCTGCGTCGCGCATGGCGATGCCGTGCGCGACGGCGTCGTCGCGGTCGAGGTAGCGGCCACCGTCGGAGAACGAGTCCGGGGTGACGTTCAGGACGCCGACGACGACGCACCGGCCCGGCTGCGGCAGTCCGGGGGGATCGGTGCGGGCTGCCATCGGCCTCACCCGCCCCGGATCAGCGAGAGCGCCTCGGCCCGCGACGACGGCGACGACTGGAACATCCCGCGTACGGCCGAGGTGAGCGTGCGCGCCCCGGGCTTCTTGATCCCCCGCATGCCCATGCACAGGTGCTCGGCCTCGATCACGACGATCACGCCGCGGGGGTCGAGCTTGCGCACCAGCGCGTCGGCGACCTGGCCGGTGAGCCGCTCCTGCACCTGCGGGCGCCGGGCGTAGAGGTCGACCAGCCGGGCGAGCTTGCTCAGGCCGGTGACCCGCCCCGAGACCGACGGGATGTAGCCGACGTGCGCCATCCCGTGGAAGGGGATCAGGTGATGTTCACAGGTCGAGAACACCGGGATGTCCTTGACCAGGATCAGCTCCTGGTGCTGCTCGTCGAACGTCTTGTCCAGCACGACGTCGGCGTCGAGGTACAACCCGGAGAAGATCTCCTCGTACGCCCGCGCCACCCGGGCGGGGGTGTCCCGCAGGCCCTCCCGGTCGGGGTCCTCCCCGATCGCCAGGAGCAGTTCCCGGACGGCCGCCTCCGCGCGCGCCCGGTCCATGACCGGGCGCCCGCCGTTGGCTGCCGTCGCGGCGTTCACCGCGCTACCGAAGGTGTCGGCGGTCAGCGCGCGCCACCCTGGTCCGGGCCGCGCTCCGGGTCGGCGTGGTGTGTACCACCGCGGTCCGGCTCGGCGCGGTCCGGCTCGGCGCGGTCCGTGTCGGCGGCGGCCTGCCCGGACGGCGCGGGGTCGGCGTGCCCGTTGCCGGTGCTCTCCGGCGGGCCGCCCGGACCGGGCGGCGGCCCCCACGACGGCGCGGGCTGCTGCCACTGACCCGGCGGCGGCCAGGACTGCCCGGACGGGGTGGTGGCCGGCCGCCAGTCCGGCGGGGCCCCGTAGTTCGGCAGCACCGAGTTCGGCTGCTGGCCGGGCGCGCCGGGACCACGCTGGCCGCTCCAGCCCTGGCCCTGCTGGCCGCCGGGGTGGGGCGGCGCGGCGGGCGGCCCGGCCGGGTACCCGGCCGGGAGGGGCTGGCCGGGGCCACCGGGGTAGCCGCCGTTCGGACCGGGCAGCGGCGGCGGTCCGCCGTTGGGGCCGGGCTGCGGGAGGCCGTTCGCCGCCGCCGGGGTACGAGCCGACCGGGGTGGGCTCGCGGCTCGGCTCGATCGCGGGCGGCCACGGCTCGCCGCGCTCGCGGGCCCGCTCGGCCGGGGTCTGGATCGGCGGCTTGTCCGACGGCGTGCGCCCGCCGAAGTCGTTGAACGCGGTGATCCGCGGGCGCTTCTCCACCCGGTCGAAGATCCGCTCCAGGTCGCGACGGGTGAGCGTCTCCTTCTCCAGCAGCTCGAAGACGAGGTCGTCGAGGACCTCGCGGTAGCTGTTGAGGATGTCCCACGCCTCGGTGTGCGCGGCCTCGATGAGCGCGCGCACCTCCTCGTCGATCTCGTGCGCGACCTCGAGCGAGTAGTCGGGCTGGTTGCCCATCGACCGGCCGAGGAACGGGTCGCCCTGCTCGCGGCCGTAGCGCACCGCTCCGAGCCGGGCACTCATCCCGTACTCGGTGACCATGGCCTTGGCGATCTTGGTGGCCTGGTCGATGTCGGACGACGCGCCCGTGGTGGGCTCGTGGAACACCAGCTCCTCGGCCGAGCGCCCGCCCATGGCGAACACCAGCCGCGCGATCATCTCCGAGCGCGTCATCAGGCCCTTGTCGTCCTCGGGCACGACGAGCGCGTGCCCGCCGGTGCGCCCGCGGGGCAGGATGGTGAGCTTGTAGACCGGCTCCAGGTCGGGCATCGCCCACGCGGCGAGCGCGTGCCCGCCCTCGTGGTAGGCGGTGATCTTCTTCTCCTGCTCGGAGATGATCTTGCCCTTGCGGCGCGGGCCGCCGACCACCCGGTCGACGGCCTCCTCCAGCGCCGCCGACGGTGATCAGCGTGCCGTTCTCCCGGGCGGTGAGCAGGGCGCGCCTCGTTGATGACGTTGGCCAGGTCGGCGCCGGACATGCCGACCGTGCGCTTGGCGAGCGAGTGCAAGTCGACGTCCGGGCCGAACGGCTTGCCCTTGGAGTGGACCTCGAGGATCGCCCGGCGGCCGGCGAGATCGGGCGCGCCGACCGGGATCTGGCGGTCGAAGCGGCCGGGCCGCAGCAGCGCCGGGTCGAGGATGTCGGGCCGGTTGGTGGCCGCGATCAGGATGATGCCGCCGCGCGCGTCGAAGCCGTCCATCTCGACGAGCAGCTGGTTGAGGGTCTGCTCGCGCTCGTCGTGCCCACCGCCGAGGCCGGCGCCGCGCTGGCGGCCGACCGCGTCGATCTCGTCGACGAAGATGATGCACGGGGAGTTCTGCTTGGCCTGCTCGAACAGGTCGCGCACCCGGCAGGCGCCGACGCCGACGAACATCTCGACGAAGTCCGAACCGGAGATCGTGTAGAACGGCACGCCCGCCTCGCCCGCCACCGCCCGGGCGAGCAGCGTCTTGCCGGTGCCGGGCGGGCCGTAGAGCAGCACGCCCTTGGGGATCTTCGCGCCGAGCGCCTGGTAGCGGGCCGGGTTCTGCAGGAAGTCCTTGATCTCGTGCAGCTCCTCGACCGCCTCGTCCGCGCCCGCGACGTCGGCGAACGTGGTCTTGGGCATGTCCTTGTTGAGCTGCTTGGCCTTGGACTTGCCGAACGACATCACCCGGTTCCCGCCGCCCTGGGCGTTGTTCATCATCCAGAACAGGATGAGCAGCACCAGGCCGAGCGGGATCAGGTAGATCAGCATCGTGGTCAGGAAGGAGTCCTGGCGCACGGCGGTGTTGAACGACGGGTTGTTGCCGGCGTCCTGCAGCGAGGTGAAGATCTGGCCGCTGGACTGCGGCCGGGTACTGGGTGATGATCTTGGTGGTGCCGTCGACCGGCTGCGCGAGGGTGAGCCGCAGCCGCTGCTCCTTGTCCTCGATCAGCGCGTCGCGTGACGTTGCCGTCGGCGATCTGCGCCAGCGCCGACGGAGGTGGGCACCTGGGTGTAGCCACGGGTGTCGTCGAAGAGCACGCTGAAGGTGAAGTAGACCAGGATCGCGACGAGGATCCAGATCAGCGGGTTGCGGAGCAGGCGCTTGCGGTCCATGCAGCTTCGGCCTGTGGCGGCCTTCACCCTCCCTGGTCGAGTTCCTCCGAGCGGCGACACACCGACGGTGCGGCCCCCGAGTCCGCCAGGATAGCGGGCCGGAAGGCGGCTCGGCGGAGCCGTGCCACGCGCTCCCGCGGGGCGCGGCGTCGGGTCCGGTCCACGGGCGCGGTGTTCCCGGACCCGTGGCGCTTGCGGGGCGTCACCGGATGGAGGGGTAACCCGGACCGGCACGGCGTCGTTGGTCCCCGGTGGGTCACCACGTGACGGGACCGGTCCGTCCGTGTCGGGGGGAGAACAGATGATCGTCAGGTCCCGTCCGCGGCTGCGCGTGCTGGCCGCTGCCGCAGGCACCGTCGCGGCGGTCGTCGTCGGCGCCGTCGCGGTCCCGTCGGTGGCCACGGCGGCGCCCGCCGGTCGGCTCCGTGATCCATCCCGGCGTGATCACCGAGACCGAGGGCGGTGGCGCCTGCACGAGCAACTTCGTGTTCACCGCGGGCGAGCGCACGTTCCTCGGGCAGGCCGCGCACTGCGCGGGCACCGGCGAGGCGACCGAGACCGACGGCTGCACGTCGGGCACCGGTCCGCTCGGCACCCGCGTGCGGATCAAGGCCACCGACGGCACCGACCGCACCGGCACGCTGGCCTACAGCTCCTGGGTCGCGATGCAGGCAGGCGGCGAGACCGACCCCGACACGTGCATGTTCAACGACTTCGCGCTCGTCGAGCTCGACGCGGCCGACGTCGCGGACGTCGACCCGAGCGTGCCGTTCTTCGGCGGCCCCACCGCCGTCGACACCGACGGCCTCCCGGCGGGCGAGCGGGTCTTCACCTACGGCAACTCGCCGCTGCGGATGGGCGTCAGCGCGCTGAGCCCGAAGGTCGGCGTGAGCGCCGGTGACACCGGTGCGGGCTTCGGGCACCTGGTGGTCACGGCCAGCCCCGGGGTCCCCGGCGACTCGGGCAGCGCGTTCCTCGACTCCGCGGGCAAGGCGGTCGGCGTCCTGTCCACGCTCAACATCGCGCCGCTGCCCGCCAGCAACGGCATCGCCGACGTCGGGAGGGCGCTGGCCTACGCCAACGCCCACGGCGACCTCGGCGACGTCGAGCTGGTGCCCGGAACCGCACCGTTCAACCCCGCCCCCGTGGGCATCCCGGGCTGAGCCGCGGCGGCGCCTCAGGCGTAGACGTCGGGGTCCAGCGTCCCGATGAAGGGCAGGTCGCGGTAGCGCTCGGCGTAGTCGAGCCCGTAGCCGACGACGAACTCGTTGGGGATGTCGAAGCCCACGTACTTGACCGGCACGTCCACCCTCACCGCGTCCGGCTTGCGCAGCAGCGTGCACACCTCCAGCGACGCGGGCTGGCGCGAGTCCAGGTTCTTGAGCAGCCACGACAGCGTGAGGCCCGAGTCGATGATGTCCTCGACGATCAGCACGTGGCGTCCGGCGATGTCGCGGTCGAGGTCCTTGAGGATCCGGACCACCCCCGACGACGAGGTGGCCGAGCCGTAGGAGCTGACCGCCATGAACTCCAGCTGGACCGGCAACGGCAGCGCGCGGGCCAGGTCGGTCATGAACATCACAGCGCCCTTGAGCACGCCGACGAGCACGCAGGTCCGACTCGGGGCCGTTGCCGGCGCAGGTCTCCGCGTAGTCGCTCGCGATCTTGACGGCGAGCTCGGCGGTCTTGTCCCGGATCGCCGCCTCGGTGACGAGCACGTCGAGCGATGTCACCGTCGTACACGGGGTCGGCCTCCTCGGCGCTGGGGTCGGGGTCAGCCGGCCGGTGGCCATCGGACCGGGCGCAGGAGCAGCCTGCCATGCGCGCGGACCAGCTCCAACCCGCCCGGCAGGGCGACGCCGGGCGCTCCCGCCGTGCGGGAGACGAGCCCGTCGGCGGCGCGCAGGTGGCCGTCGGTGAGCACCGGACACCGACGCCGCCTGGAGCCACGCGCGCAACGCCCGCCGGCGCACCGCGGGTGGCGCGCCCGCGAGCGGCGCCACGAGCAGGTCCGCGCCGTCGCGTGCGGTCGCCAGCAGCGCGTCGGCGCTCGCGTCGAGCGCGTCGACGTCCTCCCTGAGCTGGGCCGCGGTGCGGGCCAGTGCGTCCGCGACGCCGCCGCCGAGCACGTCCTCCAGCAGGGGGAGCGCCTCGTGGCGCAGCCGGACCCTGGTGAACCTCGGGTCGTCGTTGTGCGGGTCGTCCCAGACGGGGAGGCCCAGTGCCGCGCACGCCGCCCGGTTGACCGCGCGGCGCACCCCGAGCAACGGCCGCAGCCACGGCGGGTCCCACCCGCGCATCCCGGCCAGCGAGCGCGCGCCGGACCCGCGGCCGAGCCCGAGCAGCACCGTCTCGGCCTGGTCGTCGAGGGTGTGGCCGAGGAGCACCGGCGAGTCGGGGTGCGGGCGGGCGGCGCGCAGGGCGGCGTAACGGGCGCGGCGCGCCGCGGCCTCCGGCCCGCCGGGCCCGGTGACCTCGACCGGGTGCACGGCCGCGACGGCACCGAGCCCGGTGAGCAGCTCGACGCAGGCGCGCGGCCCGCGCGCCGGAACCCTCCTGCAGGCCGTGATCGACGACGGCGGCGTGCACCGGCGGCTCGTCGGCGCCCCGGGTGGCCAGCACGGCGGCGAGCAGGGCGAGGGAGTCGGCGCCGCCGGAGCAGGCGACCAGGGGCGGCGCCGTGCGCGCGGCGGCCGGCAGGGCGGCGAGCGCTGCCCGGACGGCCCGGCGCACCTCGGCGACGGCGGGGTCCGGGCCCGGCCGTCGCGCGTCGGGGCCCCGGGTGGGCTGCGGGGCGGGATCTGCCGGCACGCCGACACGGTCGCACGCCACGCCGTCGGGCATGCCGCGCGGAATCCCCGACTCGCGCCCGGAATCCCCCGACTCGCGCCCGGAATCCCCCGACTCGCGGGGTCAGGTGACCCGGCGGAGCCAGGCGGGTGGGTCGGCGAGCTCGGCGCGGCTCGGCAGGGTCTCCGGGGAGGTCCAGACCTGGTTGAAGCCGTCCATGCCCCGCGCGTCGACGACGGCGCGGGTGAACGCCGACCCGATCGCGTACTGGCGGACCTTCGCCTCGACGCCGAGCAGCGCGCGCAGCACGCGGTCGACCAGGCCGCCGCCGCGGCGGCGAGCGGTGAAGCGGGCGCGGATCGTCTCCACGCTGGGCACGATGTCCGGCCCGACCGCGTCCATCACGTGGTCGGCGTGGCCCTCCAGCAGCGTGGTGAGGGCGAGCAGCCGGTCGAGCACGGCGCGCTGCTCGGGGCCCTGCAGCACCTCGACGAGCGCGAGCGCGTCGCCGCCCGCGTCGCGCAGGGCCCGCAGCGCCTCCGGCAGCCGCTCGACCAGCACCGGCCGCTCCCCCGCATCCACCGAGAGGAACCGGCGCGACCTCGCCGGCGAAGTAGTCGCGCAGCCAGGGCACCGCGGTGAACTGGAGCCGGTGCGTGGCCTCGTGCAGGCACACCCAGAGCCCGAAGTCCGCCGACGGCACGTCGAGCGCCTGCTGTGCCGCGTGCACGTTCGGCGCCACCAGCAGGAGCCTGCCCCCGCCGTCCGGGCCGCCGAAGGGGTCGTACTGGCCGAGCACCCGCCCGCCCAGGTAGGCGAGGACGCCGCCGACCTGCAGCCCCGCCGTGCGGCCGGTGATCGCCCGCGCCACCCGCGGCGTCGCGGGGAGCCGCGCGTCGGCGGTGAGTACGGCCATGCCGTGGATCGCCGCCGCCGCCCACGCCGTGCGGTCCACGACGTCGGCGGGGAGCAGCGGCAGGCCGTGCCCCAGTCCGGTGACGTCGCGGACGTGCCCCTCGGCGACGGCCGCGTCGGAGCGGAGCCGCGCCACCAGCTCCGCAGCCTCCTCGGCACCGACCGGGTGGCCCGGCGGCGACCAGCCGGTTGGCCGTGCGCAGCGCCAGGTCCCAGTCGACGGGCAGGCCCGGCTCGGACTCCCGGCCGGTGCCGTCACGCGCCGGCCCGGCCGCACGCTGCGAGCTGTTCAAGGGTTGTGACACACGGACCACGCTACGTGCCGTACGCCGTACGCGTGACCCGCCCTGGTCAGCGGCAGCCGCAGCCGCTCAGGGTCGCCGCGATGGCGTCCAGCCGCGGGCGCGCGACGGCGGGCGACGGGCCGTTGGACATCAGCGCGAACACCAGCAGCCGCCCGTCGGCGTCGGTGACGACCCCCGCCAGGCTGCTGACGCCGGTGAGCGTGCCGGTCTTGGCCCGGACGGCGCCGCGCCCGGCGCCTGCGGCGGCGCCGACCGCGAACCGGTCGTCGAGCGTGCCGTCGCCGCCCGCGACGGGGAGCCCGGAGAGGATCGGGCGCAGGAACTCCTTGTCCCGCTCGCCCGCGGTGGGGGCCGCGGCGGCCAGAGCAGCGCGCCGAGCAGCCGGGGGGGCACCCGGTCCTCGGTGGACAGGCCGCTGCCGTCGACGAGCACCGCGCCGGTGGTGTCGAAGTCGGCCTGGGCCAGCGCCGCGAGGATCTGCTCGGCCGCACCGGTGAACGACGGCTCGCCCTCACGGACGACGGCGACCTCGCGGGCGAGCGCCTCGGCCAGGACGTTGTCCGACGTGCGCATCACGTGCTCGACCAGCTCGGCGACCGGGGCCGACGCCACCGCTGCCGAGGGTCTTCGCCCCGGGCGGGGCGGTGCCCTCGGCGACGGTGTCCGGGTCGGCGCCGAGCAGCTCGGCGAGCGCGCGCCCCGCGTCGAGTGCGGGTTCGGCGATGCGCGGCCCGTCCTGCAGCGTGGGGTCGATCCGCCCGCCGTCGAGCATCAGCGGCTCGATCGGCGCGACGAAGCCGCCGGGCACGTCGGCGGCCGACCAGCCCGCGCGCCAGCGTGGGGCCGCGGTAGCGGGAGACGTCGACCAGCACCCGCTTGATGCGGTCCGGGCTGCGCGGCCTTGACCTCCGCGGCCAGGTCGGCGAGCTTCGGCGCACCCGGGTAGAGGCCGTCGCGCCCGGGCGGCAGCGCGCTGAGCGTGGGATCACCGCCGCCGACCAGCACGACCGTCTCCGGGTCGGGCCCGGCGAGGACGCCGGTCGTGAGCCGGTCGGTCGGGTCGAGGGTGAGCAGCGCCGCGGCCGCGGTGAGCAGCTTGCCCGCTGAACCGGGCACCATGGGCGTCTCGGGTGCCCGGCCCCACAACGCCGCGCCCGTCGCGGGATCCAGGACGACGCCGGAGAAGCGGCGCAGGGCGGACGCGCCTCGCGAGCGGGTCGAGCACCGCGGCGATGCCGGCGGGCGTCGGATGCGGGGCGTCGGCGCGCAGCGGGCCGAGTAGCGGAGCCGGGACGGGCGGCGCGGCGCGCGCGGTGGTTGCCCGGCCAGGCCCAGCCCCGACATCAGCGCCGGGGCGGTCAGCGAGACGGCGCCGCCGATGGCGGCGGCGATCGCGAGGACGACCAGTACGGCCGTGCTGCGACGCAGGCCGCGGCCGGGGACGCGCAGGGTGTCACCGATGCGCGCTCCGATGCCCACGCCACCCTCCTCCGTGCCGGGCCGGGGACGGGGTCGCTCCCCCGTCGGCAGGATTACCGCTGCCCGCACGCGGTCCCCCACACTAGAGGCAGCCGATCGTCCGACCGGCAGCGCCAGCCCGTCCCCGAACAGCAGGAGCACCGCAGTGGACTTCGACGTCACCATCGAGATCCCCAAGGGCGGCCGGAACAAGTACGAGGTCGACCACGTCACGGGCCGCATCCGCCTGGACCGGACCCTGTTCACCGCTACCCAGTACCCGGCCGACTACGGGTTCGTCGAGGACAGCCTCGGCGAGGACGGCGACCCGCTCGACGCGCTGGTCCTCATCCAGGAGCCGACCTTCCCCGGCTGCCTGGTCCGCGCCAGGGCGATCGGCATGTTCCGGATGAAGGACGAGGCGGGCGGGGACGACAAGGTCCTCTGCGTGCCGAGCGACGACCCCCGCCAGGAGCACCTCCGCGACATCCACCACCTGCCCGAGTTCGACCGCGCGGAGATCCAGCACTTCTTCGAGATCTACAAGACGCTGGAGCCGGGCAAGAGCGTCGAGGGCGCCAAGTGGGTCGGGCGCACCGACGCGGAGGCGGAGATCCGCGCCTCCTGGAAGCGCGCCAAGGACGCGGCGGCCGAGGGCTCCGACAAGCACTGACCCCTCCGCCCCCGCATCCCCCGAACGCGCACTCTGGATGCAGAACGCGCTTTCCTCGCACCCCGGACCCGCGTTCTGCATCCAGATGCGGTTCCGCGCGGCCCCAGACTCGCGTTCTGCATCCAGAATGCGGTTTCGCGCGGCCCCGGACTCGCGTCCTGCATCCAGAGTGCGCTAACGGGGGCGGGGGGGCCGAACAGTTCGGCCACCTGCTGGCGGCTGAGGCCCTGGGCGAGGAGTTCCTCCTTGGCCGCTTCGAGGTCGGCGCTGCGGGCGTCCAGCTCGAGCCGGGCGCGGTGGACGGCCTCGCGGGCGCGCTCGGCGTTCGCGACGACGGTCAGCGCCCGTTCCGGGTCGGGCAGCAGCAGGGCCAGGAGACGGTCACGCGGGTCGGCGCCGGACGGCGCGGACCCGGGACGGTCCGGTGGTGAGCACCGCGGCGGACGGGGCCGCCGGAGCGGTGCTCAGATCCCGTCGCGGCACGGGCGACGGCGCGGGCGCCGCCCACTGCGGCACGGGCTCGCCGTCCGCTGCGCCACCGTTGCGCGCGAAGCCGGGCGCCGAGTGCCGGGCCCCGTTGCCGCCGGGACGGCCGTTCCCGGCCGACGACCCGGTCACCCCCGACGACCCGTTCCCCGACGACCCGTTCCCCGACGACCCGCTCCCCGACGACCCGCTCACCGCCGACCCGTTCCCCGACGACCCGCTCCGCGACGACCCGCTCCCCGACGACCGCTCCCCGACGACCCGCTCCCCGACGACCCGCTCCCCGACGACCCGTTCCCCTGCGACCACCCGTTCCTCCCCGCCGCGTACCCCGGACCGGGAGGCGGGACGGCGTCCTCGGGCACCGCGATCGGGAGCGCCGCGGAGTCGACGGTGGTCGGCGGGTCGGCCGCCGGCTGCTGCTCCCGCCTGGCCTCCACGCCGGACATGGTGCGCAGCGGGAGCTCCTTCATCATGATCACGGCGAACAGCCCGATCACCAGCACCGCCGCGGCAGCGAGGAACACGATCGACAGCGAGCCGGCGAAACCGTCGAGGATCGGCCGCGCGAGCACGGGGTCCACCGCCGACAGGAACGACGAGTCGTCGAGCGGGACGGCGCCCGCCGCCCTTCAGCGCGCCGAGCACGGGGGCGTTGGCCGGGTCGGCCAGCACGGCAGGGTCGGCGAGCGCCGCCTGGAAGGCAGGGGTGCCCGCCGCGGCGCGGAAGTTGTCCGCTATCCGGGCCGGCAGCGCGCTGAACAGCAGCGACAGGAACACGGCCGTGCCCAGCGTGCCGCCCATCTGGCGGAAGAACGTGGTCGACGCGGTGGCCACGCCCATGTCGCGCGGCGGCATCGCGTTCTGCACCGCGAGGGTCAGCGGCTGCATGTTGCCGCCGAGGCCCCAGCCGACGAGCAGCATGATCAGCGCCGTCTGCCAGTACGGCGTGTCCACGCCGATCAGCGAGAGCAGCGCCGATCCCGACGATCATCAGCGAGAGACCCGAGGATCGGCCAGATCTTGTAGCGGCCGGTGCGGGAGATCATCTGGCCGGAGAACACCGACATGCGTCATGATGCCCACCACCAGCGGCAGCGTCTGCAGCCCGGCCTCGGTCGGCGTCGCACCCTTGACGATCTGCAGGTACAGCGGCAGCAGCGCGATGGCGCCGAACATCCCGACCCCGGCGATGAAGCCCGCCAGCGAGCCCCAGCTGAACACCCCGGAGCGGAAGAACCGCAGCGGGAGCAGCGCGTCGTCGCCGATAGTGCCGCTCGGACAGCAGGAACGCCACGAGCCCGGCGACGCCCAGGGCGTAGCACAGGATCGAACGCCCGGAGTCCCAGCCCCAGATCCGCCCCTGCTCGGCGACGATCAGCAGCGGGACGAGGCCCACGCTCAGCGAGACCGCGCCCGGCCAGTCGATGCGGTGGTCGCGGCGGGTGAAGCGGGACGTTGAGCACCTTGGTGACGACGATGAGCGCGAGGATCCCCAGCGGCACGTTGATCAGGAACACCCAGCGCCACCCCGTGATGCCGAGGATCTCGGCCTGGCCGGCGAAGAAGCCGCCCGCCACGGGGCCGAGCACGCTCGACGTGGCGAAGACGGCCACGAAGTAGCCCTGGTACCGGGCCCGCTCCCGGGGCGCGACGATGTCGGCGATGATCGTCAGCGCCAGCGAGAACAGCCCGCCCGCGCCGAGACCCTGGACCGCCCGGAACGCCGCGAGCTCGTACATCGACGTGGCGAACGTGCAGGCCACGGAGCCGATCACGAAGATCGTGATGGCGACGAGGAACAGCGGCTTGCGCCCGTAGAGGTCGGAGAGCTTGCCGTAGAGCGGGGTGGTGACCGTCGTGGTGATCAGGTAGGCGGTGGTGGCCCAGGCCTGCAGGCTCAGCCCGTCGAGGTCGTCGGCGATGGTGCGGATCGACGTGGCGACGATCGTCTGGTCCAGCGCCGCGAGGAACATCCCGATCATCAACCCGCAGAAGATCGTGACGATCTGCTTGTGGCTGAGCAGTGCCGCCTGCGCTGCGGGCGGGCCGCTCCCACCCGTTGCGGGCACTGCCGTGGATGTCGACATCGTGGAGATCTCCTCAGGACCGGGCCGGTGCCGCGGCAGCGTGGCTGCGCGCGGTGAGCGGCTCGGCGGATCGTGACTTCGCGTTCTCGAACTCGGTGGTGAAGCGGGCGAGCAGCTCGGCGAGCAGGGCCTTGTCGGTCTCGGTCCAGTCGACCATCAGCGCGGCGATCCGCGCGTTGCGCGCCCGGCGGTTCTCCTCGAAGACGCAGCCGGCCCTTCGCCGTGGCGACCAGCAGGGTGGCCCGGCCGTCCTCGGGGTCGGCGGTGCGCTCGACCAGCCCGAGCCGCACCAGCTGCGCGATCTGCCGGCTCACGGTGGACGGGTCGGAGTGCACGGCCTCCGCCAGCGCCACGGCCCGCCGCGGGCCGTCCTTCACCAGGTGGACGAGAAGGTGGTAGGTGGCCCGCTCGAGGGCGTCGGGCTGGTCGGCGAGGTGCTGGGCGTGCGCGCGGTCGATCAACCGGACGAGCCGGATGAGCTGGGTGCCGACGGCATCGGCGGTGGCGAGATCGGCGTCGGACGAGCACGGTTCCCCCATCGGTGTGCGTGCGGCAAGCAACAAGTTGTCGGATACAAGCATGTACCCGTGCGGCGACGCTCGCAACTCGGTCCGGTGTGACCTCGTCCGCTGCCCAGGCGGTCGCGACTCAGGCGGGCGGCGAGCCGACGGGGGCGAGCGCCTCGTGGCCGGCTTCGGTGAGGACGGCGGGCGTCAGCCCCGGCCTCGGGCCGGGCGGGGCGATCAGACCGGCACCGAGCAGCCGGTGTGCGGCCGACCAGTCGGCGCAGCCGACCCCGTCGACGAGCAGCACGATCTCGCATCCGCGTGGACAGCTGGCAGCGGCCGTCGGCGACCGCCCGCAGCAGAGCCCGGTCCCGACCGGTCGCCTGTGACGACACGATGATCGCCATCTCCCCGCCCCCCTCGACTTCCGTCTCTCGACTTCCGTCTACAGAGCATGTCGGACGCGACGACGAAAGTGTTTCACGTCACGCCGGGAGAACGGGTGAATCGACTACGCCGTCCGCTCGAACACCGCTGCCAGCCCCTGCCCGCCGCCGATGCACATCGTCTCGAGGCCGTAGCGGACGTCGCGGCGGTCCATCTCGCGCGTCAGCGTCGCCAGGATGCGACCGCCGGTGGCGCCGACCGGGTGCCCGAGCGAGATGCCCGAGCCGTTGACGTTGAGCCGCTCGAGATCGGCCCGGGGTCAGGTCCCACTCCCGCACGCAGGCGAGCACCTGGGCCGCGAAGGCCTCGTTCAGCTCGATCAGGTCCATGTCCTTCAAGCGCGAGCTCGGCGGCGTGCAACGCCTTCGCGACGGCCGGCACCGGGCCGATCCCCATGGTCGCGGGCGGCACGCCGCCCACCCCCCACGACACCAGCCGGACCAGCGGCCGCAACCCCAGCTCGGCGGCCCGCGCCGGGTGGGTGACCACGCAGATCGCGGCACCGTCGTTCTGCCCGCTCGCGTTGCCCGGCCGTGACCGTGGCGTCCGGGTCGTCGCGGCCGAGGATCGGGCGCAGGGCCGCGAGCTTCTCCACCGACGAGTCGGCGCGGATGTGCTCGTCGGTGTCGACGACGGTCTCACCCCGGCGGCCCTTCACCACCACCGGCACGATCTCGTCGGCGAACCGGCCCTCGTCGCGCGCCGCGGCGGCGCGCTGGTGCGCTGCGGACGGCGAACTCGTCCTGCTCGGCGCGCGGGATGGAGTAGTCCCGGCGGAGGTTCTCGGCCGTCTCGAGCATGCCGCCGGGCACCGGGAAGTTGACGCCGCCCGCGGTGACCCGGCCGCGGGCGAGCGCGTCCTGCAGCAGCACCCCCGGGCCCGCCTTGACCCCCCACCGCATCGACGTGGAGTAGAACGGCGCGTTCGACATCGACTCGGCGCCACCGGCCAGCACCAGCTCCGACGCCCCGCACTGCACCTGCATGGCCGCGTACAGCACGGCCTGCAGCCCGGACCCGCAGCGGCGGTCGATCTGCAGACCGGTGGCGGTGACCGGCAGGCCGGCGTCCAGTGCGGCGACCCGGCCGATCGCGGGAGCGTCCATCGTCGGGTAGCAGTGCCCGAGCAGGACGTCGTCGACCGCGTCCGGTGGCAGCCCGGTGCGCTCCAGCAGGCCGCGGATGACGGTGGCCGCCAGCTCGTGCGGGGCGACGTCACGCAGCGAGCCGCCGAACCCTCCGACCGGCGTGCGCAACGGCTCGCAGATGACCGCGTCCCGCATCGGGCGCCTCCTCGATCAGACGTAGTGCCGGAGCAGGCTCTCCGCGACGAGAGCCGGGCGGTCGGACCCCTCGATCTCGACGGTGACCTTGTTGGTCACCTGCACGCCGCCGCTGACGTCGCTGACGTCGACGAGCTCGATGCTGCCGCGGATCCGGCTGCCGACGGGCACCGGCGAGGTGAAGCGGACCTTGTTGAGGCCGTAGTTGATGGTCATCTTGATGTTGTCGACCTTGACGATCTGGGAGGCGATGACGGGAATCAGCGACAGCGTCAGGAACCCGTGCGCGATGGTGGTGCCGAACGGGCCGTCCTTGGCCCGCTCCGCGTCGACGTGGATCCACTGGTGGTCACCGGTGGCGTCGGCGAACGTGTCGATCTGGGACTGGTCGACGGTCGTCCAGTCGCTCGTGCCCAGCTGCGTGCCCTTGGCCTCGCGCAGTTCGTCCACCCCGTTGAAGACGCGCATCCTCGAACTCCCGTGTCTCTCTCGATCTACCGGCTCGTCAAACCCTGCCACAGCCTGCTCCACGCGGCGGAGTGGCGAATGGCGCATTAGGGTCCGCCGCAGTTACGACGCACCCGGGGACGGCCTGATGAGCACGGCAGCACGGAGGACGGAGCCGTGGGCCCGCGCCCGCCGTCGCGCGTCACGAGGCCGTCCTGTTCGCCGAGGCGGCCGAGCTCGCCGCGCGCCTCGCCCCGCACATCCACGGGGCGATCGCCGACGGGCGAGCGGGTCGTCGCCGTGCTGGACGGCGCCGCGGAGGCAGCGGTGCGGGCGGCCCTGAACGGCGAGGGCGGCCGCGTCGAGTTCGAGGACCCCGCGACCGTGCACAGCGTCCCGGCGTTCACCGTCGCGGCCCGCTGGGTCCGGCTGAGCCGCCGGGCGAGCGGGCGCACCACGGTGATCGGCCAGGAGGTGGCCGGGCTTCCCGGCTGCGGCGACGCCTACTGGGCCCGGCTGTGCTGCGCGCTGGAGATCGCGAGCGCCGGCCTGCCGATCACCGTCCTGTGCCCGCGCGCGAGCACCGGCGACAGCCTCCCCCGTACCCGCGCCACGCACACGGCGCTGCTGACCGCGGACGGGTCGCGGCCGAACCCGGACCACCGGTCGCCCGCCGAGACCGTCGCGGGATACCCGCCGCCGCCCCCGCCGGACCTCGGCACGCAGGCCGCCGAGCTGCCGTTCGGCGCTGCGGAGCTTCCCGCCGTGCGCCACCTCGTCGCGACGGTCGCAGGCCCGGCGCAGTCCCCCGCGCGCGTCGCCGACCTCGTGCTCGCCGCCAACGAGATCGCCACCAACACCGTGGAGCACGGCTCGGGATCCGGCCGGCTGCGGATCTGGAGTGCGGGCGACGTCACCGTCGAGGTCACCGACGTCGGACGGCTGGACGCCCCGTTCCCCGGCCTGGCGGCCCCGTCACCGTCCGGGACGCGCGGGCGTGGGCTGTGGCTGGCGTCGGAGCTGTGCGACGTGCTGGAGGTCTGGAACGACGACTCCGGCAGCGTCATCCGGCTGCGGATGACGAGCTGACGTCAGTCCCGGATCTGCAGCACGAGCTTGCCGGTGTTGTCCCCCCGGAACAGGCGCAGCAGCGTGTCCGGGAAGTCGCCGACCGTGCCGCGGACGAGGTCGAGGCGGTCGTGCAGCTGCCCCGCGCGCAGCCAGGCGGCCAGCCGGGCCGTGGCCTCGGCGTAGCGGTCGGCGTAGTCGAAGACCAGGAACCCCTCCATCCGCGCGCGGTTGACCAGCAGGCTCAGGTAGTTGGCCGGGCCCGCCGGCCGTCCGGTGCCGTTGTACTGGCTGATCGCCCCGCAGAGCACCACCCGGGCACCGCGGCGCAGCCGGGCGAGAGCGGCGTCGAGGATCTCGCCGCCGACGTTGTCGAAGTAGACGTCGACGCCGTCGGGCGCCGCGGCGCGCAGGCTGCGGCGCACGTCCTCGGCCTTGTAGTCGATCGCGGCGTCGAACCCCAGCTCGTCGACGATCCAGGCGCACTTCTCGGCGCCTCCCGCGATGCCGACGACGCGTGCACCCGTGATCTTCGCCAGCTGCCCGACGACGCTGCCGACGGCACCGGCGGCCCCGGAGACGACGACCGTCTCGCCTGCGCGCAGCGCGCCGACGTCCAGCAGTCCGAAGTAGGCGGTCAGCCCGGTCATGCCCAGCGCCGAGAGGTAGGTCGGCAGTGGCACGGCGTCCGCGTCGACGACGAGGACGCCCTCGCCGTCGGACTCGGCGTACTCCTGCACCCCGAAGGTGCCGGTGACGTGGTCACCGACGGCGAAACCGGGGTGCCGGCTCGCCACGACGCGGCCTGCGCCCAGCGCGCGCATCACGTCCCCGATCCCGACCGGCGGAACGTAGGAACGGACGTCGTTGACCCAGCCGCGCATCGCCGGGTCGAGCGAGAGGTGGCTCACCGCGACCAGGATCCGGCCCTCGCCCGGCTCGCCGACCGCCTCGGTCGTCTGCTCCCAGATCTCCGGCCCGGGCAGGCCGGTGGGGCGTGCGGCGAGCCGCACCTGATGGTTGACGACGTCGGTGGCGGTCATGGCTCCATCCCTACCCTGCCCGGCGGTCCCGCGCGTGCTCCGTGGGCGGAGAATGGCCCTCGTGGACGCCGTACGGCGGTTCGCCGACCTGGTGCGGCGACCGGACCCCCCGCTGGACCTCGCCGCCCTCGCGCTCGCCGCCGGGGCCGATCCACACATCGACACCCGGCGCTGGCTCGGGGAGCTGGACCGGCTCGCCACGGGCGTTCGCGGCCTCGACGGCCTCATGCACCGGCTGTTCGTCGAGGAGCGGTTCGCCGGCAACAGCGTCGACTACTACGACCCGCGCAACTCCTTTCTGCCCGAGGTTCTCACCCGCCGCCTCGGCATCCCGATCGCGCTCGCCGTGGTCTGCATCGAGGTGGGGCGACGGGCCGGGGTCGCGATGGAGGGCGTCGGCATGCCCGGGCACTTCCTCGTGCGCGCCACCGGCACCGGTCACCTCTTCGACGTCTACGCGGGCGGGGCCCGGCTGGACCTCGCCGCGTGCGAGGCCCGCTTCCGGGCGGCCACCGGCTCCGGACCGGAGGTGCCGTTCGGACCGCCACCTGCTGGCCACCACACCGACCACCGCGATCCTCTCCCGGATGCTGGAGAACCTGCGCCGGATCTACCGCCGCGACCGGCGGCCCGCCGACCTCGAGTGGGTGATCCGGATGCGGCTGGCCCTGCCCCTCGCAGACGCCGTCGACCTGGAGGAGCTCGCCGAGGTACTGGGCGACCAGGGCCGCTGGCTCGACGGTGCCCGCCTGCTGGAGTCGCACCTCGACGAGGTCGTCCCCGCGCACGCCGAGCGGCTGCGCACCGCCGCCCGTTCGTTGCGCGCTCACCTCAACTGACGCTGCTGATCACATACGGTGGTTCGGTGGCCACCACGCGCCGGCTCCGCGCCCTGATCACCAACGACGACGGCATCGACTCACCCGGGCTCTGGGCACTGGCCACCGGCGCCCGCGACGCCGGGTTCGACGTGGTCGTCGCCGCCCCGCACGTGGACGCGAGCGGTGTGGGCGCGTCGGTGCTCTCGGTCCGCGACGGCGACCGCGACGCTCGCTGCACCCCCGCGAGCTGCCCGGGCTCCCCGGCGTGCCGGGCTACGCCGTGGAGGGCGCACCCGGCGTTCATCGTGCACGCGGCCGGGCGGGGCTGGCTCGATCCCGCAGCCGGACGTGGTGCTGTCCGGGGTCAACCTGGGCGCCAACATCGGGCGGGCGGTGCTGCACTCGGGCACGGTCGGCGCCGCGCTGGCCGCCGCACTGCACGGGTGGCGCGGCACTCGCGGTGTCGCTCGACTCCGGGTGGGCGCCCCCCGAGCGACCGCACTGGGAGTCGGCGCTGCACGTGCTGCCCGCCGGTGCTCGACGTGCTGCTGGCCGCGCCGGGCGGCACCGTGCTGTCGCTCAACGTGCCCGACCGGCCGGTCGCGGAGCTGCGCGAGCTGCGCGAGGCCCGGCTGGCGACCTTCGGCACCGTGCAGGTGCGCGTCGACCACCGCGAGCACGACGACGGGGCGGCGCTGCACGCGAGCTTCGAGGAGCTCACCACGCCGCCCGAACCCGGCACCGACACCGCGCTGCTCGCCGACGGCCACCCCACGCTGACCGAGCTGGTGTCCGTCGCCGAACGGCCGGGCGTGCTGAACCGGCTGCTCGAACGCGTCGTAGGCCGGCCTGCTCCGCTGACCCGTCCGGGTCAGTGCTGGTCGGCGCCGGTGAGCCGCTCCTCCAGCCGGTCGGCCACCTCGACGACCAGGCGGAACGGGCGCTCGAAGCCGTCGAGCGGGGTGTCGCCGAGCGGGACCGAGTGCCGGAAGAGCACCACCCCGCCGGTCGGCCACCACGCCACCCACGACCGACTCCCGGCCAGCTCCAGGCAGCCGTGCGAGATCGACGTCGGCCACCCGTGCCCACGGGCGACGTGATCTGCGCCCACGGGTGCCCGTCGTCGCCGGTCACCGGCCGCACGCGACCAGCTGCGTGCCGCTCGCCCGTGGTCGGCAGGTTGAACCACAGCTCGCCGTCGGCCTGCCGCATGATCTCGTAGCGCACCGAACGTAGGACATGAGGTCGTCCCAGCTGGCCACGTCGGCACCTCCAGTCATCCGCCGGACGGTACCGCAGGCGATCACACCGACCGCGCGGGCTACAGCCCGAGCTGGCGGGCGATCAACATCCGCTGCACCTCGGAGGTGCCCTCGCCGATCTCCAGGATCTTGGCGTCGCGGTAGAACCGGCCCACCGGGTACTCGTTCATGAAGCCGTAGCCGCCGAAGACCTGCGTGGCGTCGCGGGCGTTGTCCATCGCCGCGTTGGACGCGACGAGCTTCGCGATCGCCGCCTCCTTCTTGAACGGCTGCGCCGCGCAGCATCTTCGCCGCCGCCGCGTAGTAGGCCAGCCGGGCGGTGTGCGCCCGGACCTCCATGTCGGCGATCTTGAACTGGATCGCCTGGTAGGAGCCGATCGGGTGGCCGAACGCCTCGCGCTCGTGGGCGTAGCGCACCGACTCGTCGACGCAGCCCTGGGCCAGCCCGACCGACAGGGCCGCGATCGCGATGCGGCCCTCGTCGAGGATGGACAGGAACTGCGCGTAGCCGCGGCCCCGCTCGCCGAGGAGGTTGGCCGCGGGGACGCGGCAGTCGTCGAAGAACAGCTCGCGGGTGTCGGAGGCACTCCAGCCGACCTTGGAGTACTTCTCGCGAGACCGGAAGCCGGGCGTGCCGGCCGGGACGATGATCGCGGAGATCTCCTTGCGGCCGGCGACGTCGCGGCCGCCGGTGATGGCGGTGACGGTGACGACCGAGGTGATGTCGGTGCCGGAGTTGGTGATGAACGCCTTCGAGCCGTTGATCACCCACTCGTCGCCGTCGAGGCGTGGCGGTGGTGCGGGTGGCGCCCGCGTCGGAGCCGCCGCCGGGCTCGGTGAGCCCGAACGCGCCGAGCTTCTCGCCCGCCGCGAGCTCGGGCAGCCACTGCGCGCTTCTGCTCGTCGGTGCCGAACCGGTAGATCGGCATGGCGCCCAGCGAGACGCCCGCCTCCAGCGTGATCGCGACCGAGGAGTCGACCCGGGCCAGCTCCTCCAGCGCGAGGCACAGCGCGAAGTAGTCGCCGCCCATCCCGCCGTACTCCTCGGCGATGGGCAGGCCGAACAGGCCCATCGCGCCCATCTTCGCGACGAGCTCGTACGGGAACTCGCCGCGCTCGTAGAGCTCGCCGATGACCGGCGCGACCTCCTTGCGCGCGAACTCCTCGACGGTGGCGCGCAGCGCCTCGTGCTCCTCGCTCAGCGAGTCAGATCCATGATCATTCCTTCTCGGCGGGTTCGACGACGGCGAGCACGGCGTCCGCGCGCGACGGTGGCGCCCGCGCGGGCGCGCAGCTCGCGGACCACCCCGTCGACCGGGGCGGTGAGCACGTGCTCCATCTTCATGGCCTCGACGACGACGAGCCGGTCGCCCGCGGCCACCTGCTGGCCCTCGGTGACCTCGACGACGGTCACGGTGCCGGGCATCGGCGAGAGCACCGGGCCGCCCGCGCTGTCGTCGGACTGGCGGGCCGCCTCCAGCGGCTCCTGCTCCCGGATGCTCCACGACCGCCCGTCGCGACCGAGCCAGAGCGTGGCCCCGTCCTGCGCGGCCGCGTAGTGCCGGGTGACGCCGTCGAGGGTGACCACCAGCCCCCGTGCGCGGAAATCGTGGCCAGAGCCACGATTTCCGCGCACGGGCGCCGGAGGCGCGTCGCCCGACGGTGCACTCGGCGTCCGCGGCCCGGCCCCGGATGCGCACGACCACCGGCTCGTGCCCGGCCGCGATCATCCGCCACGTCGTCCAGGCCGGCTCGCCGACGCGCCAGCCGCCCGGCACGTCGAACGGGTCGACGACGGGCCCCGGCGGTTCGAGCGCGAGCAGGGCGTGCGCGGCCGCGGCGGCGAGCACGTCGGCCGGCAGGTCGGCGGCGGCCCACTCGTCGACGCGGCGGCCGACGAGCCCGGTGTCCAGCCGCGCGGCGCGGACGTCGGCGTCGGCCAGCAGCGCGCGCAGGAAGCCGACGTTCGTGCCCAGCCCGAGCAGCACGGTGCCGGCCAGCGCCGCGTCGAGCCTGCGCAGGGCCTCGTCGCGGTCGGCGCCGTGCGCGATGACCTTGGCGAGCATCGGGTCGTAGTCCGAGCCGACCATGCCGCCCTCGACCACCCCGGAGTCCACCCGGATCCCCGGACCGGACGGCTCGGTCAGCGCGAGGATCCGCCCGCCCGTCGGCAGGAAGCCCGCCGCCGGGTCCTCGGCGTAGATCCGGACCTCGACGGCGTGGCCGCGCAGCACGACGTCGTCCTGCGTGATCGGGAGCGTCTCGCCCGCCGCGACCCGCAGCTGGAGCTCGACGAGGTCGAGCCCGGTGACCATCTCGGTGACGGGGTGCTCCACCTGCAGGCGGGTGTTCATCTCCATGAAGAAGAAGTCGTCGGGGCGGTCGGCGCCGACGATGAACTCGACCGTCCCGGCGCCGGTGTAGCCGACGGCGCGGGCGGCCTCGACGGCGGCGGCGCCCATCGCCTCGCGCTGCGCCGGTGTGAGCAGAGCCGAGGGCGCCTCCTCGACGATCTTCTGGTGCCGCCGCTGCAGGCTGCACTCGCGCTCGCCGAGGTGGACGACGTTGCCGTGCTGGTCGGCGAGTACCTGGATCTCGATGTGGCGCGGAGTGGCGACGAGCCGCTCGACGAGCAGGGTGTCGTCGCCGAACGAGCCGCAGTGCCACGCGGCGGGCGCCCGCGACGGCGTCGGCGAGGTCCTCGGCGCGGTGCACCTCCCGCATGCCCTTGCCGCCGCCCCCCGCGCTCGGCTTCAGCAGCACCGGGTAGCCGACCTGCTCGACGGCGGCGGCGAGCTCGTCGTCCGACAGCTCGGCGCCGTCCCAGCCTCTGTCGTCACAGCCGGGCACGACCGGGACACCCGCCTTGGCGACGGTCTGCTTGGCGCGGACCTTGTCGCCCATCGCCTCGATCGCCGACGCCGGCGGCCCGACGAACACGATCCCGGCCTCCGCGCACGCGGCGGCGAAGGCCGTGTTCTCCGACAGGAAGCCGTAGCCGGGGTGGATCGCCTGCGCCCCGGTGGCCCGCGCGGCCTCGATCACCGCCTGGATGGACAGGTAGCTCTGCGCCGCGGCCGGCGGCCCGATCCGCACGGCGACGTCGGCCTCGCGGACGTGCCGGGCCCCGGCGTCGGCGTCGCTGTACACGGCGACCGACCGGATGCCCATCGCGCGCAGCGTGCGGATCACCCGGACCGCGATCTCGCCGCGGTTGGCGATCAGGACGGTGTCGAACACGGAAACCTCCTCGCCCGAAACGGCATCGCGCGGGCTTCATGTCGTTCCAGGCGCTCGAGAAGGGCATCGCGCGGGCTCGATGCCGGAACACGCCGCTCACATCCGGAACACGCCGAAGGCGGGATCGCCCAGCGGGGCGTTCGCCGCGGCGGACAGGGCCAGGCCGAGCACCGTGCGGGTGTCGGCGGGGTCGATCACGCCGTCGTCCCAGAGGCGGGCCGTGGAGTAGTAGGGGTGACCCTGGTGCTCGTACTGGCCGCGGATGCGCTCGACGAACGCCTCCTCGGGCTCGGGGTCGTCCTTCGCCCGGACCGCGGCGAGCACCATCGCGGCCTGCTCGCCGCCCATGACGGAGATGCGGGCGTTGGGCCACATGAACAGGAACCGCGGCGAGTACGCCCGGCCGCACATCGAGTAGTTGCCCGCCCCGAACGACCCGCCGATGATCACCGTGAACTTCGGCACGCGGGTGGACGCCA
Organism: uncultured Actinomycetota bacterium; assembly: GCA_963784265.1. Taxonomy (GTDB): domain Bacteria; phylum Actinomycetota; class Actinomycetes; order Mycobacteriales; family Pseudonocardiaceae; genus Pseudonocardia. The sequence goes on from CAWAQQ010000006.1 coordinate 67,923, forward strand.
CGGCCGTCACCATCTTCGCGCCGTTCTTCGCGATGCCGCCCGCCTCGTACTCGCGCCCGACCATGAACCCGGAGATGTTCTGCAGGAACACCAGCGGGACGCCGCGCTGGTCGCACAGCTCGATGAAGTGCGCGCCCTTCACGGCGGACTCGGAGAACAGGATCCCGTTGTTCGCGACGATCCCGACCGGGTGCCCGTGGAGGCGGGCGAAGCCGGTGACCAGCGTCGTCCCGTACTCGGACTTGAACTCGTGGAACCGCGACCCGTCGACGATCCGGGCGATCACCTCCCGCACGTCGTAGGGCGTGCGGGAGTCGGTCGGGACGACGCCGTACAGCTCCGCCGGATCGGCCAGCGGCTCCTCGGTGGGCAGGACGTCCCACGGCCGCGGCGGACGCGCCCCCAGCGTGCCGACGATGGAGCGGACGATCTGCAACGCGTGCGCGTCGTCGCCCGCGAGGTGGTCGGTGACACCCGAGATGCGCGAGTGCAGGTCGCCGCCGCCCAGCTCCTCGGCGGTGACCACCTCACCGGTGGCCGCCTTCACCAGCGGGGGCCCGCCGAGGAAGATCGTGCCCTGGTTGCGGACGATCACGGCCTCGTCGCTCATCGCCGGCACGTACGCCCCGCCCGCCGTGCAGGAGCCGAGCACCGCGGCGATCTGCGGGATGCCCAGCCCGGACATCGTGGCCTGGTTGTAGAAGATCCGGCCGAAGTGCTCGCGGTCGGGGAAGACGCTGTCCTGCTCGGGCAGGTACGCGCCGCCGGAGTCGACGAGGTAGATGCACGGGAGCCGGTTGTGCAGCGCCACCTCCTGCGCGCGCAGGTGCTTCTTCACCGTGACGGGGAAGTAGGTGCCGCCCTTGACGGTGGCGTCGTTGGCGACGATCACGCACTCGCGCCCCGACACCCGCCCGACCCCGGTGATGATGCCGGCGCCGGGGGCCTCGTCGTCGTACATCCCGTTGGCGGCGAGCGGGGACAGTTCGAGGAACGGGCTCGCGGGGTCGACCAGCGAGTCGACCCGGTCGCGGGGCAGGAGCTTGCCGCGCTCGACGTGCCGGGCGCGGGACCGTTCCGGACCGCCGAGGCGGGCGGCGGCGAGGCGCTCGCGCAGGTCCGCGACCAGCGACGCGTGGGCCTGCGCGTTGCGGACGGCGGCGTCGCCCGCCGGGTCGACGGAGCTCGACAGAGCCGGGGTCACGGCGGCCACGCAGCCTCCTTGGTTAGCGGTCGTTAACATGTTAGCGGTTGTTAGGACGCCAGTGAGCAGCAATATCCCGACAACGCGCGCGGCGTCTCCTCCAGAGCCCACGGGGTCTGCGAGGAGGCCAATCCGCGCGCGAAGAGGCCGAGGCGTCGTCCTTGGGTGGAGGTCCCGGGCCCGGCAGACCGGGCGCGAGGGCGACGATGTTAGCGGTTGTTAACGCCGCGCGATAGGCTGCCGGGATGGCGGCCTCACCGGTTGTGCGGGAGGGCAGCCGCCGTGAGCAGATCCTGGCCGTCGCCGCGAGGCTCTTCGCCCGGCACGGGTTCCACGGGGTCAGCATCGCCGACCTCGGCGCCGCCGTCGGGGTGAGCGGCCCGGCGCTGTACCGGCACTTCCCCGGCAAGGAGGCGCTGCTGGAGGAGATGCTCGTCGGGATCAGCGAGCACCTGCTCGCGGGCGGCCAGGCCCGTGCCGCGGCGTCGGACGACCCGCGCGAGGTGCTCGCCGCCCTCGTCGAGTTCCAGGCCGACTTCGCGCTGCGCGAGCCGGAGCTGATCGTCGTGCAGGACCGGGACCTGGCCAACCTGCCGACCGCGGCGCGCCGTCGGGTGCGGGTCCTGCAGCGCACCTACGTCGAGATCTGGGTGCGGACCCTGCAGCGGATGCATCCCGGGCTGTCCGCGGAATCGGCCCGCGTCGCCGCGCACGGCGCCTTCGGGCTCCTCAACTCCACCCCGCACAGCGGCACCCGCAGCGCCGACTCCGAGGCGGCCATACTGCTGCGGCGGATGGCGCTGGCGGCGCTGGCCGCCACCACGATCGATCCGGGTACGACGAGGAGCAGCCCATCATGAACGATCCCGCGCCCAGGGCCGAGGGCGAGAGCAGATGGGCGCCGCTGTGGCTCTACCTGCTGGTCATCCTCGGCGCCAACGCCATCCGGCAGGTGTTGCTGCCCGTCGGCACGGTGCCGGTCTGGGCGGTCGCCGTGCTCGTCGTGGTGATGTCGTCGGTGCTGTTCGTCGTCGTCACCGCCGCCTACCGGACCACGATCCGGCGCTGATCCCTCGCTCTACGCACCACGCCGCCAGACACCGGCACTGCGGCGAACACGGCGAGCCCATCGCGGACAGCGACCGAGCGTGGCACCGCACCAACGTCGCCCCCGTGCGCGGCAATCGCGGCGGGAGCCCTCACAACCGCGCACGACGGGCTACGGTCGGTGGTGCCTTCCTGCAGCCTGATCGACGAGGCCGTCGAGGTGGCGGCGGCCGCCGCCCGGGCCGGGGGCGCCGTCCTCGCCGCCACCGACCGGACCCGCGTCGAGGTGCGGCTCAAGGACGCGCGGGTGGACGTCACGACCTCGGCGGACCGCGCGTCGCAGGCCGCCGTCGTCGAGGTCCTGCGTGCCGCCTTCCCGGAGCACACGGTGGTCGGCGAGGAGGGCACGGTCGCGGGTGCGGACGGCGGGCACGCCTGGCTCGTCGACGGCCTGGACGGCACGAGCAACTTCACCCACGGCATCCCCTGGTACTGCGTGTCGGTCGCGCTGCGGTGCGGTCCCGAGGCCGTGGCGGGCGCGGTGTTCGACCCGGTGCACGGGGAGCTGTTCGCCGCCGGGCGCGGGCTCGGCGCCACCTGCAACGGCGTGCCGCTGCGGGTCGACCCGACCGGTGAGCTGACCAGCGCCGTCGTCGCGAGCCAGATCCAGACCGCGGACCCCGCGCGGATCGCACACTTCGCGGCGGAGTTCGAGCGGCTGATGAACGCCGTCGGCGGCGTGCGGTTCATCGGCGCCCCCGCCCTGATCATGAGCCACATCGCCGCCGGGCACCTCACGGCGTACTGCGAGCGGGCGATGGAGTCCTGGGACATCAGCGCAGGTCAGGTCCTCGTCGAGGAGGCGGGCGGGCGCGTCACCGACTACCGGGGAACCAGGATCGCCTCGGCCGCCCGCACCGACGTCGTGGCGAGCAACGGCGCCGTGCACGACGCGTTGGTCGCTCAGACGAGCAGCTGGGAGCGGGCCAGCTCGGCGTAGAGCGGGCTCGTCGTGAGCAGCTCGTCGTGCGTTCCGACGGCCACCACCCGGCCGTCGTCGAGCACCACGATCTGGTCGGCGTCGACCACCGTGGAGAGCCGGTGCGCGACGATCAGCAGCGTCCGGTCCGCCGCCGCCGCGGCCTCGACGGCGTCGCGCAGGGCCTGCTCGTTGCGCGCGTCGAGGCTGGCGGTCGGCTCGTCGAGCAGCATCAGCCGGGGCTGCGCGAGCAGCGTGCGTGCGATGGCGAGCCGCTGGCGTTCACCGCCGGAGAGCAGCACGCCGTCGTCGCCGACGGGCGCGTCGAGGCCGCGCGGGGTGCGCTCGACGAGCCCGGTGAGGTTCACCGCGGCCAGCCCCGCGAGCTGCTGGGCCTCGGTCGCGGCGGGCGCGGCCAGTGCCAGGTTCTCCCGCAGCGTGCCCGCGAGCGCAGGAGAGTCCTGCTCGACGTAGCCGAGCCCGGCCCGCAGCTCCAGCCGCGTCCAGGCCCGCACGTCCACGCCGTCGACGAGCACCGACCCGCCGGTGACGTCGTAGAAGCGCTCCACCAGCGCGAGCACCGTCGACTTGCCCGCTCCCGACGGGCCGACGAGCGCGGTGCGGCTGCCGCGGGGCACGGTGAAGCTCACGCCGTGCAGCACGGGCGTGCCGTCGGCGTGGGTGAACGAGACGTCGCGCAGCTCGAGGGCAGGCGCACCCGCGACGCGCGGAGCGGACCCGACGGCGTCGCCCGCGTCCTCGGCCGGCAGCACCCGGATCTGCTCGATCCGCGCCAGCGCCCCGAGCCCCGTCTGCAGCTGCGTCCACGACTGCGCGAGCCGCGCCAGCGGCAGGACCAGCAGGAACAGGTACAGCACGAACGAGATCAGCTCACCGATCGTCAGCAACCCGGCCGCCACGCGCGCCCCGCCGATGCCGAGCACCGCGATGAACGACCCCTGGATCGCCACGCCGGTGGCGGGCGAGACGAGCGCCTGCAAGCGAGCCGACCGCACCCCGGCCCCGTACGCCTGGGTGGCCGAAGCGGTGACGGTCTCGATCTCGCGGGCGGTGGCACCGCTCGCGCGGATGGTGCGCACTGCCGACAGCGCGCGCTCCACGGCGGCGGTCATCTCGCCGACGCGCAGCTGGGTCAGCATCGACAACGCCCGGACGCGGCGCGACGCGGTGCCGATCACGACCGCGCCGAGCGCGACCGCCAGCAGCGTCACGCCGAGCAGCACCACGTCGACCAGCGCCATCGCGACGGCCGCGCCCACCACCACGACCAGCGAGCTGGCGATCTCGAGCAGCCCCGAGGTGACCACGGCACGCAGCAACGTGGTGTCGGCACCGATCCGGGACATGAGGTCACCGGTGCGGCGGGCGTCGTACTCCGCGACGGGCAGCCGCAGCAGGGTCGACGCCAGCGTCCGGCGGGTGGAGAGCACCAGGCCCTCGGCGGTGCGCTGGAGGAGGAACAGCTGCACCGCGCTCAGGACCGCGCCCACCAGCAGCACGGCCACCAGCAGGCCCGCCGTCGGCAGCACCGGCGCCGCGTCCTGCACCGCCGTGATCACCTCGCCGACGAGCAGCGGCTGCGCCAGCGACGTCGCCGCCGTGACCAGCGAGAGGAGCGCGACGACGACCATCGCCGCCCGGTGCGCACGCAGGTACGGCCACAGCCGCCGCAGCCCGACCTCGGGGGCGGGGATGGCCGTCACGATCTCCACGATAGGCGCGCCCGGTGCACAATCCGTCCGTGGCCGGAATCGACCTCAACAGCGACCTCGGCGAGTCCTACGGCCGTTGGGTACTCGGCGACGACGAGGCCGTGCTCGGCCTCGTCACGTCGGCCAACGTGGCCTGCGGTTTCCACGCCGGTGATCCCTCCACCCTGCGCAGGACGTGCGCGATGGCGGCCGGGCAGGGCGTCGTCGTGGGCGCGCAGGTCGGCTACCCGGACCTGGCCGGCTTCGGCCGCCGGTTCATCGACGTCGAGCCGGGGCAGCTCGCCGACGACGTCGTCTACCAGCTCGGAGCCCTGGACGGGATGTGCCGGGTGGCGGGCACCGCCGTCCGCTACGTCAAGCCGCACGGCGCGCTCTACCACGCCACCGTGCACCACGAGGGGCAGGCGGGCGCGGTCGTCGCGGCCGTGCGGGACTTCGACGCGACGCTCCCCGTGCTCGGGCTGCCCGGGTCCGAGCTGCTCAGGGCGGCCGAGGCCGCGGGGCTGCGCGCGGTGCCGGAGTTCTTCGTCGACCGCGGTTACACCCCCGACGGCGAGCTCGTCCCGCGCGCCGAGCCGGGTGCCCTGCTCGACGACCCGGACGCCGTGGCGGCGCGGGTGCTGCGGATGGTGACCGACGGCGTCGTCACCGCGGTCGACGGCAGCGACGTCACGGTCACGGCGGAGTCGGCGTGCGTGCACGGCGACTCTCCCGGCGCGGTGGAGATGGCGAGGGCGGTGCGCGACGCGCTCGCCGACGCCGGGGTCGAGCTGCGGCCGTTCGCGTGAACGTCCTGGCCTGCGGTGACGCTGCGCTGCTGATCGAGGTGGACGAGCTGTCCGAGGTGCTGGCCCTCGCCGCCGACGCTGCGCGCCGCCGAGCTGCCCGGCGTGCTCGACGTGGTGCCCGCCGCCCGCACCGTGCTGGTCGTCGCCGAACCCGGCACCGACCTGGGTGCGCTGCGCCGCGCCGTCGAGGAGCTGCCCGTCGACACCGGTGGCGACCCCGACGAGGGGGAGACCGTGGAGATCCCGGTGGTCTACGACGGGCCCGATCTCGACGAGGTCGGCGAGCTCACCGGCCTCGGCGCGGACGGCGTCGTCGAGGCCCACACCGGGACGCCGTGGCGGGTGGCGTTCGGCGGTTTCGCGCCGGGGTTCGCCTACCTCGCCGGTGGTGACGAGCGGCTGGAGGTGGCGCGCCGCGACGAGCCGCGGACGTCGGTGCCGGCCGGGTCGGTCGGGTTGGCCGGGGAGTTCAGCGGCGTCTACCCGCGCTCGTCCCCCGGTGGCTGGCAGCTGATCGGCAGCACCTGCACCGAGCTGTGGGACGACGAGCGCGGGCCCCTGCTGCGGCCGGGCGCCCGGGTGCAGTTCGTCCGCACTCTGGATGCAGAACGCGATTCCGGGCCCGAGCAGGACCGCGTAGTGCATCCAGAACGCGAACGGCGGCGGCGGGGCGGCGGGCGGGCGCGGGCGGTCGAGGTGCTGGCCACCGGCACCCAGGCCCTCGTGCAGGACCTCGGCCGGGCGGGGAACGCGGCGTCCGGCGTCGGCCGCTCCGGCGCGACCGACCGGGCCGCGCTGCGCCTCGCCAACCGGCTCGTCGCCAACCCGGAGGGTGCCGCGGGGATCGAGGTGGTGTTCGGCGGCCTCGCCGTCCGCGCGCAGGGAAGGCTCACCGTGGCGATGGCCGGTGCCCTCGCTCCCGCCGACGTCGACGGCACCCCCGTCGGGCACCACGCCGTCGTGCCGCTGCGCCCGGGGCAGGTGCTCCGGCTCGGCCCCCCGGCCGCAGGCCTGCGCACCTACGTGGCGGTCCGCGGCGGCATCGACTGCGACGCCGTGCTGGGATCGCGCAGCACCGACGTCCTGTCCGGGCTCGGCCCGGCCGCCCTCGCCGCGGACGACGTGCTGCCCGTCGGTCCGGAGCCCGACGCGTTCCCGCTCGTCGACGTCGCACCGGTGGCGGTGCCGCCCGGCGGCCCGGTGACGTTGCGGGTGGTCCTCGGGCCGCGCGCGGACTGGATCGACGACCCGACCGCGCTCACCCGCACCGTCTGGACGGCGTCGGACCGCAGCGACCGCATCGGCATGCGGCTCGACGGTGACCGGCTGCGGCGCCGCGACGGCGACGCCGAGCTGCCGAGCGAGGGTGTCGTCCGCGGGTCGATCCAGGTGCCGCCGGACGGGGGTCCCGTGCTGTTCCTCGCCGACCACCCGGTGACCGGCGGCTACCCGGTGGCCGCCGTCGTCGTCGACGCGGACGTCGATCGGGCGGCCCAGGTGCGGCCGGGTCAGGGCGTCCGGTTCACGGTCGTTCCGGCGCCCTGGAGCTGAGGTCCGCCGGAGCGGCGGGTCAGCGCCACCCCGACGAGGCACACCGCCCCGCCCACCAGCGCGAGAACCGGCGGCAGCTCGCCGAGCAGCACCGCCGACATGAGGATCGTCACCGGCGGCACCAGGTAGGTGGTGACGCCGAGGCGGCCGGCGTCGGTACGCGCCAGCGCGTAGGCCCAGGTGCTGAACGCGAGCGCGGTGGGCACCAGTCCGAGATAGACGAGCCCCGCCGTGGCGTCGGCGGGTGCGGCTGCGAGGTCGGCGAGCAGGCCGGCGGAGTACGGCAGGCACGCGACGGTTCCGACGGTGCAGGCCAACCAGGTCACCTGGAGGGCGGGCAGACGCCGCAGCACCGGTTTCTGCGCGAGCACGCCGATGGCGTAGGCGAGCGCCGCGCCCAGGCAGAGCAGCACACCGAGCACGTCCGCGGTGTCGGCGTCGGCGGTGGCCACGCCCACGAGAACGGCCCCGGCGAACGCCACCCCCGCCCCGATCACGAGCCACCGTGCGAAGCCCTCCCCGAGCAGGAGCCCGGCGAACAGCGCGATGAGGATCGGACCGACGTTGATCAGCATGGCGGTGGTGCCCGCGTCGACGCGCTGCTCGGCGGAGTTGAGCGCCACGTTGTAGACACCGAACCAGGTCAGGCCGCAGAGCACGACCAGCGCCCACTCCCGGCGGGTGGGCCACACCCAGTTGCGGCTGACCAGGAGACCCAGCGCCGAGCGCGAGTGCGCCGACGAGCAGCCGACCCAGCGCCAGCGGCCCCGGCTCGAACGACCGTCCGACGGCGCGGATGGCGACGAACGCGGACGCCCACGCGACCACCGTGACGGCCACCGCTGCGAGCACGCCCCAACGGAACCTGGACGCCGGAACGGCACGGATGGTCACTGCCCGACGCTAACCGGCGCCACGGCGCAGGTCGCGCGGTTAACGGTCCTCACGCTCGCCGTTCACCGGGGATGGAGCCGGAGCCGGACTCCGGGCGTCCGGGCGTCGTCCGGGACAGCACGACGACCAGTACCAGCCATCCGGTGTTGACCACCAGCCATGCCCGCTGCCACCAGCCGGTGTCGGCGCCACCCAGCTGCAGCACGAGCAGCACCGACGCGATGGCGGCGAGAAGCGAGACGGCGCCGAGCCACTTCGGACGCCCACCGCGCAGCGCGTCGACGGCCACGCAGACCATGGCCACGAGCAGCGCGATCTCGTAGCCGACCACGGCGAGGCCGTGGACGGCGTCCGCCAGGTCGTGCGGCGCGTCGTTCGCCTCGGACCCGCAGCCCGCCGCTCCGGCCGGGCACGAGGTGCGGAACGCCGCGATGAGCAGGCCGAACGCGCCCGCGACGGCGAGCGGTACCGCCGCCGACCGCACCACCGCCGCAGCGGCGAGGTGCGCCAGCCCGAGCACGGCGAGCGCGGCGACCCCGAGCAACGCCACCTCCGACCCACGGCCGGCGAGGCTGGACGATGTAGTCGTCGCGCACCGAGTACCCGGGCGCGATCGCCCCTGCGACCAGCGCGAACCCCCAGAACAGCAGGACACCGGTGACCGCAGCGCGCCGGAAGCCGCCGGGCGTCGCGAGGCGGCCGGACATGGCCGGCATCCTGCCGGACCCGCACCAGAAACCCCGACTCGCGCACGAAAAACCCCGACTCGCGCACCGAAACCCCGACTCGCGCACGAAAAACCCCGACTCGCGCGCCAAAAACCCCGACTCGCGGTCAGGGGGCGGCGGAGCGGAGGGCGGCGAGGCGGGAGGCGGCTTCGGCCAGCACGTCGTCGCGCTTGCAGAAGGCGAACCGGACCAGCGAGCGGCCGAGGTCGGGGTCGGCGCAGAACACCGAGACCGGCACCGCGGCCACCCCGATCAGCTCGGGCAGCCGCCAGCAGAACTGCGCGCCGTCCGCGAATCCGAGCGGGGCGACGTCGGTGATCACGAAGTAGGTGCCCGCCGTGTGGTGGACGGTGAGCCCGGCGGCGCGCAGGCCCTCGGCGAGCAGGTCGCGCTTGCGCTGCAGGCCGTCGGCCAGGTCGCGGTAGAACGAGTCCGGCAGCCCGAGCGCGGTGGCCACCGCGGGCTGGAACGGCGCCCCGCTGACGTAGGTGAGGAACTGCTTGACGGAGCGGGCCGCGGCCACCAGCTCGGCCGGCCCGTGCATCCACCCGATCTTCCAGCCGGTCACCGAGAACGTCTTGCCCGCCGAGGAGATCGTGAGGGTCCGCTCCGCCATCCCGGGCAGGCCGGCCATCGCCACGTGCTTCGCTCCGTCGAACACCATGTGCTCGTACACCTCGTCGGTGACGACCACCGCGTCGTGCTCGACGGCCAGCTCCGCGATCGTCTCGAGCTGCGCGCGGCCGAACACCGCCCCAGTGGGGTTGTGCGGGGTGTTCACCAGCACCACGCGGGTGCGGTCGGAGAACGCGGCGCGCAGCTCGTCGGGATCGAACCCGAAGTCGGGCGGACGCAGCGCCACCGCCCGCAGCCGCGCCCCGGCCAGCGCGATCGTCGCCGCGTAGGAGTCGTAGTAGGGCTGGAACGTCACGACCTCGTCGCCCGGCTCGCACAGGCCCATGACCGCCGCCGCGATCGCCTCGGTCGCGCCGGTCGTGACCAGGACGTCGTCGGCGGTGACGTCGAGCCCGTGGAAGCGACGCTGGTGCTCGGCCACGGCCGTGCGCAGGGCCGGGACCCCGAGCCCCGGCGGGTACTGGTTCATCCCGCCCGTGACGTTGGCCGCGGCGTCGGCGAGCAGCGACGGCGGGCCGTCGGTGTCCGGGAAGCCCTGCCCGAGGTTGATCGCCCCCGTGCGCAACGCGAGCGCCGACATCTCGGCGAAGATCGTCGACGTGAAGGGCCGCATCCGTTCGACCAGCATGACCGCACCGTAATCAGGTCACGCCGGTAGCGGGTGGACCGCCACCACGGGCCGGGCCATGCTGGCGCCGACACCGAGCACCTGGAGGACCGGCCATGACCGCGCTCGACCCGGACGTCGACGACCTCACCGCGGACCTCACGGCTGCCGGCGTGGCCGGGGTGACGATCAGCTGGGCGGACAACAACGGCATCCCCCGGTCCCGGACGGTCCCCGTCGCGGCGCTGCCCGAGGTCTCGCGGACCGGCGTCGGCGTCACCACGCTCTTCGCGGTCTTCGACAGCTCCGACGCCATCACCTTCGCCCACCCGGGGCTCGCGACGCCCTCGGGTGACGTCCGGCTGATCCCGGAGCTGTCCGCGCTGGTGCCCCTCGCCGGGCAGCCCGCACTGGCCTGGGCGCCCGGGCGGCAGGTCGGGGCGGACGGCGAGCCGTGGCCCTACGACCAGCGCGGGGTGCTCGAGCGGCAGGTCGAGCGCCTGGCCGACGGGGGGCTGCGCGCGCTCGTCGGGTACGAGATGGAGTTCGCGGTCTACCTCGACGGCTCGGGGGACGACGAGCTCGTGCCGGCCCACCACGGGCCGGCGTACAGCCCGCACGCGCTCGTCGCCGTCGACGAGTTCGTGGCCGACGTCCTGCGCGACTTCGCCGCCAACGGGCTCCGCATCGGCCAGCTGCACGCCGAGTACGGCCCGGCGCAGATGGAGCTCTCGCTCGTGGCGACCGACCCGGTGGCCGCGGCGGACGGGCAGCTGCTGGCCCGGCAGACGCTGCGGGCCGCCGCCCGGCGGCACGGCCTGCGGCTCAGCTTCGCCCCGCTGCCGTCGCAGTCCTCGGCCGGCAACGGATGGCACGTGCACAGCTCGCTGTGGCGCGGCGACCGCAACCTGCTCGCGGGCCAAGATCCGTGGCACCGCCCGGAGGAGCCCGGTACCGAGGGCGCGGCGTACATCGCCGGCCTGCTCCGCGATCTCCCGGCCCTGGCGGCGATCACCGCGCCGAGCCTCGGCTCGCTGGCCCGCCTGCGGCCCGGGTTCTTCGCGGGCGCGTTCGCGTTCTGGGGTGTGGAGAACCGGGAGGCGCCGTTGCGCTTCGTCCCCGGCTCGGCCCTGCTCGGCGCCGACCACGCCAACGTCGAGCTCAAGGCGTCGGACGCATCGGCCAACCCCTACCTCGCGATCGCCGCGCTGCTGGCCTGTGGTGCCGCCGGGGTGGCCGAGGGCTTGGCGCCGCCGCCGCCCGTGCAGTCGGATCCGGGCGGCTGGTCGGAGCAGGAGCGCGCCGACCAGGGGATCGCCGCGCTGCCCGGCACGCAGGCCGAGCAGGAGGCGGCGCTCGCCGATCACCCGCGGCTGCGCGACGTGCTGGGCGACGACCTGCTCGGGGCGTTCCTCGCCGTCCGGCGTTCGGACGCCGCCGCAGCCGCCGACCGGGACCTCGACGACGTCCTGACCGGCCTCCGCTGGCGGTACTGACAAGTGTGGCGGGGGTCACACCTGTCCGAGATCGGGAACACCGCCACCCGCCCCAGGCCTTGACCGCTGGGTGACGACAGCGACCGATCGGGCGGATGCATCCGCCTCCGAAGGTCGGTGGCAACGGCTCAAGCTGATCGTCATCCTCGGTGCGATGATCGCGCTCGGCCCGCTGACCATCGACATGTACCTCCCGGCGCTGCCGGAGATCACCGAGGACCTCGGCACGACGTCGGCGATCGTCCAGCTCACCCTCACCGGCACCCTCCTCGGCCTCGCGCTCGGGCAGCTGGTGATCGGACCCCTGTCCGACGCGCTGGGCAGGCGCCGTCCGCTGCTCGTCGGCGCGACCCTGTACGTCGTCGCGTCCGCGCTGTGCCTGGTCGCGCCGAACATCGCCGTCCTGGGCGTCCTGCGGGTGGTGCAGGGTCTCGGTGCGGCGGCCGGGATGGTCATCGCGCTGGCGATCGTCCGCGACCTGTTCACCGGCCGCGCGGCCGCCACCCTGCTCTCCCGGCTGATCCTCGTGATGGGTGTCGCGCCCATCGTGGCACCCACGCTCGGCGGGGAGCTGCTGCGCTTCACGTCCTGGCGCGGGGTGTTCGGCGCGCTCGCCCTCTACGGCCTGGTCATCATCCCGCTCGCGGCCCGCGGTCTCCGCGAGACGCTGCCGCCCGAGCGCCGCCGCCCGTCGGGCGTCCGGAACACGCTGCGCACCTACCGTCAGCTGCTGCGGGACCGCGTCTTCGTCGGGCTGGTGCTGGTGGCCGGGCTCGCGATGGCCGGGCTGTTCGGCTACATCGCCGGGTCGTCGTTCGTCTTCCAGCAGCAGTTCGGGCTGGACCAGCAGGCGTTCGGGCTGGTGTTCGGGGCAGGCGCGTTCTGGCTGATCGCGGCCACCCAGCTCAACGCCTACCTGCTGCGCCGCTTCGAGCCCCGCCAGCTCCTGCTGTTCGCGGTCCTCACGGGCGCGGTCGCGGGAACGGTGCTGCTCACGATGGCGCTCACCGGGGCAGGCGGCCTCGTCGGCGTCCTGGTGCCGCTGTGGCTCGTGCTGTTCGCGGCCGGTCTCGCGCTGCCCAACGCCCCCGCGCTCGCGCTCTCCCGGCACGGCGAGGCCGCGGGCACCGCCGCGGCACTGCTCGGCGCCGTCCAGTTCGGCGTCGGAGCCCTGGTCTCCCCGATGGTCGGCATACTCGGCAACGACGCCGTCGCGATGGGCACGGTCGTCGCGGGCGGGCTCGTGCTGGCACTCGTCGTGCTCGTCACGGTGGTGCGGCCGTGGCAGCTCGCGGACATCGACGGCCCGGCGCAGCCGCCCTCCGACGTGCCGGCCGTGGCGGAGGTGCCCGCCCCCCGGTCGCTCACCGACGCTCGTGCACCGCGAGGAACGGCAGAAAGGCCTGCGTGAGCGGGCCGATGGCCAGCGCGTAGAGCACCGTGCCGATCCCGACCGTGCCGCCGAGCAGCCAGCCCGTCGCGAGCACGGTGATCTCGATCCCGGTGCGCACCAGGCGCAGCGACCAGCCGGTGCGCGCGGCGAGCCCCGTCATCAGGCCGTCGCGCGGGCCCGGGCCCGAGGCGGGCCCCGATGTAGGCCGCGGACGCCACCCCGTTCAGCACGATGCCGCCGACCATGAGCGCGATGCGCCCGGCGAGCGCGTCCGGCGCGGGGATCAGCGCGAGCGCGAGGTCGACGGCGAACGCGATGACGATCACGTTGGCGACGGTGCCCACGCCCGGGCGCTGCCGCAGCGGGACCCACAGCAGCAGGACCGCCACCCCCGTGATCGCCGTGATCGTCCCGAAGCTCAGTGGCGTGCGCTCGGACAGGCCCTCGTGCAGCACGTCCCACGGGTTCAGCCCGAGAGCGGCCCGCAGCTGCATGGCCATGCTCGCGCCGTAGAGGACGAGCCCGGCGAACAGCTGGGGAAGCCGGCGGGCCGGGTCGCGGGTGACGGGGAGCGGGCGGAGATCGACGACTGCCATACGTCCATACTCGACGAATGTGGACCGGATCACCAGGTCCAATTCGCCGCGGGTGGCCTTGCGCTGACGCGCCCGTGCGCGGAAATCGCTGTCAGGGCAGCGATTTCCGCGCACGGCGTCGTCTACTTCACGGCGGGCTTGCCGTCCGGACCGGCGGCGTGCCAGGTGCCACCGACACCCTCACCCTTCGTGTCCCCCGGCGCACTGTCGCCGGAGAAGAAGTACAGCGGCCACCCGTTGAGCGTCACCTGCGCCGCCCCGTCCGCCCGCTGCACGGTGCCCACCAGCGCGCCGTCCACCCCCGTCAACGACGGCTCACCATCGGCCAGCAACGGCGGCCACGTCTCCGCGCACTTGCCCGCGCAGTTCGACTTCGGCGGCTTCGGGGTGTCCTTCTCGAAACGGTAGAGCGTCTTCCCGCCCGAGGTCACGACCGTGCCGATCGGGGTCTGCGCCGCGACGAGGTCGACGCCGCCTGCCTGGGAGATCGCGGGCTTGCCGTCCGGACCGGCGGCGTGCCAGGTGCCACCGACACCCTCACCCTTCGTGTCCCCCGGCGCGCTGTCGCCGGAGAAGAAGTACAGCGGCCACCCGTTGAGCGTCACCTGCGCCGCCCCGTCCGCCCGCTGCACGGTGCCCACCAGCGCGCCGTCCACCCCCGTCAACGCCGGCTCACCGTCGGCGAGCAACGGCGGCCACGTCTCCGCGCACTTGCCCGCACAGTTCGACTTCGGCGGCTTCGGGGTGTCCTTCTCGAAACGGTAGAGCGTCTTCCCGCCCGAGGTCACGACCGTGCCGATCGGGGTCTGCGCCGCGACGAGGTCGAGACCGGTGGCGGGGGCCGCCGCGGGTTCCGCGACGGTGGCAGCAGCCGGGGCGGCGCTGCGCTCCTGCAGCACGGAGATCACCCCGACCGCGACGAGCACCGCGGTGACGATGGCGAGGCAGATCTGGGGAAGCCTGTTCACGGCTGCTCCTCGGTCGATGTCCGTTGTCACCACAGGACACGGACGCCGGGCCGGGGAGGTTCACGGCCGGTCGGTCGGCCTACCGGGCCGTGTCGCCGAAGTCCTCGGGCGAGACCTCGTCGATGAACTCGCGGAACTCGCGCAGCTGCTCGTCCGCCGACGCCTCGGTGCCGTTCGGGAACACCTCGGCCGTGAGCTGGCCGACCTCGTCGAGGATGGCGTCGTCCACCGCGATCGGGAGTCCGTCGCGCACCGCCACCGCGAGCCCGTCGCTCGGCCGCACGGCCACCCGCACACCCTGGTCGAAGACGAGGTCGGCGTAGAAGGTGCCGTCGCGCAGCTCGGTGATCTCGAGCCCCTCGATCGTCCGGCCGAGACCGGTGACGATGGGGACGATCAGGTCCTGCGTCATCAGCGGATCGTCCTCACCGCGCGGGCCGAACGCGATCACCTCGGCCTGCGGGGCGCGGAGGAACACCGGCAGGCACCGGTCTCCGTCGACCTCGCCGAGCACGAGCACCGGCTCCCGGGTGCGCGCCCGGACGACCACCTTCAGCACCCGCATCGCACGCATACCGCCCAGTCTCCGGCACCGGGAACCCCAGGTACAGCATCCGCGGCCCCCCGGGCGATCTTCGGTGGAGATTCTCACCGGACGAGAAACGCCGCCGATGAGTTCCCGACGACCACCGCGTCTACATCGCGACACCCAGAACCGGACCCACGGAGGACGAGATGACCACCGCCACCCTCACCGCAGCTCCGCAGACCCGCACCCTCGCCATGCGTCGCACGCTGTGGACGCTGCAGATCCTGATCGGACTGTTCTTCGTCGTCGCCTCCGCCGGGCCGAAGCTGTTCGGCGAGGCGTACGCGGTGGAGACCTTCACCCAGATCGGCGCAGGCCAGTGGTTCCGTTACTTCATCGGAGCGGTCGAGCTCGCGGGCGGCATCGGCCTGCTGGTCCCCCGCCTCGCGGGCGCGGCGGCCCTCGGACTCGTCGGCCTGCATGGTCGGGGCGGCCTACACCCAGGCGTTCGTGCTGGACAACCCCGCCTTCGTGGTCACGCCGGTCCTGCTCGGCATCGTGACCGGGTTCATCGCGTGGGCCCGCCGCGAGGAGATCGCGCAGCTCGTGGGCCGGTTGCGGCGTTGACGACGTCAGGTCACCCGGCCGAGCGCCACGTAGACCGGCATGGTCATCCAGGGCCGCACCGCGAGCTGGTCGGAGCGCCGGAACGCGTCCTCCCAGCGGGCGAGATCGGCGGCGTCGGCGAACCCGGCCGCCACCATCGCCTCCCGCGCGGCCCAGCTCGGCGGTCGCAACGCCGGGGGCTGGCGCAGCACCGGCCCGCCGCCACGGAACGACTCCACCGCCAGCCCGGCCCGCTCGAGCAGCCACCCGAGCTTGGCGCCGACGGTCAGGTCGTTGCCGCGGGCGCGATGGAACTCGAAGTAGCGCTGCGCCAGGTCGGTCAGGTCCGGATCCTGGGGATGGATGCGGATCGCCGGGCCGTCGACGTCGACGAGGAGGACGGCGCCGCCGGGCCGGGCCAGCGATGCGAGGTGTTCCACGATCGCCTCCTCCGCCCCGCCGTTGTGGGCCAGCACGTGCCGGCACATGACGGCGTCGTACGAGCCGGGCTCCAGCCCGGTGGCGGTCCCGGATCCCACCCGCACCGAAGCCTGGGTGAGCCCGGCGATCTCCTCCGCAGCGGCGGCCACGGCGCCGGGGTCGTGGTCCACGCCGTCCGCGGCGCCTTCGGGCCCGACCGTCTCGGCGAGCAGCCGGAGCGTCGCACCGGGGCCGCAGCCGACGTCGGCCACCCGGCCACCCGGGCCGATCCCCGCGGCCGCCCACTCCGGGCTCTCGCCCGCGCGGGCCGTCTCCGCCATGTGCCGGTACCGGGCCCGCTCCTCGGGGCTGAGCCGCAGCGCGTAGTCCATCGCGGCTTCCTACCGCTTCCGACCGCCCATGTCACGGCGCCGTAGCCGCCCGGAAACACGCGGTCGCCACGATGGGGACTCTCGACGAGGAGGTGCGCCGGCGTGGCGCTGTGGCGGATGCACGTGGAGCTGGAGGACCGACCCGGCCGGCTCGGCGCCCTCGCGGGCGCCGTCGGCGACTCCGGGTGCAACATCCTGGCCCTCCACGTCGTCGGGGAACCGGCCGACGACGGGTCCGTCACCGACGAACTGCTGGTCAACGTGCCCGAGGTGCGGGATCCGGCCGTGCTGGCGAAGGCCGTCGAACGGGCCGGCATCCCGTGCACGCTGCTGGTACGGGCCGACGCCACGGAGCTGTCCGACCCGGCGACGACCGCCCTCGCGCTCGCCCGCATGGTGGCCGCCGACCCGGGCAGCGCGCCGCGCGCGGTGGCGACGCTGCTGCGCGCCCGGCTCGTCGATCCCGACCGCTCCGACCCGGTCGACCCGCCGGGGAGCTACACCCACACGGTCCGCGTCGGGGCCCAGCACCTGCGGCTGGGGCGGGCGTGGCCGTTCACGGCCACCGAGCTGTCCCGCGCGGCCGCGCTGCTCGAACTGGCCGCGCAGCTCGCGCTGAGCGCGCCCGCCCGCTCCGGGCGCGGCGACCGGTTCCTCGTGCTGCGCGACGGGTCGGAGGTGCGGACGCGCGTCGCGGATCCGGCGGACGCCCCGCTGGTGGCGGCCCTGCACGCCCGCTGCTCACCGCAGACCCGCCGCTCCCGGTTCCTCAGCCCCACCCCGCGGCTCGCGCCCGGCCAGCTCGCCGCCCTGCTCGGAGCCGACGGCACGAGCCAGGCCGTGCTCGCCCTCACCACGGACGGCGGAAGCGCCGTCGGGCTGGCCAACATCGACCGCGACGGCACCGCGGCGGCCCGGTTCGCGATCCTCGTCGAGGACACCTGGCAGGGCCGCGGCCTCGGCACCGCCCTGCTGCGCAGGGTGGTCGACACGGCGTCGGGCCAGGGTGTCCACGAGCTGGCCGGGGTGGCCCGCGCCACCGACATCGGCGTCACCCGGCTGCTCCGCCGGGCCGGGCTGCGGCCGTCGGCCGAGATCGTCGAGGGCGAGATCCGGTTGCGCGCGCCGCTCCCCGTCGCGGTGGCCCGCTGACACGACGTTCCGCCTGGCGGCCACCCACCCCTCGTGCGCGGAAATCGTCGCCAGGGCGACGATTTCCACGCACAGGTGCTATTCGATACGCCGCGCGCCGTCCGACGGCACGGCCGGGAACGACGACGGCGGGTCGAAGCCGTGGGCCGCGAACGGCCGCTCGACCGCGGCCACGACCGACGGGGCATCCGCCGCGTCGACGAGCGCGATCACGCAACCACCGAAACCGCCACCGGTCATCCGCGCCCCGTGCGCGCCGGCGCCCAGCGCCGCCTCCACGCGCGACGTCGAGGTGCGGCACGGTCACGGCGAAGTCGTCGCGCAACGACGCGTGCGAGGCGGTGAGCAGCGGCCCGGCGGCTCGCGGATCGGCCCGACGCGCAGCAGCTCGACGACCTGCCTGGACCCGCTCGTTCTCGGTGACGACGTGCCGGGCCCGCCGCCGCAGCTCGCCCGCCGGCAGCCGGGCCAGTGCCGCGTCGAGGTCGCCGCCGGCACGTCGCGCAGCGCGGCGACGCCCGAGCGTGCGCGGCCGCCGCGCTCGCAGTCCCGCCGCCGCTGCGGCGTACTGCCCGTCGACGAGCGCGTGCGGCGCTCGCGTGTCGATCACCAGCAGCGTCAGCCCCGCTGGGCGGCGGGGTCGAACGGGACCAGCTCGACGGCCAGCGTCGCGGGTATCGAGGTGCACGAGGTGCCCGCGCGGTGCCATGCATCGCCGCCATCTGGTCCATCACGCCGGTGGGGCCCCGACGAACTCGTTCTCGGCGCGCCGGGCCAGCAGCGCCAGCTCCGTCCGGCCGCCCCTCGACCGTCAGCGGGCCCGTGAGGTCGGACGCCGCGAGCGCGACCGCGCACTCCAGCGCAGCCGACGACGAGAGGCCCGCCCCGAGCGGCACGTCGCCGTCGAGCACGAGGTCGAGGCCGGGCACGGGGTGGCCCGCGGCGCGCAGGGCCCAGAGCGATCCGGCCGGCGTAGGCCGCCCAGCCGGACACGTCGCCAGGCGCCACCTCGGCCACCGGGAACGCGCCTCGCCGTCCTGCTGGCCGACCGCGACACGCAGAGCAGGCCCGCCGCAGCGCGGCCCGCCACCAGAACGCCGCTGTTCCAGGGCGAGCGGGAGGACGAAGCCGTCGTTGTAGTCGGTGTGCTCCCCGATGAGGTTGACCCGGCCGGGGGCGGCCCACACGCGCGGGCGCGCGGCCGGTGCCGGCGAACGCGTCCGGACGCGGCCGGGCGGTGCCGGTCACCGCGGCCCGACGGCCCGCAGCCGCGCCGCCACGTCCTCGGGCAGGACGTCGCTGACGAAGACGCCCATCCCGGCCTCCGATCCCGCGAGGTACTTGAGCTTGGTTGCCGCCCGCCGCGGCGAGAAGAGCCTGCAGGTGCAGGCGTGCGAGGTCACGGTCGGCGCGCACCGGGGCCTGGTACCAGCACGCCATGTACGGCAGCGGGGCGTCGTACAGGGCGTCGAGGCGGCACAGCACGTCGAGGTAGGTGCGGGCGAAGTCGTCGCGCTCGGCGTCGTCGAGGGCGGGGAGGTCGGGCACCGGACGGTGCGGGTGCGAGGTGCACCTCCACCGGCCAGCGCGCCGCGGCCGGGGACGAACGCCGTCCAGTGCGCACCCTCGGCCACCACGCGCGTCCCGGCCGCGCGTTCCTCGGCGAGGACGTCGGACACGAGGTCACGGCGCGTCCGCTCGCGGTATCGCCGCGCCGACTCGAGCTCGGCGCCGGGACCGCGGGGTGACGAACGGGTAGGCGTAGATCTGCCCGTGCGGGTGGTGCAGGGTCACCCCGATCTCCTCACCCCGGTTCTCGAAGCAGAAGACCTGCTCGACGTGGGGCAGCCGCGACAGCTCCGCCGTGCGGTCGGCCCACGCGTCGACCACCAGCCGCACCCGCTCCGGCGGGAGCTGCCGGAACGACAGCGTCGTGGTCGCTGGTGAAGCAGACGACCTCGCAGCGCCCGAGGCCCGGCAGGCGCGGCACGAGGGGGCGTCCGCCGGGCTCGGCGGCCGCCGCGGCGGTCGCGGCAAAGGACGGGAAGCGGTTCTCGAAGACGACGACGTCGTAGTCGGGAGCGGGGATCTCGCTCATCAGACCCGGCCGTGAGGGGCACAGCGGGCACTGGTCGGCGGGTGGCAGGAAGGTGCGCGTCTGCCGGTGCCCGGCCATCGCCACCCACTCGTCGAGCAGCGGGTCGTACCGGATCTCCGAGGAGGACGAGCGACGCGGGCGACGCTCGCGAGCCCGCGCGGGTCGGGGTATGCGCGCGGCGGGCCGTCGCGCTCGTCGAAGTAGATGATCTCGCGGCCGTCGGAGAGCCGGTCGGCGGTCCTTCTCACGCCGTCGGCGTCCGCGGAGGGCCGGTGCTTCCCCGGACCACCAGCCGGGTGGGGAGGACGACGTCGCCCGGCTCGGCGCCGTCGAGCGCGTCCAGCAGCAGGCGTGCGGCGAGCTCGCCCTGGAGCTGGACGGGCTGCGCGATCGTCGTGAGATCCGCCGCGGCGGCCATCTCGTGGTCGTCGAAGCCGACGAGCGAGACGTCACCGGGCACGTCCAGGCCGGATCGGCGCATGGCCTGCATCGCCCCGAACGCCATCTCGTCGGACTCGGCGACGACCGCCGTCGGGAGGTTCGCCCCGGTGAGCAGCCGCTCCATGGCGAGCACCCCGCCGCGGACCCCCCAGTGCGCGGCGACGACCCGGTCCGGACCAGGCGCGATGCCCGCCTGTTCGAGCGCCTGCTCGAAGCCGGCACGGCGCGCGCTGGTGGTGGCCGCGCCGATGGCGTCGTCGGGGAGACCGGTGATCATCGCGATGTCCCGGTGGCCCAGCAGCACGAGGTGGCGCACCGCGGCGGCCGCGCCACTGCCGTCGTCGACGCCGACGCGCGGGAAGCCGGCACAGCGCTGCCCGACCGCGACGATCGGGACGCGCAGCGCCGCGAGCCCCGAACGCTCGGCGTCGGTGAGCGACGTCGCGATGGCCAGTACGGCGTCCACCCGGCGGCGCAGCGGCATCGAGGCGAAGAAGCCGGCGCGACCGGCGGGCTCGCCGATGTTGTAGAGCAGCAGGCCCAGGCCGGCCTCCCGCAGTGCCCGCTCGGCCCCGGCCACGGCCTCGGCGAAGAACCAGCGCGTGCTGAACGGGACGATCACCCCGACGGCGCCGGTGTGGCCGGACGCGAGCTGCGACGCCGCCGGGGACGGCACGTACGCCAGCTCCCTCGCGGCCTGCAGCACCCGCTTGCGGGTGGCCGGGGCGACGTTCGTGCCGCCGCGCATCGACCGGGAGACCGTGGAGGCGGAGACCCCCGCGCGACGGGCCACGTCGACGATGCTCACCGCGCCACCAGCCGCGTCGGTGACGGTCATGAGCACTCCCAGTCGTCGGGCGCGTCGTCGTGGCGTCCTCCGCCCGGGTCACGTGATGAAAACGCTACCAGGCCATCTGTGGCGGCGGTCAGCTGTTCGCCCGCACCGGCCTGGACGTGCAGGAGACACCGGCCCGCAGGCTGCTGACCGACCTCGCGAGCTTCCGCGGGTCGGCGGGAACGCGGCTCGACGCGCTCGCGGTGGTCGCGGGACGGTTCCCGGCCTGAGGTCAGGGTCCGGATCCAGCAGTTCCAGCAGTCGCTCCGGGGGTCGCGCGACGACCGCCCGGCCTCCGACCACCACGATCGGGCGCTCGATGAGCTCGGGATGGGCGGCCAGCGCGTCGAGCAGCGTGTCGCGGTCGGCACCCTTCAGCCCCAGCTCGCGGAACCGGGCCTCCCCGGTGCGGGTGATCGCCAGCGGGTCCTCGGTGCCGAGCATGCGCAGCACGTCCTCCAGGGCCGCCCGGTCCGGGGCCTCGTCGAGGTACCGGAACTCCGCGGCGTCCACACCACGCTCGGTCAGCAGCTCGCAGGCCCCGCGGCTCTTGGAGCAGCGGGGGTTGTGCCAGATGACGGCGTCCACCCGGCGATCCTAGGTCGACCGTCTCGCATCGGCTTCGTCCGACGTCGCGGCGACGACGTCGAGTTCGACGTGAGTCCGCTCCCGACCATGATCGGATCGGACCGGTGTCGAACTCGGCGCTCCGCAGCACCGACGAACACGGCCCCCGTTCCGGAACGGAACGGGGGCCGGGCTCGCGGCGGGAGGTCAGGCCTTGGCCTGCATGCTCTCGCGGGCGGGGTTCTCCTGCTCGGCGGCCTTCGGGTCCTTCTCGTCCTGCTTGCGCGCGGACGCCGGACTCGATCTTGTCGCCGAGGTTCTTGTCCACGTTGCGCCAGTACTCGAAGGCGCGCTGCAGGACCGGCTCGCTCACGCCGTTGAGCAGGTGCCCGACGATGTTGTCGACCAGCCGCTCGCGCTGCGCGTCGTCGAGCACCTCGCGGACCATGGTGCCTGCCTGGCCCCAGTCGTCGTCCTCGGCGCGCAGCGTGTAGGCCGTGCGCGACCATCTCACCGTCGGCGTGCCAAAGGCCGGCGTCGTCGGTAGCGGGCCGGGTCGGCCTTCGGGCCGCCGTAGGAGTTCGGCGCGTACACCGGGTCGGCGACGTTGTTGACCCGCATCGCCCCGTCCTTGCTGTAGCTGTGGACGGGCGACCTGCGGCGCGTTCACCGGGATCTGCTTGTAGTTGACGCCGAGCCGGGCCCGGTGCGCGTCCGCGTAGGAGAACCCGCGGGCCAGCAGCATCTTGTCCGGGCTCAGACCGATCCCGGGGACGAGGTTGTTCGGCTCGAACGCCGCCTGCTCGATCTCGGTGTGGTAGTCGGTCGGGTTCCGGTCGAGGGTCAGCCTGCCGACGTCGATCAGCGGGTAGTCCGCGTGCGGCCACACCTTGGTCAGGTCGAACGGGTTGAAGCGGTAGGTCTTGGCGTCCTCGAACGGCATGATCTGCATCTTCAGCGTCCAGCTCGGGAACTCCCCGGCGCGCGATGTGCTCGTACAGGTCACGGGTGTGGTAGTCGGTGTCGGCCGACGCCATCTGGTCGGCCTCGTCCTGGGTGAAGAACTCGATGCCCTGGTCGGTCTTGAAGTGGTACTTCACCCAGAACTTCTCGCCCTGCGGCGTTGACCCACATGTAGGTGTGGCTGAGTAGCCGTTCATGTGCCGCCAGGTCCGCGGGATGCCGCGGTCACCCATCAGCCAGGTCACCTGGTGCGCCGACTCCGGCGACAGCGACCAGAAGTCCCACTGCATGTCGTGGTCGCGCAGGTTGTTGTCGGCGCGCCGCTTCTGGCTGCGGATGAAGTGCTGGAACTTCATCGGGTCGCGCACGAAGAACACCGGGGTGTTGTTCCCGACCATGTCGTAGTTGCCCTCGGTCGTGTAGAACTTCAGCGAGAAGCCGCGGGGGTCGCGCCAGGTGTCGGGGCTGCCCCGCTCGCCCGCCACCGTCGAGAAGCGGATCAGCGTGTCGGTCTTCGTGTCCCGGCTGGAACACCGCGGCCTTGGTGTACGCGCTGACGTCGTCGGTCACCTCGAAGTGGCCGAAGGCGCCGCCGCCCTTGGCGTGCGGCTGACGCTCCGGGATGCGCTCCCGGTTGAAGTTGCGCCATCTGCTCGATCAGGTAGTGGTCGTGCAGGAGGATCGGGCCGTCGGCGCCGACGGTGAGCGAGTGCTCGTCACTGGCTACCGGGGCTCCGGCGTCTGTCGTCGTCGGCTTGGGCTGCGTCACTGCCGTATCTCCTCGTGGTGGTGGTTCGGCTCTCGTGTTCGGCGATCGGTCGGCGCTGCGACGTCCGGCTCGAGGCAAGGGCGGGTTCCCCATCGCACAGTCGACGTCCGTCGTGCGCCCGCAGGAACGGCATACCAGGTGTTGGTGGTTCTCGCCGGTTCGAACCCGAATCGAGCCGCCGAGCCGGCCGGTTCGATTCGCCCCACCACACCAGCTCTTCTGGAATCAGTCAAGTTTTGGCGGTAATGCGTGGAGCGGTGTCAGTCCGCCGCGGGAGGATGGCGCCATGAGCGCGCCGCACGCCGTCGAGACGGGCGCGGTGGCCTCGTACCGCGCCGTGCTCGGACTGCCGGGGGTCGCGGCGCTCACCGGCATCGCGTTCCTGGCCCGCATCCCGGCCACCGCGGCGGCGATAGTGCTCACGCTGCACGTCGTGCTCACCCTCGACGGCGGCTACGCGGGAGCCGGGCTGGTGGGGGCGGCGGCCACCGTCGGCATGGCGGCGGGCGCGCCGCTGCTGGGCCGCCTCGTCGACCGGCGGGGCCTGCGGCCGATGCTGGTCCTCACGCTGTGTGTCGAGACGGTGTTCTGGTCGGCGGCACCGTGGCTGTCCTACCCGGCCCTGCTCGCCGGTGCCTTCGCGGGCGGCCTGATGGGGCTGCCGGTGTTCTCGGTCGTCCGCCAGTCGCTCGCGGCGATGGTGCCCGCACCGCAGCGGAGGGCGGCCTTCGCGCTGGACTCGATGTCGGTGGAGCTGTCCTACATCCTCGGGCCGGCGATCGGCACCCTGCTCGCGCTGCAGGTGTCCACTCCGGTGGCGATGTGGGCGGTCGGGGCGGGTTGCGTGCTCTCCGGGATCGGGCTGTGGATCCTCGACCCGCCCACCCGCACCGAGCGGGCGGGCGCGGCGCCGCAGCCGACCGTCCGGTGGCTCGACCGGCGCCTGGTCGCCGCGCTGCTCGCCACCACCGCCGCCGTCGCCGTCGTCTTCGGCACGGAGCTGTCGATGATCGCCGGCCTGCAGACCACCGGCCAGGCGGTGTGGATCGCCGTGGTCAACGCGTCGTGGTGCCTCGCGTCGCTCGCCGGGGGCTTCGTCTACGGCGCGGCCAGGAGGTCGGTCTCGCTGTACTCGCTCGTCGCCTGCCTCGGCGCGGCCACGCTCCCGGTGGCGTTGGGCGGACCGTGGTGGAGCTACGCGCTGCTGCTCGTGCCGGCGGGGATGCTCTGCGCCCCTCGTTGGCCGCGAGCGCGGAACGGGTCACCGCGCTGGCTCCCGAGCACCGCCGCGGGCTGATCACCGGCCTGCACGGCTCGGCCATCACCGTCGGGGCCGCCGTCGCGACGCCGCTGGCGGGCCTGCTGATCGACCTCCGGTCCCCTGGCACGGCCGTCCTGGTGATCGGCTCGGCGGGCGTCGTCGTCGCGCTCGGGGCGGCGCTGCTGAGCGGGCGGGGCGCGTGGCGGTCAGGCCTCGCGTAGCCGCGGCGCGGACTCCTGCTCGTCGAGGAGCACCTCCTCGAGGTCGAACGACTCGATGTCCAGCACGAATCCGCGCACGCGGGTGCCCGGCAGCAGGAACGGGTCGTGGCGCAGCTGGGCCATGTCCCGGCGCACGCTCTGCGCCGGCTCGCGGAACGCGTGGGTGCGCCACGGCGGGCGCATCCCGACCTCGTGGGCCAGCTCCTCGGTGAACTCGTCGTCGGTGAACGTGGCCAGGCCGCACCCGGAGTGCTGGACGAGCAGCACCTCGCGGGTCTGCAGCTTGCGCTGGCTGATCGTCAGCGACCGGATCACGTCGTCGGTGACGACCCCGCCCGCGTTGCGCAGCACGTGCACCTCGCCGAGCGAGAGCCCGAACAGGGTGAACACGTCGATGCGCGAGTCCATGCACGTCAGCACGACCGTGTGCAGCGCGGGCGGGACGGCGAGGCCCTCGGCGTTCGCCGCGGCCAGGTGCCCGCCGCCCGCCTCGTAGCGGCTGATCAGCTCCTCGATGGGCACGGTTACACCCGCCGCCGCGACGGTCTCGGCGATCTCGTAGGTGTTCAGCGCCGCGCCCTTGCGGAGGTTGTCGCCGCAGACGAACAGCTCGAGCGTGTCCGGGAAGTCCAGCGCCTGCCGGATCCGGCCGACCCACGTGGGGTCGCCGCCCGACGGCCTCGGCCGGCGTGGGCCACTCGCCTGCCGCCGGGTCGTCGCGCAGCACGACCGTCGGCTGCGCGGCGAGCACCTTGCGGGCCGCCTCCACCGACACCTCGCCCGCGAAGGTGGCGTGGACGGCCAGCGCGTGCGTGGTGACCACGGGCACCCGCACGCAGGTGGCGGAGACCTTCAGGTCCGGGGATGCCGAGGATCTTGCGGGACTCGTTGCGGACCTTCAGCTCCTCCGACGACCAGCCGTCGTCCTTGAGCGAGCCCGCCCACGGCACGACGTTGAGCGCCAGCGGCGCCGGGAACGGCGAGTCGGATCGGGGCCATCAGCCCGGCCGCCGCGAGTGCCTCGGCGACGTCGCCGCCGCGCACCCCGACCTCCTTGCCGGCCACGCGCGGCGAGCTCGGCGTAGAGCCGGTCGACGCCGGCCTGCCCGGCGCCCGGACGCGGCCTGGTAGGACGCCACGACCAGCGCGCTGCAGCTCGAACTCGCGGTGCAGCGCGCCCATCGCGGCCATCATCGACAGCGTGGTGCAGTTCGGGTTGGCGATGATCCCCTTCGGGCCGGTTCGCCGACCTGGTCGGCGTTGACCTCGGGCACCACGAGCGGCACGTCGGGGTCCATCCGGAACGCGCCGGAGTTGTCGACGACCACGGCGCCGCGCGCCGCGGCGACCGGCGCCCACTCGGCGCTGACCTCGTCGGGCACGTCGAACAGCGCGACGTCCACGCCGTCGAACACCTCGGGGGCCAGCGCCCGCACGGTGACGTCCTCGCCGCGCACCCGCAGCACCCTGCCCGCCGAGCGGGCCGAGGCGACGAGGCGGATCTCCGCCCACGGCACGGACTCCCGGGCGTCGATGATCTCGATCATCGTGGTGCCGACCGCCCCGGTGGCGCCGACGATCGCGACGACCGGCCCGGCGCGCCCTGCCGACGGTCGCTCATCGTCCGCGTCCCCGCGTACACCACGGCCTGCTCCTCGCCGCCGAGCTCGAACGCCTCGTGCAGCGCGCGCACGGCCGCGTCGAGCTGGTCGACCCGGCAGATCACCGAGATCCGGATCTCCGAGGTGTTCATCGTCTCGATGTTGATGCCGGCCGTCCGACAGCGCCTCGCAGAACGTGGCCGTGACGCCGGGGTGGTTGCGCATCCCCGCGCCGATCAGCGAGACCTTGCCGACCTCCTCGTCGTGCAGCACCTCGGCGAACCCGATCTCGGCCTGCGCCGCGACGAGCGCGGCGACCGCGCGCGGCGCCGTCGGTGCGCGGGCAGCGTGAACGTGATGTCGGTGCGGCGGTCGGACACGTGGCTGACGTTCTGCAGCACCATGTCGATGTTGATCTCGGCGTCGGCGACGGTGCGGAAGATGCGGGCCGCCATGCCCGGGGTGTCCGGCACGCCGGTGACGGTGATCTTGGCCTCGGACCGGTCGTGCGCGACCCCGGTGATGATCGCGTTCTCCACGGGGATCTCCTCGATCGAGCCGGTGACGAGCGATCCCGGCTTGTCGTTGTACGAGCTGCGCACCCGCAGCGGGACGTCGTAGCGGCGGGCGTACTCGACGGCGCGCAGGTGCAGCACCTTCGCCCCGCACGCCGCCATCTCGAGCATCTCCTCGTAGGTGATGGCGTCGACGCGCTGGGCGTCGGGCACGATCCGCGGGTCGGCGGAGAAGATGCCGTCCACGTCGGTGTAGATCTCGCAGACGTCGGCCTCCAGCGCGGCGGCCAGCGCGACGGCGGTGGTGTCCGAGCCGCCGCGGCCGAGCGTGGTGACGTCCTTGGAGTCCTGGCTGACGCCCTGGAACCCGGCCACCAGCACGATCGAGCCCTCGTCCAGCGCGCTGCGCAGCCGCTGCGGGTTGACCTGCACGATCCGCGCGTCGCCGTGCTTGGACGTGGTGATCATCCCGGCCTGCGAGCCGGTGAACGAGCGGGCCTGCGCGCCGAGGGCGTGGATGGCCATCGCGACCAGCGCGTTGGAGATCCGCTCGCCCGCGGTGAGCAGCATGTCCAGCTCGCGCGGGGGCGGCGCCGGGGACACCTGCTCGGCGAGGTCGAGCAGCTCGTCGGTCGTGTCGCCCATGGCGGAGACCACGACGACGACGTCGTTGCCCTCCTTGCGCGTCCGGACGATCCGCTCGGCGACCTTCTTGATGCGGTCCGCGTCCTGAACCGACGATCCGCCGTACTTCTGCACGACGAGGGCCACCGCCGACCTCCTGTCCTGGCTTGACGAACGGGCACGGGTCGGAACGCCACCCTACCGGCAGGCCACGGCGGGACTGAGCGGAACGGCCGGGGCCACGGACTACGGTTGACGGTTCCGGGACCACGACCATCCCGGCTGCGACCGGTCCGAACCGAGGAGCTGCCGTGCTGTTGAACGGTGTGAACCACATCGCCTGGATCTCCAAGGACGTCGCCCGCCTCGGCGCCTTCTACACAACGGTGTTCGACGCGGTCGTCGGCCCGACGCGCGACCACGGCCCTGGCGAGACGATGACCACGATCGACGTCGGGCCCTCCACCCAGCTCAACATCTTCGTCATCGACGGCAACACCGAGGCCGATCGCCAGACGCCCATGTGGGGGCGGGGCCGCATCGACCACATCGGCTTCGCCGCCGCGTCGGAGGAGGCGTTCGAGACCATCCGCGCCCGCCTCGTCGAGAGCGGCGCGAGCGACGGGACCGTCAACAGGTTCGGCCCGGTGGTCCGGAGCGTCTTCTTCCGCGACCCCGACGGCCTGGAGGGCGAGGTCCTGCTCGCGCCACCGCTCGCCTGACGCGACCAGGCCGCCGGCGTCAGGACACGCGGCGCACCAGGCGGACGACGACCGCGGTGATGGCGAGCCAGAGTGCCGCGGCCACGCCGTAGTTCAGCGCGACGCCGACCTTGGGGTCGGCCGGCAGGAAGAGGTTGGACAGGCCGAGGTCGAAGAAGGCGGCGAGATCGCGGACGAAGGTCGCGAACCCGTTGGCGGGGTTGGCGTCCAGCAGCGTGAGCACGATGTGCACGACGAGCACGGTCACGATCGCCATGCCGATGACCCGCAGCACACCCGCCAGGGCGCCCGCGCCCCGACGTGCCCTGGTTCCCACAGCCACTGGTTCCTCCCGGCGAACGCGCCCCCCGACGAAGCACGTGCATAGTGACACGGTCGCCGGTGCGCGCCGAGCGCGCCACCATCCCCCGATCGGGTGTCGTCCGGCGGTGTTCGACCCCTCGCCTTGCCGACACCCGGGGAGGTGCGGCTAGTCTCGTCCACGTGGTGCGCCTGCTCCTTCGCCGCCGCGGCGGGGTCTGACCGACCGGCCCCTCGTCGCGGGTGTTGGCGCGCGCGCCGGTCACGTCATCGAGTTCGACGAACCGGCATCCCAGGAGCACACCCCGCATGACCACCTCGCCCGACGCGTACGTCTCGTCCACGGCCAGCCGCATCCGCACCCCGTCGCAGGCCGCACCGGACGGCCAGCCCGCATGGAACGCCCAGCTCGGCTCGCACCTGCCGATCCACCGCTACCGCCCGTTCCACGAGATGGTGGAGCCGGTGTCGCTGCCCGACCGCACCTGGCCCAACACCCGCATCACCACCGCCCCGCTCTGGTGCGCCGTCGACCTCCGCGACGGCAACCAGGCGCTGATCGACCCGATGAGCCCCGCCCGCAAGCGCCGCATGTTCGAGCTGCTCGTACGCATGGGCTACAAGGAGATCGAGGTCGGGTTCCCCTCCGCGAGCCAGACCGACTTCGACTTCGTCCGGGAGATCGTCGAGGGCGGACGCGATCCCCGACGACGTCACCATCCAGGTGCTCACGCAGGCCCGCCCCGAGCTGATCGAGCGCACCTACGAGGCCTGCGAGGGCGCGCCGCGCGCGATCGTCCACCTGTACAACTCGACGTCCATCCTGCAGCGCCGCGTGGTGTTCCGGGCCGACCGCGCCGGCATCGCCAAGATCGCGACCGACGGCGCCGAGGACGTGCTGCGCTTCAGCGAGAAGTACCCGGACACCGACTGGCGCTTCGAGTACTCGCCC
Source organism: uncultured Actinomycetota bacterium (assembly GCA_963784265.1). Classification (GTDB taxonomy): domain Bacteria; phylum Actinomycetota; class Actinomycetes; order Mycobacteriales; family Pseudonocardiaceae; genus Pseudonocardia. The sequence continues at coordinate 97,511 of CAWAQQ010000006.1, forward strand.
GAGTCCTACACCGGCACCGAGCTGCAGTACGCGGTGGACGTCTGCAACGCGGTGAGCGAGATCTGGCAGCCCACCCCCGAGTCGCCGATGATCGTCAACCTGCCGGCGACGGTCGAGATGGCCACGCCCAACGTCTACGCCGACTCCATCGAGTGGATGCACCGCAACCTGGCCCGCCGCGACGGCGATCGTGCTGAGCCTGCACCCGCACAACGACCGCGGCACCGCCGTGGCCGCCGCCGAGCTGGGCTACCAGGCCGGTGCCGACCGCATCGAGGGCTGCCTGTTCGGCAACGGCGAGCGCACCGGCAACGTCGACCTGGTGACGCTGGGGATGAACCTGTTCACCCAGGGCATCGACCCGCAGATCGACTTCTCCGACATCGACGAGATCCGCCGCACCGTCGAGTACTGCAACCAGCTGCCCGTCGCCGAGCGGCACCCGTGGGGCGGCGACCTGGTCTACACCGCGTTCTCCGGCAGCCACCAGGACGCGATCAACAAGGGCTTCGACGCGATGCGCGTCGACGCCGCGGCGGCGGGCGTCGAGGTCGAGGACTTCCGCTGGGAGGTGCCGTACCTGCCGGTGGACCCGAAGGACATCGGCCGCACCTACGAGGCCGTGATCCGGGTGAACTCGCAGTCGGGCAAGGGCGGCGTCGCCTACATCATGAAGGCCGAGCACCAGATGGAGCTGCCGCGGCGGCTGCAGATGGAGTTCTCGCGGGTGATCCAGGAGGTCACCGACTCCGAGGGTGGCGAGGTCTCCCCGAAGGAGATGCGGGACGCGTTCGAGAACGAGTACCTGGAGCGGGTCACCCCGCTCAAGCTGGTCCGCCACCGCCTCACCAGCGACGGCGAGGGCACCGACGAGATCGTGGCGACCGTGCGGGTCGAGAACGACCTGCACGAGATCGTCGGCAGCGGCAACGGCCCGATCGCGGCGTTCGTCGACGCGCTGGCCGGGATCGGCTTCGACGTGCGGGTGCTGGACTACCACGAGCACGCCATGTCCGCCGGCGACGACGCCCGCGCCGCGGCGTACGTCGAGTGCGCGGTGGAGGGCACCGTCCTCTGGGGCGTCGGCGTCGACAGCTCGATCGTCAACGCCTCCCTCAAGGCCGTCGTCTCCGCGATCAACCGCGCGCATGCGCTGACGCGCCCGTGCGCGGAAATCGCTGCCCGGGCCGCGATATCCGCGCACGAGGGGTCAGGCGGCCGGGCGGCCGAGGAAGGCCAGGAACCGGGCCTGCTCGTCCGCGCCCGGCGGCGGGACGACCGCCGGGCCGATCCCGCCGGGTGCGCGCATCTCCCGCTCCCGTGACCAGGCGAAGCAGCCGGGGACCAGTGCGGGATCCAGGCGGACGTCGATTCCGGCGGGGTGGCCGATGTCCCAGGTGTGCGCCAGGAAGTCCACCGTCAGCGCCTCCAGGAACGTCTCCAGCGGCACCTCCCCGAAGGCGCGCAGCGTGACGGCACGCGTGAGAGCGGACGGGGTCAGCGTCGCGACGCTGGACGCCGACGCCGCCCGCCACACGCCGACCGGGTCGGCCCCGACCAGCCGCCCGGGGTCCGGCGCCCCCGGCGCGCCGACCCGCGAGTCGTACTGCCTGCCCGTCGCGAGGTGCCGGACCATCTCCTGGCCCCACACGACGTGCCCCAGCACGTCACGGGCGCTCCATTCGGTGCACGCCGAGGGGCCGTCCCAGCGGTCGTCCGGTACGGCGGCGACGACCCGGTCGAAGCCGTCCATGGCGCGGATGTAGCGGTCGAGCGTGGTCATCGGTCTGCTCCAACGTGTCGGTGGTGGGTCGTGCCGAGGACGAACGGGTCGGGCCGGGATCGACACCGCTCGCGTGTCGATTTCCCATCGTCGCGTGCGTCCTCGTGATGCGGCTACCGTCCGGTGACCGCGACCGCGAACCGAAGGGCCTGCGGATGCGTTACATGCTGCTGATCTACGGATGCGAGCGGCCGGAGCCCGGCAGCTACTCCCAGGCCGACAAGATCGCCGCCGTACGGGAGTTCACGGCACGGTGCCGCGACGACGGCGTCCTCGTGGCCGCGGACCCGCTGCACACCGTCGACACCGCCACGACCGTGCGGGTGCGCGACGGCGAGGCACTCGTCACCGACGGGCCGTTCGCCGAGACGGCCGAGCAGCTCGGCGGCTACTTCATCCTCGAATGCCGCGACCTCGACGAGGCGCTCGCGTACGCGGCACGCTGCCCGATGGCGTCCGAGGGCTCGATCGAGGTGCGCCCGATCTACGAGCCGGCGGGATAGGTGCCGGAGTCGGCTGCCGCCGCGGTCGACCGGGTGTTCCGCGCCGACCGGGCCCGCGTGCTCGCCGCGCTGATCCGCGGTCTGGGCGACTTCGAGCTCGCCGAGGACGCGCTCTCCGAGGCGTTCGCCTCGGCCATGCGCCACTGGGACACCGACGGGGTGCCGCGTGACCCGGCCGCCTGGCTGGTGACGGTGGGGCGGCGGGCCGGGCTCGACCGCATCCGGCGCGCACGGGTCGGTGCGGCCAAGTACGCCCAGGTGGCACGGGAGGAGCGGGAGAGACCGGTGGACGAGGGACCGGAGGGGCTGGTCCGGGTCGGTGACGACCGGTTGAGCCTGGTGTTCACGTGTTGCCACCCCGCGCTCGACCCGCAGGTGCGGGCCGCCCTCACGCTGCAGGCGGTCGGCGGGCTCACCGCGGGCGCAGATCGCCAGGGCGTTCCTGGTCAGCGAGGCCACCATGGCGCAGCGCCTCGTGCGGGCCAAGCGGAAGATCCGCGACGCCGGGATCCGGTTCGCGGTGCCCGAGGACGCCGCGCTCCCCGACCGCCTCTCCACCGCACTCGCCGTCATCTACCTGATCTTCACCGAGGGATACCTCGCGACCGCGGGGGACGGCCTGACGACCCCCGCCCTGTGTGCCGAGGCCATCCGGCTGGGCAAGCTGCTGGCCGCTGCTGATGCCGGACGAGGCCGAACCGCTGGGGCTGGTCGCGCTCATGCTGCTGCAGGACTCCCGGCGGGCGGCCCGCACGGGCAGCGACGGCGAGCTGGTGCTGCTGGACGACCAGGACCGCACCCGGTGGGACCGCGTCCAGATCGACGAGGGCCTCGCGCTGGTGGCGACCGCGCTGCGCCGCGGCCGACCCGGCCCGTACCAGCTGCAGGCGGCCATCGCCGCGGTGCACGCGGAGGCGCCGACCCCCGGCGACACCGACTGGCCCCAGATCGTCGCGCTCTACACCGAGCTCGTCCGGCACTCCCGGTCGCCGGTGGTGCGGCTCAACCGCGCGGTCGCCGTCGCGATGGCGGAGGGTCCCCGGCGCGGGCTGGAGGTGCTGGACGGGATCGGCGGGCTCGACCACTACCGGCTGTTCCACGCCGCTCGCGGTGACCTGCTCCGCAGGCTCGACCGCCCCGGCGACGCGCTCGCCGCGTACGAGCGGGCGCTGGAGCTGGCCACGAACCCGGCGGAGCAGCGGTTCCTGCGCGGGCGGATCCACGAGCTGCAGCTGACGCGCCCGTGCGCGGAAATCGCTGCCCTGGCAGCGATTTCCGCGCACGGGGGTCAGCCGGCGCCGTAGGCCGTGAACGCGCACCAGTTGACGAAGCCGCGCGGGTCGGCGGTGTCCACGGTCGCCCGCGCGGCGTGCAGTGCGTCGGCGAGCGGGTCGCCTGCGGCCACCCGCTCGTGCAGCGCGCGCATCAGCGGCACCGCCTCCACGTCGCCGACGGCGACGACGCTCGCCACGAGGCCCGCCGTACCGCGCGCGAGCAGGGCGCTGACGAAGCCGAGCAGCTCGTCGCCGTCGTAGCTGACGTCGGCGGCGGAGTCGCACGCCGCGAGGACGACCCGGCGCGGCGCGATCCCGCGCAGGTCCAGCTCGTGCACGGTCAGCTGCCCGTCGACCAGCTCGAGCGCCGAGAACGTGGGGTTGTCCGCCCGCAACCGGCCGTGGCAGGCGAGGTGCGCCAGGTCGGCGCCGTCGAGGGCGCCCACGACCGCAGCGACGGTGGCCGACGGCGGCACCAGGACCGTCGCTGCCGGGTGCAGCGCCGAGATCGCCTCGATCTCCGCGACCGCACCGTCGAGCCGGGGCCCCGCGACGAGGACGACGCCGTCGCGCCCGTCCACGGCGCGGCGCCGCGGTGCGGGCCCACAGCGACGCCGACGGCGCCACCGACACCGGGCCGGGTGCAGCGCCGACCACGGGACGCGGTTGGTGCCCCGCCCGGGTACGACGACGAGCGGGGTGTCGGCGGGGAGCCCCAGGGGCTGCACGAGCAGCGCGGCCAGCCGGGCCACCGCGTGCTCGGCGCTGGTCCTGGTGGCCGCCGCTGCCGCGGCCGAACCGGGCCTGGTCAGCCTGCGGAGGGCGAAGAGCAGCGCGTCGCTCTCGAACCGCACGTCCGCCACCGGGCCCAGCGGCACCAGCCTGCTGCGCCTGCCCTGCACGAGCACCGCGACGAGCGTGGGGCCCAGCACGCCGTAGGACACCAGATGCGGCGGGCCCGAGCAGCGCGCGGATCTCGGCGAACGGCACGGTGGACCCCGGCCCGGAGCCCGATCGCCGACCGCCGCCACGTGACGCGCCGGATCCGGTCCTCGATCGCGGCCTGCCGGCCCACCAGCTCCGGTGGCTCCGCACCGGTATCCCGCACGGCCTGCGCCAGCTCGGCGTGGACGCCGGCCAGCTCGGCCAGCTCGCCCCGGACGGCATCGGGCGCGGGGGGCTCCACGGCGAGCAGTGCCGCGGCGCGGGTCCGTTCCATCCAGCCCAGCACCCGCGACGGTGAGCCGGTCCGGAGCAGGGTCTCCAGCCCCAGCCGCCCGAGCTCGGTGCCGTGGCCGGACGCGAGCGCGCGCAGCTCCATCGAACCCAGCGCGGCGCGGTGCCGACCCAGGTCGGCCAGCCCGGCCCGGCACTGCTCCAGCACGGCAGCGTCGTGGCCCGCCAGGCGCTCGGCACGGGCCGCGGCAAGGCGCCCCCTGAGCCGCACGAGTACCGGTCGGGCCCGGGATCGCTCGTACGCCGCGCGGTAGGAGCCACTGGCGTCGGCGGCTCGGCCGAGCTCCTCGGCGATCCGGCCCGCGGCCAGGTGCGCGTTCACCGCGGCCGTCGACATCCCGTGGCGGTCCAGCGCCGCGGCAGCCCGCCGGGCCCGTCCGAGCACGGCGACCGTGACCTCCCCGCCGAGCTGGCTCGCCTCGGCCTCGATCACCACGGCCCGCGCGCTCCACGCCGTGCGCCGCTGCCGCCGGAACTGGGCAAGTGCCGGTCCCGCCGCGTCGGCCGCCGCGCGGGCGTCGCCCGCGAGCAGCGCCGCGTGCGCGACGGTCAGCCGGGCCTCGGCCGCCATCAGCAGCACGCCGTGTGCCTCCAGCTGCTCGACGGCGCGGCTCGCGAGATGCCGGGACTCGGGAAGCAGCCGCAGGTCGGCGAGCACGTCGGCGTGCTCGATGTAGTGCTCGCCGAGCGGGATGTCCGCCCGCTCGAACAGGGCCGTCGCCTCGTCGAACTGGCGCAGGCTCTCGGCGAGGCGCCCGCTCTGGGCCAGCACCAGTCCCCGGTTGTGTGCGACGAACGCGAACAGCGTCGGGCCGACATCTGCGGCGATCTCCTCGGCCCGGTCGAGGTGGCGCAGGCTCTCGTCGAACCGGCCCCGGGCGGACTCGATGAGGGCGAGGTTGTTGGCGGCGCTGCCCCGGTTGTCGAGCGTCGAGCCCGGATGGTCGAGCACGCGGTGGTAGGCGGCAGCGGCGTCGGTGACGCGGCCGAGGTTGTGCAGGAGCACGGCGCGCATGAAGTCCAGCTCCGGGGAGCCGTCACCGGGATGGGTGCGGCCGAGCGCGTCGGCCCGGTCCAGGTCACGTGCGGCCGCGCGTGACGTGCCCGAGCTCCAGCAGCACCGCCGCGCGTGTCACGAGGGTCTCCGAGAGCCTGCGCCGCAGGCCCGCGCTCCTGGCCAGCGGCGGCGGCCTCGTCGAGGATCCGCTTCGCGCGCTCGTTCTCCAGCCGGCACCGCTCGAACCACGCGCTGGCGCGCAACGCGACCACCAGCGGCTCGGCGGCACCCGCCCGCCTGGCCCGCGCGGCGACGTCCGCGGCGACCGGCCCGAACGCCCCGGGATCCCCTGCGACACCCTCGAATGCCGCCAGCGCCTGTATCAGGAGTTCACCATTCGGCTCTACACCAGTGCCGCCGCCCACCGGAAAGATTCTGCCTGCAATTGTGCGGCGCGCCGAGGAGGAGACGAGAATGGCCAAAGGAATCGACGTACCGATCTTTCCCGGACGACCCGCTGACCGGCGCACCGTCGATCGTCGACGGCTGGAGCGCGCCGCCGTCGGCGCGCAGCTGGAGCGCTGGCGGTTGCTGCGTTCGAACCCGACCTACCGGCGCGGCACCATCGCGATCCTCGAGGAGCGCCGGGCGGCCCGCCCGGACCTGGCGCAGTTCGAGTCGGTCGACAACGACGGCTCGGACACGTTCGTCGTGTCCGGCCAGCTCCTGATCCGCGCACAGGACCTCGACGACCACGCCAGGGCGGCGCTGGTCGCGTCGGGCCTCGTGGCGTCCGCATCCCGGGGCTCGAGGGCGACGTCCTGCAGCTCGACGAGTCCGACCCGGACGCCCGGCTGGTCCTGGGCAACACGATGGCGGTGGTCGATCGGCTCCGTGCACAGGGTGTGCCGGTCGCGCCCAGCTACATCGGCCCGCTCGGCATGATCCGCAAGGCCGAGGGCGGGCCCGAGAACTCCACGGGCGGGGGCCCGATGCCGGCCGGGGTGGTCGTCGCGCCGCCGCGGGTCGCCGTGATCGACACGGGCCTGGCCAGCGAGCAGCGCACCGACGGCTGGCTGCGCGGCCTGGTGACCGCCGACAACGAGGACCTGCTCAACGTCCTGCCCGATCCGACCGATCTCTTCCTCGACCTCGGCGCAGGCCACGGGACGTTCGTCTCCGGGGTGATCCAGCAGGTGGCGCCCGCCGTCGACCTGCACATGCTCCGGGGCCTCGACACCGACGGGCTCGCCGCGGAGTCCACCCTCGCGAGCCTGATCGTGACGGCGGTCCGCGACGGCGCGGCGATCCTCAACCTCTCGTGGGGGACCGACACCCTCGACGGAAACCCGCCGCTGTCGATGGACAGCGCGATCCGGACGGCCATCCAGATCAACCCCGAGGTGCTGATCGTCTGCGCCGCCGGGAACTACGGCGACGAGCGCAAGTGCTGGCCCGCGGCTTTCACCCTCGACTTCCCGGACAACGTCGTCGCCGTCGGGGCGCTGCGGCGTGAGCCGGACGGGGAGCTGGCCGGAGCCGACTTCTCCAACCGTGGGCCCGTCCTCAAGTGCTCGACGCTCGGTCAGGCGGTGGTGTCGGTCTACGTGATGGGCGACGAGAACCCGCTCGCCGATCCCCAGCCGGACCACTTCGCCGCCGACGCGTGGGCCACGTGGAGCGGCACCTCGTTCGCGGCGCCGCAGGTGGTCGGGGCGATCGTCCACCTCTGCCAGTCCGATCCCACGCTGACGCCCCGCACCGCACTGACCGAACTGCTCAAGGACGCCCCGGTGATCGACGGCTTCGGCCCGTCGATCGAGATCCTCTCGGTGTGAGCGGTTCCTAGATCACGACCCAGGCGGTCTCGACGGCGGTCCCGTCGTCGAGACCGCACCGGAGGCTGACCCGGACGCGGCCGGCGGGGAGCGGGAGCACGAAGCGCCCGAGCCCGTCGGCCCGTCCGATGACGGGGTCTCCGTCCCAGCGCAGCTCCAGATCGGCGGACCGGGCGGGCACGAGCTGGCCGAGCATCCGCCTGCCCCCCGGCGACGGGTCGATCTCGACCTCGATGGTCAGCTCGCCCGCCTCGAACGTCAGGGTTCGCGGCCCCGGAGCGGACCTCGGTGCCCACCGGAGCGTCGTCGAGCACCGAGTCGAACGCCAGCGCCGCCAGCTCGGCGTCGACGCTGCGCCAGGTGAACAGCTCCTTCGTCGCGTCGACCATCCCGGGCGGCGGTTCGGTGTAGGGGCGCAGCACCCCGGCCAGCTCCGCGAGCAGGGCGTCGTCGTCGGTGCGGCCGTCGTGTGCCTCGTCGGTGTCGTCGTGCATGTCAGGCTCCCGCCGCGTCGGTGAGGCCGTCCTCGGCGAGCAGCCGCTTCAGCCGTTCCAGGCAGCGCGCCCGGGTGGGCCCGATGCTGCCGATCCGCATGTCCAGCGCCGCCGCCACCTCGGCGTACGGCGGCGCCACGACGATCACCAGGTGCAGGAGTCGGCGACAGTTCTCCGGCAGCCGGGCGAAGCAGCGCCACAGCCTGCGGTCCCGGTCGCGGTCCAGCATCAGCTCCTCGGGCGTCGGGGTGTTCCCGGCGTCGCCGTCGAAGCGGAACTCCTCGTCGGTGGGGACCTCGCGGCCCCCGGCACGCAGGACACGGAGCGACTCCCGGCGCGCGGTCGTCGCCAGCCAGCCGCCCAGGTGCTCGGGCTCGCGGATGCGGTCGAGGTTCTCCAGCAGCTTGAGCCAGGTGGTCTGGACGACCTCGGCGGAGTCGGCGGGCCCGAGCCGGTGGCTCGTGGCGACCGACCACACCAGCCGGCTGAAGCTCTCGACGATGGCGTCCCACGCCGACCGGTCGCCCGCTGCCGCCCGACGGACGGCACCGGCCACCTCGCTCGGTTCCAACTCACCTGCCCGGAGTCCCCACGTCCACGACGTTCGCAGACGCTCGACCGTAACCCAGAGATCGCGTCCCATACCGGTCCCTTCTCGCTCTGTGGAGAGGAGCGACCGAAGGGGCCTGCGGATACCGGTCGTTCGGGTGACGCTGATCACGCGAACGGCTCAGCGGCCGAGCACCTCCGTGACCGACCCGGGATGTTCGGGTGGTGGACCGGCGAGCACGTCGTCGGCGACGAGCACCGGATCGACGCTGTGCGGCTGCAGCCGTCCGTCCCGGATGGCTTCGGCGTGGTGGCAGGCCACCCGGTGCCCGCTGTCGGCGCCCGCGAGCACCCGCAGCTCGGGCCGCTCGTCGGCGCACCTCTCGGGCTGGCGCCACGGGCAGCGGGTGTGGAACCGGCAGCCGCGCGGGGGCGCGGCCGGGGACGGGAGGTCACCGGTGAGCAGGATCCGCTCGCGGCGATCCTCCAGTTCGGGGTCGGGCACGGGGACGGCGGAGAGCAGCGCCCGGGTGTAGGGATGCTGCGGGTCGGTGTAGAGCGCCAGCGACGGCGCCTCCTCGACGATGCCCCCGAGATACATGACGCCCACCCGGTCGCTGACGTGGCGGACGACGGCCAGGTCGTGCGCGATCACCAGATAGGTCAGTCCGAGCTCGGTCTGCAGCCGCTGCAGGAGGTTGAGCACCTGGGCCTGGACGGAGACGTCCAAAGCGGACACCGGCTCGTCGGCCACCACGAGGTCGGGCTCGACGCACAGCGCACGCGCGATCCCGATCCGCTGGCGCTGCCCGCCGGAGAACTCGTGCGGATAGCGCCGCAGCGCGGCGGCCGGCAGGCCGACCGAGTCGACGAGCTCACGCAGCCGCGCGTTGTCGGCGGCGGATCCGTGCGAGAGCCCGTGCGCGCGCATGCCTTCGGTGAGCAGCGACTCCACCGACTGACGTGGATCCAAACTGGACATGGGGTCCTGGAAGACCATCTGGAACCGGCGGCGCATCGTCCGAAGTGGCTCACCGCTCATGCCGGCGAGGTCGACGCCGTCGAAGTACACCTGGCCGCGGGTGGGCTTCTCCAGCCGCAGGATCGCCCGGCCCAGCGTTGACTTCCCGCAGCCCGACTCCCCCACCAGACCGTAGGTCTCCCCGCGCCGGACGTGCAGGGAGACCCCGTCCACGGCGTACACGTGCCCGACCGTGCGATCCAGTATCAGCCCGCGCTTGATGGGGAAGTGCACGGCGACGTCGCGCACGTCCAGCAGCACCTCACCGTCCACGACGGACTCCTCCACAGTGGTCATTCCGCACTCGCCGGCACGGGGTTGTGACACCGGAGCAGGCGACCGCCGTGCGTCTCGGCGTCCGGCGTGACGTCCGTGCACGGCCCGATCGCGCGGGGGCAGCGCGGAGCGAACGCGCACGCGTCGGCCCACGGCAGGTTGTCCACAACGGACCCGCGGATCGGTGACCAGCTCCTCGCCCGGCGGGGCGTCGAGCCGTGGGATGGACTGCAACAGCCCGTAGGTGTACGGGTGGCGCGGCGTCGCGAAGAGCCGGTGCCGCTGCGCGCGCTCGACGATCCGGCCTCCATAGAGGACGTTCACCGTCTCGCACAGGCCGGCCACCACCCCGAGATCGTGCGTGATCATGACCAGCGCCGCGCCGGTCTCACGGACCAGTTCGGAGAGCAGCCCGAGGATCTGCGCCTGGATGGTGACGTCCAGCGCGGTGGTCGGCTCGTCGGCGATCAGCAGCCGCGGCCGGCAGGCGAGCGCGATCGCGATCAGCGCCCGCTGGCGCATGCCGCCGGAGAGCTGGTGCGGGTAGGAGTCGAGGCGGCGGCGGGGGTCCGGGATGCCGACCCGGTCCAGCAGCTCGGCGGCCTCTCGCCGGGCGGGCTCCTTCCCCATCCCGCGATGGCGCCGCAGCACCTCGGTGACCTGCAGGCCGATCGGGATCACCGGGTTCAGCGACGACAGCGGGTCCTGGAACACCATGCTCATGTCGCGGCCGCGGCGCTCCCGCATCTCGGACTCGGAGATCGTCAGGAGGTCGGTGCCGTCCATCGTCACCGTGCCGCTCACGCGCACCCCGCGCGCGGGCAGCAGCCGCATCACCGCCATCGACGTGACCGACTTCCCGCATCCGGACTCACCCACCAGCCCGACGACCTGCCCCGGTGCGACGTCGAAACTCACCCCGTCGACGGCGAGGGTGTCCGGCTCCCCACGGCGGGTGAACGCGACCCGCAGGTCCCGCACCTCGAGCAGTGGGTCGACACTCATCGTCTCCCCTTCGGGTCCAGCGCCTCGCGCAACGACTCCCCGAGCAGCGTGAATCCCAGTGCTACCAAGATGATCGCGACGGCCGGGTAGAACGCCAGTGCCGGCCGCACGTCGAGGTAGCTCTGGGCGTTGGCCGAGCATCAGCCCCCACTCGGCGCGTGCCGGGTCACCGTCGCCGAGCCCGAGGAACGACAGCGCGGCGGCGTCCAATATGGACGTGGCGAGGGTGAGCGTGGCCTGCACGATCACCGGGCCGACGGCGTTGGGGAACATGTGCCGCAACACCACGGCACGGCGCTTCACCCCGAGCGCGGTGACGGCGACCACGTGATCGCTCTCCCGCTGCGAGAGCATCGAGCCACGCAGCAGCCGGGCGAAGATCGGCACGTTGACCAGCGCCACCGCGATGATCACGGTGGTCTGGCTCGGTTTGGCGGCCAGCGCCGCGATCGAGATGGCCAGCAGCAGGCTCGGCACCGAGAGCATCACGTCGGTGACCCGCATGAGCACGGTGTCGACCCAGCCGCCGAGCGCACCGGCGAGCAACCCGATCACCAGCCCCACGGCGAGCCCGATCAGGGTGGCGAACACGCCGACGAACAGCGTCTGGCGCGACGCCAGGATCATCCGCGAGTAGAAGTCGCGACCGTTCTGGTCACTGCCGAGCGGGAAGCCCGGTTGCGCGCCGGGGATGGCGTCCGGCCGCAGGTCGGCACGCAGCTCGGGGAAGCTCGCCGCGGCGTCGTGCGGCGCGATCAGCGGCGCGAAGACCGCGATCAGCACGAACGCCCCGACCAGCACCGCACCCGTGATCGCCACGGGGTCGCGGCGCAGGCGGCGCCACGCCTCGGAGGTGAGGCTCCGCCCGCTGGCCAGCTCGTCGATGCGCTCCGTACGCCGCAGCCCCCACTTGGTGGTCATCCCCCGTCCCCCCGGTGCCCCGTCACAGCCGCACCCGTGGGTCGATGATCGCGTAGGACAGGTCGACGAGCAGGTTCACGAGGACGTAGACCAAGGCGCCCAGCAGGATGATGGCCTGCAGGCGCGGGTAGTCCCGCCGCTCGATGCCCACGGCGAGCAGCGTGCCGAGACCGCCCCACACGAAGACCTTCTCGGTGAGCACCGCCCCGCCCAGCAGCAGCCCGACCTGCAGGCCGATCGTGGTGGACACCGGTAGCAGCGCGTTGCGCAGCACGTGCCTGCTGCGCACGGTGCTGGGATCGAGGCCCTTCGAGTTGGCGGTGCGCACGAAGTCCGACCCGAGCACGTCGAGGACGGACGCGCGGGTGATCCGCACGATCACCGCGAGCGGGATGGTCGCCAGCGCGATCGCCGGGAGCACGAGATGGCGCAGCGCGTCGAGACTTGCGTCGAACTCACGGGTGAGGAGCCCGTCGAGCACGGCGAACCCGGTGACCTGCGTGGCCTCGATGCCCACCGAGAGCCGTCCCGACGGGGGGAACCAGCCCAGGTCGACCGCGAACACCGCCTTGAGCAGGTACGCCAGGAAGAAGACCGGCACCGCGACCCCGACGAGCGTCCCGATGATCGTCGTGCTGTCCAGCGGCCGGCCGCGGTGGCTGGCCGCCAGGTACCCCAGCGGGATGCCGAACACGATGGCGATGAGCAGCGCCACGAACGCCAGCTCGATCGTCGCGGGCAGGGCCCGCCCGATCTCGGCGAGCACGGGGTCGCCGGTGACGAGCGAGCTGCCGAAGTCGCCGGTCACCGCGCGGCCGAGGAACCTCAGGTACTGCACGGGGATCGGCTGGTCCAGGCCGAGCACGCGGTTCAGTGACGCGACGCTCTCGGGTGTGGCCTTGTCGCCGAGGAGCGCGCCCGCCGGCCCGCCCGGCAGCGATCGCAGCCACGCGAAGACGAGCACCGAGAGGAGGAGGAGCGTGGGCACGACCTGCAGCAGGCGGCGAACGGTGAACCTGAGCATCGTCCCCCCTTCACGCCGCCGACGGGAGTGGCGCCGCGAGGGTCCGCGGCGCCACTCCCGGCTGAGGAACCGACTCTGTCAGACGATCCCGGTCAGCTCAGCTCTTGCTCACGGTATTGAACCGCTCGTCGGTCAACGGCGACGGCACCAGGCCCGTGATGTTCGACCTGACGACGATCGCGGGCGGCCCGCTGCTGAGCGGGACGGCCGGCAGGAACTTGGCCATGATGTCGCGGTTGGCCTGCTGGTACGCCGCCGCGTGGGCTGCCGGGTCGGGCGTGCCGTCGGCCTTGGTGAGCTCGTCGAACAGCGCGGGGTCGTTGAACCCGAACTCGGCCTTCTCGCGGCCGAAGAACGTGCCGACGAAGTTGCCGGCGTCGTTGTAGTCACCCGTCCATCCGAGCAGGTGCAGATCGTGCTTGCCTGCCTTCTGCACGTCGTCCTTGTACCCGCCGTTCCAGGGCCGCGGTACCGGGTTGACCGTGATGCCGACCTGCCGGAGGTCCTCGGCCACCACCGAGAAGATGTCGGCCGGGTTCGGCATGTACGGGCGGGTGACCTCCGTGGGGTAGTAGAAGTTCAGGGTGAGGTTCGTCGCCCCGGCCTCGGCGAGCAGCGCCTTGGCCTTCGCGGGGTCGTAGCCGTACTGCTGCACGTCGGGCGCGAACCCGGCCACCGTGCTCGGCATGAACTGGGTGGCCACCTCCGAGCCCTCGGGCAGCTTGTTCTTGACGAGCGCGTCGCGGTTCACGGCGTAGGCGAGGGCCTGGCGCACCCGCAGGTCCTTGAGCGCCGGGTTGTTCTTCTGGTTGATCCCGAGGTACAGGATGTTGAACGGATCCCGGACCAGGACGTTCTGGCCGTCCTTCTTGAGGGTGGCGTAGTCGGCGGGCGACGGGTAGTCGTACCCGTCGATCGTGCCGGCGGCCAGCTCCTGCTTGCGCGCGTTCTCGTCAGGGATGATCTTGAAGACCAGCTTGTCGAGCTTGGCCTTCTCCCCCCAGTAGGCGTCGTTGCGCACCAGTGTCACGGTGGCGTTGGCCTTGTCGTAGCTCTCGAACTTGAACGCGCCGGTCCCGGTCGGGTGCGCGGTGGCGTACTCGCTGTAGCTGAACGAGTCGCCGCTCTGGGTGACCTCGTTCGCGTTGTACTGCTTCATCGCCGCCGGGCTGGAGATGGACAGGGCCGTGAGCCCGAAGGCGGCGGGCAGGGCGCCCTTGTTCTGGGTGAGGCTCAGCACCGCGGTCTTGGCGTCCGGCGCCGTGCAACCCGCGTAGATCGACTCGCCGGTGGCGTCACCCTCGTTCTTGGCGAAGCCGCCGAAGACGTCGGCGTAGTAGATCATCTGGCTCTGCGCCGCTGCGCCCGCCATGTTGTGCCAGCGCTCGAAGTTCGCGCACACGGCGGCGCCGTCGACCGGCGTGCCGTCGTGGAAGGTCGCGCCCTCGCGCAGGGTGAACGTCCAGGTCTTGCCGTCCGGGCTGCCCTCCCACGCGGTGGCCAGGCCCGGCGCGAGCTCGGTGGTGCCCGGCTTGTAGGTGATCAGCGTGTCGTACATCTGCCGGACGACCCGGAACGTCTCACCGTCGTCGTTGAAGATCGGGTCGAAGTTCTTCGGGGCGCCGGTGGCGCCGAACACCATCGTCCCGCCGGTCGCCCCGGCCCCACCCGCGGCGGCTCCGCTGTCCCGCTGGGAGCTGGCGCAGGAGGCGAGAGTCAGGGCGAGCACGCCGGCTGCAGTGGCGGCGAGCAGTCGTCGGGCAGATCGCATGCGGGCACCTCGAGAACGTCGGCAGTGCTTCGGAGACCCGCAGACGGTAATGCTCCCCGACTTCCGACCGGTAGGTCCTGGCATCACGGTTGAGCTACGGAGTGCGCGGCGGCTTGCCCATCGACGACCCTGCGTGACATTGCGCCCCACGTGAACCACCGAGGGCCCGGACCCGTGGATGTGGGACGACGGAAGAGCACCCCTTCCGTCGCCGCCGTCCACGAGGAGTCGTCATGGTGATCACCGTATTCGTCGGCGGTATCGTCCTGATCGCCGTGCTCGCCGTCGTCGTCGGGGTCCTCGACGCGCTGCAGGCGTCGGCCTGGCGCGGTGTCGCGCGGGAACGCCGCAGCGAGTGGGAGGCCCGGCAGCTGGTGGGCCCGTCCGGGGGCTGACCGCTACAGGGCCCGGCGACCGGACAGGGCGCGGCCCAGCGTCAGCTCGTCGGCGAACTCCAGGTCGCCTCCCATCGGCAGGCCGGACGCGAGCCGGGTGACCGAGAGGCCGGGGAAGTCGCGCAGGAGCCGCACCAGGTAGGTGGCGGTGGCCTCGCCCTCGGTGTTCGGATCCGTGGCGATGATGACCTCGGCGATGTCGGCCTCGTCCGACGCGGGGCCGGTGCCACCGAGCCGGGCCAGCAGCTCGCGGATGCGCAGGCCGTCCGGGCCCACGCCGGCCAGCGGGTCCAGCGACCCGCCGAGCACGTGGTAGCGGCCCTTGAACTCGCGGGTGCGCTCCACCGCGACGACGTCCTTCGGCTCCTCCACCACGCACACGATGGTCGGGTCGCGCCTGCTGTCGGCGCAGTAGCGGCACCGTTGCTTCTCCGACACGTTGCCGCACACGTCGCAGAACCGGACGCCGTCCTTGACCTTCTGCAGGACCTCCTGCAACCGCGCCACGTCGGCGGGCTCGACCGCCAGGAGGTGGAAGGCGATCCGCTGCGCGCTCTTGGGACCGATCCCGGGCAGCCGCCCCAGCTCGTCGATCAGATCCTGGACGGGTCCCTCGAACACGGGCGCTCGATCACACGCCGGGCAGGCCGAGGCCGCCAGCGGCGCCGCCGAGCCCGCCTGCCAGGGGGCCCATCTTCTCCGCCTGGAGCTCCTGGGCCGCCCGTGCCGCGTCGTGCAGCGCGCCGACCACGAGGTCCTGGAGGGTCTCGACGTCGTCCGGGTCGACGACCTTCGGGTCGATCCGGACGCCGCGCACCTCGCCCGCCGCGGTCATCGTGACCTGGACCAGACCGTTGCCGGCCTGACCGTGCACCTCGGCCGCGGCCAGCTCGGCCTGGGCGGACATGAGCTGCTCCTGCATCCGTTGGGCCTGCTGCATGATCTGCTGCAGGTCGGGCTGCTGGCCTGGTTGCACCACCGGTCTCCTCGCGTGTCGACTCGCGCGCCAGGGTAGCCGTGACAGGCTGACCGCCGTGCCCGCCCCGAGAACCGTCGCGCGCGTCCTGCTGTGCGGGCTCGTGCTGGCCGTAGCCGCCTGCTCCGCCCCGCAGCCCGCGCCACCCGCCGCCCCCGAGGTGGTCGACGCGGCCGCCGTCTCGCGTCCGCCGCCGGACCCTGTGCGGGAGCCGGTCGTCGTCCTCGACGCGGGGCACAACGGCGGCAACGGTGCGCACGTCGCCGAGATCGGACGCCAGGTCCCCGACGGCCGCGGGGGCACGAAGGCGTGCAACACAACGGGCACCCAGACGGCCGCGGGCTACGCCGAGCACGCCTTCACCTTCGACGTCACGGCCCGCGTCGCGAAACGGCTCACGGCCAAGGGCGTGCGCGTCGTGCTGACCCGGACCGACGACGACAGGCGTCGGCCCGTGCGTCGACGAGCGCGCCGCCGTAGGGCAGCGGGCGGGCGCGGACGCGGTGGTCTCCATCCACGCCGACGGCTCGGCGCCCGCGAACCGCGGGCTACCACGTCGCGTACTCCGACCCGCCGGTGAACGACGTGCAGCGCGGTCCGGCCAAGGTGCTGGCGACGGCGTTGCGCGACTCGCTGCGCGGCGCCGGCTTCCCGGACTCGGACTACATCGGCCGCGGCGGCCTCTCGCCGCGTCGCGACCTGGCGGGGCTCAACCTCGCCACCCGCCCGACGGCGCTCGTCGAGTGCGCCAACATGCGCAACGCGGCCGAGGCGGCGCTGGTGTCCACGACCCGCAGGGCGCGACCGCTACGCGGCGGGGATAGCGGCCGGGATCCTCGCGTTCCTGGGCCGCTGAGCCCGTGCGCGGAAATGAGGGCTCTGGCCCTCATTTCCGCGCACGGGGGGGTCAGCGCTGGTCGAGGGTGCGCGCGCCGAGCTGGGAGCTGAGCAGCTCGATGGCCACCTCCTCCGGGTCGCGGCGGACCGCGGCAGGCGCCACCGGCTCGGAGCGGACCTCGGCGATCATCGACTCCTCGTCGTCGGGCGGTGCCTCCTCCGGTGGGGGTTCCGGGGGCAGCGGCGTGCCGTCGTCGGGCGCGGTGGAGCGGCGGGTGGGCGGCGGGCGGGACGGGCGGCGGGCCGCGGGAGCCGGGGCGGGGGCCGGCGCAGGGTCGCCTCCCGGGCCGGACGGCGCCGACGGGTCCCCGTGCTCGCAGCGCACCCGCCAGCGGACGCCGAGCACGGCGTGCAGCGCCTCGGAGACGACGTCGGTGTTGCGCTTCTCCGACAGGAGCCGCGCGAGCTGCGGGGTGCCGATCCGCAGCACCAGCGTGTCACCCTCCACCGCCCGCACCGTGGCGTTGACGAGCAGCGCCTCGGTGCTGCGGCTGCGCGGCTTCGCGGCGGCGAGCACCTCGGGCCACACCCTGCGGACGGCCGCGGCGTCGACGCCGGTGGCGACGGCGACGGGCTCGGTCCGGTCGGCGGGTGGCTGCTCGGCGGCGGGTCGGCGGCGGCGGGTGGGCGGCCCGGACGCGGTGGCCGGCCGGCGCGGGCGTGCGGCCGCGCGGCCGGCCCGGGCCGTGGCGGGCGTCCGGGCGGCCGGGCCGGCCGCTCGGCCGTGCCTGGCCGCGTCGGCCGGGGCGGACGCGGCCCGGCCGCTGGATCGGCCGATCCGCGCGGGACGCTCGCGCCGTCCGCGTCCGCCGCGGCATCGGCCCTGCGGCGCGGTCCGGCCGTGCGGCGGCCGCCGTCCGCGGCCGGGGCGTCGGTCCGGCGCTGCGGCGCGGCGTCGGCCTGCCGCGGGGCTCGGCGCGCGGCGCCGCCTCCTGGTGCGGCCCGGCCGCGGTGGTGTCGGACGGACCCGCAGCCGGGGCGATCGCGACGCGCCGCTCCATCCGCTCCAGCCGTTCGAGCATCGCGGGCTCGGACACCGAGGCGGCGGGCAGCAGCATCCGCGCGCACAGCAGCTCCAGCAGCAGCCGGGGCGCGGTGGCCCCGCGCATCTCGGTGAGCCCCGTGTGCACGATCTCGCCGTAGCGGGCGAGCGTGGCCGGCCCGAGCTTCCCGGCCTGCTCGGCCATGCGGGACAGCTCGTCCTCGGCGGCGTCGACGAGCCCGCGGTCGACCGCCTCCGGCACCGCCTGCAGGAGCGTCAGGTCCCGCAGCCGCTGGAGCAGGTCGGACGCGAACCGGCGGGGGTCGTGCCCGGCCTCGACGAGCCGGTCGACCGCCTCGAACACCGCCGCCCGGTCGCCTGCGGCCAGTGCGTCGACCACGTCGTCGATGAGCGCGACGTCGGTGACGCCGAGCAGCGCGACGGCCCGCTCGTAGGTGACGCCGTCCGGTCCGGCGCCTGCGAGCAGCTGGTCGAGCACCGACAGCGCGTCGCGCGCCGAGCCGCCGCCTGCCCGGATGACCAGGGGGTACACGGCCGGGCGCGACGACAGCACCCTCCTCGGCGCACACCCGCTCCAGCAGCTTGCGCAGCGTGCCGGGCGGGATGAGCCGGAACGGGTAGTGGTGGGTGCGCGACCGGATGGTGGGCAGCACCTTGTCCGGCTCCGTGGTGGCGAAGACGAAGACGAGGTGCTCGGGCGGCTCCTCGACGATCTTCAGCAGGGCGTTGAAACCCTGCGTGGTGATCATGTGCGCCTCGTCGACGATGAACACCCGGTACCGCGACTCGGCAGGCGCGTAGAACGCGCGGTCCCGCAGCTCGCGGGTGTCGTCCACGCCGCCGTGGGACGCCGCGTCGAGCTCGCTGACGTCGATGTTGCCCGGGCCGCCCGGCGCGAGGGCGATGCAGGAGGGGCACGCGCCGCACGGTTCGGGCGTCGGCCCGAGCTCGCAGTTCAGGGACCGCGCCAGTATCCGCGCCGACGACGTCTTGCCGCAGCCGCGCGGGCCCGAGAACAGGTAGGCGTGGTTGATCCGCCCGGCCGCGAGAGCGGTGCTCAGGGGCTCGGTGACGTGCTCCTGCCCCACGACGTCGGCGAAGAGTGCCGGACGGTACTTGCGGTACAGAGCCAGCGCCACGGGCGCGAGGCTACCCACCGGGCCGAGCCGGGATACGGCCGGGAACGTGAGCGGACCCCGCGCACCCGCCAGAGCCCGTTGACCCTTGCTGCCTTCCGGCCCTGGGGGAGTTCACAGGATGGACGCCGCGCGGGGTCCGGCAGCCAGTGTAGTGCGGGCGCGGGCGGTCGCGCCGACCCGGCTATGCTTCTCCGCGGAGGATTCGCCTAGTGGCCTATGGCGCACGCTTGGAAAGCGTGTTGGGTTCACGCCCTCGCGGGTTCGAATCCCGCATCCTCCGCCACCGACCACGCGCGAACGCCGGGCGGCCCCTCTGGGCACGCCCGGCGTTTCGCCGTCCGCGTCAGGCATCTCTGGCTGGGACGGGTCACCGTGGCCGCCGTGTGGCGCGCATCGTGCAACCGGCCGTCCACCGCGCCCAAGATCAGGTCACGATTTGCCGACTGTCCGCCCCGGAGGCGTCGAGCGGCCCGGATCGGGAACTCCCCGGGTATCGGGTCGTTCAGTCCGGCCCACCAGCTCATTGGAGGAACCGTGACCATCACGGGAATCATCACGGCGATCGTGATCGGCGCGATCATCGGGGCGCTCGGCCGGCTGGTCGTACCCGGCCGCCAGCCCATCCCGATCTGGCTCACCATCGTGGTCGGCATCATCGCCGCGTTCATCGGTACGTTCCTCGCCCGCGCGCTCGGCATCCCCACCGCGACGAGCGGCATCGACTGGCTCGAACTGCTCGTGCAGGTCATCGTCGCCGCCATCGGCGTGGTCCTCGTCGCCAACCTCTACAGCAGGCGCGGCGTACGCCGCTGACCCCGGCCTGAACCGGCCCTCGACGCAGCAGCGCCGGGCCCGCCTGCGGGTGGGCCCGGCGCTGCTGCCGTCGGCGGACGAGGAGGATATACCCCCCTTCGGTATGATGCCGCCATGGACGAGACGACTCGCCGCGACCCCGGAGCAACCGGGTGGTCCACCGTCCCGTGGTCCACCGCCGCTCCGCCACGCTGCACTGCCTCACGGGCTGCGCGATCGGCGAGGTGCTCGGCATGGTCATCGGCACCTCCGTCGGGCTGTCCAACACCGCCACCGTCGTGCTGTCGATCGCACTGGCGTTCCTCTTCGGCTACGCGCTCACGATGCGCGGCGTGCTGCGCGCAGGCGTCGGCTTCCGGCAGGCCGTCAGGGTGGCGCTCGCCGCGGACACGGTCTCCATCGCGGTCATGGAGATCGTCGACAACGCGATCATGGTCGGGGTGCCCGGCGCCATGGACGCGGGGCTGACGAGCTTCCTGTTCTGGGGAGCGCTGGCGTTCTCGCTGCTCGTGGCGTTCGTGCTGACCACCCCGGTGAACCGGTGGATGATCAGCCGCGGGAAGGGTCACGCCGTCGTGCACGCGTACCACCACTGACGCGAAGGTCGCTCTCGCCGATCGGTTCGCCGGATGTTCGGGCCCGCGTTAGAGTGACCTAATGTCCGAGGGCAACGGCCGCCACGACACCGAGCGACGCCATCCGGCGTGCTGCGAGGTGACGCACACCGACGCCGTCGAGGACGCCCTCAAGACGATCTTCGTGCTCGCCGGGCGGGGTGCGGCCGTGAGCACGTCGGTGCTGGCCCAGGAGCTCTCCGTCACCGCGCCCACCGTCTCGATCATGCTGAAGCGGCTGGAGTCGCACGGCCTGGTGGAGCGCACCGGGGACCACCACCTGGCCGTCCTCACCCCCCACGGCGCGCGGCACGCACGCCAGATGGTCCGGCGGCACAGGTTGCTGGAGACCTTCCTGGCCACGGTGCTGGACGTGCCGTGGGACGAGGTCCACGCCGAGGCGGAGGTGCTGGAGCACGCGGTGTCCGACGGGCTGCTCGCGCGCATCGACAACCTGCTCGGCCACCCGACGCTCGACCCGCACGGCGACCCCATCCCCGCCCCCGGCGTGGCCCACGTGGAGGCATGGGGACAGCGCCTGGACCAGGTGGGGGCCGGCGTCCGGTTCCGGATCGAGCGGATCTACGACCGCGACAGCGCGGCGCTGCGCTACCTCGCCGAGCTGGGCGTGCAGCCCGGGGTCACCGTCGAGGTCGGGGAGCGGGAGCCGTTCGGCGGCCCGCTGTGGGTGTCCATCGGCGACCGGCGCCAGGCTCTGGGCGAGCCGCTCGCCGGCCTCGTGCACGGCCGGGAGGAGCAGTGAGCTCGCCCTCGCGGCGCCGGTTCCTCACCGGCAGCGCGGGCGCCGCGGTCGGCGTCGGCGCCCTGCTGGCGGCCGTGCCGGCGACGGCGTCGGCCGAGCCGCACGCGGGTCACGGTGCGGGCCACGGCGGTGGCTTCGACGGGGCCACGTTCCGGGCCGGCCAGGAGGTCGACCACGTCGCCAACGGCTTCAACCCCACCGACCTGCTGCGCGACTTCGACTACGGCCGCACCTCCACGCTCGCCGACGGGCGGGTGCTGCGGGAGTGGGAGGTCGTGGCGCGCGACCAGGAGATCGAGGTCGCCCCCGGTGTCCGCTTCGCGGGGTGGACGTTCAACGGGCGCGTCCCGGGGCCCACGCTGCGCTGCCGCGCGGGCGACCGGCTACGCGTCCGGTTCGTCAACGACTCCGCGCACCCGCACACGATGCACTTCCACGGCATCCACCCCGCCGACATGGACGGGGTCCCGATGATCGGCCGCGGGGTGATCTCGCCGGGCGAGGCGTTCGTCTACGAGTTCGACGCCGAGCCGTTCGGCCTGCACCTCTACCACTGCCACGTCGGCCCGCTGGCCGAGCACATCGCGCGCGGGATGTACGGCACGTTCATCGTCGACCCGCCCACCGACCGGCCGCCCGCCGACGAGATGGTGATGGTCCAGCACGGCTACAACACGACGTTCGACGGCCTCGGCAACCAGCTCTACGCGGTCAACGGCATCCCGTTCCACTACGCGCACGCGCCGATCAGGGTCAGGCGCAACGAGCTCGTGCGGGTCTACCTCGTCAACGCGCTGGAGTACGACCCGATCAACAGCTTCCACCTGCACGCGAACTTCTTCGACTACTACCCGACCGGCACCCGCCTGGAGCCGGTGGACTTCACCGACACGATCGTCCAGGGCCAGGGGCAGCGCGGGATCTGCGAGATGCGGTTCCCCCACCCCGGCCGCTTCATGTTCCACGCCCACAAGACGGAGTTCGCCGAGCTGGGCTGGATGGGATTCTTCGAGGTCACAGAATGAGCGGGGTCCGGTAGATGCTGCGCCGAGCCATGACCCGCGCGCCGAGCTGGGCGCTCGTCGCAGGCGTCCTCGCCGTGGTCACCGCCGGGCTGGCCCTGCTCACCGTGTTCGGTGCCGCCGTGCTGCCCGCCCGCACCGGACCGCCGGTGGAGACGCTGGCCGTCGAGCGCACGGTGCTCTCGCCCGGCACCATCGAGCTCACCGTCCGCAACACCGGGCCGGATCCGGTGACCGTCGCGCAGGTCAGCGTCAACGACGCCTTCGCCGACGTCACCGGCGGCGTCGATCCGATCGGACGGCTGGACACCGCCACCCTGCGCATCTCCTACCCGTGGCAGGACGGCCTGCCCTACACCGTCTCCATGCTCACCTCCACCGGTCTGGTCATCGAGCACGCCATCCCGGCGGCCGTCGCCACCCCGGCCGTCGACCCCCCGTCGCTCGGCCGGATGGCACTGCTCGGGGCGCTCATCGGGATCGTCCCGGTGCTGCTGGGGATGGCCGTGCTCCCGGTCCTGCGCCGCGCGAGCGGCACCGCAGCGCGGGTGCTGCTCGCCGTGACCGTCGGGTTGCTGGGCTTCCTCGCCGTCGACGCGGCCATCGACGGGTTCGACGTCGCCGCCACCACCGGCGGGGCGTTCGGCGGGCCCGCACTGGTGGTGCTCGGGGCCGCGCTCGCGTTCCTGGCGCTGGCGGCCGTCGAACGGATCCCGCACCGGGGTGCCGACGGGGTCCGGCTGGCGCTGCTCATCGCCGTGGGCATCGGCCTGCACAACCTCGGCGAGGGACTGGCCGTGGGTTCGGCGTTCGCCGTCGGCGAGCTGGCGCTGGGCACGGCGCTGGTCGTGGGGTTCGCGTTGCACAACACGACCGAGGGTGTGGCCGTCGTCGCGCCGCTCACCGGGCAGCGCGTCGGCACCGGGCGGCTACTGGTCCTGGGCCTGGTGGCAGGCGCGCCCGCGATGCTCGGCACGACGCTGGGCGCCACCGTCACCACCCCCGCGCTGGCCGCGTTCCTGCTCGGCCTGGGCGTCGGCGCCATCGCCCAGGTCGTGGTCCAGATCGCCCCGTTGCTGCGGCGCGACGTTCCCGGCGGGGGTCTCGACGGGCCGGTGGTCGGCGGCCTCGCCGCCGGCGTGCTCGTCATGTACCTGACCGGCCTGCTGGTCGCCGCCTGACGCCGTCGAGCGGTGTCCTGCCGAGTTCGACGTCAGTCCGGTTCGATCACGGTCCTGGACCGGACTGGTGTCGAACTCGGCGGACCGCGAGGCGTCAGGCCGCGCCAAGGAAGGACTCGACCACCGGGACGATCAGGTCGGGCCGGCGCGTCATGTCCATGTGCGTCATGTCCGGGAGCACGGCGAGCTGGGAGCCGGGGACGAGCGCGAACATCTCCGCCGCGTGCTCGACGAGGACGAAGTCGCGGTCGCCGACCAGCACGAGCGTCGGGACCGTCACCGCCCGCAGCTCGTCGTCCGACCATCCCTCGAACGCCGAGACCATGTCCGACGCCTTCTGCGCGAAGGCCTCGAAGTGGTCCGGGTCCGGCGCCACCCGCGCGTACTCCTGCTGCATCGAGGCGAACTCCGCCGCGGTGGGCATCCGCGGCGAGTCCGCACGCCCCTCGCGGATGTCGGCGTGGTAGCCGTCGGGGCGGAAGTGGATCGACGCGGCGACGAGCCTGCGCACCCGGTCGGGGTGGCTCATCGCCGCCTGCATCGCGGTCAGCCCGCCGTAGCTGAAGCCGAACAGGTCCGCCTGCCCGATCTGCAGGTGGTCGAGCAGCCCGGCGACGTCGTCGGCGAAGTTCGCGAACGTCAGCTCCCGGTCGATGTCGGCGGTGCGGCCGTGGCCCTGCAGCTCCGCGGCGATCACCTGGTGGGTCTGCGACAGCGCCGGGATCAGCGCGCCGAAGGAGAGCTCCACGGTGAGCAGGCCGCCGTGCAGCAGCACGAGCGGCCGCCCCGTGCCGTGGATCTCGTAGTACATCTGAAGCCCGTTCACCGGGGCGTACCCGGTGGTCGGCGCCGTGCCGATGGTCATAGCCGCTCCCTCGTCCGAACCGTGCCGTCAGGAGCTTGGACCGTCGCCGGAGGCGGAACTCACCGGTCCGGCGCGGTGAGCTGGCGCATGAGGGTGGCGTCGTCGCGGACGGCCCAGTGCTCGACGCCCTTGCCGTCCCGCATGCGGATGAGGTGGACCTGGTCGTAGGCGAACTGCCGCCCCGTCGGCGGCATGCCCATGAACGGCCCGGTGTGGCGGCCGCTGTGCGTGCAGTGCAGGACGACGGTGTCGCCGTCCTCCAGGACGTGGCGCATCGTCCAGCGCTGGTCGGAGAACGCGGCCCCGAGCATGCGCATGACGTGCGCGACGCCCGCGGGACCGGGCGGCACCTCCTCGGGAGCCTCGTGGTTGACGTAGTCGTCGCCGATGACGTCGGCCAGTGCCGCCTCGTCGACTGCCGGGAAGATCTCCTCCAGCACGCGCCGGGCGTTCGCCCGGTTGTCGGTGGCGGTCATGTTGTCGGTGCTGGTCATGGCGGTTCCCCTCGCCCTCGTATATTGATGCCAGTATCATTCCCGTCAATGTCGGAGAACGCAAGACCCCGCCGCCGCTACGACGCGACACGGCGCCGCGAGCAGGCCGCCCGCACCAGGGCGACGGTCATCGAGGCCGCCGCGCGGGTCTTCCTGCAGCGCGGCTACGCCGGTGCGACGATCCCGCGGATCGCCGCCGAGGCCGGGGTCGCCGTGGAGACGGTCTACCGCTCGGCCCCGGGCAAGGCCGGCCTGCTCGCCGCCGCCGTACAGGCCGCGCTGGCCGGTGGCGCCGACCGGGCCGAGGTGCCCGTCGACCAGCGCCCCGGGATCCGCCGCGTCATCGAGGCGACGGACCCGCACCGCAGGCTGCAGGCCTACGCCGACACCCAGCCCGGCCTGTGGGGGCGGGTCGGGCCGTTGCTGCGGGTGCTCGACGAGGCCGCCACCTCGGACGCGACCCTCGTGGAGCTGCGCGAGCGGCACGCCGCGCAGCGACTCGACGGGATGCGCCGGTTCGCGGCCCTGCTCGCCGACCTCGGGGAGCTGCGCCCCGGGATGGACGCCCACCGCGCCGCGGACATCCTCTGGACCGTGTGCGCGCAGGCCAACTACGACAGCCTCGTGACCGGCCGCGGGCTGGACACCCGACGAGTACCGCGACTGGGTCACCGACACCCTCGCCCACGCCCTCCTCCCCCCGCCGTGACCCCGCCCGCCAGAACAGCATCGCGCCGGCTCCTTGCCGTTCCCCGCGCCCCAGAACAGCATCGCGCGGGCTCCTTGCCGTTCTCAGCCGCGCCGGAGCCGCGGTCCGGTTCGATCATCGGTCGAACCGGTGGCAGAGTGCGCGGGATGACGACCGAACCCGCACTCCGGCTGGCCGACGACATCGTGGGCGCCTGGCTCCAGCTGCCCGGCTCGGCGACGGCCGAGCTCATGGGATCGGTCGGCTTCGGGTTCGTCTGCGTCGACCAGCAGCACGGCCTGATCGGCGACGACGCGCTGCTCCCGATGCTCCAGGCGCTCGACGCGGCGGGGGCGGTCCCGCTCGTGCGGGTGCCGCGCAACGAACCTGCCGCGATCGGCCGCGCGCTCGACCGGGGTGCCGCGGGCGTCATCGTGCCCGCTCGTCGACTCCCCGGAGGAGGCGCGCCAGGCGGCCGCCGCGTGCCACTACCCGCCGCGCGGCGTCCGCAGCTACGGGCCGACCCGCACCGGTTGGGGCGCCGAGCGCCCCGACCCGCTGTGCGTGGTCATGGTGGAGACGGAGGCGGGGGTGCGGGCCGTTCCGGAGATCGTCGGGGTCGACGGCGTCGACGCGATCTTCATCGGCCCGTCCGACCTGGCGCTCGCGTCCGGCATGCCCATCTCGGCACAGCACGGCGACGCGGCCTACGACGCGGTGGTGCGCTCGATCATCGCCCCGTGCCGGGAGCGTGGCCTGCCGGTGGGCATCTACTGCGCGTCCCCGGCGCACGTGCACCGGTTCCGAGCCATGGGCGCCACCTTCTTCGCCCTGCAGTCCGAGGCCACGATGCTGCGCGCCGCGGCGGCGGAACACCTGGCGGCCAGTAGTGGGCCCGCGCCGGACTGAGCCGACGAGCGAACGCCGGGCGGTCCCGTGGGGGGCCGTCCCGGCGTTGGCCTGGTCAATGGCGGTAGCGGTGGGATGTGAACCCACTGAGTGCGTGAACCTCACACGCTCTCGAGTCCGCCGACGGCCATTCGGGTCGCCGCCGCCAGCGATTCCACCTGCACCGTCACGCCCTTGTCGGACGTCGACGGCGCCCCCCGGACGGAGGTGAAATGAGACTGGCCATGGCTGGCCGACGGTGATCCTTCTTCACGGAGAGCAGCATGGAGGTGCGCAACCGAATGATCGTGCTGGCGTCAAGCGGCCGCGCTTATCGTGTGCCGTGCGTCACCCCGCGCTCGTCCGGTTCTGCGTCGTCCCGGCCGCCTGGTTCTGACGTGGCCACGGCCGAGGACGTGCGGTGGCTGGGCTCGAGCCTGGAGCGCTCGTACCAGGTCTACGTCCGGGGCTGGCTGAAGTTCCGCTCAAGCAGATCGTCTACGTCGCGTTCTCGCTCGACGAGACGGAGATGGGTTTCGCGTTTCCCAACGAGGAGCGGGCGGCGCTCATCGCGGCGCAGCCGCACCGCTTCCACCTGCTGCCGCCGTCGGACGCTGCGATGCAGACCCGGGTGGCGCTGACCTGCGCCGTCGGCCTGACCATGCCCGAGATCGCCGTCGCCTTCCTGGTGCAGGAGGCCACGTGGGGCAGCAGATCACCCGCGCGAAGGCCAAGTCACGGCGGCTCGCATCTCCTTATCGGGTGCCGTCCGCGGAGGATCTCCCTGCACGCGTCTCCGGCGTACTCGCCGTCCTGTACCTCGTCTTCAACGCCAGGGCTACCTGGCGACCGGCCCGGACACCGACCCCGTTCGCCACGACCTGACCGCCGAGGCGATCCGGCTCACTCGCCTGATCCGTGCCCTCATGCCGGAGGACGGTGACGGTGGCCGGGCTGCTGGCGCTGAGTGCTCCATGCACCGAGGCCCGCCGCACGCCCGCGTTTCGGCGGAGCGGCGAACTGGTCGCCCTCGGCGGCAGGACCGTGGGGCCTGGGACACGGCCGCTGATCGCCGAGGGTCGTCGGCTGGTGCGCGAGCGCCTGGCCGCCGGGGTGGCTCCGGGTCGCTACCAGATCCTCGCAGCGATCAACGCCGTCCACACCTCCGCCCACGGCACACGCGACACCGACTGGTCGCAGGTCGTCGCCCTCTACGACCAGCTCGTCCGACCTCGACCACCTCGCCGATCATCGCCCTCCCGGGCCATCGCGGTCGCCGAGCTCGACGGCCCCGAGGTGGCGCTGGCGGCCGTCGACCGTCTCGAGGACAAGCTGGCCGGCTATCACGCCTACCATGCGACCCGCGCCGACCTGCTGCGCCGGCTGGGCTGCAGCCAGCAATCGCGTCGGCGTACGGCAGGGCCATCGAGCTGGCGGGCAACCAGGCCGAGACCGCCTACCTGAACTGCGACCTGAACTCGAGACCACGAGCGAAACGCCGGGGCGGTCCCGTGGGACCTTCCCGGCGTTTGCCCTGTTCAGTGGCGGTAGCGGTGGGATTTGAACCCACGGAGGGCGTGAACCCTCACACGCTTTCGAGGCGTGCTCCTTCGGCCGCTCGGACACGCTACCGCCGACGAGCCTACCAACGGGACACGCGCGACTCCCGCCGCAGGGACGAGGGTCGGGCGGCGGCCTGGCGCCCGCCCATAGGCCGGAGCGCGTGCACGGGGGACGATGCCGCGACGGGTGCCGACCGATGACGGAGCTACGCCCATGGAGATCGACTACGTCAACCTGCTCGGCCTGACCCTGATCGCGGTGGGCGCGCCCCTGCTGATGGACCTGCTGCGTCTCCCCATCCCCGACGCGGTGGCGATGATCCTGCTCGGGGTCGCCGTCGGCGGCTCGGGGCTGGGGTGGGTCGAGATCGACGGCGCGGTGGAGCTGCTCGCCGAGCTCGGGCTCGCCTACCTGCTGTTCGTCGCCGGCCTCGAGATCAGGCTGGACCTGCTGCGCGGCCGAACCCTGCTGCTCGGGCTGGCGTCGTTCGCGCTGTCCTGCGCGGTCGCCGTCGGGCTGGGGGCTGCGCTGTTCGCGGCCGACCTCGTCGCCGACGTCGGGATCGTCGTGGCGGCGCTGCTCACCACCTCGATCGGGATCGTGGTGGTGGTGCTCAAGGACCGCGGGTTGCTGGGCACGCCGGTCGGTCAGCTGACGCTCATCGGCGCGCTCCTGGGCGACGTCGCGTCGGTGGCGCTCATCTCGGTGCTGTTCGTCGATGCGGGCGGGACGGTGTCGGCCCAGCTCTGGGGCCTGGCGCTGTTCACGGTGGTCGGCGTCGTCCTCGCGGTGCTGGTACTCGCGGTCAGCTCGATCGGCGTGCTGCGGACGGCCGTGCGGCGGCGGCTCGGCGGGGCGAGCCAGATCGCGGTCCGGATGTCGTTCTCGGTGATGGTCGGCTTCGCGGCACTCGCGCAGCTGTTCGGCCCGGAGGCGATCCTCGGCGCGTTCCTCGCGGGGTTGGCGGTGTCGGCCGCCAGCGACCGGGTGGCCGGGACCGGGGAGACCCGCGGGAAGCTCGAGGTGGTCGGCTTCGGCCTGCTGGCGCCGATGTTCTTCGTCACCGCCGGGCTGCGCTTCGACGTCGCCGCGCTGCGCGACGCGGGCCTGCTGCTGGTGCCGCTGCTGCTGGGCGCGATGCTCCTGACGCGCGCCCTGCCGACCCTGCTCTTCGTGCGGCTCGTCACGGGCCGCGAGGCGGTGGCGTCCGCACTGCTGATGTCGACGAAGCTCACGTTCGTGGTGGCCGCCGTGCAGATCGGGCTGGCCAGGGGCGGCCTGCGGCCCGCGACGGCGTCGGCACTGGTCACCGCCGCGATCATCACGGTGCTCGTGCTGCCGGCGACGGCGAGCTGGGTGCTGCGGCGACGGGCTCCCGATCCCGGGCCCCGGCCGGGAGCGCCGACGGCCGCACCCCCCGAGCAGGCGGATCCCGCACCGCACTGAGACGCCGACCTGCCCGGCCGACATCTGCGCAGTCTCGACGCGCTCCACGTGGCCGCAGCATTGCGCGTCGACGCCGACGTGATGCTGTCCTACGACCGCCGGCAGCTCGCCGCCGCCCGCGAGGTCGGCCTGGACACTCGAGGTCCAGTCAGCGCCGCTCCTCGAAGAACGACTCCAGCAGGGCTGCGCACTCGCCTGCCAGCACGCCACCGACGACCTCAGGGCGGTGGTTGAGCCTGCGGTCGCGGAGCACGTCCCACAGCGAGCCGGCGGCACCGGTGCGCGGTTCCCACGCCCCGAAGACGACCCTCGCCACCCGGGCCAGCACGATCGCGCCCGCGCACATCGTGCACGGCTCCACGGTGACCGCGAGCGTCACGCCCTCCAGGCGCCATTCCCCCCGCACCGCCGCCGCGGCGCGCAACGCGAGCACCTCGGCGTGCGCGGTGGGGTCGCCGAGCGCCTCGCGGGAGTTGCACGCGGCCGCCAGCTCGCGGCCGTCGGCGTCGAACACGACGGCGCCGATCGGGACGTCGCCCGTGCGCGGCGCGAACGCGGCGATCTTCAGCGCGCGCCGCACCAGCCCCTCGTCGGAGGCGGAGGCATCGGACGTCACCGCGCGTCGACGACCTCGGCGAGCGCCTCGGCGAAACCGCAGCGCCGTCCGATCGCGGCGAGCTGCTCGTCCGGGTAGAGCTCGACCTCGCCCGCCAGCACCTCGAGCTCGTCGGCGGGCAGCCCGAGATCGGCGAGGATCCCGAGATCGCCCTCGGGCCACGGGTCGGCGTCGTCGTTGTCGTCGGGCGGGAGCTCGACGCGCAGGAGGTCCAGGACGTCGGCGGCCACGTCGTAGTCGAGAGCCGCGACGGCGTCGGACACCATGAGGGAGACCCCGCCGGGGGTGGGGCGAAGCAGCACGAAGAACTCGTCGTCGACGTCGAGCAGGCCGAGCACGGCACCGGTGGAGCGCAGCTCCCGCAACTCGGTGATGGCGGTGTCGAGGTCGACCAGCGCGTCCGGATCGAGGCGGGTGCAGCGCCAACGCCCGTCCTCCCGGATCGCCGCGACGGCATACCCGGGCAGGGCCTGTTCCCGCACGTCCGCGGGCGCTTGGACGCTCTGCACCGCCATGAGACTACGGTAAGCCCCGTGCCGACTGTGGTCCAAGCCACAGCCCGAAGTTGGCCCACACGTCACCTTCTCGAGGTGCCAGGATCGAGAGCATGCCTCCGGCCGATCCAGAGCTCGCCGGCCTCACCATGCAGGCGCGTCGCATGCAACCGCGCACGGTCGCGCTGCGCCGCGCGCTGCACCGCCACCCCGAGCTCGGCCTGGAGCTGCCGCACACCCGTGACGCCGTCGTCGCCGCGCTCTCGGACCTGCCGCTGGACCTGCACCGCGGCATGGGCGTCAGCTCGGTCGTCGCGGTGCTCGACGGCGGGCGCCCGGGGCCGACCGTCCTGCTGCGCGGCGACATGGACGCGCTGCCCATGCAGGAGGACACCGACCTGCCGTTCGCCTCGACGGTCGAAGGCCGGATGCACGCATGCGGGCACGACACCCACGTCGCGATGCTGGCCTCGGCGGCGCGGGTGCTGGCGGGCAGGCGTGATCAGCTGGCGGGGCGGGTGCTGTTCATGTTCCAGCCCGGTGAGGAGGGCCACCACGGCGCCCGGCACATGATCGACGAGGGCCTGCTCGACCGCACGGGCCCGGCCGGCACCCCCGACGTCGCGTACGCGCTGCACATCAGCGCCACCCTCCCGGCCGGCGAGCTGCACACCCGTCCCGGCCCGCTGATGGCGGCGGCCGACATGCTCACCGTGACCGTCACGGGCCGGGGCGGGCACGCCTCGGCACCGCACGACGCCCTGGACCCGATCCCGGCCGCCGCCGCGATGGTCGGCGGGCTGCAGACCGCCGTCACGAGACGCGTGGACGCCCACCAGCCCGCCGTGCTGTCGATCGCGCGGATCACCGCGGGCACCACGTACAACGTCATCCCGGAGGCGGCGACGATGGAGGGCACGCTGCGGACGATGTCCGAGACCGTGCGCGCGGTGCTGCACGACGAGGTCCGCCGGGTGTGCCACCACATCGCGCTCGCCCACGGGTGCACGGCGGAGGTCGTGATCGAACCGGGCTACCCCGTGACGGTGAACGACGACGACGCGGCCCGGCGGGTGGAGGCGCTGGGCGCCGCGGTCCTCGGCGACGACCGGGTGGCCACGATGCCCACGCCGATCATGGGCGCCGAGGACTTCTCCTACGTGCTGCAGCGGGTCCCCGGCGCGCTCGCGTTCCTCGGCGGCTGCCCCCCGCACCTGGATCCCGCGGGCGCACCCCCGAACCACTCCAACCGCGTCGTGTTCGACGAGAGCGCGATGGCCGCAGGCGTCGCCGTATACGCCGGGCTCGCGCTGGCGGGCACGTGACCGTGCCGCG
This sequence comes from uncultured Actinomycetota bacterium, assembly GCA_963784265.1. Lineage (GTDB taxonomy): Bacteria > Actinomycetota > Actinomycetes > Mycobacteriales > Pseudonocardiaceae > Pseudonocardia. Next base: position 129,395 of record CAWAQQ010000006.1, read on the forward strand.
CGCTCGTCGGCGTCGTGATGCCGACGCTGCGCGAGCTCGGGATGGCAGTGCGCTCGGGCGAGCTCTCCCCCACCGAGCACGTCACGGACGTGCTGGAGCGGTTGCGGGCCGACGAGCACAACGCCGTGGTCACGCTGGACGCCGACGGCGCCCTGCGCGCAGCCGCGGAGCGCACCGAGGAGCTGGCCGCGCGGGCGGTGGCGCGGGCCGCTGCACGGCGTCGCCGTCGGGATCAAGGACCTGATCGACGTCGCCGGGCTGCCCACGCGGGCCGGGTCGAACGTCCTGGACGACGCACCGCCCGCCCGGCTCGACGCACCGGTGGTGGCCCGGCTGCGCGAGGCGGGGGCCGTCGTCGTCGCGAAGCTGCACACCCACGAGTTCGCCTACGGCCCCACCGGCGACGTCGCCGCCACCGGTCCGGCCCGCAACCCGCACGACCCGAGCCGGATCACCGGCGGCTCGTCGTCCGGCTCGGCCGCCGCGGTCGCCGCAGGCCACCTCGCACTGGCCCTCGGCACCGACACCGGCTGCAGCGCACGCACCCCGGCGTCGCTGTGCGGCGTGGTCGGGCTCAAGCCGACGCTGGGCAGGCTGAGCACCGAGGGCGCGTTCCCGCTGTCGGAGACGTGCGACCACATCGGGCTGCTCACGGCCGACGTGCACGGGGCGTCCGTGGCCTGGGACGTGCTGAGCCGCACGGACGGCACCGGCGGCGGGATCGAGGCACCCGGTGTCGCCGGTGTCCGGATCGGGGTCCCCGTCGACGAGTACTGGCGGGCGGCCGACCCGGTGGTCGCCGCCGTCGTCGGCGAGGCGGTGGAGCGGCTGCGGGCGGCGGGCGCCTCGGTCGTCGAGGTGCGGACGCCGATGATCGACGAGCTGGCGGCCACCTACTACCCGATCGTCGGCGCCGAGGCCTTCGCCACGCACGCGTCGTGGTTCGCCGAGCGGCCCGAGGACTACCAGCAAGCGACGCGGGAACGGCTGCAGGCCGTCGCCGAGCAGCCGGCGCGCGAGTACGTCGACGCGCTGCGCACCCGCCGCAGGCTGACGCCCGCGCTCCGGGCCGCCGTCGCCGACGTCGACGCGCTGGTGCTGCCCACCACGCCGCTGCGTGCGACGCCGATCGGCGCGGCGACGGTCGAGGTGGGCGGGGCGAGCGTTCCGGTCCGGAGGTCCCTGCTGTCGCTCACCCTGCCGTTCAACCTCGTCGGCTGGCCCGCGGTGTCGGTGCCCGGCCCGGTCGCCGAGGGCGAGCTGCCGGTGGGGGTGCAGGTCGTCGGGGTGCGGCTGGAGGAACGCGGCGTGCTGCGGGTGGCCTCCTGTGCGCGGAAATGACGGCCAGGGCAGCGATAACCGCGCACGAGGCTAGTGTTTCGGCCGTGTCGGAGCGGGCGGTGTGCGTGATCGGCGCCGGGTTGATCGGCGGATCCCTGATGCGCGCCGCGGAGAAGGCGGGCCGCGAGGTG